>NZ_JAHBYB010000009.1 GCF_019636155.1 Brevundimonas sp. | reverse complement strand
CGCGGCGGCCGCCGGGGCCGGCGCGGGGGCAGGCGCCGGGACGGCGGCGGTCTCGGTCGCGCTGGCGGCGATGGCGGCCTGGGCGGCGGCTTGCTGGCTCTCGAAGCGGCGAGCCAGTTTCTCGGTCAGTTGGCGGGCGGCGGCCGGGTCCATCTGGGCCATGATGGCGGCCAGGGCGCGGGGCCGCATGGCGGCGGCGACAGGCAGGCGCACCCGGTCGTCCAGCGAGGCGAAGACCCGCGCCGCCTCTTTGGGGCGCATGGCGGAATAGACGGCGACCATGCGGTCGATCTCGGCCTGTTCGCGCTCGTCCACCTGGCCCAGCAGGGTCTGCAGTTCGGCCTTGAGGGCGGTCAGGGCCTGGGTCCGGGCGTCCAGCTTCTGTTCCGCCGCGGCCATCAGGGGCAGCATGGTGGCGAAGTCGTTGTCGCGGATGTCCAGTTCGGCCCGGCGGTCCTTCAGCGACTGGATGACGCGCAGTTCCGCGGGCGACAGTCCGGCCTGCTGGGCCAGCTGTTCCGGCGACAAGGCGCAGACGGCGGGGGCGGCGCGGGCCGGGGCCGCGCCCTCGGCCGCCGGGACGGCCTCTTCGGCCCAGGCCTTGGCGCCCTCGAACAGACCCGGGGCCACCCCGATGGCGCGCACGGCCACGACGCCTCCGATGGCGATGGCGACGAGCGGCAGGATGCGGGGCAGGCGGGCCATGGGACTACTCTTCGGAAATCAGGCGGCGAACAGGTCTTCATCCAGACTGCGGCGCGCGCGGTTGAGGCTTTGCTTAGCGGCCTGGTTAGCGGCCAGGGCCTGGAGCACCGGGGTGAAGCGTTCGACCTGTTCCGGGCTCAGCAGGCCGCCGGAGACGGGCCTGAGACTCTCCCTCCCCCCGAGGGGGAGGGTGGTCGCGGAGCGACCGGGTGGGGTGGGTTCGGCGGTCGGGGCGCCGTCGGTGCGTGAAGCGCCCGGCCGCCCCCACCCGTCGGCTTCGCCGACACCCTCCCGGGTGCGGGGAGGGAGAGGCGTTTGCGTCGGCGCCCGGGCGATCAGGGTTTCCAGCTCGGTCTTCAGGGCGCGGGCCTTGACGATCCTGTCGTGCAGAAGGTCGGTCTCCTGCCCCGAGGCGCGCAGGGAGGCCAGGGCCGCCTCGGCGCGGGACGCGGCCAGGTTCAGCTCGTTGACGGCGCCGGCGAAGGCCATCTGACCCTCGCGCAGGGTCTTCAGCCGCCGTTCCAGCCGCACGCCATAGCCCAGGGCGGCCGCCAGCAGCAGCATCAACAGGGCGTCCATGACCACGCCGATCATCGGCTTTTCCTCATCAGGGATCCGGCCGCCTCGGGGTTGATCGGCCCTTCGACGCGCACGGCGATATGCTGGCCCTTGCGACCCATCTTGCCGGTCGTCAGGGGGATGGAGCCGGCGCGGATCGAGATGTGGGAATCCGGCGTCGCGTTCAGCATCAGGGTGTCGCCGACCTTCAGGTCCAGCACCTTGGACAGGGGCGCCTGCTGTTCGTCCAGCACGGCGCGGACCTCGGTGTCGGTGGTCCAGAGCTCGGTGGCCAGGTGGCCTTCCCAGATGTTGTCGCGGCCGAATTTCTCGCCCATGAACTGCTGCAGCAGCATCTTCCGGATCGGCTCCAGGGTGGCGTAGGGCAGCAGCAGTTCGATGCGCCCGCCCCGGTCCTCCATGTCGATCCGCAGCTTGACCAGGATGGCGGCGTTGGCCGGCCGGGCGATGGCCGCGAACCGGGGGTTGGTCTCCAGCCGGTCCAGGTTGAAATGCACCGGCGTCAGCGGCTCGAAGGCCGATGAGGCGTCGTTCAGCACGACCTCGACCATCCGCTGCACCAGCACCCGTTCGATGGTGGTGTAGGGCCGGCCCTCGATCCGCAGGGCCGCGGTGCCCCGGCGTCCGCCCAGAAGCACGTCGACGATCGAATAGATCAGGTTCGAATCGACCGTCAGCATCCCGTAGTTGTCCAGCTCCTCGGCGCGGAAGACGGCCAGGATGGCGGGCAGGGGGATGGAGTTCAGATAGTCGCCGAAGCGGATGGAGCTGATGTTGTCCAGGCTCACCTCGACATTGTCCGAGGTGAAGTTGCGAAGGCTGGTGGTCATCAGCCGCACCAGGCGGTCGAAGACGATCTCCAGCATCGGCAGGCGTTCGTAGGACACCAGGGCCGAGTTGATGATGGCGCGTATGCCGGTGCGTTCGCCGTCGTCCCCCTCGCCGAGTTCGAAGCCCAGAAGGCTGTCGATCTCGTCCTGGTTCAGCACCCGCTCCGAACCGGGGAGGGGGCGGTGTTCGGCCTCGTCGGCGACGGGCGGATCCTGGACCGCGTCGTTCATCGCCTACTGCACCAGCATTTCTTCGATCAGCACGGCGTCCACCTTGCCCGGCGCGGCGATCAGATTGACCCGGCGCAGCAGTTCGGCCTTCAGCTGATAGGTGGCGGCCGAGCCCTGCATCTCCTCGGGGCGCAGTTCGCGCAGGAAGCCCTGGAACATGTCCTGCATCCGCGGCGACTCGGCCTGAAGGTGCTCGGCCAGGGCGGCGTCCTTCATCTCCAGGGTCAGCTTCAGCTTCAGGAAGGTGGGCCGGCCGTCGGCGGCCTGAACGTTCACCACCAGGTCGGGCAGGGTGTAGAAGGTGACGCCGTCCGGCCCTTCGGAGATCACGCCCTTGGACGGATCGGCCGCGCCCTCCTTGCCGCCGCCGTGACCGCCGCCGCCCTTCTTCTTCTCGGACTTGCCGTGGCCGCCGGCCTTTTCGCCGTGATCCTCGCCGGCCGCCTCGGCGCCGTGGGCCTGGGCCGGCTTGGGCTTCATCAGGAAGAAGGCCGCGCCGCCGCCGCCGCCCAGCACCACCAGGGCCGCCGGGACGATGATGAACAGCAGGGGCAGTTTCTTCTTCTTGGGCGCGGCCTCGCCCTCGCCCTCGACGCCGGGCTCGCCCTCGACGACGGCCGGAACCTCGGCGTCCGAGGCGGCGGCCTTGTCCTTCTTCTTGCCCAGTTTCAGCATGCGCGCGCGACGCCCCGGATGATCCCACCCTCAGATGGGGCGGTTTTGGTTAACGGGACGTTTAGGAACGGCAAATCCTGCCGGGCGCCGGGGGGCTGCATCAGGCTCAAATCCCCGCCACGCCTGCATTAACCCTGTTGGCACGGGGGTTGCGAGAGCGAGGGGCGAAGGAGCCCTTTCGTGGAAAACGCCGCCTACATCGGACTGTCCCGCCAGATGACGCTTCGCCGCGAACTCGACATCGCGGCGAACAACATCGCCAATGCGGACACCACGGGCTTCAAGGCCGAGCAGCTCCTGCTGGGGACCGAGGTCGGCCAGCGCGCCCGCAACGACGCGGTGCGGCCGGGCGTCAGCTTCGTTCTGGATAACGGGGTGGGCCGCGACTACGGCCAGGGCGCCCTCAGCCAGACCGGGCGGCCCCTGGACTTCGCCATCGAGGGCGAGGGCGTCTTCTTCGAACTGCAGACGGGCCAGGGCCTGGCCTACACCCGCGACGGCGCCTTCACTGTGGACCCGGAGGGCCGGCTGGTCACCGAGGCCGGCCATGCGGTCCAGGGCGAGGGCGGCGAGATCGTCCTCGACCCCGCGCGCGGCGAGGCCGCCGTGGCGGCGGACGGCACGGTCAGCCAGCAGGGCCAGGCGGTCGGGCGGCTGAAGCTGGTCCGGTTCGACGCCCTGTCGGCCCTGTCGAAGGACGGGGACGGCCTCTACCGCAACGCCTCCAACGCCGCGGCCGTGGACGCCGCCGACGCCCGCGTCCGCCAGGGGATGCTGGAGGCCTCGAACGTCAATTCGATCCTGGAAATCACCAATCTGATCGAGATCAGCCGCGCCTACGAGCGGATCACCCGGATGATCGAGAACACCAACGACCTGTCCCGGCGCGCCGTCGAGCGCCTGGGCCGGGCTTCATGATGACCGTCGCTCAAGCAGCGAGGCGCCGCGCGCCGAGCGTTAGCGACAAGGAGGAACAGACATGCGCGCTCTGAGAACCGCCGCCTCGGGCATGCTGGCCCAGCAGCTGAACGTGGAGGTCATCTCCAACAACATCGCCAACATGAACACGGTCGGCTTCAAGCGCCAGCGGGCCGAGTTCCAGGACCTGCTGTATCAGAACGTCGAACGGATGGGGGCCCAGTCCTCGACCCAGGGCACGGTGGTGCCGACGGGCATCCAGATCGGCGCGGGGGTCAAGGCCGGCAGCGTCTATCGCATCACCGAACAGGGCACCCCGACCCAGACCGGCAACCGCTACGACCTGGCCATCGACGGGCGCGGCTATTTCCAGGTCATCCTGCCTTCGGGCGAGACGGCCTACACCCGGGCCGGGAATTTCGCCGTCAACGGCGAGGGCCAGCTGGTCACCGACGACGGCTATCAGGTCCAGCCGGCCATCAGCATCCCCCAGGACGCGGTCGACGTCTCCATCTCCAAGTCGGGCCAGGTCCAGGTCATCACCCAGGGCCAGACCGAGCCGTCGATCGTCGGCCAACTGGAGCTGGCCACCTTCTTCAACGAGGCGGGGCTGGAGGCCATCGGCGACAACCTGATGCTGGAGACCACGGCGTCCGGTCCGGCCACGGCCGGGGCGCCGGGCGAGGTCGGCTTCGGCCAGGTGCTGCAAGGCTATACCGAGGCGTCCAACGTGGACGCGGTCAGCGAGATCAGCGCCCTGATCGTGGCCCAGCGCGCCTATGAGATGAACTCCAAGGTCATCACCACCGCCGACGACATGCTGTCGGTCGCCGCCCAGGTGAAGAACTGATGAGCATCCTCTTCCCCCTGAACCCGCCGCCGCGTCCGCCGCTGCTGGGCCGCCGCGGCCGCTGGACCGCCGCCCTGGTCGCCGCCGTCGCCGCCCTTATGGCCGCCACCCCGGCCCTGTGCGGGCCGGTCGTCCTGAAGGCCCAGCCGGTCGATTCCGACGGGCGGGTGACCCTGGGCGACCTGTTCGACGGGGCGGGGGCCGCCGCCGATGTCCAGGTGGCCGTCCGCTCCGGACCCTCGGTGGTGCTGGAGGCCGGCCAGCTGCAGCTGTTGGCGCGCCAGTCGGGCCTGGAATGGTCCAACCCCCAGGGACTGCGCCGGGTCGTGGTCCGCAACGCGGCCCTGTCGCCGGGCGCCGCCCAGCCGCAGGCGGGGGCGCCCGCCGCCGCCGCGCCCGCAGCGGCCGCCGTGGCGCGGCCGGCCGCGAACGCCGAGCGGGTGATCGCCCGCAACGACATCGTCACCGTCGCCTATCAGGTCGGCGGGGTGACCCTGACCGTCATGGGCCGAGCCCAGAGGAACGCCGCCGTGGGCGAGCCGGTGGCGGTTCTGAACACCACCTCGGGCCGGCTGATCGACGCCGTCGCCATCGGCCCGGGCCAGGCCATGGCCGGCCCCGCCGCCCAGGCCGCCCGCAACGCCGCCCTGCAACAGTTCGCCGCCCGCTAGGAATCTCCGTCATGCGTAAGTTTCTGATCGTGTCCGCCGCCGCCCTGATCCTTGGGGCCTGCTCGACCGTGGCCGAGACGGTGCGCGGGCCCGAACTGGCGCCCATCGGCTATCCCGCCGCCCTGGTGCCGGTGCAGCAGGCCTATCTGCCGTCGCCCCAGGCGCGGGTGGAGGCGACCCCGGCCAGCGCCAACAGCCTGTGGCGCTCGGGCGCCCGGACCTTCTTCGGGGACCAGCGGGCGCGCCATATCGGCGATATCCTGACGGTCAACATCAATATCGACGACCGGGCCCAGACCCAGAATTCGACCAACCGCAGCCGCTCCAACGACATCTCGGGCGGGGTCAGCAATTTCTTCGGCCTGGAGAACAGTCTGGGCCGGGCCTTCCCGGGCGGCTTCGACCCCCAGAACATGATCGGTCTGGAAGGCCAGTCCAACGCCACCGGCTCGGGCTCGGTCAACCGGGCCGAGAAGGTGAACCTGACCATAGCCGCGGTGGTTACCGAGGTGCTGTCCAACGGCAATCTGGTGATCCAGGGTCGGCAGGAAGTGCGCACCAACCGCGAAGTGCGCGAACTGACCGTCGCCGGCATCGTCCGGCCCGAGGACATCTCGGCCGGCAACACCATCAGCCACACCCAGATCGCCGAGGCGCGCATCAGCTATGGCGGGCGCGGCGACATCAGTCGGGTCCAGGCCACCCCGGCGGCCCAGAGCCTGGTCGAACGGTTCAGCCCGTTCTAAGGGGCGCTATGCTCGCGACGCGGTCGCTCGCGGCTTGAGCGCGAAAGGGCCCCAGCTTTGCCGTGAACCGTTAACGGACGCCCGCGTTCAGCACTCGAATGCGAGCGCCCATCATGCTGAAGACCCTGATCCCCGCCGCCGCCGCCCTGGGCCTGGCCGCCTTCGCGGTCCAGTCCTACGGCGCCGATCCCGCCACCGAGGCCGCGGCCGAGGCGTCGCCGGCCATGGGCTGGCATCTCAGCCATGAAGGGACGATGGCCAAGCTGGCCTATGGCGTGGCCAATTCCGACCAGCTGGCCATCATGATGACGTGCGAGCCCGGCGCCACCCAGGCCGTCGTCTATGGCGAGGTCCAGCCCCTGGGCGCGCGCCTGATCCAGGCCTTCATGACCTATCCGGCCGCCATCGACCCGATGACCGGCGGACTGGAGGCGGAAACCCGCATCGGCCTGAACGATCCGGCCCTGACCGGCCTGGCCCGCGACGGCGTGCTGCCGGTCGGCGGCGACGCGGGCCGGGGCGTGCTGCCGGCCACCAAGGACGAGCGTCGTCTGGCGGCCGAATTCCTGGCCTATTGCGGAGCGCGCCGCGCCTGAGCAAAATCCGCCGGAAGGCAAGCGGGGCGCTGCGACCATGATCCATCTGCTGGCGGCCGTTTCGGCCTTGGCGCTTCAGGCGGCGGCTCCGGCCTGGACCTGGAGCCTGTATGAGGGCGACGGCCCCGTGGTCCTGGCCAATGACGTCCCCGACACGGCCCGTCTGCGCGCCACCCTGGAATGCCAGCCGGGCGACGGGGTGGCCCAACTGGCCCTGTACGGCCAGACGGGCGAGGGCGGGGCGGCGACCCTGCGGTCTGGCGCGGCCTCGGCGGCGACACAGGCCGAGGTGGGCCGCACAGGCCGGCTGAAGGCCGCCCTGCGCGTGGACCATCCCGTCTTCGCCGCCTTCGTCGACAGCGGCCGGCTGACCCTGGCGGTGGCGGGGCAGGAACGGTCGGTCGAGGTTCCGGCCGCCCATATGGCCAAGCTGCGCCGTTTCGCCGAACTTTGCGGCGGCTAGGGGAGGGCGACCGATGACGATCCGCACCGTTCGGCCGATCCTGGCCCTGGGCGCCCTGGGCGCCCTGGCCGCCCTGGTCTCGGCCTGCGCCACCACCCCGTCCGTCGAAGGAGCGGCGGGCGAAGGCGGCTCGGCTCCGGCGCCGGTGGCCGGCTACGACTGGTTCCTGAACGACCACGACGGCTCGGTGCAGCTGGTCTATGGCCAGGCCGAAAGCGACGACGTGCGGCTGAGCCTGGTCTGCGAGGGCGGCCGCGAGGCGCGGCTGGAGGTGGCCGCCCATGCGGCCCAGGCCCGACCGGCCGAAATCCATCTGGAATCCGGCGGCGAGACCGAGCGTTTCCAGGCCGAGGCCGAACCCTATGGCGTCGGCGACGGCTACTGGCTGACCGCCATGGCGCGGACGACCGAACCGGTGTTCCAGCGCTTCCGTCAGACCCGCTGGATCGCCCAGTGGGAAGGCCAGGACCGGCACGTCTATGCGGCCCACCCCGGCTCCGGCGACCGGATCGAGACCTTCTTCAGCCGCTGCGGCTGACCGCGGCCAGGGCGCCCAGACCCACGGCGACGGCGCCCAGGGGCCCGGCCCGGTCGCCCAGGCCGGGATGAAGGATCCGCTGGCCCATCTGGCCGTCGATCAGCCGCGCCTGGGCATAGCCGCCCAGGCTTTCGCTCAGGGCGCGGCGGATGCGCGGCAACAGGTGCGGCTGGCCCATGCCGACGCCGCCGCCGATCAGGATGCGCTGGGGCGCCAGGGTGTAGATCAGGTTGTGGCAAAGGGCCGCCAGCACATGGACCGGCTCGTCCCAGGCCGGATGGTCGGGCGCCAGGGTCTCGGCCGGGCGTCCCGCCCGCGCCGCGATGGCCGGACCGGCCGCCAGCCCCTCGGCGCAGTCGCCATGATAGGGGCAGACCCCTGCGAACCCCTCATGCCCCCTCAACCGGGGCGAACGCAGGTGGCCGGCCTCCATATGGCCCAGTCCGCGCACGGTGCGTCCGGCGACGACCGCCCCCACCCCGATGCCCGTGCCCACGGTGACATAGGCGAAGTCCGACAGGCCCCGGGCGGCGCCCCATCGGCCCTCGGCCAGGGCGGCGCCGTTGACGTCGGTGTCGAACCCGATGGGCAGGCCCAGGCCCTTCAGCGGCGCCAGCAGGTCGATCCCGTCCCAGCCGGGCTTCGGCGTGCCGATGGCCGAACCATAGGTCGCCGAGCCGGGGTCGATGTCGATCGGCCCGAAGCTGGCCACCCCGATCGCGTCCAGGCCGTGCGCCGCCTTCCAGGCCGTCAGCTGGTCCGAGACGGCGGCCAGGGTCGTGTCCGGGTTTCCGGTGTCGATCCGCGTCTGGGCCAGTATGTCGTCCGGCCCGCGCGCCAGCAGGCAGGCCACCTTGGTGCCGCCCAGTTCGACCCCGGCGATCAGGGGATGTCGCGTCATCCGGCGGCCCTTCGGCGAATCGGCGCCCCGGCGGCGCCCCCGAAACCTATAGCCGGTCCCTTGCCAGCCTCGCACGGGAGGCCATGTTAAAAACCGGGACGAAGGAGCGGCGCCATGACCGATCAGGCCTTCGAAGACGATGCGGCCCCCGAAGGCCCGCCGCGCGCCCCCTTCTGGGCGCGGCCCCTGCTGGTCCGGCTGGGGCGGTTGTGGGGTCGGGGGCGGCTGGACGTGGTCCTGCCCGGCGGCGGCCGCTGGCGGCTGGGCCGGGAGGCTCGCCCCCATGCGGTCTGGCGGGTGCGGCGCTGGCGCGCCCTGGCGCGGATGGTCGGGCGCGGCGACATCGGTTTCGCCGAAGGCTATCTGGCCGGCGACTGGGACACGCCCGACTTGACCGGCCTGCTGGTCGCCTTCGCCGACAACTACGAGGGGCTGGCGCGGATCGTGACGGGATCGCGCCTGCTGCGCGGGCTGGACGCCGTCGGCCACGCCCTGTCGCGCAACAGCCGCCGGGGCGCGCGGCGCAACATCGTGGCCCACTATGACCTGGGCAACGCCTTCTACGCCGGCTGGCTGGACCCCGGCATGACCTATTCCTCGGCCCTGTTCGACCGGCCGAACCTCGACCTGGAACAGGCCCAGAGCGCCAAATACGCCGCCCTGGCCGACGCCGCCGGGATCGGTCCGGACAGTCATGTGCTGGAGATCGGCTGCGGCTGGGGCGGCTTCGCCGAATACGCGGCCCGCGAGCGGGGGGCGCGGGTCACCGCCATCACCCTGTCGCCCTCCCAGAAGGCCTATGCCGAGGCGCGGATGGCCGCCGCGGGCCTGGCCGACAGGGTCCAGATCCGGCTGATCGACTATCGCGATGTCGCGGGCCGGTTCGACGCCGTCGTCTCCATCGAGATGTTCGAGGCGGTGGGCGAGGCCTACTGGCCCGTCTTCTTCGGCCGGGTGCGCGACCTGCTGGCGCCGGGGGGGCGGGCGGCCCTGCAGATCATCACCATCCGCGACGACCTGTTCGACAGCTATCGCCGCCGCCCCGACTTCATCCAGATGCATGTCTTTCCCGGCGGGATGCTGCCGTCCCGGTCGGTGTTGGACCAGCTCATGGCCGAGGCCGGGCTGGCCGCCCGGGTCGAGCGCCGCATGGGGCCGGACTACGCCCGCACCCTGGCCGAATGGCGCGAGCGGTTCGACGCCTGGGCCGCCCGCGCGGACGACCCGCCGACCCCCCGCTTCCAGCGGCTGTGGCGCTATTATCTCGGCTATTGCGAGGCCGGTTTCCGCACCGGCCGCATCGACGTGGTCCAGGTCGCCGCCGGGCGGGCGCCGTGATCTAGCCGTCGATCAGGGCCTGCAGCACCTCGGCCATCCGGTCGACCATGCGGCGGCACTGGTCTGCGTTCAGCCCATAGCCGCCGGTGACTTCGCGGCTGACGGCCATGCCCATGATGAAGCCCGCCGCCAGCCGGGCGCGCACCGCGCCGTCGGGCCCGCCGACCCAGTCGGCGAAGGGGCGGTGGAAGCGGGTGTCGGCGTTTCTCTGAATGATCTCCATCGCCCTGGCCGAGGCGATCGACCGCAGCAGGATCATCAGCCCGCGCAGCTTGCCGGCGTGGGTCGGCTGCAGGATCACCGCCTGGGCGACGCGACGGCCGAAATCGGCCCGGTCGCCGTCCATCAGGTCCAGCCCCTTGTCGCAACTGTCCAGGACGATCTCGAACAGTTCTTCCTTCGAGCCGAAATAGCGGGACACCAGGGCCGCATCCACGCCGACGTCGCCGGCGATGTCGCGCATGCCGACTTCGTCATAGCTCTGGTTCGAAAAGCGCTCTTGCGCCGCGGCCAATATGGCGGCGCGCGTCGCCTCGGCGTTGCGTGGACGCGGAACGTTGCAGAGCAAGATGTTCGGGTCTCCAGAAATATCCCCACCGCACATATGGCTTTGTCATCAGGCGTTGACAAGCGCCGCGACGCTCACCATTAAGTCACCGGGCGTTGACTGCGGCCTCCCCCTTGCCGCGCATCTTCCGAAATTCAGGGACCGATCCTCCATGCGCACCGTCAAAATCGCGGTTGCGTCCGTCCTCGTGGCGGTCGCGATGCAGAGCTGCACCCAGCGCAGCGAGGCCCAGGCCCCGCCCGCCCCGGCGGTCACCGTGGCCCAGCCCCTGGCGCGCCAGGTCCAGGACTGGGACGAGTTCTCGGGCCGGTTCGAGGCGACCCAGACGGTCGAGGTGCGCGCCCGCGTGGGCGGCTATGTCTCGGGCGTCCATTTCCGCGACGGCGACTATGTGCGGCGCGGCCAGCTGCTGTTCACCCTGGACCCGCGCCCGGCCCAGGCGGCCCTGGCCTCGGCCCGCGCCTCCCTCGCCCAGGCCCAGGCCCAGCTGTCTCTGGCCCAGGCCAACCTGACCCGCTCCGAAGGGCTGCTGGCCTCCCAGGCCGTGTCCCGGGCCGAGGTCGACGCCAATCGCGCCGCCGTGGGCCAGGCCGAGGCCGCCGTGGCCGCCGCCAACGCCGCCATCCGCGCTCGCCAGCTGGATCTTGAGTTCACCCGCGTCACCGCCCCGATCGCGGGCCGGATCTCGGACCGGCGCGTCGATCCGGGCAATCTGGTCGGCGGCGGATCGTCGGCCGCCGACGTGCTGACGACCATCGTGTCCAGCGCGCCCATCTATTTCGTCTTCGAAGGCTCCGAGGCCCTGCTGCTGAAATACCAGCGCCAGAGCCGCCAGGGCGACGCCCCGATCGAGGTGCGGCTGCAGGACGAGTCGGACTACAGCCGCACCGGCCGCCTGACCTTCACCGACAACGCCGTGGACCCCGCCTCGGGCGTGATCCGCTTCCGCGCCCTGATCGCCAACGCCGACGGCTTCCTGAAGCCGGGTATGTTCGGCCAGGCGCGACTGGCGGGCGCGGCCGGCTATCAGGCCCTGCTGGTGCCCGACGCCGCCATCGCCACCGATCAGGCGCGCCGCGTGGTCCAGGTGGTCGCCGCCGACGGAACCGTCTCCACCCGCGCGGTCCAGACCGGACCCCTGGTCGAGGGGCTGCGCGTGATCCGCTCCGGCCTCCAGCCGGACGACCGGGTCATCATCTCCGGCGGCCAGCGCATCCAGCAGCCGGGCATGAAGGTCCAGGCCAAGGTCGGCCAGATCCGGCCGGTCGCGACCCCGGCCTCGGCGCCCGTGGCCACCCCGGCCCCGGCGTCCAGCGCCAGCTTCTCCAACAGCCTGGCCGTCGGCGGCTAGATCATGAACATTTCACGCTTCTTCATCGAACGGCCGATCTTCGCGGCCGTGGTCGCGGTGTTCATCACCCTGATGGGGGTGTTCGCCTATCCGCTGCTGCCCCTGTCGCAGTATCCGGAGATCGCCCCCCCGACGATCACCATCAACACCGCCTATCCCGGCGCCTCGGCCGAGACCGTGGCCGAGACCGTGGCCGCGCCGATCGAGCAGGAGGTCAACGGGGTCGAGGGGATGCTGTATCTGTCCTCGTCCTCGACCTCGGACGGCGGGGTGGCGATCACCGTCACCTTCCAGCCGGGAACCGATCTGGATGACGCTCAGGTGCTGGTCCAGAACCGCGTCGCCCTGGCCGAACCGCGCCTGCCGGAACAGGTCCGCCAGATCGGGGTCACGGTCAACAAGGCCGAAAGCGGCTTCCTGATGATCGTCGGCCTGACCTCGCCGAACGGGGCGCTGGATAACGACTACATCGGCAACTACGCCAACTCCCAGCTGCGCGACCGGCTGTTGCGGATCGACGGCGTCGGCAACGTCATGGTGTTCGGCGGCGGCAACTATTCGATGCGGATCTGGATCGATCCGGCGCGCGCCGCCGCTCGCAACCTGACGGCCCAGGAGATCGTCGGCGCCCTGCGGGCCCAGAACGTCCAGGCCGCCGCCGGCGCCATCGGCCAGCCGCCGTTCGCCACCAACGCCGCGGCCTTCCAGCTGCCGGTCCAGGTGCAGGGCCGGCTGACCGATCCGGACCAGTTCGCCGACATCGTCATCAAGACCGACGCCCAGGGCCGGGTCACCCGGGTGCGCGACATCGCCCGGGTCGAACTGGGGGCCCAAGACTATGGTATCAAGGGCTTCTTCGACGGCGAACGCGGCGTCGGCATCGCGGTGATCCAGCAGCCGGGCGCCAACGCCCTGGCCACGGCCGAGCGTGTGCTGAAGGAGGTCGAGACCGCCCGCGAGACCCTGCCTCAGGGGATGGCCATCTCCATCCCCTACAACCCGACCGAATTCGTCGCCGCCTCGGTGGAGTCGGTCCAGCACACCCTGATCGAGGCGATCTTCCTGGTCGTGCTGGTGGTCGTGGTCTTCCTGCAGACCTGGCGGGCGGCCGTCATCCCCATCGTGGCCATTCCCGTGGCCCTGGTGGCGACCTTCGCGGTCCAGCTGCTGCTGGGCTATTCGATCAACTCGCTCAGCCTGTTCGCCCTGGTGCTGGCGGTCGGCATCGTGGTCGACGACGCCATCGTGGTGGTCGAGAACGTCGAACGTTACATCCGCCAGGGCCTCACCCCGCGTGAGGCGGCCCACCGGTCGATGCAGGAGGTGTCGGGCGCCCTGATCGCCATCGGCCTGGTGCTGGTCTCGGTCTTCGTGCCGACCATGTTCGTGCCGGGCATTCCGGGCATCTTCTATCGTCAGTTCGCCATCGTCATCTCGACGGCGGCGGTGGTGTCCCTGCTGGTGTCCCTGACCCTGTCGCCGGCCATGGCGGCCCTGCTGCTGAAGCCGCACAGCCACGAGGCGCCGCGCCGGCGTCCGGGCCTGCTGGGCACGGGTCTGCATTACCTCGGCGAGGCCGGGCGGCGCTTCAACGCCGGTTTCGACTGGCTGTCGGACCGCTACGGCCGGCTGACCGCGCGCCTGGTCCGCACCGTGGGCGTCATGCTGGCCATCTATGTCGGCCTGCTGGCCCTGACCGGCTGGCGCCTGATCGACACCCCCTCGGGCTTCATTCCCGAACAGGACCAGGGCTTCCTGATCGGGGTGGTGCAACTGCCGCCCGGCGCCTCGCTGGATCGCACCGAGGCGGTGATGATGCGCGCCAACCAGATCATCAAGTCCACCGAAGGGGTGGACGGCACCGTGGCCTTCGCCGGGCTGGACGGCTCCAGCTTCTCGTTCGGCTCCAACGCCGCGACCCTGTTCGTCCGCCTGGACGACTTCAAGGAGCGCAAGACGCCCCAGACCGCCGCGGCCGCCCTGGCCGGCGCCATCACCGGCGCGACGGCGGGCATCGAGGACGCCAACATCTTCGTCATCGCCCCGCCCGCCGTTCAGGGCCTGGGCAACGGCAACGGCTTCCAGCTGATGGTCCAGGACCGTTCCGGCGCCGGCTATCGCGCCCTGGAAGGGGCGACCTTCGCCATGATGGGCGCCGCCGCCCAGGCCCCGGACCAGGTCCAGCAGGTCTTCTCGACCTACAACACCGGCTCGCCGCGCATCACCGCCGACGTCGACCGCGAGCGCGCCCTGATGATGGGCCTTCAGCCCGCGGACGTGTTCAACACCTTGGGAATCTATCTGGGCTCGGCCTACGTCAACGACTTCAACTATCTGGGCCGCACCTTCCGGGTGACCGCCCAGGCCGAGCCGTCGGCGCGCGACGACATCGCCGACATCGCCAACCTCAGGGCCCGTTCGGCCACCGGCGCCATGGTGCCGATCGGATCGGTGGCGACCCTGCGCGAGGATTCCGGCCCGGCCCGCGTCGTGCGCTACAATCTGTTCCCGGCTTCCGAGCTTCAGGGGCAGGCGGCGCCGGGCGTCTCGTCCGGCCAGGCCCTGACGGCGATGGAGGCCATGGCCGGCCAGGCCCTGCCCGAAGGCTTCTCCTACGAATGGACCGGCCTGGCCCTGCAGGAGAAGGAGGCCTCCGGCGGCGCGACCATGGTCTTCGCCCTGGCGGTGATCTTCGTCTTTCTGGTGCTGGCCGCCCAATATGAGGCCTTCACCCTGCCGCTGGCGGTCGTGCTGATCGTGCCGATGTGCATCCTGGCGGCCATGATCGGGGTCAACCTGCGCGGCCTGGACAACAACATCCTGGTCCAGGTGGGGCTGGTGGTGCTGATCGCCCTGGCGGCCAAGAACGCCATCCTGATCGTCGAGTTCGCCAAACAGGCCGAGGAGGAGGGGCTGAACCGCTGGGACGCCGCCATCCGCGCGGCCCGGACGCGTCTGCGGCCGATCCTGATGACCTCCTTCGCCTTCATCTTCGGCGTGGTGCCGCTGATGGTGGCCACCGGGCCGGGGGCCGAGATGCGCCAGTCCCTGGGCACGGCCGTCTTCTTCGGCATGCTGGGGGTGACCCTGTTCGGGCTGATCTTCACGCCGGTCTTCTATGTGGCCTGCCGCTGGATCGCCGCCCGGATGCCGCGCCGGCCCGAGCCTGATCCCACCATTCCGACCACCTACGGCTTGCCGCCCCACGACCGTCCCGATGCGGACGGCGCCGCGGCCGCGCCCCGCGTGGGAGACGCCTGATGACCCCGCTCGCCTCCATCCGCTTCCTGACCGTCAGCGCGATCGCCCTTGCGGCGGCCGGGTGCGCGGTCGGGCCGAAGGCGCCTGACGCCGACCTCCCCCCCGCCGCGTCGGGCGCCTTCATCGGGGCCTCGACCCCCGCCGTGTCCAGCGCCGCGGCGCGCGACGACTGGTGGCGGCTCTACGACGATCCGGTCCTGGATCAGCTGATCGCCCAGGCCCTGGCCGAGAACCACGACCTGGAGGCCGCGGCCGCCAATCTGCGACGGGTCCGCGCGGCCCTGGGCGAGGCGCGCACCGGCCGCCTGCCCTCGACCACCACCACCGCCGCGGCGAACCGCAGCCGCGCCTCGGCCGCCACCGTCCCCGGCCTGCCCGCCGGGCAGAGGGCGCCGGAAACCGACGCCTATGACGTCGGCCTGGACGTGGCCTACGAGATCGACCTGTTCGGCCGGGTCGGATCGTCGATCCGCGCCGCCCGCGCCGATGCGGACGCCGCCGCCGCCGCCCTGGAGGTGGTCCAGGTCTCGGTCGCGGCCGAGACCGCGCGCGCCTATGCCGACGCCTGTTCCGCCAACGCCCAGATCGCGGTGGCCGAACGCACCCTGTCGCTTCAGACCGAGACCGCCGGCCTGACCCAGCGGCTGCTGGACGGCGGGGCCGGCAACGGGCTGGACGTGGCCCGCGCCCGCGCCGTTCTGGAGCAGACCCGCGCCAGCCTGCCGCCCCTGCGGGCCCAGCGCGACGGCGCCCTGTTCCGGCTGGCCACCCTGACCGGCCGTCCCCCGGCCGAGGCGTCCGAGGCGGCCCGCGCCTGCGCGACCCCGCCGCGCCTGAGCCAGCCGATCCCGGTCGGCGACGGCGCCGCCCTGCTGGCCCGCCGTCCCGACGTGCGCCAGGCCGAACGCACCCTGGCGGCCGCCGCCGCGCGGGTGAACGTGGCCACGGCCGACCTGTTTCCCAGCATCCGACTGGGCGGCTCGATCGGCGCGACGGCCCTGGATGCCGACGGCCTGGGCGACAGCGAGAATTTCCGCTTCAGCGTCGGGCCGCTGATCAGCTGGTCCTTCCCCAACATCCTGGCCGCCCGCGCCCGGGTCCAGCAGGCGGGGGCGGGGGCCGACGCCGCCCTGGCGGCCTTCGACCAGACGGTGCTGCTGGCGCTGCAGGAGACCGAGACGGCCCTGGCTGACTACGCCAATGAACTGGACCGCAACGCCGCGCTGAAGGCGGCGCGGGACCAGGCGGCGACCGCCGCCCGTCTGTCGCGCCTGCGCTTCGACGCCGGCGCCGACAGCTTCCTGACGGTGCTGGACGCCGAACGCACCCTGGCCGGCGCCGACGCCCAGCTGGCGGCGTCCGACGCCCTGATCACCACCTACCAGATCGGCCTGTTCAAGGCCCTGGCCGGCGGATGGACGTCACAGCCGGCCGGCTGACCGCATCGGATCGCCCCCTGTGACATCACGGGAGATCGTCACGAAATACAACTAAAAGGCGCGTTTCGTTGCGGCGCACAAAAAAGCCGCGCTTTGCTGGGAGACCGGCAAAATCCGAGCGCCTCTCCCCGGGCGCGCGAGCGTAGGCGTGGCGTAGTGGCGTATGTGAACGACAGACAACAGGCCTGTCAGGTTTGGTTGGATCAGGCTCTGCCATTGGCCGCCTCGTGGACCCGCGTCGGGTCCGGAAACGGGGGGCGGCCATGAGGATCGCACTAGTCGCGGGCACCAGGCCCGAGGTCATCAAACTGGCGCCGCTGCACGCGGCCCTGGCCGCGCATCGGCGATTCCAGCCGGTCTGGATCTCCACCGAACAGCAGGGCGAGCTGAACGCCCGCGCCCTGGAGGATCTGGGCATCCGTCCGGACGTGCGCCTGGCCCCGCCGTCACCCGAACGGTCGGTGGGCGGCCGGTTCGCCCAGATCATGGATCGGCTGGACGAGGCCTTCGCCCGGATCGAGCCGGACCTGGTCCTGGTCCAGGGCGACACCTCCAGCACCGGGGCCGGGGCCATGGCGGGCTTTGCCCGTCGCATTCCGGTCGGCCATGTCGAGGCGGGCCTGCGGACCTTCGACCTGGACCGGCCCTTCCCCGAGGAGGCCTGGCGCTGCGTCGTCGGCCAGCTGGCCATGGTGCATTTCGCCCCGACCCAGGCGGCGGCCCGCAACCTGGCGCGGGCGGGCGTGCCCGCCGACCGCATCCATATCACCGGCAACACCGGTATCGACAGCGCCCGCATCGCCGGCGACGGGGTGACGCCCGAGCCCCTGGCGCCCGGCCTGCGGCGGATTCTGGTGACCCTGCATCGCCGCGAGAACTGGGAGACGGGGCTGGAAGGCGTGCTGCGCGCCCTCGTCGCCGTGCGCGACGCCCTGGACGATATCGAGATCGTGTTCGTCGCCCACGCGAATCCGATGCTTAGGACGCGGGTCGACGCCTATCTTGCGGGCCAGCCTCGCATCCGGATCACCGACCCCTTGGACTACCCCGCCTTCCTCGCCCAGCTGAAAAGCGCCAGCCTGGTCCTGTCGGACTCCGGCGGAGTGCAGGAAGAGGCGCCCGTGTTCGGCGCCCCGGTCCTGGTGCTGCGCGAAAGCACCGAGCGGATGGAGGCGGTCGAGGCGGGCGTCGCGCGCCTGGTCGGCGTCGATCCGGACGCCATCGTGCGCGAGACCCTGGCCCTCATGAGCAACGAGCCGCTGCGGATGGAGATGGTGCGGGCGGTCAGTCCGTTCGGCGACGGTCACGCCGCGACGCGCATCGCCGACATCCTGGAAACGGTCCTGCTTCCGGCCCGCGACGCGGCCACTATCCGGGCGGCGGTCTGACGCCATGATCGACGCGGGGGTGGGCGAGCTTCAGTCGGTTCTGGCCGAGGCCGGCGCGTGGTTCGCCGTTCACCGGCCGGACGGCGATCAGGTGCGGAACGGGCTGCTGGACTACTGGAGCCTGCTGCAGGTCGCGGTGATGGTCTCGGCGGTGCTGATCCTGGTCTCGTCGATCGACGACATGTTCATCGACCTGGCCTTCTGGGTCCGGCGCATCGTCCGCTTCTTCACCTTCTGGGATCGGCCGCCGAGACAGGCCTGGCTGGATCGTCATCCGCAAAAGCGGATCGCCATCATGGTGCCCGCCTGGCAGGAGGCGGATGTCATCGCCAACATGGTGGCCAACACCTTCAAGACCTTCGACTACCAGTCGTTCCACCTGTTCGTCGGGGTCTACGCCAACGACGCCGACACCCGGCGCGAGGTCGACAAGGTGCGCCGCCTGTTCCCGAACGTGCACCGGGCCGAGGTCCCGCACGACGGCCCGACCTCCAAGGCCGACTGCCTGAACTGGATCGTCCAGAACATCCTGCTGCACGAACAGAAGACGGGCGAGATGTTCGACGTCTATCTGATGCACGACGCCGAGGACGTGGTGCACCCCTATGGGCTGAAGACGATCAACTGGTTCATCGACGAAGCGGCCATGATCCAGATGCCGGTCCTGTCGATGGACCGCAAATGGACCAAGATGGTCGCCTGCCACTACATGGACGAGTTCGCCGAGTTCCACACCAAGGACCTGCCCGTCCGGTCGGCCCTGTCGGGGATGACGCCGTCGGCGGGCGTGGCCACCGCCTTCCACCGCGAGGCCATGACCGCCCTGGTGCGCGAAAAGAACGGCCAGCCGTTCAACACCGACAGCCTGACCGAAGACTATGACGTCGCCCATCGCCTCAGCGCCCTGGGCTACCATTCCGAATTCGTGCGCTATCACGCCCGCATCCTGCGCACCCGCAAGGCCTGGTTCCGCAAGGGCGAGGTGATCTATCGCCGCCGTGAACTGGTGGCGACCAAGGAGTTCTTCCCCGACAAATTCGCCACCAGCGTGCGCCAGAAGGCGCGCTGGATGCTGGGCATATCCCTGATGGGCTGGCAGCAGCTGGGCTGGTTCGGAAGTCCGATCAACCGCTATTACCTGTATCGGGACCGCAAGGCCCTGTTCACGGCCCCGACCGGCATGTTCGGCTATGTCATCGTGGCCCAGGTGCTGGGCATGTGGGGCTTCGAGGCGCTCTGGCCCCAGGCGGTCGAACTGCCGCCGATCATCGACCGGCCCTGGGTGTGGACGGTGGTGATGCTGAACTTCCTGTTCCTGGTGAACCGCATCCTGCATCGCCTTTGGTTCACCTTCAGCAACCACGGGCTGAAGCACACGCCGCTGGCGCCGGTGCGGATCGTGGTGTCGAACCTGATCTCGTTCGGGGCGTTCTGGCGGGCCATGCGGCAGTATCTGACCCATCTGATCACGCGCCGCCCGATCGCCTGGGACAAGACCCAGCACGCCTATCCCTCGCTGGACGAGCTTCAGCAGGGCGCGGGTCGCCTGGGCGACACCCTGCGCTTCTGGAACCATGTGTCCGAGGCCGACCTGACCCGCGCGCTGGAGACGCAGAAGGTCCATTATCGCCCGCTGGGCCTGATGCTGCTGGACCTGGGGGCGGTCGAGGACGAGTATCTGGCCGAGGCCTTCGCCGAGCGGGGCGAGACCTATGCCTCCATGTTCGATCCGTTCCGGATCGCGCCCGAGGTGCTGGACCTGCTGACCCCCCAGGAGGCGGCGACCTATGGGGCCGTGCCCTTGCGGCGCACCAACGGCTCGGTCGACATCGCCCTGGCCGAGCCCCTTCCGACGCCGCAGCGTATCGAGCTGGAACGCATCCTGGGTCGGCGCGGCGTCAAGAACGCCCGCTTCCTGTTCGCCCCGCTCAGCGACATCGCCTTCGCCGTCCGTTTCGCCTGGGAGCCGGAGGCCTTCGCCCAGGTGCGCGAACAGACCGCCCGCCTGCGCGCCTCGGGCGTGATGGACGCCTCGCAGGAGGCGATGCTGTGGCGCAGCGTGCGGGCCGGCTACGCCCGCCTGGGCGACCTTCTGGTGCGCGAAGGCGCCATCAGCCACGCCGACCTTCAGTCGGCCCTGGCCGCGTCTCGCGCCCGCGGCCAACCCCTGGCCGAAACCCTGATCGACATGGGCCTGGCCCCGCGTGAGCGGGTCGAGGCCGCCCTGAAGGCCCAGAAGAGCGCCGCCTGGGTCAACCAGGCCCTGCTGGACGCCCTGAAATCCCCCGCCGCTGAGCCGGAACCGGCCCCGCATGTGTGAGACCCCCGCCATGACCTTTCGTTCCGCCCGCCTGATCGGCGCCGCCGTCGCCGCCCTGGCCCTGCCGGCCATGATCCCCGCCACGGCCCTGGCCCAGGACCCCGCCGCCGTCCAGGCGGCCCAGGACGGTTATGACCGGCTGAACCGAGGCGATACGACCGGCGCGGCCCAGTCGGCGGCGCGCGCCGTCACCCTGGCGCCCGACAGCCTGGACTACCGTCTGCTGTGGGCCGACGCCCTGCTGCGCGGCGGCCGCCATGCGGAGGCGCTGGACGCCCTGGCGCCGGTGTCCGGCGTGCGCGACTATCGCGTGCAGAGCCGCATCGCCGAGGCCGCGACCGGGGCGGGCCGCACCGACCAGGCCGCCCGCGCCTTCGCCCTGGCCGGCGAGCTGGCGCCCGAGGCCGGCGCCCGCGCCTATGCCGCCCGCGCCGAGGTGCAGGCCCTGCTCCAGGCCGGACGCCGGGACGAAGCCGCCCGCGCCTTCGACGCCGCCTGGGCCTTGGGCGTCCTGCCGGCGGACGATCCGGCCAACGCCGCCATGCTGGCCGTCGCGGTCGGCGACGACGCCCGCGCCCTGGACGCCTTCGCCCGGGCCGAGGCCCGCGCCCCGCTGACCGGCGCCACCGCCCTGGACGCCGCCTATACGGCCAAGCGGGCCGGACGCGACGCCGACGCCGTGCGCTGGTTCCGCCAGGGGCTGAACAGCTTGCCCAGCAACGATCACCTCAGCCCCCAGCGGCGCCACGAGATCGGCCGCGAGATCGAGACCCTGGAACGGCGCGGCGGCTTCAACGCCACCCTCGAACACGGCCCCGTCTCGACCCTGTCGTCCGGCGGCGGCGGCGAGGACGTGACCCAGGCGGGCGCCGAGGCCTATTGGCGGGTCGGCGGCTATCGCAACGGGCGGCCGCTGGACGTCTTCGTCCGCGCCTATGGTACGCTGGACGCCCCCGCCGGCTATGCGACCGGCGGCGACAGCGTCCAGGGCTGGGTCGGGGCGCGGTGGAAGCCCTTCGCGGCGACCAATCTGGTGCTGGAGGCCAGCCGCATGGTCGCCATCGGCGACGCGGCCCGCGACGACACCATGCTGCGCGCCGCCTGGTCGGCCGAGGCGGGCGGCGACCTGCGCTACGACGCCGACAGCTGGACGTCGTGGCGCCTGTATGGCGACCTCGCCCACATGATCGACGCGGACCAGACCCTGGGCGTGCTGGACGGCCAGGTCGGCCGTACATGGCGCGCCGGGTCGCGCGACCTGTTCACCCTGGGCCTGGGCGCCACCGTCTGGCACGACAGCGCGCTTGCTGACGACACCTCGGTCGGCGCCGGGCCGCGCCTCAACTGGCGCCGCTGGTTCAACGCCCGCGAAGGCGCCGCGCCCGGCTCCTATATCGACCTGGGCCTGGGCTATGACGCCGACATTTCGGGCGATCGCGGCGGGCTGAAGGTCCGGCTGTCCCTGGTTTACTGAGCCGGGGCGTCGAACAGGGGCTGACGCTCCATCCCCCTTCCGCCTATGGTCGCGCCGGACCATCAAGGGGGAATCGCGATGTTCAGAACCGCCATCGTATCGGTGCTGGTCGGCGTCATGGGGCTGGCGGGCGCCGCCCATGCCCAGACCCAGGCCCAGGTGTCGCCGTTCGACGCCGTCGATCCCTTCATCGGCACGGCGGGCAAGGGCCACACCTTCCCCGGCGCCGTGGCCCCCTTCGGCATGGTGCAGCTGAGCCCCGACACCGACATCCGGCCGTTCCGCCAGTCCTATGACTGGGCCTCGGGCTATCGCCACGACGATCCGACCATACTGGGCTTCTCCCACACCCATTTCTCGGGCTCGGGCCATTCCGATCTGGGCGATGTCCTTCTGACCCCCCTGTCGGGCGAGGTGAAGTGGGAGCCGGGCGAGGCCGACCAGCCGGGCTCGGGCTATCGATCCCGCTTCGACAAGGCGACCGAGACGGCCGAGCCGGGATATTACGCCGTCGATCTGACCGACTCCGGCGTCCGGGCCGAGCTGACGGCCGGGGTGCGGGTGGGCCTGCATCGCTACAGCTTCCCGTCGGGCCAGCCGGCCCATGTGCTGCTGGATTTCCGCCGCTCCATCTATGACTATCCGGGCAAGGTGCTGTGGTCGCGCATCCGGGTGCGGGACGACGGGACCATCACCGGCTTCCGCGAGACGCGCGGCTGGGCCCCGGCGCGCCAGCTGTATTTCGCCATCCGCTTCTCCCAGCCGATGACCGGCCACGCCATTCGCAACACCGAGACGGACATCCCCTACAACGGCTTCCGCCAGCCGGGCCGCACGCCCGAGGAGAAGCAGGTTCTGGAAGGCCGGGCGCTGGAGGCGGCGTTCGACTTCGGCCCCCTGGACGGACCGCTGCTGGTGAAGGTGGCCATCTCGACCGTCGATGAGGAAGGGGCGATCCGCAACCTGGACAGCGAGGGCGGCGACTTCGACTTCGACGGCCAGCGCGCCGCCACCCGCACCGCCTGGGAACAGGCCCTGGGCGCCATCGACATCGAGGCGTCAGAGGATATGCGCACCAGCCTCTACACCGCCCTCTATCACGCCCTGATCGCGCCCAGCGTCTCGGGCGACGCCGACGGCCGCTATCGCGGGCCGGACAACCAGGTGCACCGGGCCGAGGGCTTCACCTTTCACTCCTCCTTCTCGCTGTGGGACACCTTCCGGGCCGAGCATCCGCTGCTGACCCTGGTCCAGCCCGAGCGCCGCAACGCCGACATGATCAACTCCCTGCTGGCCTCGCAACGGCACAGCCCGCACGGCATCCTGCCGGTCTGGTCCTTCGCCGGGCAGGAGACCTGGACCATGATCGGCTATCACGCCGTGCCGGTGATCGCCGACGCCTGGATGAAGGGCATCCGCGGCTTCGACGGCGAGGCCGCCCTGGACGCCATGATCGCCAGCGCGACCTACCGGCCCTACGGCGGACTGGGCGACTATATCGACCTGGGCTACGCCGCCATCGACCGCGAGCCCGAGGCGGCGTCCAAGACCGTCGAATACGCCTATGACGACTGGACCATCGCCCGCATGGCCCGCGACCTGGGCCGGGCCGACGTGGCCGCGACCTTCGAGCGGCGGGCCGGCTTCTGGCGCAACACCTTCGATCCGGTCACCGGCTTCGTGCGCGCCCGCAAGAGCGACGGAACCTTCCGCGAGCCGTTCGATCCGGTGGCGATCAACTACGGCTCGGACTACACCGAGGGCAACGCCTGGCAGTATTCCTGGTTCGCGCCCCAGGACCTGGGCGGCCTGGTCTCGGCCATGGGAGGCGACGCCGCCACGGTGGCCAAGCTGGACGCCATGTTCGACTACGACAACACGGGGCTGGACTATTCCCACGCCGAGGACATCGCCGGCCTGATCGGCCAGTATATCCACGGCAACGAGCCCAGCCACCACACGGCCTATATGTATGTCTACGCGGGCCAGCCCTGGCGCACCCAGGAGCGGCTGAAACAGATCGTCGACAGCCAGTACAGGACCACCCCCGACGGCCTGGCCGGCAATGACGACCTGGGCCAGATGTCGGCCTGGCTGATGTTCACCGCCATGGGCTTCTATCCCGTCACGCCGGGGTCGAACGAATATGTCATCGGCCGGCCCTTCGTGGACCGCACGACCCTGAACCTGCCCAACGGCCGCCGCTTCACCATCCGGGCCGAGGGGCTGTCGGACGACCATCCCTACGTCGGCTCGGTGACCCTGAACGGCCGGCCTCTGAACCGGTCGGTGGTGACCCACGACCAGATCCTGGCCGGGGGCGAACTGACCTTCGTCATGAGCGCCGAACCGAACCGCGCCTGGGCCACAGACGCAGGCTCGCGCCCCTTCTCGATGACGCCTTATGGGCAATAGACACCTTCCCAGATCCTCCCCCCCGTTTACGGGGGAGGGGGGCCACGGAGGGGTGGAGGGTGCGACCTCACACCCCGACCTTCGACCTCACACACTCCTCCCTCTCCCATAGGGAGAGGGCTTGAACGCCCAAGAGCCCGTCAGGGCGATTGGACTTGCGTGAAAGGGTGAGGGGTTTCGCTCTCACCGGGCGGGCGCCGTAACCCCTCACCCTTTCGGCTATGCGCATCGCTTCGCTCTGCGAGCCTCAAGCCCTCTCCCTCTGGGAGAAGGTCAGGAACGCCAACTGCGCGCGTCAGGAAACCCATCTCCTTGGTCTCACTCATCAATCCCCGCCGCCAGCCCCCTCCCACACGCCTGGGCTGAGAACGGCCCTATACTCCCCTGGTCCCGTCGCATGGGGAGGCCGCGAGGCCAGCGACTTCGCGGCGGCGGGAGCGGAGGAAGCGGGGCTGTGCGTGTCACTCACACGCACGGGCCTGCGGTCGTCGGATCGGACAGTCATTGGCGACGGGTCCGGCGATCGAGGGAGGGCCGAGGGGGTTACTCTGGCCGTTCCGGGACCGGGTCGTTGGCCCGGCCCGCCCGCCGCGGGCCACCGGGAGTAGCCGAAAAGATCGGCGCCCGCCCCGAGCTCGTGGAAACCCTCCGTGCGGAGCGTCAGACCTCTCGCCGAACACGGCACTCATACATCCCCGCCGGGCGATGGCCCGACGCTCCGCCGCCTTCCCATCACTTCGCAGCATCCGCTGGCGGAGGCGTCGCCAATTCTTCCTTCTCCCCTTGTGGGAGAAGGTGGCCCGCGTCAGCGGGTCGGATGAGGGGTCTCTCCGGCCCGTGCCATTGGCCTTCTGACGACGGACAGGCCCGTGCGACCCCTCATCCGTCAGGCTTCGCCTGCCACCTTCTCCCACAAGGGGAGAAGGACATGCTCGGCTCCCGGCCCGCCACGGGCAGGGCGTTCGCGGGCGCGGCGCTGCCGGATCACCAACGGTTACGACTTGTAAAGCCTGTCGCCCGGTGGTCTTCTCGCGCCGATCGCCGGGGGAGGCGGATGCGCTGCGGGCCCGTTCAGGCTCTGGTCGCTGTTAGGGCCCGGCACATGCGAAAAGGCATCGAATGAATATCGTCATCTTGCTGGGGGTGATCGTCACCCTGGTGACAGGCTTCCCTGTCCTGATGCAGATCCTGAAGAACCATCCCAAGGGTCTGATCACCTGTTTCTTCGCCGAGATGTGGGAGCGGTTCTCCTTCTACGGCATGCGCGGCCTGCTGATCTTCTATCTGACGCAGCATTTCCTCTTCGACGACGGCTTCGCCACCGGCCAGTACGGGACCTACGGGTCTCTGGTCTATCTGCTGCCCCTGATCGGGGGCATCGTGGCGGACCGCTATATCGGCACGCGCAAGGCGATCGTCTTCGGCGCCATCCTGCTGGTCATGGGCCACGGCCTGATGGCCTATGAAGGCGGCGGCGCGCGTCAGAGCCTGGACTATCAGGGTCAGGCCTATGAGATCGTGGTCGAAGGCCGCGGCGACGCCCGTCACGCCCAGGTGGTGATCGACGGCCAACCCTATGATTACGCCCGCGAAGACGGGGTCTTCACCATCGTCGACCTGCCGGCCACGGCCAGTGTGCCGGCGACCCTGCCGCAGGGCTCCTTCACCCTGGAGACCCATCAGGACCGGACGGCCGTCAACATCTTCTACCTGGCCCTGTCCCTGATCATCATGGGGGTCGGCTTCCTCAAGCCGAACATCTCGACCCTGGTCGGGCAACTGTATCCCCAGGGCGACCCGCGTCGGGATTCCGGCTTCACCCTCTATTACTACGGCATCAACCTGGGTTCGTTCTGGGCCGCGGTCCTGTGCGGCTTCCTGGGCCAGACCTATGGCTGGGGCTGGGGCTTCGGCCTGGCCGGCCTGGGGATGCTGGCGGGGTTGATCGTCTTCGTCCTCGGCAAGAAGCTGCTGCAGGGCAAGGGCGAGAGCCCCAACCCCGAACTGATGCGCCGCCCGATCGTGGGGCCGATCAACCGCGAATGGCTGATCTACATCCTCGGCTTCGTCGGGGTCGGCCTGCTGTGGTTCGTGGTGCCCAACCATTCTCTGGTCGGGATCGGCCTGCTGATCTCGACGGTAGCGGCCCTGGGCTTCGTCACCTGGTTCATCGTCTTCAAATGCGACCGTGTGGCGCGTGAGCGGATGATGCTGGCCATGGTGCTGGTGTTCGGTTCGGTGATCTTCTTCACCCTGTTCGAACAGGCCGGTTCGTCGCTGAACCTGTTCGCCGAACGCAACGTCGACCTGGCCATCACCAGCCAGGCCTACACCCTGTTCGGCATGCCTGTGGGCTCGCCCGCCCAGGTGGCCGCCGCCGGTCTGGACACCTCCAACTGGTGGGGCTGGATCAACACCTCCCTGACCGCGTCCCAGACCCAGTCGTTCAACGCGGGCTTCATCCTGATCTTCGCGCCGATCTTCGCCGCCCTGTGGGCCTTCCTGGGCGAGCGCCGGATCGATCCGAACCCGGTGGTCAAATTCGGCCTGGGCATCATCCAGGTCGGGCTGGGCTTCCTGGTCATCGTCTGGGGCGTGAAGTCCGGCATGGTGGACGAGGCCTTCCGAACCCCCCTGGTGCTGCTGGCCATCCTGTATCTGCTGCACACGACCGGCGAGCTGTTCCTGTCGCCGGTGGGCCTGTCGGAGATCACCAAATTGTCGGTTCCGGCCATCGTCTCCTTCATGATGGCGGTCTGGTTCATGGCCTCGGCCATCGCCCACTATGTCGGCGGCATGATCGCCGGCCTGGCGGGCGCCGAGACCGTGGGCGGCCAGGTGACCGATCCGGGCGCGGCCCTGCAGACGTCCATGGACGTCTTCAACCGGCTGGGCTGGTGGGGCGTCGGCATCGGCCTGGGCTTCATCGTGGCCAGCTTCTTCATCGCCAAATGGTCGAACGGGGTGAACGACCCGAACAATCATCCCGGCCCGGCCGTCACCGACGGCGGCCGCGAGGACGGCAATGTGGCTCGGCCGGCGGACTCCACCGCCGGCTGACCCCCAAGCCTGAAACCAGGGAGGCGGCGTCCGTGCGGACGCCGCCTCTTTTTTTGGCCCTACCGTTCGCCGCGCGGCGGCTCTCTGCCTGAGGGCATTGCTTGCCCTATGCTCGCGACGCGGTCGCTCGCGGCTTGAGGGCGGAGGGTCAGAGCGTTTTGCGGAACTGCAGCCAGAACCAGGGATAGGAGCTGGTCTCCTGGACCTCGTGGAACGACAGGGGCGCGGTGTCGCGGTTTCCGGCATAGACCCAGCGTTCACGGCCCAGGATGCGCGGATCGGCGTTGCCGACCTCCAGCCGCACGGTCAGGTCCGGGCGCGGCTTCCACTGGCCATAGACCATGATGAAGGCGGTCTTGTCGGTGCGGCGCAGTTCGCGGGTCCGATAGTTATAGCCCGCATCCCGGTCGCAGCCGTGGTCGAAGCCATAGCTCCACCGGCCGCCGCGCAGATCCTGGTTGAAGGCGACGCCGCAGCCGAAGCCGTCATTGCCCGGAAACGCCACCGTCTCGCCGGTGACGGGGTCGGTGATCTCCGAATGGCTCCAGGTCGCGCGGGCCTGGAAGCGCGCATTGGGCACGCCCAGCCGGTCCAGCGGCAGGGTCAGCTTGACCTGGCCCTGGTCCATGGTTCCGTCGCCGATGTTGCCGACCGCGTCGAAGCCGCCGACCAGGGGGATGATGCCGACGAAATCCTTGATCTCGACATGGGCGGCCAGCAGTTCCAGCACCGCCTCGTTCCAGAAGCGGCGCTCATAGACGATCTCGAAGGCGTCGGTCTTGTCGGGGACCAGGTCGGGATTGCCCGCCGTCACCTGGCCCAGGTCGACCTCGGAGGAGGCGACGAAGTCGCCGAAATCCAGCTGGCCCACCTGGCGTTCGTAGCTGAGGCGCAGCTGGTGGCCCGCCCCGGGGGTCCAGGTCAGCTGCACCCGGGGCTTGGGATAGACGAAGGATTTGGACCGGTCGCTGTCGCCGGACTGGCTGATCTCCGACACCTCGACCCGCAGGCCGGCCTCGATCGTCAGATTGTCGCGGGGCCGCCAGGTCGCCTGACCGAAGGCCTCGGCGCGCAACTCTTCGACCTTGACCGAGGCCGAGGGCAGGGCGATGAAGACGCCGTTCTCGGCATAGGTGGTGGTGCTGTCCAGCACGTTGTAGGCGACCTCGCCCCCGCCTTCGAACGCCCAGCGGTCGTTGGCGCGGAATCGGGTCAGGGCCCGGACGATGCTCTCGCCCTCGGTCTCGTCGGCGGTGAAGACCGACTGGAAGCCGCCACGGGTGAAGACGCTCCTGTCCTCTCCGGTCGAAGACCGTTGCAGCCCGGTCAGCTCCAGTTCGGTGCGCGGCCCCAGGCGGCGGCTCCAGCTGATCCCGATCTCGCCGTTCAGCCCTTCGGAGAACTGGTCGCTGCGCTCGTCCTCGCCCGCGCCGGACAGGATGGTCAGGGACTGGCCGTTCTCGGAGTTGTTGTAGCTCAGCATGCCGTTCAGCCGCAGTCGGCCTCCCGCCAGGGGCTGCTGCAGGGCGCCCGAGCCGCTGACGTTCTGGAACAGGTCGTTCAGGTCCAGACGCGCGTCCTGGATCAGGGCGCCGGCCGGATCATAGCGCCGCCGGAAACCGTCGCCGACCAGATCGACCCGCTTGTCGCTGGTGGCGCTGAAGGCGAACTCGCGGCTGGTTTCGCCTTCGCGGCGCGTGTACTGGCCGCGGATCAGCGGACCGATATATCCGTCCGGATAGAGATAGGGGCTGATCTCCACCACCCGCTCGACCGACGCGGTGCGGTGCAGCACCACATTGGCGATCACCGGCCGCCCCTGCATGTCGATGCCCGGCGCCCCGCCGCGGATCAGTTCGATGCGGGCGACCGACGAGGCCGAGATGCGGCGCAGATAGGATTCCAGGCCTTCGGACTTGATGGCCGGCCGCTGACCGTCGACCAGGACATTGCCGCCGGCGCCGGCATAGCCGCGCGTGCTGCTGTCGCCGGACTCCAGCGAAAAACCGGGCAGACGGTTCAGCATGTCCAGCACCGTGTTCGGCGCCGCCTCGGCGAAGAAGGCGGGCTCGAACGCCAGGACCCCGCGCCCATCGGCCGATGGCGGGGGCGCGGCCGGCGCCGACTGGGCCAGGACGGGCGAGGCCGCCAGGCTGAGGGCAAGGGCCAGGCCGCTGACGCTGCACAATGCGGTTTTCATGGAAATCCCCCTTCGTCCTCCGCCATGCCGGTTCCGGTCGGGCGAGGCCAGTTACATCGCGGTAAAGAAGCAGGTCGGCGGAGGGCGATCTCAGAAGGTCTTGCGCAGCTGGAAGCTCCAGAAGGTGCGCGGGTCGGTGGTGCGGGTCTCGATATAGGCGATCGGCCGCGTGTTCCTGTCGGCGTAGGCCGTGCGGACGGCGACGAAATCATCCCAGTCGGTGAACTGGGCCCGCAGCGACAGGGTCGGCGAGGGCTTGTATTCGACATAGGCCTGGAAATAGTCGCTGCCGGCGCGCCAGCGGCTGGTGAAGTCGGGGTTGTAGGTGCTCTGGCCGATGCGGGTCAGGACGTTGACGCCCCACTGGATCTTCCAGCTGGCGATGTCCTGGCTGACCCCGAAATTCGGCTGGCTTTCTCGCAGGTTGGAGACGCTGCGCTTCTGGCCCGTGGTCGGGTCGGTGACCTCGGTGTCGATCCAGTTGTTGCGGAAGGTGAAGCGCCCGCCCTTGAACCCGAAACGGTCCGCCGGGACCACCAGATTGACCGACAGCTGCTCGAACGTCCCGTCGCCGATGTTGCCGACGGCCGAATAGCCGTTCGCCAGGGGGATGACGTCGATATAGTCGCTGACGGCGTCGCGGCGGTAGCCGATCGAGAAGATCCCTTCGCCCCAGAAGCGGCGCTCATAGGTGACCTCTCCGACCCAGCGCGATTCCGGCTCGAGATCGACATTGCCGCCGAAGACGGTGTCGTCGCCCAGTTCGGCCGAGGCGGCGAAGTCGCCGAAGTCCAGCTGGCCCACCTCGCGCTCGACGCGCAGGCGCAGCTGGTGGTTGGGGATGGGCGTCCAGGTGGCCTGGAAACGCGGCTTGGCGAAGAAGAAGCTCTTTTCCTGGCTGGCGTCGCCGGACTGGCTGATTTCGGACGCCTCCAGCCGCACCCCGCCTTCCAGCACCAGATGTTCGGTCGGACGCCAGGTGCCGCGGCCGAACACCTCGCCGCGCGTCTCTGCCACCTTGACCGTGGCCGAGGGCAGGGGGATGGGCGCGCCGTTGACCGTGAAGTCCTGTTCGACGTCCAGCATGTTGTAGGCGACCTCGCCCCCCGTCTCGAGCGTCAGGGACGGCGACCGCTCCCAGCGCAGCAGGCCGCGCAGGATGGTCTCGGACTCGACCCCCTCGGCCGTGAAGGTCTGGTCGTCGCTGCGGATCGGGCCGATGTGGCCGCGCGAGTTCGAGACGCTCTCGAAATCCGCGAAGGTGTGGATGAAGCGGCCTTCCATCGTCACCCCCTGGCCCATCGGCCGGGTGTAGACGACGCCCAGTTCGGCGTTGAGGTTCTCGTCGTTGGTCTCGCTGTAGCGCAGCAGGTCCGGCGCCTTCTGTTCGGTCACCCCATGCCAGTCGCCGCGCCCGACCCGGCCGGTCAGGTCGATCTTGCCGCCGGCCAGGGGCCCGGAATAGTTGCCGCGCACGCCCTGGCTGCCGCCATAGGCTTCGGTGCGCAGGGCCTCGTCGCGCAGGATGTTTCCGTCGGCGTCGGTCCGCACCACCCGGCCGATGCCGTTGCCGTCGCTCATGCTGATGCCGTCGCTGAGGAAGACGCCCCAGGTGCGGTCGCCGTTGCGGGCGCTGAACTGATAGCTGCCGCCGAACAGGTCCCGGCCGCCGTTGAACAGGTGGTTGTTCAGCTGCAGCACCGACTGGCGGGTGTTCTGGACCTTCAGGATCACGTTCACCACGACCGAGAAGCCCTGCATGTCGATGCCCGGCGCGCCGCCGCGGATCAGTTCGATGCGCTCCACATCCGCGGCCTGGGTCCGCGACAGGACCGAGGAGCCGGTGTCGTTCTTGGACGCGGGACGGGCGCCGTTGATCAGGATGTTGCCCACGGCGCCTTCGAAGCCCCGGCTGCCGTCGCCGTCCACGACCGAGAAGCCGGGCACCCGGTTGACCATGTCCAGGGCGGTGTTGGGCCTCTGGTCGGCGAAGAAGTCGGGCCGGAACACCAAGACGCCGCTCTGGCCCGCGTCGGCGCTTGGGGCGGGGGCCGGTTGCTGGGCGGCGGCGGGATGGGCGATGGCGGCGAAGGCCAGGGCGGCGACGGCCCCGGCTGTGACGGTGCGGACGGTGTTCATTTGGTCTCCCCTTGTGGCCACGAGGAGAGGCGGGCCGGCTGGCCAAGTCTCGTTACAAGTCAGTTAGTTGGATTAAATTTCAGTCAGATGCTGAGCGTTTTGTAATGTCACGCCCGGCGCGCGCCCGATTTGTTCCTGTTATCAGGCGGGTGATGAGGATCCTGCCGAGCGCCAAACCTGTCTTCGGTTTAATCCTGGCCCTGCTGACGGCGCTCCCCACCGCGACCCTGGTCCAGGAGCCGACGACGGCGGTGGACGAGGTGATCGTCACGGCCCGCCGCTCGGGCGCGCCGATGTGGGAGATCACGCGCGGCGATTCGACCCTGCTGCTGGTCGGCGAACTGGTCGGAGCGCCGGACGACCTGGACTGGCGGCCCGATACGCTGGAGGCCGCCACCGGCCAGGCGCAGCGCGTGATGACCGCGCCGGTCGGACGGGTGTCGGGCGGCGACATCCTGCGGCTGATCTGGCGCATCCGCACCATCGGCTCCCTGCCCGAAGGTGTCAGCCACGCCGACTATCTGGGCGTCGAGGATTTTGCCCGGCTGGAGGCGGTGATGGCTTCCGAGCGGAACCCGGCCTGGCGACGCAGCAGTCCGGTCATGCTGAGCTTCGACCTGCTGAAGGACCGGGCCGGTTATCGGCGCGGCGACCGGCTGGCGGGGGATGCGGTGCGGCGCGCGGCGCGCAGGGCCCGCATCCCGTCGCAATCCATCGGCTTCGTGCGCGGGGACGAACTGATCGAATCCCTGATCGCCCAGCCGCCGGCCGAATACGCCCCCTGCGTCCGCGCCGCCATCGCGGCTGCCGAGGTCGGGCCGGACGGTTTTCGCGCGCGGGCCGAAGCCTGGCGTCGCTGGCGCGTGGCCGAGGTGACGGCCTCGCCGCTGGACCGGGCCCTGTTCCAGTGCTGGCCCTATGGCGACCCGGCGATCGGGCCGCAGTTGAACGGCCTCTGGGTCCAGGCGATCGACGGCGCCCTGAACGAGACGGGCGTCACCCTGGCGGTGGCGCCGCTGCGGCTGCTGGCGGAACCGGGCGGGGTGCTGGATCGGCTGGAGGCCGCCGGTTTTCGGATCGACGGCCCCCAATGGAAGGCGCCGCCCGAGGATTGAGGGCGTCAGACCGCCGTGCCGCCCACGGTCAGGCCGCCGATCTTCAGGGACGGCTGGCCGATGCCGACCGGCACGCCCTGGCCCGCCTTGCCGCACACCCCGACGCCCGGATCGAAGGCGAAGTCGTCGCCGATCATGCTGATGTTGGTCAGGGCCGTGGCCCCGTCGCCGATCAGGGTGGCGCCGCGCACCGGGGCGGTGATCCGCCCGTCCTCGATCAGATAGGCCTCGGTGCACTGGAAGACGAATTTGCCGTTGGTGATGTCCACCTGGCCGCCGCCGAAATTGGCGGCGTAGAGACCGCGTTTTGTGCTGGCGATCATGTCGGCCCGGCTGTCGCGGCCGCCTTCCATGAATGTGTTGGTCATGCGCGGCATGGGCATGTGGGCGAACGACTGGCGTCGCCCGTTGCCGGTGGCCGCGGCGCCCAGCTGGCGGGCGCTCAGCCGGTCGTGCATCAGCCCGACCATGATGCCGTCCTCGATCAGGACGGTGCGGCCCGTGGGCGTGCCCTCGTCGTCGATGGTCAGCGAGCCGCGACGCCCGGCGATGGAGCCGTCATCGACCACGGTGACGCCCGGCGCGGCCACCCGCTGGCCCATCTTGCCGCTGAAGACCGAACTGCCCTTGCGGTGGAAATCGCCCTCGAAGCCGTGGCCGACCGCTTCGTGCAGCAGCACGCCGGGCCAGCCGGCGCCCAGGACCACGTCCATCTCTCCGGCCGGACAGTCGACGGCGTCCAGATTGATCAGCGCCTGGCGCAGGGCCTCGTCGATCTGGCCCTGCCAGCGGTCCGGCGCGATCCAGGTCTCGAAGCCCGCGCGGCCGCCGGCGCCGGCCGAGGCCGACTCGCGTCGGCCGTCCTTCTCCACCGTGACCGAGACGTTCAGCCGCACCAGGGGGCGCACGTCCTGCACCCGCCGCCCATCGGCGCGCAGGATCTCGATGGCCCGCCGCTCGCCCACCAGGGAGGCCGAGACCTGAACCACCCGCGGGTCACGCGCGCGCGCCCAGGCGTCCATTTCCGACAGCAGGGCGATCTTGTCGGCGAAGGCGGGCGCCGCCAGCGGATCGACCGCGTCATACAATTTCTGGTTGGTGGCGCGCGGCGCCTCGGCGGTGACGCCCGCATGGCCGGCCTTGGCCAGGGCGGCGGCCTCGGCCGCGCGCTGCATGGCGGCCACCGAGATTTCATTTGCGTGGGCGTAGCCGGCGGTCTCGCCCGCCACCACGCGCAGGCCGAAGCCCTCGACCGCGTCATAGGCGGCGCTCTTCAGCCGGCCGTCGTCGAAGACCAGGCTCTCGCTCTCGGTCTTCTCCAGGAACAGTTCGCCATCGTCGGCGCCGGCCAGGGCGCCGTGCAGGATCGACAGGGCGTCGTCGGGCGCGACGCCGGCGGTTTCCAGGATGGGGGGCGGGGAGACGGACACGGTCATCCCGTCCAGATAGGGGCTCGCGCCGCCCGCGTCACCCGCCCCGCGTCCCGTCTCAGAAGGATTCGTTGATCGCGCCCGAGCCGCTGATGGAGCGGGTGACGCTGGCCGGACGCCGGGTCAGGTCGACATCACCCGATCCGGAGATGCTGATGTCCGCGCGGCCGGTGGGGCCGACCTTGGCCCCGCCCGATCCGGCGATGTCGATCTCGGCGTCGACCAGGGCCAGGTTCGACAGGTCCGCCGTGCCCGATCCGCTGATCGACAGGTCCAGCCGCCGCGCCTTGCCGGCGCCGGTGACTTCCGCCGAGCCGGAGATGTCGATCTCCATGGTGTCCTGATCGTAGTTGCGGATGTCCAGCTCGCCCGAGCCGTTGACGGCGAACCGGCGCACGGCCGGGGCCGTCACGGTGATGCGGATCATTTCGGTGTCCGCCCAGGCCTCGAACCCGTCGCGGCGCAGGCCGAAGGTGACGCGGTCGGCTCCGTCCTTCAGGAAGATGCGGCCGCCCTCGACCCCGACCCGGTCGATGATGTCCTGGGGGCCGGAGATGACGACGCCGGCCTGATCGCCCTGGATGAAGGCCACCTTCAGGGCGTTGTCGATCGTGAGGGCGTCCTGGCCGGTCCAGGCCAGGTTGCGGGTGGCCTGGGGGCCGGGCTGGGCCGCGCCGTTGACGCGCTGGAAGCGGATGTGGTCGCCGTCGCCTTCCTGGATGGTCCAGGCCCAGCCGTTGCGGGCCAGGTCGCGCCCGCCCAGGGCGGCGGCGCCGGCCATGCAGGCCAGGCACAGCACCAGGGCGGCGCCGGTGATGATGAGCAGGGTGCGGGTCATGCCGTCTCTCCAGCGGCTTGGGGCTCAAGGGCCGGCTTCAGCAGCCGGTAGTGAAGGCGGGCGAACCAGATCAGGCCGTTGACCAGCCACACCGTGACCAGGGTGGTCAGGGCGCCGGCGGCGGTGGCCCCGGCCATCAGCCCCAGTCCGCCCAGGACGGCGGCCGCGGCCCCGCCGGGGAAGGCGGCGAAGGGGCCGACCACGAAGATGATCCCGCCGCCGATGAAGACGCCGATCACGGCGATGAAGACCCCGAACAGGGCGCCCAGCACCCCCATCAGCAGCGGCAGCAGGATCAGGATGTCGATGGCTCCCAGGCCCAGGACGGCGAAGACGGCGGCCGCCGCGGCCGAGGGGTTGCGCTCCTGGCTCCAGCGCTGGGCCGTGGATTCGGCGCGCAGTTCACGCGCCAGGCGGTCGGGATCGCCCAGGGCCGCGGCCACCTCGGCCTCGGACCGGCCGGCCTGGGCGCCGTCCTCGAAATGGGCCTCGTAGTCGGCGGCGATCTCGGCGGCGGCGGCGGTCGGCAGGCCGACCAGTCCGCGCTTCAGTCGCGACAGGAATTCGGCGCGCGTCATCAGGCGTCTCCCGTTTGGGCGGCGTCGGCGTCGGAAACGACGGCGTCGACGGCGCGGGTGAAGGATGTCCATTCCGCCGCCTGGGCGTCCATTGCGGCGCGTCCGGCGGCGGTCAGGCGATAGTATTTGCGCGACGGCCCCGCCGATGATTCGACCAGATAGGTCTCGACCAGGCCGTCGGACTGCATCCGCCGCATCAGCGGATAGATGGTGCCCTCGCCCATGCCGATGGCGTCGGACAGACGGCTGGCGATCTCGTAGGCGTAGCTGTCGGCGCGGGCCAGAAGGGCCAGGACGCAAAGGCCCAGCACGCCCTTCTTCAGCTGGATGTCTATGGTTTCGGGCACCTCGGTTCTCCTGTGCTCGAAGGGTGAGTATCGCACGATACCATGTGATGCAAGGTAGCTGTCGTTACATGAATGCGATTTAATCCGGCGCCATTCCGTCGCAAGGCGGCCCCCTCGCTTGGCAAGCGCCCGGCGATCCGATAGGGACCGGCCCATGACGCGGCGGCCAGGGGCTCTCCGCGCCCTCTTGCGATTCATTCGCAAAGGGCCGTCGCAGAACGACTTTTTATAAGGAACGTCTCGAATGGGGATGGGCATGCGAGCCAAGGGGCTGCTCGGAGGCGCGACCGCCTCGGCCCTGGCGGTGTTCGCCGCCGCGCCGACCTGGGCGCAGGAACTGGTGGGTCAGCCGACGCCGGGGGGGCTTGGGCTGCAGCCCGCCGCTTCGCCGTTGAAGGTCGAGGCGCACATGTTCCACGACGTGATCCTGATGCCGATCATCACGATCATCACCTTGCTGGTCCTGGGCCTGCTGCTGTGGATCGTGTTCCGCTACAACAAGCGCACCAATCCGACGCCCGCGCGCTGGAGCCACAACACGGTCATCGAGATCATCTGGACCGTGGTGCCGGTGCTGGTCCTGGTCTTCATCTCCCTGTTCTCGTTCCGGCTGCTGTTCGCCTATCACGACATGCCGGACCCGGACGTGACGGTGAAGGTCACGGGCAACCAGTGGAACTGGGCCTATGAATATCCGGACCAGGGCGTCGCCGAATACATCTCGAACATGGTGCCCGAGACGGAACTGGCCGAACGCGGCCTGCCGCACAGCCTGTATCGCCTGGCCGCCGACGAACCGATGGTGGTGCCGGTCGGCAAGACCGTCCGCCTGCTGATCACCGCTTCGGACGTGATCCACGCCGTCGCCATGCCGGCCTTCGGCCTGAAGACCGACGCCGTGCCCGGCCGGGTCAACGAAACCTGGTTCCGCGCCGACCGCGTCGGCTCCTTCTACGGCCAGTGCTCGGAACTGTGCGGCGTCGACCACGCCTTCATGCCGCTGCAGATCAATGTCGTCACCGAGGCCGAGTTCGCCGCCTGGGTCGCCTCCAAGGGCGGCTCCGTGACCCCGGCCACGGCCGAACAGGCGCTGGGCGGCACGGCCGCTCAGGTCGCCGCCGGCACGACCGGCGCCCCGGTCCTGGCCGACGGCCAGGCCGGCGCGATCCCCACCGCCCAGACGGCGACCACGCCGACTGCCCCTTCTTCCGCTCCGGCCGCGCCCGCGGCCGAAGCCCGCTGATCCGCGAGAGCCCCGATCATGGCCACCGCAACCCAAGACCTCGACCACGCCCATGACCACAAGCCGGGTTTCTTCACCCGCTGGTTCATGTCGACCAACCACAAGGATATCGGCATCCTGTATCTGGGCTTCGCGATCTTCGCGGCCCTGATCGGCGGCGCCCTGTCCGGCCTGATCCGCTGGGAACTGGCCGAGCCGGGCATCCAGCTGTTCCGTGAAGGCAGCTTCATCCAGCAGCTGGGCCTGATCGACGCCAGCAAGCACGGCTATAACGTCACGGTCTCGGCCCACGCCCTGATCATGGTGTTCTTCGTCGTCATGCCGGCGACCATGGGCGGCTTCGCCAACTATTTCGTGCCGATCATGATCGGGGCGCCGGACATGGCCTTCCCGCGCATGAACAACATCTCCTTCTGGCTGCTGGTGGCGGGCTTCGTCCTGTTGTGCCTGTCGATGTTCGTCGACGGCGGGCCGGGCCGGGGCTTCGGCGGCGGCTGGACGGTCTATCCGCCGCTATCGACCATGGGCCACACCGGCCCGGCGATGGACCTGGTGATCTTCTCGCTGCACGTGGCGGGCGCCAGCTCGATCCTGGGTTCGATCAACTTCATCACCACCATCTTCAACATGCGCGCGCCGGGCATGACCCTGCACCGCATGCCGCTGTTCGCCTGGGGCGTGCTGGTCACCGCCTTCCTGCTGCTGCTGTCGCTGCCGGTCCTGGCCGGCGCCATCACCATGCTGCTGACCGACCGCAACTTCGGCACCAGCTTCTTCGATCCGTCGGGCGGTGGCGACCCGGTGATGTTCCAGCACCTGTTCTGGTTCTTCGGCCACCCCGAAGTCTACATCATGATCCTGCCGGGCTTCGGCATCATCAGCCATATCGTCTCGACCTTCTCGAAGAAGCCGATCTTCGGCTATCTGGCCATGGCCTACGCCATGGTGGCCATCGGCTTCATTGGCTTCATCGTCTGGGCGCACCACATGTACACGGTGGGCATGCCGGTCGAGCTGCGCGCCTATTTCGTGGCCGCGACCATGATCATCGCCGTGCCGACCGGGGTGAAGATCTTCAGCTGGATCGCCACCATGTGGGGCGGCTCGATCACTTTCAAGACGCCGATGCTGTGGGCGATGGGCTTCATCTTCCTGTTCACCCTTGGCGGGGTGACGGGCGTGGTCCTGTCGAACGCCGGCATCGACTACAGCCTGCACGACACCTATTACGTCGTGGCCCACTTCCACTATGTGCTGTCGCTGGGCGCCATCTTCTCGATCTTCGCCGGGTTCTATTACTGGTACGAGAAGATGTTCGGCGTGAAATACAATGAGTTCCTGGGGGCGCTGCACTTCTGGATCATGTTCATCGGCGTGAACCTGATCTTCTTCCCGCAGCATTTCCTGGGCCTGCAGGGCATGCCGCGTCGCTATGTCGACTATCCGGACGCCTACACCTACTGGAACCACGTCTCCTCGATCGGCTACGCCGTGACCCTGGTGGGGGTGGTGGTCTTCCTGGTCATGCTGGTGGAATCGGCGGTCCGCCGCCGCAAGGCCGAGGCCAATCCCTGGGGCGAAGGCGCCACGACGCTGGAATGGACCCTGTCCTCGCCGCCGCCGCATCACCAGTTCAACGAACTGCCGGTGGTCAAGGCCGACGAGCACTGAACCCCCGGCGTCAGCCGGGTCCGGGGGCCGCCCTTCCAGTCCGGAGGGGCGGCCTTCGCCTTTTCAACGCGCCGCAAAGGCGTAAACAGCGAACGCGATGACCGAAGCGCCCGCCCATCCCGAGCTGTCGACGGCCCAGCCGCAGGACTATGTCCAGCTGCTGAAGCCGCGCGTCATGTCGCTGGTGATCTTCACCGCCGTGACCGGCCTGGTCGTGGCGCCGGGCGACATCCATCCGCTGTCGGCGATCCTGGCCATACTGTGCATCGCCGTGGGCGCCGGCGCCGCCGGGGCCCTGAACATGGCCCTGGAGGGCGAGACCGACGCCCTGATGCGCCGCACCCGCGGCCGCCCCGTCGCCGCCGGCCGGGTGCGAAAGGGCGACGCCATGGCCTATGGGGTGGTGCTGGCGGCCTTCTCGGTCATGCTGCTGGGCATGGCGTCCAACTGGCTGGCCGCCGGCCTTCTGGCCCTGACCATCGTCTATTACGCCGTCTTCTACACCCTGATGCTGAAGCGGCGGACGCCCCAGAACATCGTCATCGGCGGGGCGGCGGGCGCCTTTCCGCCGGTCATCGGCTGGGCCGCCGTCACCGGCGATGCGCCGTGGCAGGCCTGGCTGCTGTTCCTGATCATCTTCCTGTGGACCCCGCCGCACAGCTGGGCCCTGGCCCTGTATTCGGCCGGCGACTACGCCCGGGCCGGGATCCCGATGATGCCGGTGGCGCGCGGCGCGCGGTCCACCCGGCTGCAGATCCTGATCTACAGCCTGCTGTTCGTGCCGGTGGCCGTGGCCCCCGCCTTCACCAGCCTGGGCGGCCTGCTGTATGGCGTCGTGGCGGTGACCGGCGGGCTGATCTTCCTGGGCCTGGCGGTGCGGGTCTGGCGCTCGCGCGCCGGGGACCAGCCGGACAAGGCCGAGGCGGTGGGGCGAGAGGCCGCATTGTATGATGTCCGCGCCGAGGCCAAACCGGCCCGCAACCTGTTCGCCTTCTCCATCCTGTATCTGATGGCCCTGTTCGCCGCCCTGCTTGTCGAGCAGCTGCCGGGCCTGCCGCCTTCCCTGGGACTGTAAGCCGATGACCGTCCGCCTGACCCCCGAGCAACTGGCCGCCCGCAAGCGCCGCAACCTGGCCCTGGGCCTGTCGCTGGCGGGTTTCATGGCCCTGGTCTTCATCGCCACCTTCCTGCGGCTTCAGCACAATCTCCAGCAGTCGGCCGCCGCCCCGGCGCCCGCGCCTGTCGCGGAGGCCCCGGCCCAGCCGTGAAGAGCCGCAACGCCATCGCCATCGCCTGCGTCTTCGCGGTGATGTTCATGACCGGCGCCGCCTTCGCCGCCGTGCCCCTGTATCGGCTGTTCTGCCAGGTCACCGGCTTCGACGGCACGACCATGCGGGCGGACAAGGAATCGGACGTTGTGCTGGACCAGAGCGTCCTGGTGCGGTTCGACACCAATGTGCGGGGCCTGCCGATGGTGTTCCGCGCCGAACAGGTGACCCAGAGGGTCCGGATCGGCGAGACGGGCATCGCCTATTTCGACGTCACCAACACCTCGGACCAGCCGATCCACGCCACCGCCGCTTACAATGTCGTGCCCGAACGGGCCGGACCCTATTTCCAGAAGCTCCAGTGCTTCTGCTTCGACGGCCAGGTGATCCAGCCGGGCGAGACGCGGAAATTCCCGGTCCAGTATTTCGTCGCCCCCGAGATCGCCACCGACCGCGAAAGCCAGGGCGTACGCGAGATCACCCTGAGCTACACCTTCTATCCGACCCAGGGTTTCGACACCCCCGGAGCGGCCGGATGACGAAGCGCGGCCGAAGCACTGGCGTCCCCGCCGGGGCGGCGCTATAGCCCCTCATTGAATCACGACCTTTCGCGCGAGACCGGAAGACCCATGGCCGACGCCCACGCAGTTCCGCATCACGACTACCACCTGGTGAACCCCAGCCCCTGGCCGCTGGTGTCGTCCATCGCCGTCGTCATCATGATGGTCGGCGCCGTGGTCTGGATGAAGGGCCTGGCCACGGCCGACGCCGGTCCGGTGGCCGGCGCCCTGCTGGCCAAGGGCGACAAGGCCCTGTTCTTCGCCGGCCTGGCGGGGGTGCTGGTGTCGATGTTCGGCTGGTGGTCGGACGTCATCAAGGAAAGCCGCCAGGGCGACCACACCCCGGTCGTCTCGATCGGCCTGCGCTACGGCATGATCCTGTTCATCACCTCCGAAGTGATGTTCTTCGCGGCCTTCTTCTGGATCTTCTTCGAGATGGCGGTCTTCAACGAGGCGCGGGCCCATATCCCCGAGGTCGGCGCCTGGGCCGACACGGCGCGCGCCTGGACCGCCGCCAACGGCGATTCGATCTGGCCGCCCAAGGGGGTCGAGACCCTGGATCCGTGGCAGCTGCCGCTGCTGAACACCCTGATCCTGCTGCTGTCGGGCACCACCGTCACCTGGGCCCACCACGCCCTGCAGATGGGCGACCGCAAGGGCGCCAAGCTGGGCCTGCTGATCACCGTCCTGCTGGGCGTGCTGTTCACCAGCGTCCAGGCTTACGAATACAACCACATCATCCACGAGCACCTGTTCTTCAGCGACGCGGCGGCCAACTCGGGCCTCTACGGCTCGATCTTCTTCATGGCCACGGGCTTCCACGGCTTCCACGTCCTGATCGGCACCATCTTCCTGGCGGTCTGCCTGCTGCGGCTCTACGCCGGCCAGATGACCCCGCAGAAGCATTTCGGCTTCGAGGCGGCGGCCTGGTACTGGCATTTCGTGGACGTGGTCTGGCTGTTCCTGTTCGCCTTCGTCTACGTCGTCTTCGGGTGACGCAGAGGCCTCAGGCTCAAGAGACCGAAGCGGCGCGGGACCCGGTGTCCCGCGCCTCTTTGCTTCCGGGCGAGGGCCCGATTCATCCGCTGCGCGCCGGCCTGGCCTGCCGCTGCCCCGCCTGCGGCCGGGGGCGGCTGTACGCCGGCTTCCTGAAGGTGGTCGACCGGTGCGCCGAGTGCGGTTTCGATTTCAGCGGCCTGAACACGGGCGACGGCCCGGCCGTCTTCATCATGCAGATCGCCGGCGGGGTGGTGGTGTTCAGCGCCCTGGCCGTCGAACTGGCCTTCAGTCCGCCCATGTGGCTGCACCTGGTGCTGTGGCTGCCTCTGGTGGTGGTCCTGGCCCTGGGTCTGATGCGGCCGGCCAAGGGGCTGATGATCGGCCTGCAGATGCGCAACGGCGCCGCGGAGGTCCGCCATGACCGGGGCTGAGCGGGCGCGGTTTCCCTGGGGCCTGACCGTGGTCGTGGCCGCGGCCCTGGCGATGCTGATCGCCCTGGGCGTCTGGCAGGTGCGGCGCCTGGCCTGGAAGGAAGGTCTGATCGCCGCCGCCGCGGCCGCGGCCGCCCGCCCCGTCGCGCCGCTTCAGATCGTCCTGGCCGAAGGCGGCGACGGCGAGTTCCGGCGCGTGGCGATCGACTGCCCCGGCCTGGCTGCGGCCCCCTATGTCGAACTGCGCACCCTGCATGACGGCGAGGCGGGGGTGCGGCTGGTCTCGGCCTGTGCGGCCGGCGGAGCGACCTGGCTGGTGGATCGCGGCTTCGTGGCCGAATCGGTCTCGGCCCGGCCGCCTGTGACGCCTGACGCGACGCCGACGCGGGTCGAGGCGGTGATCCGGCGCGCTCCGCCGCCCGGCCCGATGACCCCGCCGCCCACCGGAAGGGTCTTCTACGGCCGCGACACGGCGGCCATGGCGCGGGCCCTGGGCGTTTCCGGCCCCGTCGATCCGCGCACCCTCTATGCGGTCGTCTCCAGCAATCCGGACTGGCCGGCCCTGCGCCCCATCGCCCCGCCGGTCGCCTTCTCGAACAACCATCTCGGCTACGCCCTGACCTGGTTCGGCCTGGCCGCCGCCCTGGTCGCCGTCTACGCCAGCCTGCTGTGGCGGCGCCGGGCATGAGCGCGCGGATGCACAGCCTGTCGAACGGCGTCAGGGTCGTATGCGACCCGATGCCGGGGCTGAAGACCCTGGCCCTGGTCGTGGCCGTCGAGGGCGGGGCGCGGTGGGAGCCGCGCGACCGCTCCGGCTGGTCGCACCTGCTGGAGCATCTGGTGTTCAAGGGCGCGGGCGGGATGAGCGCGCGCGACATCGTCGAGCGGATCGAGGCCCGGGGCGGGTCGATCAACGCCGCCACCGGCTATGAGCGGACCAGTTTCGAGGTGCGCGGCGTCGACGGCGCCCTGCCCGAGGCCATGCAGGTGGTGTCGGACCTGGTCTTCCGCCCGACCCTGGACCCGGCCGAGATCGAACGCGAGAAGGCCGTGGTCGGCCAGGAGATCGCCGAGGCCTTCGACACCCCCGACGACCATGTGTTCGAGATGGCCCAGACCCGCGCCTTCCACGGCCAGGCCCTGGGCCGGCCGATCCTGGGCTCGACGCGCAGCCTGGCGCCGGCCGAACGCGACGCCGTGGCCGACTGGCGCGCGCGGCTGTATTCGCCCCGGCGCATGGCGGTGGCCGTGTCCGGCGCGGTGGACGAGACCGAACTCCTGGCCCTGGCCGAGCAATGGTTCGGGGCCGAGGCCGGCGTCCAGGCCGAACCGCCGGAGGCCGCGCGCTTCACCGGCGGCCAGGCGCGGCTGGGCCGCCGCATCGAACAGGCCAATCTGGTGCTGGAGCTGCCCGGACTGTCGGCGGTCGATCCGGACCTTCCGGCCATGCGGCTGCTGACCGAGATCCTGGGCGGAGGGATGGCCTCGCGCCTGTTCCAGAGCGCCCGCGAGGCGCGCGGCCTGGCCTACGCCATCGACGCCTGGCACGAGACCTATGCCGACATCGGGGTGCTGGGTGTCTATGCCGGATGCGCCGCCGACCGGGCCGACGAACTGGCCCGGGTCTGCGCCGAGGAGATTCTGGCCCTGGCCGAACAGGGGCCGACCCAGGCGGAGATGGACCGGGCGCGCGCCGTCCTGACCGCCTCGCTGTGGATGGCGGACGAAAGCCCGATGAACCGCGCCGGGCGGCTGGCGGCCCAGGTCCTGATCCACGGCGCCCCGCGCGCGTCGGCGACCCTGGCGGCCGAGCTGGCGGCGGTCGACGCCGAGGCGGTGCGGCGCGCCGCCCGGCGGACCCTGACGCCGCGCCTGGCCTCCACCGCCGTGCTGGGCCCGCGCGCGGCCGGCGGCGCCGGACTTGTGTTCGCCGAAAGCCTGTTTCCGCCCGGAACCGCGGTCTAATCTGCTCTCCATGGCGCTGCTGGACTGGATGACGGAGGCGACGGGGCCCCTGGTCGAGGGCCAGGGCGTGCGCCTGCGCCCGCCGCGCGCCGTGGACTTCCAGCCCTGGGCCGACCTGCGCCTGCGGTCGGCCGCCTATCTGAAGCCGTGGGAGCCGGCCTGGCACGACGACGACCTGACCCGCGCCGGCTTTCGCCGGCGGCTGGCGGTCTATGCGCGCGAGATGGAGCATCAGACCGCCTGGCCCTTCTTCATCTTCAGCCCCGACGGCGCGACCCTGCTGGGCGCCATCACCCTGTCCAATGTGCGGCGCGGCGTGGCCGAGACCGGGACCCTGGGCTACTGGATCGGTCAGCCCTTCGCCGGGCGGGGCCACGCCACCGCGGCCGTGCGGGCGGTTCTGGACTTCGCCTTCCGGACCCTGGACCTGCACCGGGTCGAGGCGGCCTGCGTCCCGGCCAACCAGGCCTCGCGGCGCGTGCTGCTGAAGGCCGGGTTCCAGCCGGAGGGCCAGGCGCGGGCTTATTTGAAAATTAACGGCGCATGGGCAGATCATCTGCTGTTCGGCGTGGTGTCGGACGACTGGATCGGCGACGTCTGAGCGCGCGCCCCTGGAAGGCTGGTTCGACGCCGTGAACGCGCGATCGCGAACGCTGGGCTGGGATGCGACGAGCGCGATCGAGGCGCTGGCCGCCGCCGACGCCGCCCTGTGGGAATGGACGCCGGCCGAGGATCGGCTGCGCTTTTCCGGCTCGACCCGTCCCCTGGGCCTGGGCGCCCTGGCCCCCGAATGCCCGGCCGCCGCCTTCCTGGCCCTGGCCCAGCCGCAGGATCGCGGCCTGGCCGAACGGGTGCTGAAGCCCCAGGACGAGGGCGCCGAGATCGCCGTGCGGATGCGGATGCGCGGGGCCGAGGTCTGCCTGTGGCGCGGCGTCTGGCTGGAGGACGGCCTGCGCGCGGCGGGGATGGTGACCCTTGAGACCAAATTCGCCGGAACCGGCCAGGACATGCTGACCGGCCTGCTGGATCGCCGCACCTTCGTCCAGCGGGTGGCCGAGGCCCTGGTCCAGCCCGGCGACTATGAGCTGATCGTGGCCGACGTCGACCGGCTGCGGCGGCTGAACGAGGCCCTGGGCCATGAGCGGACGGACCTTCTGCTGTCGGCCCTGGGGTCGCGGCTGAACGCCGCCTTCTCTCACGCCGCCGCCCCGGCCCGGGTGGGCGAGGACGAGTTCGCGGTCCTGCTGACGCGCGGGAGCGGCCCGGCGGGAGACCGGGTGCGCGAGGCCCTGGAACAGCCGCTGCGGGTGGCCGGGTTCGACATCTATCCGACGGTCTCCATCGGCGCCGTGGCGGCCGAGGGCGGGCCGGACGCGCCCGATGCCTCCGAGCTGCTGCGCCGCGCCGCCCTGGCGGTCGAACAGGCCAAGTCGGCCGGGCGCGGCGGGGCCGCCGCCTATGGCCGGGCGCTGGAAAGCGACAGCCTGAGCCGCCTGGCCATGGAATCCGACCTGCGCAACGCCTTCGTGCGCGGCGAGATCGAGCCCTTCTTCCAGCCCATCGTCAACCTGCACACCGGGGCCGTGGCGGGGTTCGAGGCCCTGGCCCGCTGGCGTCACCCCCGGCGGGGCCTGGTGCCGCCGGACGAGTTCCTGACCCTGACCGACGAGATGGGCCTGATGAACGACCTGGGCCTGCTGATGATGACCCAGGCGGCGAAACAGCTGGCCGAATGGCTGCATCGCCACCCGACGGCGGGCAAGCTGTTCTGCAGCGTCAACCTGTCGGTGGGCGAGATCGAGCGGCCCAACCTGGTCGAGGACGTCGAACGGGTCATCAAGGAGACCGGCCTGCCGCGCGGCGCGCTGAAGCTGGAGGTCACCGAAGGCGACATCATGCGCGACACCGAACGCGCCGCCGAGGTGCTGCGTCAGCTGAAGGGGGTGGGGGCGTCCCTGGCCCTGGACGACTTCGGCACCGGCTTCTCGTCCCTGTCGTATCTGGCCAAACTGCCGTTCGATACGCTGAAGATCGACCGCTATTTCGTGCTGACGATGGACAAGGACGAAGGCTCGGCCAAGATCGTCAAATCGGTCGTCAACCTGGGCCGCGACCTGTCGCTGGAGGTGGTGGCCGAGGGGGTGGAGAACGCCGACCTGGCCATGCGCCTGGTCGAGGCCAGCTGCCACTACGGCCAGGGCTTCGGCTACGCCCCCGCTCTGCCGGCCCAGGAGGCCGAGGTCTATCTGAACGAGAGCCTGGCCGACGGCGCCGCGCCGCTGAAGCGCCGCTCGGCCTGACCCGCTTTCAATCCTCCCCCGAGGGGGGAGGATCTTGGGCCTCAGGCGCGGCCGCCCTGGGCCGAGAGGCGGCCGGCGTCGACGCCGATGCGGGCCAGGGCGCGGGCCCATTTGGTGTCGTGGTCGGCGTCGAAGATCAGGTCCAGGTCGGCGTCCGACATCAGCCAGACGTTCTCGGCCAGTTCGTCCTCCAGCTGACCCTCGCCCCAGCCGGCGTAGCCCAGGACCAGAAGGGCGCGGTCCGGCCCCGCCTCAACATCGGCCATGGCCACCAGGGCGTCGCGGGTGCCGGTCATGGCCAGGCCGTCGCCGAACGCCAGGCTGGATTCGGGGCTGACCCAGTCGTCGGTATGCAGCACGAATCCCCGTTCGCGCTCCACCGGGCCGCCGGCCAGGATCTGGCGTTCGGGCGCGGTCTCGGGCACGGCCAGGTCCAGCCGGTCCAGCACCGCCTTCAGATCGACGCCCGAGACGGGCCGGTCCAGGCGCAGGCCCATGGCGTGGTCGGGACCGTGGGCGCAGATCAGGATGACGGCGTGTTCGAAACGCGGATCGCCGATGCCGGGCATGGCGACCAGCAGCCGTCCGGAAAGCGACGGGGACTGGGACATGGGGCGATCATCGACGCCATCCCGCCGCGGCGCAAGCGGGACCCTGGGTCGCGGCTTGGCGGATGGGCCCTGCCGTCCTATCTGAGCGGGATCGCGCCCACGCCCCGTCGGGCCCAACCGGAGAGATTCCCATGACCATCAAGGTCGGCGACCGCATTCCCTCGACCCTGCTGGGCCTGATGACGGCCGACGGTCCGCGCCCGGTCAACAGCGACGAGGTGTTCAAGGACAAGACCGTGGCCCTGTTCGCCGTGCCCGGCGCCTTCACCCCCACCTGTTCTGCGCGTCACCTGCCGGGGTTCAAGGACAAGCGCGCCGAACTGGCCGGCAAGGGCGTCGACACCGTGGCCTGCCTGTCGGTCAACGATCCCTTCGTCATGGGCGCCTGGGCCAAGAGCCAGGATGTCGACAGCGACGAGATCCTGATGCTGGCCGACGGCAACGGAGAGCTGACGCGCGCCCTGGGCCTGTCGATGGACGCCACCGGCTTCGGCATGGGCGAGCGGTCGCAGCGCTATTCCATGCTGGTCAAGGATGGGGTGGTCGAACAGCTGAACATCGAACAGGGCGGCGAGTTCAAGGTGTCCTCGGCCGAGCATCTGCTGACCCAGCTGTGATCCTTCGCTGACGTCGGGGGTTGGTGAAGGCATGACCGACGTCTTCACGCCCGAGAAGCGCAGCGCCGTCATGCGGCGGGTCCGCGGCGCCGACACCGGGCCCGAGCGGCGGGTGCGATCCGTGCTGCGCGCCGCGGGCGTCGGCTATCGGCTGGGCGGGCAGGGCCTGCCCGGCCGTCCCGATCTGGTGATGAAGGGCCGACGGGTGGCCGTCTTCGTGCACGGCTGCTTCTGGCACGGTCACGACTGCCGGCGCGGCGCCCGCCAGCCCAAGGCCAACGCCGACTACTGGATCGCCAAGATCGCGCGCAACCGCGCCCGCGACGCCGCCCATGCGACGCGCCTGGCCCAGGACGGCTGGGCCGTGATCACCGTGTGGGAGTGCGCCCTGAAGGCCGCCGATTTCGACCGGCGTCTGGTCGCGGCCGTGAAGGCCGGTCAGGCGGCGACGATCTCGGGCGAGGCTTCGTCGGCGGCCTGAGCGTCGCTGAGGACATGTTGCAGGGCCCCGATCAGGGCCGCGGGCGTCAGGGGCTTGGAGACGAAATAGGCCATGCCGGCCGCCCGACACGCCTCGACATCCTCGGGCTGGGTGTCGGCGGTGACGGCGATCACCGGGGTGCGGGCGTTCGGGCCGGCGCCGGCGCGCAGCCGGCGGGTGGTCTCGCGGCCGTCCAGCTCGGGCATCCGCACGTCCATGAAGATGACGTCGAAGGCGCGCGCCTCGCAGGCCGCCAGGGCCTGCAGCCCGTCGGCGGCGGTGGCGATCTCGCACCCCAGGGGCTGGAGGATCAGCTGGATGGCCCGGCGGTTGATGTCGTGGTCGTCGACCACCAGGATCGACAGGGGGCGGCCCTCGTCCTCGGCCTGGGTCTCGTCGGCGGCCTGAACCGACGGCTCCAACGCCGCCGCTTCCGGGGCGGGCGCGAGCGTCGCGGCCGGGGCCAGGGGTTCGGGCGCGGGCGGCGTCGGGGCGGCGGCCCGATCGGCCAGGGCGCGGGCGATGGCGCCGCGGCTGGCCTGGTCCAGGCCCGTATCGTCGATGGCGGGCACGGGGCGGCCCGACCCCTCGGGCAGGGTCAGGGACAGGGTGAAGCGGGCGCCCTGACCCGGCTGGCTGCGCACCGTCAGGCGGCCGCCCATCAGCTGGGCCAGCTCGCGGCTGATGGCCAGGCCCAGGCCCGATCCGCCGAAGCGGGCGCCGACGCCATCGGCGGTCTGGTCGAAGGCGGTGAACAGCCGGTCCAGCTGGTCGCGCGTCATGCCGGGGCCGGTGTCCGCCACTTCGATGGTGACGGCGTGGTCGCCCGAATCCTCGCGCCAGGCGTTCAGCCTTATGGTGATGCCGCCGTCCTGGGTGAATTTCAGGGCGTTGGACATCAGGTTGTTCAGCACCTGGCGGATGCGCATGGCGTCGCCCCGCACAGAGGCCGGCAGGCTGTGTCCGCCGACGATGGTCAGGCGCAGGCCCTTGGCCAGGGCGGGGCCGCGCCACAGGCGGGCGGTCTGGGCCATCAGGGCGCGCAGGTCCACGTCCGTCGCCTCGACCGACATCCGTCCGGCCTCCAGCCGGGAATGATCCAGCAGGTCGTCCAGCAGCCCCTTCATCATCTGTCCGGCGTCGGCGATCAGGGCGGCCTGGCCGCGCGCGGAACCGTCGGCGTCGCTGCCGATCTCGGCCGCGCCGGTCAGGATGGCGCCGATGGGGGTGCGAAGGTCGTGGGCCACCGCGGCCAGGAAGGCGGCGCGGCCGGCCATGGCGCGCTCGGCCGCGTCGCAGCGTTGCTCGGCTTCGATCCGGGCGCGGGATTCGGCGATGGAGGCCTGGTTCATCCGCTGCCAGGTGGTCAGGCAGAAGGCCACGAACACCACCAGGGCGGCGCCGGCCGCCGTGGCGTAGGCCGGGGTGGCGCCATTGGCCGTCATGAAGGCGGGCGTCATGGCCATGAAGATCAGCTGGGGCGCGATGGTCAGGGCCAGGACCAGACCGGAGCGGGGGGCGTTCACCACTGAATAGACCAGCACCGCCGGCAGCAGGACCCCGGCGCAGATGCCGCCCATGGCCCCGCCGGTCAGCCACAGCGGCACGGACAGTCCGCCGATCATCCCCGTGTTCAGGAACAGGATCAGTCCGCCCAGGGCGCTGCGCCAGACGGGCAGGGTCTCGGTGCGGCGGCTGATGATCGGGCTGAAGATCGCGGTCTCCAGCAGCTGCATGGCGAAATAGGCCGCCACCCAGGGCAGGCTGAAGGCGTAGCCCAGCAGGGGGCTGATGATCAGGCCGGTGGCCGCACCGACGCACAGGCGGATCAGCAGGGCTCGACGGCGCTGCCGGACGGCGGTCGCCCAGCCGGTCTTCTCGCCGATCTGGAGCGTCTGACCCATTCACCATCCCCGACACAGGGCGTTCGCGGCCCTTTGGGAAGACTATGGCCGAACGGCCCTAACGCTCCGTCAACGCAGGGCGCCGACGGCCTGGGAAAGGGTGGAGAACCCCTCGGCGCGCAGGCGCCGGGCCAGGTCGCGCCGGATGCGCCCGACCAGGCCGGGACCCTGGTAGATCAGGGCCGAATAGATCTGGACGGCCGAGGCCCCCAGGCCGATGCGGCGCCAGGCGTCCTGGCCCGACCCTATGCCGCCGACGCCGATCAGGGGCAGCCGGCCGTCCGCCGCCTCGGCCGCGGCGATCAGGGCGGTCTCGGCCCGGTCCTTCAGCGGCGCGCCGGACAGGCCGCCGGCCTCGCCCCGCCAGGCCGACCGCAGGGTCGCGGGCCGGTCCAGGGTGGTGTTGGAGACGATCAGGGCGTCGATGCGGTGATCCCGGGCCGCCTCGACGATCAGGCCGATCTCGGCGGCGTCCAGGTCGGGGGCGATCTTCAGGAAGACCGGCGCGCGCGCCCCGGCCGGCCGCGCCTCGGCGATCCGGCCCAGCAGGTCGTCCAGGGCGTCGCGGCCCTGCAGCGCCCGCAGGCCCGGCGTATTGGGCGAGGAGATGTTGATGGTGAAATAGTCGGCCCGCCCCGCTAGGCGCCGCAGGCCCAGGACATAGTCGGCGACCCGGTCTTCGCTGTCCTTGTTGGCCCCCAGGTTGGCGCCGACGATGACCCCGGCCGGGCGGCGGTCCAGCCGGGCGGCGAAGGCCTCAAGCCCCGCGTTGTTGAAGCCCATCCGGTTGATGATGGCCTGGTCGTCGTCCAGGCGGAACAGGCGGGGCCGAGGATTGCCCGGCTGGGGCCGGGGGGTGACCGATCCGCATTCGACGAAGCCGAACCCCAGCCGCGCCAGCCCGCCCAGGGCGACGCCGTCCTTGTCCAGCCCGGCGGCCAGGCCGATCGGATGGGGCAGGTCCAGCCCCGCCACCTGGGTCCGCAACAGGGGATCGGATACGACGGCGCGCGGCGGCGGCAGCAGGGACAGGCCGCGCACCGCCAGATGATGCGCCGTCTCGGCCGGCAGGCGGCGCAGGGTCCAGCCGCCCAGGTCGCCGAGGCTCACGCCGCGTCCCCGAACCGCATCACCCCGTCGGCGGAGACCGAGAAGGGCCGGGCGTCGCGCACGCTGTCGCCCCTCAGTTCGCCATAGATGTGCGGGAACAGGGCGCCGCCGCGCGACGGCTCCCAGACCACCGCCGGACCGTGCGGGTCCAGGTCGACCTCCAGCAGCATCAGCGCGTCCTGCCCGGCGTAGTGGCGGGCCGCGGTCTCGGCCAGCTGGTCGGCGGTCGACAGGTGGATATAGCCGTCGCGGCGATCGACTTCGGACCCCGCATAGGCGCCCATGCGGCGGATCAGGCCCCAGTCGGCGGCGGTGACGATCTTGAAGGCCGTGCTCATTCCGCCAGGCCGGGGTCGCGGGGCGTCAGCCAGGCCTCGTGCGAGGGCCGGCCCGCCGCGTCGATGGCGAAGACGGCCGCCGCGCCGCTGGGGAAGCCGCCGGTCATCCGATCCATCAGGGCCGGAGAGGCGGCGCCCTGCAGCAGATAGTCCGCCGCCAGCAGCTGGACGCCGGGATTGTGGGCCAGGACCAGCAGGCAGCCGGCGTCCTCGGCCGCCGCGGCGATGGCGGCGTGCAGATCGGCGGCGGGCGCGTCATACAGGTCCGGCTCGATCCGCACCTCGACGTCGCCGAAGGCGTCCTGCACCAGGTCCCAGGTCTGGCGCGTGCGGGTCGCGGTGGAGACCAGGGCGACATCGGGGCGCAGGCCCCGGCGGGCCAGGGCGCGTCCGATCCGGGCGGCGTCCTCGCGGCCCCGGGGGCTGAGCGGCCGTTCGCGGTCGCCCCCGGCGTGGGCGCGTTCGGCCTCGGCGTGTCGCATCAGGATCAGGCGGTGCATGGGGTCCGGCCTTACCGGCGTTCGCCCGCCGGGGCCAGACCTCTGGACGCCGGGATGGGCCGCGCGGGGGCCGGCGCCAGCTCGCCCAGGGCCGCCACCGCCGCCTCGGCCAGTCCGGGCCGGACCGGGGCGTAGGTGCGGCGTCCCGCCTCCAGCAGGATGACCCCGGCCGATCCGGGCGCCACGGCCCGCGCCATCCGGTCCCAGGTCTCGGCCAGGGGGAACAGCGGCGGCCAGGGCGGGGCGAACAGGGTGGCCGACCAGGCCATGGGCTCCAGCCCCGCCTCGCGCACCAGACGCTCCATCTGCCGGCGGGTGAAGGGCCTCCCGTGGCCGAAGGGGGTGGATTCGGCACGCGCCCACAGTCCGCCGCGCGCGGCCGCCGCCAGGATGATCCGCCCCGCCGGGGCCAGCACCCGCGCCGCCTCGGCCAGCAGCCGGCCCGCATCCTCGGCCTCCTCCAGGGCATGGACCAGAAGGATGCGGTCGAAGGCCCCGGCGGCGAAGGGCAGCCGGGTCTCCTCCACCAGTAGTGATCTGTTGCGCGGCGACGCGACGGGCCAGGCCTCGGCCCCCTGTCCGCCCGGCATGGCGGCGATGGCGCGCCGGGCGCCGCTGAAGGCGTCCAGCCACGGGGTGGCGTAGCCCAGCCCCAGGACGTCACAGCCCTCGGCCGTCCCCCAGGCCTCGTGCAGGCGGCGCGCCACCAGCCGCCGGGTCAGCAGGCCGGCGGGCTCATCGTAGAAGGCGCGGAGATCCTGAACGGGGCGGCGCATCGCTGGAACATAGGCGGCCCGTCCGCGCCGGGCTAGGATGGGTCATGGCCCTGAACATCCGCCTCTTCCCCTGCCTGTCCGACAACTACGGCATCCTGGTCCGCGACGCCGCGACCGGGGCGGTCGCCGCCATCGACGCGCCCGACGCCGACCGCATCCTGGCCGAGATCGAGGCCGCCGGCTGGGGGCGGCTGGACCTGTTGCTGAACACCCACTGGCACCCCGACCATACCGGCGGAAACGCGGCGCTGAAGGCGGCGACCGGCTGCGAGATCGTGGGGCCGGAGGAGGTGCGTCGCGCCGCGCCCCTGGACCGCGTCGTCGCCGACGGCGACACAGTGGATCTGGGCCGGACGGTGTTGCAGGCGACGGCGACGCCGGGCCACACCCTGGGGCATCTGGTCTATCGCAGCGCCGCGGATGACGAGGCCTTCGTCGGCGACACCCTGTTCGCCCTGGGCTGCGGCCGGCTGTTCGAAGGGACGGCCGAACAGATGTGGGACAGCCTGCGCCGCCTGGCCGCCTGGCCCGACCAGACGCGGATCTGGTGCGCCCACGAATACACCGCCGCCAACGCCCGCTTCGCCCTGAGCCTGGACGACCGGCCCGAGATGCGGGCCCACGCCGAGGCCATCTTCGCCGCCCGCGCCCGGAACGAGCCGACCGTGCCCACCACCCTGGCCGTGGAACGGCGGTTCAACCCCTTCCTGACCGCAAGGGACGCGGCGGAATTCGCGGCCCGGCGGGCGGCCAAGGACGACTTCGCGGGATAGGCCGCCCTATTTGGCGATCCGCAGGTTCTCGATGGCGCCGGCGATGCGGTCGAAGGCCTGGCCGATGCCCGAGGCGTTGGTGACGTTGAAATAGTTGGCCGGCTGGGTGGCGCAGTCGCGCAACAGTTCCTGGGTCCGGCTGTCGACCTGGACGCCGACCGTATAGAGGATGATGTCGCGGTCGCGCAGGTTCACGCACAGTTCCGCCAGGCGGTCGTCCATGGCGTTGCGCCTCTGGGTCCCGCTTGAGCCGGAGCCGACGCCCAGCCGGTCCTGCCAGATCATCCCCACCCCCGTATATTCCGAATTGTCGGGGTTGGAGGCCGTGTTGTTCACGTTCTCGCCGTCGGTCATCAGGATGATGATCTTCTGCAGCCGATCGGTCCCATAGGGCCGGCCGTCGCGATAAGGGGCGTTGGGCGACAGGGTGTGCCAGCCCCACATCAGACCCATCGGGATATTGGTGGTGCCGGTCGCGGCCATCCGGCTGACCGCGCTCTTGAGCCCGCTGAAGTCGTCGGTCAGGCGCATGACCGGCTCCAGGCCGCAACCCTGGTTCGGTCCCAGGTTGACCCCTATGCCGCTGCGCAGCCGGCTCTTGACGTATTTGCTGTCGTCCTTGGTCAGCCGGTCCCAGGCCTGCAGCCGCAGGGCGTTGGTCAGGGTGCCCAGAAGATTGCTGATCAGCCCGCTCAGGCTGGTGGTCGGTTCGTCCAGATAGTCGTTGTCGAAACTGTAGCGACGCCAGGTGCTGTCGTTCGGGAAGGTGTCCCGGTCCGGCGAGTCCGGCGAGAAATAGGGCACGAACATCGTCGCCTGGTTCGAGGTCGACGGCGCCGTGTCGCGCACATCGTTGGGATAGGCCCGGCTTTCGATACAGCCGCCCCAGCCGATCTGCATGGAGTCCAGCAGGGCGAAACGGTCCTGGCCGTTGGCGAACAGGCCGGTCGAACCCGTGGCGCCGGTGTGGTTGGTGGCGCGGCTGACCCAACCCAGGCCGGTCGCCCCGCTGCGGTTTCCGGTCGAGGTGAACCCCGAATGCGGCCGCACGGTCATCGAGAAGGGCACCAGGGAGATCTTGACCGCGTCCGGCTCGACGCTGCGGGCGTCGGCGGCGGCCAGGCGGTCGATCAGGTCGCGCGCCGCCGTCTTGGTGTTGGCCAGCTTGGTCCCCTGCATCGATCCGGTGTTGTCCAGCACCAGGGCGATCTCGACCATCTTGTTGGACCGGAAGACTTCCGAATGGGCGCCGACCGGCAGCTGGTCGTCCATGAATTTGCCGTAGGGCGGCAGGAAGATGTTGGCGACCAGGGCCTTCACATCGACCTTGGAGTCGGCGACCACCACCCCCTCGTCATTGAGGACGAAGGTCGTCTTGTCCTCCCGCAGGGTGATTTCCGGATAGGCCTTCAGATTGGCGCGCAGGGCGTTCAGCCCGACGGTGCGGATCTCGGCGCTGGTGGTGTAGGGCGAGCGGGCGGCGGCCAGGGCGGCCGCGTCCAGGGCGTCCTGCAGGTTGACCCGCACGGTCGAGGCGCGGTGGATATCCACCCCGCCCAGGGTCATCAGGATCAGCGGCGGCAGGCTCAGGGCGAAGATCATCGCCACATTGCCCCGCCGCGCGCGCGCGAAACGGCCCGCGAAGCCCGTCAGGCCCCGGCCCAGGCCGGTGATGGCGTCCGTGATGCCCAAGAGGCGTCCCCGTGTCTGTGCGAACGGACGCCAGGGTCCGCCATCGCGCAGATTGCAGGACGACGGTTAAGGGATGCCCTACCGGCGAAGGTTAACGGGAGGGAGCGCGACGGCCTCTCCCTCCCCCTGTGGGGGAGGGTGGCTGAGCCCGAAGGGTGAAGGCGGGCGGGGGCGCTTCGGCAAGTCAGGCTTGGTGCGTGTATCGCCTGGCCCTCCCCACCCGGCGCTTCGCGCCACCCTCCCCCGCAGGGGGAGGGAGAGGAGGTCCGTGTCAGCCCCAGCCGCAGTCCTTGCCGCGGTTCTGGGCCTCCAGCCAGGTGTTCAGCGGCGCGAAATAGTCGGCCACGGCCGAGGCGTCGTTGCCGTCCTCGCCGGTGAAGGCGGCCATGGCCTCCTGCCACGGGCGCGACTGGCCCATTTCCATCATGGCGTTGAAGCGGGCGCCCACCTCCTCGTTGCCGTAGATCGAGCAGCGATGCAGCGGCCCGGTCCAGCCCGCCATCTTGCAGGCCGCGCGGTGGAACTGGAACTGGTAGATGTGGGCCAGGAAATAGCGGGTGTAGGGGGTGTTTCCGGGGATGTGATATTTGGCGCCGGGGTCGAAGGCGTCGGCCGGGCGTGGGCCGGGCGGGACCAGCCCCTGGTATTTCAGCATGTCCGCCGTCCAGGCGTCGTTATAGCCCTCGGGCGCGGTCTTGCCGCTGAACACATCCCAGCGCCACCGATCGACCATCAGGCCGAAGGGCAGGAAGGCGATCTTGTCCAGCGCCATCTTCAGCAGGAAGGGGATGTCCTCCTCGGCCCCCGGCACGGTCTCCAGCAGGCCGATCTGGTTCAGATAGGTCGGGGTCAGGGCCGACAGGCCGATGAAGTCGCCGATGGCCTCGTGGAAGCCGTCGTTGGCCCCGTTGCGGAACAGGAAGGGCTGCTGGTTGTAGGCCCGCTGATAGTAGTTGTGCCCCAGTTCGTGGTGCACGGTGTAGAAGTCGTCGGCGTTGACCTGGGTGCACATCTTGATGCGCAGGTCGTCGACATTGTCCACGTCCCAGGCCGAGGCGTGGCACACCACCTCCCGGTCGCGCGGCCGGGTGATCTGGCTGCGCTCCCAGAAGCTGTCGGGCAGGGGCGCCAGCCCCAGTGAGGTGTAGAAGCCCTCGCCCGTCTTCACCATCCGGGTGGCGTCGTAATCGGCGCGGGTCAGAAGTTGCGTCAGGTCGTAGCCCTGGCCCTCGGCCGTGCCGGGCGGGGCCACCACGTCATAGATATTGCCCCACTGCTGCGACCACATATTGCCCAGCAGGTCGGCGCGGATCGGCCCGTGGTCCGGCTGGACCGCATCGCCGTAACGGGCGTTCAGCCGCCCGCGCACATAGCAGTGCAGGTTCTCGTAGAAGGGCTTGACCTGATCCCACAGCCGGTCGGTCTCGGCGGCGAAGGCGTCGGGCGCCATGTCATAGCCCGCCCGCCACATGGCGCCGGTGTCGGCGTAGCCCAGTTCGCGGCTGCCTTCGTTGGCGATCTCGACCATGCGGGCGTAGTCGTCGCGCATGACCGGCGAAATGGTGCGCCAGCCTTCGTACAGGGCCTTGGTCTCGGCCGGATCGCGGCTCTCGGCCATCTTCAGGCTGGCGTCGTCCAGGGTGATCTGCTCGCCCCTGAACGCGAACTTGCCGGTCGAATAGGTGGAGTCCAGCCGGGTGGTGATCTCGGCCAGTTCGGCCGCCGCCCCGGGCCGGTTGGGCGCCGGCAGCACCAGCCCCAGGCGCAGCAGGTTCAGCTTGCGCCGCACCTCGGCGGGAACCTGGACATCGTTGAAGCGGGCGGCCTCATTGGCCAGCTGCACCTGCATCTCGGTCAGCTGAGCGTTGGCCCGGCTTTCCAGCCACATGGTGTCGAAGGTGATGTTGGTGGCCCGCACCCACTGGATGCGGCCGACATATTCATACATCTCGGCCAGGCGCGCCTCGGCGTCGGCGACGAAGGCGCTTGCGCCCTGGGCCGTGGCGGGGAAGGCCGTCGCGGCGGGGGCCTGGGGCGCGGCGGCGGCGGGGCCGGCCACCGCGAAGGTCAGGCAGGTGCTCAGGGCGCAGGCGGCGGCCGCGGCCATCAGTTGGCGTTTCATGGGCTATCCTCCGGTTCGCGGACCTTGCCGGCCGCTGTCTGGCCCGCATGGGAGCGCGCCCTGGCGCGCCGCGTCAAGCCGCCGTCATCTCAGCACACAGGCGGCCAGGCCTTCGCCCCTCACCGCACCCATGGCGGCCTGGATGCGGCCCGCCCGCCGCCGGACATAGGGGCCGGGGCTGGCGGCCTGATACCGGCGCGGACTGGGCAGGATGGCCGCCAGCCGCGCCGCCTCGCGCGGGCTCAGGTCGGCGGCGCTCTTGCCGAACCAGCGGCGTGCGGCGGCCTCGGCGCCATAGACGCCCGGCGCCCATTCGGCGACATTCAGATAGACCTCCATGATCCGCCGCTTGCCCCACAGGGTCTCGATCAGGACAGTGTAGCCGGCCTCGAACCCCTTGCGGATCCAGTCGCGGCCGGGCCACAGGAAGACGTTCTTGGCCGTCTGCTGGCTGATGGTCGAGCCGCCCCGCACCTTTCGCCCGCGCGCATTGCTGTCCAGCGCCTTCTCGATGGCCTTGAAGTCGAAGCCCCGGTGTTCGCAGAAGCGGGCGTCCTCGGCCGCGATCACCGCCTCCACCAGTCGCGGCGAAATGTCGTCGATGCCGCGCCAGCGATAGGTCAGGCCGTTCCCGGCCACGGCCTGCTTGACCATCAGAAGGGTGGTGGGCGGCGGCACGATGCGATGGATCGCCACCGCCCCGATCGGCAGCAGGGCCAGGATCAGCAGGGCCGTCAGGATCGGCCGCCCGCGCGTCTTGATCTCAGCCGCCCCGTTCATGCGCCAAGGCTTCCGCCATCACGGCCAAGGTTGCAAGTCAGAGATCGGCGATCCCGGCGCGCCCGTCCTCGTCGGCCCAGGCCAGGCGGGCGGCGGCGGCGTCGAAGGCCAGGGCCACGATGGGCGCACCCTTGTCCGCCTTGATGCGATCCAGCCCCTGGCCCGCCGGGTCGGCGACCCAGACCCGGCCGTCGTTCAGCCCGGCGGCGACGCGGCCGTGCTGCGGCCGGGCGGCGACCAGATTGACCAGGCTGGCCTCGTCATAGCCGATCTCGGTCGCCTCGCGTCCCATGGGGCCATGGGCGCCCTCGAAGGGCCACAGCACCACCCCCTGCGCCCCCGGCGTGGCCAGCAGCCGGCCGCGCGACAGGAAGGCCAGGTTGCGGATCTTGGCCGGATAGCCGCCCATCCGCATGTCCCGCTGGTCCTTCAGCCGCCAGCCGTGCAGCTGGCTGTCCTGCATGGTGGTGATCAGGAAGGCGCCGTCCGGCGACCAGGCCACCCCCGTGTGCGATCCGGCCCATTTCAGCATGACCGGCTGCTGCTGGGCGATCCGCGCATACCACAGGGCCGCCCCGCCATAGGTCGAGGCCGCCACCCGCCGCCCCCGGGGATCGAAGGCGACGCCCGAAACGGTGCGCTCATGGGCGAAATCGCGACGGAAATGGCTGTCAGCCGGGTCGATGACGGCCAGGGTCCGGCCATGGGCGAAGGCCACCAGCCCCGTCTCGGGCGCCGCGTCGATGGCGTCGATCCATTGCCCTTTCGCGGTGGCCAGGACCAGGGACTCGCCGCGCCGGCTCCACACCACCCTGCCGTCGTCGCCCCCGGTGATGACGCCCTCGCCCGACGGATGGACGCAGGCGCACAGGACGGCGCCGTCGTGCGCCTCGGCCCGCTCACCGCTCTCGAACACCACCGCCCCGTCGCCCAGGGCGAAGACGGCGCCGCTCGCATCGAACAGGGCGGCGGTGACCTGGGCGTCGAAGGTGAAATTCATGATGCGGCTTAGGCCAGAAGTCGGGCCGGTTGACCAGCCTGATCCAGCAGGCGGACCGCCTTGCGGTCGAAGGAGACGAACATGGCGGCGCCGCTCATTCGGCCTTGCTGGGCGATGACGCCGTCGGCGAAGTCGCCGCCCGCCTCCAGCATGGCAAGTCCGGCTTCGGCGGCGGACCGATCGAATTCAGCCGTCTCCGTATTGATCAAGGCGCGAAGCATGGCGGCGATCTCTGTTCCCGCCAACCGGTAGCGACGTTCCAGAACCCAGACGGTTTCGCAAAGGGTCACGGTCGGAAAGACGAGATACTCGGCGCTCTCCATCGCCTCGCGCGCAAGCGCGTACTGGTCAGGGTCGTCGCCGACCAGAAACCGGACCACGACATTGGTGTCGACAGCGACCCTCACAGGCCGCGCATACCGGCTTCCGCTCCGGCTTCTGCGATGGCTTCATTCATGTCCTCGATCGTCAGGACCGGCTGACCCGGCCGCTTCAGCATTCCGGCGAGGTCGGAGATTTTGCCTGTCCGGGGCCTGGGCGCGACCAGTTCGACCCGCCCGTCGGGCCGCAGATTGGCCTCGACCTTGTCGCCCGGCTTCAGGCCGAGATGCTTCACGACCTCCTTGCGGAGCGTCAGCTGGTTCTTGGCTGTGAGGGTGAGTGCGACCATATCGACAAAGTAAGGCAATATTGCCTTACCTTCAAGCCGCGCAGGCCTCGAACCCGGCTTTCAGGGCGGCTTCGTCCAGGTCGCGGCCGATGAAGACGGCGCGGCTCCAGCGGCGCTCCTTGTCGCCCCAGGGGCGTTGCAGGTCGCCTTCCAGGATCATGTGCACGGCCTGGAAGACCAGGCGGCGGTCTTCGCCGGCCAGGTCGATGATGCCCTTGGCGCGCAGGATGTCCTGGCCCTTTTCGGCCAGCAGACGGTCCAGCCAGGCGGTGAATCTGCCGCCGTCCAGCGGCCGGTCCAGCGACAGGCTGATGCCCTTGATGTCGTCCTGGTGGGCGTGGCCGCGCGGGCCATGGTCGTGGTGATCATGGTCGTGGTGATGATGGCCGTGATCGTGATCGTGGTCATGGCCACAGTGTTCGTCGTGGACGTGACCCTCGGCGCCATGGGGCGGGTTCACCCAGTCGGGCTTGACCTCCAGGATCCGGTCCAGGTCGAAGCCGTGCTGGCCCAGCACCTGGTCCAGCGGCACGTTCGACCGCTCGGCCCGGACGATGGGCGCCAGGGGGTTCAGGCCGCGCAGCCGGGCCTCGACGGCGTCCAGTTCCTCGGCCGTCGCCAGGTCGGTCTTGTTCAGGATGATGCGGTCGGCGAAGGCGACCTGTTCGCGCGCCTCTTTCGAGTCATCCAGCCGCGCCATCACATGTTTGGCGTCGACCAGGGCGGTGACGCTGTCCAGGGTGGTCTTGGCCTTGACGTCCTCGTCGACGAAGAAGGTCTGGGCCACCGGCCCGGGGTCGGCCAGGCCCGTCGTCTCCACGATGATGGCGTCGAAGGCCGGCTTGCCGGGGCGTTGCCGCTTCATCAGGCCCGAGACGACGCGGATCAGGTCGCCGCGCACCGTGCAGCAGACACAGCCGTTGTTCATCTCGAACACATCTTCATCCGCGCCGACGACCAGGTCGTTGTCGATGCCGATCTCGCCGAACTCATTGACGATGACGGCGTAACGCTTGCCGTGGTCCTCGGTCAGGATGCGGTTCAGAAGGGTGGTCTTTCCGGCGCCGAGATAGCCGGTCAGGACGGTCACGGGGGTCTTGTCGCTCATGGACGGGGAGATGGCGGCTGACAGCGCGAAAAGGAAGGGGTCAGACGCGCAGGATCGGGCCGGGATAGGCGCCCAGGGCGTGATCCGCGGTCAGGAGCGTCAGGCCCTCGGTCATGGCCTGGGCCAGAAGCAGACGGTCGAATGGATCTTTATGCAGGGACGGCAGAGCCGTCACCGCCAGGGCGTGATCGCCGGTGACCGGCAGCTCCTCATAGCCGCTTTCCAGCAATTTTGACCGCAACCGGACAGCATCGACGGCGAAATCGTCGTGGCGCTCCAGCATGGTCTTGATGACGATTTCCCACAGGCTGGCGATGCTGAAAGCCAAGGTGTTGCCAGGGTCTTCCAGCACCGCGCGCGCCCTTGCGGACAGCCGTTCAGGCCGCATGGAAGTCCAGAGGACCAGATGAGTATCGACCAGCAGGTTCACGACCGCCCGTAGAACATCTCTTCGATCTCTTCGGCGAATGGCGTCTTGATGTCGTCCGGAATTTTACCCTCGCCCTTCATGAAGCCCACGCGGCGCTTGGCGGCGTCGTCGGTCAGGCGAGGTTCCGGCTCAAGCGGCGCCAGCCGGGCGACAGGCTTGCCCGCCCGAGCGATGATCACGGTCTCGCCGCCGGCTGCCCGTTCCAGCAGGCGGGAGAAATGCGTCTTTGCTTCGTGGACGTTGACGGTGGTCATGGGTCCAATCTAGTGGACTAAGTCCACTTAGTCCATCCTAGCAGGCCGGACAGTCCGGCAGGGCGCCGGTTTCCAGCTGGAAGGTGGTGTGGCCGACGCCGAACTGATCCCGCGCCAGGCTCTGCGCCTGGGTCAGCAGGGCGGCCGCGTCGGGCCGGTCGTGCACCAGATGGGCGGTCATGGCGGCGTCGGTGGTCGACAGGCCCCAGACGTGCAGGTCATGCACCGCCGTGACGCCGGGCAGGGCCAGCAGGGCCGCGCGCAGATCGTCCACCCGGATGCCCGCCGGCGCCGCATCCAGCGCCAGATCGACCGAATCCCTCAGCAGGCCCCAGGTGCCGATCAGGATGACGGCCACGATCACCAGGCTGACGATCGGGTCGATCAGGCTGAAGCCCGTGAACATGATGGCGGCGCCCGCGACGACGACGCCCAGCGACACCCCCGCATCGGCCATCATGTGCAGATAGGCGCCGCGCACGTTCAGGTCCTTGTGCTGGTCCTTCATGAACAGCAGGGCCGTGCCCAGGTTGATGACGAAGCCGATCCCCGCCACCACCATGACGGTGACCGAATCGACCGAGGCCGGATCGCTGAACCGGTGCGCCGCCTCCCAGGCGATGGCCCCGCAGGCGAACAGCAAGAGGATGGCGTTGGCCAGGGCGGCCAGAACCGTGGCCTTGCGGAATCCATAGGTGCGCTGCGACCCCGCCGCGCGCCGCGCCAGCCAGGCCGCGCCCCCGGCCAGGGCCAGGCCCAGGACGTCGGACAGATTGTGCCCCGCATCGGCCATCAGGGCGGTGGACTGGGCGATCCATCCGGCCCCGAACTCGACCGCCACGAAGACCAGATTGACCGTCAGCCCGACCAGATAGCGCCAGTCGCCCGTGTCGGCCGGGGCATGGCTGTGCCCATGGGCGTGCGAATGCCCCCCGTGCCCATGTCCGTGATTGTGGCGGCTATGGTCGTGGCCCATGTGCCAGAGTCTAGTGCTGGTGCGCCATGACGAGAAGGCCCAGCACCATCAGGGCGACGCCCAGCACCATGCCTTCATACCGCGCCCACCGCTCCAGCCGCAGGATGGAGGCGCCGGCGCGGGCCAGGACGGTCAGGACCGCCATCCCCGCCACCGTGCCCGCGGCGAAGGCGGCCGTCAGCAGACCCAGGACCGCCAGCCCCTCCTGCGCCGTGGACAGATAGACCGGCAGCAGCACCTCGCCGGGCGACACGGCCATCATGGCCACCAGGCCCCAGAAGGCGGCGGCGTCGGTGACCGCCGGCTCGGGCAGGTCCAGGCTGGGCCCGCCGGCGGCGGCCGGCCGCTTCAGGGTCGCGCGCGCCAGATAGAAGGCGCCGAACAGCATCAGCAGGGCCGCCGAAATGTGGGGCAGCAGGCCCGACACCCACTGGTTCAGCGCCAGCCCCGCCAGCACGATCAGCCCGCCGAACACCGCCGTGGACGCGATATGGGCCAGGCCGGCGGCGACCACGGCGCCCAGGGTGCGCGACAGGCTCCATCTCTGGGCGCGCCCGACCAGGACGAAGGGCAGCCAGTGGGTCGGCAGGGCCGCATGCAGGAAGGCCGCCGCGAAACCGGCCCCCACGACGGAGACCAGGACGGGCTGTTGCAGATCGGGCGGGGACATGGGCCGCCTATATCGTGTTACTTTGTAACGGTCGAGAGGTTTTCTCGACGCCGGTTTTCGCCCGGCGGCGTTGACTCGGACCCCCGCCCCGTCTATGTCGCCCCCTCTTCGCCCGCGGGGTTCCTGCGGGCGCACTCTTTTTTGCGTTCAGCCGAGGCTTCCAAGATGTACGCGGTGATCAAGACCGGCGGCAAGCAGTACCGGGTTCAACCGGGCGATGTGATCGTGGTCGAGAAGATCGACGGCGAGGCTGGCGCCGACGTCAGCTTCGGCGACGTCCTGATGCTGGGCGGCGACAAGGGGGTGACCCTGGGCGCGCCGCTGATTTCGGGCGCCGCCGTCGCCGCCACCCTGATCGAGACCCGCAAGGGCGAGAAGGTGAAGATCTTCAAGAAGATCCGCCGCCAGGGCTATCGCCGCACCCGTGGCCATCGCCAGATGGAATCGGTCCTGCGCATCACCGGCATCGAAGGCGGCGGCGAAAAGGCCAAGTGGGACGGCGAAACCTCGCTGATGACCAAGGCCGAGATCAACGCCCGCGCCCGCGGCCTGGCCCCGCGCACGGCCGAAACCGAAGCCAAGCCGGCCAAGAAGGCCCCGGCTGCCAAGGCCGCCGCCTCCAAGGCTGAAGCCAAGGCCGCCCCGGCCAAGAAGGCTCCGGCCAAGAAGGCCGCCGCCAAGACGGCTGAAGACTGAAGATTTCACGGGCGCCCAAACCGGGCGTTTGTCGCTACAATAGGCGCTGAAGACAGGCCCCCGGGCCCGGCGCAAGAGGACGGAGCAGAGTTATGGCTCACAAGAAATCCGGCGGTTCGTCGCGCAACGGTCGCGACTCCGAGTCGAAACGCCTGGGCGTGAAGAAGTTCGGTGGCGAGCAGGTGCTGGCCGGCAACATCATCGTGCGCCAACGCGGCACCAAATGGCATCCGGGCGTCAACATGGGCATGGGCCGCGACCATACCCTGTTCGCCCTGGTGAACGGCGCTGTGAAATTCACCACCAAGGCTGGCGGCCGTTGTTACGTGTCGATTCTAGCCGCCAACGACCAGCAGGCCGTAGCCGCCGAATAGCGATCCGAGAAAGCCCATTTCGGATCGCGTTGCTGGAACAAGCAGCCGATCCGGACCAGGGGATTTTTCCGCGGGGAGTCTGGATCACCAGGCTCCCCGTTTTCGTTTCCCCGCCTCGAAGCCGCCCGAGCCCTGATCTAAGGAGGCGGCAGGAAATCGAGGCCACGCCATGTGCATCATCGAGACCTCACCCGTGATCGAGACGCGGCGGCTGATGCTGCGCGCGCCGGGCCTGCAGGACGTCAGCCGGCTGGCGCGCCTGGCCGACGATCCGGACATCGCCCGCATGACCCTGCGGATGCCGCACCCGTTCGGGGTCGGCGACGCCGAGGATTTCGTGCTGCAGGTGGCCGGCCAGGATCCGGCCCGGGCCGCGACCTTCGTCATCGACCATGAGGATCACGGCCTGGTCGGGGTGCTGGGCCTGTTCGAGGGCGGCGACGTGGCGCCCGAGACCGGATACTGGATCGGCCGCGACTACTGGGGCCGGGGGTTCGCCACCGAAGCCCTGGAGGCGGGCCTGGTCTGGGCCTCGCGCAAATGGCGCCGCCGCGCCCTGACGGCCGGCCACTTCGTGGACAACCCCGCCTCGGGCCGGGTGCTGGAGAAGGCGGGCTTCCTCTATACCGGCGAGGTGCGGCGCGGCTTCAGCAAGGCGCGGGGCGAGGCGGTCCAGACGCGGCGGATGGTCTGGCTGGCCTGAGGCCCGTCGATCAGCCGCCGGCCAGTCCGGGCCCGAAGGCGACGACGGCGGCGACCACGCCGCCCACCGCCGCCACCCCGACGCCGGCGATGAAGGCCAGGGCCACACGGGCCTGGCGCCGCCGCCGCCCGCCCGGCTTCATCGACCGGATATAGACGTGCGGCCGCTTTCCGAAGGCCTCGGAGCCGACGATATTGTGCTGGGACATGGCAACGCTCCCCTTACCGGCGCCCGGATGGGCGTCACCCGAAAAGGGAGGCGGTCTGGGCCGAAAGATGGCGAACGCTGCTAGGGCACGATCTCGTGAGCGTCAGCCGCACCAGACCAGTCGGCCGCTGTAGGCCCGGTAATAGCCGCTGGCCGGATCATAGGAGCGGTAGTTCCACCGGCACCAGTCGATCCGCGCCGGGTCACGCCCTGCGCTGGCAGGGCCGCCGCGTCCGCTGGGATAGACCAGGTCCGGCCGGCCATAGGCGCCGGGATAGACCGCCCCGGCCCCGCCGTGGGCCGATCCATAGCCCCGGCTGTAGCCGTAGCGGGACGCATATCCCCGCCCATAGCCGTAGCCATATCCGTAGCTCGAGCGATGACGCTGGTCCCGCCAGCCCGCGCCGCAGTCCGACCGGTTGGCGTCCCAGAAGGCGTCGCAGCGATAGTCCCCCGGCCGGTCCGCCTGGCCGTTGAACGACCGGTCATAGCCGCCGTAGCGGCCGTCGTAGCGGTAGGGATTGCTGTAATGACGGCCCGGCGTCGAATCGTAGGGTCGGTATCCGTCGTATGAGGTCCAGGTCTGGGCCGAGGCGGCGCCGGACGCCAGGGCGGCGGCGGCGCTCAATACGGCGATCGCGGACAGGCGCATGACGGCCTCCTTGCTTACATCACGACCTGGGTGACGCGGCCGCCGCGGGTCTGGACGAACCGCATCAGGACGATGCGCTCGCCGCCGGCGTCGACCGGCGTGATCAGGAACCAGCCGCCGTCCGGCAGGCCGGTGAACTGGAACCGGCCGTTCTGGCACGGCTCGGACCGCACATAGGCGCGATAGTCGGCGTTGGGATCCGGCACATTGCGCGCCCGGACCACCGCCTCGGGCACGGCGGCGCGGTCGGTCGAGCCATAGAGGGCCGCGAACCGCTGGCGCGTATAGGGGGTGTCGGGCGTCAGACCCACCGAGCCGGAACAGCCATAGGCCACGCCGTCGCGGCGATAATCGACCCGCCCCTCGATGGCGGCTGGGCCGCTGCGCTGCGACCAGGCGAAGTCCCCGGCGTTGAACACCGCCGTCGCGGGCGGGCCATAGCCGCCGGGCGGGGTGGTGGCGCAGGCGGCCAGGGTCGCCGACAGGGCGGCGGCCAGGACGAGGGCGAGACGGGCAGGGCGAACGGACATCGGCGCGCTCCGGGTGAGTCTGCGGCAGGGCGGAACCATCACGCCTAACGCAATGGCCAAGGTCAAGGTTGCGGCGATCACGAGGCGGCGCCACAAGCGGCTTACCGGGCGTCAAGACCTGGCGGGGCCGGGTGGCCCATGGGAGAACCGATGACCGTCACCTTCGCCGATATCGAGGCCGCCCGCGTCCGCATCGCCGGCCAGGTCGACCGCACCCCGACCCGCCATTCGCGCCGCCTGTCGCAGCTTACGGGCGCCGAGGTCTGGGTGAAGTTCGACAATCTGCATTTCACCGGCAGCTTCAAGGAGCGCGGCGCCCTGAACCGGCTGCTGCAACTCAGCCCTGATGAGCGCAAACGCGGCGTGGTCGCCGCCTCGGCCGGCAACCACGCCCAGGCCCTGGCCTATCATGGCGGCCGGCTGGGCATACCGGTGACCATCGTCATGCCGGAAGGCACCCCCTTCGTGAAGATCGACGGCACCCGCGCCCACGGGGCCAATGTGGTGATCCACGGCCTGGACTTCTCCGGCTCGACCGAAGAGGCGCACCGGCTGCGGGACGAGGAAGGCTTCATCTTCGTCTCGGCCTTCGACGACGCCGGCATCGTGGCGGGCCAGGGGGTCTGCGGCATCGAGTTCATGGAGGATGCGCCGGGGCTGGACGCCCTGATCATCCCCATCGGCGGGGGCGGTCTGATCGCCGGCTGCGCCATCGCGGCCAAGGCCATGCGGCCCGACATCCGCATCTTCGGCGTCGAGGCGGCCATGTATCCCTCCTTCAGCGCCCGCCGGGCCGGTCAGCCGTCCAAATGCGGCGGCCAGACCATCGCCGAAGGCATCGCCATCAAGGCCGCGGGCGACATCCCCTATGAACTGGGCAATCCGCTGATCGAGGACGTCCTGGTCTGTCAGGAGGCGGATTTCGAAAAGGGCGTGGCCTTCCTGGCGACCCTGGAGAAGACCGTGGCCGAGGGCGCCGGCGCCGGGGGACTGGCGGCGTTGCTGGCCTATCCGGACCGGTTCAAGGGCATGAAGGTCGGCATCGAACTGACCGGCGGCAATATCGACGCGCGCATGCTGGCGGTGGTGCTGAACCGCGAACTGGTCCGCGAACGGCGCCTGACCGTCTATCGCATCCTGTCGGACGACCGGCCCGGCATATTGTCGGCCATGGCGGCGGTGATCGGCGGGGTCGGCGGCAATATCATCGACGTGGTGCACAACCGCCTGGCCCTGGACGTGCCGGCCAAGGGCGCCGAGTTCGACATCATGGTGGAAACGCGCGACAGCGCACACGCCGACGAGATCGGCCAGGCATTGAAGGACAAGGGTTATGCGCTTCGCATGGGTTAGCGGCGTCGCGGCGGCGCTTCTGCTGTCGGCCTGCGGCGGCCAGGGGACCGGCCCCTCGCTGGAGGCGGCCCAGAAGGAGGCCGACTTCTACATGGCCGCCAACGCCCGCAAGGAGGGCGTCCACACCCTGCCGTCCGGCCTGCAGTACGAGGTGGTCCAGTCCGGCCCCGCCGGTGGCGCCAGCCCTGACAGCAACGATCTGGTCCGCGTCGACTATGAGGGCAAGCTAACCGACGGGACCATCTTCGACAGTTCGTTCAGCCGCGGCGCCCCGGCCGTCTTCAGCCCCGACGGGGTGGTGCCCGGCTGGACCGAGGCCCTGCAGCGGATGAAGGTCGGGGACGAATGGGTCCTCTATGTCCCGCCGGCCCTGGGCTATGGCGAGCGGGGCGGCCCGCCGCGCATTCCGCCCAACGCCGTGCTGATCTTCCGCCTGCGCCTCCTGGCCGTCGCCCCCACCCCCGGCGGCGACCGCCACGGCGCCGTGGCCATGGGCTGACGAATCCGTCGTCTCCTCCCCATTCCATGGGGAGGGGGACCGCCGAAGGCGGTGGAGGGGTTCTTCATGACACGATGAACAGACCCCCTCCGTCTCGTCGGCTGTCGCCGCCGATCCACCTCCCCATCGCTACGCGACAGGGAGGAGACGGACGTCATCGCGCCCACTCTTCGCGCACCTCCGCCTCCGCCTCATCGCCCTCCCGCGCCATCCGCTCGGTGGCCAGGCCTTCGGGGAACAGGCGCGACAGGGCCCAGACGGCGGCGCCGCGCACCACGGGCGCCGGATCGTCCAGCAGGGCGATGACGGGCGCGATCAGGTCCGGATCGTCGCTGTTGCCCGCCGCATAGAGGACATTGCGAAGGAACCGGTCGCGGCCGATCCGCTTGACCGGGCTCTTGGCGAACAGGGCGCGGAAGGCCGGATCGTCCAGCGCCAGCAGGTCCGCCAGCCGCGGCGAGACCAGGGCCTTGCGGGCCTGAAGCCGTCCTTCCCGCGACGCCTGGGCGAATTTGTTCCACGGACAGACCGCCAGGCAGTCGTCGCAGCCATAGATGCGCGCGCCGGTCGCGGTGCGGAACTCGACCGGCCAGGGCCCCGCGAATTCGATGGTCAGATAGGACAGGCACCGCCGGGCATCGAGCTGGAACGGGGCGGGGAAGGCGTTCGTCGGACAGGCGTCCAGGCAGGCCCGGCATGATCCGCAATGCTCGCCCTCGGGCGGATCGGGCGTCAGCTCGGCCGCCGTCAGTATGACGCCCAGGAACAGCCAGTTGCCGTGCTCACGGCTCAGCAGATTGGTGTGTTTCCCCTGCCAGCCCAGGCCCGACCGCTGGGCCAGGGGCTTTTCCATCAGGGGGGCGGTGTCGACGAAGACCTTTACGTCCTGTCCGGTCCGCGCCGCGATCTGGCCCGCCAGGGTCTTCAGCCGTCCCTTGATCAGCTCGTGATAGTCGTCGCCCCGCGCATAGACCGACAGATACCCCGCCGACCGGTCGGCCAGCTGCGGCAGGGGGTCTTCGCCCGGGCCGTAGTTCAGGCCCAGCACCACCGCCGACCGGGCGCCGTCCCACATGGCGGTCGGGTGGGCGCGGCGGTCGCGGGTCGTCTCCATCCAGCCCATGTCGCCGTGACGGCCGGCCTCGACGAAGGCGTGCAGCCGGTCGCCCGCGCCCCACGGCTCGGCCGCCGAGGCGAAGCGGCAGGCGTCGAAGCCCAGGGCCCGCGCCGCCTTGCGGATGGTGTCTCGCGGATCGGCCGCCATGGGCGACCCTTTGCAGCCGTCGGGCTCAGAAATCCAGTTCGGCGTACCAGGACGCCGGGGCCACCCCGGGGAAGCGGTCAGCCAGCAGCGGCCGGAAACAGGGCCGGGACTTCAGCTTCATGTACCAGGTCTTCAGGGCCGGATAGGCGCCCCAGGACACCTCGCCGAAATAGTCCAGCACCGACAGATGGCCCGCCGCGATCAGGTCGGCCTGGGACAGGCGACGGCCCGCCAGCCAGTCGCGCGCGCCGGCCAGGGTCTCCAGGATGATCAGATGGCCCTTCAGAGCCTCGCGCCCTTCGCGCAGCATCCGCGCCTCGGGCGGGCCCAGCCGCAGCAGGGGCTTCTCCATCCGTTCATGCAGCAGGACGGCGCCGACATCGTCGGTGAAGCGGCGGTCGAACCAGGCGGTCAGCCGCCGCGCCTCGGCCCGTTCGCCCGCGTCGGCGGGCAGCAGCAGGGGCTCCTTGGACTGGTCCTGGATCCAGCCCAGGACGGCGCCCGCCTCGCACAGGGTCAGGGCGCGGCCGGCGGCGGTGGTCTGCAGCACGGGCGGCATGCCCGAGGGGTTCAGGGCGTGCAGCGGACAGTCCGGCTCCCACGGGCGGCAGGCGGTCTCCTCGAAGGCGATCCGCGCCTCGCCCAGCGCCAGTCGCGCGGCGCGCGAGCCGGGATCGAAGGCGAAATGATACAGGACGGTCTCCGCCATCCCGCCGTTCTGGACCAAAGGGCCTTAAGCGGTCGTTTACTGCGTCTAGACCGAAATCGGTTCAGTCGGATGAAGTCCGACTGGGCTCGGATTTCGGTCCAGGGATTTCCCGGAGCCTGATTCACGGCATCGGCGGAATCGCGAAGCGATTCCCCCTCAACCGATCAGGCTTGAGGGAACCGCGGTCCGCGCGTCGGGGCCCGCGCCGTGCGGGTCGGGATGGATCATGACGTCCGCGCCGGGCCGCACGGCCTGGATGCGCCGCTCGGCCTCTTCCAGTATCTCGTGCGCGGCCTGCAGGCTGAGGTCGGCGGCCAGGTCGATGTGCATCTGGACCACCAGAGTAGTACCCGCCAACCGCGTCCGCATCCGATGCACCCCGCCGATGCGCGGATCGGCCAGCACGGCCTCGGTCACGGCGATGCGGTCCGCCTCGGGCGCCTGGCGGTCCAGCAGGTGATCGGCCGACCGGCGCAGCAGTCCTGTCGCGCCCCAGAAGATCCAGATCGCCACCACCAGCCCCGCCGCGGCGTCCAGTCCCGGCGCCTGCAGCCAGGCGCCCGAGGCCACTCCGATCAGCACCACCAGATTGCCCGCCAGGTCCGAGGCGTAGTGGGTCCGGTCCGCGCCGACGGCCAGGGATCCGCTGGCCCGGATCGTCCGGGTCTGGCGCCACACCAGCCAGCCGGTCAGCAGGCTGGAGGCCAGGATCACCGCCACGCCCCAGCCGCCGCCGGTGACCGGGCGCGGATCGATCATCCGCGAAATCGCCTCCCAGCCGATGAAGACGGTCGAGGCGAAGATCAGTCCCGCCTGGACCAGGGCCGCCATGGCCTCGCCCTTGCCGTGGCCGTAGCGATGCTCGTCATCCGGCGGGGCGGCGGCCCAGCGCACGGCGAAGAAGGTGGCCAGGGAGGCCGCCAGGTCCAGGGCCGAATCCGCCAGCGACGCCAGGATCGACACCGAACCCGAGGCGCCCAGGGCGAAGGCCTTCATGGCGATCAGGATCACCGCCACCGCGACCGACAGCCGCGTGACCTCGCGCGCGGCGGCGTGCGGATCGACAGGCGGCGGAAGCGGGGACTCGGCGGCGGCGCTCATCGCCGCCCTTCTCGCCGAAACCCGGCCGATTGCCAATGGCGGCCGCGGGCAGGGTTAATCTGACGGTCATCAAACCGCCGGAAAACACGGTTCCGAATGATCGGCGATCAAGGATCGGGGCAGCGAGCCATGGCGACCACCCAGGGATGGATCGCGCGCGAGGAGGCGCTGGCGCGTCTGGGCGTCAAGTCCCAGACCCTCTACGCCTATGTCAGCCGCGGCCGCATCGCCGCCCGTCCCGATCCGTCCGATTCCCGCCGCAGCCAATATGCCCTGCGCGACATCGCCCGCCTGATCCAGGGCGAGGCCGGTCCGCCCGCCGTCGTCATGCGCGCCCCGGCCCGAGGCGAGGCCGACCTGCGATCCAGCGTCAGCGTGGCCCTGGACGGGCGGCTGTTCTATCGCGGCCGCGACGCGGCCCAGCTGGCCGATCACGCGACCCTGGAGGCCACGGCCCGCATCCTGTGGGACGCGCCGGAAAATCCCTTCGCCGGCGTCCGGCCGCGCGTCGATGCGGTCGGCGGCGCCCGCCCGCGCCAGCGTCTGTTCGCCGCCCTGGCCCGGCGCGCGGTCGAGGACGGCTCCAGCCGGGGCAAGGACGCTTCGGCCCTGCGCGGGGCGGCCGCCTCCCTGCTGAACGAAGCCGTTGACGCGGTCGCCGGGCCGGGGCCGCGCCTGCATTTCCATCAGCGTCTGGCGCGGGGCTGGAAGGTGGCGGACCGCGATCACGACCTGATCCGTCGCGCCCTGGTCCTGGCCGCCGACACGCCCCAGGGGGACGAGGTGACCGCCGCCCGCGTGGCCGCCGCCGCCGGCGCCTCCCTGGCCGGGGCGGCCCTGGCCGGGATGGTCACCCTGGCGGCGCGCCCCACCATCCAGGCGGCCGAGACCGCCGCCTCGGCCATCGTCCAGGCCCGCCGCAACCCCTCGGCGCCCGACATCGATCCCGCCGGCGACCTGGACATGGGCGACCCCGTCTGGCCCGGCGCCGATCCGCGCGCCCAGGCCCTGCTGGCCGCCGCCGCCCTGCCATCCGAACTGGAGGCCGTGCGCCTGCGCGCCGAGGCCGGGGCCGGGCGTCCCGCCAGCCTGGCCTTCGCCCTGGCCCTGCTGGGGCGCCGGCTGGACCTGCCGCGCGAGGCGGTGCTGGACCTTCTGTTGGTGGCGCGCCTGTCCGGCCTTCTGGCCCATGCCATGGATCAGGTCACGGACGGCTCGCCTATCCGGTCCCGACTGCGCTATGTCGGACCCGAACCCGGCGCGAACTGAGGCCGGGTCTCTCTCCATAAAACGCGGGGCGTCATGTCGGACTGGTTGGCGGCGATCATCCTGGGCCTGGTCGAGGGACTGACCGAGTTCATCCCGGTGTCCTCCACCGGCCACCTGCTGTTGACCAAGGCGGCCCTGGGGCTGGCCGACGAGCCGTGGAACACCTTCATCGTCATGATCCAGCTGGGCGCCATCCTGGCGGTGGTGGCCCTGTATTTCGCCCGTCTTTGGAAGGTGCTGATCGGCCTGCCCGGCCGTGACCCGGCGGCGCGGCGGTTCGCCCTGTCGGTGCTGCTGGCCTTCCTGCCCTCGGCGGTGGTGGGGCTGCTGCTGCACGACTTCATCAAGCGGGTGCTGTTCAGCCCGACCATCGTCTGCATCAGCCTGGTGATCGGCGGCTTCGCCCTGATCGCCTTGGAGCGCTGGGCCCCCCGGCCGCGCCTGGACGACGCCATGCGGTTCGACTGGAAGACCTCGGTGGGCATCGGCCTGTGGCAGTGCCTGTCGATCATCCCCGGCGTGTCGCGTTCGGGGGCCACCATCGTCGGCGGCCTGCTTCAGGGGGTGGACAAGAAGGCGGCGGCCGAATTCAGCTTCTTCCTGGCCATCCCGACCATGGTCGGCGCCTTCGCCCTGGATTTCTGGGAAAGCCGCGACCTGCTGACGCCCGACTTCCTTCCGGTCCTGGCCATCGGTTTCGGCGTCTCCTTCCTCAGCGGCCTGGTGATCGTGAAAACCCTGATCGACTTCGTCGGCCGCCACGGCTTCGCCCCCTTCGCCTGGTGGCGGATCGCGGTCGGCCTGATCGGCCTGGGCCTGATCTGGTCCGGAACCCTCTGAACAGCCCCCGCTCCCAGATCCTCCCCCCTCGGGGGAGGGGGACCGCGCAGCGGTGGAGGGAGCCGGCCCCAGGCTCGGTCGCTTGACCTCACACACCCCCCTCTCCCACGGGGAGAGGGCTTGAACGCCCAAGAGCCCGTCAGGGCGATTGGACTTGCGTGAAAGGGTGAGGGGTTTCGCTCTCACCGGGCGGGCGCCGTAACCCCTCACCCTTTCGGCTATGCGCATCGCTACGCTCTGCGAGCCTCAAGCCCTCTCCCAACGGGAGAGGGGTCAGGACCGCCAACTGCGCGCGCCAAGGAACCTAGCCCCCTGACCCCGCTCACAAATCCCCATCGCTAGCCCCATCCCGCACGCCTGGGCTGAGAACGGCCCTATACTCCCCTGGTCCCGTCGCATGGGGAGGCCGCGAGGCCAGCGACTTCGCGGCGGCGGGAGCGGAGGAAGCGGGGCTGTGCGTGTCACTCACACGCACGGGCCTGCGGTCGTCGGATCGGACAGTCATTGGCGACGGGTCCGGCGACCGAGGGAGGGTCGAGGGGGTTACTCTGGCCGTTCCGGGACCGGGTCGTTGGCCCGGCCCGCCCGCCGCGGGCCACCGGGAGTAGCCGAAAAGATCGGCGCCCGCCCCGAGCTCGTGGAAACCCTCCGTGCGGAGCGTCAGACCTCTCGCCGAACACGGCATCGAATGCCCAATCCAGCCGGGCGAAGGCCCGACGCTCCGCCGCCTTCCCACAACTTCGCAGCCCCACCGGCGCGGAGGCGCCGCCAATTCCGCCCTCAAGCCGCGAGCCGCCGCGCGGCGAGCCTAGGGCAGGCAATTGCCCTCAAGCCGCGAGCGACCGCGTCGCGAGCCTAGGGCAGGCAATGCCCTCAAGCCGCGAGCCGCCGCGCGGCGAGCATAGGGCGCAAACATCCTTCTCCCCTCGGGGGAGAAGGTGTCATGCAGCGCATGACGGATGAGGGGGCTGGGTCCGCGCGATGGTCGTCGGATGATGGGGATGGGTCGGGCCGCCCCCTCATCCGAGCGGCTTCGCCGCCCACCTTCTCCCCCGAGGGGAGAAGGGCGATGGGGCAACGGAGAGGCTCTTGGGCCACGCGACGAACAGACCCCCTCCGTCTCGCCGGCTGTCGGTCGCCGATCCACCTCCCCATCGCCGCGCGGCAGGGAGGAAACGGCCGGCCTTCCTCCACCTGCAAGGGGAGACGAAAATCACAGATCGATCCGGGCCTCTCCGCGCAGGATGGCGTCGGCCCGGGGCGTGTGTTTGGCGTCGTCGCGGCCGTGCAGGACCAGGGGCGGCAGCAGGCGCAGGGGCGCCTTGCCCGTCCTGGTCGCCCCGACCAGCACCCGTTTGGCGGGTCCGTCCGCATGGGGGTGGACCGGCAGAATGGCGAACGATCCCGCCTTGGGCGCCAGCAGGCCCAGGAGATCGGCCAGGCGGTCGGCGCGGTGGATGAGGACGATGCGCCCGCCTTCCTTCACCGCCTTCAGCAGGAAACCGGTCCAGGCGGCCAGGCCGTCGTCGGCCATCCAGGCGGCGCGCTTGCCCTCGGCCGGGGCGCGCAGGGCGCCGGGGTCGTCGAAGAAGGGCGGGTTGGCCACGGCCCAGTCGCAAGGAACGCGGTCCAGGGCGCGGAACCCCTCGGCGACATCCGCGGTCAGGATCTCGGTGCGGTCGGCGACGCCGTTCAGCGCGGCGTTCTGGCGGGCCAGGTCGGCGACCGGCGCCTCGCGCTCGACGCCGATCAGGGCCGTATCGGGGCGCCGCGCCGCGATCTGGAACAGGGCCCCGCCCGCGCCGCAGCCGGCCTCGATCACCGTCTGGCCCGGCCGCGCCGCGACGGCGGCGGCCAGAAGAGCCGCGTCCATCCCGGCGCGATAGCCGCGCGCGGGCTGGCGCAGGCGGACCCGGCCGTTAAGCAGGGCGTTCTCGACGATGTCATCGGCTTCGGTCACGCAACTTGACCCCTCATGGCGCGCTCACCATTGTGCGCCGCGTCGCAAAGGGGCAAGAGCGCCCCTCGATCCTCACCCCAGCGAAGGTTTCCATCTTGGACGCAGCCGTCAGCCCCGCCGCCCGCGACAAGGGCGATGTCGAGGCCCTGGTCCGCCTGGCCCAGGCCGACATGACGGCCGTCGACGCCCATATCATCGCGCGGATGCAGTCGCCGGTGCCGGTCATCCCCAAGCTGGCCGAGCATCTGATCGCGGCGGGCGGCAAGCGGCTGCGCCCGCTGATCACGGTGGCGGCGGCGCGGGCGGCCGGGGCGGCGGCCGACATCGAACCGGCGCGCAAGCTGGCCGCGGCGGTGGAGTTCATCCACACCGCCACCCTGCTGCACGACGACGTGGTGGACGGGTCCGAGCTGCGGCGCGGCAAGGTGGCGGCCCACCTGATCTGGGGCGCCCCGACCAGCGTCCTGGTGGGCGACTTCCTGTTCGCCCGGGCGTTCGAGCTGATGGTCGAGACGGAGTCCATGCGGGCGCTGGGCATTCTGGCGCGCGCCGCCGGGGTGATCGCGGAGGGAGAGGTGCTGCAACTGACCCGCGCCCACGACCTGAACCTGGAGCGCGACACCTATCTGGAGATCATCACCGCCAAGACCGCCGAACTGTTCGCCGCCGCCGCCGAATCCGGCGCCGTGGGCGTGGGCGCGGACGAGGCGGCGGTTCAGGCCCTGCGCGCCTATGGGCTGAACCTGGGCATCGCCTTCCAGCTGGCCGACGACGCCCTGGACTATGGCGGCGCCGCGGCGGCCCTGGGCAAGAACGCGGGCGATGACTTCAACGAGGGCAAGGCCACCCTGCCGCTGCTGCTGGCCGTGCAGAAGACGCGTGGAACCGAAGACGCCTTCTGGGAACGCACCATCACCAAGGGCCAGCGGACCGAGGCGGATTTCGACCGTGCGCGCGAACTGATCGTCGCCTCGGGCGCGATCGCCGCGACGCTTGATGTGGCCGGCGACTACGCCGACGCGGCCAAGTCCGCCCTGGACGTGCTGCCCGACAGCGACTGGAAGACCGCCCTGGCGCAATTGGCCGACTTCGCCGTCAGCCGGGCGGCCTGAGGCAAATTCAGCCCAGGATCACTAGGATCCCGCCCAGAACGACGCCGAGCGCCGCCAGCACGCGGTGCCGACCTACCCTCTCCTTCAGGATCGCCGCTCCGATCAGCACGGCGAAGGCGACGCTGGTCTCACGCAGGGCCGAGACTCCGCCGGCCGGGGCCAGGGCCAGAGCCCACAACGCTGCTCCGAACGCCAGCACGCTGACCAGGCCGGCCGCGACGCCGCGCCGGAATTCGGCGCGCACCGCTCTGATCACGCCAGGACCGCGCAGGGCCAGGGCGATGGGCGCCAGGGCCAGGCCGTCCAGGAGGAAGAACCAGGCGATGAACAAAAGCGGTTCCGGCGCGGCCCGCACACCGGCCGCATCGATCAAAGTATAGGTTGTCGTCAGTAATCCCGCGCCCACGGCGGCGGCCAGTCCCGCCGGCGCGACGCGGCCCTTGGCGGCCATAAGCAGTAGGGCGCCGGTGACCACAGCCACCCCCAGGCCGGACAGGGGCGACAGTCGATCTCCCAGCCACAGGGCGCCCAGAAGCGCCGTCGCCAATGGCGCTGCGCCCCGCGCCAGAGGGAAGGCGACCGAAAAATCCGCGCTGTCGTACGCCCTGATCAGCACCAGCTGATACAGCGCATGGGCGCATGCCGAAGCCGCCAGCCACGGCCACAACTCGCCGCCGGGCAGGGGCAACAGCAGCACGAAGGGCAGGGCGACGACCGTCTGTGTCAGGCCCAGAACCAGCCGCACCGTCAGGCGATCGCCGCCGGATTTGAGCAGGGCGTGAGCGCAGGCCGTGGTCAGGGCCGAGCTCAGGGCCAGCAGCAGGCCTAAGGCCGCGCCGCCCATCCTATTTCAAGCTGGCGCAGAACCTCTGGATCCGGCGGCAGGCTTCCTCCAGCAACGCGTCCGACGTCGCGTAGCTGATGCGGAAATAGGGCGACAGGCCGAAGGCCGCGCCCTGGACCGCCGACACCCCTTCGGCGTTCAGCAGTTCGGTGACGAAGGTCTCGTCGCCGTCGACGACCACGCCCGACGGCGTCGCCTTGCCGATTAGACCGGCGATGGACGGATAGACATAGAAGGCCCCTTCGGGCCGGGCGCAGGTGATGCCCGTCGCCTGGTTCAGCATCGACACCACCAGGTCGCGCCGGCGCTGGAAATGGGCGGCGCGTTCGGGAATGAAGTCCTGCGGCCCGTTCAGGGCCTCGACCGCCGCCCACTGGCTGATGGAGCAGGGGTTGGAGGTGGTCTGGCTGATGACCTTGCGCATCAGGTCGATCAACGGCTTGGGCCCGGCCGCATAGCCGATGCGCCAGCCGGTCATGGAATAGGCCTTGCTGACGCCATTGACCGTCAGGGTGCGGTCGTAAAGATCCGGCGCCACCTGAGCCATGGTGACGAAGTCGAACCCGTCGTAGATCAGGTGTTCGTACATGTCGTCGGTCATGACCCAGACGTGCGGATGACGACGCAGCACCTCGGCCAGGGCCTCCAGCTCGGCGCGGGTATAGGCGGCGCCGGTGGGGTTGGACGGGCTGTTCAGGATCAGCCATCTGGTGCGCGGCGTGATAGCCGCCTCCAGCACCTCGGGCCGCAGCTTGAAGCCGTCGGCTTCCTGGCCCACCACCTCGACCGGCTCGCCGCCCGCCAGCAGCACCATGTCCGGATAGCTGACCCAATAGGGCGCCGGCACGATCACCTGGTCGCCGGGCGACAGGGTGGCCAGAAGGGCGTTGTACAGCACCGGCTTGCCGCCGGGCGCGACGTGAATCTGGTTCACCGCATAGGTCAGGCCGTTCTCGCGCGCGAACTTGGCCGCGATGGCCGCCTTCAGCTCGGGAATGCCGTCGGCGTCGGTGTAGCGGGTGCGGTTAGCCTGGATGGCGGCGACGGCGGCGGCCTTGACGTTCTCGGGCGTGTCGAAATCCGGCTCCCCGGCGCCCAGGCTGATGATGTCCCGGCCCTCGGCCTGAAGCTGGCGGGCGCGGGCCGACACGGCCAGGGTGGCGGACGGCTTGACGCGGGCGAGAGCGCTGGACTGAAGGCTGGACATGGCGAGGAAGACCCTGGGGCAGGTTCGGCGTCGGGGAGGCGTCCTCCTTAGGCTTTGCCGCACGTCGGATCAAACGGGCGGCGCTCGCCGACGGCGCCGACGGGTGATATGCCAAGGCCATGCGCCGACTGCTCGACTTCATCCTGAACATGGAGGCCGCGCGCTGGCGCACGCTGGCGGCGGGGGTGCTGCTGCTGGCGGCCATGGCGGGGTTGCTGATGGCGGGCAAGGCCATGCTGGGGCTGGAGGCCGAGCATCGGATGGAGGCCTGGCTTCAGGGCTATTCCGGCGGGCCGATGGCCTTTGTCGCCACCGTGGCCCTGTTCGTCGCCGCCGCCTTTGTCGGAGCGCCCCAGTTCATCCTGATCGCCGCCTGCGTGGTCGCCTTCGGGCCGTCGCTGGGGTTCGCCTATAGCTGGGCGGCGACGGTGGCCTCGGCCGGGGTGACCTACTGGATGGGGCGCGGACCGGCGGCCCGGATGCTGGACCGGTTCGGGGGGGCGACGGTCGAGCGGCTGACGCGGTTCATCGGCAAGAACGCCTTCTACGCCAGCTTCATCATCCGCAATGTGCCATCGGCGCCCTTCATCGTGGTCAACATGGCCTTCGGCGCCGCACGGGCGTCCTTCCCCGCCTTCCTGCTGGGATGCGCCCTGGGCGTCCTGCCCAAGACGGCCCTGGTGGCCTTCTTCGGCGGGGCGGTGGCGGCGGCCGCCAGCGGCGACGGCGTCTGGACCAGCCTGATCCTGGCCGGGGTGGCCGCGGCCTGGCTGGGCCTGATGCTGGCCGTGCGCGAATGGGTCAGGCGGCGCGAGGAGCGGGTCGCTCGGAACTGAACCTAATCTTGTGGCGGAAAGGGAGGGGGTCCATAGCGTTCTTCAGGAACCGCAATGTGGAGATCGCCGATGCTGACCCTCTATTATTCGCCGGGCGCCTGCGCCATGGCCTCGCATTCGGCCCTGGAAGAAGCCGAGGCCGACTTCGCCCTGGAGAAGATCGACCTGAAGGCGGGCCAGCAACGGACCCCTGAGTATCTGGCCGTCAATCCGGCCGGCGTCACCCCGGCCCTGAAAACGGAAAAGGGCGTCATCACCCAGAACGCCGCCATACTGACCTTCGTGGCCGAGACCTTTCCCCATGCGGGCCTGGCGCCAGTGGACGATCCGTTCGAGATGGCGCGATTCAACGCCTTCAACGGGTTCCTGGGCGCGTCCCTGCATCCCGCCATCGGCAAGCTGCTGTTCAGCCGCCCGCCGCTGGAGGGCGCGGCCAGGGATCAGGCGGCCGATCAGGCCCTGGCCAAGTATGACCTGGTCGAACAGCAACTGCTGGAAGGCCCCTGGGTGTTCGGCGAGGGCTGGACCCTGGCGGACGACTATCTGATGGTCTTCACCCGCTGGGCGCGCCAGGGCGGCCTGCTGGACAAGGGGCGGTTTCCCAGGCTGAACGCCCACCTGGACCTGGTCCAGGCCCGGCCCGCCGTCCTGCGTATGCTGAAGGTCGAGGGGCTGGAGCCCGTCACGGCCTGAGCCCAGGGGCCGCGCCGCCCTCACCATCGAGTGATCGTGTCGCGGCCCGTGCGAAAGGGGTTGTCATCGCCGGCTCATACGGGCAAACGGGCCGTTGGTCGGCGCGGCGAAAGACGATCAGGATTGCTCGGCGTATGGGGATGCGCCTGGGCGGGGCGTCGCCGGTGCAGGCCAGACCTTCAGACGCCCGACCAGGCCCCAACGCACGGTATCCGCACCCCATGTTCAACGTCTTCGGCGCCATCTCCAACGACATCGCCATGGATCTGGGTACGGCCAACACCCTGATCTACATGAAGGGCAAGGGCATCGTCCTGAACGAGCCGTCGGTCGTGGCGCTGAGAAACGTGGGCGGACGCAAGATCGTCCATGCCGTCGGCATCGAGGCCAAACAGATGCTGGGCCGCACCCCCGGTCACATGGAAGCCATCCGTCCGATGCGCGACGGGGTCATCGCCGACTTCGAAGTCGCCGAGGAGATGATCAAGCATTTCATCCGCAAGGTTCATAACCGCAAGGGCTTCGTGAACCCCAAGATCATCGTCTGCGTCCCCTCGGGCGCCACGGCGGTCGAGCGGCGCGCGATCAACGACAGTTGCCTGAACGCCTCGGCCCGCCGCGTCGGCCTGATCGACGAGCCGATGGCCGCCGCGATCGGCGCCGGCCTGCCGATCCACGAACCGACCGGCTCCATGGTCGTCGACATCGGCGGCGGCACCACCGAGGTGGCCGTGCTGTCCCTGTCGGGCATCGTCTATTCGCGCTCGGTCCGCGTCGGCGGCGACATGATGGACGACGCCCTGATCAGCTACATGCGCCGCAACCACAACCTGCTGATCGGCGAGACCACGGCCGAGCGCATCAAGAAGGACATCGGCACCGCCCGCATCCCGGCCGACGGCGAAGGCCTGTCGATCGAGGTCAAGGGCCGCGACCTGATGCAGGGCGTCCCGCGCGAGGTTCGCGTCTCGGAACGCCAGGCCGCCGAGGCCCTGGCCGAGCCGGTCAACCAGATCGTCGAGGCGGTCAAGGTCGCGCTTGAGGCCACCCCGCCCGAACTGGCCGCCGACATCGCCGACAAGGGCATCATGCTGACCGGCGGCGGGGCCCTGCTGCGCGGCCTGGACGCCGAACTGCGCGATCACACCGGCCTGCCCGTCTCGGTCGCCGACGACCCCCTGTCCTGCGTCGCGGTGGGTTGCGGCAAGGTGCTGGAGCATCCGCGCTGGATGAAGGGCATCCTCGACTCGGCGCTTTGAAGCCGCAGCACGGTCTTTTTGGCGCAAATCCACGTGATTCCGCGCCAGATCGCGGTTTCCAATCGGCCCGGATTTTGCGATAGGCTGCCAATCGTCGGCGCGAGGCGCTGCGCCGACTCCCTCAATCAGGAAGGCTGGCCGTGGCGTTTCGCGACGGACCGTTCGAGAATCTGAAGGTGCCGCTGGCCTGGACGGCCGCGGCCATGATCGGGGCCGGGCTGGTGGCCGCGACCCTTCTGCTCATCGCCGACGGCAAGACGCGCGAGGCGCAGGATCGTTTCGGCCCTGTCCGCGCGGGCTTCACCATGGGCGCCGGGCCGGTCGGCGGCCTGTTCGCCGCTCCGGTGCGATGGACCGGCCACGTCACCGACTATATCGGCGGCTATTTCAACGCCGTCGAGGAGAACCGCCGCCTGCGCGCCCAGGTGGCCGAGCTTCAGCCCTGGCGCGACCAGGCCATCGCCCTGAAGAACGTCAACGCCCGTTACGAGGCCATGCTGGGCCTGCGGACCGAGCCGCCCGTGGCCATGGCCACCGCCCGTTCGATCTCAGAGGCGCGCGGCCCCTTCGTCAACGCCCGCCTGATCGACGCCGGGTCCGGCCGCGGCGTTCGGGTCGGCAACCCGGTCATCAACGAACACGGCCTGGTCGGCCGGGTCGTGGGGGTTTCGCCCACGGTCAGCCGCGTCCTGCTGATCACCGACGTCTCGTCGCGCATCCCCGTCCTGATCGACCGCTCGGACGCCCGGGCCATGCTGACCGGGGACGGCAGCGGCAACCCGCGCCTCGAATATGTGCGCGGCCAGGATTCGGTGCGCAGCGGCGACCGGGTGCTCAGTTCGGGCGACGGCGGCGGCATTCCGCGCGGCGTACCGATCGGCGTGGTCGCCAAGGGCGTCGACGGGTCCTGGCGGGTCAAGCTGTTCAGCGACCGGGGCGCCATCGACTATGTGCGCGTCATGCTGTTCGAGGATTTCGGCCAGCTGGCCGATCCGGAGGCGCTGAACGCGCCGCCGCTGGCCGCCCTGGACACCGCCCCGCCGCCGTCGCCGGAGCAGGCCGCCTCCATCGCCGACGCCCAGGCCCGCCGCCAGGCCGCGGCCCAGCAGGCCGCCCAGGACGCCGCCCGCCGCGCCGCCGCCGCGGCGACCGCCGCCGCTCCGCCGCCCCAGCCCACCCCGGCGCCGGAGCAACCGACGTGAGACGGCCGATCGCGGTCCGGGTGATCGGCCCGACCCAGTGGATCCTGCTGCCCTCCCTGGCCGCCGCCGCCGCGACCGTGATCCTGGCCACCCCGGTCGAGCTGTTCGGGCTGAAACTGCCCGAACTGGTCCTGCCCATGACCCTGGCCTTCGCCTGGCCCCTGATCCGGCCCTCGGTCCTGGGGCCGGTCATGCTGCTGGTGCTGGGTCTCTTCCTGGACCTTCTGTGGGGCGGCCCGCTGGGCCTGTGGGCCATCTGCCTGCTGGCCGTCCACGCGGCCGTCCTGGTCTCGCGCAGCTTCCTGGCCGGACAGGAGACGCGCGTCCTGTTCGCCTGGTATGCGGTCTGCACCCTGGGCGCCTTCGCCCTGGCCTATCTGATCGTGGGGCTGCGCGCCGGCAATCCGCCCAGCCTCCTGGCTCTGTTCTGGCAGGTCATCCCGACCCTGCTGCTGTTTCCCATCTCGGCCTGGATGATCGAGCGGTTCGACGACGGAGACCTGCGTTTCCGATGATCCGTCTTCGCCAAGGCTTCGAAGGACAAGTCCTGCAGGGTCGGGGCGGGTCGGCGTGCGCGCGGGTCGTCCCTGTTTCCGCTTCAAGGTCCTCCGAAGCTCTCGCAGGGAGCGAAGGAGGATGAGCAGCGAACCGTCCATCTTTTTCTCGGACGTCAACGAGCGGCAGGGCTCCTTCCTGCGCCGCACCTTCGTGCTGGGCGGACTGACGACGCTTGGGATCACGGCCCTGGTCGGCCGGCTGGGCCAGCTTCAGGTGATCCAGGCGCGCGAATACGCCACCCTGGCCTCGAACAACCAGTTCAACTTCCGTCTGGTCCCGCCGCCGCGCGGCCTGATCAAGGACCGCAACGGCGTGGTCATCGCCGGCAACCGCCCCAGCTTCCGCGTCCTGGTCCTGCGCGACGAGACCAAGGACCTGGACCAGACCCTGGACCTTCTGGGCCGGCTGCTGCCCGATACGGTCGATCGGCGCCGGGCCATCATCCGCGACGTCAACGCCGCCCCACGCTTCAGCCCCGTCCCGGTCAAGAGCGACCTGACCTGGGAGGAGTTCGCCCGGGTCAACCTCTACGCCAACGAATTGCCGGGCGTCATGGCCGACATGAACGACGCCCGCTACTACCCCTTCGGCGGGGCCTTCGCCCATGTGGTCGGCTATGTCGCCAAGCCGAACGAACGCGACGTTCAGGCCTATCGCGACAAGGGCCAGACGCCGCCGCCCATCCTGTTCAACCCCGGCTTCCGCGTCGGCCGCCAGGGCCTGGAGAAGTCGCTCGACACCGCCCTGCGGGGCGACGCGGGCGGCAATCGGGTCGAGGTCGACGCCCGCGGCCGGGTGGTGGGCGAGGACCTGGCCGGATCGCGCCCGGCGGTTCAGGGGTCCGAAATCGTCCTGACCCTGGACAACGACATCCAGCAGCGCGCCCTGGAGGTGTTCGGCGAAGAGGCCGGAAGCTGCGTCGTCATGGACGTGCGCAACGGCGACATCCTGGCCATGGTGTCCTCGCCTTCGTTCGATCCGAACCTGTTCGTTTCGGGCGTGCCGTCCAAGATCTATCGCGCCCTGGCCGACTATGAGCGGCGGCCTCTGCTGGACAAGGCCCTGGGCGGCACCTTCGCCCCCGGATCGACCTTCAAGCCCGTCATCGGCCTGGCGGCGCTGAAGCGGGGGGTGGACCCCAGCCGCCGCATCGTCTGCAACGGCAGCTTCTTCCTGGGCCGGCGCTTCGCCTGCCTGGGCCGCCACGGGGCCCTGGACATGCGCGGCGCCATCAAGGCCTCGTGCAACGTCTATTTCATGACCCTGGCGACCGAGATGGGCCCCGACGCCATCGCCGAGACGGCCCGGAACATGGGCTTCGGCCAGACCTTCGACATCGATCTTCCGGGCCAGAAGGCCGGGTTGGTGCCCGACCGGGAATGGCGTCGCCGCAACCCGGTGCGCGGCGATCCCAAATGGTATCCGGGCGAGACGCCCAGCTATGGCATCGGCCAGGGCGCCCTGACGGTGAACGCCCTGCAGCTGGCGGTCTATACGTCGCGCATCGCCAACGGCCGCAAGGCGGTGACGCCGCGCCTGGTCAAGTCGGTCGGCGGGGTCGAGACGCGTCGCACCGCCTTTGCCGACCTCCCCTACGATCCCGATCTGGTCCAGGTCCTGCGCGACGGGATGGAGGCGGTGACGGCCGCCGGAGGCACCGGCTTCCGCAACAGCCAGCTGGGCCTGGGCGCCGTGCGGATGGCAGGCAAGACCGGCACGGCCCAGGCGCGGAACTACGGCTCCGGATCGCGCAAGGGGGCGGGGCGGCCGTGGGACCAGAAGGACCACAACCTGTTCATCGCCTATGCGCCGACGGACAATCCGCGCTACGCCGTCTCGGTCATCGTCCAGCATGGCGGCCTGGGCGGGGGCACCGCCGGGGCGCCCCGCGCGCGCGAGGTCATGAAGGTCGCCCTGCTGAAAGACCCCGAGATCCGCGCCCGCATCGAACAGGAAGGCTTCGAGGCGCCCGAGGACGCCGGCGCGCGCGAGGCCGAGGCCCGGGGCGAACCGGTCGAAGGCGCGGCCATCGAGGACGCGGCCGCCGAAGCCGCCCCGCCGCCTGTTTCGGAGCCGCCGCAATGACCGCATCCGCCCTGACCCGTCCCGGCGAACGCGAGCGCCTGCCGGTCAAGATCGGCCAGATCGACTGGCGGTTCGTGGCCCTGCTGTGCGCCATCGCCGGCACGGGGGCGGTGATGCTCTATTCGGTCGGCAAGGGCTCGTGGGAGCCCTGGGCCGCCAACCACCTTATCCGCTTCGGCGTCTGCCTGATGATGATGCTGGTCCTGGCCATGATCAGCCTGCGCTGGTGGTTCCGCGCCGCCTATCCGGTCTATTTCCTGGCCCTGCTGCTGCTGGTGGCGGTCGAACTGTTTGGCGATGTCCGGATGGGGGCCCAGCGCTGGCTGGCCTTCGGCCCGATCAGCTTCCAGCCATCCGAGATCATGAAGATCGGCGTCGTCCTGGCGCTGGCGCGCTGGTATCACGGCGCTTCGGCCCAGGATGCGCGGCTCAGCTGGAAGCTGATCTTCCCCATCATGATCATCGGCGCCCCCTTCCTGCTGGTGGCGCACCAGCCGGATCTGGGCACGGCCATGCTGATCGGCCTGACCGGTGCGGCCATCATGTTCATGGCGGGGCTCAGCTGGCGGCTGATCGCGGCCGTCGCCATCCCGGTGGTCGTGGCCGTGCCCTTCTATGTGGCCTTCGGCATGCACGGCTATCAGCGTGACCGGGTCCTGACCTTCCTGAACCCCGAGTCCGACCCCTCGGGCGCCGGCTATCACATCATGCAGTCCAAGATCGCCCTGGGTTCCGGCGGCTTCCTGGGCAAGGGGCTGGGCCTGGGCAGCCAGAGCCAGCTGGAATTCCTGCCCGAGAAACACACCGACTTCATCTTCGCCGCCCTGGCCGAAGAGAACGGCTTCCTGGTCTCGGGCCTGGTCCTGGCGGCCTATCTGCTGGTGGTGGTGATCGCCCTGCGCATCGCCTCGCTGTCGCACAGCCATTTCGGCCGCCTAGCCGCCGCCGGGGTGACGGTCACCTTCGCCCTCTATGTGCTGATCAACGGGGCCATGGTCATGGGCCTGGCGCCGGTGGTGGGGGTGCCCATGCCGCTGCTGTCCTATGGCGGCACGGTCATGTTGACGGTCATGATCGGCTTCGGCCTGGTCCTGGCGACGCGGGTGCACCGCTATGCCGAGCTTCCCAAGGGCCACGGCCTGTTCTGATCCGCGCCTTCAGGCGTTAGGATCGATCCATGACCGTCATCAGCAAGACCCCGCCGCCCGTGAAGGCCGACCCGACCATGTTCTCGGGTCCGCCCTGTCCCCAGCCCGTGGTGCCCGACAGCGCGCCCGAGGACGCCGAGGCCATGGCCCAGGGCCTTCGCATGCGCGACAATCCGGCCGAGTGGGCCTTCGTGCGCCTGTCCAGGATGATCGAGGCGTTCGAGACGGGTATCGACAAGGACGAGGAGGTCGCCGCCTCCATCGTCGGCCTGCCCGGCGACGGCACCCTGCGGATCGAGGACGTCGGCTTCTGGGGCCCGGACCTGATCATGTTCTTCGGCAAGAACGGCGACGGCAAGCCGGTGCGTCTGATCCAGCACTACGGACAGATCAATGTGGTCCTCAGCGTGGCGCGCAAGCCCGAGGATCGCCCGGCCCGCCGCATCGGCTTCCAGCTCAGCGAACTGGTCGAAAAGACCAATCCGAAGGCTTAGGTTCTGAATCCCTCGGGCTTGTCCCGAGGGTGACGGGGTTCTGAAAATCTTGAAGAAACGAAGCCCAGTTATGGGTTCAGAACCCAGGCCGCCTTACAGTCTGGCCGCCCAGTCGGTGGCCCGGATCAGGCTGTCGATGATGCCCGGCTCGCTGGAGGCGTGGCCGGCGTCGCCGACGATGTCCAGCTTGGCCTCGGGCCAGGCGCGATGCAGCCGCCAGGCGCCGTCGATCGGCGTCACCACGTCGAACCGGCCCTGGGCGATCCAGGTGGGGATGTGGCGGATGCGGTCGATGTTCTTCAGGATCCAGCCGTCCTCGGGGAAGAAGCCGCGGTTCATGAAATACCAGCATTCGATCCGTGCAAAGGCCAGGGCGAACTCCGGCTCGGCGAACTTGTCGGGCCGGGCGTCGGGGCCCTGGACGCTGACCGTCTCGCCCTCCCAGCTGGACCAGGCGACGGCGCAGTCCAGCTGCGCCTGACGGTCGGCGCCGGTCAGGCGTTTGTAATAGGCGCCCATCAGGTCGCCGCGCTCGGCCTCGGGGATGGGGGCGACGAACCGTTCCCAGGCGTCCGGGAAGATCATCGACGCCCCCTCCTGGTAGAACCAATGCAGCTCCTTCTGGGTCAGCAGGAAGATGCCGCGCAGCACCAGGGCCATGACCCGCTCGGGGTGGGTGATGGCGTAGGCCATGGACAGGGTCGAACCCCAGCTGCCGCCGAACACCACCCATTTGTCGACGCCGCAGCGTTCACGCAGCCGCTCGATATCCTCGATCAGGGTCCAGGTGGTGTTGTCCTCCAGCAGGGCGTTGGGCCGCGACTGGCCGCAACCGCGCTGGTCGAACAGGATGATGCGGTAAAGCGCCGGATCGAAATAGCGCCGCATGCCCGGATTGCAGGCGCCGCCGGGGCCGCCATGCAGGACCAGGACCGGGCGGCCGTTCGGATTGCCGCACTCCTCGAAATAGATCTCGTGCACGCTCTCCGTGGCCATCCGACCCGCCGCAAAGGGTTCAATGTCGGGATAGAGGTCTCTGCGCGGGGAATCGGTCACGGGAAAAGCCATTCTGAGCACGGAACTCCTGTGTGGACGATCAGGCGTTGACGGAAGGTGACTTCAACAAGGCGACCGCCAGGATCAGCCATCCGGCCACCATCATGACGCCCCCCGCCGGGGCGACGGCGCCCAGGATCCGCAGGTCCGCCAGGGCGATGCCCGCCAGGGCGCCGCTGAACACCAGCCCGCCCGACGCGGCCAGCCATCCGGCCACGGTCGTCGCCCGCCCTCCGCCCAGCGGCCCGGCGCAGGCCAGGGCCAACAGGGCGTGGACGATCTGATAGTGGCTGCCGGTGGCCAGCAGGGCCTTGGCCTCCGGATCGACCCCATGGGCCGCGAAGGCGCCCAGCAGAACGGCGCAGCCGCCACTGAGGGCGGAGAAGACGGCGAGTCGCTGATCCCGGATCATGATCCAGTCCTAGCCGACGAGGCCGCGCGAGTCTGCTATGCGCGGGACATGAAGCCCGACATCCGCCTGGCGCTGCATTATGTCCTGCTGTTCGGGGCCACGGGGGTCAGCCTGCCGTTCGCGGGCCTGTGGCTGACCAGCCGGGGGCTGACCGGGGCCGAGATCGGCGTCCTTCTGGCCGCCCCCATGCTGGGCCGGCTGGTCACCGGGCCGATGATCGCGGTCTGGGCCGACGGATTCCGGCTGCGGCGCACGCCCATGGCCTGGCTAGGGTTGGCGGCGGCCCTGGGCTATGGCCTGGCGGGCCTGTGCGACCAATCCCTGATCCGCGCCGCCGCCTGGTTCGTCGCCGCCAGCGCCGCGGCGGCCCTGATTCCCCTGACCGATGTGCTGAACCTCAGGGTCGCGCGCCGCACCGGCCACGCCTTCGCCTTTCCGCGCGGCTGCGGCTCGGCGGCCTTCGTCTGCGCCAATGTGGCGGTGGGCGCCCTTCTGACCGCCGCCCCGGTCGATCTGGTGATCGCCTGGATCACGGCGGCGGGCGCCGCCATCGGCCTCTACGCCTGGCGCGTCCTGCCGGCCGAGCCGGTCAGCGCGACAGGGCCGGTCGACGGCATGGCCCGGTTCCGAGGGCTGGGCCGACTGGTCCGCGACCCGATCTTCGTCATCGCCCTTCTGGCCATCGGGGCGGTCCAGGCCGCACACGCCTTCTATTACGCCTTCTCCGCCATCCTCTGGAAAGCCCAGGGGATCGACGAGCGGACGACGGGCCTTTTGTGGGCCTTCTCGGTGATCATCGAGATCGGCTTCATGTGGTGGGTCGAGCCCTGGCGCCGCCGCCTCGGGATCGGGCCCTGGGCGGTGCTTATGGCCGGGGTGGTCGCGGCCGTGGTGCGCTGGGGCGTCATGGCCCTGGCGCCGCCGCTGTGGGCCCTGTGGCCGTTGCAGACCCTGCACGCCCTGACCTTCGCCGCCACCTATCTGGCCGGGGTCCAGATCATAGACCGCCTGACCCCTGACGACAGCCACACGGCCGCCCAGACCCTGAATTCCATGCTGGCGGCGGGGGTTCTGATCGGCCTGGCCACCCTGGCCTCGGGGCCGCTGTACGACCAGGGCGGGGCTCTCGGCTATCTGGCCATGGCGGCCATGGCCCTGGTCGGGGGCGGCCTGGCCTGGGCTGTCCGCCGCCGCCTTGCCGAACCCGTCTAGGGCAGAGGGCGGATCCGGTTCACATGGGCCATCTTGCGGCCGGGCCGGGCCTCGGCCTTGCCATACAGATGCAGGCGGGCGTCGGCCCGGGCGGCCAGTTTCGCCCACCGGTCGATCTCGTCGCCCAGCAGATTGGTCATCTCGACCTGGGCGTGGGCCTTCGTCGGGCCCAGGGGCCAGCCGGCGATGGCGCGGACATGCTGTTCGAATTGGTCGCAGGCGCAGCCGTCCTGGGTCCAGTGGCCCGTGTTGTGCACCCGCGGCGCGATCTCGTTGACCAGAAGGGCGCCGCCGTCCATCTCGAACAGTTCGACCCCCAGGACACCGACATAGTCGAGACCCTCCAGCACGGCCTTGGCGATGGCGCGGGCGCGGCGGTCGGTCTTCGCATCGACCGCGGCCGGCGCCAGGGTGGTCTTCAACACCCCGCCGGCATGGGTGTTCTGGCCCAGGGGATAGACGGCCATCGCGCCGTCCCAGCCGCGCGCGGCGATCACCGACAGTTCGCGCACGAAGGGGGCCCGGGCCTCCAGTATGGCCGGGCGTTCGCCGATGGCGTGCCAGGCGTCGGGGGCCATGGCCGCCGACCGGACCCAGATCTGTCCCTTGCCGTCATAGCCTTCACGCCGGGTCTTCAGCAGGGCGGGGGTTCCCAGGCGGTCGAGACCGGCGATCAGGTCGTCCAGGCTGTCGACCGGATGGAAGGCCACGGTCGGGGCGCCGACGGCGTTGAGGAAGGTCTTCTCCTCGACCCGGTCCTGGGCGACCTTCAGCGCGGTGGGGCCGGGCGCGACCAGGGCGCCGCCCTCGGCCAGGGTCTCCATCGAGGCGGCGGGGACGTTCTCGAACTCGAAGGTCACCACCTGGCAGACCTGACCCAGGACGGTCAGGGCGGTGACATCGTCATAGGCGGCGACGATCTGACCGCGCGAGACGCGGCCGGCGGGCGAATTCTCTTCCGGGTCCAGGATGACCACGTCGAACCCCAGGCGCGAGGCGGCCTGGGACAGCATCCGCCCCAGCTGGCCGCCGCCGACGACGCCGATCGTGGCTCCGGGGGGCAGGGGCAGGTCCGGCATCAGTCCTCGACGGTCTCGTGCACGGCCTCGGTCTGGGCCTCTCGGAAGGCCTCCAGCCGGTCCATCAGGGCGGGATCGCCCAGGGCCAAGATCTGGGCCGCCAATATGCCGGCGTTCCTGGCCCCCGCCTCGCCGATGGCCAGGGTCGCCACCGGGACGCCGCCGGGCATCTGGACGATGGACAGCAGGGAATCGAGCCCTTTTAGCGCCTTGGACTGCACCGGCACGCCCAGCACCGGCAGCTCGGTCATCGACGCGGCCATGCCGGGCAGGTGGGCGGCCCCGCCCGCGCCGGCGATGATGACCTTGTGCCCCGCCGCGCGGGCGCCGGAGGCGAAATCCCATAGGCGTTTCGGGGTGCGGTGCGCGCTGACCACCTGGGCCGACCAGGCAACGCCCAGCCGATCCAGCATGTCGGCGGCGTGCTTCATCGTCGGCCAGTCGGACCGGCTGCCCATGATGATGGCGACGGGAGGCGTCGTCTCGGCCATGTCGGGAATCCCCGGTGTCGGAAGACGGCCCGTTACAGCAGCCGCGTTGCGCCCGCAACCGAGCGGGCTAGGATCGGCGGCGCGCGATCGCTGGTGAGTCGCGCGGGCGGAGCCTGTTTTCGTGACCCATGCGGCCGCGACCGACCTGAACGCGGAGATCGCCCGGCTGCGCGCCGAGGTCGAGGCCCTGCGCCTGCGGGCCGAGGCGGCCGAGGCGGCGGCCGACCATGACGTCCTGACTCCCGCCCTGAACCGCCGCGGCTTCATCGCGGCGGTGAACCGGACCATGGCCTACTGCCAGCGATACGCGGCGCCGGCGGTGCTGCTGTATCTGGACCTGGACGGGTTCAAGGGGGTCAACGACCGGCTTGGCCACGCGGCGGGGGATGCGGCCCTGGTGCGGGTGGCCGAGCTGATGCTGGCCAACCTGCGCGAATCCGACGCCGTGGGACGGCTGGGCGGCGACGAATTCTGCCTGTTGATGCTGAACGCCGGCGTCGAGGAGGGGCGCGACAAGGCCCTGCGCCTGGCCCAGGCGCTGGAGACGGACGGCTTCCTCTGGCAGGGCGAGCGGGCGCAGCTGGGCGGCTCGTTCGGCGTCCGCGCCTACGCCAGCCAGCCGGACGCGGAAACTTGGCTGGCCGAGGCCGACGCGGCCATGTGGGTTCGCAAGAAAGGCAGTAGGGCTTAGGCAGTAGAAATTTGGGCAGGCGGCAGGATTGAGCATCCCTACTGCCTGCTGCCTAAGCCCTACTGCCTGATCCTCAGGCGATGATGTCCGGCAGAATCCGGGCCTCGATCTTCACGATCTCGTCGCGCAGGGTCAGTTTCTTGCGCTTCAGGCGGGCGATCAGCAGCTGGTCCGGGATGGGCATGTGGCCCAGGGCCTCGATGGAGGCGTCCAGGTCGGCGTGTTCCTGCTGCAGCGCCTTCAGGCGGCCGTGCAGGGCCTGTTCCGCTTCCGTCAGTTCGGGACCGTCGTCGTTCATGAGCGGCGCTTATAGCCGAGCCGGATTTACCCGGAAAGCCGCTGGTCCAACGCCGTCAGCAGGGCGCGCGGGGCGGTCCCGGACCAGTCGCGGGCGACGGCGGCCAGGGCGTCGATGCGTGCGGTCGGAGACGGGCGTTCGGCCGGGCGAGAGGCCCGTTCCAACGCCTCCAGCAGGTATTTCTCGGCGGCCAACTCCAGCGCCTTGACCTGATCGCGCACCGCCTGGCGGGCGGCGTCGTCCATGTCCAGGATGCGCGGCTTCAGGCGGCGGCGAATGGCGCGCAGGGGGCCGACGGCGGCGTCTTCCCAGGCCCGGGCGATGTCGCAGGCGTCGGCGCGGGCGTCGGCGTCCAGGGCCCGACCGGTCTCGGCGGCCCAGGCGGCCCACAGCAGCAGGCAGACGTTCTGGCCCCCCGCGTCCTGCAACTCCAGGCAGGCTTCGGAGACGCCGGGCCTGGCGTAGGCCCGAACCGCCCAGTCCCACAGAGTCATGGGGCCCACAGCCTCATTCGGCGCCCTTCAGCCCTGTCCAGCGGGTCACCGGCGCCCAGTCCAGGCCGAACAGATCCAGCACCCGACCGACCGACTGGTCGATCATGGCCTCGATGGATTGGGGCCGGGCGTAGAGGGCGGGCAGGGGCGGGGCGATGACGGCGCCCATCTCGGCCAGGGCGGTCATGGTGCGAAGGTGGCCCAGGTGGAACGGCGTCTCGCGCACCATCATCACCAGGGGGCGACGCTCCTTCAGCGTCACATCGGCGGCGCGGGTCAGCAGGGACGAGGTCACGCCGGTGGCGATCTCGCCCATGGTCCGCACCGAACAGGGGGCGATCACCATGCCCATCGTCCGGAAAGAGCCCGAGGCGATCACGGCGCCCACATCGGCCAGGCGGTGCGTCACATCAGCGCGGCCGGCCAGGTCGTCGGGGCCCAGATCCGTCTCCTGGGACAGGGTCAGCAGGGCCGCGCGGCTGACCACCAGATGGCTTTCCACGCCCAGGTCGCGCAGGGCGTCCAGCATCCGCACGCCATAAGCCACGCCAGACGCGCCGGAAATCCCGACGACCATGCGGCGGGGCGGATCGGATACGGCTCCGTTCACGGGATCGACCAATTTCGCGTCCAGTCTCGATCAGGTCCGGAGCGGCGGTGGGCGTCACTGGAATGTGATTCCACAGCGGCGCGGTCCGGGCGCTCATTCTAGTGGTCCCTAAGCCAAGGAGGCGCAAGCCATGACCGTTGATGCTCGTATCCGCGAACTGGGCCATCGTCATCGCCAGCTGGATGAAGCCATCCGCCAGGAGATGATCCATCCCGCCGCGGACTCGCTGCAGCTTAGAAGTCTCAAGCAGCGCAAGCTGCGGCTGAAGGAAGAGATCAGCAGCCTGGAGGCGCGCGCCGGCTGAGCCGGGGTTCCCTTGGAAAATGCGAACGGCCCCGGAGGGAACTCCGGGGCCGTTTTCCTTTGCGCCCTCTCTCGGCGAGAGAGGGAGAATTATTCTCTGGAACCGAAGACGGATTCGGCGGTGTGTTCGCCCTGGCCGCGGTCGTCGGTGTCGGGCGCTTCCGGTTCGGCCCGGGGCGCCTCTTCGGCAGTGGCGGCGTCCAGGGTGGGGCCGCCGCGCTTGGCGTCCTCGCGGGCCTTCTTCTCGGCGGCCTTGCGGACCACCTCGTCCAGCTGGATCTGGCCCACCAGGCCCAGGGTCACTGGATCGACCGGCTTGATGTTGGGGCTGTTCCAGTGGGTGCGGTTGCGCACGCTCTCGATCGTGGCCTTGGTGGTGCCCAGCAGCTTGGCGATCTGGGCGTCGGCGACCTCGGGGTGGTGGCGGACGAACCAGGCGATGGCGTCCGGACGATCCTGGCGGCGCGAGACGGGGGTGTATTTCGGCCCGGTCTTGGTCGGCTTCAGCAGCTCGGCGTGGCGGCTGACCACCGCCTTCATGCGGTAGTTGGAATCGGCGTGGGCCTTGTCCAGTTCATCGCGGGTCAGCTGGCCGTTGACGATGGGGTCGGCGCCGCGAATGTCGCGCGCCACGTCGCCGTCGGCGATTCCGCGCACTTCCAGCGGGTGCAGGCCGCAGAAATCGGCGATCTGTTCGAACGTCAGCGAGGTGTTGTCGACCAGCCAGACCGCGGTGGCCTTGGGCATCAGGATGTCGGTCATGGGCTTAAAAGTCCCGGCGAAAGGCCCGGAATCCAGGCGTTTGAAACAGCGGCGCCCGACCTTTCGGCCGGGCGCGGAGGCGCGAGATATAGGCCCATTCTCCGCAAAAGAAAACGTCGCCCGACTATGTCATACAGCCAAGGTTCATGTGGCGTGATGAACTGTGTTCGTCATCGGCGCGTTGAGGCGCCAGTTTCGAGAGGATGGAGGAAACCATGATGATCCTGACCGCCGTCGCCATGGCGACCACTTTGATGGCCCCGGCCCAGCAGCGCGGGCCGCAGAACCACTACAACGACCGCGCCCCGCGTGGCAGCTATTCCCAGACCTGTTCCAACGTGTCGATGAACCAGGGCCGCCTCTATGCCGAATGCCGCGACATGCGCGGCCAGACGCGCGGCACCTCGATCGAGGCCAACCGCTGCGGCCAGGCCGACATCGCCAATGACAACGGACTGCTGATCTGCGGCAATATCCGCGGCTCCTATACGAACAATCGCCCCGGCCGGAACAATGGCGGCGGCTGGAACAATGGCGGCAACAACGGCGGCGGCTGGGGCGGCGGGCGCGACTCGATCACCGTCTATCGCGACGCCAACTTCCGCGGCGCCTCGACCCGGTTCGACGGCGAGATGGCGAACCTGGACCGCACCGGCTTCAACGACGCCATCAGCTCGATGCAGATGCGCGGCCGGTGGGAGGTCTGCACCGACGCCTATTTCCGCGGCAACTGCCAGGTGCTGGACGGCGACGTCCGCAACCTGGACCGCTGGGGCCTGAACGACCGCATCTCCTCGATGCGCCCGGTTCGGGGCGGCGGCCGCTGGTAAGCGCAAGGCTTAAGCGCAAAGGCTGGGGCCGGTTCCTGCGAAGGGGCCGGCCTCAGACGGTCAGGACGATCTTTCCGACATGACCGCCGGCCTCCAGCCGCCGGTGGGCCTGGGCGGCCTGGGCCAGGGGAAAGGTCGCCTCGACCGGGGGGCGAACGCGCCCGGCCGAGACCCAGGGCCAGACATGATCATGCACCGCGCGAGTCAGCCGCGCCTTTTCGTCCGCCGGGCGTGACCGCAGGGTGGTCCCCGTCAGGACGATCCGCTTCAGCATCAGCCGCATCAGATCGACCTGGGCCACGGCGCCGCCCAGGGTGGCGATCACCACCCAGCGCCCGCCGGGGTTCAGGGCGTTCAGGTTCAGTTCGGCATAGGACGCCCCGACCATGTCCAGCAGCACGTCGGCGCCGCCGAAATCGGCGATGGCGGCGGCCATGTCGTCCGTTTCCGCATCCAGGCTGAGATCGGCGCCCAGGGCGCGGGCGGCGGCGGCCTTTTCCGATCCGCGCGAGGTGGCGATGACCCGGGCCCCGGCGGCGCGAGCCATCTGGATGGCGGTGACGCCGATGCCGCTGGTCGCCCCATGGATCAGCAGGGTCTGGCCCGCCGCCAGCCCCCCGGCCTCGAACACATTGGCCCAGACGGTGAAGACGGTTTCCGGCAGGGCGGCGGCCTGGACCTCGTCCAGCCCCTCCGGAACCGGCAGGGCGTGGCGCGCGTCGACGACGGCGTATTCGGCATAGCCGCCCCCGCCCAGAAGGGCGCAGACCCGGTCCCCGACCGCCCATTGATCGACGCCCTGCCCCAGGGCGGCGACCTCTCCGGCGACTTCCAGGCCCAGGATGTCGGGCGCGCCGGGCGGCGGCGGATAGCGGCCCTGGCGCTGGAGCAGGTCGGGGCGATTGACCCCGGCGGCGGCGACGCGGATCAGGATTTCGCCCGGGCCGGGCAGGGGATCGGGCCGTTCGGCCAGGACCAGGGCCTCGGCCGGGCCGCGCCCCCCAGCGATCTCGATCACCTTCATCGGCTGCGCTTTCCCTTGCAATCGTCCGTTGGCGGGGGTTCAGATAGGGGTTCGCAGGGTGCAAGGCCAAGGGAGGCGGTGATGACCTTCGACGATCTGGAGCCCCGGCCGCAGCGCGGCGCGGCCTTGACGGCCCTGGGCCGAGAGGACCTGGACCTGTTTTCGGGCGAGGAACTGACCGAGCGGATCGCCCTGCTGGAGGCCGAGATCGCGCGGGTGCGGGCGGCGATGGACGGCAAAAAAAGCAAGAAGAGCGCCGCCGACGCCCTGTTCAACCTGGGCTCATGAGCGATTTCGATCCGGACACGGCTGGCACGGGGGTTGCAGGCCCCGGCCTGGCGGCCTCGATCCGGGCCGACAGTGACACGGACCTTTCGGACCCCATGCGTATGACCGAGTATTCCTCCGAGGCCGATGTCATCGACGCCGCCCTGTCCGTTTCGGGCGACCGGGACGTGGTGGTGCGCGATTTCGCGGCGTCGGAACTGTTCGACCGCACCTTCGCCGAGGGCATGGCCCTGGTCGAGGAGACGGCGGCCTATCTGGACGGCGAGGGGCGTCGCGACTCCAAGCTGCTGTCGCGGGCGGCGGCCCTGGCCTATGCGTCCGAGAGCATGAAGCTGACGACCCGGCTGATGCAGATCGCCTCCTGGCTGCTGGTCCAGCGGGCGGTGCGCGAGGGGGACATGAGCCCGGCGGCGGCGGCCGAGCCGCGCTATCGCCTGGCGCCGCGCAAGATCGAGACCGAGCCGACGCACGGCGACCTGCCCATCGCCCTGATCGAATTCCTGGTGCGGACCGACCGGCTGCACGACCGCATCCTGCATCTGGACCGGCGCATGTATCTGGACGCCGTCGAGGCGGGACCGGCCAATCCGGTGCAGAGCCAGATGGACCGGCTGGCGGCCGCCTTCGGGCGCTGAGGCGGCTACGGCCCGACGTCGTTGGCGTCGGTCCGGCCGTCATCGACGGGGCGCGGCAGGCTGACGGCGATGCCCAGGGCGCGGGCCAACTTCTCGTCACGCGAATAGACGTCCTCGCGGAAGGCGACGCGGCCCTGGCCGTCGACGAAGGCGGTCCAGTACAGCAGCCGCACCCCGATCTCGCGGCCGGTCTGGATGCGGGTGGTGGTCTTGGCGTCCAGGGCGGTGTCGAAATCGCCCAGCAGGGCCGGATCGGGCGACAGCAGCAGCCGGGCGAACTCGATGGCGTCCTGAACCCGCACGCAACCGTGGCTGCGGTGACGGTAGGCGTTGTTGAAGGCGGCCTTGGACGGGGTGTCGTGCAGGAAGATGGCGTAGCTGTCGCGCAGCTCGAACTTCACATAGCCCAGGGCCGCGGTCGGGCCGGCGCGCTGGATCACCTGGCCGTTGGAAACATACATGTTCTGGCTGGCCAGATAGCCGGGGCCGCGCGGCAGGATCTCGGCCCGGGCGATGCCGGCGGGGACATACCAGGGCGGGTTGGCCACGACCGAGGCGAACTGCTTTTCAAGGCTGGGCGTCTGGTTGGACGGGGTGCCGACCACCACGCGGTTGGAGCGGACCGGCCGGCCGTCCTTCCAGTAGACCATGATGGCCGCGGCGGTGTTGACCTCGATCCGCTCGCTGGGAACCTCGCGCTTCAGCCAGCGGCGGCGTTCCAGGTTCAGGGCGATCTGCCGGGCGCGGTCTTCCGTCGACGCCGACAGCGACCGCTGGGTGCCCGTGCCGATGCGGCCGTCGGCGGCCAGGCCGTGCCGGGTCTGGAAACTGCGGACCGCGGTCTGAAGCTCCGAGCCATAGACCAGGCCCTGGGCCTCCAGCCGCGCGCCGTCGGCGGCGGACAGGTCGCCCTCGGCCGTCAGCCGCTTGATCAGGGCCGGGATGCGGGTGTCGCTGGCGCCCGGCTCGATGGTCGGGCCGGGGCGGAAGGCGGGCCAGCCGCCGTCCCTGATCAGGCGGCGGTAGCGGACATAGCCGGCCGACAGATTGGCGTAGCCGATGTCCTGGGGGGCCAGATCCTCGTACCATTCCACCAGCCGGTCGCGGGCCAGGGCGTCGTTCAGACCGGCGGGAAGGTCGACGCGGTTCTTCTGCATCTCCCACAGATCCTCGACCGTCTCGGGCCGGACCCGGCCTTCGGACAGGACGCGGGCGTAGGTCAGTGCGGCGGCCGTGGTCCGCATCTCGCTGGTGGCCGGATCGGCGGCCAGGCCGACGAAGTCGAAGAAGTCCGCCGGCGCCAGACCGTGGCGTTCGGCGCGGGCCGCGGCCTGGTTCAGGGCGCGCAGCCGTTCGGGCGTCCACAGCGGACGCCAGCCGTTCATTTCGTACAGGGCGCGGACATCGCCCTGGATCGTCTGGGGCAGGCGTGCCAGCTGGTCGTTGAAGGTGTCGTAGAAGGCGACGGCGCCGGGGCTGCGCGCCTGTGCGGCGGCCTGTCCCGCGAGGGTCATCGTCGCGGCCGCGACGCCAAGGCCCAATTCCCGTCGATTCATCGTCAATCCGCTCTCGTCCGGACGGCGTTCGGACACCACGCCCGCACCCCCGGATCGAACGGCCGCGATGTTATCGGCGTTCCCGCAAAACAAAAAGCGCCGCGGATCGCCGCAGCGCTTTTCGGTTGCAGGTGCGGCGTTTCCGCCGCGATCGCATCCTTCGTGGCGTGAAATCTAAGCCCGGCCGTTGGCCGGACCGATTTCTCGCGCCTTACTTCTTGATGAAGCCGGCGAACTTGTTGTTGAAGCGCGAGACGCGGCCGCCGCGGTCCATCAGGTGCTGGTTGCCGCCGGTCCAGGCCGGGTGGGTCGTCGGATCGATGTCCAGGTTCAGCGTGTCGCCTTCCTTGCCGTAGGTCGAACGGGTCCGGTAGGTCGTGCCGTCGGTCATCACCACATTGATGAAGTGGTAGTCGGGGTGCGTTTCCGCTTTCATGGCTTCGTCCGTCTCTGCGCGATGACGATGCCGACCGTCGCTGCGCGAAAATGAGAAAACCCGCCAAGGCGTCCGGCGGGCGAGCAGCGGCGTTTACACCGAGGGGTGTTCCGGGGCAAGAGCCCCGCCATGACCGACGCGCGCGCATCATCCGGCCTGGACGAACAGAGGGGGCGGCCGGGCGCCGGCGCCCTGCTGGCCGAACATATGGACGAGGCGGGCGAACGGCGCGAACGCCGCCGCGACATCCGTCCGCTGGCCCGGCTGTGGCCCTTCGTCATGAGGCACAAGCTGGACGCCGCGATCGCGGGATTCTGGCTGCTGCTGTCCACCGGGGCCTCGCTGGCCCTGACGGTGGCGGCGCGCGGGGCCATCGACCAGGGGTTCCAGAACGGCGGCGACCATATCGACCGCTGGTTCCTGCTGCTGGGGGCCAATGCGGTCTTCCTGGGCGTCGCCACGGCCGTGCGCTATCTCTATGTCACCAAGACGGGCGAGCGGGTGATCGCGGACGTGCGGACCGCCCTGTTCGCCCGGATCATCACTCTGGACCCGTCCTTCTTCGCCCGGATGCGGACGGGCGAGGTGCTGTCGCGCCTGACCACCGACATCCAGCTGGTGGACACCTTGCTGACCACCTCGGTGTCCTTCGCCCTCAGGAACCTGCTGACCCTGGTGGGGGGGACGGCCCTGCTGTTCGTGGTCAGCGCCAAGCTGACGGGGATGGTGCTGCTGGCCGTGCCGCTGATGCTGGGGCCGCTGTTCCTGTTCGGGCGAAAGGTGCGCCGCCTGACGGTGGTCAGCCAGGACCGGTTCGCCGGGGCGGTCGGCTTCGCCGGCGAGAGCGTGGACGCCATCGAGACGGTCCAGGCCTTCGGCCGCCAGGATGCCGCCCGGTCCCGTTTCGGCCAGGCGGTGGAGGAGGCCTTCGCCATCTCCCTGGCGCGGATGCGGGCGCGGGCCCTGATGACGGCCATGGTCATCACCGTCATCTTCGGCGGGGTGACCCTGGTGCTGTGGCTGGGCGCGCAGGACGTGGTGGCCGGGCGGATGACGCCGGGGGCCCTGCTGCAGTTCGTGTTGCTGTCGGTCTTCACCGCCGGCGCCGTGGGGGCCCTGGGCGAAAGCTGGGGCGATGTGCAGAAGGCCGCCGGGGCCATGGAGCGGATCGACGAACTGATGCGGGCCACGCCGTCCATCGCGCCGCCGCCCTCGCCGGTCGCCCTGCCCGAACCGCCGCGCGGAGAGGTGGCGATGACGGGGGTGGCCTTCGCCTATCCGGGCCGGCCCGACCTGCCGGCCCTGAAGGGGTTCGACCTGAAGGTGCGGCCGGGCGAGACGGTGGCCCTGGTCGGGCCGTCGGGGGCGGGCAAGTCGACCGTCTTCCGCCTGCTGCTGCGCTTCTATGATCCTCAGGAGGGCGTCGTAAGCGTCGATGGGGTGGACGTGCGCGACGCCGATCCGGTGGCGGTGCGCGGCCGCTTCGCCTGGGTGTCGCAGGAGGCCCCGCTGTTCTCCGGCTCGGCCCTGGAGAACATCCGTTTCGGGCGCGAGACCGCGACCCTGGAAGAGGCCCGCGCGGTGGCCGAGGAGGCCCAGGCCCTGGGCTTCATCGAGGCCCTGCCGGAGGGGTTCGACACCCCGCTGGGCGAACGCGGCAAGAGCCTGTCGGGCGGCCAGAGGCAGAGGCTGGCCATCGCCCGCGCCCTGACGCGCCAGGCGCCGATCCTGCTGCTGGACGAGGCCACCAGCGCCCTGGACGCCGAGAACGAACGCCTGGTCCAGGCCGCCCTGGACCAGGCCATGGCCCAGCGCACCACCCTGGTCATCGCCCACCGCCTGGCCACGGTGCTGAACGCCGACCGGATCGTGGTCATGGACGACGGCCGGGTGGTGGAGGAAGGCTCCCACGCCGAACTGATCGCCCGCGGCGGCCTCTACGCCAAGCTGGCGGAGCTTCAGTTCCGGGCGGAGTGAGGGAGCGATCCTTCTCTCCTTGCGGACGGACGCGTCCCTTCCACTGATCTCCTCCCCATCGTCCTTCTCCCCTTGCGGGAGAAGGTGGCAGGCGAAGCCTGACGGATGAGGGGTCGCACAGGCCCTAGGTGATATCGACATTCAGGATTCTCAGACGCTGAGATGTCTGATTCATAGGGCTCCGTTCGATGGACGGAGCCCTTTTGATGTCAGCCAAGCGCTACGAGTTGAGCCAGGTTCAGTGGGAGCGGATCGCGGACCTGCTGCCGGGCAAGGCGGGCGATCCTGGGCGGACTGCCGCCGACAACCGGCTGTTCGTCAACGGGGTGCTGTGGGTGCTGCGCTCGGGGGCGCACTGGTGCGATCTGCCCGAGCGCTATGGACGCTGGAAGACGCTGCACAAGCGCTTCAGCCGATGGTCGAAGGCCGGGGTGTGGGATCGGGTGTTCGCCGACCTGATCAAGGACCGTGACAATCAGTACCTGATGATCGACAGCACCTTGGTCCGAGCCCACCAGCAGGCGGCGACCGGAAAAGGGGGGCCTCGGATCAGGCTCTGGGGCGCTCCCGAGGCGGACTGACCACCAAGATCCACATGGCCGCCGACACCCTCGGCCGGCCGATCCGGTTCATCCTAACCGCCGGCCAAAGCGGCGACGCCCTGGCCGCGCCAGCCCTGCTGGAAGGCTTTCGCCCCCGCGCCGTGCTGGCCGACAAGGCCTACGATTCCAACGCCCTGCGCCAACTCATCGCCGACGCCGGCGCGCAAGCCGTCATCCCCTCCAACCGCACTCGCAAGGTGCTGATCGCCCACGACATTGAAGCCTATCGCGCTCGTAACCGCATCGAGCGTTGCTTCTCAAAGCTCAAGCACTTCCGACGCTTCGCCACCCGCTACGATCGCAGAGCCATTCACTTCCTAGGCTTCGTTCACCTCGCCGCCGCCATGATCTGGATGCGATGAATGTCGATTCCACCTAGCCATCATCCGGCGCTAACCCCACAGGCCGGAGAGCCCCCTCATCCGACCCGCTGCGCGGTCCCCCTCCCTCGAGCGGGGAGGATCCAGGGGGATCAGGCGGCGCGGAGAATCTTGCGCAGGGCGCCGTGGACATCCGGGTTGGCGGCCAGGATCTGCTGGCCCTTGGCCGGGTCGCCGTCCGGGTCGATGGTGGTGACCAGGCCGCCGGCCTCGTGCACGAACAGCAGGCCCGCCGCCACGTCCCAAGGCTGGAGGTTGCGTTCCCAATAGGCGTCGTAGCGGCCGCAGGCGACCCAGGCGAAGTCCAGGGCGGCCGAGCCCAGGCGGCGGATGCCGGCGACACGCTGGCCGACCGCATGAATGTCCTTGATGGCCTGGGCATGGCCGGTCTTGCCGATGAAGGGCAGGCCGGTGGCGATCAGGCAGTCGGACAGGTCCTTGCGGCCCGCGCACCGGATGCGCGTGTCGTTCAGGTAGCAGCCCTTGCCCTTTTCGGCCCAGAACATCTCGTTCATCACCGGATTATAGGTGACGGCGGCGACGATCTCGGCTGTGCCGTCGGGCGCGCGACGCTCAAGCCCCACGGTGATGGCGAAATGGGGCATGGCGTGGATGAAGTTGGTCGTGCCGTCGATGGGGTCGACGATCCAGGTGTGGGTCTTGTCCGTGCCCTCGACCAGACCGCGTTCCTCGCCCAGGAAGCCGTAGCCGGGGCGGGCCTTCAGCAGCAGTTCGAACAGGCTCTCTTCGGCCTTGATGTCGGCGGCGGTGACGAAGTCGCCGGGACCCTTCCTAGAGGTCTGGAGGTTCGACACCTCGCCGAAGTCGCGCAGCATCGGCCGGGCGGTCTTGCGGACCGCGTCCATCATCACTTGCAGCAGGGCGGAGGCGAGGGCCATGGGGGCTTTCAGTGGCGAGTGACGAGTGGCGAGTGGCGAGCCTGGATCGAGCGTGTCGCAGCGTATGTGAGCCAAGCGCGGTCAGCGCGGCCGCCCGACATGGTCGGGGGCGCTCGCCACTCGCCACTCGTCACTCGCCACTCCATCAGTCGGCGCGGCGGACGTATTCGCCGGTGGTGGTGTCGACCACGATGCGTTCGCCCGCCGACATATAGGGCGGGATCATGATGCGGACGCCATTGGAGGCGACGGCGGGCTTGTAGGAGGAGGAGGCGGTCTGGCCCTTCACGGTCGGCTCGGTCTCGGCGACTTCCAGGACCACCTGTTCGGGCAATTCCAGGCCGATCGGGCGGTCTTCGTGGGATTCGATGATGACCTTCATCCCTTCCTGCAGATAGGGGATGCGCTCTTCGCCGACCCATTGTTTCTGCAGTTCGATCTGCTCGTAGTTCTCGTCGTTCATGAAGACCAGGCTGTCGCCGTTGTCGAACAGGTAGGAATAGTCCTTCTGCTCGAGCGTGACGCGCTCGACCTTGTCTTCCGAACGGAAGCGTTCGTTCAGCTTGTTGCCGGTTTCCAGGTTCTTGGCCTCGACGTTGGCGAAGGCGCCGCCCTTGCCGGGCTTGACGTGGCTGGCCTTGGTCACGACCCAGAGGCCGCCGTTCACCTGAAGCACCATGCCGGGCTTGATGGTGTTGCCGTTGATTTTCGCCATGGGTTCGCCGGGGACAGGGGTGGAAGAAGCGCCGCGCGGGCGCGTGAAATCGGGCGCGATCCCTTAGAGGAAGGCGAGCCGCCGGGCAAGGTTTGGAGGGCTTAGGGGGTAGGGCTTGGAAATCAGGGGCGGGCCTGATCATCCGCCTAAGCCCCAAGCACCAGGGTCTCCCAAAACGAAACAATCGGAAACCCGAGTTTCATTTCCCGCTTCCGGCCGCGCCTTTAGGGAACGAGCGACCGCCTTTCCGCGCCCCGGCCCGGAGGGCGCCGACAGTGAGTTTCCGTTTGCCGTTTACGCCTGACCATCACGAAAAGACGCTCGTCGCGCCCGCGATCATCGCCGGCGTGGGCGTTCACACGGGTCAGCGCGTGCGCCTGGCCGTGCGTCCGGCCGCGCCCGGAACCGGCATCGTCTTCGTCCGCACCGACATCTCCGACCGCGACAACCGCATCCCCGTCTCGGGTGAGGCCGTGGTCGACGCCCGTCTGAACACCATGATCGAGAACGCGGCCGGCGTGCGCCTGTCGACGATCGAGCATCTGATGGCCGCCTTCTGCGCCCTGGGCGTCATCAATGCCGTGGTCGAGGTGGACGGGCCCGAACTGCCCATCCTGGACGGTTCGGCCCTGCCGTTCGTCCAGCTGCTGGACCGCGCCGGCTTCCGCCGCCAGTCCGCCCCGGTCCGCTACATCGAAATCCTCAAGCCGATCATGGTGGAGGAGGGCGACAAGTCCGCCGCGCTCCTGCCCTGCGACCGCTACGAAATGCGGTTCGAGATCGACTTTCCCACCGCCGTCATCGGCAATCAGGTGGTCGATTTCGTCGTCGATGAAGACACCTTCCGCGCCGACATCATGGCCGCCCGCACCTTCGGCTTCGCCCATGAGGTCGAGGCCCTGCGCCAGGCCGGCCTGGCCCGCGGCGGCAGCCTGGAAAACGCCGTGGTCATCGACGGCGACGAGATCCTGAACCCCGGCGGCCTGCGGATGGAGCGGGAGTTCGTGCGCCACAAGGCCCTGGACGCCATCGGCGACCTCTATGTCCTGGGCGCGCCCCTGATCGGCCGCTACGAAGGGGTCAAGGCGGGCCACGCCATCAACAACAAACTGGTCCGCGCCCTCCTGGCCCAGCCCGACGCCTGGCGCGAAACCGTCCGCATCCCCGAACTGGCCCAGGCGGGCTGAGGCTTTACCAAGGCGCGGCGCCCCGCCACTGTCCGGGCATGTCTTTCTCCAGCTTCTCCGCCGACATGTCGCCCGACGCGATTGTGCGGGTTCAGGCCATTCTTGACGGCGTCGCGCGCGATGAGGGCGTTCATATCCCCTTGGCTATAGAGAGCGGCAGCCGAGCCTGGGGCTTTCCGTCTCCCGACAGCGACTACGATGGCCGCTTCATCTATGTGCGTCCCGCGCATCAGGCTCTGACGATCTGGCCGCGCCGGGACGTGATCGAGACGCCTCTGGTGGGGGAGATGGACGTCAACGGCTGGGACTTGTCCAAGGCCCTGCGCCTGCTGCTCAAGGGCAATGCCGTGGTGGTGGAATGGCTCCAATCGCCTATCGCCTATCGCGACACGCCCTGGTTCCGTGACGCCCTGCTGGGCTTCGCCGATCACTGGCTGGATCGCGGCCGGGTCATCAACCACTATCTGCGTCTCGGTCAGCGTCAGAAGATGCTGCACGTCGATCGCGGCGCCGAAGTCTCGCTGAAGAAGACCTTCTATTGCCTGCGCCCGGCCGCCGCCCTGCTCTGGCTGGAACAGCATCCCGGCCGGGCGATTGCACCGATGCATTTCCCGACCCTGATGGCGGGTATCGACGCCTCGCATGATGTCCAGATCCGGATTGCCGACCTGATCGCGCAAAAGGCCGTGACGCGGGAAATGGGCGTGGCCCCCGCTCCGCCGGAATTGCTGGCCTTTATCGACGACGCCTTCGCCCGCGCTGAGGCCTGGATTTCCGAACCGACAGCGGCGTCGCCCGACGCCATGCGCGCCGGCGACGCCCTGTTCGTCGAGGTGACCCGGCGACTGGACGCTACCCCAAGCTGATCGCGCTCATCATCCGCCCGAAGTCTGGCTCTCCCCGCTGGAAGGCCCGGCGGTTGGAGTAGAAGCGCGTTTCGTCGGCCCAGGTGTCATGTTCGGTCCAGGCGGCCTGGCCCACGCCCGCCTGCTCCAGCCGCCACAGGACGAAGCCCGGCAGGTCGAACTGGCGCTTGTCGGCCGCGGCCCCCGGCGCGAAGAAGCGGCCGGCGCCCGGATCGTGGTGTTCGAACCGGTCCTGATAGTCGGCCCCCACCTCATAGCTGGCTTGGGCGATACAGGGCCCGACCACCGCCACCATCCGCGCGGGCGTCGCCCCCAGGGCCTGCATGGCCGTCACCGCGCTGTGCACCACCCCGTTCAGCGCCCCCTTCCACCCGGCGTGGACGGCGCCGACGACCCCGGCCTCGGCATCCGCCAGCAGCACCGGGGCGCAGTCGGCCGTCAGCACGGCGCAGATCACGCCCGGCGCGGCGGTGACGCTGGCGTCGCCTTCGGGCCGTTCGCCCTTCCATCCCGCCTCGGCCACGCGGGCCAGGGCGGAATGCACCTGATAGCAGGCGGCCAGATCGTCCGGCGCGCCGCCCATGGCTTCGGCCACGCGCCGCCGGTTCTCGGCCACGGCGGCCGGATCGTCGCTGGACCCCACCCCTGTGTTCAGCCCCTCATACAGGCCCGTCGACACCCCGCCCTGGCGCGTGAAGAAGCCATGGCGCACGCCCGCCCGGTCCAGCAGCGGATGGGTCAGGGGCTCCAGGCTCATCGATCAGTCCTCCCAGCCCGGAACCACCAGGCCGTGCGGGGCGAAAACGGCCGCGGCCTTGAACAGTTCGCCCATCTGGTCCGGCGCGGTCAGGCGGGCCAGCTGGCGGTCGATGACCGCCGCCGCCTCGGGCCGCCCGGCCTTCAGCGCGTCCGCCCGCGCCTGGACGCCCAGCCGCCCCAGGAACTCGCCCTGGCCCATGCAGCCGGTGACGTCGGCGCCCGCATGGACCGCCGCTTCCAGCACGGTCGGAAAGTCGGCCCATTGCGTCAGGTCCGCCTGGCCCGGCTCGGCCAGGGGATCGACCTTCCGGTGCCGTCTCAGGGCCTGAAGCGTATCGCCCGCCTCGGGCCGCGCCCGGCCATAGTCGATCAGCAGGGCCGCCCCCGTCGCCGCCCGCATCATCCGGCCCAGGGCATGGCCAAAGCCCGCCTGCTGGGCCGAAATCTCGATCACCTGGCCCGGCGCCATGTCGAAACCGGGCCGCACGAAACCGGCGCTGGGCGACGTCAGGCCGAAGGCCAGTTCGCCGTCCTCGCCAACGACCACCCGCCGCTCGGCCCAGCCGTCCTCGGTCCTGACGAACTGGCGCGCCGGCAGGCAGTCCAGAACCTCGTTGGCGATCAGGATGATCGGGGCGTCCGTCTCCACCCCGTCCAGGCCCGAGACCCAGCGCGGCGCCACGTCCCCGTCCGCCAGTCGCCGGGCCTGCATCCGCCGCAACGGCCCCGACGGCTCGATCAGCACCAGGTCGCAGGCCTCCAGGAACCCCGGCGCCAGACGCGCGGCCCTCAGGGCGTCGGCCATCAGCGTCCCGTCCCCCGGCCCCACCTCGACCAGGCGGAACCGGTCCGGCGCGCCCAGCCGCGACCACAGCTCGACCGCCCACAGGCCGATCAGTTCGCCGAACATCTGGCTGACCATGGGAGCGGTGACGAAATCGCCGCCTTCGCCGATGGCCGGCCGCGTGGCGTAATAGCCGCCTTCCGGATCATGCAGGCAGCGGGTGACATAGTCGGCCACCGTCATCGGCCCGCCGATGGCGATCTCGCGCGCCAGCCGCGCCTTCAGCGACATGGGCGATCAGCCCCGGACGGGCGGCCGGCTCCAGGCGCGCCAGATCAGCCAGGCCCCGGCGATGATCATCGGCGTCGACAGGATCATCCCCATGGTCAGGTGCAGCGGCAGGTTCTCCAGCCCCGCGTCGGGCTGGCGCACATTCTCCAGCGACGCCCGCGCCAGCCCATAGCCCAGCAGGAACAGGCCGGTGACATAGCCCGGCTTGGCCAGCAGCCGCCCCTTCCAGATCGCCAGCGACAGGATGGCGAACAGCACCAGCCCCTCCAGCCCGGCCTCATACAGCTGGCTGGGATGACGCGGCGCGTCCCCGGCCGGACAGTATCCGTAGGTCTCCAGGATGCGGGCGTTGCAGAAGCGGATGGCCCAGGGAACATCGGTGACCCGGCCCCACAGCTCGCCGTTGATGAAGTTGGCCAGCCGCCCGAAGAACAGGCCCAGGGGCGCGACCGGCGCGATCAGGTCGCCCAGCGACAGCAGATTGGCCCCCTGTTTGCGCGCGAACCAGACGATGGCCAGGGCCACCCCCAGGAAGCCGCCGTGGAAGCTCATTCCCCCGGTCCACATCTGGAACAGCTCCAGCCGCTCGCCCCAGCTGTGGCCGGTGAACAGATGGGCGAACATCTCCGGCTTGTAGAACAGGGCGTAGCCCAGCCGCCCGCCCAGGATGACGCCCAGCACCAGATACAGCGCCAGGTCATCCAGCTGCGGCCCGGTGATCGGCGCCCGGCCCGGCGCCCAGACCCGCTCGGTCTTCACCAGCCGCGCCGCATACCACCAGCCCAGGACGATGCCCGCCACATAGGCCAGGGCATACCAGCGGATGGGCACGGGCCCCAGCCAGATCAGGACCGGATCGAATTCGGGAAAGGGCACGGGCGCTCCTGGGTCTGGCGGCGTTTCGGGCGCATTTCTAGCAAGGCTTGGCGCCGCCGTCGCCTGTCATCGGGCCACAGGAATCCGCGCCGGTCGCCGCCGAACCCCATGGCGGGTTAAGGCGGCGTTCACCATATTCGTCAGACCCTCGTTAAGTCTCCCGGGTCGCCCGGGCCGGAGCCTCAGATGCAGACCCGCAACCCCATCCTCGACGAATTCTCCAAGATGGCCACCGGCGCCATGGGCCTGGCCCAGTCGGCCGGGGAGGAGGCCAAGGCCGCCTTCCGCGCCCAGACCGACCGCATGGTCGCCGAGCTGGACCTGGTCCGCCGCGACGAGTTCGACGCCCTGAAGGCCGAGATCGCCGCCCTGCGCGCCGAGATCGCGGCCCTGAAACCGGCCCCGGCCAAACCTAAAAAGGGAACGTCCACAGGCGCGACTCCCCCTGCGGACGCAGCCGGTTGAGGCGAATCTTCGAACACGCCTACCGTCACGATGTCGGTCGTGAGTCGCGGCCGGCGCGAATTTTCCCAAGGATCGTCGCCTGATGGACGCAGCCCGCCCCGAAGAGATCGACGTTCCCATGGATCCGCTGGACGTGGTCGAACACGTCCTGAACGCCGAAAATCTTCCCTTCGACCGCACCGACGACGGCGATCTGGCCTTCGCCCTGGCCGGGGACTGGAAGGACTACGAACTCTGGTTCGCCTGGCGGCCCGAGGGCGACTGCCTGCAACTGTGCTGCGCCCTGGACCTGCGGATCACCAAGTCGCGCCGCGCCGCCGCCTATGAACTGACCGGCCTGATCAACCAGCGCACCTGGCTGGGCCATTTCGAGGTCTGGCCCGACGAGGGCGAGATCGTCTTCCGTCACAGCCTGGCCCTGCCCCTGGGCGAACGCCCCACCCTGGGCCAGGCCGCCAGCATGATCGACGCCGCCATAGAGGCCGCCGATCGCTACTATCCCGCCTTCCGCTTCATGGCCAAGGGCATGAAGAAAGCCGACGACGCCCTGGCCGCCTGCCTGTTCGAGACGGTCGGCAGCGCCTGAGGCCGCGATTATGAGCGGTTGGGCCATCGCACCGCTCTGCATTGTCGTGTTCATCCACTGGGCAGCCACGTTCTGGGCGTCTCGGCTGCTGCCTCAGGAGCGACGTCGCCTACACGATCCCCGGCGTGTGCCGAATCTATTCGACCCCATGGCGTCCCATAAATGGTTCTCCATCGCGCTTTTCGAGAACACCAGAGGTTTTCGGCTGCCCGCCCGATTGGCGTTCCTGGTCATGCGCGTTTCGCTTGTGATGATTCCCTTTGTCGTCATGGCCAGTATCGTCACCGCCGCTAACCCGCCTGCTGACGCCCGGCCTTCGGCTCAGGCGGAAGCGCCGCCCGAGATCGCGCGATAGCGACACAGGCAGTGTCGCGCTCTAAACAGGAAGACATGGACACTTCGGCGGCTCCCATCATCCTCGTCGGCTGCGGCCGGCTCGGCTCGGCCCTGGTCGAGGGTTGGCGGGCGACGGGGGCCGTCGATCCGCGCGACCTGATCATCCTGACCCCCTCCGAAAAGCCCGCCGCCCGGGCCGCGCGCGCCGCCGGCGCCCGCATCAATCCGCCCGCCGACGCCCTCTCCGGCGCCCGCGCCGTGGTCCTGGCGGTCAAGCCGGCGAAATGGCGCGATGTCGCCGCCGACCTGGCCCCCAGGATCGACGATACGCCCCTGATCTCGGTCATGGCCGGGGTGCGGGCCGCCGACCTTTCCGCCGTCTTCTCCGGCCCCGTGGCCCGCGTCATGCCCACCACCGGCGTCGCCGTCGGCAAGGGGGTCGCGGGCCTGTGGAGCGCCGACGCCGACGCCTCCGACGCCGCCCGCGCCCTATTCGCCCCGGTGGCCACGGTGGTCGACATCCCGGACGAGACCCTGATGGACGCCGTCACCGCCGTGGCCGGATCGGGCCCCGCCTATGTCTTCGCCTTCACCCGCGCCCTGGCCCAGGCGGGACAGGCGCAGGGCCTGCCGCCCGCCGTCGCCGCCGCCCTGGCCCGCGCCACCGTCCGCTCGGCCGCCGCCGGCCTGGACGGACCCGAGGCGGTCGAGGCCCTGATCGCCCGCGTCGCCTCGCCCGGCGGCACGACCGAGGCCGGCCTGAACGCCCTCTCCCCCGGCCTCGACACCGCCGTCACCGCCGCCGCCGCCGCCGGAATCATGGCGCTCTTCGGCCTCGCACTCGCCTTGGCCCTCTCGGAACGCCACATGCGCGAGCTCGAACAAGCAAACACCCTCGCCGAGGCTCGCCTCGATCTGGCGATGGAAGCCGTCGCCGACTACCACACCGGCGTCAGCGCGGAGCTACTGCTCGCTCAGCAAGAAATGGCAAGCCTCCGGCGCCGCTTGCTCGAAAAGCCCGCGCAGTTCTACCAGAAGCTGGCGGATGACCCGGCCCTCCAGACCAACCGGTCGCCTCGTTCAAGACTCCTGCTCGCGCGCGGTCTTGGCGGCCTGGCCAAAATTAGGTGGGCGCTGGGCGACTTTGAGGGAGCCGAGGCAAAGCTCCGCGAAGCAACCAAACTTTTCGAGGAATTCTCCTCCGCAACGACAACCCAATCGGGCGAGACCGGCGCGCAGTTAAACCTCGTGAAGCTCTCCGCATCCGCGGACCTCGCCGAGTTGTTGAGACTGCAAGGCAAAGCCCGAGAATCGCTGGAAGCGGCCGAGCACGCGCTCCGTCAACTCGAACTCGACGGCCTTCCGATCGAAAGGCGCGACGATACCATCCGCCTCCGGGCTAGTCTGCTCAACCAAATCGGCATGGCTCAAGACACGCTCGGGCGACTCGATGATTCGGAACGATCTCTCGCCAACGCCCTTGAATTCCATCTGAATGCAGGGCCCGAAAGCCCCGATCAACTCAGCCGACACGCCCAACGGGCAGGCGCGATTGCCGGAAACCTCGCCTCACGGCTCGCGCGGCGTGGCGCTCTCGACGAAGTCCGCGCCTGCATGCAACGACCGATCCAGCTCCTAGAGGCTGCAATGCAAGACGACCCGTCGCACGTGTCCGTTCGAAGCGCGCTTGCGGATACGCTGGCAAACTACGCCTATGCGCTCAGAATGTGCGGGCAGACAGAGGAATCGCTCACTCTGTTACGCCGAGCGATCGAATTGCACCGGATCATCGCGGCCGAACAACCCAACGTGCGCGAGTTTCAGTCCGACCTCGCCGCGGCCTATCTCAACCTGGGCTTCTTTGTGGGTTCGAGCGCCTCCGTTGAAGAGGCCGAGCGGGTCCAGCTCCAAGCCATCGATGCGTACCGAACGCTTCTTGCCCGATTCAACACAACCCCCGACGACCGCCTCTGCCTGGCCAGT
>NZ_JAHBYB010000008.1 GCF_019636155.1 Brevundimonas sp. | reverse complement strand
GCCGCCCAGCCGTAGAGATTTTTCGATCCGGAATCCCAGCCGCCGCCATAGAAGAAGACGATCACCGGCGCCCGTTCCCCGGCCGCCAGCCGGGGCGCGTGGACATCCATCCGCTGGCGCGGATCGGGACCATAGGCGATGTCGCGGGCGACACGCCGCACGCCCGGATCGCGCGGGCCCACGGCGTTCAGCAGGCCCAGGGGCGAACAGGCGGCCATAGCGGGGGCAACGGCTCCCAGGGCGGTGGCGAGAAGGCCGCGACGGGTCATGGCCTGAGCCTAGACCATTTTCGGTTCAGTCGGCACCGACCGAACCCGGAACAAAGGGCCCGCGTGATTCAGCCCAGTCAGCGCGCCGAGGCGATCAGCCGTCCGCAGTCGGCGTCCTCGGCCAAACCCGGCTCGACGAAGGCGAACAGGGCCGCCAGGGGGGCGGCGACCGCCCCGATCAGGGCCGCCAGACCGCCCTGGGCCGCCACGGCGCCGACTTCGACGCCGATGCTGGGCGACGTCAGGGATCCGCGCACCAGGATCGGGGCCCATACGCGCAGCAGGCGCGGCTTCTTGGATTCGCCGTCGATCTTCAGGTTCAGGGTTTCGGCGCCCAGGTCGATCTCGCCGGACCCCTGAGCCAGGACCACGTCCGTATCGATCACGAAGGTGCGCGCCCGCGCCACCCCGCCGTTGACGGTGAAGTCCGCGACGGCGCAACGGATCGCCGAGGCCGAGGTGTCGTGGGACAGCAGCTTACGCAGTCCCGCCCCCACATTGATGCCCAGCAATTCGGCGAAGGCGGCGCGCATCTGGCCTTGGGGCACGACCAGGCTGAGCGAACCCTTGGCGTTGTCGGCGAAGGCGTGGACCGACGCCCCCGCCCCTTCCAACTTGGCCCGACCCAGGGCGCGACCGGTCACCGTCGAGGCCCCGTCGCGGGCGGGAATGACGGATTCCAGCGGATAACCCGACAGGCGGAAGTCCAGACTGGAATAGGGGGTGTCCCTGCGCGCATCGATCCGCGCCACGCCGTGCAGTTCGCCCCGGTTGAAGGCGAAGGCCACGGGGTCCAGATTCAGGACGCCGGACTGAAGCTCCGCGCCCAGGTCGACGCGGCGGATTTCGAGGTCGTTGCGCTTGACCGAGGCGGCGCGATAGCGGACCCGCCCGTCCATGACCCGTAGCCGCTCGACGTTCAGCGGGGCGTCGGGCAGCAGCCGCCCGGGCGCGCCCGAGGTCGAGACCGTGCCCGCCGGCGTCACCTTGGGCGCCGTGCCCAGCACCGCCATCAGGTCGTCGATGTCCAGGGCGCGCGAGGCCAGGGTCGCCTCGACCCAGCGCCGGCCCCGCACCTTGTTGACCCGGACGTCGCCCGACAGGTCGGACGAGCCGACCCGCCCGCTGAAGTCGTCGAAGCGGAACAGGCTGCCGCTGCGGCTCAGGGTCCCGCTGAGCTGATAGGGCGGGGTGTTGGGCGTGGTGACGCCGGTGATCAGATAGAGGTCGGCCAGGTCCTGGCCGCTGAGGCTCAGGGTCGAGGTGAACCGGCCCAGGTCGAACGGCCGGGTGATCGATCCGTCGGCGCGCAACCGCGACCGGGCGCCGTCCAGCTCGGCATGGAAGCCGTAGGGCCGGTCGCGGCGGATGTTGATGAAGGGCCCGCCCCGGATCTCCACCCGCAAGGGGGTGCGGTTCAGGGTTCCGGTTCCGCTCAGGCGGAAGCCGCTTTCGCCGTCGTCGGCCGAGCGGGCCTCGCGCGCGGTGACCGAGGCTTCCAGCGTCAGGCCGCGCCTCTGTTCGTCCAGGCTGAGACGGCCATCGGTGATGATCAGCTGGTTGATCGGCGGCAGCTTCATGCCCTGGCCCGTATCGGGCTTGCCGGGGTTCAGGTCCCAGCTGCGCCGGCCGTCCTGGGTGGCGATCAGGACCACCGTGGGGCGGGTGATCGACAGAAGCGGCATCTCGACCTGTCCGGCGAACAGTTTGCGCAGGCGCACCGAGGCCTCGATACGGCCGACGTCGGCGGTGTCGCGCTCACGCGCCCAGGCGGGCCCGCCGAACTTCAGGTCGTGGACCACCACCGAGGGGGTCCAGCTGAACAGCCGGACGTCCAGGTCGCCGTTGATGGCGACCTCGCGGTCGTATTTGGCCGAGGCCCACCGCCCGATCGGGCCTCTCAGCCAGTTCCAGTCGAACAGCAGCAGGAAGACGACCAGGGCGGCGATCAGCCCCAGGGCAAGACCCGCGGCCCATTTTTCAGGCGGCCCGGGCCGACGGAAGCTGGTGTAGACCGGATCGCTTTCCCGCACCCAGTCGCGCCCGCTCCGCGCCCAGGCGCCGGCCGGGACCAGGGCCTTCTCATGGAAGGCGCGCCAATTCAGTCGGTCTTTCAGCGTCCTGGCCAAACGTCGGGTCTCCGTGAAGGAGACCTAACGCTTCAGGCCCGGCTTGGTTGACCGATCAGGGCTGCGACGCCTCGCCGATGTGACGATCCAGCCAGCCGAACACCTCATTGTGCCACTGCAGGCTGTTCTGCGCCTTCAGCACCCAGTGGTTCTCGTCGGGGAAGACGATCAGCCGGCTTTCGATCCCGCGCCGCTGCAGGGCGGTGAAGGTCGACAGGCCCTGGGCCGTGGGGATGCGGAAGTCGCGGTCGCCCTGGACGACCAGCATCGGGTCCCGCCAGTTGGCGACGTGATGGACCGGGTTGAAGCGCTCGTAGCCTTCCGGGTTCTCATAGGGTGTGCCGCCGTATTCCCACTCGGTGAACCACAGCTCTTCGGTGCCGTAGCCCATGCCGCGGATGTCGAAGACGCCGTCGTGGTTGACCAGGCATTTGAAGGTCCCCGGCCAGTTGCCGGCGATCCAGTTGATCATATAGCCGCCGTAGGAGGCGCCCAGGGCGCAGGCCCGGTCGCCGTCCAGGAAGCCGTAGGCCGACAGGGCGTGGGCCCAGCCCTTCTGCAAATCTTCCAGGGGGCGGTCGCCCCAGTGCTGGCTGATGGCGTCGGTGAAGGCCTGGCCGTAGCCGGTCGAGCCGTGGAAATCGATCATCACCACCGCATAGCCCGCGCCCGCATAGGACGACGGGTTCCAGCGGAAGGACCAGCTGTTGCCGAACGACCCTTGCGGCCCGCCGTGGATCAGGAAGGCGACCGGATATTTCCGGCCCTCGACATAGTTGGCCGGCTTGATGACATAGCCGTGCACCGTCTCGCCGTTCCAGCCGGCGAAGGTGAACTGTTCCGCCTCGCCGAAGGCCATGGCGTCTAGCGACGGATTCACCTGTGTCAGGCGACGTGGCATCTCGCGGCCGCGATAGGTCTTGAACCACAGGTCCGAGGGGGTTTGCAGGCTGTCCTGAGCGAAGACGATGCCCGACGGCGTCAGACCGAAGGCCGAGACATGACCCGGGCCGGTGATCGGCACCACGCGGTCGCTTTGAACGTCCACGGCGAAGATACGGCCCTGGCCCACGTCCCCGGCGGTGACATAGAGGGTCCGGCCGTCCGCCGACCATTGCAGGGTGTCGGCCGAACGGTCCCATTGCGGGGCGACGCGGCTGACCTGACCGGTGGCCATGTCGCGCAGCATGATGGCGAACTGGTCCGCCTCGAACCCCGGCCGGGCCATGGCGCGATAAGCCATCGTCTTGCCGTCGGGAGAAAAGACCGGGCCGGTGTCCCAGGCCTTGTTGTCTTCGGTCAGGTTCTCGAACCGGTCGCCGCCGGACAGATCGGTGCGGTAGAGGTCGAAATTGGTGCTCCAGGGCTCGCTGGCCCCGGCCTCGCGCGCCGAGAAGACCACGCCGCGGCCATCGGGGGTGAAGGTGAACTCGCTCTCATCGCCGAACGGCTTGGAGGGCGTATCCCCGTCGAATCCCTTCGTGACCCAGACCGCCTCGCCCGAGGCATGCCCGTCCGCGCCGATCGAGACGGCGAACAGATGGTTCTGGGTGTGGTCGTTCCACGTATCCCAGTGGCGCACGAACATCCGGTCATAGACCATGCCGGTCGACTTGCGCTCGCCGGCCTCCTGGCCGCGCTGGACTGAGGCGTTCAGGTCGGCCGCGTCGGGATAGACGGCCAGGGACACTAGGACCCGGTCGGCGCCGGGGCTGAGGCGATAGGCGTTGACGTCGGTCGGCAGGTCCGTGACCTGGGCCGCGCCGGTCCCGTCCGCCTCGGCGCGCCAGACCTGGCTGGAGCCGGACCGGCCCGACAGGAAATAGATGCGCCCGTCCGAACCCCAGCGGGCGGTGTTGGCGCCGCCGTCCGAGATCGCCAGGCGGCGCGGCTCGGCCGATCCGTCCAGGCCACGGATCCAGACATGGTTGGTGCGGCGGTTAGCGTCCATGTCGGTGGTGGTGACCGAATAGATCACCCATTTGCCGTCCGGCGACACCTGGGGATCCGCCAGCCGGTTCAGGCCGATCATGTCCTGATAGGTGAAGGGGGCTCGAGCCTGGCTCTGCGCCTGGGCTCCTGCGGCTGCGGGCGCGGCGGGCTGGGCCAGGGCCGGGGCGGCGGCGGCGATCAGGGCGACGGCGGACAGGCTGGTCAGCAGGCGGTTCAGGCGGGTCATGCGGGGCGATCCTTTCGCGCGGCGAAAACGGCGTCGGCGCCAGGCGTAGCACCGCCCCGCTCCGCCCGCAAAGCCGCTTGCCCCCGGCCGCGCCAGCGGCGACAACCGGCGGGCATGATGCCCGCCTCGCCCCACATCGTCGACGTGCTGATCGCCGAGCGGGCGCCGCGCCTGACCGGCTCGATCCTGTGGCCCCTGGTGCGGCCGGGGCTGTATCGCCTGCTGGGCTATCGCCAGGCCCGCGCCATGGCCGACGCCATCGCCGATCTGTCCGGCCGGGACGCCCTGGATCATGTGGCGAACCTGCTGGACCTGAAGGTGTCGGCGCTGAACCTGGACCGCGTGCCGACGGCCGGCCGCTGCATCGTCGTGGCCAACCATCCGACCGGGATCGCGGACGGGGTGGCCGTCTTCGCGGGCCTGAGGAAGCGGCGCACCGACAGCATCTATTTCGCCAACGCCGACGCGCTGCGGGTCTCGCCGCGGCTGGGCGAGGCGGTGATCCCTGTCGAATGGGTGGTCGAGAAACGCACGCGCGAAAAGACCCGCGCCACCCTGGCCGCCGCCAAGGCCGCCTTCGAGGCCGAGCGCTGCGTGGTCATGTTCCCGGCCGGACGGCTGGCGCGGGTGGGGCGCGACGGGTCTCTGACCGATCCGGAATGGGCCACCACCGCCGCCTCATTGGCGCGCAAATATGAGGCGCCCATCGTGCCGATCCACGTCAGCGGCCCCTATTCGCGCCTGTTCCACCTGTTCGACCGGTTCTCGCGCGAACTGCGGGACGTGACCCTGTTCCACGAGATGCTGAACAAGAAGAAACAGGCCTTTCGCCTGACGGTCGGCCTGCCGATCCCGCCGTCGCGGCTGGACATCGACCCGGCGCGCGCGACCTACGCCCTGAAGGCCTTCACCGAGCGCGTCCTGCCGGCCCAGCCGGATGCGGAGTTCGCATGATCGCGGACCTGCCGGACGCCGAGGCGACGACGCGGCTGGGCGCGGCCCTGGCGCCCCTGCTGGCGGCCGGCGATGTCGTGCTGCTCTACGGACCGCTGGGCATGGGCAAGTCGACCCTGGCGCGCGGCCTGATCCGCGCCCTGACCACGCCGGACGAAGACGTGCCCAGCCCGACCTTCACCCTGGTGCAATTCTATGAGTCAGAGCCGCCCATCGCCCATTTCGACCTGTATCGCCTGACCCGGCCGGAAGAGGCGGTCGAGATCGGCCTGGACGAGGCGCTGGATCGGGGCGCCGTGCTGATCGAATGGCCCGAACGGCTGGGTGACGATCCGGCCGCATGGCTGGGGGTCGAACCGCTGATCATCACCCTGGCCGCCCAGGGCGACGGGCGCCGTGCGACCGTTTCCGGCGCAGGCGACTGGGAACAGAGGCTGAAGGATCTGCATGTCTGACCGCGAACGCCAACGCCTGGACTTCCTGACCGCCGCCGGCCTGGGCGATGCCCCGCGCGCGCCCCTGCCCGGCGACGCCTCGACCCGGCGGTATGAGCGGCTGACCACGCCGGACGGCCGCACCCTGATGCTGATGGACCAGCCACCGGCGGCCGAGAGCCGGCCCTGCGATCCGGCCTGGTCCCCGGACCAGCGCCGGGCCGAGGGCTGGAACGCCGTCGCCCGCCTCTCGGCCGGGCGGATCGAGGCCTTCGCGGCGGTGGCCGCCCATCTGACATCCCTGGGCCTGTCGGCGCCGGACATCATCGCCCTGGACGCCGAGGCGGGTCTGGCGGTGCTGGAAGATTTCGGCGACGCCCTGTTCGCGCGGGTGATCGAAGACGGCGCGGACGAGACGCCTCTGTATCTGGCCGCCGTTGAAGCCCTGGCGGTCATTCATGATGCGCCGACGCCGGACGTTCTGCACGGTCCCGGCGGCGACTGGCCCCTGCTGACCTATGACCAGACGGCGCTGCAGGGTGGGGCCGATCTGTTCGTGGAATGGATGCCGAAACTGAGGCCCGAACTGTCCTTTGACGCCGACGCCATCACCGACTGGCGCGCGGCCTGGGCGCTGGTGGTCGAACGCGGCGCGGCCGGGGCCAGCGTCGTGGCGCACCGCGACTATCACGCCGAGAACCTGATCTGGCTGCCGGAACGGTCGGGGCCTGCGCGCGTCGGCATGATCGACTTCCAGGACGCGGTGCGGGCGCACCCGTCGTGGGATCTGCACTCCCTGCTTCAAGACGCGCGGCGCGACGTGTCGCCCGCGCTGGAAGCGGCGGCGCTGGATCACTATTTCGCCCTGCGTCCCGGGGTCGATCGGGCCGCCTTCATGCAGGACTACGCCGGTCTGGCGGCCCTGAACGAAGCGCGCATCCTGGGCGTCTTCGCCCGGCTGATCATGCGCGACGGCAAGCCGCGATACGCCGCCTTCATGCCGCGAATGTGGACCCATCTGGAGCGCAATCTGCGCCAGCGGGGGCTGGAGACGGTCGCCGACTGGTTCGCCCGGCATGTGCCGCAGGAGACCCGGCGATGAGCGGGTCCCAGACCGCGATGGTGCTGGCCGCCGGCCTGGGCACCCGCATGCGCCCCCTGACCGACGACCGGCCCAAGGCCCTGGTGGACGTCGGCGGCCGGGCCCTGATTGACCATGTGCTGGATCGGCTGGCGGACGCCGGGGTCGAGCGGGCGGTGGTCAATGTCCACTGGTTCGCCGACCGGCTGGAGGCGCATCTGAGGGCGCGCGGGCGCGGACCGGAGATCGCCATTTCGGACGAGCGGGCGGAACTGCTGGAGACCGGCGGCGGGCTGAAGAAGGCGCGGCCCCTTCTGGGCGACGATCCGGTGTTCGTGGCCAATATCGACAGCGTCTGGATCGACCGGGGCGACGCCCTGAATGACCTGATCCGCCTGTGGGACCCCGACCGCATGGATGCAGCCCTGCTGCTGGCGCGGCGCGAAGGGTCGATCGGCTTCGAGGGGGATGGGGATTTTTTCTTGGCCGACGACTGCCGCCTGACGTTCCGGGGCCAGGCCGCCAGCGCCCCCTATGCCTATATGGGTGTGCACATCACCCGGCCGGATTATGCCGATCAGGGGCCGGACGGGCCGTTTTCCCTCAGCCCCCTGTGGCGCGCCTCGGCGGCGGCGGGGCGGCTGTACGGCTGCGTCATGGACGGCGACTGGATGCATGTCGGCGACCCCGCCGCCCGCGATGCGGCCGAGGCGCGGCTGAAGGCCGGGGCTTGACCGGGGTCCGCACCAGAGCCTTCCCCGCGAGGCAGGGGAGGATCGGATGAGCCGGTTCGATCCGTTCGACGGCGCGGCGCCCCGATGGTGGGCCATCGCCTCCCATCGGCCCTTTCTGAAGGATCTGGCCTTCGGCCTGCTGGACTGGCTGGGCCCGGGCGCGCCCGAGGCCCTGAGCGATGCGGTGGTGCTGCTGCCCAACCGGCGGGCGGCGCGGGATTTCACCCGCGCCCTGGCGCGGACGGCGGGCGAGCGGCCGGTGCTGCTGCCCCAGGTGCGGCCCCTGGGCGACCTGCAGGAGGACGAGGCGCCGTTCGCGCCGGGCGAACTGGGCCTGGACCTGCCGCCCGCCATCGCCCCCCTGACGCGCCGGTTCGAGATGGCGCGGATGATCGTCCAGACCTTCGACGACGGCCTGAATCCGGCCCGCGCGCTGGACCTGGCCGAGGCTCTGGGCGGCTTCATGGACTCCTGCGCCATCGAGGAGGTCGAGGACCTGTCGCGCATCGCCGACCTGGCCGAGCGCGACCTGGCCGAACACTGGCGCGACTCGGCCCGCTTCCTGGGATTGGCGGTCGAGGCCTGGCCGGCGCGGCTTCAGACCCTGGGCCTGATGGACGGGGCGCGACGGCGCACCCTCCTGCTGCGGCGCCTGGCCGAACTGTGGGACCGGCGGCCGCCGGAACAGCCGGTCATCGTGGCCGGATCGACCGGCGCCGCCCCGGCGGTCTGCGCCGTCCTGGCCGCCGTCGCCCGCGCGCCGCGCGGCTGTGTCGTCCTGCCCGGCCTGGACCTGGCGGTCGAGGCCCCGGTCTGGGATCAGATCGGCGAACAGCATCCGCAGGGGGCGATGAAACGGCTTCTGGCCGCCGCCGGGGTGGGTCGCGGCCAGGTGCGCGCCTGGCCTCGCCCGCTCGCATCGGATGCAAGCGAGGCGCGGGGACGGGCGCGCGGCCGGGTGCTGAACGAGGCCCTGCGCCCCCCCGCCGCGACCAGCGACTGGCTGAAGGCCATCCGCGACCTGCGCGCCGCCTCGGCCGAGGCCGGCGAAGCCGCCGATCCGGTGGCCGAGGGCCTGGCGGGCCTCAGCCTGCTGTCGACGCGGACCGAGGAAGACGCCGCCTCGGCCATCGCCCTGATGATGCGCGAGACGCTGGAGACGCCGGGCGCGACCTGCGCCCTGGTCACCCCGGACCAGGGGCTGGGCCGGCGGGTGCAGGCGCGACTGGAGCGGTGGGGCGTGGTTCCCGACAACTCCGCCGGGTCGCCCCTGGCGCGCCATCCGGCCGGAACCCTGGTCGACCTGTGCGCCCGCTGGCTGGCGCGGCCGACCGAGCCGCAACTGCTGCTGGGCCTAGTCAAGCATCCGCTGGTCGCGCCGGGGCTGGCGGCGACCCATGGGACGTCAGCGGTCCGGGCCCTGGAGCGCCACGCCCTGCGCGGCCCGTCTCCGCGCGGCTGGCGGCGCATCCACGAACGGCTGCTGCGCGCGGCCCGGCCCGGCCGCGACGGGCGGCCGCCCAGCGAGGGCCGCCTGGCGCGCCTGGCCGAGGCGCGGAGCCTGATCGAGCGGCTGGAGGCGCTGCACAGCGCCCTGGCCTTTTCCGCCCTACCCCTGGACGAGGCCGCGCACGTCCTGACCCGGCTGGTCGAGGACCTGGCCACCGTCCACGCCTGGGCCGGGCTGGATGGAGAGGCGGCCGCCGCCCTGCTCAGCGCCCTGATCGACGGCGGCGCCGCCCTGGGGGATGTCGCGCCCGAGACCCTGGCCGACCTGGTCGAAGGCCTGCTGCGCGAGACGGTGGTGCGGGGCGGCGAGGCCAGTCATCCATCCCTGCGCATCCTGGGCGTGATCGAGGGCGCCCTGGTGCGGGCCGACCGGATGATCCTGGCCGGGCTGGAGGAAGGGGTCTGGCCCGCGGCGGCCGAGACCGACCCCCTGCTGTCACGGTCGATGCGCGCCGCCCTGGGCCTGCCGCCGCCCGAGCGCCGCCTGGGCCAGGCGGCCCACGCCTTCGTCCAGGCCGCCGCGGCGCCCGATGTCGTCCTGGTGCACAGCGAGCGGCGCGGAGGCCAGCCTGCGGTCCGGTCCCGCTGGCTGTGGCGACTGCAGATGCTGACCCGGGCGGCCGACGACCCGGACCACGCGCCGGTCGCCTTGACCGCGCCCGAGGGCGTCGCCGCCTGGACCGCCGCCCTGGACGCCCCGCCGCCGGGGCGCCCGAACCTGGCCCCGCGCCCCCTGCCCCGCCCGCCGGTCGAGCGGCGGCCGCGCAGCCTCTATGTCACCGGGGTCGAGCGCTGGGTCCGAGACCCCTATTCCCTCTACGCCCGCCGCATCCTGAACCTGGAGGAACTGGAGCGGCCCGGCGCGGCGATGGAGGCCATGGCGCGCGGCCAGGCCATCCATGCGGCCATCGAACGCTTCACCATGGACTGGCCCGACCACCTGCCCGAAGACTGCGAAGACCAGATCCGGTCCCGCCTGCTGCACGCCCTGCACGAGGCCGGGTTCGAGGACGCCGACCTCGCGCGCGAAGGCCCGCTGGCGGCCAACTGCGCCCGCTGGCTGGCCCAGTTCGAACAGGCGCAAAGAGCGCGGGGCGTGGAGCTTCTGATCGAACAGACGGGGGCCCTGACCCTGGCCCTGCCGGTCGGGGACTTCACCCTGAAGGCCCGCGCCGACCGCATCGAACTGTCGTCCACGGGGGCGACGGTGATGGACTTCAAGACCGGCGCCCCGCCCAGCGGCAAGCAGATGCGCGCCGGCCTGGCGCCCCAGCTGACCCTGACCGCCGCCATCGTCGCGGCCGGGGGGTTCGAGGCCACGCGCGGCCCGGTGGCGCCCGAGGCCCTGACCTATGTCCGCGTCATCGGCCGCACGGTCGCCGGAGAGGTCGCCGTCCGCGCCGAGGGGGCCGAGGCCGCCGCCCTGGCCGACGCCGCCCTGGAAGGGCTGAAGGCCCGGATCGCCCGTTTCGACGACCCGGCCACCCCCTACGCCTCCTGGATGGCGCCGCAGTTCATGGGCCGCTACGGCGGCGGCTATGATCGGCTGGCGCGGGTCTGGGAATGGGCCGTGGCCGGATCGGTGGAGGAGGGCGAATGAACGAGGTCGCCTCCAATGCCGTCACCCTGGCCCAGAGAAATCAGATCGCGGCGGCCGATCCGGCGGCGACCGTCTTCGTCACCGCCAACGCCGGTTCGGGCAAGACCTCGACCCTGGTCAACCGGGTGGCCCGCCTGCTGCTGAAGGGCGTCGATCCGGGCGCGGTCCTGTGCGTCACCTACACCAAGGCGGCCGCGGCCGAGATGCAGACCCGCCTGTTCGAACAGCTGGGCAGATGGGCTGTTCTTAAAGACAGCGATCTCCGCGGCGCCTTGGCCAAGTTGGACGACGGAGATCCTGACGCCCTGAGCGACCAGGCGCTGTCGCGTGCCCGCCAACTGTTCGCCGGGGCGCTGGAGACGCCAGGCGGGCTGAAGATCCAGACCATCCACGCCTTCTGCGAAAAACTGTTGCGGCGCTTTCCCATCGAGGCGGGGGTGTCGCCGCGCTTCACCGTGCTGGAGGACGAGGCGGCCAAGGCCCTGTCGCTGGGCGCGCGCGAGGACCTGGCCCGGGCGGCGGCGGATGATCCCGAGGGGGCGGTGGGCGCCGCCTACGCCCATTTCGCCGTGGCCCTGGACTGGGGCCGGTTCAACGATCTGCTGAGCCTGATCGAGAGCCAGCGCATCGCCCTGATCCAGCATGTCGAACGGATCGACGCCGGTCTGGCGCCCGATCCCTGGGCCGCGGCCGGGGCCGTGCGCGACGTGACGCCCCAGGCCATCGAGGCCGCCTTCGTCGCCCGGCTGGACGCCGCCGCCTGGCGCGCGGCGGCCGAGGGGATGGCGACCGGATCGGCCAACGACCAGATCATGGCCGGCCGGATGCGGGCGGCCCAGCCGCCGGGCGCGGACTTCGCCGCACTGGAGCCGGTCTTTCTCGATTCCAAGGGACAGCCGCGGGGCAAGCTGGGCACCAAGTCGGCGCCGCCCGGCGCTGTCACCTTCCTGGCCGAGACACAGGGCGCCTATCTGGCCGTCCTGGATCGGGTGCGGGCGGCGCGGGTGGCGGACGAGACGGTCAAGGTCCTGACCCTGGCCCGGGTCCACGCCGCCTTCTACGAGCTTCGCAAGGCGAGGCGCGGCGCCCTGGACTTCCCCGACCTGGTGGCGCGGACGGCCGAGCTGCTGACCCGCCGGGCCAATGCGGCCTGGGTGCTGTACAAGCTGGACGGCGGCATCGACCACATCCTGATCGACGAGGCCCAGGACACGGCCCCGGACCAGTGGGACATCGTCCGCGCCCTGACCGAGGAGATCTTCGCCGGGACCGACGACAGCCGCACCCTGTTCGCGGTCGGTGACGAGAAACAGTCCATCTATTCCTTCCAGGGCGCCCGGCCCGAACGCCTGCTGCAGGAGGCGCAGCGATACGAGGCCATGGCCCACGGGGCCGAACGCCGCTTCGCCCAGGTGCCGCTGGAGACCTCGTTCCGCTCGACGCCCCAGGTGCTGGATTTCGTCGACGCCGTCTTCGCCATGCCCGAGCGGGCGCGCGCGCTGACGCCGGACCGGGGCGACCTGATCCATCACGTCGCGGCGCGCGGAGGGCATTCGGGCTGCGTCGAGATCGTCGACCTGTTCCGGGACGAGAAGCCGCCCGAGCCCGACGCCTGGGACGCCCCGGTCGATCAGGAAGGCGCCGCCAGCGCCCGCAAGCGGCTGGCCGAACGTCTGGCGGCCGACATCCGGCGCCAGATCGCAGAGGGCGTGGCCGTGCATGACAAGGCGGGCCATCTGCGCCCCTGCGGCCCCGGCGACTTCCTGGTGCTGGTGCGGCGGCGCGACGCCACCTTCGAGGAGATCCTGCGCGCCCTGAAGGCCCAGGGCCTGCCTGTGGCGGGGGCCGACCGGCTGAAGCTGAAGGAACATATCGTCTTCGACGACCTGGTCGCCCTGGCCCGGTTCGCCCTCTATCCCGACGACGACCTGTCCCTGGCCGAGATCCTGCGCGGGCCCCTGTGCGATGTGGACGAGGACAGTCTGTTCGACCTGGCCGGGCGAGAAGGGCGCGGCGGCCTGTGGCGCGAACTGCGCGAGCGGGCGGAGGAGCGGACGGAATGGGCGGCGGCGCGCGACCTGGTCCAGGCGGTGATCGAGGCGCGCGGGCGCGATCCGTTCGCCTTCTTCTGCGGCCTGCTGAACCGGGTGGACGTCACGGGCCGGTCGGGGCGCGGCCGCATCCTGGCCCGGCTGGGCGCCGATGCGGCCGAGGCCGTCGATGAGACCCTGGCCCAGGTGATCGCGGCCGAGGATCGCGGCGCCGCCGACCTGGAGACCTGCCTGGCCCGGCTGGAGGCGGCCGAGGTCGAGGTCAAGCGCGAGCTGGACCAGGCGCGTGGCCAGGTGCGGGTCATGACCGTGCACGGGGCCAAGGGGCTGGAGGCGCCGATCGTCATCCTGCCGGACACCACCTCTCGGGCGAAGGCCCAGGGACCGTCCCTGATGCAGGGGCCGGACGGCGGCTGGCTGATGTGTCCGGGCGGCAAGGGCGAGGACTGCCCCGCCTCGGCCGAACTGCGGCGCCTGCGCGACGAACGCACCGAGGCCGAGACCCTGCGCCTGCTCTATGTCGCCCTGACGCGGGCGCGCGACCGCATCGTGATCATGGGCCGGGCCGGGGTGCGCGGGCCGGACGAGGGCAGTTGGTGGACGGTGCTGAGCGAGACCTTCGACCGCCTGGGCGACCGGGTGCGCGAGGCGGCGCCCGGCCTGCGCCGGTTCGGGCCGGACCCGGCGATCGTGGCCGCGGCTCCGGAGGCCGCGCCGCCGGCGCCCACCGCCGCGCCCGACTGGGCCCGTCGTCCCGCCCCCGTCGACAGGGGGTCGCGCTTGGCTTCTCCGTCACAGCTGGGGGAGGTTCGGCGCATCCCGGCGCCCTCGCCCCTGGACCGGTCCGGCCCCGGCGGCGCCCTGGGCCGGTTCCGGCGCGGCGACCTGATCCACCGGCTGCTGGAGCGGCTGCCCGAGGCGCCGCGCGACACCTGGCCCGAGCTGGCGCCGCGGCTGCTGGCCAGGGAGGGCGACCTGGACGAGGCCCAGCGAGCCGAGATGATCGCCGCCGCCCTGGGGGTGCTGGACGACGCACGGTTCGCCCCGGTCTTCGGGCCCGGATCGCGGCCCGAGGTCGCACTGACCGGCGGGGCCGAGGCCCTGCCCGCCGGGGTGGTGGTGTCCGGCCGCATCGACCGGCTGGTGGTGGCGCCGGACCGGGTGCTGATCGTCGACTACAAGACCAACCGCCCCGCCCCCGACCGGATCGAGGACGCCGACCCTTCCTATGTGCTGCAGCTGGCGGTCTATCGGGCGGTGCTGCGGCGCCTCTATCCCGACCGGCCGGTCGAGGCGGCCCTTGTCTGGACCGACGGGCCGAAGCTGATGCCGGTTCCGGCCGCGATGATGGAGGCCGCCCTTGCCGCCACGATGGCCGCCGCGCGTTGAAACCGCCGCGCCCGCCGCCCACATCTGGATCGAACACCGGCCGAATCGCCTATGCTGGGCGGCCGATCAGGAGACGAAGACCATGGCCACCGTGAAGGTCACCGACGACAGTTTCGACGCCGACGTGCTGAAGGCCTCGACCCCCGTGCTGGTGGATTTCTGGGCCGAATGGTGCGGTCCGTGCAAACAGATCGGCCCGGCCCTGGAGCAGATCGCCGACGAACTGTCGGGCAAGGTGGTGATCGCCAAGGTCAATATCGACGACAGCCCGATGATCCCGACCAAGCTGGGGGTCAAGGGCATCCCCACCCTGATGCTGTTCAAGGACGGCCAGATGGCCTCCATGAAGGTCGGCGCCATGCCCAAGGGCAAGATTCTGGAATGGCTGACCGAGGCGGGGGTGGGCTGACGGCTCGCCGGCGCCAGGAGAGTCAGTTTGAAAACAGGGTGTCGAAGCCGGTCCCGATGCGGAAATCGCAAGCCAGGCTCCGGGTGTCCCCAAAGCTGAGCCGCGAATAGATGGCGCGGTCGCCATGGCCGCCATTCAGCGCGCGTCCCCCGATCCAGGCGATCACCCTGTCGGGCCGGTCGGCCCCGTCAACCGGTGCGCTGACTGCATAGGCCGTCGGGTTGCGGTAGAGATAGAGTGTGGCTTCGCCGCTTTGGAACACCTTTCGGCCTGGCTCGTCTGGCGGCAGCATGATGTCGTTTTCCATCAGGCTGAAGGGCCGGCCAGCGCGCCGGATTTCGATGTGCGCGCCATGCAGGCCGCCGCCCAGATCGACAACCCGTTCGCCCTCTTCCAGCCTGAAGCTGATCCGCTGAAGACACAGCAGGCCCGGCCCGCGAATCTCGGGCTCCCGCGCCTGCGTTTCAGCGGCCTGGACGGACCCCAGGGCGAGGGCGGCGAACAGCCATCCAGCGATGATCATCATGTTCGCAGGATAACAGCTTCACCCGATCTTTTCGACGCGGTCAGACCGGCCAGGTCTCGCGGCTCGCTCCCAGCACCTCTCCAGCTAGATAGAGGGAGCCGCAGATGACCACCCGGCCGGCGCCCCAGGCCAGGGCGCGGTCCAGGGCCTGCTGGACCGATCCGGCCGGCATGGCGCCAAGGCCATGGCCCCGAGCCACAGCCGCCAGGGCCGCAGGCTCGGCCGCCGCGCCGTCGAAGCCGACGGTGAAGACATGGGCGCCGGTCTCGCGCAGGGCCTCGAAGAAGCCGCCCGCGTCCTTGTTGGCCAGCATCCCCGTTATCAGGGCCAGGGGCATGGGCGCCCGCGCCTGACGCGCCGCCAGGAAGGCCGCCAGGGCCCGTCCAGCGTGGGGATTGTGCCCCCCGTCCAGCCACAGTTCGGCCCCCGCCGCCCGGGCGGCCGCGCCATAGGGCCCGCCGGTCAGACGCTGCAGCCGGGCGGGCCAGACCGCGGTGCGCAGGCCCTCAACGATCGCCGTCTCGGGCAGGTCCAGCTCCAGGGCCGCGGCGACGGCCAGGGCGGCGTTGTCGATCTGGTGTTCCCCGGCCAGGCTGGGCGTCGGCAGGTCCAGCAGGCGATCGGGAGCCTGGAAGGCCACGCCCCCCGCTTCGGCCCAGGCGTCGAAGTCGGCTCCCATGACCGTCAGGGGGGCGCCGACGACGGCCGCGGCCCGCTGGATGGCGGCCATGGCCTCCGGCCTCTGGCGGGCGATGACGCCGGGCGCGCCGGCCTTCAGCACACCGGCCTTTTCGCCGGCAATGGTCGCCAGGTCCGTGCCCAGGAACTCCGCATGGTCCAGGTCGACCGGCGTGATCAGGCTGAGCAGCGGCCGTTCGATGACATTGGTGGCGTCCAGAACCCCGCCCAGTCCCACCTCGACGATGGCGAGGTCGGCCGGGGTCTCGGCCATGGCCAGGAAGGCGGCGGCGGTGGTGCTTTCGAACACGGTCGCCTGGCCGTTCACCGTCTCGATCCGGTCGAGGATGACGTTCAGGGGATCGTCCTCGATCAGCCGCCCGGCCAGGCGGATGCGCTCGTTGAATCGCACCAGATGGGGCGAGGTGTAGGCGTGGACCCTCAGGCCGGCCGCCTCGGCCATGGCGCGCAGGAAGGCGACGGTCGAACCCTTGCCGTTGGTCCCGGCCACATGGACCACTGGCGGCAGGCGGTGCTGGGGATCGTCCAGGGCGGCGCACAGGGCGCGCATCCGGTCCAGCGACAGGTCGATGCGCTGGGGATGGCGGGCGCGAAGCCGGGCGGAGATGGCGTCCATGGGCGCCCTTCGACCCTAGCTGGCCGAAGGGCGCAAGGGGATTAGCGCTGGACCCACTGGCCCTGGGCGTTGCGATACCACTGACCCGAACTGATGCGCGGCAGCAGCTGGGATTCGAACATCCGGGCGCCGGCCACATCGGCCGTGGTGCCGGCCTCGGCGGCGCTGCGGGCATAGACGCTGCGGCGGCCGTCGTTGGTGGCGGTGACCGCGGCGCGCAGGTCGGCGTCGGCCGAGGCGGGGGTGCGGATGCCCAGGAAGCCGTCGGCCTGCTCCCCGACCACGCCCTGGGCCTTGGCGGCGTCGATGGCGGCCTTCTGCTGGGACGTCTGGGCCAGGGCCGCGCCGGCGGCGACGCCCAGGGCGGCCACGGCCGCGACGGCGATGAACAGTTTGCGGAAGCTCATGGTCTTCATCCCCTCAGAACAGGTTGGGGTTTTCCTGCAGCAGCTGCTGCAGTTCGCGGTCCAGGCGGACGCGCACATCGGCGTCCAGCTTGGCGTAGATCTGGATCGGGGCGACCTCGACCCGGACGGTGGGGGCGCAGGCGCCGGCCGCGCCCGTGACGGCGGCCAGCAGAATCAGCCCGGCAAGGCCGGAGGCGGGCCTGAAGATCGCTGGCTTGGGGTTCATGGGGTCGCTCCGAGAAAGGGTCGCGGCGATCTAACGTCGCATTGGGTGAATGGGTCCTGAACGGATCACTCGCCAGTCGCCTCGCCGTTGCGGGCGCGGTTGACGGCCAGGAGGTCGCCGAACAGCTGGTCGGCGTTCAGGGTGGTGTCCAGGGTCAGGTCCACCCCGGTGCCGGACGGCAGGGGCAGGTCGCGTTTCAGGAACTCGCGGCTGATCAGTTCGGACAGGCCAAGGCGCAATTCCTGCCGCTGGGGCGGATCATGGCGGCCCCGGATGTGGAACAGCACCCCCAGCCGGCCCTCGTCCAGGCTGTTGACCTCGGCCGTCAGGGTGTCGAAGGCGAGGTTTTCCATGGCCTGATAGGCCAGGTCCTGGACCGTATTCGGCGGAACCTCGGCGCCCCCGCCTCCGGCCTCGACCCCGCTCAGGGCCTCGCGCTGGATCGACAGGCGGCCGGGCTGGACCGCATACAGATGGCCGCCGACCAGTTGGACGCCCCTGTCCGGCGTCGATCGGAAGGGCAGGCGGCCGGAGACCACGGCGTCCAGCCGCGCCTTGTCGCCAAAGCCCGAGCCGGCCAGCAGTTCGCCCAGCTGGACGCGGTCCAGCACCACCACCCCCTCGAACTCCTGGCTGGGATCCAGGGGCACGGTGAAGGGCTCGATCAGGAGGCGTCCGCCAGCCACCCGCACATCGGCGCCCGCCAGGTTCAGCCCGCCCTGGTCGATCGAGAACTGGGCCTCGGCCTGGGTCAGGGGCGTCAGGGTCTCGACGCTGTCGACCGTCAGGGTCTGGCCGGGGGCGGTGACCAGGGGGACCAGGCTGGTGAACTCGATCTCGCCTCTCAGCCCCTTCACAGCCCCGGCCGGGCTGGCGAAATCCAGGCCGGGGACGACCAGAAGGCCTTGGCTGTCGCCCTCGCCGTCGGCGCGCCAGCCGATCCGGCCGGAGAAGCGGGCCGAGCCGACGGCCGGCGACTGGACGAAGGGTTCGACCAGGGGGCTGAGGTTCAGGGGCTGCAGTCCGCCCTCGACGAAGGCCAGGGTCGGGGTCTCGATCTCGATCCCGCCGACGCCGGACCGGCCGTCATGGGCCAGGGTCAGACGCCCGACCGGATGGCCATCGGCCGTCAGGTCGAAGCCGCCGCTCCAACGCTCGTCCGCCAGAGCCGCCGAGCCCGAGGCCGTCAGAGGGTTGAACCGCCGTTCGGCCGCCGCATCAACCACCTGGGCGCGATCCACCGCGGCGTTCAGGGCCACGCCCGAAGGCCCGCCCGAGGCCGTCAGCCGCCCGGCGGCCTCGCGGAACCGCATCTCCAGGAAGGGCGCCGCGGCGTCCACCGCCTCCAGCCGCCCGCGCGCGGTCCAGCCGCCGTCGGCGATGGCGATCAGCGGCCCGCCCTCGGGGCAGAAGCGGCCCGAGACGTCGGTGATGTCGTTCTCGTCCAGTTCCAGCCGCTGGACCGAGACCTCGGCGCAGGCGCCCGAAACGAAGGTCAGGCGGCCGTTGGACGAGATCAGATTTCCCCGGGTCCGCGCCTCGACGCCGCGGAACAGGTCGAAATCCAGCGCCGCGCGCCCGTCCAGGGCCGCCTCGAACCCGCCAGGCGTCAGGCGCCACCGGGCCACATCGACCGCCAGTTCGGGCAGGCCGCGTCCCCGCTGGGCCGTCAGGGTCAGAGCGCCGCCGCCCGCCTGGCCCGGCTCGGCCGTGAAGACGGGGCGTCCCGGAACGGCTGCGACCCGCAGCAGGCCACCGTTGCGTGGCCGCGCCTCCACCGGCCGGTCCAGCGACACGGTCACGCCGGGGCTGCCGGCCGTCAGCCGCACCGAGGGCGCCGACAGGGTGAAATCGCCCAGGGCCGACTTCATCGCCTTCAGGTCTTCCGGATCGTCGGCCTTGGCCGGACCCAGGATCGGCCAGGCCCCGCCAGCGGCGTCCAGCCGACTGCCGGCCTGGATCAGGACCGCGCCATCGGTCCGCGCGTCCAGGTCGATCCGGCCCTCCACCCCGGTCAGTTTCAGGTCGCCGGCGTGCAGGGCCCCGGCGCGGACGGCCATCGGCCCCTCGGCCTCCCAGGCCCCGCCGCGTCCGCCGGCGGTCAGGCCGGCCGTGTCAAGGGCCAGGCTCTCGAAGCCCCCCCCCGTCATGGTCAGGCGCGCGGCCCGCACGGCGGCCGGACCGTCCGTGCGCCAGGTCACGCCCTGGCCGTCGCGCCGGACGGCGAGGCGTCTTCCGTCCGCCGTCAGGGTCACATCCCGTCCGCCCAGATCGCCGGTCGAAAAGGCGCCGAGACGGGTCCGCAGGTTCAGGCGGCCGTCCACGGCGAAGGTCTCGATCCAGCCGGCGGTCGTCCCGTCGAAACCACCCGTCGCCGAAAAGGCGTCCAGCCGCGTCCCGGCCGCCTCCAGCCGGCCGGCCTCGGCCGAGACGTCCAGAACCAGCCGCCCGTCGCCGCGCCGGCGTTTCAGATCGGGATAGGCCGCCTGGCCTGAAACCGTGATCCGCCCCCCCGCCACGGACATCTCGCCCGAACGCGCCCGGGCGGCCGCGACATCCAGACGCAGGTTCAGCCGGTCGCCGGTCCGATGCGCCCGAACGGCGCCGGTCAGGCCCTGTGCCTCGATGTCGCCCGACAGGGTCGCCGGGATCAGCCGGGCGTCCAGGTCAGTCAGCTTTCCGTCGTCCAGCCGCGCCGCGCCGCGCGCGCTCAGCCGGCCGCTTGCCGTGTCCAGATGGACACGGCCGTCCTCGACCAGGATCAGAGGCGCGCGGCTGTCGGGACGCGGCGGGCGACGGGTGAAGGTCTCGATGATCGGGTCCAGCGACCCCAGGGACAGCCCCTGGTCCGCCCAGCGGGCGCGCAGCACCGGCTGGACCAGCCGCACCCGGCTGGGCGTCACCCCCAGGCCCGAGGCCGACCAGGGCGCGCCGATCATATAGTCGACCTCGACCCGCTGGACGGCGAAGTCCGGGTCCTTCTCGTCACCCACCCGGACCCTGGCCGTCAGGCCGTTCAGCTCGATCCGCTCGATCTCGACATCGGCGTCCACACCCCGCCGCTCCAGCCATCCGACCAGCAGTTCGCGCGCCGCCGCGCGCCGGTTCAGATAGAGGGCCGCCAACAGGACGAGGGCCAGCACCGCCAGGGCCGCGAGGCCCAGGCCGACGCCCCGGACGATCCGACCGGCGCGGCTCATGCGCGGTCTCCGGGAAGGCGACGAGAGGGGCGGGGAAGCGGCATGATCAGAGACACCCGGCGGCTCGTCGGCGTTGCATGGGAAACACTGTATAGTGACGCATAAGACACCCGCAGCTTATTGTGGCGCTGCCGGGGCGCGAGGGGTCATGATCGTCCAAGCATAGAATGGCAATGCTTTACGCTAGACTGTCGGACAGGGTTGCATAAGCGCGCGGACGCTGCTCGCCGACTCGCGGATTACGGCGGCGGTTAACCGTTTATAACCTTCCGGCTTCCCATAACCGGCATGAAGGGTTATAGCCCATGCCTTCGCGACCGGGGGTGCTTGGGCGCGATCCTTGCTTGTCAGTGCTTGGCGCCGAATGGGCGTCGCCAGTTGTCGGGGACCGATGGCTCAGTTTGACCCACGCCGTCAGCCGATGCGTCTCGCGCCGCACGCCTTCACAGCCCTGGCGGCGGTTTCGGTGGCCCTGCTGGCCGGCCGTGTGTACCAGCCCGCCCGCGCCGAAGAGGCCCCGGTCCTGACCCCGGCCCAGCTGGAAATCCTTGAAGTCCAGGCCTTCGCCGCCGCCGCCGCCCCGGCCGGCCTGACCGCCCCGGAAGCCATTCCCGTCCAGATTCGCCGTGGCGAGACCTTCGAACAGGCCGTGCGCCGCACCGGCGTATCGGATCAGGACGCCTCGGCCGTGGCCGCCACGGTCGCCAACGCCCTGGACGTCAGTCAAATTCGCGCCGGGCTGCGGTTTGAGACCGCCGTCTCCCGTCCGCGCGGCGGCCTGGGCGAAGCGCGGCTGATCGGCCTGACCATGCGCACCGGTCCGGCCAGCCAGCTGACCGTGTCGCGCAGCTTCGACGGCGCGCTTCGCCTGCGCGCCCTGGAAGAGAAGGTCACCCACGAGACCATGGTGCTGAAGGGCGACGTCGAGCGGTCGCTGTCGGCCAGCGCCCGCGAACTGGGCGCCACCGCCTCGATCGTGCGCGCCGCCAGCCGCCTGTTCGCCACCAAATTCGACATGCAGCGCGACGTGCGCGCATCGGACGAGTTCGTTCTGGTGTTCGACCGCGACGTGACCGAGGCCGGACGCACCGTCGCCGTGGGCGAACTGATGTACGCCCAACTGCGTGGCCAGACCTTCTATCGCTTCACCCCCGCGGGATCGAAGTCGGCCCAGTATTTCGACGCCTCGGGCAAGAACCTGCGCTCGGCCATGATGCGGACTCCGCTGCAGAGCTTCCGCCGCGTCAGTTCGAACTTCGGCGTGCGGACCCACCCGATCTCGGGCTATCGCAAGATGCACCAGGGCATCGACTTCGCCGCCGGCATGGGCACGCCGGTGATCGCCCCCGCCGACGGAGTGGTGGTTGAGGCGCGGCGCTGGGGCGGATACGGCAACTGGCTGCGCATCCGCCACGCCAATGGGCTGGAAAGCGGCTACGGACACCTGTCGCGTTACGGCGCCGGCATCCGGGCGGGCCAGAGGGTCAGCCAGGGCCAGGTGGTCGCCTATGTCGGCTCGACCGGCGCCTCGACTGGGCCGCACCTGCATTATGAAATCTGGCGCGGCGGCCAGCGGATCAATCCGGCCGGCATCCGCACCACCGAAGGCACCGAGCTGACGGGCGCCGACCTGGCCGCCTTCCGCGCGGAAAAAGCCCGCATCGACCGTATCATCGCCGCCGGCGGCGAACGCAAGCCGGCCCTGCAGCAGGCCTCGGTCGACGGCCTGCGCCCGGCCCAGAACGAGGGCTGATCGCCCTTAACCCACCAGGACCGGCGCGACCGGCCCGTGGGCGTCAGGGCAGGACAGGCCGAGCACCCGCACGTCCGCCTCGCCGAACTTCAGGCCCAGCGTATCCAGCAGGGCGTTGACCACCCCGTCCAGCATGGGGGAAAGGGGCGTCAGCAGCGCCTTCAGCGCCCCCGCCAGATCGCCCAGGCCAAGCCCCAGCCCGACCACCCTGACGGTGATATCCAGCCGACCCACCAGACTGGCGACCAGGCCGCCGACGAAACCGCGCGAACCGACGGTGCGGATCGCCTGATCCTCGATCTCCTGGGCCGAAAAGCGCACCGGACGAAACCCCTGATCGGCCGCCTCGATCTGTGACGATCCGCTGACCGTCACCAGCCCGGCGACCGAGACGAAGACCGCCGGCGACACGGTCAGGGCGCGTTTGAAGTCTCCCAGCCGGCTCTCATCGACCGTCCCGATGGCGGCCCGGGCGACGCCGGGACGAACGGCCAGATCGACCCGGCGCGGATCACAGGCCAGGCTTTCCAGCCGCGCCTCGGACGGCGCCAGTTCGATCAGGATCGGCAGGGAGACCTGGGCCAGGCCGGCCAGCTTCTGGCTGGTGCGCGCCTCCAGATACAGCCGCGCCTGGGCCGTGCGGATGATCGGCTGGCCGGTGTCGGTCACGGCGATCCATGGCGAGCCGTTGGGCCGCTCACCGATGGCCAGATCCAGGCTCAGGTCCGCCAGCCCGGCCTGGGCGCCCAGGTTCAGGGCCAGTTGACGGTCGCCGCCCGTCTCCAGCATGGCCGTGGCCAGGTCCAGGGCCGAGACTCGGGCCTCAAGCCCCTGCCTCAGGGCCTGGGGGGCGTCGGCCTCCAGTCCGATCAGGTCGCCCACCTTGACCCTCAGTCCGTCAGCCGCCCGCGCCAGCTTGGACAGGGCCGAGCCGTCGGCGTCCCCGGCCACGGCGTCCAGCACCCCCAGGGCGCGGCCGGCGTCGATCTCGGCCCGTTTCAACGCCTCATAGTCTCCAACCGTCAGCCCCAGGTCGATCGACAGGGCGTCGGTGAAGTCCAGTAGGCTGACGTCAGCCGTCGCCAAGGCATTGTAGTCCAGCGCCGTCAGCGACACGGTCGAACCCGTCAGGCCCGACAAAAGGGCGTTGGCCAGCCCTCCGTCCAGCCGCGCCAGCCGCGATCCGATCGAGAACATGGCCAGGTGTTCGCCGGCGGATGTCGCCGCCGTGCCCGACCGATGCACCGCCACCGTCTCCCGCCCCAGGAGCCAGCGGCCGAAATAAAGCGGCGCCTGACCGCTCAGGGTCACTCGGGCGGCGTTGGCCGGTCCGGCCCCGGACCGGAACCGATCCCCCGGCTCCAGGGTCGCATCAGCGACATAGACGCCCGTGGTCGCCGCCACCTGAACCGACGGGCCCACATTGGCAGCAGCCGTGGCGCGGGCGGCGGCGTCATAGCGGTCCAGATCCCGCGTCGCGGCCAGGGCCGCCAGGTCGGCCGCCCCCTGAAGTTTGCGCGCATACAGGGCCACCGACCCCACATCGATCACCAGGGCGGCCAGGGCGCACAGCAGGCCGCCCACCGACGCCGCCATGATCGCCACCCCGCCGCGCCGATCCCGGATCAGCCGCCGCATCGCCATCAATAGCCCCCGATGCGGACGACGGCCGTGCGCTCGATCACCTGGGGCGGCTTGGGCAGGGGCCCGGCCAGGGCCAGCAGGGGCTGGCCGCCGACGTCATAGGCGACGCGCACCCGGATGGCCTCGATGTCCGACTGGACGCTGACCACCGCCAGGCTGGGATCCAGCCCGGCGCCCGCCTGGGCCTGTTCGGCGATGAAGCGGCGGGCCAGCCGCTCGCGCTCGGCGGGGTCAAGGCCGGCGACCGCCGCCCGCGCGCCCTCCGACGCCATGGTCTGGACCGCCTGGGCCATCCAGAACCAGCCGCCATAGACCACCAGCCCCATTAGCAGCAGGACCAGGATCGGCCCGACCAGGGCGAACTCGACCGCCGCAGATCCCTCACGTTTCCTTTGCGCCCGCCCTTTCATCACCCGCTCCACGAGGCTTCGTGAAGCAACTATGGGTTGTTTTTCCTTAAGGCATGGTTTGGCCGGTCACGACGCCTTTCGCCGCCGCCGAAGCAGCCGGTCCGAAAGCGCTTCCGCATGTTTCAGGGTGAAGGCCAGGGCGGCGGGCGATCCGCGGCGCGGCCCCACCGTGTCGGCCACCACGGCGCCGCGCTCTCCCATGGGTTGTGCCTGGCCGGTGGTGGTGTCGACCGCCGTCTGATGCTCGATCTCGGCGTTCAGCTCGGCGCCCATCAGGACGATCTGCACCGACAGCCAGGTCCAGAGCAGGAAGCCCATCATGGCCGCCAGGGGCCCGTAGGAGGCGGTCCGCACGAAGGTCTGCAGATACCAGCTGAAGGCCAGGGACAGACCGACGCTGAGCAGGGCCGCCAGGATGGCGCCGGGGGTCAGCCAGCGCCAGCGCGCCCGCGCCCGGCACGGTCCGAACCGATAGGCCAGGGTCAGGGCCGCCCCATAGACCAGCAGCAGAACCGGCCACCGCAGGGGCGCCAGATGCCCCCATCGCGCCTCGAACCCAAGCAGGTGCAGGGCCAGGGGCGCCCCGACCACCAGGGCGGCGGAAATCAGCACGGCCGCCAGGCCGGAGAGGGTAAAGCCCATGCACAGCAGATTGTATCGGACCAGATTGCGCCGCTCGACCTCGTGGTAGGCGACGTTCAGGCCGTAGAACAGCATCTTGACCGCCCCGTTCGCGGTCCACAGCGACAGCAACAGGGTCCAGACCAGGGTGAAGGTCAGGACGCCGGTCGAGTTCTGGGCCAGGCGCTGCATCTCCCCGCCGATGAACTCAGCCACCCCCGGAGGCAGGACGCTGTAGAGGAAATACAGCCGCGAGACCGCGTCGCTTGGGTCGGCGAACAGCCCGTAGATGGTGACCAGGACGGCCAGGGTCGGGAACAGGGACAGCATGACGAAGAAGGTCACGCCCCCCGCGACGAATCCCACCCGATCGCCGAAATAGCTGCCCCCCCAACGCCACAGGATATCGGTCCAGCCCTTGCGCGGGATGTGTTCGGGTCGGGTCGCCATCCGGCCCCGGCCGGGCTCCTGGGCGTCGAAATCCTCGGGCGTCGGCGCGGCCGGCGGCAAGGGGGCGGGCCGTTCGCGTCGCAGCTCCAGCCCAACGGTGTGGCCATAGCGATAGGCCAGGTGCGCCGCGCCGGCGCCGGCCGCCAGCCCGCCAAACACGGCCCCGAGCCAGGCCCAGGCGCCCAGGGCGCCGGAGGATGTCTTGTGCAGGATACGCCCCTTCATCCGCTGCTGAACGGTCAAGCCTGGCGCGCGTTCCGCTTGAAATCCCGCCACCGCCGCGCCAAGTCGCCCCCATGACCGAACCGACCACTCTGCTGACCGCCTGGAAGGCGGCCCAGGCCCGGCTGAAGGCCGGCCGCATCGACAGCCCGTCCATCGACGCGCGCCTGCTGCTGGAAGCCGCGACCGGCGCCAGCCGAACCGACATCCTGACCGATCCCTATCGGACCGTCGCCGACGACCAGCAGGCCACGCTGGACGCCTATGTCGAGCGGCGGCTGAGGCGCGAGCCGACCTCACGTATCCTGGGCCGCAAGGGCTTCTGGAAGATCATGCTGAACGTCACCCCGGACGTGCTCTGCCCCCGGCCGGACACCGAGGCCATCCTGGATGTCGCCCTGCTGCACTACGCCCCGCACGAGGCATTCAGCGTGCTGGACCTGGGCACGGGATCGGGAGCCATCCTCCTGGCCATCCTGGCCGAGCGCGCCGGGGCGCGGGGCCTGGGCACGGACATCTCGACCGAGGCCCTGGCGGTCGCGCGCGAGAACGCCGCCAACCTGGGGCTGGGGGAACGCTGCGACTTCCTGCGCACTGAATGGGCCGCCGGTCTGGCGGACCACAGTTTCGACCTGGTGGTGTCCAACCCGCCCTATATCCCCAGCGCCGACATCCCAGGCCTGGACCCGGAGGTGCGCGACCACGACCCCCACCTGGCCCTGGATGGGGGCCCCGACGGGCTGCAGGCCTATCGCGACCTGGTCCCGGAAATCCGGCGTGTGATGAAGCCCGGCGGCGTCTTCGCCGTCGAGATCGGCTGGGACCAGGGACCGGCCGTCAGCGCCCTGTTCAATGAGGCGGGCTTCGCCGACGTCAAGGTGGTCAAGGACCTGTCGGACCGCGACCGGGTGGTGACCAACGGCCCCGACCCGCGCACCAATCCGATTCCCAAGATGTAGGACCGCGCGGTCAGCCGCCGAAGCGCCGCACCGTGTTCCGCGCCACCTCATTGCCCGTGGCGTGGTCGCCGTCGTCCAAGCTGGACCCGAACGGCCAGCCGGCGTCGTCGCGGCAGTAGCGGCGGTTTCCCTCCCGCGCGCCGACCACCACGGCGCGCGGCCACAGCCAGTGGGCGCCGGTGAAGACATTGTCGGTGATCCGGTTGTCGGACGGGGTCTGGTGGCGGATCACCCCGTCCTCGCCGCAGTTGCGGTAGAGGAAGACCCCGCCCCGGCTTCTCAAGACGCCAGAATGCAAGGCGAAGCGGTTGCCGGTGATGCGGTTGCGCGCCGAGCCGTCCACGGCGATCTGTTCGCGCCCGGTGCGGATGTCGAAGACGCCGTCGATGATGGCGTTGTCCGCGCTCTCGGCATCCAGATAGACGGCGGTTGATACTGATCGCCCGGTGAAGCGCGGCCGTTCGACCATCACCCCGGTCACCCCCGGCCCGACATAGAGGGGGATCGAGCCGGTGGCGGCGAAGGTCAGGTCGCTCAGGGTGATCCGCGTCGGGGCGGCCGCCTGGGCGGCGGCGGTATGGCCCGCCGTGCGCGACGAGGCCAGCAGGTCGCGCATCGAACCCCCCGCCCCCATGCCCCAGATCCTCACCGCCCCATGGAGGATGCAATTCTCCAGGCGGATGTCCGCCGGCCGGCTCCAGCCCTCGCCCTCGCGGCGCGAGGCGATGAAGACGGTCGGGGTCGCCGTGGTGGTCGCCGCGCCCGGCACGCCCAGCGCGCCGCCGCGACAGTCGATCCCGGCGCCCGACGCTTCGGCCCCCTCGATCAGGATGCGGCGGCGGACCTGGGTCACGGGCGTAAGGACGGCGCGGCAGGTCAGGCGATAGGGCGTTTCCGCCGGCGCGGTCATCTCGGCGATCTGGGCGGCCGAACACGGCCGAGCGGCCGCCTGTTCCGTCGCCCCGGCGGCCTGGACCAGCAGCAGAGCCAGCAGCCCCATCATCGCCCGTCCCCCGCCACGGGCTGGGCCAGGGCGCGACGTTCGGCGGCGCAGCCCGGATGGGTGCGGCCGCCGGCCCTCAGGGCGGCGATCTCGGCCCCGGCGGCGGACGCGTCGGCGCGATAGTCGGCCACCTGAGCCTGTTCGGCGGCCAGGGCCTGGCCCAGGGCCGCGCCCGCCGCGACGTCGGCAGGCCGGTTCAGGGCGCAGACGGCGGCGCTGTCGCCGATGGCGCGGCCGATGGCCCGCACCGCCTCGGCCCGATCCGGCGCCGCCAGCGCCAGGGCCTCCGCATAGGCCGCGCCATACAGGGCCGGGCGCGCCGGCCAGGCGGATCGCGCCCGCGTGGCCGGGTCCAGCCGGATGCAGGCGCGGCGCTGGGGATCCTCGACGACCGGACGCGGGCGCTGAAAACGATCGGCGGCCTCGGCCAGGGTCACGGCATCGCGCATCACCCGTTCGGCCAGCCGCTTCAAGGCAGGAACTTCGGCGTCGGCGGTGCGGACGCCCAGGGCGCAGTCGAAATGCTGCAGGGCCAGGGGCGGCCGCAGTTCGGCCTGGGCGCCGGCCAGAAGCCAGCGATCCGTATCCTCCCATCGTTTCAGGGCGTCCGAAGCCTCGCGGTCGGCCAGATCGCCCGGAGAGCCGGCGACGGGCGGCGCCGGAAGATCGGCGGCCAGGGCCCGGATCGTCTCCATCTCGACATAGCCCTGGGCGGCGGGCCGGCGCGGCTCGGGCGCCGTGATGCAGGCCGTCAGGACCGCCGCACCGACCAGGGACGCCGCCGCCAGGACGGCGCCTGGCCTCACCGGCCGGCGCTCCAGGTCAGCAGAACAGTCGATCCGCCGCCATCCTGGGGCGAGGCCACGACCTGAAGCTGGGCGTCCGACGGTCCGGCGGCGCCATAGGCGCGCGACCCGCCCTGATCCATGGCCATGACCGAGGCCAGGCCCGCCGCGTCGGCCTGCTGGCGATAGAAGGCGATGACCTCGGCCGGTTCCGCCGCGACAGTGAAACTGCTCATCCCGCCCGGGCCGGCGGGGCCCGAGGCGCTCACGCTGGAGGTCTGGGCGACCCGCGCGCCCGGATAGAGGACGGCGAAGGCCGGGGCGCCGTTCGCGGCGGGAGGCTGAGGTACGGCGGCCGGCGTCGCGACCGCGGCGGCGTTCGCCTCGACCGCGGGGGCCGCGGGGGCCGGAGGAGGAGGAGCCGTCGTTTCCGACTCGGCCCGGGGCGCGCCATCGCAGGCGGCCAGGGACGACGAGATCAACACCGCCACGAAACCGGCGGCCAACAGACGGCGGATCATGCGAAACATCCTCACGAAATCGACAGGCGCGAGGGTGGCGCAAGCCTGTGGCGCGGGCAAGGCGAAGCTGGGCCGAATGACGGCGGCGTCGCGCCTCAGCCGGTGGCGGCGTCGACGTCGTCGCCGGGGGTCTTGGGATCGGCCTTGTCGTTGGTCTTGAGACTGGTCTTGCCCTCGGCCGGGTCTCCGGCGGGACCGGTCAGGCCGTCGGGCGTATCCATGCCTTCGCCGGCCAGGGCCGCGTTGACCGCCTCCTGGTCCGGATCGCGGTCCGAGCCGGTGGCCGCCCCGCCCTGCAGCGAGCCGGCGCGGGTGTCCGAGCCGGAGTCCGTTCCGCTGAGCGCGTCGATCAGGGCGTCGGACTTGCGGCCCAGGTCCGGGCGTTCGCCGGTCTCGTCGGCTTCGCGAGCGTCTTCGGCCAGGTGGTGGTCGGTCATGATGCGGCTCCTTCATCCGATGAAAGCCGCCCGGCGCGCCTGAGGTTCCCGCCAAGCAGAAGGGGCGCCCTTTCGAGCGCCCCTGCCATGATCCTTATTTCCCGAACAGCTTGGCCCAGCGGCGCTTCTCGCGGGCCTTCCAGGCGCCGCGGTGATAGGCGTCCGAGCCGATCAACGGCACGACGGTGGTCGCCTCGGCGAAGACCATCTGCTCGTGGGTGGTCTGGACCTTGCCCCACGACGCCGCCTCCTTCAGGGTGGACGACGAACAGGCGCCGTCGCGCACGTCGGCGACCGTGATCTGGACCGCATAGCGGTGCATCTCGGCCTCGACGCCCAGGATCTCGGCGCAGACAACGGTGTCCTGGGCGAAATTCTTGGGCACCCCGCCGCCGACCATGAACAGGCCGGTCACGCCCGCGGCGATCTTGATGTCGGTCAGTTCGCGGAAGTCGGCGATGGCGTCCAGCATCATATAGGGCTGGCCGGCGGCCGCGCGCTCCTTCTGGTGCTTGACCAGGCCGAACCCGGCCGAGGAGTCCACGAAGGCTGGGCAGAAGATCGGCACGCCTTCTTCATAGGCGGTCTGGATCAGCGAACCGGGCTTCTTGGCGTTGCCTTCCGACAGCCATTTGCCCATCTCCCAGATGAACTCACGGCTGGAATAGCCGCGCGGCTCCAGACGGTTGGCGATCTCCAGGATGGTGTGGTCGCAGGCCTGGAGTTCTTCCTCGTCGATATAGGTGTCGTAGATGCGGTCGATGTAGTTGTCGCGCAGGACGTTGTCGTCCACCTCGCCGGCCGCCTGATAATGTTTGAAGCCCAGGGCCTCGAAGAAATCCATGTCGACGATGCTGGCGCCGGTGGCGACCACGGCGTCGATCATGCCCAGCTTCACCATGTCGCGATAGACGTGCATGCAGCCGCCGGCCGAGGTCGAACCGGCCAGGATCAGCCAGGGCGAGCAGGCCTTGTCTTCCAGCGCCATGTTGAAGATGTCGGCGGCGCGGGCGGTGTCGCGGCTCGAGAACGACATCTTGCGCATGCTGTCGATGATCGGGCGAGCGTCGAAGGACGTGATGTCGACATGCTCGACGGTGTTCTGGAGCAGCTCGGCCTTGGTGTTGGCTTGAACGGGAGCGTTCATCGGTTTGGTTTCCCTTACTGGTGAGCGCCCGTCGAAAAGCCGGACGGAGCGACGGCGATGACTGAGCCTTCTCCCAGAGGGAGAAGGAGGGACCCGCCCGCGTAAGCGGGTGGGAGGATGAGGGGTTCCGGTGTCAGAAACTTCGGGCGCCGTAAACCCTCACCCTTTCGCCTAACCGATCACTACGCTCTCGGAGGCTCAAGCCCTCTCCCGCCGGGAGAGGGAAGCTGTCCTAACGCCGCGCCTTCTTGCGCTGGCCGGCCTTGCCCTTGGGACGCGACAGGCGGACGACCTTGCGGGCCTGTTCCTCGGCCGTGGTGCGCACGGTCGGGATGGAGCGCGGGGCCAGGCCGTACAGCGACGCCATCGGCGCATCCTCGACCACCGCGACCTCATGGTCGCCATAGCCGTTGAAGCCGGTGGACATGGCCACGCCATAGGCGCCCAGCATGCCGATCTCGATGAAGTCGCCTTCGCGCACATCGGCCGGCAGCCAGAACGGACCGGGCATGTGGTCGATGCTGTCGCAGGTCGGACCGTAGAAGCGGAAGGGCTTCAGCTCGGCCGACCGTTCGCCGTCCCGGACCAGCTTGGTCGGGAAGGGCCAGCGGCTGTGCGTCGCATCGAACAGGGCGCCGTACGACCCGTCGTTCAGATACAGGGCGTCGCCCTTGCGCAGGTCCACCCGGGCCAGAACCGACGACGATTCCGCCACCAGAGCCCGGCCGGGCTCGCACCACAGTTCGGTGGTTTCAGACACCGGCATCTCGTTGAAGCCGCGATGAATGGCGTCGGCGTATTCGCTCATGTCCGGCGGGACCATGCCCGGATAGACCGAGGGGAAGCCGCCGCCCACATCGACGATGTCCACGATCACCCCGGCGCGGCTGAGCGACCGGCCGACCTGGGCCATGGCGGCCTGATAGGCGGTCGGGCGCATGCATTGCGAACCGACGTGGAAGCTGACGCCCATCAGCCCGTCCCGCACCGCCTGGCGCGTGGCCAGCAGCAGGGCCGGGGCCTGGTCCGGCGACACGCCGAACTTGCCCGACAGCGTATAGGCCGCGCCGTCCGCCGACACGGCCATACGCACGACCAAGGTCAGGTCGGCCGCGCCGCCCGTGGCGTCGAGGATCTTGGCCAGCTCTTCCTGGCAGTCCAGGGCGAAGGTGCGGACTCCATGCTCGAAATAGGCCTTGGTGATGGCCGCCCGGCTCTTGACCGGGTGCATGAAGGCGATGCGCGCCTCGGGCAGGACCGAGCGCACCAGCTCGATCTCGGCGATCGAGGCGGCGTCGAAACCGGTCACGCCCGCCTCGACCAGGGCCTCGATGACCCAGCGCGACGGGTTCGCCTTCACCGCATAGAAGACGTCGGCTTTCAGATTATCCTGGAACCAGCGCGCCGCTACGGAGACGGAGCGCGGCCGCACAAGGGCGACAGGACGCTCCGGAGACCGCTCGCGGACCAGGTCCAGGGGAAGCTGGTACGTGCGCAATTCACGTAACCCCCTGATGATTGTTAACCCAGACCCGGCGTTAGCGGCGCAGCAACAGACCTACGGGGTCCGCCGGAAGCGCGCGATATGAGGTCTTCAGGCCTTCATGTCAAAAGGTAATTTCGTGGCGGGCCAGGGGTTCCGTCGACCGGGCCGCGTCCAGCCGCCCCGCACGGCTGACAAAGCGCCGTCCTGCAGCCGTTCCGCTGGACGAAATCGCCGCCCGCATGTCATTAAGACTTGCCCGCGCGGCCCATTCGGGTCATGCGGCGCGCCCCAGCAACAGCCGTCCGCGCAGGTCATGACCACCGCCACAGCCGCTGTCGCGTCCGTCCGGGACGTGTCCAAGACCTTCGGCGCCCGCAAGGCGCTGGACGGGGTTTCGGTTCAGATCGCCGCCGGCGAGATGGTCGCCCTGATCGGGCCGTCCGGATCGGGCAAGTCCACCCTGCTGCGCTCGATCACCGGGCTGCAGTCGATCGACGGCGGCAAGGGGACCATCGAGGTCTTCGGCCAGACGGTCCAGAAGAACGGCCGCGTCACAAGCGCCGTGCGCGACGCGCGCCGCCAGCTGGGGATGATCTTCCAGCAGTTCAACCTGGTGGGCCGCCTTAGCCTGTTCTCGAACGTCATGCTGGGCGCCCTGGGACGCCTGCCGGGCTGGCGCGGGGTGCTGGGCGTCTGGCCCGCCGAGGACAAGGCCAAGGCCATGGCCGCCCTTCACCGCGTCGGCGTGTCCGACTACGCCGCCCAGCGGGCCAACACCCTGTCGGGCGGGCAACAGCAGCGCGGCGCCATCGCCCGCGCCCTGGTCCAGGGCGCCAAGGCCATCCTGGCCGACGAACCCGTCGCCTCTCTTGACCCCGTGTCGGCCCGCAAGGTGATGGAGCAACTGGTCGAGCTGAACCAGCGCGACGGCCTGGGCGTGATCGTCACCCTGCACCAGGTCGACTACGCCATCCGCTATTGCGAGCGGGTCATCGCCCTGCAGGCGGGCAAGGTGGTCTATGACGGCCCCTCGACGGGGCTGGACCACAAGACCCTGGTCGGCATCTACGGGCCGGAGTTCGAGGACGCCTTCTGGGAGACGCAGGCGTGACACCCGCCCTGCGGCTTGGGCGGGGCCTGCGCCGGGCCTGCGCCCTAGCGGGGCTGGTCGCACTGGCCGCCTGCGGCGACGGGGGCCAGAAGGCCGCGCCTGGCCATCCCCTGACCTTCGCCATCCTGTCCGCCGAGGGCCAGGCCGCGACCGAGCCGGTCTGGCGTCCCCTGCTGGACGACATGGGCAAGGCCGTGGGCGCCCCGGTCCAGGCGCGCTTTGGCGCCAGCTACGAGGAACTGGTCCACGCCATGCAGGCCGGAGAGGTGCAGGTCGCCTGGCTGTCGCCGCGTCCGGCCATTCAGGTGCTGGAATCCGGAACCGCCGAGGTGGTGGCCCGAACCGTCGATGGCTCGGGCGAGGACAGCTATCGTTCGGTCATGATCGTCCAGACCGGATCGGGCCTGACGCTCGAGCGCGTTCTGAACTGCGACCGCAAGCTGAGGCTGGGGCTGGGCGACGCCGATTCGACCTCGGCCACCCTGGCGCCGGCGGCCTTCCTGTTCGGCCCGCGCGACATCGACCCGGCCGCCTGTTTCGCCTCGGTGCGGTCGGGCGACTATCCGACCAACGCCTACGCCGTCGCCGGCGGAACCCTGGACGTGGCGGTGGTCAACACCGTGACCCTGGCCCAGCTGCGTCGCCAGAACCCCCAGATCGCCGATCAGGTGCAGGAGATCTGGCGCTCGCCGGCCCTGCCGGAAAGCGCCGTCCTGGTGCGCCAGGACGTGGACCCGGCCGTGCGGGAGAAGCTGCGCAGCTTCCTTCTGACCTATGGACAGGGCGAGAGCGCGGCCGCCGCGCGCCAGCGCCAGGTGCTGGCCGCCCTCAACTATTCGCAATTCCGCGCCGCCGACGCCGCCTATCTGGACCCGGTGCGCGAGATGATCGCCAGCCAGCGGCTGATCCAGGCGCGCGCCTCGGGCGACCGGTCCGAGCGCCAGGCCGCAGAGGCCGAACTCCAGCGCCTGCGGGCCAAACGCGAGGTGCAGCCGTGACGTCGAAGAACGCCCTTTCGGGAAAGACCTCCAGAATGACCTTCCGCACCCTGTTCGCCGGCCTGACGGCCGTGATGGCGGCCCTGATGCTGTCGCTTTGGACCCTACCCGCCTCGGCCCAGACGGCGGCGCGCGGAAACGCCCAGGGCGCACCGCGCGAACTGGTCTTCACCATCCTGTCGGCCGAGGGCCAGGCCTCTTCCGGTCCGCTGTGGGAGCCGCTGCTGAAGGACCTGGAGCGCGAGATTGGCATTCCGGTGAAGCCTATTTTCGGCACGAACTATTCGGTGCTGGTCGAGGCGATGCGCGCCAACCAGGCCCAGATCGGCTGGTTCTCGGCCCTGCCGGCGGTTCAGGCCATCGACCGTTCGAACGCCCAGGTCATCGCCCGCATCGTCGACCCGGAGGGCCGCGATTCCTACACCTCCAGCCTGATCGTCAAGAAGGGGTCGGGCATCACGGCCGAGGACGTGGCCCGCTGCGGCAAGCGCTATGATTTCGGCCTGGGCGACGCCCAGTCGACCTCGGGCACCCTGGCGCCCCTGACCTATTTCTTCAGCCCACGGAACATCAATCCGACCGAGTGTTTCGCCACCGTCCGCTCGGCCAACCACCAGGCCAATTCCTTCGCCGTGGCCAATGGCCTGGTCGATGTGGCCACCTCCAACTCGGTCAACCTGATCTTCCTGCGCCGCCAGAACGCTCAGGTCGCCAGCCAGATCGAGACCATCTGGGAATCGCCGCCGATTCCGGAATCCGGCATCCTGCTGCGCCGCGACCTGCCCGAGGGGCTGAAGGCCAAAATTCGCGAGTTCTTCGTCAACTACGGCCAGGGCGCCGGTCCCGACGCCGACCGCCAGCGCCAGATCATGGAAGGGCTGAACTACTCCCAGTTCCGCGCCGCCGAGGATTCCTACCTGGATCCCATCCGCGAGATGAAGGCCGACCAGGCCCGGCGCGAGGGTCGCGCCAGCGAGGTCGCCCCGCCCAAACGCGCCGTCGCCGTCCGCGATTGGGCGCCCTTCGCCCTGATCGGGGTCCTGGTACTGATCGCCGTGGCGCTGAACCTGATCCCGCGCCGCAAGCCCGCGCCGCTGGAGCCCGGCGCCGTGCCGGCCCCGCCGACCAAGTCCATGGGCGGCTGGGCGCTGGATGTCCTGCTGTGGGGCGGGTTCGCCATCGTCCTGATCGCCGCCTTCGGCCGGGTCGACCTGCCCAATATCCTGAACCTGTTCGCCAACTCCGAGAACATGCGGGCCTATGGCCGCGACTTCCTGAACCCGGACTTCTCTCAGTGGCGGCTGCTGGTCGGCCAGATGTGGCTGACGGTCCAGATCGCCCTGTGGGGCACATTCCTGGCGGTCTTCCTGGCCGTGCCGCTCAGCCTGATGGCGTCGCGCAACATGGCGCCGAACTGGGTCGTCTGGCCCGTGCGCCGGATCATGGACCTGCTGCGCTCCATCCCCGATCTGGTGATCGGCACCCTGTTCATCGTCGCGGTCGGCCTGGGGCCGCTGGCGGGCGTCCTGGCCATCGCCCTGAACACGGCCGGCGTCCTGGCCAAGCTGTTCTCCGAGGCGGTGGAGTCGATCGACAAGGGGCCTGTCGACGGGGTCAAGGCGACCGGCGCCGGCCGCCTGCACGAGATCGTCTGGGGGGTCATTCCCCAGGTGGCGCCCCTATGGACCTCGTTCGCCCTTTATCGTTTCGAGTCCAACAGCCGCGCGGCCACCGTCCTGGGCCTGATCGGCGCCGGCGGCATCGGCCAGGCCCTGTTCGAGAACCTGCAGGCGTTCAACTACAGCACCGTCTCGACCATCGCGATCATCATCATCGTGGCGGTGACCCTGATCGACATGCTGTCCCAGGCGATGCGCAAGCGTTTGCTGTAATCGTCACACAGGCTCAGCCGAACTGTCGCAATCCTCTGGTCTAAGCGGGCGTCCATCGGAGGCCCGCCCATGATCCGCACCTTGCTGAGCGCCGTTTCGGCCGTCGCCCTGGTCGCCCTGGCCGGTTGCGGCGACAGCGGCGGCGGATCGGCGACCCGGTCCGGCATCTGGGCGGCGGGCTCCTCGACCGTCTTTCCCTTCGCCACCCGGGTGGCCGAGAATTTCAACCGCACCCAGGGCGGAACCCCGCCGCGCATCGAATCCCTGGGCACCGGCGGCGGCATCCAGGCCTTCTGCCAGGGCGTCGGCCCCCAGACGCCGGACATCGCCAACGCCTCGCGCCCCATGAAGGCGTCGGAGTTCGACCTGTGCGCCAAGAACGGCGTCACCGACATCGTCGAGATCAAGATCGGCTTCGACGGCATTGTCGTGGCCACGGCCCGCACCGGGAACAGCTTCGACCTGCGCCTGGGCGACCTCTATTCCGCCCTGGCCGCCCAGACCCCGGGGGCGAACGGACAATTCGTCGCCAACCCGGCCACTACGTGGAACCAGGTCAACCCGGCCCTGCCGGCCCAGCGCATCCAGGTCTATGGTCCGCCCCCGACCTCGGGCACCCGCGACGCCTTCCTGGAGCTGGGCATGGCGCCGGGCGGCGAACTGAACCCGGCGGTGGCGGCCCTGAAGGGCGACAAGACCCGTTTCGAGACCCTGACCCACACCCTGCGCGAGGACGGCGCCTGGATCGACTCGGGCGAGAACGACAACGCCATCGTCCAGACCCTGACCCGCACCCCCGGTTCGCTTGGCGTGTTCGGCTATTCCTTCCTGGAGCAGAACCTGGACACGGTGAAGGCCGAGACCATCGACGGCGTGGCCCCGACGCTGGACACCATCGCGGACGGTTCCTACCCCCTGGCGCGCAGCCTCTACATCTACGTCAAGAAGGCCCATGTCGGCGTGACCCCGGGCCTACAGCCGTTCGTCCAGGCCTTCGTCTCCACCGGTTCGGCCGGACGCGGCGGCTATCTGCAGGATCGCGGCCTGGTCCCGCTGCCCGCCGACCAGCTGGCGGCCCAACAGGCCGCGGCCCAGGCCCTGACCGTGATGACGCGTCCGCAGTAGGTCGCGGGACCGCCGCGAACAAACCGCTTGGAAACCGCGCGGCGGCGCGCTAAGTCTGGCTGCGTCTCCCGCCTCTTCGCAGCGTTTCGGACCCGTGGTCCGGGCTCGGGCGTTCGGGGTCTGCGTGACGGTCCGATCCTGATCGGACGCACCACGCGGGCGGCATGGCTTTCACCGGAATTGCACTGCGGGGATCGGCCCCGGCGACCGGCGAGCGCGGCTTTCAAAACGGTAGTTCCATGAGAGATTTCAAGGGCATGAAGCGCCAGCGCGGGCGCAACCGCAAGCCCGGCGGCGGCAATGGCGCCAACAGCGCCAATCCCAACCGCTCGTGGGATTCGCAGGGGCCCGAGAACATCAAGGTCCGGGGCAACGCCCAGACGGTGTATGAGCGCTACATGCAGCTGGCGCGCGACGCGGCCTCGGCCGGCGACCGGGTCCTGGCCGAGAACTACCTCCAGCACGCCGAACACTATTTCCGCGTCCTGCGCGCCCTCCAGCCGGCGCGACCGGTCAGCGAGATCGCCCAGCGCGAGATGTCCAACCAGGGCTTCGACATCGATTTCGAGGACGAGTCCGGGGCTCAGGCCGCCGCCTTCCTGGCCGCCCAGCAGGCCGCCGAGCGCCAGGCCCAGCAGGAGGCCGAACGGACCGCCGCCCGCGAGCGTGGCGAAGGCGAACAGCCCCGCATGGACGGCGAGAACGGCGACCGTCAGTCCCGCGACGCGCGCGAATCCCGCAAGGACCGCTGGGAGCGCCGGCGCGAAGAACGCAACAAGCGTATCGCCGACGGCGTCGCGACGCCGGAAGACCTGATCGAACGCGACCGCGACGACTATCACGACCGCCGCCGCGAGGAGCAGCGCCTGCGCCGCGAGGCCGAGGCCGCCGGCCAGCCCCTTGAAGTAGCCGAATCGGCTCCCACCACCGCCGAGACTTCGGACGACCAGCCGCCGCTGGTGGAAGATCGCCCGGCGCGCGGCCGTCGCGTGTCGCGCGAAGAGCCGTCGGACACAGCCGCGGCCCTGCCGGGCTTCCTGACCCGCGCGACCCCGGCCGCCGCCGACGAAGACGTGCCGCCGGCGCCCAAGCGCCGCGCCGCGCGCAAGAAGACCGAAGCCGCCTCCACCGAGGACTGAATACACCCTAGGGATGTATTCATCGGAATGCAACTTCTGATTGTCATGGTGATGACGATCGGGAGGATGTCCTATGCTGTTCGTGATCACCGTGGTGGCCCTGGCCTTGTCGGGCGGCTGGGCGGGGGTGCGCCTGGGACTTCATGCGCGGGCGCAGGCCCAACGGCATGAACATCTGGCCCGCAACCTGGAGGCCCATGTCGCCGAACGCACGGAACAGCTGGCCCAGGCGCTTCAGGCGGCGGACGCACAGGCCGTCGCCCTGGCAGCCGCCGACAGGGTCAAATCAGACTTCCTGGCGGCCATGAGCCACGAGTTGCGAACCCCCCTGAACGCGATGATCGGATTCGCCGAATTGATGCGAGTCCACGCCGCGGCCGAGCCCCTGACCTTTCGCCAGCGCCAGTCGGTGGACCACATCCTGGCCGCCGGATCCCATATCCTGGCCCTGATCGACGAGGTGCCGGACCTGGCCCGGCTGGAGGCCGGGACCCTGTCGGTGTCGCTGGAGCGGGTCGATCCGCAGCTGGTGGCCCGCCAGGTGTGCGACGCCTTCCGCGCCGAGGCCGAACGGCAGCACATCCGGATCGAGGCGCCTCCGCCGGTCGCCGGATTGGCCGCGGTCGCCGACCGGACACGGCTGCGTCAGGTGCTCACGCAGCTGGTGTCGAACGCCGTCCGCTACAACCGGCCGGGCGGGACCGTCCTGGTCGAGGTCCGCCAGGCGGCGGGCTCGGTCGCGGTGGCCGTCCATGACACCGGTCCGGGCGTGCCGGCAGGGCGCGTGGCGGACCTGTTCAAACCCTTCAACCGCCTGGGTCGAGAGGGTTCGGACATCCCCGGCGCGGGCGTGGGCCTGATTGTCGCGCGGCGCCTGACCGAGGCGATGCAGGGACGTCTGGACATCGCCTCCACGCCCGGAGAAGGCTCCACCTTCACCGTTCACCTACCCGCCGCGCACAGCACCGCGCCCCGGGTGGTCGCCTCCCCCGTCCCGGACCTGATCCTGCCGGAGGCCACCCTGGTCTATGTCGAGGACAATCCGTCCAGCATCGCCCTGATGCGCCATGTCTGCGCCGCCCTCGGCCCGCTTCGGGTCCATGTCGCCGAGACGGGCCGCGACGGCCTGATCCTGGCCCGCGACCTGGCGCCCGATCTGATCCTGCTGGACATCGCCCTGCCCGATATCGACGGCTATGCGGTGAAGGCCGCGCTTGACGCGGACCCGGCGACAGCCGGCATTCCGGTCCTGGCCCTGTCGGCCGGGGCCATGCCTCACGACCTGCGTCGAGGGCGCGACGCGGGCTTCGCCGCCTATCTGACCAAGCCCCTGGACATCCACGCCCTGGCGCGCGCCCTGGCGGACGCCTTGCCCCGACCGATCCCGGCGCGGGTCGAGGATTCAGGCAGGCATCGGGTTTCGGCCGGTCGGCCGGCCTGATCCGCCTCTCAGATACGAATTCTCAGCCGCCTGCGACGCGCGGTCAGGGGGGAACAGGGTTGACGCAGCCGGCGCGGACAGGCCCAAAGGGCGGATGATCTGCACGGGAGCGCCCATGTCCCGCCTCCGCCCCGGCCCGGTCGCCGCCTGCGCCGTCGCCCTGATGGCCGCCGCCTGCGCCGCGACGCCCGCGCCGCCGCCCCCGCCGGCCACAGGCTCCGGCCCCGTCCTGCGCGACTGGCGCAGCATCATCACCCCCGCCGACCGCGACCGCTACAATCGGCGCGAGGCCGCCTGGACCCTGGCACTGCAGCAGGCGCGGCGCCAGCCCGGCTCGGGCGACCTGCGCCCGCTCGGCGATCTGATCACGCCCGACGCCGCCCGCCTCTCGGTCGCGCCGCCCGCCGGCGATTATCGCTGCCGCACCATCAAGCTGGGCTCCCAGGGCGGCGAGGACGGCCTGGGCTATGTGGTCTACGGCTGGTTCGCCTGCCGTATCGAGCAGACGCCGAACGGGCTGAAATTCGTCAAGCTGACCGGCAGCCAGCGCCCGTCCGGCCTGCTGTTCCCCGAGACCGACCGCCACATGGTCATGCTGGGCTCCATGGCCCTGGCGTCGGAACCGGCGGCCAACTCCTATGGCCAGAGGCCCGACCGCGACCTGGTCGCCGTGCTGGAGCGGATCGGTGAGGCGCGCTGGCGGCTGATCATCCCCTGGCCCCAGAACGAATCCAACCTCGACCTGATCGAGCTGGTCCCGGCCTGATCGTGACGCGGGAGGTGGCGATCGCCGGCGCCGGTCCGGCCGGCCTGGCTGCGGCGATCCTGCTGGCGCGCCAGGGTAAAGGGGTCACCGTCCATGAGCGGTTCGACCGCCCCGCCACCGTCGGCGCGGGTTTCATCCTCCAGCCGACCGGCCTGGCCGTCCTGGACCGCATGGGCCTGACCGCCGAGGTCGAGGCCCTGGCCCAGCCCATCGATCGCCTGTTCGGCCGCGCCCATCCCTCGGGCCGGGTGGTGCTGGATGTCCGCTACGACGCCCTGGCCCGACCACGCGGCGCCCTGGGGGTGCATCGCGCCGCCCTGTTCCATGTGCTGCACAGGGCGGCGATCAAGGCCGGCGTCCGCTTCGAGACCGGTTGGCCGGTGCGGTCCGCCGCCCATGGCCGGCTGAAGCGCGCGGACGGCGTGATGTCCCCCGCCTACGATCTGGTCATCGACGCCATGGGGGCGCGCTCTCCGGTGGCGCATCGGATGCATGTCGGCGTCGGCCGCCGCCGGCTGGACCTGGACTTCGGCGCCCTGTGGGCCACCACGCCCTGGCCCGACCATCCCCATTTCGACTCGCGCGCCCTGCAGCAGGTCTATCGCCGCGCCGACACCATGATCGGCGTCCTGCCGGTCGGCCGCCAGCCGCGCGGCAAGGCGCCCCTGGCCACCTTTTTCTGGAGCCTGAAGTCCGCCGACTATCCGCGCTGGCGGGCCCAGGGGCTGGACGCCTGGAAGGACCGGGTGCTGGCCTTCTGGCCCGAGACGGCGCCGATCCTGGCCGCCCTCGCCGACCCGGATCAGCTGACCCTGGCCCGCTACGGCCACCACACCCTGCGCAGCCCGGTGGAGGACCGACTGGCGGTCATCGGCGACGCCGCCCATTCGACCAGTCCCCAACTGGGCCAGGGGATCAACATGGGGCTGCTGGACGCCTTCGCCCTGGCCCAGGCCCTGGAGACCCGGGCGGACCTGGATAAGGCCCTCGGCGCCTACGCCGCCGCGCGGCGCTGGCATGTGCGGCTGTACCAGGCGCTGAGCCTTGGCTTCACCCCCTTCTACCAGGCGGACGGGCGGTTGCGGCCGATGGTGCGCGACCATGTCCTGGGCCGCATCGCCCGCCTGCCGGGCGCGGCGCGGCTCCTGGCGGCGACCGTCTCGGGCCTGTTGCTGGATCCCCGGCCTGAACCGGACGATCCGCGCGGTTGACCCCGCCCCTCGCCCTTGCGAGTCTGCGGGTCTCGACGATCAAGGGAGCACGACGATGAGCCGATACGGATCCTCCATAGTCCTGGCGATCCTGGCGATAGCCGTGGTGGCCGGTTTCATGGTCGGCCTGCCCACCTACAACGTCTATCGCAAGCAGATGGCCGGCCGCGCCGCCTATGAACAGGCGGTGCAGGATCGCCGCATCCGGGTGCTGGAGGCCCAGGCCGCGCTGGATTCCGCCCGCCTGACCGCCCAGGCCGAAATCGAACGGGCCAAGGGCGCCAACGAGGCCAACCGCATCATGGCCGACGCCCTGGGCGGGCCCGAGGCCTATCTGCGCTGGAGCTACATCAACATGCTGCAGGAAACCGCCGGCAAGGAAGGCCGCCAGACCATCTACATCCCCACCGAGGCGGGGATTCCCATCCTGGAATCCGGCCGCGTCGCCCTGGGCCGCTGAGCTGGGCCGCTGAGGCTTGCGGCCCCGCCCGCGCGGCGGGGCCCGACCCTGATCCGCGTCAGACCCGCGTCAGCCGCAGGTCCTGGTAGTCGTAGCTGAAGTCGATGTCGGGGCTGACCCCCTTCACGGTCGCGGTCGCCGGAGCGCCGTCTTGGATCGTGAAGGTGACGAAGGCGTCCTCTTCGCGCTTGTCAGGGAAACGGGTGCGCAGGGTGTCGCCGTCATAGGGCTCCAGCCACCCCTTCAGCGCCGGATTGTGGGTGAAGGCCAGCCACAGTCCGGTCTTGCGGCTGCGCCCGCGTCCCTCGGTCTTCTCTTCGATAGTGATGTCGCCATACCAGGGGTCGCGCCAGGTTCCGGCATAGGCCGACAGAGGCAGGGAGGGCGCCGCCCCCGCCGCCTGTTTCGCGTCGATCTCGGCGGCGGCGGCCAGGGATTTCTCGATCCCCTCGGCCTCCAGCCGGCGGGAATCGGCGATCCAGTCGAAGCCGGTCTTGTCCATGCAGATGTCGGCGATGCCCGAGCGCAGGGCACGCAGCAGGAAGCTCTCCTCCGCATTGCTGAAGATGGCGAAGCCGGTCTGCCGGCCGGGGATCAGCAGGGTCGCCGAAATCCCGCCGGGCGAGCCGCCGCCGTGACTGATCAGCCGTTCGCCGCGATAGTCCTGGACCTGCAGGCCCATGGCGTAGGTCGAGGCGATGGCCCGGCCCGGCAGTTCGGCCGTCGGGCCGGGGGTGCCGCTGATGATGATGTTGGGGCGGTACATCTCGCGCGCCGCCGCCTCCGAATACAGGCGCGAGCCGTCGGCCAGCCGCCCGTCGTTCAGCCGCACGGCGATCCATTTGGCCCAGTCGGTCGCGGTGGTGCACAGGCCGCCCGCCGCCGCCGCCGAATCCCAGTTCCACACCTCGGCGATCGAGGCCGCGATCGGCTGCATCGCCCCCTGATAGCGCAGGGGAGGCCCCAGCCGGGCGTGCGGCAGGGCCGACCTGGCCGGATCGGCCAGGCGCGCCAGAGGCACGGTCTCGGTCATGCCGACCCGGTCCAGGATGCGGGTCTGGATGAAGTCTTCCCAGGCCATGCCCGACGCCGCCTCGATCACCGCCCCGGCGACCACGAACATCAGGTTGCAGTAGTTGTAGCGGCTGCGGAAACCGTCCTGGATCGGCACGAAGGCGGCCTGGGCCAGGACCTCGGCGCGGGTCCGGTCGCTGTTGGGCCAGAACAGCAGGTCCCCCGCCCCCAGGCCGAAGCCGGCGCGGTGGCTCAGGGTGTCGCGCACCGTGATGTGCTCGCCGATATAGGGGTCCGACAGGCGGAAATCGGGCAGATAGGTGCGGACCGGCGCGTCCCATTTCACCCTGCCCTCATCGACCAATATGGCCAGGGCGGCGGCAGTGACGTTCTTGGTGTTGGAGGCGATGGCGAACAGGGTGTGTTCGTCGGCGGGATCGGGCCGACCCTGACGCTTCACCCCATAGCCGCGCGCCAGGACGGCGCGCCCGTCCCTGACCACGGTGATCCCCAGGGCCGGCTGGTCGGGCCAGGCAGCCATCGCCTGTCGGACGAAGGCGTCCACCCGTTCGGCCAGGCCGGCGTCATCGTTGGCGGCCTGCTGACGGGCCAGGGCTGGCGCGGCCGGCGCCAGGGCGGCCCCGGCGGTGGTGAACAGGGCCGCGCGGCGGCTCAGACGGATGGACATGGCGACGCTCCCGGTGATGTCGGCCGGACGCTAGCCCGACCTGGCCCCATGGCCAAGCATGGGCCCTCTTGCGACGCCTGGGCCATGTCCCCACCTCAACCCCGACCGGGCGGCGCGTTGCTTGCATAGGAGGACGCGCCGGTCCCGTAATCCGCCTGAGCAGGGGATGCCCGCACCATGAATCTCGACCTCTATTCCGATCGCGCCAAACAGGCGGTCCAGTCGGCTCAGTCGCTGGCCCTGGCCCGCCGCCATCAGCAGTTCGCACCCGAACACCTGTTGAAGGTCCTGCTGGAGGAACGCGACGGCCTGGCGCGCAATCTGATCACCGCCGGCGGCGGAAACGCCCAGGCCGCCGACCAGGCCGCCGAGGCCGCCCTGGGCAAGCGGGCCCAGGTCTCGGGCGGCTCGGGCCAGCTGTATCTGGATGGCGACACCGCCCGCGTCTTCGCGGCCGCCGAAGAGGCCTCGAAGAAGGCCGGCGACGCCTTCGTCACCACCGAGCGGCTGCTGGCGGCCCTGGCGCGCGAAGGGGGCGCGGCTGCCGAGGCGCTGAAAAACGCAGGCGTCACCGCCGACAAGCTGGACGCCGCCATCGCCGATCTGCGCAAGGGCAAGACCGCCGACACGGCCTCGGCCGAAGAAGGTTATGACGCCCTGAAACGCTACGCTCGCGACCTGACCCAGGCCGTCCGCGACGGCAAGGTCGACCCGGTCATCGGCCGCGACGAGGAAATCCGCCGCACCATCCAGGTCCTGGCCCGCCGCACCAAGAACAACCCCGTCCTGATCGGCGAACCCGGCGTCGGCAAGACCGCGATCGCGGAAGGGTTGGCCGCCCGCATCGTCAACGGCGACGTGCCCGAAAGCCTGAAGGACAAGAAGGTGCTGGCGCTGGACATGGGCGCCCTGATCGCCGGCGCCAAATACCGCGGCGAGTTCGAGGAGCGGCTCAAGGCCGTGCTGAACGAGGTCACGGCCGCCGAAGGCCAGATCATCCTGTTCATCGACGAGATGCACACCCTGGTCGGGGCGGGCAAGACGGACGGCGCCATGGACGCCTCCAACCTGCTGAAGCCCGCCTTGGCGCGCGGCGAGCTGCACTGCGTCGGCGCCACCACCCTGGATGAATACCGCAAGCACGTCGAAAAGGACGCCGCCCTGGCCCGCCGCTTCCAGCCGGTGATGGTCGAGGAGCCCTCGGTCGAGGACACGGTGTCGATCCTCCGTGGACTGAAGGAGAAGTATGAAGTCCACCACGGGGTGCGCATTTCCGACAGCGCCATTGTGGCGGCCGCCACCCTGTCGAACCGCTACATCACCGACCGCTTCCTGCCGGACAAGGCCATCGACCTGGTGGACGAGGCAGCCAGCCGGGTGCGTATGGCCGTGGATTCCAAGCCCGAGGCCCTGGACGAGATCGACCGCCGCCTGGTCCAGCTGAAGATCGAGCGCGAAGCCCTGAAGAAGGAGACCGACAAGGCCTCGGTCGCCCGCCTGGAAAAGCTGGAAGACGAGATCGACGAGCTTCAGGGCCAGTCCGACGACCTGACCGCCCGCTGGAAGTCGGAAAAGGACAAGGTCGGTCAGGCCGCCCAGCTGCGCGAGACCCTGGACCGGCTGCGCGCCGAACTGGCGACGGCCCAGCGCACCGGCGACCTGGGCCGGGCGTCAGAGATCGCCTATGGCCAGATCCCCCAGCTGGAGAAGCAACTGAACGACGCCGAGGCGGCCGAGGACGCCGCGGCCGGTTCGCCCCTGACGCCCGAGGTGGTCGACGCCGAACAGATCGCCGCCGTGGTCAGCCGCTGGACCGGGGTGCCGGTCGACAAGATGCTGGAGGGCGAACGCGAGAAACTGCTGACCATGGAAGACGCCCTGCGCGGCCGCGTGGTCGGTCAGGACGAGGCCCTGACGGCCGTGTCCGACGCCGTGCGCCGCGCCCGCGCCGGCCTGAACGACCCGAACAAACCCTTGGGCAGCTTCCTGTTCCTGGGGCCCACGGGCGTGGGCAAGACCGAGCTGACCAAGGCCCTGGCCGCCTTCCTGTTCGACGATGACGCGGCCATCACCCGCATCGACATGTCGGAATATATGGAGAAGCACAGTGTCAGCCGCCTGATCGGCGCCCCGCCCGGATATGTCGGCTATGACGAGGGCGGCGCCCTGACCGAGGCGGTGCGCCGCCGCCCCTATCAGGTCGTGCTGTTCGACGAGGTCGAAAAGGCCCACCCCGATGTGTTCAACGTGCTGCTCCAGGTGCTGGACGACGGCCGCCTGACGGACGGTCAGGGCCGGGTCATCGACTTCAAGAACACATTGATCATCCTGACCTCCAACCTCGGCTCCGAATACCTGGCCAGCCAGCCGGAGGGTCAGGATGTCGAGGCCGCGCGCCCCCTGGTCATGGACCAGGTCCGCGCCCATTTCCGGCCGGAGTTCCTGAACCGCATCGACGAGATCATCCTGTTCCGCCGCCTCGGCCGCGAACAGATGAGCGGCATCGTCCGCATCCAGCTCCAGCGCCTTGAAAAGCTGATGGCCGACCGCCGCCTGACCCTGTCCCTGGACGACAGCGCCCTGGCCTGGCTGGCCGACCGCGGATACGATCCCGTCTACGGCGCCCGGCCGCTAAAGCGCGTGATCCAGAAGGACCTAGTCGACCCCATCGCCCGAAAACTGCTGGCGGGCGAGATCGAGGACGGCGCGGTCATCGCCGTGTCAGCGGGCGGGGACGGGCTGGAGATCGGGAAGGCGCGGGTGCACTGACCCTTATCGTCATTCCGGGCGGAGGCTCGCTCGCGAGCCGCAGACCCGGAACAAGGCGGCGTGCGATAGCGCGAACCTATCGCAGGCGCGGTCGTCGCCATCGCCGCTGCGCGGCGCCGCCTTGTTCCGGGTCTGCGCTGCGCTACGCCCGGAATGACGAAAGAAAGAAGATTGCTTAGGTTGTGCAGATGGCGACCCATCGCACCTTCATCGCCACCTACATTATGGCCAACGGGCGCAATGGTGCGACCTATGTGGGAATGACGGCCAATCTGACTGCGCGCGTCTGGAAGCACAAAACCGGCGCCTATGACGGCCACTCAAAGACCAAGGGGTGTACCCATTTGGTCTGGTTCGAGCAGCATGAATGGGTTGTCGATGCGATCCGGCGCGAGAAGCAGATCAAAAAGTGGAAGCGCGACTGGAAGCTTAAACTGATCGAGGACGCCAACCCCGACTGGCTCGACCTGGCGGCCGACTGGTATCCGGTGAACGACCCGGACTGGACGCCGCCGCCCGAGGCGGACTGAGACCCCCACGTCCGCATCCGGCGCAGGCATCTGCCAGGGTGCGCCGGTCATCCACCCGCCACCGCTTTCTAGACTCGATAGACCAGATAGACTCCATAGACCCTGTTTTTCGCCGTCAGTCCGGGTCCCCCAGCACCGGCATCACCTCCACCCCGTCGCAGGGGAAGATCGACATGTGCGGGTGGCCGTCGAACAGCCGCACCGCCGCCTCGTGGCTGTCGGCGCGCACCACCATGAAGACGGTCAGCTGATTGACCACGTCCGTCACCGCCCCGTCGTCGCAGATCCGTTTCGTCGGGCCCAGCGGCCCGCCCGCGTAGAGGATGGCGTCGGCGTGCGCCGCCTCCCAGGCCTTGACCGCCGCCACCCCGGTCTCGGCCGTCTCGGCCTGCCGGGTTTCGCTCATCGCCTTCCAGGCCCGGTATCGGGGGCCGGACTTGTCCATGGTGAAGATGGCCAGATAGCGGGTGGGAGCGGTCATGCGGGCCTCCTTGCGAAGATCGCCCGCAGCCTAGACCGATCCAAGCGTCAGGTCTTTCGGGCACGGGCGAGATCCTTGTCGGATTCATCCCCGAAAGCAGTCCTTTTGTCGCGCGGGTGGGGTTCAGCGGGGTGTCGATCACCCTGTCCAGCGCGCCCCTGTCAGGCTCGGACGGCGAAAATCACCCCTGAAAGGCGGCGATGGGACGAATTGCGGTGAAAATCTTCGCCGTTCGCCTCCATTCGGTCATGACCCCTGAGGAAACACGGCCTATATGAGCCTCGTCGCCTCGCGCGCACGGGCGCGCGCCCTCCTGACTTGGGCGACATGGGACTGACGAGAACGATGGCTGACGACGCCGGGCGGCTGAACCAGGTCTTTGCCGAGACCTCCTTCCTCTATGGGTCGAACGCCGCCTTCATTGAGGATCTGCACGGCCGTTGGGCCGCCGATCCCGCCTCGGTGCCCGCCGAATGGCGCGCCTTCTTCGATCAGCTGCGCGACAATGCCGACAGCGTGAAGGCCGCCGCCGACGCCGGCGGCTGGGGCCGCGGCGCCGTCAGCGAGCCGACAGAGGAAACCGCCGTGTTCGACGGGCGCTGGCCGGTGCCCAGGCCGGACCCGAAGGCCGCCAAGGCCGCGCCCTCCCCGACCGCGCCGGCCGCCGCCGTGTCTTCTGACGCCGTGCGGGCCGCGGCCCACGATTCCATCCGCGCCCTGATGCTGATCCGCAGCTATCGCGTGCGCGGCCACCTGCAGGCGACCCTGGACCCCCTGGGCATCGAACTGCCGGCGAACAATCCCGAGCTGACGCCCGAATTCCACGGCTTCGGCGAGGCCGACATGGACCGGCCCATCTATCTGGACGGGGTCCTGGGCCTTGAGACCGGCACGATCCGCGAGGTCATGGCCCGGCTGAAGGCCATCTATTGCGGCAATATCGGCATCCAGTTCATGCATATCGCCGAGCCCGAGGAGAAAGCCTGGCTGCAACAGCGGTTCGAGGGCGCCGACCGGTTCGACCGCAACACCTTCACCCGCGAAGGCAAGCTGGCCATCCTGAACAAGCTGATCGAGGCCGAGGGCTTCGAACGCTTCCTGCACAAACGCTTCCCCGGCACCAAGCGGTTCGGCCTGGACGGCGGCGAGGCCATGGTCCCGGCCCTGGAGCAGGTGATCAAGCGCGGCGGCGCCCTGGGCGTGGACGAGATCGTCCTGGGCATGGCCCACCGGGGCCGGCTGAACGTCCTGGCGGCGGTGATGGGCAAGCCCTATCGCGCCATCTTCCACGAATTCCAGGGCGGCTCGACCGTGCCCAGCGACGTCGAGGGCTCGGGCGACGTCAAATACCATATGGGCGCCAGTTCGGACCGGCAGTTCGATGAGAACAAGGTCCACCTGTCGCTGACCGCCAACCCCTCGCACCTGGAGATCGTCAACCCGGTCGTCCTGGGCAAGGCGCGCGCCAAACAGGCCTTCGACATCCGCGAGGCCAACGCCGGGGCGCCCGAAGAGACCTGGGCCCTTGACCGCACCAAGGTCGCCCCTCTTCTGATCCACGGCGACGCGGCCTTCGCCGGCCAGGGCGTGGTGGCCGAATGTTTCGCCCTGATGGGGCTGAAGGGCTACCGCACCGGCGGTACCCTGCATTTCGTCATCAACAACCAGATCGGCTTCACCACCAGCCCGCGCAACTCGCGCAGCTCGCCCTATCCGTCGGACGTGGCCCTGATGGTCCAGGCGCCGATTTTCCACGTGAACGGCGATGATCCCGAGGCGGTGGTCTTCGCCGCCAAGGTGGCCACCGAGTTCCGCCAGAAATTCCACAAGGACGTGGTGGTGGACATGTTCTGCTACCGGCGCTTCGGCCACAACGAGGGCGACGACCCGACCTTCACCCAGCCGGTCATGTATCGCAAGATCAAGGACCAGCCCTCGACCCGCGAGACCTATTCGCGCCGCCTGGTCGCCGAAGGCATGATGACCGAGGCCGATGTCGAGGCCGAGATCGCCCGGTTCGAGGCCTTCCTGGACGCCGAATTCGACGCGGGCAAGGATTTCCAGGCCAAGAAGGCCGACTGGCTGGACGGCCAGTGGACCGGCATGGGCCTGGCCGATGGCGACGAGCGGCGTGGCAGCACCGACGTCCCGGCCGAAAAACTGCGCGACCTGGGCGCGCGGCTGACGACCATTCCCAACGCCGTCGATATCCACAAGACGCTGAAACGGGTCATCGACGGCCGGCGCGAGGCGATCACGACCGGTCAGAACATCGACTGGGCCACGGCCGAGAGCCTGGCCTTCGCCAGCCTGCTGGATGAAGGCTTCCCGATCCGCCTGTCCGGTCAGGATTCGGTGCGCGGCACCTTCAGCCAGCGCCATTCGGGCGTGATCGACCAGACGACCGAGAGCCGCTACGTCCCGTTGAACAACCTGCGCGAGGGCCAGGCCCATTTCGAGGTCATCGATTCGGCCCTGTCGGAAGAGGCGGTGCTGGGCTTCGAATACGGTTACGCCCTGGCCGACCCCAACACCCTGGTGATGTGGGAGGCCCAGTTCGGCGACTTCGTCAACGGCGCCCAGGTGGTCATCGACCAATTCATCAGCTCGGGCGAACGCAAATGGCTGCGGATGTGCGGCCTGACCATGCTGCTGCCGCACGGCTATGAGGGCCAGGGGCCGGAGCATTCCTCGGCCCGGCTTGAGCGGTTCCTGCAGGCCTGCGCCGAGGACAATATGCAGGTCGCCAACTGCTCCACCCCGGCCAACTATTTCCACATCCTGCGCCGCCAGATGCATCGGCCGTTCCGCAAGCCGCTGATCCTGATGACACCCAAGTCGCTGCTGCGTCACAAGAAGGCCGTGTCCACCCTGGCCGACATGGCCGAGGGCTCGGCCTTCCACCGGGTGCTGCATGACGACGCCCAGACCCGGCCCGAGGTCGCGGGGATCACCCTGAAGGCCGACGCCGACATCCGCCGCGTCATCCTGTGCTCGGGCAAGGTCTATTACGACCTGCTGGAACGCCGCGAGAAGGACGCCGCCGCGGGCAAGCCGGTGGACGACGTCTATATCCTGCGGCTGGAGCAGTTCTATCCCTGGCCGATGAAGTCGCTGCTGACCGAACTAGCCCGCTTCCCCCAGGCCGAACTGGTCTGGTGCCAGGAAGAGCCCAAGAACATGGGCGGCTGGACCTTCGTCGATCCTTGGCTGGAACTGACGCTGGAGAAGCTGGACATCCGGGCCAAACGCGCCCGATACGTCGGCCGCCCGGCCTCCGCCTCCACCGCAGCCGGCCTGATGAGCCGCCACCTTTCCGAACTGAACGCCTTCCTGACCGAAGCCTTCGCCTGACCTGAGAGCGCTAAGACCATGGCCGACATCCTGACCCCCGCCCTGGGCGAATCCGTCACCGAAGCCTCCATCGCCAAATGGACCAAGGCCGCCGGCGAGCCGGTGAAGAAGGACGAACTTCTGGTCGAGCTGGAGACCGACAAGGTCTCGCTGGAGGTGGTTTCGCCGTCGGATGGCGTGCTGTCGGAAATCCGCTTCAACGCCGGCGACACGGTGACCCCGGGCGCGGTCCTGGGTGTCGTCTCCGAAGGCGCTGCGGCGGCTCCGGCCAAGACCGACAAGCCGGCCAAGACCGCCAAGGCCGATGCGCCCAAGGCCGAGGCTGTTCCGGCCGCCGCCGCCAGCATCGACATCCCCGTGCCGACCATGGGCGAAAGCGTCGCCGAAGGGACCATGGGCGCCTGGAAGAAGAAGAACGGCGACACCGTCGCCAAGGACGAACTGCTGGTCGAGATCGAGACCGACAAGGTGGCCGTCGAGGTCTCGGCCCCCGCCTCGGGTATCCTGACCATCACCGCCGACACCGGCGCCAGCGTCACCCCGGGCCAGTCGATCGGGAGGATCGCGGTCTCTGGCGCCGCCTCGGGCGAGGCCCCGGCGGTCGCGCCCGCCAACACCGGCTCGGCCCAGGTCGCCGCCTCGGACGGCCCGCACCTGTCGCCCGCCGCCGCCCGCGTCGTGGCCGAGAACAACCTGGATCCCAAGGCCATCGCCGCCACCGGTCCCAAGGGCAATATCACCAAGGGCGACGCCCTGAACGCCATCGGCGCCGCCGCTCCCGCCCCGGCCGCCGCCCCGGCGTCTGCGCCCGCCGCCCCGGCCGCGCCGCGCGCCGACCAGCCGCGCGAAGAGCGGGTGAAGATGACGCGCCTGCGTCAGACCATCGCCCGCCGCCTGAAGGAATCGCAGAACACGGCCGCCCAGCTGACCACCTTCAACGAGGTGGACATGACCAACGTCATGGCCCTGCGCGCCCAGTACAAGGAGGCGTTCGAGAAGCGCCACGGGGTGAAGCTGGGCTTCATGAGCTTCTTCACCAAGGCGGTCGTCGCCGCCCTGCACGAGATCCCGGCCGTCAACGCCGAGATCGACGGCACGGACATCATCTACAAGAACCATTATGACATCGGCATCGCCGTCGGCACCGAAAAGGGGCTGGTGGTGCCGGTGCTGCGCGATGCGGACGCCCTGTCTCTGGCGGGGATCGAAAAAGGCATCGCCGCCCTGGGCAAGGCCGCCCGCGACGGCGCCCTGACGCTGGACCAGCTTCAGGGCGGCACCTTCACCATCACCAACGGCGGCACCTATGGCTCGCTGATGTCGACGCCGATCCTGAACGCGCCGCAGTCCGGCATCCTGGGCATGCACAACATCGTCCAGCGGCCGATGGCCGTGAACGGCGAGGTCAAGATCCGCCCGATGATGTACCTGGCCCTCAGCTACGATCACCGCATCGTCGACGGCAAGGAGGCGGTGACCTTCCTTGTGCGTATCAAGGAACTTCTGGAAGACCCGCAACGCGCCCTGCTGGATCTGTAAGGCCGAACGTCGGGAAGGCGGGCGTTGTCCCTGGTCGAGATCGCCCGTTTCCAGGACGTCTATGAGGCCGATCTGGCCGCCGCCTTCCTGGCCTCGCACGCCATCGAAGTCAGCGTGACCGAGCGGTTCCAGACCACGGTCGATCCCCTGATGCAGCGGGCGCTGGGGATCCGGCTGATGGTTCCCGGCGTCCAGGCCGACCAGGCCCGCGACCTGCTGGCCCGGGCCGGTTCGGGCGAGTTCGCCACCGACGAGGGCGATGACCTGCCGCCGCGCCCGACCCGAACCTGGGCCTTCGGCGCGCTGATGGCCCTGGCCGCCTTCGCTACGGGCGGCTTCTGGGGCAACAGCCTGCCGCGGCGTTTCCGCGGCGTATCGGGGACCGGAATGCTGCTGGCCGGCCTGCTGTTCATCGCCGTCTGGGGCGGGGTGGCGATCGTCGCCAAGCTATTGCTGGACCCACCCTAGGGTCCGGCCCGCCGCTTGACCTTCGGAACACAAGCGGAACATATGCCCGGATGCCCGCCCCCGCCGTGCATCTGGAACTGGTCTTCTCGCGGCCCGAGACGACGCTGGGCGTCACCCGCGGCGCGGCGCGGCTGATGGTCGACATGGGCTATGCGCCCCTGACCGAGGTCTGCCTGCCCAACGGCCGCCGCGCCGACGTCATGGCCCTGGGCCCACGCGGCGACATCATCATCGTCGAGGTCAAGTCGGGCGTCGAAGACTACCGCGTCGACCGCAAATGGCACGAATACGGGCCCTATTGCGACGCCTTCTATTTCGCGGTCGCGCCCCAGTTTCCCGAAGGCGTCCTGCCCGTCGAACCCGGCCTGATCGTCGCCGACGGCTTCGGCGGCGCGGTCGTCCGCGACGCGCCTTCGACACCCCTGCCCCCCGCGCGGCGCAAGGCTCTGACCCTGGCGTTCGCGCGGCTCGGCGCCCTGCGAAACTTCCGAGAATAGTTCGACTTCAAGGGGCGAGCCTTAGGCCCAAAATGGCCTCAAGCAGCGAGCGTCCGCGACGCGAGCGTTAGGCCAAAAAAAAGCGATGGGCGCGTCGCGCCTATCGCGGCGCCCGCTTGGCCAGGATCCGCTGAAGCGTCCGCCGGTGCATGCCCAGGCGGCGCGCCGTCTCGGAAACATTGTGGTCGCACAGCTCATAGACCCGCTGGATATGCTCCCAGCGCACCCGGTCGGCGCTCATGGGATTTTCGGGTGGTTCGGGCGCGTCGCCGACGGCCAGCAGGGCCTTGACCACGTCGTCGGCGTCGGCGGGCTTGGACAGATAGTCGACCGCCCCGGCTTTGACCGCCGCCACGGCCGTGGCGATGGCGCCATATCCGGTCAGCATGACGATGCGGGCGTCCTGGCGCCGCTCGCGCATGGTCTCGACCACCTTCAGCCCATTGCCGTCCTCCAGCCGCATGTCCAGCACCCCGAAGGCGGGAACCCGCTCGCGCAGCACCTGGTTGGCCTCGGCCACCGAGGCGGCCAGGGTCACCTCGAACCCGCGCGCCTCCAGCGCCCGGCCCATGCGGGTGCGCAGCGCCTGGTCGTCGTCGAGCAACAGCAGGGTTCGGTCGTCCAGGGCGGTGATGCGGGCGTCGAGGTCGGACATCTGTGTTCGGTCTCCTGATACGGACAGGTCGGGGCCGGGGTCGCTCCGGTCAAGGCTCAGCCATCGTGCTGCGACATTTCGGCCCCGGCCTCGGGCGGCGCCTCCAGGGTCTGGCGCGACCAGCGAACGGCCACCCGCGCGCCCCGGCCGCCGCCTCGCCGTCCCGCCTCGGGCGAGGCCGAACCGACACTGAGCGCGCCTCCGGTCCGTTCCAGCAGTGTGCGGGCGATGAAGAAGCCCAGGCCCATGCCGCCCTGGCTGGGGGCGATGGGATCGGGCTTGGGCGAGGCCTTGCGGCCCCGGAACGGGGTCACCGGGCGGGCCGCGGCGGCGATCTGGGCGGCCAGGGCCTGGCGCGCCTTGCCGTGCGGGCGGGTAGTCACATAGGGCTCTCCCAGGCGCGGCAGGACCTCGGAGGCGAAGCCGGGGCCGTCGTCGATGACGGCGATCTCGATCCAGCCCGCGTCGACCGTAGCCTGGACCGTCACCCGGCTGTCGGCGAAGTCGGCGGCGTTCTCGACCAGGGTCGACAGGCCATGGATGATCTCTGGCAGGCGCTTGACCCGCGGCGCCGGCCGTCCGGGCGGGGTCAGGACGGCGACCTGGAACTCCAGGTCGAAGCCGCGGTGAGGCTCCACAACCTCCTCCAGAAGGGCCTTCAGCCCGACGTCGGCATAGAGTTTGTCGCCCTGCTCCGGCCGCTGGGACAGGCGTTTCAGTATGCCCCGACACCGCTCCGACTGCTGCAGGATCAGGGCCGCGTCCTCGGCCGCCGGGCTGTCGGGCGGCGAGGCGCGCAACAGTTCCTTGGCCACCACCTGGATGGTCGCCAGGGGCGTGCCCAGCTCGTGCGCCGCCGCCGCCGCCAGCCCGCCCAGGGCCGCCAGCCTCTGCTCGCGCTGCAGCACGTCCTGGGTCGTGGCCAGGGCCAGTTCCAGCTTCTCGGCGTCGGCCGCCACCCGCCAGGCATAGGCGGCGGTGAAGACCACCCCCGTGACCAGGGCCAGGGCCATGCCGAAGCGATAGAGGGGCGGCAGGTCCAGATGCTCGCCCGGCCGCCAAGGCAGGGGAAGTGACCAGTAGAACATCACCCCCGCGGCGATCAGCACCATCAGCCCCAGCAGCAGGGCCTGGCGCGACGGCAGGGCCGCCGCCGCGATGGTCACCGGCGCCACCAGCAGCAGGCAGAAGGGGTTCTCCAGTCCCCCGGTCAGGGCCAGCATGGTCGACAGCTGCAGGATGTCGAACCCCAGTTGCACCGCCGTCTGGCGGCCGTCGGGCAGGCGGTTGTCCGTGCGCCGCAGGTGCGAGGTGGCGGCCAGGTTCATGACCGCGCTGGCGGTGATCACGGCCAGGCAAGGCCCCAGCGGCAGGGGGAAATGCAGGGCGAAGAAGGCCGTCAGGACGGCCGCCGTCTGGCCCGCCAGCGCCAGCCAGCGCAGAACGATCAGGGTCCGCAGCGACAGGCCCCTTCCGCGCCGGGGCAGGTCGCGCCAGCCGGCCAGGACGCCGGCGCGGGCCGGGTCGTGCAGGTGCGGCGATGTCGAGGCTTCTTCGAAACTCACGCGTCTTCTATAGACCCCTGCGATCCGAACCGTGAGAGCCCCATGCCCCGTCGCCCGATCCTTCTGTTCGCCGCCGCCTGCGTGGCCCTGGCGGCCGTCATCGCCGTGGCGGCCATCGCCGTGTCCGGCCGTCGCGCGCCCGACGCCGGCGCCGTCCAGGTCAGCGAACAGGGCCAGCCCCTGATCGGCGGCGACTTCACCATGGTGGATCAGGACGGGCGCGCCGTGGACCAGACGATGCTGAACGGCAAATGGAGCCTGGTCTTCTTCGGCTTCACCTATTGTCCAGACTACTGTCCCACGACCCTGGCCATGCTGGACGCCACCCAGAAGCAGCTAGGCCCGGACGGGCCGCCGCTGCAGGTCGTCTTCGTTTCGGTCGATCCGGAACGCGACACCCCCCAGGCCCTGAAGGACTATCTGTCCAGCGACGGCTTCCCCCGGGGCGTCATCGGCCTGACCGGCACGCCGGACCAGGTGCGGGACATCGCCGGGGCCTATCGCGCCAGCTACGCCCGGGTGGGCGAGGGCGAGGCCTATACGATGCAGCATTCGCTGACGATCTATCTGATGGGGCCGGACGGCCGCTTCCGCACCGCCCTAGCGCACGACCTGGGGCCGGAGCGGGCGGCGGAGGTCATCCGCCGAGCCGTGGCGCGCGGCTGAGCCTCAGCTCTTCCAGCGCAGGGTGGTCGGCTGGATGGGATTGACGAAGGCTCGACCCTCGGCCCGGCTGCGCATCCATTCGCGCTTCAGCTGCTGGTACCATTTGGCCTGTTTGTCGGCGTCGTCGATCCAGATCAGGGCCGGGTCGTAGCGCAGCCCCTCGTTCTGCAGGTTCACCATGCCGCCGTCCTGTTTCAGGAAGGCGACCACCCCCATGCGCAGGAAGGGCTTGGCCAGGCCGAAGACCCAGTGGTCGGACCAGAAGATCTGGGTGATGCGCGTCTTCGTCTCGGTGATGGGCGTCAGGCAGGTCAGGGCCAGGACCTGCTTCTCGCCGACCTGGATGTGCTCCCAGCGATAGCCGGGCAGGCGGAAGGTGATCTCGGTCGCCGGCGCGCCGCCCAGGATGCGATAGGCCCGGCTGTTCGACGAGGGCGCATGCCGCACCATTGCCCAGCCGTGTTCGACCGGGGCGAAGGCCTTGGCCTTCTCGTGCATCGAATGCTCTGACCGCCACCACCACTGTTGGTGGACATAGGGACCGTGGGCGGGGTCCATCAGCCCGACGACGGCATGGTCGATGTGGCTGTCGAAATCCATCCATTCGACCAGTTTGGCCCCCCCGCCGACGACGCCAGGGAATACCGGCGGCTCGTGGTCCGGCTCGGCCGGATTGCGGGGATCGGACGCCATCCAGACGAAGACCAGCCCCTGGCTCTCGCGAACCGGATAGGCCCGCACCCGGATGCGGTCCGTCTCGAACGCCTGGTCCTCGACCAGGGAGGGAATGGCCGCGCAGGCGCCGTCGGGCCGAAACCGCCAGCCGTGATAGGGGCATTCGACCGTCTCGCCCTCGCCGGGCTTCTGCACCACCCGGCCGGCCGACAGGGGCGCGGCCCGGTGCGGGCAGATGTCGCGCAGGGCGAAGACCTGCCCTCCGTTGGTCCGTCCGATCAGCACCGGTTCGCCCATCAGCTCCTGCCGACGCAGCGATCCGGGCGCGACATCGCGCGACAGGGCGACGAAATACCAGGCGTCGGTCACGAACCCCTTGCCGAAGGCTGCGGGCGGGGCCTTGGCCTGGGGTGCGGCGGCAGGGGTCTGGGCGCTGTCGGCGGGCGTCATGCGCCGATCCTAGCGCTACCCGCGCGCGAAGTCTTGACCGGCCGCGTGCAAAGCCGTCATCGATGAGGTCCATAGACAGCGAAGGCGGGCCGACGGCTCGTCGCCAAGGGGAGACCCCATGACCCGACTGTTCGCCAGCGCCGCCGCCGCGGCCCTTGTCGCCGCCGCCGGGCCCGCCATGGCCCAGCATCACGATCATGGCGCCCAGCCGGCGCAAACGGCGGCCGACGAACACGCCGACCACGGCCACGCCCACGCCGACTTCCGTTCCGGCCGCTTCCATGTGCGTGTCGATGGGCCGGAGCATCCGATCAGCGACATCATCCTGATCCCCGGCCTGTCGTCATCGCCCGAGGTATGGGATCGGCTGACCGATGCGCTGAAGGACCGCTATCGCATCCACCGAATCCACGTTCAGGGCTTCGCCGGAGCGCCGGCGATGGATAACGCCTCGGGCCCCATCCTCGGCGCCGTGGCCGAGGATCTGGCCCGCTATATCGCCGAACAGGGGCTGAACAAGCCTGCGGTGATCGGCCATTCCATGGGCGGAACCTTCGGCATGATGCTGGCCGCCCGCCATCCGGACAGCATCGGCAAGCTGATGGTGGTGGACATGATGCCCTTTGTCGGGGTGATGTTCGCCCCTCCCGGCGTGGCCCCCACGGTCGAGACGGTGACGCCGGGAGTGGAGGCGATGCACGCCCGCTCCCAGGCCCTGAGCGATGAACAGTATGCAGCCCAGGTCGCGGCCACGGTCGGCGCCATGATCAAGACCGAGGCGCTGCGCGCCGGCCCCCTGCACGACGCGGCGACCAGCGACCGGACCGTGTCGGCAAACGCCTATCGCGAACTGATGCTGACCGACCTACGGGCTGAACTGCCGCGCATCACCGCCCCGGTCGAGGTTCTTTATGTCGCCTTCGAGTTTCCGGGCATGACGCCGGAGATCACCGACGGTATCTATCAGGCGTCCTTCATGTCCCTGCCCTCGGCCCAGCTGAAACGCATCGACGACAGCGCCCATTTCATCATGCTGGACCAGCCCGAGCGGTTCGAGGCCGAGGTGAACGCCTTTTTAGATTAATCCGCTGCACGGTCATGGTTTCGGCGAAAATCCGCTTCACGGTCGCGTGACCGATGAGGGGCGTTTGCGCGAGACCGGCGTTCGGCTAGACCGGATACGGCTTTAGGGTCTGAAGGGTTTCCATGGCGGGTTTCGGCCAAGGCGGCAGAGATCAGGGCGGGGCGCGGGGGCGCACCCGCATGCAGCAGCTGCTGTATTGGGGCGCCGTGACGGCGGTCTGGGGGGTGATCTTCCTGGTCGTCTTTTTCGCCGTCTTCGCGCGCGACCTGCCGGACACCTCCAGCCTCTACAACGTCGATCGCCAGCCTTCGATCACATATCTGGACCGCAACGGCGCCCTGATCGCCACCCGTGGAACCCAGCAGGCGCCGCCCGCCGACCTGGACGCCCTGCCCGACTATGTTCCCGCCGCCTTCATCGCCATCGAGGACCGGCGTTTCTACTGGCATCCCGGCTTCGACCCGATCGGCATGAGCCGCGCCATCCTCTCCAACATGCGCGCAGGCCGGGTGGTCCAGGGCGGCTCGACCCTGACCCAGCAGTTGGCCAAGAACCTGTTCCTGACGCCGGACCAGAACCTGAAGCGCAAGGTCCAGGAACTGATGCTGGCCGTCTGGCTGGAGATGAAATTCAGCAAGAAGGAGATCCTGGCCCTCTATCTGAACCGGGTCTATTTCGGCGCCGGCGCCTATGGCATCGAGGCGGCGTCGCAGCGCTATTTCGACAAGTCGGCCAAGAACCTGACGGTGGGCGAGGCCGCCCTTCTGGCGGGCCTGCTGAAGGCGCCCTCGCGCTATTCGCCGGTGTCGGAATCCGAACGCGCCGCCACTCGCGCCACCGTGGTCCTGAACGAGATGCAGGACATGGGGGTCATCACACCCGAACAGCGCGCCGCCGCCGTTCTGGAGCCCGTGCGGGTGTCGCGCACCCTGGCCACCCAGCACGCCCAGTATTTCATCGACTGGCTGGACAAGTCGATCCGCGGCCTGGTCGGGGAACCGACCGAGGACCTGATCGTCGAGACGACCCTGGACCTGACGCTTCAGACCGCGGCCGAGCGCAGCGTGCGCCGCATTCTGGACCGCGACGCCTCGCGCGGAGTTCAACAAGCCGCTTTGGTGGCCCTGGACGGCGACGGCCGGGTCCGCGCCATGATCGGCGGCGCCAGCTATGCCGACAGCCAGTTCAACCGCGCCGTGGACGCCCGGCGTCAGGCCGGCTCGGCCTTCAAGCCCTTCGTCTATCTGGCGGCGCTGGAGGCCGGATACACGCCCCAGACCCCGGTGGTGGACGAGCCTATCCGCATCGGCTCCTGGTCGCCCCGCAACTATTCCGGCACCTTCTCGGGCCAGATGACCCTGGCCCAGGCGGTGGCCCAGTCGATCAACACCGTCGCCGCCTCGGTCGCCGATCAGATCGGCCGTGACAGCGTGGCGCGCGCCGCCCGCCGTCTGGGCATCACCAGCCGTATCGGCCTGGAGCCGGCCATGGCCCTGGGCGCCGTCGAAGTCTCTCCGCTGGAGATGGCCACCGCCTATGACGCCTTTGCGAACGGCGGCCGCCGGGTCGAGGCTTATGGCGTCAGCCGCATCCGCACCCCGGCCGGACGGGTCATCTATCAGCGCGGCGGCGGCGAGGCCGCCGCGGGCCAGGCGATCAACAATCCGCCCCTGTATTACCTGAACCAGATGCTGCGCGGGGTGGTGACCTCGGGCACGGCGCGGTCGGTGGCCATCGGCGGTCGCGACCTGGCGGGCAAGACCGGCACGACCTCGGACTACAAGGACGCCTGGTTCGTCGGCTACACTGGCGGCTTCGTCGCCGCCGTCTGGGTCGGCAAGGACGACAACACCGCCATGCGCGGCGTCACCGGCGGTTCGTCGCCGGCCGCTATCTGGAAGGGGTTCATGGAGGCGGCCCTGCCGCGCCTGAACGCCCCGCGCATTCCCGACGGCCCGGCCATGCCCGACGGCTGGCAGGCGCCGGACCCGGTGGGCGACCTGATGGGCCAGATCGGCGACGTCCTGGGCGGTTCCACCGGCGGCGCCCCGTCCCAGCCGGTCGATCCGAACCAGGGCCAGCCCTATCGCCCCGATCCCGCCCCGCCGGCCACGACCCAGCCCGTGGTCCGGCCCACGACGCCCCAGCCCGAGCGGCGCGATCCGCCGAACCAGCAGCCCGAGGCGCGTCAGCCGCCGGAGAAGAAGCCCGAACCCCTGTTCTTCTGACGCGGGCCTATCGGCCCCTGGCGGTCAGTGGTCGTGAGACGGCGTCGTCGGCTCGGCCGGGGCCGGACGGAACAGCAGGACGGCGATCTGGTCCTCGGCGTTGAAACCGATGATCCACTGGGTCCGGGCCTGGGCGAAATCCAGGGCGAACAGGTCCGCGCCCTGTTCCTGGCCGACATAGATCACTTCCTGCAGTTCGCCGAAGCCCTTGATGATGGGAATGATCTGGGCCGCCTGGCCGCGGATGCGCTGGGCCAGGCTGTCGCTGAACATGGTGTAGTCCAGGCCTTCGCCCTGGGCCTGGGCCACCACGGCGCGCAGGGCGTCCTCGGACCGTTTCACGTCCGGACCGATCTCGGCGCCCGAGACCGAGCGCGGCTCGGGCGCGGGCGGCGGGGCGGCCTGGGCCGCGGCGGGGCCGTCGAAGGTGTTGGGGATGCGGCCGGCGGCTGCCCCATCCTGGGCCAGGGCGGCCGAGGGGACGGCCATGCCGAGGATCAGGGCCGCGATCAGGGTCTTCATGGTCGGCGCTCCTGCGAGGTTCAGGAAAGAATGCCCGGCCAAAGCGTCAAGACAAGGGCCGTGACGGCGGCGCCAAGCAGCAGCGACAGGACGGCGACCGGCCAGCCGGGTCCATGGGACCGCTCGACGACCACCGTCTGGGCCTGGGGCGGATCCTGGACCAGGCGGGACAGGGCCTTCAGGGCGGCGACGGCCTCGTCCACCGCTTCCCGCGCCTGGGCGGCCGGGCCCAGTTCGCGGCGGATCCAGCGCTCGACCACCGGCCGGGCGGCCTCCCACAGGTCGTGATCGGGGTTCAGGCGGCGCGCCACCCCCTCGACCGAGACCATGGTCTTCTGCAGCAGGATCAGCTCTGGCCGCAGGTGCATGTCGAACAGGGCCGTGATCTCGAACAACTGGCCCAGCAGACGGCCCATGGAGACCTGGGACGCCTGTTTGCCGATCACCGGCTCGCCCACGGCGCGCAGGGCCTGGGCGAAGGCGTCGACCGAATGGTGCGGCGGGACGTATCCGGCCTCGAAATGGACGCGGGCGATGCGGTCGTAGTCGCGGCTGAGGAAACCCCACAGGATCTCGGCCAGATAGCGCCGCTCGGCCGGGCCCAGGCGGCCGACGATTCCGAAGTCGACGGCGGTCACCTCGGCCGGGGCGCGGGCGAACAGATTCCCCTCGTGCAGATCGGCGTGAAAGGCCCCGTGATCCAGAGCCTGTGACAGGAAGGCGCGCACGATGTTGTCGGCCAGGGCGTTGCGGTCCAGGCCCGGCTGGTCGGCCGCCGCAGGATCGGTCATGGGCAGGCCCTGCGCCCATTCCAGGGTCAGGACGCGGCGCCCGACCCCGTCCCAGACTACCCCCGGCGCCATCATGTGGCCGCCGCCGTCGGCCGCCGAGGCGCGCATGATGTCGCCCAGCTCCGACGCCGCCGCCGCCTCCAGCCGCATGTCCAGCTCGAGCTGAAGCGCACGGGCCACGGTCTCGACGAAGGCGGCCGGCTCGAGCCGCCGGGCCACGGGAACAAACCGGTGCGCCAGCCGCGCCGCCAGCCGCATGGCGTCCAGCCCCTTGGCCACCCGCCGTTCGACGCCGGGCCGCAGCACCTTCACCGCCACCTTGCGGCCGTCCGCCAGCCAGGCGGGATGGGCCTGGGCCAGGGAGGCGGCGGCGACGGGCGGATCGAACTGGACGAACAGGGCCTCGACCGGCCGGCCCAGGGAGCGTTCGATCTCGGCGCGGGCCTCGTCGGTCGAAAAGGGCGGCAGACGGTCCTTCAGCCGGCCCAGATCGGACGCGAACTGGGCGCCGAAGATGTCGGCCCGTGTGGCCAGGACCTGGCCCAGTTTGATGGCCACCGGCCCCAGGCGTTCGCAGGCGCGGGCCAGCCGCTCGCCGGGCCGGCCCTGGCGCGCCTCGCGGCCCGCGAACAGATGCAGCAGATGGGCGATCCAGCGGCCCCAGGCGGGCAGCAGGGGGGTGATCTCGCGCGGGGCCAGGGCGTCGTGGCGCACCAGGACGCCCAGCCAGCCGACCAGCCGCAGCGAGGCGCCCAGCGGATCGCGCACCGGCAGGGCGCGCGGCGGCGGGGGCGGCGTCTTGACGGTCAGACGGCTCAGATCGCCCACCCGTGATGGATCGCGGCGATCCCGCCGGACAGATTGGTGTGGGTGACGCGGCTGAAACCCGCCTGTTGGATCATGCGGGTGAAGGTCGCCTGGTCCGGGAAGCGGCGAATGCTTTCAACCAGATACTGATAGCTGTCCTTGTCGCCCGCGACCCAGCCGCCGATGCGCGGGATGGCGTGGAAGGACCAGGCGTCATAGGCGCGGCGCACCGGTCCGGCGACCGGCCGGCTGAACTCCAGGCACAGGAAGCGGCCGCCCGGCTTCAGCACCCGCCGCGCCTCCTTCAAGGCCCCGGCCACGTCCGAGACATTGCGGATGCCGAAACTGATCGAATAGGCGTCGACCGAGGCGTCGGGCAGGGGCAGGGCCATGGCGTCGCCGACGGTCCAGCTCATCTCCGGCTCGCCGCCCTTCTCGACCCCGGCCAGGATCATCTCGGCATTGTAGTCCAGCACGATGACCGAGGCGTCCTCGCCCCCCATCCTCGCTTGCGCCGCGCGGGCCATTTTCGAATACCGCCGCGCCATGTCGCCGGTTCCGCCCGCGACATCCAGGATCACCTCGCCCGGACGGGGGTTCAGTTTCGCCGCCGCCGCGTCCTTCCAGAGCCGGTGCACCCCCGCGCTCATCAGGTCGTTCATCAGGTCGTATTTGCCGGCCACGCTGTCGAAGACCCCGCGCACCAGGCGCACCTTCTCGCGCGCATCGACGTCCTTGAAGCCGAAGGGGGAGGTGGCGGTCTCGGTCATGGGCGCGGTCTAGCCTTTCGGCGCGGCCCCGTCATCCGTTCGCGTGGCCGCAGGCGGCGGCGCCTTGGGATCCATTTCCGCCAGGGCCTGATCGTAAAGCCTCAAAAGGTTGGTCTCCTGCTGGATCAGGTCTTCCAGAAAGATAGTCATCCGCATCATCTGGCGATGGGCGTCGTTCTCGTCGGTCAGGATGTCCAGCAGGCCGACGGCGTTCTCGTAACCCGCCCTGTTGGTGCTCTCCAGCGTCTCCTGGGCGCGATAGACCCGGGCCAGCAGGAACAGCTCCTGGGCGTCCATGTGTTCGAACAGGTCGCTGGCGGAAATACTGCTCCAGACCGCATCGCCGGGAATCATCAGGTGAATGCCGCTGCTGAACAGGGCGGCGATGGCTGGTTCGGCCCCGCGTCGGGTGACGATCGCGCCCGGCCGCCCGCCGGCCTGGCCGAACGTGTTTTTCAGTCGCTGATGATGCGGAATATAGTAGTCCGAGCCCAGATCGGCCCGGTTGGTGCGGATCTCCTGGATCAGGAATCCCCGCATCTCGGCCACCCGATGGGCCGTGCGTCTTTCCTCAGCCCAGTTGGTCAGGGCCAGGGCCAGGACCACCGAGAAGACGATCAGCAGGCTTTCGAACGCGGCCCGGGGCAGCCAGCGGCGCCAGCGCGCGAAGGGATGGCGGCGGATCGGGGCCTGGGTCGCCGGCTCGGTCATGGGACGCAGATTGAACGGATTTTCCCGCCCGCGCCAAGCCCTGCGCGCGCCGCTTGCCGCCGGGCCTTGCGCCCGCTACCCCGACAGGGACCGCCGCCGAGGAGACGCCGCCATGTCCAGTTCCGTCATCGAGGTTCAGCAGGCCCTGGGCGACCTGCCCGGCTGGCGCCACGCCGACGATCCGCGCCCGGCCATCGCGCGCAGCCTGGCCTTCGCCGACTTCAACGCCGCCTGGGGCTTCATGAACCGCGTGGCCCTGAAGGCCGAGACCATGGACCATCACCCCGAATGGTCGAACGTCTACAACCGGGTCGAGGTGCTGCTGACCACCCATGACGCGGGCGGGGTGACGCAGAAGGATCTGGATTTGGCGCGGTTCATCGATTCCATCGCCGGAGACGCGAAATGACGGGCGCGAAACAGGGGCGGGTGGCCGGCAAGGCCGCCCTGATCACCGGGGCGGCCGGCGGCTTGGGCGAGGCCATGGCCTGGATGCTGGCGCGCGAGGGCGCGCGGGTCGCCGTCACCGATATCGACGGGCCGCGTGTCGCCGCCCTGGCCGAGGCGATCAACGCCGAGATCCCCGGCGCGGCCTTCGCCCATGTCCATGACGTCGCCGACGAAGACCAGTGGGCCGCCGTCATCGCCGCCGCCGTGGGCCAGATGGGCGGGCTGTCGGTGCTGGTGAACAATGCCGGGATCGGCGGCGACCTGGTCTTCGTCGAGCAGGACACGGCTGCCAACTGGAACCGCCAGTTCGAGATCAACCTGCGCTCGGTCATGTTCGGCTGCAAACACGCCATGCCGCACCTGAGGGCCAGCGCGCCTGCCTCGATCATCAATATTTCGTCGATCGCCGGCCTGGCGGCGGGGCCAGGGATGGGCGCCTACAACGCCACCAAGGCGGGCGTGTGGATGTACACCAAGACCGTCGCCCTGGAGGCCGCCAAGGCCGACTGGAACGTGCGCTGCAATTCCGTGCATCCGGTCTTCATCAAGACCGCCATCCTGGACCCCTTCATCGCCATGAGCGGCGGCGACGAGGCCAAGGCGCACGAACGCTTAAGCCGCGGCATACCGCTCAAGCGCATCGGCGAGCCGGACGACGTGGCCTGGTGCGTCCTCTACCTGGCCTCGGACGAGTCGAAATTCGTCACCGGCTCGGAGTTCAAGATCGACGGGGGGATGACGGCCCAGTAGCCGTCACAGCCCCGGGTCCCAGACCCCCGCGTCGCGCATCCGGCAGTCCCGGGCCTCTTCGGCGCGGCCGCTCATCTCGGTCGCCATGCGGCAGATGTTCGATGAGACCGTGGCCTTGTGCACCCCCGGCACCACCGCGTGGGCGAAGGCGCAGGCGGCCAGCTTCAGCAGCTTGAAGCCGAAGCCGGACGAGGCGGCCATGTGCTCGAAATAGCTTTCGCCGACCTCGCGCGGGTGTTCGGCGAACAGACGGTTCAGGGTCGCTTTCATGGGGACGCAGGGTAACCCGGTCCGCCGCCGGGCTCCAGTCGCCCCCTACCCCGGCGCGACGATTTGGCTTAAAGCCCCGGATTTCCGGAACACAGGAACCGACCCGACATGGCCGACGGCTCGAACGCACCCGCCAAGACCTTCCGCTGGGACGACCCGCTGGACCTGGACGGCCGGCTGACCGACGACGAGGCCATGATCCGCGACGCGGCGCGCGCCTACGCCCGCGACAGGCTGTTGCCGCGCATCGTCGCCGCCTTCCGCGACGAGACCTTCGACCGTTCCATCATGACCGAGATGGGCGAGATGGGCTTCCTGGGGGCCATGCTGCCGGAACAATATGGCGGGTCGGGCGCCAGCCACGTCGCCTATGGCCTGATCGCGCGCGAGATCGAGGCGATCGACAGCGGCTACCGCAGCGCCATGAGCGTGCAGTCGTCCCTGGCCATGTATCCGATCTACGCCTTCGGGTCGGAAGAGCAGAAGATGCGCTTCCTGCCGCGCATGGCGGCGGGCGAACTGATCGGCTGTTTCGGCCTGACCGAGGCCGACGGCGGTTCAGACCCCGCGGGGATGAAGACCCGCGCCGAAAAGGTAGAGGGCGGATACCGGCTGAACGGCGCCAAATACTGGATCACCAACTCGCCCATCGCCGATCTGGCCATCGTCTGGGCCAAGCTGGATGACGTGATCCGCGGCTTCATCGTCGAACGCGGCATGGACGGCTTCACCACCGACAAGATCGGCGACAAGCTGAGCCTGCGCGCCTCCATCACCGGCGACATCGGGCTGAACGACGTCCTGGTGCCGGAAGAAAATCTGCTGCCCGGCGTCAAGGGCCTGCGCGGGCCGTTCTCCTGCCTGAACAAGGCGCGCTACGGCATCGCCTGGGGGGCCATGGGGGCGGCGGAATTCTGTTTCCACGCCACGCGCGACTATGTCGCCGAGCGGATGCTGTTCGGTCGGCCCCTGTCGTCGCGCCAACTGGTGCAGAAGAAGCTGGCCGACATGCAGACCGAGATCTTCCTGGGGTTCGAGGGCGCCTATGCCCTGGGCCGCCTTCTGGACACCGGCGCCTGGGTTCCGGAAGCCATCTCGATGATGAAGCGCAACAACTGCGGCAAGGCCCTGGCCATCGCCCGCGAGGCCCGCGACATGCACGGCGGCGCCGGCATCACCGGCGAGCTTCACGTCATGCGCCACGCCATGAACCTGGAGACGGTCAACACCTATGAGGGCGCCCACGACGTCCACGCCCTGATCCTGGGCCGGGCCATCACCGGCGAGAGCGCCTTCTAGGCCGTCGCCGCGACCGAACCTCGACGCAGAAAAAAGGGGCGGCGCCGGCGGCGTCGCCCCTTCTTCGTCTTCACGCCGAATGGGCGATCAGGCTTCGGCCTTCAGCTGCTCCAGGGCCACGCGGGCGCGCAGGCGGCTGTCGCTGGAGGTGGCGGCCGAGATGGCGTTGAACCGGTCCAGGGTCAGGCCCTGGCCTTCGACCGCGGCGGCCATGCCGGCCTGCTGTTCGGCCGGGGTGCCGCCGGCCTGGGCCACGGTGCGGGCCTGGGTCGCGGCGCGGGCGTAACGACCCAGTTCGTCGTCACTGACCGAGGCGCCGACCGAACCTTCCGCCGAGGCGGGGGCCGAGGCCACGTTCAGCCGGGCGCGGAACAGCGGATCGCCCGAGATATGGGCGATGGCGTTGAACCGGTCGATCTCCAGGCCCGAGGATTCGACCGCGGCGGCCATCTCGGCCTGCTGTTCCTCGGTCGGGGTTCCCGAACCCACGGCGGCGGCCACGGTGCGCAGCTTGGTCATGGCGGCCGAGAATTTCAGCAGCTCGTCGTCGGTGACGGTAGCGGGCGTGACGGAGGCCTGGGCGGCCGGCGCGTCGGCGGGCTCCTGGGCGTGGGCGGCGCCGGCGAGGGTCAGCAGGGAGGCGGCGGCGAGAACGGCGAAACGCATAGGCAATCCTTCGAACTGTTTAGGTGGGGGGAGGACCCCCAGCATAAGGGCCCCTTATTCGCACATGCAAATGCGGCGGCTTGCGGGACGCCAGGCGCCGGATCGGCGCCGAACGCGTGAAAGGCCCTCAGTGCTGGTTTTCAGGCAGGCGCACGATCAGGCCGTCCAGATCGTCGGACACCCGGATCTGGCAGGACAGACGGCTGTTCGGCTGGACGTTTTCGGCGAAGTCCAGCATCGATTCCTCCATGGCCGAGGGGCGGCCGGTGACGTCCTGGAACGCCTCGTCCACATAGACATGGCAGGTGGCGCAGGCGCAGGCGCCGCCGCAGTCGGCGTCGATGCCCGGCACATTGTTGCGGATGGCGCCTTCCATCACCGACAGGCCGTTGCGGACCTCGACCGCGTATTCGGTCCCGTCGTGTTCGATATAGGTGATCTTCGCCATGCGAACCCCACTAGCGCAAGCCGCGCGCCGATCAAGCCTCAGGCCGGCGTCTTGGCCTTGTGGCGGCTGGGCGAGACCATCAGGGTCTTGGTTTCGGCAATGGCCTTGGCGGGGTTCAGACCCTTCGGACACACCTGGGCGCAGTTCATGATGGTGTGGCAGCGATAGAGTTTGAACGGGTCCTCCAGGTCGTCGAGGCGCTTGTCCGTGGCGTCGTCGCGGCTGTCGGCGATCCAGCGATAGGCCTGCAGAAGCGCGGCCGGTCCGAGGTATTCGGTCTGGTTCCACCAGTAGCTGGGGCAGGAGGTCGAGCAGCAGGCGCACAGGATGCATTCGTAGAGGCCGTCCAGCTTCTCGCGATCCTCAGGGCTCTGCAGACGTTCCTTCTGCGGGTCCGGCGCATCGGACTGAAGCCAGGGCTGGATCGAGTCATACTGGGCGTAGAACAGGCTCAGGTCCGTCACCAGATCCTTGACCACCGGCTGGTGCGGCAGGGGGGCGATGGCGATGGTCGAGGACCGGCATTCGTCCCAGCCCTTGGTGCAGGCCAGGGTGTTGGTCCCATCGATGTTCATCGAGCACGAGCCGCAGATGCCCTCGCGGCACGACCGGCGGAAGGTCAGGGTCGGATCGATCTCGTTCTTGATGTGGATCAGGGCGTCCAGCAGCATCGGCCCGTGGTCGTCGGCCGACACTTCATAGACGTCCCAGCGCGGGGCGGCGTCCACCTCGGGATCGTAGCGATAGACCTTGTAGGTCTTGACGTTCTGGGCGCCCGGCGGGGCCTTGTGCACCTTGCCGGTCGTGGGCCGCGAACCTTTGGGGAGGGTGAGCTGAACCATCGGGGCCTCAGTACTTCCGCTCTTTGGGCGGGATGTAATCCACGTCCTTGGTCATGGTGTAGCTGTGGACCGGGCGGTAATCGATCTTCGACTGCCCCTTGGCCTCGTCCAGCCACGACAGGGTGTGTTTCATCCAGTTGGCGTCGTCGCGGTTCGGATAATCCTCGCGCGCGTGGGCGCCGCGGCTTTCGGTGCGGTTCAGGGCGCCTTCGATGGTGACGACGGCCTGACCGATCAGATTGTCGTATTCCAGGGTCTCGACCAGGTCGGTGTTCCAGATCAGGCCGCGATCAGTGGTCTTGATGTCGTCCGAGGCCTTGAACACCTCGCGCACCCGATTGACGCCCTGTTCCAGGGTCTCGCCGGTGCGGAAGACGGCGGCGTCCTCCTGCATGGCGCGCTGCATGGCCAGGCGCAGATGGGCGGTCGGGGTCGAGCCCGAGGCGTTGCGGAACCTGTCCAGCCGCGCCAGGTGGGCGTCGGTGGCCGAGGCGGGGGCTTCGGGGACGGCGCTGGCCTTGTCGATCGTCTCGCCGGCGCGCAGGCCCGCCGCGCGGCCGAACACCACCAGGTCGATCAGGCTGTTGGAGCCCAACCGGTTGGCGCCGTGCACCGAGACGCAAGCCGCTTCACCCACCGCCATCAGGCCGGGCACCACGGCGTCGGCGTCATCGCCCCGCTTGGTCAGGACCTCGCCGTGATAGTTCGTGGGGATGCCGCCCATGTTGTAGTGGACGGTCGGCAGGACCGGGATCGGCTCCTTGGTCACGTCCACCCCGGCGAAGATGCGGGCGCTTTCGGAAATGCCCGGCAGGCGCTGGTGGATGATCTCCGGGTCCAGGTGATCCAGGTGCAGGAAGATGTGGTCCTTCTTCGGACCCACGCCCCTGCCCTCGCGGATCTCGATGGTCATGGAGCGTGAGACCATGTCGCGCGGGGCCAGGTCCTTCACGGTCGGCGCATAGCGCTCCATGAACCGCTCGCCCTCGGAATTGGTCAGGTAGCCGCCCTCGCCGCGCACCCCTTCGGTGATCAGACAGCCGGCGCCATAGATGCCGGTGGGGTGGAACTGGACGAACTCCATGTCCTGCAGCGGCAGGCCGGCGCGCAGCACCATGGCGTTGCCGTCGCCGGTGCAGGTGTGGGCGCTGGTGGCGCTGAAATAGGCCCGGCCATAACCGCCGGTGGCCAGGATGGTGGTCTTGGCGCGGAAGCGGTGCAGGGTCCCGTCGTCCAGCTTCAGCGCCGTGACGCCGACGCAGGCGCCGCCGTCCATGATCAGGTCCAGGGCGAAGAATTCGATGAAGAACTCGACCTCGCGCCGCACCGACTGGCCGTACAGGGTGTGCAGGATGGCGTGGCCGGTGCGGTCGGCGGCGGCGCAGGTGCGCTGGACCGGCGCCTCGCCATAGTTGCGGGTCATGCCGCCGAAGGCGCGCTGATAGATCTTGCCTTCCTCGGTGCGCGAGAAGGGCACGCCCCAGTGCTCCAGCTCATAGACCGCCTGGGGCGCCTCGCGGACCATGTATTCGATGGCGTCCTGGTCGCCCAGCCAGTCCGACCCCTTGACGGTGTCGTACATGTGCCAGCGCCAGTCGTCCTCGCCCATATTGCCCAGGCTGGCCGAGATGCCGCCCTGGGCCGCGACCGTGTGGCTGCGAGTCGGGAAGACCTTGGTGACGCAGGCGACCTTCAGGCCGGCCTGGGCCGCGCCCAGGGCCGCGCGCAGGCCCGAGCCGCCGGCGCCCACCACCACCACGTCATAGGCGTGATCGACGAATTCATATGCAGCCCCAAGCTTTGTCATGACGCGCTCAGGCTCCGATGCCGGCAGGCAGCGGCGCCGAACCCAGCGCCAGCCGCACGATGAAGAAGATGCTGGCGGCCGCCAGCGCCAGGAAGACCAGGTTCACCAGGACCAGCAGCAGGGTCTTGTTGCGTGGCGCGTGGATGTAGTCCTCGACGATCACCTTCCAGGCCAGGGCCGCATAGGCGCAGAAGACCAGGGCGGTCAGGCTGGCCAGGGCGGCGTTCAGCCCCTTGCCGAACCAGGCCAGCATCTGGTCGTAATCGGCGCCGACCAGGCCGAAGGCGCTGACGGCCAGCCAAAGGCCCAGCGGCATCAGGGCCAGCAGCAGCACCCGCTCGGTCGCCCACTCTCCGGCGCCGTGGCGTTGGGACACCCGCACGCCCCTGCGATATTCGACGCGTCCGCTCACAGCGAAACCCTCCCCGAGGCGAACAGGGCCGCCCAGAACAGGACCGCCAGCACCAGCGCCCCCCAGATCGAGATGTGCGACAACAGGTCGGCCGACTTCAGCGTCAGGGCCGAACCGGTGTCCTGGATCAGGTGCCGCGCCCCGTTCAGGATGAAGGAGAACAGCACCGCCGTCAGGCCGAAGCCGACCAGCAGGCCCAGGGGCGAACCCGCCCATTCGGCGGCGCGGGCGAAGGCCTCCGGCCCGCTGGCCAGGGCCGCGATCCAGGCCAGGACGATGATCGCCCCGAAGCTGGCCGCGCCGATGGTGACCCGGAACAGGATCGAAGCCGCCATGGTGATGTGCCAGCGCCAGATCTGCAGATGCGGCGACAACGGACGGACGCGGCCGTTGGGCTGGATCACGAAGCGACCGGTCTGATCGAGGTCTGCCTCGTTCGTCGGGTCGCCGACGCCGGGAGCGGGTTGGGACATGCGAATCGTTCTCAAAATCGCGCAAATTCAATGCGCCGATGTCGGTGAACAGGCTTTAGTGACCGCCGCCGCAGCGTGTCAACGCACCGACCGCACTTGCTCAGTCGTCCGGGCCGGCGCAGGTTCCCTTCCCATGAGTCCGGCGATGTTGATCCTGTGGTTGACGGTCCAGACGCCCTATGCGGCCGCGACGCCCTCCGATGTCTACGCCCCACCGCCGGTGCGGCCGTTCGAACCGTCCGAGGCCTTCGCCCTGAGCGCGCCGATGAGCGGCCCGCGCCTCGAACCCCTGACCGAGCCCGAGACCCTGGACCGTTTCCGCCTGGGCTATCGCACCGGGCCCGAGCCCCTGGACGCCGCCTACAACCAGGCGGTGGCGGCGGCCGAGGCCCAGGCCGACGCCATGGCGGGACCGCTGGACGGAAGCTGGCTGGTGATGCAGGACGGACGAGCCCTGGGTCGCCTGGTTCTGTCGGACTGGACCTCGGGCGCCCTGGACGGCGCCTTCGGCGACGGCGTGGCGCCCGCCACGCCCCTCAGCGGCCGGCGCGAGGGTGGCCGGGCCGAACTGGCCCTGCCGGGCGGCGCCCTGACCCTGCGTCACGTCCGTGACGGCTGGACCGGCCGATGGAAGGGCGAAACGGTCACGCTGAAACGCGAGCCCTAAAGTTCGCTCTGGCGCGCCGCCAGCGCCCTCAGCCGCTCCCGCAGCGCCGGCTCCCACGGGCGAGCGCCCGGGCGGCCCCAGACCGGATCGGGCCACAGGCCGTCGTCCCGCCGCCGACCCACCACATGCACATGAAGCTGGGCCGTGACATTGCCCAGGGCGGCGACATTCAGCTTGTCGACCGGCCGCCCGACAGCCTCGCCCATAGCCCGCACCCGCTGGCCCGCGCGGACGACCTCCTCCATCAGCCGCGCCCGGTCGGCGGGAGAAAGGTGATCGATCTCGGTTACACCCGAGACGCGCGGGATCAGGACCAGCCAGGGGAAGCGCGCATCGTCCTGAAGCCGCACCTGGCACAGGTCCCCGTCGGCGACGAAGACCGAGCCGGCTTCGAAGGCAGGAGCCAAGGCGAACCCGTCAACGGACATCAGCCCTCCAGCCCATAGACGACGCAGGCCAGATTCGTCGGGCAAGGCCCAGGGCGGAGATCAGGGGTCTGGACATGGCGCGGCTCCTTGGGACGGGAACCGTGACGCTGCCGGCCGGTCGTGTCAAAACCACGGCGGCGATCCGGCGGCTGACCGCGCCGCCGCCTTGCGGGCGCGACCCGGCGGGTCTAGACCGCCGCCCATCTTCCTTCCCGCAACGCAACACGATCCGGAGATTCACATGGCTCGCGCGAAGATCGCCCTTATCGGCGCCGGCATGATCGGCGGCACCCTGGCCCACATCTGCGCGCGCGAAGCGCTGGGCGACGTGATCCTGTTCGACATCGCCGAGGGCACGCCCCAGGGCAAGGCGCTGGATATCGCCGAGGCCAGCGCCGTCTTCGGCCAGGACGTGGCCCTGAAGGGCGCCAATGACTACGCCGACATCGCCGGCGCCGACGTCTGCATCGTCACCGCCGGCGTGCCGCGCAAGCCGGGCATGAGCCGCGACGACCTAATCGGCATCAATCTGAAGGTCATGAAGGCCGTCGGCGAAGGCATCAAGGCCCACGCCCCCAACGCCTTCGTCATCTGCATCACCAATCCGCTGGACGCCATGGTCTGGGCGCTGCAGAAATTCTCGGGCCTGCCCAAGGAGAAGGTGGTCGGCATGGCCGGGGTGCTGGACAGCGCCCGCTTCGCCTATTTCCTGGCCGAAAAGACCGGGGTGTCGGTGCAGGACATCCACGCCTGGACCCTGGGCGGTCACGGCGACGACATGGTGCCCATGGTGCGCCACTCGACCGTCGGCGGCCTGCCCCTGCCTGACGCCGTCGCCGCCGGCTTCATGAGCCAGGCCGAGCTGGACGCCATCGTCGACCGCACCCGCAAGGGCGGCGGAGAGATCGTGGGCCTGCTGAAGACCGGCTCGGCCTTCTACGCCCCGGCCGAGAGCGCCGTTGCCATGGCCCGTTCCTATCTGCTGGATCAGAAGCGCGTCCTGCCCTGCGCCGTCTGGGTGTCGGGCGAATACGGCCTGAACGACCTCTATGTCGGCGTGCCGGCCCTGATCGGCGCCTCGGGCGTCGAGAAGATCGTCCAGTTCACCACCAATGACGACGAGAAGGCCATGCTGGCCAAGTCGGTGGATTCGGTGAAGGGGCTGATCGAGGCCTGCAAACAGGCCGACCCCTCGCTGGCCTGATCGGCGACGCCGGAATCTTCAGGGGGTCGCGGCGACGCGGCCCCCTTTTTCGCGGCCGGTCAGTCCTCGGCGGCCGGGGCCGCGTCGGGGACCGAGGCGGCGTTCGGGTCCAGGCCCATGGCCCGGGCGAACTGGCCCAAAAGATCGACCCAGATTCCGGCCGGTTCCGACAGATGCACCATCCCCGGCGCGGTCAGGACCACGTCATACTGGACCGCCGCGCGCGGCGGCGTGTCGCCCTGGGCCGGCGCGAAGAAGGCCTTCAGGAAGCGGTGATCCCGGTTCCAGTCGTTGACCTTTTCCTGGGTGATGCCGGCGCCGCTGAAGATGGCGCTGAACTGGATGTCGTCGCACACGTCGCGCGGGCAGGCGTAAAGCCACAGGGTCCAGCTCAGGGCGCCGTCGCTGACCGGGATATAGGTGCGGCCGCCGGCGGTCTGGGGCTCGCCCACCGTGGCGCCGGCGGTGGCCAGCCAAGCGCCGGCCTCGGCCAGGGTGACCCCCGGCGCGGCCATCAGGGCCTCTCCGGCCAGGGGCGCCTGATCCTGAGCCTGTTCAGCCGGCGGCGCGGCCCGAGAGCTCGTATCCTGAGCCAGGGAGGCCGGCGCCAGGCCCAGCACCAGGGCCGCCGACAGGGCGGGCGCGAACGGGGTCAGGCGCGGGAAACGGATCATGGCGTCGAAACTCCTCTTTCGGCCGCTGTTTAGGGTCAAGCCGGCGCGCGCGCCAGCCAGTCCACCGCCGACATCTCGGCCAGGCGCGAGGCGGTGCGCTCGAATTCGAAGGCGCCCACTCCGGTCGGATACAGGGCGTCGGGCGCCGCATCGGCCAGGACCACCAGCCGCGCTCCGGCCTCATAAAGCGCGTCCACCAGGGTCACCAGCCGCCGCGCCTCCTGCTGGGCGGCGGGGTCCAGTCTTGGGACTCCTTCCAGGAACAGAGTGTGGAACCGGCCGGCGACGGCCAGATAGTCCTGCGGCCCCAGCGGCCGGGCGCACAGTTCGGCGAAGGTGGCGCGCGCCAGGCTGCCGGCGGTGCGGGCGATGACGATGTCGCGGCCCAGGACCGCCAGATGGGCCGGCTCCTCCGGCTCCTCGCCCTTCAGTTCGGACCACAGGGCCTCGAAGGCGGCGCGCGCTTCGGCGTTGTCCGGGCTGAACCAGACCTGGCGCCCGGCCAGGCGTTCGCGCCGCCAGTCGCGGTCGCCTGCCACCGACACCACCTCGCAGCGGTCGCGGATCAGGTCGATGAAGGGCAGGAAGAGCTGGCGGTTGACCCCGTTGTGATAGAGGTCGCCGGGTTCCCGGTTCGAGGTGACGGCCAGCACCACGCCCAGGTCGAAGAGGGCCTGGAACAGCCGACCCAGGATCATGGCGTCGGCGATGTCGGTGACCTGAAGCTCGTCGAAGCACAGCAGCCGCGCCTCGGATGCAATCAGGGCCGCGACCGGGGCGATGGGGTCGTCGCCTTTCGATTGCCCGAACACCGCCTGGCGGGCCTTGCGGTCGCCCTTGCGCCAGCGGCCGATCAGGTCGTGGACCCGGGCCATGAAGGCGTGGAAATGGGCGCGGCTCTTCTTCGGCTCGGGCGCGCAGGCGAAGAACAGGTCCATCAGCATGGACTTGCCCCGACCCGGCGGTCCCCACAGATAGACGCCGCGCACCTCGGGCCGGGCGCCGAACAATCCTTTTCGACCCAGGTCGCGCTCCAGCCGCTCGAGCGCCGCCAGCGCCGACCCTTGCGCAGGATCGGGGCTCAACCGGCCGTCTTTCAGGCGCTGGTCGAAGGCGCGGCGGATGCGGGAAGGCATGGCCCCCGAATAAAGGCGCCCGCCGCCCCTGAAAAGCGATTGCTTCGCGCCTGCGAAAGCCTACATCGCTGGAACGCACAAATTCCGCCCTCAAGCAGCAAGCCGCCGCGCGGCGAGCGGTAGGGCGTCCGAAGGACCAACAAAGATGAGCTATCGCGTCGCCGTCGTGGGGGCCACCGGCAATGTCGGCCAGGAGATGCTGAACATCCTGGAGGAGGTGCAATTCCCCGTGTCGGAACTGCACGCCATCGCCTCGCGCAAATCCAAGGGTGTCGAAGTGGCCTTCGGCGAGCGGACCGTGAAATGCCAGGATCTGGAAGGTTTCGACTTCTCCAAGGTCGACATCGTGCTGATGAGCGCCGGCAAGGAGGTGTCCAAGGCCTGGTCGGAAAGGATCGGCAAGGCCGGCCCCATCGTCATCGACAACTCCAGCGCCTTCCGCATGGACCCGGAGGTGCCGCTGATCGTGCCGGAAGTGAACCCGGACGACGTCAAGCTGGCGACGAAGAAGAACATCATCGCCAACCCCAACTGCTCGACCATCCAGCTGGTCACCGCGCTGAAGCCCCTGCACGACGCGGCGAAGATCACCCGCGCCGTGGTCTCTACCTATCAGTCCGTCTCGGGCGCCGGGAAGGAAGGGATGGACGAGCTGTGGACCCAGACCAAGGCCATCTACGGCCTGGGCGACGCCACGCCGAAGAAATTCCCCAAGCAGATCGCCTTCAACGTCATTCCGATGATCGGCGACTTCCGTGACGACGGCTTCACCGACGAGGAGGCCAAGATGTGGGCCGAGACGCACAAGATGCTGGACCCCGACATCCGGCTGACGGTCACCTGCGTCCGCGTGCCCGTCTTCGTCGGCCATTCCGAGGCGGTGGCCCTGGAGTTCGACCGGCCGATCGCCCCGGACGAGGCCCGCGCCATCCTACGCGACGCCCCCGGCGTCCAGGTGATCGACAAGCAGGAACACGATGGATACGTCACCCCCGTCGATGCGGCGGGCGAGTTCGCCGTCTATGTCAGCCGCATCCGCAAGGATCCGTCGGTCGAGAACGGTCTGATGCTGTGGGTCGTGTCGGACAATCTGCGCAAGGGCGCGGCCCTGAACGCGGTCCAGATCGCCCAGCTTCTGGACGAGACCGGGACCCTCAAGCCTTCGGACGGCTACCGCTCGATCACCGTTTGAAGACCGCCACGGCCTTCTCCCCTCGGGGGAGAAGGTGGGCGCTGGAGGCGCTCGGATGAGGGGGCTGGTCGCCGCTCGCTTCGTCCGGAAACGAGGTCAAACCGGCGTCCCCTTCATCCGCCATGCGCTGCATGACACCTTCTCCCCCGAGGGGAGAAGGAACAGAATCGACAGGCCCCGATGACCTCCCCGTCCGACAACCCACGCGCCGCCCTGCTGTCGGCCTTCGGCTGCTATATCATGTGGGGGCTGATGCCCCTGCTGTTCATCGGCCAGCATGCTGCGGGCTTCGACGCCATGGAGATTCTGGCGCACCGCACCGTCTGGGCCGCGCCGGCGGCCGCCCTTCTGGTGCTGGCCGCGCGCCAGGGCGGACAGGTCGCGGCCGTATTCCGCAATCCGCGTCTGCTGGGCTGGCTTGCGGTCTCGACCCTGCTGATCGGGACCAACTGGGGCGTCTATGTCTGGGCCACCACCCATCATGCGACCCTGGAGGCCAGCCTCGGCTACTATCTGAACCCGCTTCTGAACATGGTCTTCGGCCTGTGGTTGTTCCGCGAGCGGATGGACCGTTTCGGCTGGGTCGCGGTGGGACTGGCGGCGGTCGGGGTCCTGCTGCAGGCCCTGGCCCTGGGACGCCCGCCCTGGATATCCCTGTTCCTGGCCCTGTCGTTCGCCGCCTATGGGGTGATCCGCAAGCGCGCGCCCGTCGAGGCTCAGGCCGGACTGCTGGTGGAATGCCTGCTGCTGGCGCCCCTGGGGGTGCTGTGGCTGGTCTGGCTGGCGCGGGCCGGGCAAGGCGTGGGCTTCGAAGATCCCGTCCATCTGCCGTGGGCCCTTTCCAACGGTCCGGCGACGGTCCTGCCCCTGGCCCTGTTCGCCTGGGCGGCGCGGCGCATGCCCCTGTCGACGCTAGGCTTCATCCAGTTCGTCGCCCCCACCCTTCAGTTCGCCGTGGGCGTGATGACGGGCGAGGCCCTGACGCCGCTGCGGGCCGTCAGCTTCGTCTTCATCTGGGGCGGCGCCGGGGTCTTCGCCCTGGGCGCCCTGATGCGCCATCGGATCGAACGCCGCGCCCTGGCCCAGGGCGCCGAGCTTCCTTAGGCAACGCCGCGGTCTTGCCGCAACTTCGCCATATGACGAACTCTGACGAGGTCTCATCCTCGTGTTTACCCCGGTTGGCTGGCGCACGAGACGGGGCCTATATGACGCCAGGGGCGGTGCGATCCGCCCGTGAAGGAAGGATCTGAGGTGCGTATGCTGAAGCGCAAGGAGTTCATCCTGGGGGCCGCTGTCGGCCTGACGTTCGCCGCCGCGGCCACCGCGGGCGGCGTCATTTCCTGGCCCGGGGCCCATGCCGCGCCGATCGAGGCGGGACGCATCGTTCCGTCGTCGGGCGCCGCGGGTGCGGCCTTCGCCCCGCCGCAGGGCGCGCCCCTGTCCTTCGCCCAGATCTTCGACCAGGTCGCCCCGGCGGTGGTCCAGATCAACACCGAGACCCGCATCGAACGTCCGCGCGGCGGCGGCATGTTCCAGATTCCGGGCACCCCCTTCACCGTGCCCCTGCCCCAGGGCGCCACGCCCGACGGCGGCGAGGGCGAGGGCGAGGATGACGACGCCATCATGGGCCGCGGCGCCGGCTCGGGCTTCTTCATCAGCCGCGACGGCTACATCGTCACCAACAACCACGTCATCGAGAACGCTTCGGAAATCACCGTCGTCCTGTCGGACCAGCGCGAGATGCCGGCCCGCGTCGTCGGGCGGGACGAGGGCACGGACCTGGCGGTGCTGAAGGTGGATGGAAACGACTTTTCCTTCGTCGCCTTCGAGGAAGAGAACGACCCCCGCGTCGGCGACTGGGTCATCGCCGTGGGCAACCCCTTCGGCCTGGGCGGCACGGCCACGGCCGGCATCGTCTCGGCGCGCGGCCGCAATATCCCGGCCGAGCGCAGCAGCAACTATGTCGACTATCTGCAGATCGACGCGGCCATCAACACCGGCAACTCGGGCGGCCCGACCTTCGACATCTACGGCCGGGTCATCGGGGTGAACACGGCCATCTACTCCCCGACCGGCAACTCGGTCGGCATCGGCTTCGCCATCCCGGTCTCGGTGGCCAAGCCCATCGTCGACCGGCTGATGCGCGGCGAGGCGATCCAGCGCGGCTATATCGGCGTCACCGTCGGCACCTTCAGCCGCGAGATGGCCGAGGGCATGGGCCTGCCGGCCGACCAGCGCGGCGCCTTCATCAATGACGTCAATCCGGGCGGCCCCGGCGAGCGCGGCGGCCTGCGCGCCGGCGACGTCGTCACCGCCATCAACGGCCAGAGGGTCAACAGCAACACCGACCTGACCCGTCAGGTGGCCCAGGTTGCGCCGGGCCAGACGCTGCGGCTGGACGTCCTGCGCGACGGACGGCGCCAGACGGTGACCATCCGCGCCGACGCCCGCCCGCCGGAAAGCGAGCTGAACAATCCGCGCACCTCCACCGACGAGGGCGCCGACCCGGCCAAGCCGACGGCGCCGACCGGACAGGTCGTCGCCGGCCTGAACCTGGCCGACCTGACCCCTGCCCTGCGCCAGCGCTATGGCATCCCGGCCGATGTCGAGGGCGCCGTGGTGACCGGCGTGGCGCGCGGCGGCGACCGCCGCTTCACCGCCGGCATCGTCATCACCCGCGCCGGCCAGACCGCCGTGCGTTCGGTGGCCGATGTCCGGTCCCAGGTCGAGGCGGCGCGCCAGGCGGGCCGCAAGACCCTGTTCCTGCTGGTCCGCACGCCCCAGGGCAATGCGCCGGTGGTGCTGGACCTGCCCGACGCCGAATAGGCCGGCGCGGCCTGACAAAGCCGTAACTCACGGGATCGCCGCCGATGCGCTAGTATCGGCGGCGATTCTGTAATTGAGGCAGCAAAGATGCGCATACTGGTGGTCGAGGACGACACCGAAGCCGCCGCCGCCATGATGCGCGGCCTGACCGAGGCGGGGCACGAGGCGGTGCACGCCGTCGATGGCGCCTTCGGCCTGCTGGAGGCCCAGAAGGGCGGCTATGATGTCTATGTGGTCGATCGGATGATGCCGCGCCTGGACGGCGTCGGCATGGTCGAGACCCTGCGCCGTGACGGCGACCAGACCCCGGTCCTGTTCCTGTCGGCCCTGGGCGAGGTCGAGGATCGGGTCACGGGGCTGAAGGCCGGGGCCGACGACTACCTGGTCAAGCCCTACGCCTTCGCCGAGCTGATCGCCCGGGTCGAGGCCCTGTCGCGCCGCCGCGAGACCGGCTCGGTCGCCACCGTGCTGAAGGTCGGCGACCTGGAGATGAACCTGATCGGCCGCACCGTGCACCGCGCCGGCCGCGAGATCGACCTGCAGCCGCGCGAGTTCCAGCTGCTGGAATTCCTGATGCGCCATGCCGGCCAGTCGGTGACCCGCACCATGCTGCTGGAAAAGGTGTGGGAGTATCATTTCGACCCCCAGACCAATGTCATCGACGTCCATATCAGCCGCCTGCGCTCCAAGATCGACAAGGGCTTCGACAAGGCCATGCTGCAGACTGTGCGCGGGGCGGGCTACCGGCTGGAGGCGTGAGAGCAGCGACGAGTGGCGAGTGGCGAGAAGGAGTGTGAGGAGCCGAAGATGAGCGGGTTCGAATTTCAACTCGCTGTCACGCTCGAACTCGGCTTCACGGATTGCTGATGTCTCGCCACTCGCCACTCGCCACTCGTCGCTAAGCCATCATGCGCCTTCCATCCCTCTTTCGCCGCACCCCCTTCCGGCTGACGCTGCTGTTCCTGGCGCTGTTCGCGGCGGCGGCGGGGTCGGTGCTGGCCTGGGTCTATGTGGCCTCCGCCGGCGAAGCCCGGGCGCGGGCCGAAGCGGACGTCCGCACCGAGGTCGGGGTTCTGGCGTCTCTGTATCGCGCGCGGGGCGTCGACGCCCTGAACCAGGCCCTGGTCGAACGCACCATTCGCGGAGGGCCGCACCTGTATCTGCTGATGCGGCCGGACCGGACGGCGATCACCGGCAATGTCTCTGAATCGCCGATCGAGCCCGCCGAGGACGGAAGCGCCAGCCAGTGGAGCACCTTCCGCCTGACCGACACGGACGAGGAAGGCCGCGTCCGTCGCCGCCAGGCCATGGGGGTCGAGATGAAGCTGACGGGCGGCGAAATCCTGTTCGTCGGTCAAGACATCGGCGACACCGAGGAATATCTGAACCGCCTGACCCAGGCCCTGTGGACGGCCATGCTGCTGGTGGTCCTGCTGGGGGCCGGAGGCGGGCTGATCGTCAGCCGCAACGTCGAACGGTCGATGGGGCGGCTGAACCGGGTCGTCCACGCGGTCCAGAACGGCGACCTCAAGGCCCGGGCGGAAGTGCGCCGCTCGGGCGACGAACTGGACGAATTGGGCGCCGGGCTGAACCAGATGCTGGACCGGCTGGAGGTCTCCATGGCCTCGATCCGCCACGCCGGGGACGCCATCGCCCACGACCTGCGCTCGCCCCTGACGCGGATGCGGGCGCGGCTGGAGGTCGCCCTGATCGACGCCGAGGCCGGACGGATCGACGGGGTCGACGCCCTGCAGGTGGCTCTGGACGAAGCGGACGCCCTGCTGAAGACCTTCAACACCGTCCTGGCCATCGCCCGGCTTCAGGCGGCGGCCGGCCGCACGCCCGATCCGGTGGTGTTCGACGCCGCCGACCTGGCCGCCGACATGGCCGAACTCTACGAACCGGCGGCCGAGGAGAAGGGGATGGAATTCTCGGCCGAGATCGAACGCGGTCTGACGATCGAGGCCAACCGGCCTTTCCTGGCCCAGGCTCTGGCCAATCTGATCGACAACGCCATCAAATACACACCGGCTGGCGGGGCGGTGAAGCTGAGGGCGCGGCGGCGGTCGTCCGGAGAGATCGAATTCTCCGTCACCGACACCGGGCCGGGCGTGCCGGCCGAGGATCGGGAGCGGGTCATCCAGCGGTTCGTGCGCCTGGACAACAGCCGGACCGAGGCCGGGTCGGGCCTGGGCCTGTCCCTGGTCACGGCGGTGCTGGAGGCGCACGCCGGGCGGCTGATGCTGGACGAGGGGCCGGGCGCCTATGACGGCTTCGGGCCGGGCCTGCGGGTGGCCATGGTCCTGCCCCCCGCCACGGCGCCGGAGACGGCGTGACCGTGCTGGCGGAGCGGCTGGCGCCCTGCGGCCCCGTCATCGATCCCGGCGCGGCCGAACGGGTGCTTGAGCGTCTGGCCGAGGCTGCCCGGGACCACGGATGGACGCCGCTCCTGGATCAGGCCTGGCCGGCCCTGGCGCCGGTGTTTTCCGCCTCGCCCTATCTGGCCGGACTGGCGCGGCGATGGCCCGAGATGCTGCAGGCCCTGCTCCAGAGCGACCCCGACGCCCGTCTCGAAGACCTTCTGGCGCGGGTCGGGGCGCCGGAGGGAACGCCCGACGAAATTCGCGCGCCCCTGCGGCGGATGAAGGCCGAACTGCATCTTCTGACCGCCCTGTCCGACCTGGGCGGGGTCTGGGACCTGGACACGGTGACCGGCGCCCTGAGTCGTTTCGCCGATGCGGCGGTGCGTGCGGCCCTGGCCTCGGTGGCCGGCGAGCAGAGATTGCGCGGCAAGCTGATCTCCGACCCTGACGATCCGGCCGGCCCTGTGCCCGGCCTGTTCGGCCTGGCCATGGGCAAGCATGGGGCCAATGAGCTGAACTATTCCAGCGATATCGACCTGTCGCTGTTCTACGATCCCGACCGCCTGGCCCCGGCCCTGGCCGAGGGGGTGGAGCCGCAGCGATTCCTGGACCGGCTGGCCCAGGCCTGGGCGGGGCTGCTCAGCGAGCGGACGGCCGAGGGATACGTCTTCCGCGTCGATCTGCGGCTGCGCCCCGATCCCTCCTCGACCCCGCCGGTCGTGGCCGCGCCCATGGCCCTGGCCTACTACGAATCCGTCGGCCAGAATTGGGAGAGGGCGGCCTTCATCAAGGCCCGGCCCGTGGCGGGCGACATTCGGGCGGCCGAGGCCTTCCTGAAGGCCCTGGTCCCCTACGTCTGGCGGCGCAGCCTGGACTACAAGGCGGTGCTGGACGTCCAGTCGATCAAGCGCCAGATCCACGTCCACAAGACCGGCGAGGGGCTGGAGGCGGCGGGCGCCAATCTGAAGCTGGGTCGCGGCGGCATCCGCGAGATCGAATTCTTCGCCCAGACCCAGCAGCTGATCCTGGGCGGGCGCGACCGGTCGCTGCGCTCGAACCGCACGGTCCAGGCGCTGAAGGCCCTTGCCGCCGCCGGCCATGTCGCGCCGGAAACGGCCGCCGATCTGACCGCCGCCTATGAACGCCTGCGCGCCCTGGAGCATCGGGTGCAGATGCTGGACGACGAACAGACCCATGTCCTGCCCGCCGATCCCACGCGCCGCGCCGCCGTGGCTGCCCTGGCGGGCGAGGCGGACCTGACCGCCTTCGATGCGAAGGTCGAGAGGCTGCTGGCCGGGGTCAACGCCCGCTATGGCGAGCTGTTTCAGGATGAAGAGGATCTGTCCTCCCCCTATGGCAGCCTGGTGTTCACGGGTGTGGAGAATGATCCCGAGACCCTGCAAACCCTGACGCGGATGGGGTTCGCCGAACCGGCCGCCGTGGCCGATACGATCCGCAGTTGGCATCACGGTCGCATCCCCGCCACCCGTACGGCCCAGGGGCGCGAACTGTTCACCCGCCTGGCGCCGCGTCTGTTGACCGCCGTGGCCGACACCGGGGCGGCCGACGCGGCCTTCCGCCGCTTCGCCGTCTTCTTCTCGGGCCTGTCGGCCGGGGTGCAGGTCCAGGCCCTGTTCCTGAACCAGCCTAGGCTGTTCGACCTGGTGGTCGAGGTCATGGCCTTCGCGCCCCGGCTGGCGCGGGTGCTGGGCCGGCGGCCGGCGGCCCTGGACGGGGTGCTGGACGCCCGTTTCGCCAGCGACCTGGACCAGGATTCAGGCGTCGTCGCCGAACTGTCGGGCGAAGCCGCCTCGGCCGGAGACTTCGAGGGCGCCATGGACGCCGTGCGTCGCATCCATCGCGAGCAGGTGTTCCGCATCGGCATGCAGACCATCACCGGCCGGGCGGCGCCCGAGGCCGTGGGCCGCGCCTACGCCGACCTGGCCGACGCCGTGATCCGCGCCCTGGCCCCCGCCGCCCTGGGCGATGTCCAGCGGCAGGGCGGCGCCATCGCCGGAGCGGTCGCCGTGATCGCCCTGGGCAAGACCGGCTCGCGCGAGATGACGGCCGGGTCCGACCTGGACCTGATCACCCTTTACGACGCCCCGGCCGAGGCGGTGTCCGAGGGTCGAGGATGGGGGCCGGAGGTCTTCTATGTCCGCTTCACCCAGCGGCTGATCGCGGCCCTGTCGGCCCATACGGCCGAGGGCGGCCTCTACGAGGTGGACATGCGGCTGCGGCCCACCGGGTCCAAGGGGCCGGTGGCGGTGCGCCTGTCGGCCTTCGATCACTATTACGCCGGCGAGGCCGACACCTGGGAGTTCATGGCCCTGACCCGCGCCCGGCTGGTCTGGGCGTCCGACCCCGATTTTGGCCGGGCGGTCCAGGGCGCGATCGAACAGGCCTTGCGGCGGCCACGGCCAGGCGTCGACATCGCCGCCGACGTGCGGCGGATGCGTGAACTGATGGCGCGCGAGCGGGCGCCCTGGGGGTTCTGGGATCTGAAGCTGTCGCGCGGCGGCCAGGTGGACGCCGAATTCCTGGCCCAGTACCGGCAGATTCAGGCCGCGGCGGCCGGCGATCCCCTGACCGTCTCGACCCTGGAGGCCCTGGCCGGCGAACCGGCGGCGGCCGAGGCCTGGGCCCTGCAGCAGTCCCTGCGTCAGTTCCTGGCCTGCGCGTCCGAGGACGACCTGGATCCGGAGAGCGAGCCCGAGGGCCTGCGCCGCCGCCTGGCCGCCGCGGTCGGCGCGCCGGATTTCGACACCCTTAAGGCCCGTCTGGTCACGGCCCGACGCGCGGCGCTGGAGGCCTTCCAGGCCGGGCTGGGCGCCGATCCCGTGGCGGGACCGAAGGCCGCCGCGACGGACTCCTGACCGACCGGCGTTGAACTTCTCAGCAGAACCGGGGGGCGAAAGGAGACCGACCATGAAGACTCGCCTGATCGCCGCCTGTGCGGCCGCCTTCTTCCTGGCCCCCGCCGCCGGCGCCCTGGCCCAGGATGCGCCCCGTCAAGGCGCGCCGACCCGACACGCCTCGCGCATCGACACCGACAACGACGGCCGCATCAGCCGCGCCGAATTCCTGTCGCGGATCGACCGGATGGCGGCCCAGGACACCGATGCCGACGGAACCCTGTCGCGCGACGAACGGCGCGCGGCCATGCAGGCGCGGATGACCCAGCGCCGCGCCGAGGCCTTCGCCCGGCTGGACGCGGACGGCGACGGGGTCATCAGCCGCGCCGAGTTCGACGCGCCGCGCGCCAAGGCCGGCGCCGCCCCCCGGATGCGGCCCGGTCCTCACAGCCGTCGAGGCTCGATCCGTTCCGCCAGCCTCGACCTGAACCAGATGCGCGACCGCGCGGCCCAGGCCTTTGACCGCATGGACGCCGACAGCGATGGCTATCTGAGCGCCGACGAACGCCGCGCCGCGCGGGCGGAACGCCGCCCGCACCGCCGCCCGCACGCGGCTGGCCCTTCGCCGGCCGCGCCTGTAACGGAGTAGGCCGATGCGCCGGTCGCCCGGCGAGCATGGATCAAACCCCTGGGCCGCGGAGGCTGGAACGCTTGACGGTGGAGGATCCGGACGAGGATCTGGTGCTTCGGGTCGCCCGTGGCGATCCGGCCGCCGTCCAGGCCCTGGTCGCGCGCAAGCTGCCGCGCGTCCTGGCCCTGGCCCAGCGCATGCTGGGCGACCCGGCCGAGGCCGAGGACGTGGCCCAGGAGGCGATGCTGCGGGCCTGGCGCCAGGCGCCGCACTGGCGGCCCGGACAGGCGCGGTTCGACACCTGGCTGCACCGGGTGGGGCTGAACCTCTGCTACGACCGGCTGCGGCGTCGGCGCGAAATCCCGACCGAGGCGCCGCCCGACCGGCCCGACGAGGGGCCTGCTCCGGACCGGGGCCTCTTTGCCGCCGACACCGGCCGGCGCGTCCAGGCCGCCCTGGACGCCCTGCCCGACCGGCAGCGCGAAGCCCTGGTGCTGTGCCATTATCAGGAACTGACCAATATCGAGGCCGCGCGCCTGATGGAGGTCAGCGTCGAGGCCATGGAGAGCCTGCTGTCCCGGGGACGCCGCGCCCTTCGCGCCGCCCTTGCGGACCTGGCCCCCGGACGCGAAGGAAGATGAGATGAACCGCGAAAGGCTGGAACAGCTGATCGACGCCTATGGCGCCTCTCCGCATCGCTGGCCGGAATCGGAGCGGGCGGCGGCCCTGCGCCTGCTGGACCAGGCGCCGGACCTGGAGCGGCTGCGCCAGGCGGCGGTCGGGCTGGATCACGCCCTGGACGCTTCCCCTACGCCTCGCGCCTCGATGGCGCTGCACGACCGGGTCCTGGCCTCGGCGGTCCAGGCGGCGCGGCCTCGCCTGTTCCGCTTCGAGGTCCTGCGGCCGTTCGCCTGGCTGACGGCGGCGGGACTGATGGCGGCCACCGGCGCCGGGGCCGTCTCGGGCCTGGCCATGACCACCCATCTGACGGCCGACGCCCGGGCCGAGGCCGTCTACACCCAGGCGGATTTCGCCGTGATCGATGACGCGGAGGTGCTGGGATGACCGGACGCACGCTGAAGATTCTGCTGGCGGTTTCGGTCGCCCTGAACCTGTTCGCCCTTGCCGGTGGGGTCACCCTCTACGCCGCCCGCGCCAAGGTCGAACGGCAGGTCGAGGATCAGGCCCGGCCCGGAAGGGGACAGTCCTTCATGGGCCTGACCGATCGCCTGTCGCCCGAGGCGCGCGACCGCGTCCGCACGGCCCTGCGCCAGTCGGCCCATGCGGCGCGGCCCGACTTCGACGCCGCCCGCGCGGCCCGTCGCGAGGCCGTGACCCGGTCGCGGGCCGAGACCTATGACCCGGCGGCGATCCAGGCCCTGCTGGAACAGTCGCGCCTGGCCGAGATGCGCGGTCGCGCCCGTCTGGAAAGCGATCTTCTGGCCCTGATGAACACCCTGTCGCCGGCGGACCGTGCGGTCATGTCCCGTCTACTGGCCCGCCGTAGCGGGCGGGGTCCCGGCGGCGTCCATGGCGGGCCGCATGGACCGCGCGACGCCCAGCCGGACGGTCCGCCGCCCTCGGCCGATTAAGGCCTGGCGCGGAACGCCTTCACCGCCTCGACCGTCCGGCGCACCTGGGCCTCGATCCCGGCCCAGTCGCCGGACTTCACCGCCGCGTCGGTGATCAGTTTCGACCCCATGCCCGCCGCCGTGATGCCGGCGCCGAACCATCTGGCGATGCTGGCCTCATCCGGATCGACGCCGCCGGTCGGCATGATCTTGGTCCAGGGCATCGGTCCCCGCACCGCCTTGACGAAGTCCGGCCCGCCGACGCTGGCGCCGGGGAACAGCTTGACGATCTCGCATCCCAGTTCGTGCGCCCGGCCGATCTCGGTCACCGAGCCGCAGCCGGGGAAATAGGCCGTCATGCGCCGATTGCAGACCCGCGCCACCTCCTCGACCAGACAAGGGCTGACGACGAAACGCGCGCCCCGGTTCAGGAACAGGCTGGCGGTTCCCGCATCGACTACCGAACCAATGCCCAGGATCACCTTGGGATCGGTCTTCTGAAGTTCGCGCGCGATCTCGCCGAACAGGTCGCAGGCGAAATCGCCGCGATTGGTGAACTCCACCACCGGCGCCCCGCCGCGCGCGCAGGCGCGGATCACGTTCAGGCATACCCCGGCGTCCGCATGATAGAAGACCGGCGCGACGCCCTGGCGTTCCAGCGCGGTCAGGACGGTCAGGCGGTCGTGGGGCATGGCGGGCTCCGGGGGCTGATCCTCAGTCTGACGGGACCGGGTTCACGTCAAGTGAGCCGCGATCAATCCCGGTGTCCGCGCGCGCCAGTTCGGCGACCCGCCCCACCATCGCGCTATCCGCGTCGAACAGAGGGTCCAGCACGGTGAAATGGTTCAGGCCGGGCAGGGCTTCGAAACGGGTCTGCACCCTTTGCGCGGCCCACACCTCCGACATGGTGCGGCTCTGGCGCAGGAATTCCTCGCTCTCGTCGCCGCCGACGATACAGTCCAGAACCGTGCCGCCGGGCGTGGCCCCATTCGGCGCCGGCCAGCGCAGGATGTTCAGGGCGCGCGCCTCTCGTTCATCCAGTTTCAGCGCGTCGTTCAGCGAGGTCCCGATCAGAGGCTCGGGGTCGAACACGCCCGAGATGGCCAGTGCGGCGCAGGCCCGCCCCTCGCTCAGCATCGCCGCCGCCATATGGCCGCCCGCCGAATGGCCGAACACCAGCGGGCGGCGTCCCGTCCGCGCCCGGATCGCCTCGACCGCCTGGCGCATCTGGCCGACGATGGCCCCGACGCGCACGGCGGGCGCCAGGTCATAGCTGGGGATGGCGACGCTGACACCGCGCACAAGCAGGGCCGGCGCGACACCGCTGAACCAATCCTTGTCCAGCGCCTGCCAGTAGCCGCCGTGGATGAAGACCGCGACCGGCGCGTCAGGGGCGGCCTCGAACAGGTCCATGACCTCACGCGCGCCCTCGCCATAGGCGATGCGGACCGACGGATGGGCCGCCCGCGCCGCCTCGGCTTGTTCTCGCCACATCGCCATCACCGCCGGATGGTCGGGCACGCGGGCGCGGTTGTTGTACTGGGCCTCCAGATCGACCTTACCCGCCACGCATCCATCCGCTACTAGAGGCCCCGACGCCGCGCCGGAGACCCCGCCATGATGACCGCCATCTTCGTCTTCATCAAATGCGAGCTGGGCTGCGCCAACGACGTGGCGGCCGACATTGTCGACAATGTCGAATACGTCTCGGAATGCTATTCGACCTCGGGCCAGTATGACCTCCTGGCCAAATTCAGCCTGCCCAAGGACATGGACATCGGGACCTTCGTGACCCGTCAAGTCCAGACCCGGCCGCACATCCGCGACACCTTCACCGTCATCACCTTCTCGCCCTTCACGCCCAGCCGCTGAGCGTTCGCCTCTGATGCTGCGTCAGCCGGAATCCCTGCTAGGGTCCGCCGCATGAGCGAACTGGACGACTTCCGCACAGAGACCCGCGCCTGGCTGGAGGCCAACTGTCCCCTAGAATGCCGCGGGCCGGCGGACGAGGGCGCGGCCATCTGGGGCGGGCGCAACGCCGTCTTCAAGACGCCCGCGCACAAGCTGTGGCTGGACCGCATGGCGGCGCGCGGCTGGACGGCGCCGGAATGGCCGACCGAATACGGCGGCGGGGGCCTGAGCCGCGAACAGGCCAAGGTGCTGACGTCCGAACTGCGCCGCATCCAGGCCCAGCCGGCCCTGAACAGTTTCGGCGTCTGGATGCTGGGCCCGGCCCTGCTGCAGTTCGGGACGGAAGAACAGAAGCAGCGGTTCCTGCCCGAAATCGTGCGTGGCGAAATCCGCTGGTGTCAGGGCTATTCCGAACCCGGCGCGGGCTCGGACCTGGCCTCGATCCAGACCCGCGCCGAAGATCGCGGCGACCACTGGATCGTCAATGGCCAGAAGATCTGGACCAGCTACGCCGACAAGGCCGACTGGATCTTCTGCCTGGTCCGCACCGACCCCCAGGCGCCCAAACATCTGGGCATTTCCTTCGTCCTGTTCGACATGGCCACGCCGGGGGTGACCACCCGCCCCATTACGCTAATCAGTGGCAAGTCGCCCTTCTGCGAGACCTTCTTCGACGATGTGCGGGTCGAGAAGGAAAACCTGGTCGGCACGCTGAACCGCGGCTGGGACGTGGCCAAGCACCTGCTGGCCCACGAACGCACCATGATCGGCGCCATGGGCGAGGTCGCCGCCGGTCGGCCCGTGGGCCAGGTCGCGGCCGACCATATCGGCCTGGACGAGGCGGGCCGCCTGGACGACCCCATGCTGCGCGCCCGCATCGCCGAACTGGAGGTGGACGCCGCCGCCTTCCGCCTGGCCATGGAGCGGGTGGGCGATCAGGTGAAGGCCAAACAGGCCCATCCGGCCATCGCCTCCATGCTGAAATACTATGGGTCCGAGCTGAACAAGCGCCGCCACGAACTGCTGATGGCGGCGGGCGGCCATGAGGCGCTGGAATGGGAAGGCGAGCGGTCGCGCGACGGCGCCATGGCCCGCGACTGGCTGCGCACCAAGGCCAACTCCATCGAGGGCGGGACCAGCGAGATCCAACTGAACATCATCGCCAAGCATCTGCTGCAACTGCCGGGGGCGTGACCCGGCGTCGCGGTCGATAAGGGCCGCCCAGGCCGCGCCGACGCTTGCCCCATGCCGCGACCCGCCTTATCCCCGGCGAATGGCCGCGCCCCTGATCTGCCCTTCGATCCTCGCCAGCGACTTCGCCCGCCTGGGCGAGGAGGTGCGGGCGCTGGAGGCGGCGGGCGCCGACTGGATCCATGTCGATGTCATGGACGGCCATTTCGTGCCCAACCTGACCCTGGGGCCGGACATCGTGAAGGCCATCCGCCCCCACACGACCCTGCCCTTCGACGTGCACCTGATGGTCGCCCCGGTCGATCCCTGGCTGAAGGCCTATCGCGACGCCGGGGCCGACATCCTGACGGTCCATCCCGAGAGCGGGCCGCACCTGCACCGGACCCTGGGCGCCATCCGCGACCTGGGGGCCAAGGCGGGGGTGGTGTTCAACCCGGCCACCCCCCTGTCGATCCTGGAGGAGGTCGTCGACCTGGTGGACCTGGTGCTGATCATGTCGGTCAATCCGGGGTTCGGTGGGCAGAAATTCATTCCTTCGGCCCTGGACAAGATCGGCCGGGCCCGCGCCATCCTGGATCGCGCCGGATCGTCGGCGCATCTGCAGGTCGACGGCGGGGTGACGGCCGACAACGCCGCCGCCTGCGTCGCCGCCGGGGCCGACGCCCTGGTCGCGGGGACGGCCGTCTTCCGGGGCGGGCCCGACGCCTACATCGCCAACATCGCCGGGTTGAAGCGGCCGGCATGAGCCCCTTCGGCCCCTTCGCGCGCGACGAACCCTCGGTCGGACCGGACCAGATTCCCGGCCTGCACGGCGCCCCGGTCCGCACCCCGGTGCGGGCGGCGGGAGCGACGACAGGGCCCGGCCTGTGGCCCGCCCTGGCCGCGGGCGCCCTGGCGCGACAGCTGTGGATCGAGCTTTACGGACTGCCCGGCTACGCCCTGACTCTGAAGGGACCAGCGGCCGCCGCCTTCGCCGCCACGCCGCGCGACTATCGCCCCGCGGACCCGGCCACGGGCAAGCTGATCCTGTCGAACCGGTTCACCCTGGCCGGGCTGAGCCAGGACATCGAGGCGGACGCCGACCCCTGGAACCGGCCCAGCCCCAGCCGCGCCTTCGCCGTCGAGCTGCACGCCTTCGCCTGGCTGCCGAGCCTGATGCTCCAGGGCGAGCGCGGATCGCGCGAGGGCCTGCGCCTGACCCTGGCCTGGGGCCAGGCCTTCGCCCGCTGGTCTCCCTTCGCCTGGGGTCCCGAGATCCTGGGACGGCGGGTGATGAACCTGGCCTGCGCCGCGCGCCGCATGGGCCAGGCGGCGACCGATGCCGAACGCCTTCGCCTGGCCGACCTCCTGGGGCGCCAGGCGCGCCAGCTGCTGCGGCCGCCCGGCGGGGCCGCCGGACGGGCCGAACGGCTGACCGCCGCGGCCGTGGCCGGATGCGTCCTGGCCGGATCGGCGGGAACGGGCCTGCGCCGCCGGGCCCTGACGCGGCTTGGCCGGGCCCTGGAGACGACCGTGGGGCCGGACGGTCTGCACGCCTCCCATTCGCCCGAGGCGGGGCTGGAGCTGCTGCTGGACCTTCTGACGCTGGAAGACGCCCTGGCCCAGCTGTCGGAACCGACCCCGCCCGCCGTTGCCCAGGCCATGGATCGGCTGACGCGGGGCCTGCGCATCCTGTCTCTGCCGGATGGGCGGCTGGCGACCTTCCAGGGCGGCGGACCGTCCACGCCCGGCCGCGTTGCGGCGGCCCTGGCCCATGCGGAGCCGGAACCGGAGGCTTTCGACCCGGCCGTCGGACCGGGGCTGGACGGGGTGGGCGGCTTCGTGCGGCTGCGCAGCCCGCTGATGACGGTGATCGCCGACGCGGCCCCGCCCGCGCGCGGTGTCTGGTCCGTCAACGCCTGCGCCCAGCCGGCTGCGTTTGAGATCGCCTGTGGTCGCGACCGGCTGATCACCGGGTCCGGCTGGACCCCGCGCGCAGCCGACCGTCAGGGACTGAGGCTGACGCCCGGCCATTCAACCTTGACCCTGGGCGAGCGTTCGACCGCCGAGCCTCTGGGCGGGTGGAAGAGTGAGGTCCTGGGCCCGCGCCTGGCCGGCCGTCCCCTGCATGTCGAGGTCGAGCGGCGCGAGGGCGAAGGCGCCCTGTGGCTGGAGATCGAGCATGACGGCTGGGTCACCCAGCACGGCCTGCTGCACCAGCGGCGGCTCTATATGGATCAGAGGCTGGACGAACTGCGCGCCGAGGAAAGGCTATATCCGGCCCCCGGCCAGAAGGAGGTGGTGCGCGCCATCGCCGCCCCCTATGCGATCCGGTTCCAGCTGGAGCCCGGCGTCTCGGCCTCCCTGGCGCGGGACCGGCGGTCGATCCTGCTGCGCGGCGCCTCGGGCCGTGGCTGGTGGTTCCGCACCGACGGCCCGGACGTGGCCATCGAGCCCAGCGTCCATGTCGAAGAAGGCCTGACCCGCCGCTCGCTTCAGATCGTGGTGCGCGGCTCGGCCCGCACCGACGCCGAGACCAAGATCCGCTGGAAGCTGAGCCCCGCCGGCGCGCCCGGCGATCCGGCCTAGGTGGAATCGACATTCATCGCATCCAGATCATGGCGGCGGCGAGGTGAACGAAGCCTAGGAAGTGAATGGCTCTGCGATCGTAGCGGGTGGCGAAGCGTCGGAAGTGCTTGAGCTTTGAGAAGCAACGCTCGATGCGGTTACGAGCGCGATAGGCTTCAATGTCGTGGGCGATCAGCACCTTGCGAGTGCGGTTGGAGGGGATGACGGCTTGCGCGCCGGCGTCGGCGATGAGTTGGCGCAGGGCGTTGGAATCGTAGGCCTTGTCGGCCAGCACGGCGCGGGGGCGAAAGCCTTCCAGCAGGGCTGGCGCGGCCAGGGCGTCGCCGCTTTGGCCGGCGGTTAGGATGAACCGGATCGGCCGGCCGAGGGTGTCGGCGGCCATGTGGATCTTGGTGGTCAGTCCGCCTCGGGAGCGCCCCAGAGCCTGATCCGAGGCCCCCCTTTTCCGGTCGCCGCCTGCTGGTGGGCTCGGACCAAGGTGCTGTCGATCATCAGGTACTGATTGTCACGGTCCTTGATCAGGTCGGCGAACACCCGATCCCACACCCCGGCCTTCGACCATCGGCTGAAGCGCTTGTGCAGCGTCTTCCAGCGTCCATAGCGCTCGGGCAGATCGCACCAGTGCGCCCCCGAGCGCAGCACCCACAGCACCCCGTTGACGAACAGCCGGTTGTCGGCGGCAGTCCGCCCAGGATCGCCCGCCTTGCCCGGCAGCAGGTCCGCGATCCGCTCCCACTGAACCTGGCTCAACTCGTAGCGCTTGGCTGACATCAAAAGGGCTCCGTCCATCGAACGGAGCCCTATGAATCAGACATCTCAGCGTCTGAGAATCCTGAATGTCGATATCACCTAGGCCGTTCGCCGCCACAGGCGCATCGCCGCCCCGCCCGCCAAGATCAGAGCAAACAGGATCATCCCCCACTCACCGAGGCTCGGTACGCCCGGCGGCGCGGCGAAGGTCGCGCTGAAATGCAATTCGCCGCCCAGCGACCGACCCCAGCCGGAGATGGTCTCGTCCCGATAGGCGTAGTAGCCGCCGGGGTCATTGTTGACGATCGCCGCCTCCAGTTCGCCGAACTCGCCGGGCGTCACCTGGGCCACGGCCAGCCAATAGGTCTTGGTGGCGTCCAGATAGACATGGGGCTGGGCCACGATCTCGGTAAAGGTGGTGTCCGGCACCACCGTCGGCGCCCCGGTCCAGATGGGCGGACCGACCGGCCCCAGATTGTCCCATTCATAGATCACCGGCCGGACCGTCAGGGTGGCCGATCCGCGCCGGATCCACAGCGAATATTCGGTCAGCGGCCCCTGCCAGCCCGGCGGGGTGATGACCTCGCCCGGCATGGGATGAGAATCGTTCAGGGCCGCGACGTCGCCGGTCGCATTGCTGCCAATCGTCGCCTGGGCCGCCGCGGGCTGGGCCAGGATGAGGACCATCAGGCCCGACAGGACGGCCAGAAATCTGTTTCTCATGGACATTTCCCCTCGCCCTTCAGGGTTGCATCGGACGGTGGCGGCTGCAAGCTGAGCCGCAGAGATCACGGATTTGGTGACCAGCCGGGCAGGCGGTGCTAGAGGGCGCGCCATCCCTCCCCATCCCGCCGAACGGACATCTCCCATGCCCGCCGCTCCCGATTTTCCGCCCGCGCCCGACCGCGTGGCGCCGCGCCGCGCCCTGATCTCCCTGTCCGACAAGGCCGGGCTGGAGGAGATCGCCCGCACCCTGGATGCCGCCGGGGTCGAACTGGTCTCCACCGGCGGCACGCGGGCGGCCATCGCGGCCCTGGGCCTGCCGGTGAAGGACGTCGCCGACCTGACCGGTTTTCCGGAAATGATGGATGGCCGGGTCAAGACCCTGCACCCGGTGGTGCACGGCGGCCTTCTGGGCGTGCGCGACGCCCCGGCCCACGCCCGGGCCATGGACGACCACGGCATCGGCCCGATCGATATCGTCTGGATCGACCTCTATCCGTTCGAGGCCACCGTCGCCGCCGGCGGCGGGTTCGAGGCGGCGGTCGAGAATATCGACATCGGCGGCCCGGCCATGATCCGCTCGGGCGCCAAGAACCACGGCTATGTCGCCGTCTGCGTCGACCGCGCCTCGGCCGAAGAGGTGGCCCAGGCCGCATCGAATGGCGGCACGACGCTGGAGCAGCGCAAGCGACTGGCGGCCGCCGCCTTCGCCCGCACCGCCGCCTATGACGCTGCCGTGTCCGGCTGGTTCGCCGGTCAGGTCGAAGACGCCGCCCCGGCCCGCAAGTCGATCGCGGGCGCCCTGGCCCAGACCCTGCGCTACGGCGAGAACCCGCATCAGTCGGGCGCCTTCTATCGCACGACCGAACCCCGTCCCGGCGTCGCCAACGCCCGCCAGGCTCAGGGCAAGGAACTGGGTTACAACAATATCGCCGACGCCGACGCGGCCTATGAACTGGTCGCCGAGTTCGAGGCGCCGGCCTGCGTGATCGTCAAACACGCCAACCCCTGCGGCGTGGCGGTGGGGAACGACCTGTCGGAAGCCTACGCCCGCGCCCTGGAATGCGACGCCGTCTCGGCCTTCGGCGGGGTGGTGGCCGTCAACCGGCCCCTGACCGAGGCCGACGCCCGCGCCATAACCGACATCTTCACCGAGGTGGTCATCGCCCCCGGCGCCGATGCGGCCGCCCAGGCGGTTTTCGCGGCCAAGAAGAACCTGCGCCTTCTGCTGACCGACGGCCTGCCCGATCCGCTGGCGGCCGGTCAGGTCTTCCGCTCGGTCGCCGGCGGCTTCCTGGTCCAGTCGCGCGACACGGCCCGGATCACGGCGGCGGACCTGAAGATCGTCACCCGCCGCCAGCCGACCCCGACCGAGATCCAGGACATGCTGTTCGCCTTCACCGTGGCCAAGCACGTCAAGTCCAACGCCATCGTCTACGCCAAGGACGGCCAGACGGCGGGCATCGGCGCCGGCCAGATGAACCGCCGCGACTCGGCCCGCATCGCCGCCATCCGAGCGCGCGAAGCCGGCGAGGCCAAGGGTCTGGCCCATTCCCTGGCCCAGGGGTCGGCCTGCGCGTCCGAGGCCTTCTTCCCCTTCGCCGACGGCCTGCTGGAGGCGGTCGCGGCTGGCGCCACGGCGGTGATCCAGCCGGGCGGATCGATCCGCGACGAAGAGGTCATCGCCGCCGCCGACGAACAGGGGGTGGCCATGGCCTTCACCGGGGTGCGCGTCTTCCGCCACTGAGGCCGGGAGACTGGACTCTCAGACCGCCTGGCCCCGCAGCAGGCGCGGCAGGTCGCCCAGGCCGCCGCCCGCCTCCTGCATGAAGGCGCGGCGCAGGGGGCCGATGCGGTTGACCGCCGCCATGCCCAGGTCGCGCGCCAGCCGCACCGGCGGCAGGTCGTTCGAGAACAGCCGCACGAAACCATCGAACCCGGCCGCCAGGGCGGTGTTGTCGAACCGCCGCCAGCGGGCGTAGCGATCCAGCACCGTCTCGGCCCCGATGTCCTCGCCGTTTCGGGCCGCCTCGATCAGGACCTCGGCCAGGGCGGCGGCGTCCTTCAGCCCCATGTTCAGCCCCTGGCCCGCCACCGGATGCACGGCGTGGGCGGCGTCGCCGATCAGGGCCACGCGCGGCGCGGTCAGCCGTTCGGCCAGGCTGAGAGACAGGGGATAGACAAAGCGTGGCCCCTGGACCTGCACCCCGTCCAGGAACGCCCCGAAGCGACGCATCAGATGGGCATGGAAGGCGGCGTCCGACGCGGTCTTCAGCGCCTCGGCCCGGCGGGTGGATTCGGTCCAGACCAGGCTGGCGCGTTGCTCGGTCAGCGGCAGGATGGCGAAGGGGCCGTCGGGCAGGAAATACTCGTGGGCCACATTGCCGTGGTCGCGACCCAGGCCGACCGTGGCCACCACACCCGACTGGCCATAGCCCCAGCCCAGGGTCTGGATTCCCGCCGCGGCCCGCACCCGCGAGCCGCGCCCTTCCGCCCCGATCGCAAGGGCGGCGCGCAGGCGCGCCCCAGCGGCCAATGCCACCGTGACCCCGCCCGCGTCGGCCTGGACATCCGCGACCGAGGCGGGCGCCAGGACCGTCAGCCCAGCGCGCGTCACCGCCTCGGCCAGGGTGGCGCGGATGCGCCGGTTCTCGACCATATAGCCCAGGGGCTCGCCGTCCGTGCGGTCGGCGATCTCGTCGGCGTCGAAGCGCAGGAAGGCGGCCGAGGGGCGGCGGCTGGCCGCGCCGGGGCGACGGCCGTCGGTGACCAGGATGTGATCCATGCGGCAGGCATGGGGCCGCAGGCCTTCGCCGACCCCCAGGGCGTCCAGCATGCGGAAGGTCGAATAGGCGATGGCCGTCGATCGCCCGTCGAAGGTCGGCGTCATCTGGGCCTCGAACGGCTGGGGATCGACCAGGGCGACCTTCAGCCCCCCCTGGGCCGCGGCCAGGGCGAAGGCGGCGCCTGCCAGCCCGGCGCCGGCGATGACGATGTCGTAGCGGTCGGTCATGGCCTCTCTTCGCGCTGTCCGCCGCCGAGGTAAAGCGTCGAGAGGTCGCGGGTTCGAAGAGGAGGTAGGGCTTAGGGCTTAGAAGATGAATGGCTCACCCGTCCCTACTCCCTAAAACCTAAGCCCTCCCCCCTTCCGTGGTGAACAACCCCTTAACCCTGTGCGGCGCAGGATGGGTCGAACCCTGTCCGTTTCGGAGCCGCCCGCCTCCATGTCCGCCGCCCTCGTGCTCGGCCGCCAGGCCTGGTCCAGCGCCCGCCTGATCTGGGACGCGCCCTTCGCCGTGCGATTTCGCGGCATGGTCCAGCTGTTGCTGGCCGGGCTGCTGCTGGTCGCCATGGCGTCGTGGAACCCGGCCGATCCCAGCTGGAACGCCGCCTCAGCCCAAGGGCCAACCAACTGGCTGGGCGGCGGCGGGGCGGTCTTCGCCGACCTGGCGATGCAGTCGCTGGGGCTCAGCGCCTGGCTGGCAGCCCTGACGGCCGGCGCCTTCGGCCTGGCCGGGGCGCTGGGCGACACCCTGCAGCAGCGGCTGAGGATCACCCCCCTGACGACCCTGGGCGCCGTGGCCGGGGTGCTGTTGCTGGCCGGCGGCCTGTCGGCCCTGCCCGCGCCGGCGGCCTGGCCCCTGGCCTCGGGCCTGGGCGGACTTTGGGGCGACGCCGTGATCGGTCTGACCGCCGGCGGTCTCCAGGCCATGGGTCTCGAGGGGGCGCGGCCCTTCGTCGGCGCGATCTTCGCCCTCGCCGGCCTGTGGAGCCTGGGCTACGCCGTCGGCCTGAGGGGCGCGGACCTGGGCCGGGGCCTGAGCTGGAGCCGGTCGCTGCGCGCAACCGCCGCCGAGGCCGCCCCGCCCCGCCCTCGCCGCAAGCCGGCCGCGCCCCGCCCGGCTCCGGTCGCCGATCTTGAGGACGATGACGACGCGCCCCCGCCCTGGGAGGCCGCCCCCGCCCCGACCGCGCCCCGTCGCGGCCCGGCCGAGATCGAGCCCAAGGTGGCCGCCGCCAAGGCGCCCAAACCGCGCAAGATCGACGACCGCCAGTCCGCCTTCGACTTCGGCGGTTCAGAGGGCGGCTTCGACCTGCCGTCCCTGGGCATCCTCGCCAAGCCCCAGACCCGCGCCGCCTCGGTGGACGAGGACGCCCTGAAACAGAACGCCAAGATGCTGGAAGGCGTGCTGCAGGAATTCGGCGTGCGCGGCGTGATCGACCAGATCCGCCCCGGCCCGGTGGTGACCCTGTACGAACTGGTCCCCGCGCCAGGGGTGAAGCACGGCCGCGTCGTGGCCCTGGCCGACGACATCGCCCGGTCGATGTCGGCCCGCGCCTGTCGCATCAGCGTGGTCCAGGGCCGCAACGCCATCGGCATTGAACTGCCGAACGTGAAGCGCGAGACCGTCTATCTGCGCGACCTGCTGGCGTCCGGGGAATACGACAAGCCGGCGCACCTCCTGCCCCTGGCCCTGGGCGAGACCATCGGAGGCGAACCCTATGTGGCCGACCTGGCGCGCATGCCGCACTTGCTGATCGCGGGCACCACCGGCTCGGGCAAGTCGGTGGGGGTCAACGCCATGATCCTGTCGATCCTGTACAAGCTGACGCCCGAACAGTGCCGCTTCATCATGATCGACCCCAAGATGCTGGAGCTGTCGGTCTATGACGGTATTCCGCACCTGCTCAGCCCCGTCGTCACCGATCCCAAGAAGGCCGTCGTGGCCCTGAAATGGACGGTGCGCGAGATGGAGGATCGCTATCGCCGCATGTCCAAGCTGGGGGTGCGCAACATCGCCAGCTACAATGAGCGGGCGCGCGAAGCCCAGGCCAAGGGCGAGCATTTCGAGCGCACGGTCCAGACCGGCTTCGACGACGCCGGGCGGCCGATCTATGAATCCGAGAAGATCCGCCCCGAACCCATGCCCTATCTGGTCGTGGTGATGGACGAGATGGCCGACCTGATGCTGGTCGCCGGCAAGGACGTCGAGGGCGCGGTCCAGCGTCTGGCCCAGATGGCGCGGGCCGCCGGCATCCACCTGATCATGGCCACCCAGCGGCCGTCGGTGGACGTCATCACCGGCACCATCAAGGCCAATTTCCCGACTCGGATTTCCTTCCAGGTCACCTCCAAGATCGACAGCCGCACCATCCTGGGCGAACAGGGCGGCGAACAGCTGCTGGGCCAGGGCGACATGCTCTACATGGCCGGCGGCGGCCGCATCACCCGCCTGCACGGCCCGTTCGTGACCGACCAGGAGGTCGAACAGGTCTGCGCCCATCTGCGGGCGCAAGGCTCGCCCGACTATCTGGACGCCATCACCGACGGCGGCGACGAAGACGAAGGCGGCGACGACTTCGGCGGCGAAGGCGGGGGGTCCGGCGATGACCTCTACGACCGCGCCGTGGCCGTGGTGACGCGCGACCGCAAGGCCTCCACCTCCTATGTCCAGCGCCGCCTCCAGATCGGCTACAACCGCGCCGCCAGCCTGATCGAGCGGATGGAGAAGGAAGGCGTGGTCACCCCCGCCAACCATTCCGGCAAGCGCGAAGTCCTGGCTGGTCCTCCGCCGGTTGTTTGACACCCTAACGCTCACCGCGCGGCGGCTCGCTGCTTGAGGGCAGGTTTGAGGCCCTATCGCTCGCGCCGCGGGCGCTCGCTGCTTGAGGGCGGGAACCTCCGGCGATGAACGGCGCTTCATCGGGCCGCCGGAATATGGTCAGGCTGGCGTCATGACCTCGCCGCGCCGCACCGGCATAAGACGGCCGGAACCTTTGAACAGGAGACCCCGCATGACCCTGTCCCGCCGCGACCTGGCCCTGGGCCTGCCCGCCCTCGCCGCCCTGTGGTCGATCCCGACCATTGGAGCCGCCCAGTCCGGCCTGTCCGCCGAGGACCAGGCCGTGCTTCAGCGCGCCCAGACCTATCTTCAGGGCCTGACCTCGGCCCAGGGCGACTTCATCGAAACCGGCCCGGGCGGCCAGACGCGGCGGGGCCGGTTCTGGCTGCAGCGCCCCGGCAAGATGCGGTTCGAATACACCGACCCGGCGGGGTTGCTGGTGGTGTCGGACGGGTCGAACGTCAATCGCTACGACCCCCGGCTGAACGTCTTCCGCCAGGTGCCTTTGGGCCAGACCCCCCTGTCGACCTTCCTGGCGCGCACCGTGCGGCTGGACCAGGGGGTGCGGATCGACCGCGTCACCCGGATGCAGTCCGGCGCCTTCGCCATCACCGCCCGCGACGCGCGTCGGCCCAACGAGGGGTCGGTCATCCTGGCCTTCGCCGGCGATCCGATGCGGCTGCAGGAATGGACCATCACCGACGCCCAGGGCGGCCGTACCCGGACCCAGCTGACCTCCCTGCGGCCGGCTTCGGGCCTGTCGGCCTCCCTGTTCCAGCTGCGGGATCCGACGCGGCGCCCCGGCCGCGACCGCTGACCCGGCCGTGCCTTGCCAGGCACAGAGGAAATCCGTTCACCCGGACCATTGACGTTTTTCCGGCGACGTGACACTTTGAACACAGGACGGCGGCGGCCGTCCGACCGCTACGGATTCATCCCCCTCCCGGCGGCGAGAGAGAAGAGACTGAGCGCCCGGCCCAAAGCCGGGCGCTTTTTTATCGTCCGGGCGCGATCTTTCCCGCCCCGGATTGATCCAGGCCAAGGCGGTCGGGCGCGCAGGTGACGCAAGGCGGGCGGGTCGCTAAATGTTCGGCCACGGGAGAAACGCAGATGACCACGCGCGCCAACGCCGCCCGCTACATGACCGGCTTCGCCAACCATTTCGCCAGCGAGGCCGCCCCCGGCGCCCTGCCCGAGGGCCGCAACTCGCCCCAGAAGACGCCCCTGGGCCTCTATGCCGAACAGCTGTCGGGCACGGCCTTCACCGCCCCGCGCAGTGAGAACCGGCGCAGCTGGCTCTATCGCCTGCGCCCCTCGGCCCAGCACGGTCCCTATCGGCCGTTCGACCAGGGCGGGGTCCGCTCCGGCCCGTTCGACGAGACGCCGCCCAACCCCAACCGCATGCGCTGGGATCCCCTGCCCCTGCCGGGCGAGCCGACCGACTGGGTCGAGGGGTTGGTCACCTATGGCGGCAACGGCGAGCCGGACGGCGGCGCCGGCGCAGGCATTCACATGTACGCGGCCGACCGGTCGATGACCGACCGGGTCTTCTATTGCGCCGATGGCGAACTGCTGATCGTGCCGCAGCAGGGGGCGCATCGCTTCGTCACCGAGTTCGGCCTGATCGAGGCGGCGCCGGGCCACATCGTCGTCATTCCGCGCGGCGTCCGCTTCCGGGTCGAGCTGGACGGACCGATCCGCGGCTATGTGTGCGAAAACTACGGCGCGCCCTTCCGCCTGCCGGATCTGGGGCCGATCGGCTCGAATGGCCTGGCCAATCCGCGCGATTTCGAGACGCCCGTCGCCGCCTTCGAAGACGTGGATCGCCCCACCGAATGCATTCAGAAATACGGCGGAAAACTGTGGGCCACCACCTTCAACCACAGCCCGCTGGACGTCGTGGCCTGGCACGGCAACCTGGTTCCCTACCGCTATGACACCGCCCGGTTCAACACCATTGGCACGGTCAGTTTCGATCACCCGGACCCGTCGATCTTCACCGTCCTGACCAGTCCGTCCGAGACGCCAGGCACGGCCAATATCGATTTCGTCATCTTCCCGCCGCGTTGGATGGTGGCCGAAAATACGTTCCGCCCGCCGTGGTTCCACCGCAACGTCATGAGCGAGTTCATGGGCCTGGTGTTCGGCGAATACGACGCCAAGGAAGGGGGCGGCTTCGCCCCCGGCGGCGCCAGTCTGCACAACCGCATGAGCGGTCACGGTCCGGACCAGACCACCTATGACAACGCCGTCAAGGCGGAGCTGAAGCCGATCAAGATCGACCGCACCCTGGCCTTCATGTTCGAGACCCGCATGCCCATTCGCACCACCGCCTGGGCCGAAGGCACGCCGACGATGCAGTTGGACTACGACGACGCCTGGACCGGCTTCGACAAGGGGCGGGTCAAGCCATGATGCGCGCGTGGGGCCTGGCCCTGCTGCTGGGTGTCGCGGCCTGTGCGCCGGTCGCCGAAGAGTCTGCGGGCGCGACCCAGACCCTGACCGCCGACGAATGCGCGACGCGGGGCGGCCAGATGCGGCCGGTCGGGCGGATGCAGAGCGTGCGCTGCGTCCTGCGTTACGCCGACGCTGGAAAACCCTGCACCGACGGCGCCCAGTGCCAGGGCGACTGCCGTGTCGAGGGCGACGCCGCCCCGCGCGAGGGCCAGCAGGTCCAGGGCCGCTGCCAGGTCGAGAATGTGCGGTTCGGCTGTTTCACCACCATCGAGAACGGCCGCGCCCAGGCGACCCTGTGCATCGACTGACCCCCTGACGCAAAAAGACCCCGCCGCGCGTGGCGACGGGGTCCGGAAGCGGGCGCCGTAAGAGGGCTTATTGCGCCGCCTTCTTTTCGGCCTCGGTCATGCTGGGCGAGGTGTTGGGCGTATTGGCGGTGGTCATGCCGCCGTCGGCGTTGCCGGCCTGCTGCTCGATGCGGTCGGCCTCGGCGTTCAGGGCGCGTTCCTGGGTCTCGGTCGGGGCCTGGGCGGCCTGGGCCTCCAGGGCGTCGGCCTGCTGTTCGGCGGCCTTGTCGGCGGCGCTTTCACCGCAGGCGGCCAGACCGGCGACCGAGAAGGCGGCGATGGCGGCGATGGCGATCTTCTTCATGGACTCTTCCTTCCAGAACGAGGGGAGCCCCGGTAACGCCTGCGCCCGGCGCGGGTTCACGCCGCCGTGATCTTTTCCTGCGCCCAGGCCACCCGGGCCGCGCCTAGCAGGGCCGCCTGCTTGTGGGTCACCACCCAGGTGGGGATGGCCTCCAGATAGGGCTGGAACCGGCCCTTTCTCTCGAACCGCTCGCGGAAGGGGCTGGCCTTCAGGAAGGGCAGGATGCGCGGCGCGATTCCCCCGGCCACATAGACCCCGCCGCGCGCGCCCATGGTCAGGGCGATGTCCCCGGCGACAGACCCCAGGATGGCGCAGAACCGGGCCAGGCTGGCGCCGCAGGGGCTGTTCGGCTCGGCCATCGCCTGCCGGGTGATCTCGGCGGGCTCGTCGATCCGGCTCTCGCGCCCGTCGATCTCGGCCAGGGCGCGGTGCAGGTTCAGCAGGCCCGGCCCGCAGATCAGCCGCTCGATCGACACCCGGTCATAACGGCGGCGCAGGATGCGCAGCACCTCGTCCTCGACCGCGTCATTGGGGGCGAAACAGGCGTGACCGCCCTCGGACGGCAGGGCGATCTCCCGCCCCTCGCGGTCGCGCGCCAGGGCCGAGACGCCGAAGCCCGTGCCGGGGCCCAGGACGGCGATGGCGGCATGTGGATCGCCCACCTCGGGCCCGCCCAGTCGCTCCAGGCCTTCGGCCGGCACAACCGGCGCGCCCCAGGCCTGGGCCTCGAAGTCGTTGATCAGCCGGACCGGGCCCAGCCCCAGGGTCCGAAGCTCGTCCTCCGACACCCGCCAGGGCGAATTGGTCAGGTCGATGGCCCCGTCCGTCACCGGCCCGGCCACGGCGATGACCCCGCCGGTCGGCTTGTCCGCACAGCCGTCGATGAAGGCCTTCACCCCACCCAGGAAGGTCGGATGTTCGGACGCCGGGAAACTCTCCTGGTGCTCCAGCACCGGGCCGGCGTCGGTCCAGCGGGCCAGGGCGAAGCGGGCGTTGGTGCCGCCCACGTCGCCGACCAGAAGCGTGCGTTCGGACGCCCGGCTCATGCGTCCACCGCCCGGTCGACGATGTTGGGATCTGGCGGAACGTCCTTGTGCTCGGCCGCCCCCACCGGCGGCAGGAAACAGACCGAGGCCCCCGCCTCGGCCGCGCCCACGGCCTGGCGGAAGGCGGCGAACAGTTCGCGGCCATAGCCCCAGCCCGCGCCTTCGGCATGTTCGGGCGCCCAGCGCGCGGCTGGCCGCGCGGCCAGGTCCCCGGCGCCGAGCGTGGTCAGGACGCCGGCCTCGGGATCCAGTCGGATGATGTCGCCGTCGCGGATATGGGCCAGGGGACCGCCGGCCAGGGCCTCGGGCGAGACATGGATGGCGGCCGGGGTCTTGCCGCTGGCCCCCGACATGCGGCCGTCGGTGACGAAGGCGACCTTGAACCCCTTGTCCTGAAGGACGCCGAGCGCGGGCGACAGGCTGTGCAGTTCGGGCATGCCGTTGGCGCGCGGCCCCTGGAAACGCAGGACCACCACCACGTCGCGGTCCAGTTCGCCGGCCTTGAACGCCTCCAGCGCCGCCTCCTGGGTTTCGAACACAGCGGCGGGGGCTTCGACGATACGGTTCTCGGGCTTGACCGCGCTGACCTTGATGACCGCCCGGCCCAGGTCGCCCTGGACCAGCCGCAGGCCCCCGTCCTTCTGGAACGGATCGGAGGCGGGACGCAGGATGTCCCGGTCCAGGCTCTCGCCCAGGCCGTCGCACCAGACCAGTTCGCCGTCCTCCAGCCTCGGCTCCTGAAAATAGGGTTCGATCCCCCGGCCCATGATGGTGGTCACGTCGGTGTGGATGTTCCCGGCCCGGGCCAGTTCGCGGATCACGAAGGCCGTGCCGCCCGCCGCCTGGAAGGCGTTCACATCGGCCGAACCGTTCGGATAGACCCGCGCCAGCAGGGGCGTGACGGCGCTCAGCCGGTCCATGTCGGTCCAGTCGATGACGATCCCCGCCGCCCGCGCCATGGCCACCAGATGGATGGCGTGATTGGTCGATCCGCCGGTGGCCAGCAGGGCCACGATCATGTTGACGATGGATTTCTCGCCCACGACCTGGGCCATCCGGCCCTCGCCGCTGTTGGCCAGTTCCACCGCCCGCTTGGCCGCCGCCGCCGTCAGGGCGTCGCGCAGGCCCGTCTCCGGATGGACGAAGGCGGTCGAGGGCATATGCAGGCCGCCGATCTCCATCATCATCTGGTTGGAGTTGGCCGTGCCGTAGAAGGTGCAGGTGCCGGGCGAATGATAGCTGCCGACTTCGCTGGCCAGCAGGGTCTGTCGGTCCACCTGACCCTGGGCGTAGAGGGCCCGCACCCGCGCCTTCTCGGCGTTCGGAATGCCCGACGGCATCGGCCCGGCCGGGGCGAAGACGACCGGCAGGTGTCCGAAGGCCAGCGTCCCCATGAACAGGCCCGGCACGATCTTGTCGCAGACGCCCAGGGCCATGACGGCGTCGAAGGCGTCGTGGCTCAGCGCCACACCCGTGGACATGGCGATGACGTCGCGGCTGAACAGGCTCAGCTCCATGCCTGGCCTGCCTTGCGTGACGCCGTCGCACATGGCCGGGGCGCCGCCCGCCACCTGGGCCGTGGCGCCCGCCTCGCGCGCCGCCTGGCGGATGATCTCTGGGAACCGCTCGAACGGCTGATGGGCCGACAGCATGTCGTTATAGGCTGTGACCACCCCGACGTTCGGCGCCTGGCCGCCCATCATGGTCAGCTTGTCCGAGGGAGTCTGGCCGGCAAAGGCATGAGCCCAGTTGGCGCAGGACAGCTTGGCCCGGCCCACGCCGCGGTCACGGGCGGCGTCCATGCGGCGCAGATAGTCTTCCCGCGCCGGGCCGCTGCGGTCCACGATGCGGTTGGTCACCTCGGCGACCACGGGATGCAGGGTCATGGCGCGCCCTCCGACCATAGAATTTCCAGCGGAACCTCATGGGCCACCAGGGCGGCGATGGGGGTCATGGCCGGATCGCCCGCCGCCTGCTCCTCGAACACGGCGCGCTTCCTGGCGCCGGTCAGGGCCAGCACCACTCGCCCCGCCCGCATCAGATAGGGCAGGTTGATTGTCAGCCGTTCCAGCGCCGGCGCCATCCCCTCGCGCCCCGCCGGGACGCCGAGGACCGCCGGGTCCAGTCCGGGGCTGAGCAGGGTCTTCAGCGTCGGGCTGCCGGGAAAGATCGAGCAGATGTGCCCATCCTCCCCCATGCCCAGCAACACGGCGTCCAGCCGCCCTTCCGGCCTCAGGGCCGCGGTCGCTAGGGCGGCCGCCCGATCCACGGTCACCGCCGGGTGATACAGCGGAACGAAGCGCGCCGCCGAAGCCGGACCCGTCAGCAGGGTCTGTTTCAGCAGGCGTGCGTTCGACCGGTCGTCGCTTTCGGGCACATAGCGTTCGTCGATCAGGGTGGCGACGATGCGTGACCAGTCCAGCGGCGCCTCCGCCATCCGGCGATAGATCGGCCCCGGCGTCGATCCGCCCGAACCGGCGAATGTGGCGCGGCCGTTCGCCGCCACCGCCTCGGCCAGGGCGCCGGTCAGACGCTCGGCGCAGGCGGCGGCCCAGTCGGCGCCGCGATCAAAGCTCTGGACCTCAGGCGTCATCGGCGTTCCATGCCCGCCCGGTGCGCGACAGCAGCAGGTCCGCCGCATCGGGGCCCCAGGTCCCGGCCGCATAGGGCAGGGGCCGGACATGGGCGCCGGCCCAGGCCTCGGCCACCTCGTCCACCCATTTCCAGGCCTGCTCGGCCTCGTCGCGGCGGACGAACAGGGTGGAGTCCCCGGCCATGGCGTCCAGCAGCAGCCGCTCATAGGCGATCCGGCGACGCGGCGGCGCGGCGGTCTTGCCGTCAACTCCCCACGACAGGCTCATCCGGATGGGCTGAAGCTGCATCCGCTGGTCCAGGCCCGGCCGCTTGTTCATCACCGTCAGGCTGATGTCCTCCTCGGGCTGCAGCTCGATGATCAGCCGGTTGTCCTGAAGATCCCCCCGGTCTCCGCGGTCGAAGATGGAATGGGGCACCGGCTTGAACTGGATCACGATCTCGGTGCGCTTCTCCGCCAGCCGCTTGCCGGTGCGCATGAAGAAGGGCACGCCGGCCCAGCGCCAGTTGTCGATGTCGGCCCGGATGGCGACGAAGGTTTCGGTGTCCGACGCCTGGCCGCGCTCGGTTTCATAGGCGTCCACCTCGCGCCCCTCGACCACGCCCGCCTGATACTGGCCGCGCACGGTGACGCGCTCGACCTCCTCATGGGTGACGGGGCGCAGGGAGCGCAGCACCTTGACCTTCTCGTTGCGCACCGAGTCCGGGTCCAGGTCGCTGGGCGGCTCCATGGCCACCAGGCACAGCAGTTGCAGCATGTGGTTCTGCAACATGTCGCGCAGGGCGCCGTACTCGTCATAATAGGGCCAGCGGTCGCCCACGCCCACCGTCTCGCCCACGGTGATCTGGACGTGGTCGATGGTCAGGTTGTTCCACAGCGGCTCGAAGATGGTGTTGCCGAACCTCAGGGCGATCAGGTTCTGGACCGTCTCCTTGCCCAGATAGTGGTCGATGCGGAACACCTGCCGCTCGTCGAAGGCGTGGGACACGGCGTCGTCGATGACGCGGAAACTGTCCAGGTCGCGGCCAACCGGTTTTTCCAGCACCAGCCGATCCTTCGGCCCGGCCAGGCCGGCGGCCTTCATCGCCGTGACGATACGGGCATAGAGCGAGGGTGAGACGGCCAGGAAGCTGGTCGCCCCCGCCTCGCCGACGCGGTCCTTCAGTGGTTTCAGGCTGTCCGCGTCGGTGGCGTCCAGGGCCAGATAGTCCAGCCGGGACGCCAGCCTTTCCCACGCCGCCTCGTCCCAGGCGTTGTCGGCCTGGGCGCGCGCCTGAACCGCCTGACGCACCTTGGCGACATAGGCGTCGCGGCTATCGTCCGACCGGGCCGCGCCGATGATCTTCAGGTCGTCGGGCAGCAGGCCGTCATGTTCGAGGAAATACAGCGACGGCAGCAGCATCCGCATCGCCAGGTCGCCCCCGCCGCCGAAGATCACCAGGGCCGCCATCCGCTTCCTTTCCTGTCGCGCCCGCCCAACGGCGACGCTTCCCTTGGTGTTAGGCCGTTCCCGCACCGCGCGCCAATCGCCGGGATGGGATGAAACACCATGTGACGCCGCCCTCGTATGGAAACAGACGCGGAGCGGGTCCGTTCCGGCGGCTATGGCGAAGCCGGCGCCTTCCCTCTATCTGCGACGCATGAGCAGGATCGTGATCATCGGGGCCGGGCACGCGGGCGGAACGGCGGCGGCCCTGTTGCGGCAGTACGGGCATGAGGGGCCGATCCTGCTGGCGGGCGAGGAGCCGGCGCCCCCCTATCAGCGGCCGCCCCTGTCCAAGGCCTGGCTGAAGGGCGAGGCCGAGCTGGAAGACCTGCTGCTGCGCCCCGAGAGCTTCTATGCCGAGAAGAAGATCGAACTGCGCACCGGGGCGACGGCGACCGCCATCGACCGGGTGGCCCGGACCGTCGCCTTCGCCGATGGATCGGTCGAGCCCTATGACGCCCTGATCCTGGCCCTGGGCTCGACCGCACGCCGATTGCCGATCCCCGGGGCGGATCGGCTCGATCTGCTGGAGTTGCGCACCCTGGCCCAAGCCGAACGGCTGAAGGCCGCCCTGGGCCCCGGCAGGCGGCTGGCGGTGGTCGGCGGCGGCTATGTGGGTCTGGAGGCGGCGGCCTCGGCCCGCGCCCTGGGCGCCCAGGCGGTGGTGATCGAACGGATGGACCGGGTTCTGGCCCGGGTGGCGTCGGCGACCCTGTCGGCCTTCTTCACCGCCCGGCATCGCGCCGAGGGGGTCGAGATCCTGACCGACGCCGAGGTGACCGGGTTCGAGGATGCGGGGGTGCGGCTGGCGGACGGACGGCTGGTTCCGGCGGATGCGGTTCTGGTGGGCGTCGGCGCCTTGGCCAACGACAGTCTGGCGGCGGCGGCGGGCCTGGCCTGCGACAATGGGGTGGCGGTGGACGAACAGGCCCGCACCAGCGACCCGGCCATCTGGGCCATCGGCGACATGACCCACCGGCCCGTGCCGGTGCACGACGGCGCCTTCCGCCTGGAGAGCGTGCCCAACGCCCTGGAACAGGCCAAACAGGCCGCCGCCGCCCTCACCGGCCGCCCGGCTCCGGCGCCCGAGGTTCCGTGGTTCTGGTCGGACCAGTATGACCTCAAGCTGCAGATCGCCGGCCTGCCCGCCGGGGCCGACCGTCAGCTGGTGCGCGGCGACCCGACCGCGCCGGGCTTCGCCGTCTTCCACCTGAAGGGAGACCGGATCGTCTGCGTCGAGGCCGTGAACGCCCCGGCCGAGTTCATGGCGGGTCGCCAGTTCATCGGCCGCCGCACCCCGATCGACACGGCGCGACTGGCCGATACGGCCGTGCCGATGAAATCCGTCGCTCGCGAGTGAGAATAATTCTCAATTAGCCTTGAACGGGGCCGGCGGGAGGGATAATGCGACCGCATCGCAATATCAATTGAGTCTCTCCCATGACCGCCTCCCCGGCCCATACCCTGCGTTCCCTCATCCTGGCCTCCAGCGCCGCCGGCCTGCTGTGCGCCGGACAGGCCATGGCCGCCGACGGCCCGGCCGCCCCCGAGGATCCTCAGGACCCGACCAATCTGGGCACGATCAACGTGGTCGGAGAGCCCACCAAGCGTCAGCCGAGCGGCGCCGAGTTCGTGGCCCCGCTGCAGGACACGCCGCGCTCGGTCACCATCATCCCCCAGCAGATCATCGAACAGACCGCCGCCACCTCGCTGGAGGACCTGCTACGCACCTCGCCGGGCATCACCTTCGGCGCCGGTGAAGGCGGCCAGCCCCTGGCCGAGCGGCCGTTCATCCGCGGTCAGTCGTCGGGCAACAACATCTTCGTGGACGGGGTGCGCGACACCGGCGGCCAGTCGCGCGAGGTCTTCAACCTGGAGCAGGTCGAGGTCATCAAGGGGCCGGACTCGGTCTATTCGGGTCGTGGCTCGGGCGGCGGTTCGATCAATCTGGGCAGCAAGGCGCCGCGCCTGACCGACTTCAACCAGCTGAGCGCCGGCGTCGGCACGGACGGCTACTACCGCGCCACTTTCGACACCAACCACCGCGTCGGCGAGACCACGGCCCTGCGCCTGAACCTGATGTCGACCGCCGGGGACGTGCCCGGCCGCGATGCCGCGGACTTCGAGAAATACGGCATCGCCGCCGCCATCGCCACGGGCCTGGGGACCGACACCACCGCGACCCTGAGCCTGTATCACCTGCGCTCGGATTCCCTGCCGGACTACGGCCTGCCGCTCTACACCAAGCTGGGCGGGGCGACGGCGCCGCGACCCGACGCCTCGGGCGTCCTGGATGTGCCGCGCGACAGCTTCTACGGCCTGACGGCCCGCGACTTCCTGACCAACGAGGTCGACAGCGTCACCCTGAAGCTGGAGCATCGCCTCACCGACAGCCTGACGATCCGCAACGTCACCCGCTATGCCGAGACCCTGAACGACTATGTCGTGACCAATCCCGGCGACGGCGGCGCCGCCCAGCTGATCGGCGGCGAATGGTGGATGAAGCGGGGCCTGAAGTCGCGCTGGAACCCGGCCGAGACCCTGGCCAATGTCACCGACCTCTACGGTTCGTTCCAGCTGGGCGGCCTGACCCACAATTTCGACATCGGACTTGAACTGTCGAAGGAAGAGAACCGCAACGCCGGCTACACCGTCACCACCACCGGCGGCACGGCCTGCCCGGCGCCCCTGACCGGCTTCGACTGCACCCCGGTCTATGCGCCCATCTCCAGCGACCCCTGGACCGGGACCATCGTGCGCGGCGCGGTGACCGAGAACACCACCCACACCACCGCCCTCTACGCCTTCGACTCCATCGCCATCGGCGAGCGCTGGCTGCTGAACCTGGGTCTGCGCTATGACGACTATTCGGTCGATGGTGTCGCATCGACGGGAGCGGCCGTGCCCAAGTCGTCGTGGGACTTCGTCAACTACCAGATCGGTCTGGTTTACAAGCCGACGGCCAACACCAGCCTCTACGCCTCATACGCCACCTCCTCGACGCCGCCGACCATCTCGGCCGGCGACCAGAACAACTCCGGCGGCATGGGCTCGGGCAATCTGGCGACGGAATTGCTGGACCCGGAAGACACCGCGAGCTTCGAGATCGGCGCCAAGACCAGCCTGTTCGCCGACCGCCTCGGCCTGACCGCCGCCCTGTTCCAGACCACCCGCAAGAACGCCCAGATCCTGGTGTCCGCAGGGGTCTATGAGCAGGCCGGGGAGGTCGAGGTTCGCGGGCTGGAAATCGGCGTCTCGGGCAACATCACCCCGGAATGGCAAGTGTTCGGCGGCTATACCTACATGGACTCCGAACTGGTCCGCGGCGCCTACAACAGCGTCAATGTCGGCGACCCCCTGGCCAATACGCCCAAGCACAGCCTCAGCCTTTTCACCACCTATCGCGTCCTGCCCCGGCTGACGGTGGGCGGCGGCCTGTATCATGTGTCGGACCGCTTCGGCGGCAACCAGGGCGGCGCCGGCGGCGGCGGCAACCGCATCTACGCCCCGGCCTATACCCGGGTCGATCTGTACGGCGCCTATGACCTGACCGATCGCGCCAGCCTGCGCCTGAATGTCCAGAACGCCGGCGACGAACGCTACATCATGCGCACCAACGGCGTGCACCACGCCGACGTGGCGCCGGGCCGCCAGGCGATCCTGACGCTGCACCTCCGCTTCTAAAGGCCACGATCCTCGGCCTAGAGCCTGATCCGTTGAGATGGAATCGCTGCGGTGAATCAGGCTCCAGCATTTAGCGAGAGCCTGATTCACGCTTCAGCCGGAACCGCGACGCGGTTCCGCCTAAACCGATCAGGCTCTAGACTGGCGGCCCCGTCCTTCCGGCGGGGCCGCATCTTTTTTCGGACCGCGCCCATGCTGCTGCAGATCCCGCAGGTGTTCTCCAAGGAAGAGGTCGCGGCCCTGCGCCAGCGGCTGGACGCCGGGCCCTGGACCGACGGCAACGCCACCTCGGGGCACCAGTCGGCCCTGGCCAAGCGTAATCTTCAGCTGCCGACCGACTCGGCCGAGGCGCGCGAGGTCGGCGCCGCGGTGACCCAGGCCCTGAACGCCAATCCGATGTTCGTCTCGTCGGCCCTGCCGCACACCATCTTCCCGCCCCTGTTCAACCGCTACGAAGGCGGGGGCCAGTTTGGCCTGCACGTCGACAACGCCATCCGCCAGGGATCGGGCGCGCGCATCCGCAGCGACCTGTCCATGACCCTGTTCCTGTCCGAGCCGGACGACTACGACGGCGGCGAACTGATCATCGAGGACCTGTATGGCCCCCAGACGGTCAAGCTGCCGGCCGGGGACGCCGTGCTGTATCCGTCCAAGAGCCTGCACCGGGTCACCCCGGTGACGCACGGCGCGCGGGTGGCCTGCTTCACCTGGATCCAGAGCCTGGTGCGCGACGACGCGGATCGCGAGCTTCTGTTCCGCCTCGACATCGGGGTCCAGCGGGTGGCCGTCGAAACCGGCGCCGGCAGCCCGGCGGCGGTCGAGCTGACCGGCGTCTATCACAACCTGCTCCGGCGCTGGACCGAGCTCTAGGTTTCCGCCGAGTCGTCTTCCAGCAGGGCGGCGAAGGCGGTGGTCATCCGCTCCACCGGGCCGTCGGGCGTGCGTTCGACGATCTGGGCGGCCAGGCCCAGCATGGCGGCGTATTCGGCCCCTGCCTCGGCGCCCATGACCGTCAGGGCGGTGGCGTAGGCGTCGGCCTTCATGGCGCTGTCGTGCAGGACGGTGACCGAGGTCACCCCGTTGTCGACCGGCCGCCCCGTGGCCCCGTCGATCGTGTGTGGATACAGCCGCCCCCCCGCCGTGAAGGCCCGGCGATAGTCGCCTGACGTCGCCACCGCCAGGTCGATCAGGGCCGCCAGGGTGCGCGGCACGCCGCTGTCGGGCGCCGGCTCGATCTCGACCCACCAGGGCTGGCCATCCGGCTTGACCCCCCGCCCCTTCAGCTCGCCCCCGATCTCGACCAGATGGGCCGTGGCCCCCAGGACGGTCAGCCGGTCCGAGACCCGATCGACGGCATGACCCTTGGCGATGCCGGACAGGTCCAGCTTCATCCCGCCCATCTGCATCAGGCCGCGCCCCTCGCGGTGGGTCCGCAGGGCGCGCCAGCCGCTGACGGCCAGGGCGGCGGCCACCTCTTCGTCCGTGGGCGGAAAGGTCTCGGCCGATCTCGGCCCCGGCGGGCCGAAGCCCCACAGATCGACCAGGGCCCCCAGGGTCGGATCAACGGCCCCATTGGTCTCGTCGGCCAGGTCCATCGCCTGGTCGACCAGGCTCCAGAACTCGGGCGACACCGCCCACATGCCGGCGGGCGCGGTGTTGAACCGGCTGATCTCGCTGGACCGGACCCAGGGGCTGAACAGGGCCGTGACGGCGTCCAGCTCGGCCTGGATGGCGGCTTCCAGCGCGGCGTGGTCGGCGCTCGGCGGCGGCACGACCCGGGCCGACCAGGTCGTGCCCATGGTCTCGCCCTTCAGGGTCCACACCTGATCGCTGGGCGGCCGGGGCGGCGCCTCGGTCAGGCGCGGGACCAGGACCCGGTTGGGCGCGCGGTCCGTCTCGGCGCCGACGGTGACGGTCGGCGGCGCCGCGCGAGAGCCCTTCCAGGTCGGATCGAAGCTCAGGGCAGGACTTCCACAATGCCGTTGTACTGGGCGTTCAGGGCGACCTGACCGGCCTGGGCCGGACCGCGCACGGCGGCATTGACCCAGTACATCCCGGCCTCGGGCCAGGTGATGCTGAAGCCGCCGTCGGCGCCGGTGGTGACGGTCATCTCTTCGGGATTGTCGCGATAGCGCGACCCGCCGCGCGCGACGGTTATGGTCTGGTCGGCCGCCGGCTGGCCGTCCAGCAGCAGGGTGAAGCGCGCCGCCTCGCCCGCCACCAGGTCGTTGGGATGGGTCACGGGAACCAGTTCCAGCCCCTGGCCGGTCGGGGCGAAGACGGTGTCGGTCGGCTCGCCCAGGGTGACGAAGGTCTCGACGCGGGTCACCGAACGGGTGCGGGCCACATCGGTGGCGTCGGCGGGGATGGCGCTGGCCATCTCGGCCTCGGTCCCGCGCCAGCGCTTTTCTTCGCCGCCCTGTTTGTAGACGGCGCTGTAGCCGGTCATGACATTGGCCACCTTCCAGGTGCCCGGCTGGGTCAGATGGACATCGAAGGTCGAGCGATAGCGGCCCCGCGCCATGTTCTCGGCCGCGCTGGTGGAGCCGTCGGGCGCGATGATGGTCAGGCCGTCCAGCCGCATGGCGGCATGGTCCGGAATGAAGACGCCGTTCGACATGCCGGCGTCGAACCCGACCCAGGCGTCCGAACCGGAAAGGACGGTCGAGGTCGGGGCCAGCCAGGCGCGGTGGGCCTGGGCCGCCATCGGCGCGGACAGCAGGGCGGCCAGGGCGGTCAGGGCGAAGACGGTCTTTTTCATGATGCGATCCTTCAGCGGCTCACGGCGACGGTGACGGCGCCCAGTTCGGTGGTCCCGGCGTCGCGGCCGGTGTTGGCGGCGCCCCAGCGGAAGGGCACGCGCACGGCCTCGCGTCCGCCCAGTTCGCGGGCGGCCTCGACGACCAGATTATACTGCCCCGCCGGCAGGTTGCGCAGACGAGTGGCGGGGATGGTGACCGTCTGTCGGCCCGGGGCGCGGGTGGCGCCCGAGACGCCGTCGGCGGGCAGGGTCATGGCGCGCCCGCCCTTGCGCCACCAGGTGCGCAGGTCCTTCAGCCAGTCCTTGCCCTCGGCGTTCGGCAGCTTGACGTCATACCAGACCGCCAGGGTCTGGACCGCCGTCTGGTCCGGCTGTTCGATCCAGATGGCGACATAGGGCCGGTGATAGCTGGCCGAGGCGATGCGGGGGATATCGACCGTCACGGTCAGGTCCGCCGCCTGGGCGGCCCCGGCGCTCAGACCGGCCGCGACCAGGGAGGTCGAAAACGCCAGGGACAGTCGACGCAGGGCCATGGGAACGCTCTTTAGTGGATGAAGATTATGGCGATGATGATGGGGATCAGCACCCCCAGCCCGACCAGGGGCCAGGTCCAGCGCCGGCCGGTCGACAGCAGGTACAGCAGGGCCAGGCCGGTGATCGCCGAGACGATGCAGACGACGGCGAAGATGTCGATGAACCAGGCCCAGACCGGACCGGCGTTGCGGCCCTTGTGCAGGTCGTTGAGATAGGCGACCCAGCCGTTCGAGGTGCGTTCGGCCACCGCCTCGCCCGAGGCGCGGTCGATGGTCAGGGCGCCGTCGCCGCCCGGCCGAGGCAGGGCCACATAGACCTCGTCGGCCGTGGTCTCGGTCGGCTTTCCGGCGATATCGGCCTTCAGCTCGGACCGGGCCCAGCGGGCGATCTCGGCGGGAACCGGATCGGTGGTCTCCTCCGGCATGGCGGCCAGGGCCGTGCGGGCGGCGTCCGACAGTGTGGCGGTCGCCTCGGTGGTGACCGGCTCGGACCCGATCAGGGCCGCACGGTTCAGGGTGATGCCCGTGAACGAGAACAGGATCAGGCCGATCAGGCTGATCGCCGCGGTGATCCAGTGCCATTGCCGCAGCTGGCGCAGCCAGAAGGGCCGCGTCTTCCACTGGGGCGGACGCGGAGACTTGGGCGCGGCTTTGGGCGCGGTCGTGGGCTTGGCGGCGGCGTCTGTCACACCGGCGCTCTGCCACTATTGAGAATCGTTTGCAAGTGCGGCGGGCCGCCACCCCCGGCGCCTCAGAACCGCGCCAGAAGCTCCGCGGCGAAGCTCGACAGGGTGTCATCGCGCGCGCCCATGACGATGACTCGATCCCCGGCCTGGGCCAGTTCGACGATGCGGTCGCCGCAGGCCGCCCGGTCGGCCAGGGCTTCGGCCCGCCGCCCCGCCGCCCGCACCCCGGCGGCGATGTCTTCGGACCCCACCGACCGGTCCGTGGTGCCCCCGTAATAGACCGGCTCGGGCATCAGCAGGATGTCGTCCGCCCGCATCAGTCCGGCGAAGCCGTCGATGAACGCCTGACGCATCAGCTTCAGCGGCCCGAACCCGTGCGGCTGGAACAGGATCAGCAACCGTCCGTCGAAGGCGTGCAGGGTTTTCAGGGTGGCGGCGATCTTGTCGGGGTTGTGGGCGAAATCGTCGATGACGGTGACGCCTTTGCGCGTCCCGACCACCTCCATCCGGCGCCGGATCCCGGAGAAGATTTCCAGCGCCGCGACCGCCTGATCCAGATCGACGCCCAGCGCCCGCACGGCGCCCAGGGCCGCCAGAGCGTTGGCCACATTGTGTGCGCCCGGCACGTTCAGGGTGACGGCGCGCCGGTCGCCGGTCGCGCGCTTTGCCAGTTCGAAGGTCATGCCGGTGGGCGTCGGCTTCAGGTCGTGCGCGGCCAGATCGGCATCCTCGTTGCCGAGCGCGAAGGTGACCACGCCCGCCCCGCGCCCCTCGGCGACCAGGGCCTGGGCCAGGGCGGCGGTTTCGGGATTATCCAGGTTCACAACCGCCGTCGCGGCCCGACTGACGAAGCCGCCGAACAGGTCGCGCAGTTCTTCCATCGACTTGTGATCCAGGCTGATGTTCGAGACCACGGCCACGCTCGCGTCATAGCGGGCGATGGAGCCGTCGCTTTCGTCCACCTCGGCCACGAACAGGTCCGTTCCGCCGACCAGGGCGCTGGCGAAGGGATGATCGGCGTCGGCGAAATTCTTCATCACCGCCCCGTTGACCACCGTGGGGCGACGGCCCGCCTGGCTCAGGATCCAGGCGACCATGCCGGTGATGGTGGACTTGCCGCTGGTGCCCGCCACGCCGATCGAGGTCGGCGCCGCGTTGAACAGTTCGCTCAGCAACTGGGGCCGGGTCTTGATCGTCGCGCCGACGCGCCGCGCGGCGCCGATGTCCGGCACCGTCTCCTCTACCGCCCCCGTGGCCACCACGATCTGGTCCGGCCGGGTCACGCCCGATCCGTCCTGGGGATGCAGGGTCACGCCGTGGGCGCGCAGCCAGTCGAATTTCTCGGGCATCCGGCCCTGGTCCAGGGCGCGGTCCGAACCTTCGATCCGCGCGCCCGACGCCTGGACGATCATGGCCAGGGGCAACATGCCCGAGCCGCCAATGCCGCAGAAGAAATAGGAGGCGTCTTGATTCATGTCGGCGAAACCGGGAAGGCTGAACGTCCGCCTGACTAGCACGGGCTGCGCCGGACGCCAGATGACCTTCAAGATCGGAATCGTCGCCGCCTCGTCGCGGTTCAGCCGCGAAAGCGCCGACCGCGTGTCCGCCTTCATGGCCGAACGCTATCCGTCGGGCGAGGTCTCGGCCGTCTTCCACGAATCCAGCTTCCTGACCCACGGCCATTTCGCCGGCGACGACGCCAGCCGGGCGCGGGCCTTCGTCGAGTTCGCCAATGATCCGCGCATCGATGCGGTCTGGTTCGCGCGCGGGGGCTATGGCTCGTGCCGCATCGCCGAGGCGGCGGTGGCGGCCCTGTCGCCGGTGGCGGCGAAAAAGCGGTATCTGGGCTATTCCGACGCCGGGTCGATGCTGGCGGCGCTTTACAAGGCAGGCATCGGACAGGTCGCGCACGGGCCGATGGCGTCCGACGTCAACCGTCGTGGCGGGGCCGAGACGGTCCAGCGGTCGATAGACTGGCTGGTCAAGGGCCGGACCAAAGGGCTGGAGCCGTCGCTGGCGACCGATCCCCGGCCCGCCGCCGCCTTCAACCTGACCATCATCGATCAGTTGGTCGGCACGGCGATTGAGCCGGACCTGACCGGCCATGTCCTGATGCTGGAAGAGGTGTCCGAGGCCCTCTATCGCATCGACCGGATGATGTTCCACCTGACGGGCCAGGCCTCGATCCGGCGGGTCGCGGGCATCCGCCTGGGGCGAGTTTCGGACATCACCTATAACGAGCCCGACTTCGGCATGACGCCCGAGGAGATCGTCCGCGACTGGTGCGGCCGGTCGGGCATTCCCTGGCTGGGCGCCGCCGACATCGGCCACGACGCCGCCAACACCGTCGTGCCCTTCGGCCCCAGAAGCTAGGCCGCCTGGCGCAGGCTGGCGGCGTCCAGCGCGGCGATCAGGTCGGCGACCAGGTCGTCTTCATGCTCCAGCCCGATCGACAGGCGGATCAGGCCGTCGCCGACGCCCGCCAGGGCGCGCTGTTCCGGCGTCATGGCGGCATGGGTCATGGTGGCCGGGTGGGCGATCAGGCTTTCCACCCCGCCCAGGGATTCCGCCAGGGTGAAGACCGACAGACCCTCGCACAGCACCCGCGCCGCCTCGACGCCGCCGGCCAGGTCGAAACTCAGCATGGCGCCGAAGCCGGCCTGTTGCCGCGCCGCCAGGGCGTGACCGGGATGATCGCCCAGGCCCGGATAGTGCACCCGCGCCACCGCCGGATGGGCGGCCAGGGCCTGGGCCACGCGGGTCGCCGTGGCCTGGGCGCGCTGGACCCGCACCGACAGGGTGCGCAGTCCGCGCAGCGTCAGCCAGGCGTCGAACGGCGCGCCCGTCACCCCCGTGGCGTTGGCCCACCAGGCCAGTTCGTCATGCAGGGCCCGGCTCGCCGCGACCACGGCGCCGCCGACCACGTCGGAATGGCCGTTGATGTATTTGGTCGTGGAATGCACCACGATGTCGGCGCCCAGGGCGATGGGCTGTTGCAGCACCGGCGACAGGAAGGTGTTGTCCGCCACCACCACGGCGCCGACCGCCTTGGCCCGCCGCGCCACCTCGGCCACGTCGGTGATCCGCAGCAGGGGATTGGACGGGGTCTCGATCAGGATCATGGCCGCGCCCTGGACCAGGGCGGCGTCCAGGGCGTCGAAATCCGTCTGGTCCACGAACACCAGTTCGAACCGGCCCTGGCGCGCGCGGGCGTTCAGCAGGCGACAGGTGCCGCCGTAACAGTCGTGCGGCGCGATCAGCCGCTGGCCCGGCTTCAGCAGGTTCAGCGGCAGGTCCACCGCCGCCATGCCGGTAGCGGTGACCACGGCCCCGGCGCCGCCTTCCAGTTCCGCTAACGCCTCGCCCAGCACATCGCGGGTCGGATTGCCGGAGCGGGTGTAGTCATAGGGCCGCTTCTGGTCGAAGCCGTCGAAGGCGTAGTTGGACGACAGATACAGCGGCGGCATCACCGCCCGGTGCGTCGGGTCGGCGTCGACCCCCGCGCGGGCCAGCAGGGTGTCGAAACAGGGGGTGTCGCTCATTGTTCGATCTCCTTCAGCGCCTGGCGCAGCACCTGACCGATCAGGGCTTCTTCCTTCAGGAAGGCGTCGTGGCCATAGATCGAGGGCGCCTCGACGAAGCGCCACAGGGCGGGCAGGCGCGCGGCCAGTTCGCGCAGGTCGTCGATGGGGGTCAGGCGGTCGGTGGTGAAGCCGACCAGGGTGACCGGGGTGCGGATCGCCTCGGGCGTCACCTGGTGCCGGTCGATGGAGTCCGACAGGCTGATCCACCGCTCCGGCGTCATGCGGTCGCGATAGGCCCGCCCACGCGCCGTCAGATAGTCGCAGACCGGATAGGCGTCGCCGGCCTGGTCCGGGGCCTGGGTGGGAAAGCGTTCGGCGAATTCCTCGCCGGTGCGATAGGTGGTCATGGCCAGTTCGCGGGCCAGGGCCACGCCGTCCTGGGGTCGCCCGGCCTCTGCCGCCAGCTTCAGGATGCGGCGCTGCACCCCGCGCCAGGCGGTGCCTTGCGGGTGGGCCCGGTGCGCGGCCGAGATGACCACCAGACTGTCCACCCGTTCGGGGAACAGTTCGGCGAAGGCCAGGGCGACCATGCCGCCGTAGGAGGCGCCGACGAAGGCCGCGATCCGCTCGATCCCGGCGGCGTCCAGGACCATGGCCAGCAGGCGCGCCTGGTCGTGGGTGGAGAGGGTGGCCGGCGCCCGCCCGGAGACCTGGGGGGCATAGTCGAAGCTCAGCACCCGGTAACGGTTCAGATCGATCGGGCCGCGCACCGAGACGGCGCTGGACCACCAGCCGCGCCCGCCGGTCTCGGTACGATGCACGAACCGGTCGGCCGATATGCCGCCCGCCGCCACCACGACCGGCGCGCCCGCCGGCCCGATCAGACGCCCGGTGATCCGCCGCTGGTGCAGGCGCTGGCCCGAGGCCAGGCGGAAGTCGCCGGGAATCTCGGCCGCGATGTCGCGGGCGCCCCGGGCCGCCGGATGGGGCGCGGGCCGGAGGTCAGGCGTCGCACGACGCAGGGCGGCGGCGTCGGGATCGGAGAGGGCCAGAAGGGTCATCGGTCGGTCGCATCCTCGGCTCCTCAAGCCTCCAGGACGCGGTGACAGATCGTGGCGCGTCGCCTTGTCGACGCTCCACTCATCTCTCGCGGACCGCCGAAGCGATCCCCGCAGGAGTTGGCACCGTTTCGGGCGGAACCCGATGGTTGCCCCGGCGTCAAAGGGCCTATCCCTCAGCCGGTCTTGATGAGTGGGCTTACGGTGCGGATGCGAAGCGCGCCGGTCAAGCGGAAAAATTTTGCGCCTTGCCCGCGAAATCCTGCCTTACGCCCGTCCTGTGGCGAATTTGCACGCGGTGACCGCAAAAATCATGCGAACCGCTTGACGCGCCGCCATAGGCTGCGTCAGGCTGGCGGCAGATCGAACGAGGTTTCCGCGTGACCCATCGCGCCTTCATCTCCGGCCGGATGACCGTCGCCACCGCGACGCGCTTCGGCATGGGCGCGGCCTTCATGGGTATGACCTCGATGACCACCACCACCATGCCCTCGCGGGCGGGAACGGGATAGCGCGGTCGAACCAGACCTGAACGCAGACACCGAACCCCGCCCGGCCCCGCCCGGCGGGGTTTTTCCATTCCGCCATTCTCCCCAACGACCTTCCAGCCCACGGACCCCGCCATGTCTTCCCAAGCCGCCCTCGCCCTGGTCGCCGACGCCGAAAGCCCCGCCCCCTGTCCCGAGGTGGAGGCGCCGGTGGTGGTGCTGAAGTTCGGATCGTCCATCCTGCGTTCGCCCGCCGATGCTCCGGCCGTGGCCTCGGCCATCTACGCCCAGGTGCGGGCCGGGCGGCGGGTGGTGGCGGTGGTCTCGGCCTTCGGCGGCGCGACCGACAAGCTGCTGTCCGAGGCGCGGGGCCTGGGCCTGGCGCACGAGAACGACCTGCTGCCTGGCTATGTCGCCCTGGGCGAGGAGAAGGCGGCGGCCCTGGTGGCCATCGCCTGCGACCGGATCGGACTGGACGCCGCCGCCCTGTCGGTGCGCGAACTGGGCATCGCGGCCGACGGCCCGGCCGAGCATGCGCGCCCCTCGGCCCTGCGCGGCGAGGCGCTGAAGAACGCCCTGGCGCGGCATCAGGCGGTGATCGCGCCCGGCTTCGGCGCCGTGCGGGCCGATGGGCGGCTGGCCCTGCTGGGGCGCGGGGGATCGGACCTGACGGCGGTCTTCCTGGCGGCCGAACTGGGGCTGGATCGGGTGCGGTTGGTGAAGGATGTGGACGGCCTCTATGACCGCGATCCCAACGCCACGGCCTCGGTGCCGCTGCGATACCGCCGCATCGACTGGGAGGGTGCGCGCCGCCTGGGCGGCCAGCTGGTCCAGCGCGACGCCATCGACCTGGGCCAGGATCGGGCGGTCGAGATCGAGGTGGCCGCCATCGACCGGGCCGAGGGCACGGTGATCGGCGACCGTTCGGCGCCCCCCGGCCCGGCCCCGGCCCGGCGGCCGGTGCGGGTGGCCGTGGCCGGTTGCGGCGTGGTGGGCGGCGGCGCCGTCAGCCGCCTGCTGGCCGATCCGAAAATCGAGGTGGTGGGCGTCCTGGTGCGCGATCCGAACAAGCCGCGCGACATCGACTGTCCGTCCGAACTGTTCACCGCCGATGCGGCCGACCTGCTGGCGCGTGGGCCGGACGTGGTGCTGGAGGCCCTGTCGGACGGGGCGGCGGGCCACGCCCTGATCCGCCGCGCGCTGGAGGCCGGCTGCGACGTGGCCAGCGCCAACAAACAGGCGGTGGCGGCTGATCCTGAGGGGCTGCTGGCCCTGGCGGAGCAGAAGGGACGGCGGCTGTTCTGGTCGGCCTCGGTCGGGGGTGGATCGCCGATGATCGAGACGGTGCGCGCCGCCCGCGCGGCCGGCCCGATCGCCGCCTTCGAGGCGGTGCTGAACGGCACCTGCAACTTCATGCTGGAACGGCTGGGCCAGGGGGCGGCGTTCGACGAGGCCCTGGCGGATGCGCGGGCGGCGGGCTTTGCGGAAGAAGACCCGTCCGCCGATCTGGAAGGCCACGATTCGGCGGCCAAGGTGCGGCTTCTGGCGTTCGAGGCGTTCGGCCGGGCGCCCGAGGCGGTGTCGCTGGCTGTGCTGTCGCCCGCCACGCCGGTGGCGCCGGGCCTGCGCCAGATCGGCGCCTGCCGGGCGGACGACGAGGGCCTGTCGGCGTCGGTTCGCCTGGACGCCGACAACGACCAGCCGCTGTTCGCGGCCCTGAAAGGCGAGCGCAACGCCTTGCGGGTCGTCGGCGCCGATGGGCGGGTCTGGACCTGCCGGGGGCGCGGCGCCGGCCGCTGGGCCACGACGGAAAGCCTGCTGGCCGACCTGGCCGAGATCGCGCGGGCGCGCCACGAGGAGGCGTGACGCCGGGCCGCAACCCAAGCTAGGGGAAGGCCATGGCCGTCTTCACCCCTGTCAGCGACGACGATGCGCGCGGGTTCCTGCGCGCCTATGACCTGGGCGAGTTGACCGCCCTGACGCCCATCGCCGAGGGGGTGGAGAACACCAACTATGCACTGGAGACCACGCGCGGCCGGTTCGTCCTGACCCTGTTCGAGGGGCGGACGGAGGCGGCGGCCCTACCCTTCTGCCTGGGCCTGACCGACCATCTGGCGGGCGCGGGCCTGCCGATGGCGCGGCCGGTGCGGGATACGTCGGGCCAATGGCTTGGGTCGCTGAACGGGCGGGCGGCGGCGGTGGTCGAATGGCTGGACGGCGCCTGGCTGCGGGCGCCCCGGGCGGATCATTTGGTCCAGGCCGGGGCCATGCTGGCGCGGATGCATGGGGCGGCGAACGGCTTTGCGATGCGGCGCGACAATCCGGTGGGACCGGCCGCCTGGCGCGCCCTGGCCGACCGCATCGCCGAACGGGCGCAAGGGGCCGACCGGGCGATGCTGGACCGGATCGAGGCCGGGCTGGCGGACCTGGGAGCTGATCCGTTCGGAGGCGACCTGCCGGCCGGGGCCATCCATGCCGACTATTTCCCCGACAATGTGCTGTTCGCGGACGGCGCCGTGTCGGGGGTGATCGACTTCTATTTCGCCTGCATCGGCCCGCTGGCCTATGACCTGGCCATCGCCATGACGGCCTGGGGGTTCGATGGTGACGGGCGACCGTTGGAGGGGGCGATGGCGACCCTGCGCGACGGCTATGAATCGGTGCGGCCGCTGACGGCGGTGGAGGCGGACGCCCTGCCGCGCCTGGGCCGGGCGGCCTGTCTGCGGTTCAGCCTGACGCGGCTGCATGACCTTGTGTTCCACGACCCGACCAAGCTGGTCACGCCCAAGGACCCGGCGGCCTTCCTGGCGCGGCTGGACGGCTGGTCTTAGGCCGAAAAGGCGCGCACGGCGTCCAGGGCGGCGGCCTCGGTGGCGTCGATGACGGTCAGGCGTTCGGGCTTGTCGCTTAAGCGCCGGATGACCGGCGCGGTCTGGGGTTCGACGCCCAGCACATCGGAAACGAAGCCGCCGAATTTGGACGGATGGGCGGTCGACAGGGCCACGACCGGCCCGGCGGAACGGTCGATCATGCGCGCGGCGGCCAGGGCCACGGCGGTGTGCGGACAGACGATGCGGCCCCAGTCGGCGTGGGCGCGGGCGATCTGGCCGCGGGTCGTCGCCTCGTTCACCGAGACGGCCGAGACCTGGCCCCGCAGGGCCGCCAGCAGGTCGTCGGGCAGCGCAACCCGGCCCTCGCGGGCGAAGGTTTCGAACACCGCGCGGGTGGTCTCGGCGTCGCGGCCGGACGCCTCGAACACCAGCCGTTCGAAATTGGACGGCGCCTGGACGTCCATGCTGACGCTGGCGGTCTGGACGGCGGCGCGGCGTTCATAGACGCCGTCGTTGATGGCCCGGGCCAGGGCGTCGTTGGCGTTGACCGCCGCGACGAAGCCCAGGGCTGGCAGGCCCATCCTGGCCGCCGCGATACCGGCGAAGGCGTCGCCGAAATTGCCGGTGGGCACGACCCAGGTCGCAGGCCGCCCGCCCAGTTGCGACGCGGCCGAGACGTAATAGGGAATCTGGCCCGCCAGCCGCGCCCAGTTGATCGAATTGACCGAACTGAGCCGCCCCTCCTGACGCAGGGATTCGGTCGCCAGCAGGGCCTTCACCAGACGCTGGCAGTCGTCGAAATCGCCGCGCACGGCCAGGTTCAGCACATTGTCGGCGCCGCAGGTGGTCATCTGGCGACGCTGCACCGGGGAGACGCGGTCCAGCGGATGCAGCACGATCAGGCGGATGCGCTCGGCCCCGGCGAAGGCGGCCACCGCCGCCGCCCCGGTGTCGCCGCTGGTCGCCGTCAGCAGGGTCAGCCGCTCGCCCGAGGCGGCCAGAGCCGCGTCCGACAGGCTGGCGGCCAGCTGCATGGCCAGGTCCTTGAACGCCGCCGTGGGGCCGTGAAACAGCTCCAGCACGAACAGGCCGTCCTCGACCTCGACCAGGGGCGTCACCGCCGGATGGTCGAAACCGGCGACCAGCCGGGCGATGGCCGCGTCCAGGGCGGCGGGCGGCAGGGCGTCGCCGATGAAGGGCGCCAGCACGTCGCGTGCGATGTCGCCGTAGGCGCGCGCCGACCGCGCCGCATCGGCCGCCAGCGTGGGCCAGGCCTGTGGCATGTAGAGGCCGCCGTCCGGCGCCATGCCGCGCAGCAGGGCCTGGGCGAAGTCGGCGATGGGGGCGGCGCCGCGCGTGGAGACATAGCGGTCAGGGCGAAGGGTCATCGGTCCTTGGTATCGAGACGGCCGGCCGCCGTCACCTGCAGAAGAGTCCCGCTGGCGTCGGGGCGTCGGCCGGGCCATCTAGGGCGGATGGATCGCCGTCTTTTCCTTCGCCTGGGCCTGGGCGCCGCCGTCGTCGGCGGGGCGGTCTGGCTGCGCGACCATGTGCTGTGGGCGCCGCCCCGGGCCGCCTTTCCGGCGGACGGCGGGACCGGCTGGACGCCCTGGGCGGTGCGCGCCGTGGTGCCGACCGTGCGGGCGCGGATCGGCGGGCGGGAGGTCAGGGCCCTGGTCGACAGCGGGGCCCAGTATTCGGTCATCGACCGCCCCCTGTTCGAGGCCCTGCCTCGGACCGAGACGGGCGGCCGCGGGTTCGACCTGCCGCTGATGGCCCATGGGGTCGGCGGGCCGCCGCAGATGGGTCGGGGCGCGGTTCTGGATGTCTCGGTCGGCGGCCTGAGGCTGTCTGGCCTGAGGGCGGCGATCCTGGACCTGGGGCCGCTGGCCGGCGACGACGGCCTGGGCACGCCCCTGATCCTGGGGCAGGACGTGCTGAGCCGGGTGATCCTGGACCTGGACGTCGAACGGCGGCGGCTGGCCTTCGCCGACCCGGCGACCCACGAACCGCCCGCCAGCGTCCATCCGGTCGAGGTCGGCCGCAAGGGCCGCGCCCTGGCGACCACGGTGACGATCGAGGGCCGGACGGTGCGGGCGGTGGTGGACACCGGCGCCTCGGGCCTGCTGGCCCTGCGTCGTTCGGCCGCCGAGGCGGCGGGCCTGCTGGACGGGCGGCCGGTCACCGCCGGAACCAGCATGGTCCTGGGCGGGGTGGTGGCGGCCCAGGTCGTCGAGGCGCGCAGCGTGGCCTTCGCCGACCAGACCTATCACCGGCGGCCGGTGTCCATCTTCGCCGACACCGCCGCCCCCGGCGTGCCCGAGGCCCTGCTGGGCATGGACGCCTTCGCCGGACGCCGGGTGGTCATGGACCTGGGCGCCGGCCGGCTGTGGGCGTCGCGGCTGCTGGACCTGACCGTGGGGTGAGCCAGGCCGGCCGCGGTCAGACCGAGCCGAAGGTGTCGCAGACCGCAGGATCGCCCGCGTCATAGCCGCGCCTCAGCCATTCCACCCTCTGGGCCGAGGAGCCGTGGGTGAAGCCTTCCGGCGTCACCCGGCCGCCCGAGCGGCGTTGCAGGGTGTCGTCGCCGATGGCGTTGGCGGTCTTCATCCCCTCTTCCAGATCGCCCGGCTCCAGCGCCACCTGGCCGTTGGACACGGCCGCGGCGTTGCGCGCCCAGACCCCGGCGTAGCAGTCGGCCTGAAGCTCCAGGGCCACCGAATAGCGGTTGGCCTCGGCCTGGCCCGAGGCGCGCTGCTGGGCCCGCTGGACCTCCTGGCTGGCGCCGGTCAGGGTCTGGACGTGGTGGCCGAACTCATGGGCGATGACATAGGCGCGGGCGAAATCGGCGCCGGAGGCGCCCAGCTGCTGCTCCATCTGGGCCCAGAAGCCGAGGTCCAGATACACGGTCCGGTCCGAGGGGCAGTAGAAGGGTCCCATGGCCGCCTGGCCGAAGCCGCAGCCGGTGGGGGTGCCCTGTTCATAGAGCACGACGCGCGGCGGCTGATAACCGTTCAGCTTGTTGGTCCAGACATCGTTGATATTGGCCCCGACGACATCGACGAACTGGCCCGCCTGGTCCTGGGGCGTGCCCTCGACGCCTTTTTCGGCCGCGCCGACGCCGCCGAACTGGCTGGCGACCTGCTGGGTCGTGGAGGGGTCGATGCCGAAGACGAAATAGCCGATGGCCGCCAGGATCAGCACCCCGACCCCGCCGCCGGCGACCGCCCCGCCGCCCATGCCGCGCCGGTCCTCGATACCGCCGCCGCGCCGTCCGCCCTGCCACTTCATGGTCGTCGTCCTTCCGTCCGTCTCGCCCAAGCTAGGCCGGAACGCCCGGCGAAGGGAAGAGATGCGCCGCCCCGGTTGATCGCGCCGCCGCCAGACCCCATTTTCCAATGCAGGCCGCCGGTCGCCCGTTCGGGGATCGGCGCGGCCGGGTCGCTTGACGTAAGGACCAGACCATGACGACGCGAACCCTGATGTTCGACAGCCCCTTCCTGCTGGGCTTCGACCACACCCGCGCCCTGATCGACCGCGCCGCCAAGGCCGCGGCCGAAAGCTATCCGCCCTATAATGTCGAGCAGCGCGGCGACGCCGCCGTCCGCATCACCCTGGCGGTGGCGGGCTTCTCGCCGGACGAACTGGCCATCACCCTGGAGGGGCGCCAGCTGACCATAGCGGGTAAGCGGGACGAGGCGGGCAAGGGCGACCAGGCCTTCCTGCATCGCGGCATCGCGGCGCGCGGCTTCATCCGCAATTTCGTCCTGGCCGACGGTCTGGAGGTCCAGGCCGCCCGGCTGGAGCACGGCCTGCTGCACGTCGACCTGGTGCGGCCCGAGCAGGAACGGGCGGTGCGCCGCATCCCCATCACGGCGGACTGATGACCGGCCGCCGAACCCGCCCGGCCTTCCGGGCGTTTGTCCCCGCGTAAGGAGGCGGTCCTGATGACGCCGTTCATGACCAAGGAAGAATTCGCCGGCCTGGGCGCCCCCGACCTCGTCTATGTGCGCGAGATCTCGGCCGCCGAGATCCTGGCCGATACGCCGGTGGCCGACATCCGGGGGCTGGAGATCGATCCGGACCAGACCCTGTACGCCCTGCACGGCGCCGACGGCGAACGGCTGGCGGTGATGATCGACCGCGAGACCGCCTTCGCCGCCGCCGTGGCCCATGAGCTGGAACCGGTCTCGGTTCATTAGATAAATTGTCCCTTCTCCCCTCGGGGGAGAAGGTGGGCGGCGGAGCCGCTCGGATGAGGGGTTTCTCCGGCCCGTGCCATTGACGTTCGGATGATGGCTAGGGTCTGTGCGACCCCTCATCCGTCAGGCTTCGCCTGCCACCTTCTCCCACAAGGGGAGAAGGGAGAATTGAGTCCACCTCCGCCAGCGGATGCTGCGAAGTTCGGGAAGGCGGCGGAGCGTCGGGCCTTCGCCCGGCGTGATGGAACAAGATGCCGTGTTCGGCGAGAGG
>NZ_JAHBYB010000007.1 GCF_019636155.1 Brevundimonas sp. | reverse complement strand
AGCCAATCTGCAGGCCATCGGCCTGGAATCGCGGCGCCTGCCCGGATACGACCTGGAGGCCCTGGTGCGACAGGCGGCGGATGACGGCGGCTGGCTGATCGCCTATGGGCATGACGTGTCGGACCGGCCGACACCCTATGGCTGTCGCCCCGAGGACATCGACCGCCTGATCCGGCTGGCCAAGGCGGCGGGTCTGGACATCCTGCCGGTAGGCGCCGCCCTGGACCGGGTGGCGGCTTAGATTATGAACCCATAGAGGTCGTCACCCTCGGGCTTGTCCCGAGGGCCCATGGCGGCCGCAGGCCGGACTGGTGGCTGTTCTGGCTTTTGGTCAACACCATCCGCGTTCGTGGACGATGCAAGGATGGGCCCTCGGGACAAGCCCGAGGGTGACGGAGTATTTGAACGTCCCTGTGAAACCTGGGCTCGGTTGGGAGTCCAAATCCTAGGCCGCTTCCGCCGCGCGGCGGTCGGCCCAGGCGATCAGGGCCTTGCGGGGCCAGACCATCAACCAGGACCGGGCCGTGTATTCACCGCTGTCGATCAGGGCCTTGCGCGTCGGCGAGGCGGTCGAGGCGCGCAGGGTGTGGATCTCGTCCGGCCCCTGATGGACCATGAAGGCGCCGCCGTTCAGCGGATTCAGCCGCAGGTGGGCCAGGCGCGGGCTGATCTCGGTCAGGGGCGGGTCGTAGAACCAGCTTGAGCCGATCATGCCGGCCAGGTCGGGGCGGACCCGGCAGATCTCGGCCGCCGTGGCCCAGGCCCGGTTCCAGCCGTCCTCGTTGAAGTCGTCCAGGTGCCGGCTCTCGGTGTGGACCTCCAGCCAGGTCTTGCGATGGCCGGCGCGCAGATAGTCGAACAGGGCCTTGAAGCCCCAGCCTTCACGCACATGGCGGATCACCTGGCCCGGCCCCATGGGCGAGGACAGGTCGAGTACCTGGGACCGGGCGCCCGGCACGCTGAGGGCCAGGGCGAAGCGCACGTCCTTGGCCCAGAAGTCGGGATCGTAGGGTTCGACCCCCGCCGCCAGAAAGGCCGCCAGCTTCTCAAGCCAGAAAGGATAGAGGGCCAGGACCGCCGGCGGCAGACCGGCCGCCACCGCCCGTTCGGACAGGCCCAGGGCCCAGTGGGCGATCAGGCCGCGCCGCACGGCGTCGGGCGCCGCATCGCCGATCACCGCATCGACCCGGGCGGCCGGAAGGGCGAAGTCCCAGTGGGCGGCGGCCGAGGCTGCGGCTGCGGCGGCCCGATCCGCCGTGCGCCCGACCAGGGCGCGGTCATCCGGAGACAATCCGTCCAGAACGGCGTGGAATTCGGCAAACGGGGCGCGAACCTGCATGTCCATGACCACCAGGGTCGCATATCGGGGTTGGCGAACCTTTAAGTCGGCGCCGGAGCGCGCTAAACCGCCGCCACATCCTGAGAGGAGCGCCCCATGAGCATCGCCGCCCGCCTGACCGAACTGGGCATCAGCCTGCCCGAGCCCGCCAAGGCGGTCGCCAACTATGTGCCCTTCGTGCGCAGCGGCGACCTGGTCCACATCTCGGGCCAGCTGTCGAACGACGCCGCGGGCGGGGTCAAGGGCACGGTCGGGGCCGACGTCTCGCCGGAACGGGCGCAGGAAGCGGCGCGCATGTGCGGCGTCAACCTTCTGGCCCAGATGTCGGCGGCGCTGGACGGCGATCTGGAACGGGTCGTGCGGGTCGTGAAACTGGGCGGCTTCGTCCAGGCGGCGGGCGATTTCGAGGCCATTCCGGCGGTGATCAACGGCTGTTCGGACCTGATGGTCGAGGTGTTCGGCGACAAGGGCCGCCACGCCCGTTCGGCCGTGGGAGTGTATCGGCTGCCGCTGGGCTTCGCGGTCGAGATCGACGCCATCGTCGAGGTGAAGTGACCCTTCAGGTCCAGGTCCACGATTCCATCGAAGCCATCGGCCGCGCGGACTGGAACGCCTGTGCGGACCCGACGGGCGATCCTTTCGTCAGCTACGACTTCCTGCACGCCTGCGAGGCCTCGGGCAGCGCGGTTCCGCGCCAGGGCTGGGGGCCCCGGCACCTGAGCGTGCGCGACCAGGCGGACACGGTCGTCGGGGTCATGCCCCTGTATCTGAAGGGGCATAGCCAGGGGGAATATGTCTTCGACCACGCCTGGGCCGAGGCTCTGGAGCGGGCGGGCGGGCGCTACTATCCCAAGCTGCTGTCGGCCGTGCCCTTCACCCCGGTGACGGGGCCGCGCCTGCTGGCCGCCACCGACGCGGCGCGGGACGCCCTGCTGAGCGGGGCCATGGCCCTGACCGAACGGCTGGACCTGTCGTCGCTGCACGTCAACTTCCCGACCGGGGCGGAATGGACGGCCATGGGCGAGACCGGTCTGCTGCAGCGGATGGACATGCAGTATGTCTGGACCAACCGGGGCTACGGGTCGTTCGAGGACTTCCTGGCCGCCCTGTCCTCGTCGCGACGCAAGACCATCCGCCGCGAGCGGCGCGAGGCCCAGGCGGGGCTGGACATCCGCGTCCTGACGGGCGACGCGATCACCGAGGCGCACTGGGACGCCTTCTTCGCCTTCTACATGGACACCGGCGGCCGCAAATGGGGCCGCCCCTATCTGACCCGCGACTTCTTCAGCCTGATCGGCGAGGCGATGGCCGACCGGATCGCCCTGGTCATGGCCTTCCGCGACGGGGCGCCCATCGCGGGCGCCCTGAACCTGATCGGGCGCGAGGCCCTGTATGGCCGGCAGTGGGGCGCGCTGGAAGAGGTCCCCTTCCTGCATTTCGAGCTCTGCTATTACCGCGCCATCGAATTCGCCATCGAACGCGGCCTGTCGCGGGTCGAGGCCGGGGCCCAGGGCGAGCACAAGATCGCGCGCGGATACCTGCCGACCCCGGTGTTCAGCGCCCACCATATCGCCCACGAGGGACTGCGCGCGGCGGTGGCCGAATACCTGGCGCGCGAACGGCCGGCGGTCGAGGCCGAGATCACGGCCATGACGGCGGACCTGAGCCCCTATCGGCGGGGCTAGGGTTCTGAACCCATAAATTTCGTCACCCTCGGGCTTGTCCCGAGGGCCCATGGTCGCCGCAGGCTGGACCGATAGCTGTTCCAACTGATGGTGGAGACCATCCGCTTTCTAGGACGACGCCAAGATGGGCCCTCGGGACAAGCCCGAGGGTGACGGAGTTTTGAAAATCCTGATGAAAATTGAACCCGGTTATGAGTCCAGGCCCTACCCTAATCCGGCCGCACCACCATGCAGGTGACCCGGCGTTCGGCCAGGGCGCGGCAGGCGGCGACGGCGGCGTCTTCGGTCATGCCGGTGAAGCGCGAACGGCGCCATTCGCCGGCGCGCTGGATGTCGCGGCCGGCCTCGGCGAACTGGCTGCGGAAGCGGCGTCCGACCTCGGACAGCCAGTCGCGCGCCACCTGTTCGTCACGGAAGGCGCCGACCTGAACCGCCCAGCGGCCGGCGGGCCGGGCCGGGGCCGCGCGGGTCGCGGGCGCCGCCGCGCGACGGGCGGGAGCGGCGGCGGGCGCACCGTTCAGGCTGGCCGTCAGGTCGCCTGACGCCTGGACGCGAGCCTGGGACGGGGCCGGAATGACACGGTCGATCTGAGGCGGGGCGGCCGGCAGGGAGGCATAGGAGACGGCGGTCGATCCGCCCTGATCCTCGTCGCTGGCCGAGGCGTATTGCAGGGGGCCGGAATCCATCCGGGTGTCGACGCCATAGCCGCGCGCCTCGAACACCGTCTGGGCCACGGGGATCAGCTGGCCCTGGGCGCGCATCCGCTCGACATCGAAGCCGACATCCATCAGTTCGGCCACATGGGCGTTGCGTGAGGCGCTGCTGCGTCCGCCCAGGACGACGGTGATCAGCCGGCGCCCATCGCGCACGGCCGAGGCCGCCAGATTGTAGCCCGAGGCGTTGGTGTAGCCGGTCTTCATGCCGTCATAGCCGTGGCCCGAGGCCAGAAGACCGTTGGTGTTGCGATATTCGCGGCCGTTGTAGGCCCAGTCGTGAAGGCCGAAATACCGATAATACTGCGGGTAGTCGCGCATCACGGCGCGGCTGAGGACGGCCAGGTCGCGGGCGGTGGTGATCTGGCGGCTGTCGGGCAGGCCGTTGGCGTTGACGTAGCGGGTGTCGGTCATGCCCAGGTCGCGGGCCTTGACCGTCATCATGGCGGCGAAGCGGGCTTCGGACCCGCCGACGTGTTCGGCGATGGCCACGGCCATGTCGTTGGCCGAGCGCACGGCCATGGCCTTCATGGCGTCGTCCAGGGTGATGGTCTGGCCCGCGCCCAGGCCCAGTTTGGACGGCGGCTGGGACGCCGCATGAGGCGAGACGGTCAGGATGTCGTCCGGCTTGACCCGCCCTTCGGCCAGGGCTTCGAAGGTCAGATACAGGGTCATGACCTTGGTGATGGACGCCGGGTAACGGCGGCTGTCGGCGTGGCGGGCGAACAGCACCTCGCCGCTCTCGGCGTCGACCACGATGGCGGCGTATTTGACGTTCGGCGCCTGGGCCACGGGCGCGGGGCCGGGCGACGGCGTCGCGGTCAGCAGCGCCAGGGCGATGAGGGCCAGAAATCCGCGTCGGGCGAAAGCAAGCATCGGCGGGCGAAAACCTTCGTCTTACTGTGGCGCGGCGACGGCCCCCCGGCGCGACGCGTGGAAGCAACCTAGCATGGTCCATCCGGGTTTCATGGCGGTTAACGCCTCGTCAACGCAGATTTGACCGCTGTGAGTCGCCGGCCGGCGCCGCCCCCTACTCGCCCCGTTTCACCGCCCCCGCGAAGGTCTTCCAGCTGAGTTTCGCGTCGGACAGGGCGCCGGCGCGGAAGGCGCGGCCGGCGATCAGGACCATCAGGACCGCGAAGGCGAACATGCCCGCCATGGCCCCGATCACCTCGATCATCGGCGGGTCGGACGGCATCCGGGCGATCATCAGGAAGGGGGTGAAGAAGGGAATCCACGATAGGATGCGGACCACCGGCGCGTCGGGCGACATCAGCGCCATCTGCATGGTCAGCATCGGCACGATCAGCACCATCATGATCGGCCCCATCAGGGTCTGGGCGTCGCGCGGCGTCTCGCAGAAGGCGCCGATGGCCGCGAACAGCACCGCATACATCAGATAGCCGCCGACCATGAAGGCCGCGAAATAGCCCAGCATGCCGCCGTGCAGCAGCACCTGCCCGACATCGGCCGCCTGGCTGGGGGCGAAGTTGAGCAGGCCCGCCGCCCCGATCCCGCCCCAGGCCGCCAGCACCGTCAGGGTCAGCAGCGCCACCCCCAGAACCTTGCCGGTCAGGATCTCGGACGCCGAGGCCGAGGACAGCAGCACCTCCAGGATCTTGTTCGACTTCTCCTCCATCACGCTGTTCAGCAGGATCGAGGCGCCGGTGATGATCAGCGACCACAGCAGGAAGCCCGAGGCCAGGCCGATGATGGCCGGCAGCTTGTCGCGGAAGGACACCTCTCCGCCGCTGGCCGACTTGGGCGAGAAGACCGTCACCTCGGGCCGGAAGCGTTCGGCCGCCTCGACCACCGAGGGGTCGATGCCCGCCCCCTCGAACACCGCCATCCGGTTGGCCGAGCGCAGGGCGTCGCGGACGAAATCCTCGACCGTGTCGTCGGTGGCCCGGGCGGTCCAGACCCGCGCCGTGGGCTGGTTTTCGACCCGGTTCAGGAAGACCACGGCGTCCAGCCGCCGGTCCTTGGGCGTCTCGTCGGTCAGCCAGCGGCGCACGGCGGCGTCGCGCGCCTCGCCCGGCGCGGCGGCCAGGATGTCGGCCGGGGTCTCGACCAGCTTCAGCCTCTGGCGCGACAGAGAGGCCATGGCGCCCGAGGCGGCGGTCGTCTCGGGCGGGGTTCCGGTGGTCCTGGCGGCGGCCTCGGCCGCGGCGCGGGTGCGCTCGGCCCGGCGGTCGGCGTCGCGCTTCAGGGCGTCCTGCACGGCGGCGGCCAGGCCTGTCGCGGCGGGCCCCTCCTCCACCACCGCCACGGCGCGGACGGGCTCGGACGAACGGATCAGCACAGGCACGGCGCCGCCCAGGACGGCGAACAGCGGAAAGGCCAGCAGCGACAGCCAGAAGCCGACGGTGCGGGCGTAGGCGGCGTATTCTCGTCGCGCGATCAGCAGGGTGCGGTTCATCGGCCGGCCTCCGGCGTCATCGACTGGTCCTGGTCGGGATTGTCCCCGGTCAGGCCGATGAAGGCGTCATGCAGGCTGGGTTCCTTCAGCGAGAAGCCGCGCACGTCCAGCCCGCCCAGGAAGGCCGCCTTCAGCGCCGCCTGTCCGCCCGAGCCGGCGCCCAGGGTGGCGCGCAGGACCCGCGCCCCATCGGCCTCCGACACCGTCTCGACCCCCGCCACGCCGGGCAGGGCCGCCACCGCCTCGGGCGTGATGGCGCCGGTCAGCTCCAGCACCTGGCGCGAGGTGGCCCGCGCCTGGTCCACCGTGCCCTCGAACGCCTTCTTGCCACGGGCCAGCAGCACCACCTTGTCGCACAGACGCTCGGCGTGCTGCATCACGTGGGTCGAGAACAGCACGGTGGCGCCGTCGGCCGCCAGGCCGCGGATCATCGCCTCCAGCCCCTGCTGGTTCATCGGGTCCAGGCCTGAGAAGGGCTCGTCCAGGATCACGAACTCGGGCCGATGGATGACCGAGGCGATCAGCTGGACCTTCTGGGCCATCCCCTTGGACAGGGATTTCATCGGCTTCTTCAGCGACCCGCCCAGGCCCTGGGCCGTCAGCTGTTCGCGGGCGCGACGCCGCCCCTCGCCCGCCGACAGCCCCTTCAGCGATCCGAAGAAGGCGATGGCGTCGACCGGGGTCATCTTCTTGTAGAGGCCACGCTCCTCGGGCAGGAAGCCGATCCGGTCGCGCACGCGCCGACCATCCTCGGCCCCCAGGATCTCGATCCGCCCCGACGACGCCGGCTGCAGGCCCAGGATCATGCGGATGGTCGAGGTCTTGCCCGCCCCATTGGGACCCAGGAAGCCGCAGATCGACCCCCTGGGCACCTCGAAACTCAGGTCCGACACGGCCTGGAAATGGCCGTACCGCTTGCTGACCCGATCCAGCGTCAACGCCGCCGTCATGCACCCTCCCTCGGACTTGGGCGACAGACTAGCAAGCGAGGTCGGAAGGAGGCCAGAGACGATGCGGTCCCTGGCCCCTGTTTCCGTCGGACTCGGCCGTCAGTTCAGGACCGGCAGGTCGATGTAGGAAGCGTCCTGGCCGTCGTGATGCACGGCGTTGTCGGCGATCACGCCCTGGCTTTCCGTCTCGTTCGGCCCGCCGGTGTTCAGGTTGCGGACGAATTTCGGGAAGTTGGAGCTGGTCACCTCCACCCGGATGCGGTGCCCCGGCTGGAAGGTGTTGCTGATGGTGATCGGGGTCGGCTGGACCGTGGCCACCTGGCCGGGGGTCAGCATCGTCGGCTGGTCATAGCCGTTGCGATACCGGGCCCGCATGATGGTGTCGCCCAGGATATAGGCCGTTCCGTCCGGCGCCACGTCCACCAGCTTGACCGCGAAGTCGGTGTCCGGGGCCGAGGACGAGACCTTCAGCACCGCATCGACGAAGCCGGTGACCTGCATCGGCTCGGTCAGGGGCTCGGACGTATAGACCAGCACATCGTTGCGGGCCTCGATCTGACGCTGGTCGAAGGCGCCGGCGATGACCAGGCCGCCGTTGCAGCAGTCGCCGCCGCCGATGGTCTGGACCGGGTTCATCGGGTCGTAGCGATAGCGGTCGGCCCGCTCGCCGGCCAGCGGCGCGTCGAAACTCAGCCGCCCGTCGCCGTTCAGGCTGTTGGCCGCGCCGTCCGAGCGCAGATACATCCGCACGGTCTTGACCCCGGCCGGCGGCCACTGGGCCGCGGTGCGCCAGGCGTTCTCGCCCATGTTGAAATACTGGACGTGCGGCGTGCTGTCGGGGAAGGCGCGCCGGTCGCCCTTCAGCCAGCGGTCGAACCAGGCGTGGACCATGGCGTCGCTGTCCAGGCTGGCGTCGCCTAGGTCGCGGTCGCCCGAGCGGAAATTGGCGTTCAGCCCGGCGAAGGCGCAGTGGTTGTTCGGCCCGACGACGGCGAACTGATTGGCGGCCGCCTCGGGATCCTCGGTGGTCGAACGGGCGTGGTTGAACAGCTCCATGTTCGGCCCGATGGAGACGTCATACCAGCTGTTGAACCACAGGGCCGGGACGCCCCACCCCATGTCGTCGTGATACAGGCCGCCCTGGCGCCAGGCCGGGTCGGCCGGAGTGCGGACGATCAGTTCCTCGAAGGTGGCGGGCGGCTCGCCCAGGTCGGACAGCAGATCGCTGATGGGCAGGTGGCGGATCTGGTTGGGCCAGTTCACCTGGGGCTTCTTGGCGTCCAGATCATTGTAACCCGCCACGCGGGCGCGCATCGGCTGATCCATGTCGGCCGGGATCTGGGCCCGCAGCGGATTGTCGACGCCGTAAAGCCAGACGAAGAACAGGTTGCGCGGCACACCGCCGGTGTACCAGTTGCCCTGTTCCTGGAAGCGGCCGACCTTGCCGATGCCGGCGCCGGAGGCCTGGGGCACCATGGCGGCGTGGGCGGGGTGGTTCTGGGCCGCCAGGGCCAGCTGCCATTCGGCCGAGGACGAGCAGCCCAGGGTCCCGACCTTGCCGTTCGACCACGGCTGGGCGGCGATCCAGGTCAGGGCGTCATAGCCGTCCGTCTGGGGGTAGCCCAGGATCTGATAGTCGCCGCCCGAGAAGTAGCGGCCGCGCTCGTTCTGGACCACGAAGGCATAGCCGCGGCTGACCCAGGACAGGGCGTTGCGCGCCGTGCGCGGATTGGCCCCCAGCTCGTTGTAGGGGGTCCTCCAGAAGACGGTGGGCAGAGGCCCCTGGGCGTTGCGCGGGCGATAGACATTGGTCGCCAGGCCGACGCCGTCGCGCATCGGCACCATCACGGCCATCTGCACCTCGGCGATGCGGGCCAGTTCGGTCTGGGCGGCGGCGTCGCTGTAGCGGCTGTAGTCCTGGGCCGTGGCGGTGATCGGGGTGGCGGCCAGAACACCCGCGACGACGGCGGCGACGAAACGATTCATGCGAACTTCCTCCCGTTGGCGGCGGGACGTTAGGCCGAACCGTGGCGGCGCCGCAACGCGCCTTTTGGAATCAGGAGACGGCGATCGCGGTTGGGAAACTGCGTCCCACCACCTTGGCGGGATTCACCTGTGCGCCGTGGCGACGCACCTCGAAATGCAGGTGCGGGCCGGTCGAATAGCCGGTGGAGCCGACCAGGCCGATGCGCGTCCCCTCGCCCACCGCCTGACCCGAATGGACGTCGATCCGGCTGAGGTGGCCATATAGGGTGGTCATGCCATTGGGGTGGCGCACCTCGATGAACCGGCCGTAGCCGCCGGCGTCATAGCCGGTGCGGACGACCTGGCCCTCTGCGGCGACGAAGACCCCCGTGCCCATCGGCGCGGCGATGTCGACGCCCTTGTGCGCCCGGGCGCGCGCCTCGATCGCCAGTTTGCGCAGGCCGAAGGCGGAGGTGATGTCGTGGCCCTTCACCGGCGCCTGGAAGGCCAGTTGCCGCATCACCGGGCCGGCGGCCTCGGCCACGGCCTGGACCGGCGCCGCCACCGGCCGGGCGGCGGCCTCGGCGTCGAAACCCTCGGGTTGGGGCGCGGCGGCCATGGCCATGACCGCCAGTCCGCCCAGGGCGGCCAGCTGGACAGCGGTCTGGCCCGAATGGACCAGGAATGTCCGGGCGGACGGCAACAGGCGTCGCATTCGGCGGCGTCTCCGGCTTCGGCTCCCAGGAGCAGGAAAGGACGCGGGGGCGAAGGCAGGCCCGCACACAGGCGGGCGCCGGCCGCGTCGGAAGACGGCGTTTCTAACGATCCATGGGGCGAGATTGGGGCTGGTTCCACGCAGCCGGGGCGGCGCATCGCCGCAGGCGCGAAAAAGGGGCTCGGTGCGGGACCGCGCCCCTCGTTCGGCTGTCCGTCAGCCGGATTTAGAGCGGCAGACGCAGGGTGATGGCGCCCATGTGGCTGTCGGCATGGTCGCCGAAGCGGCCGCGATAGCCGACCTCGACCTGGAACGGTCCCATGTCGCCGGTCAGGCCCGCCGAGGCGGTGACCTGGCCGCCGAACGGATCATCGACCGACCGCGACAGGATCTGGGCGGTGTTGCTGAGGATGCCGACGCGCACCGGGTTGTCGGAATCGCTGATCGAGTCGCGATAGCCGCCTTCGGCATAGACATTCCAGCCGCCCAGGTCGGCCTCGGCCCGCAGGCTGATCTCGGCGAAGGCGCCGTCGACCGTGCGGTCCTGATACGACAACTGGGCCGCGACGCCCTGTTCGACATAGCCGTTGACGTCGCTGGACACCCAGGTGACGGCGGCGCGGGGCGACAGGGCCAGGCCGCCCATGTCCCACCACATGCCCGCCTGCAGCCGCGCGCCCTTGGACACGCCGGCGGTCGAGCCCGAATGGATGATCGGCGCCAGGGAGGTCATCCGCTCGATGTCGTTGTAGTCGTCGTTCGACACGCCGGCGGCGGCGTTGACGAAGACATCGCCCGAACGGAAGCCGGCATAGACGTCCAGGCCCAGCGAGTTCAGGGTGAAGCTGTGGCCCGCGCCTTCGACGTCGGCCACGCGCCAGGCGCCGGCCATGCCGAAGCGCAGGGTCTCGGTCCCGCTTTCCAGCGCCATCCGCACGCCCTTGCCGTCCGAACGGGCGGCGCCGACCACGCCGCGCGCGTCGATGTCGGTCTTGTCCATCAGGCCGGTCACGCTGATGCTGGTCTGGGCGGCCCAGGTCGCGCGACCGGACAGGGCGTCGGTGGCGTCCGACAGGCTGTCCTGGCGATGACGCGAGGCCGTCTCGCCCTGGTGCGTCGTATTGGCGCCGTGGTCGCCATAATACAGGTAATCATCCGCCAGGGCGGCCAGGATCTGATGCCCGCGCCCGGTCGGGTGCACCCCGTCCAGATAGAAATAGGTGTCCGGTGTCGAGCACAGCGTCAGCTGCTGCTGGTTGAAGCAGGCCGTGGTGACATTGGTCAGGCCGAAGGCGCCGGGGTTGGCGATGATGGTGTCCCCGATCTTGAAGATGTCCATCATGATGATGTTGGTGTTCGGCCGGGCGGCGGCGGTGGCGGCCAGGCCGGTCGTCAGGGCGGTGTTGAAGGTGGTCACCGCATAGTCGGCCAGGGGCGCGGCCGCCTGGCCCCGGAATTGGGGCGTGATGCTGAGTTTCGGCAGGTTGGTGACCAGGACCGTCCCGGCGCCGGACTGGGCCACGCGATTGACGATCTGGTTCACGTCGGCCGCGGCGGCGGTCGAGACGGGCGAGATCGCCGCCAGCGGATTGGCCGAGGCGCCGGCGGTCGGCAGGGCCTGGAAGATGTTGTTGGCGCCGCCCAGGACGCTGACCAGGCTTCCCGAACTGAAGGTTCCGCCGCGCGCCAGATAGGCGTTCAGCTGATCCATCATGCCCGGAGGCGAGCCGGGCCGCGTCTCCAGCCCGGTCACGGCGCCGCCGAAGGCCGCGTTCACATTGCCGGCGATGTTCAGCGAGGGATCCAGCGGACCAAAGACATTGAAGCCGATCTTCTGGGTCGTGAAGCCCAGTTGCTCGGTGAACACCGGCCCGGTGGAGAAGCGGCCCTGCCAGTAGAAGGGCGCCGGCGGCTGGGCCCCGCCGGTGATCGCATAGAGGTTGCCGTTGTCGCTGAGGCTGTCGCCGAAGACGACCAGGCGGTCATAGGACTGGGCGTTGGCGGCGCCGGCCACGGCGCAGGCCGCGGCGACGGTCAGCGCGGCCGCGGCGGCCGAGCGAAGAAGGCTGGACATGGTGTTTCCTCCGAAGACCGACGATTTGCGGTCATTGAGGTCCACTGTGCGCCGGTTTTCGCCCGGCGCAAGATGCCGCTGCGTCACCTTTCAATGCAGCAGGCGGAACCGAAGCGTCCCCGCCACAGTCTTCAGGGCCGTCAGGGCCTGCGGATCATAGTCGCGGTCCACATCGGTGATGACATAGCCGGTGCGTTCATCCGTCTTCAGATGCTGGCCCAGGATATTCAGCCCGGCGGCGCTGAGCGTCTGGTTCAGTTCGGCCAGAACGCCCGGCTGATTCCGGTGGATGTGCAGGATGCGGTGACCGCCCGTCACCTCGGCCAGCTGCACGTTCGGCAGGTTGACGCAGAAGGTGGTGTCGCCCCGGTTCAGATAGGCCAGCAGCCGGTCGGCCGCGAACTCGGCGATGGCCTCCTGGGCCTCTTCGGTCGAGCCGCCGATGTGCGGCGTCAGGATGACATTGCGGCGGCCGCGCAGGGGGCTGTCGAACGGGTCGGCGTTGGTGCGCGGCTCCTCGGGGAAGACATCGACCGCCGCCCCGCCCAGGCGGCCCGCGTCGATGGCGGCGGCGAGGGCGTCCACGTCCACCACATGCCCGCGCGACAGGTTCAGCAGCAGGGCGCCGGGCTTCATCATGGCCAGCTGCGCCGCCCCGATCAGGGCCGTGTTCTCGCCGCGCCCGTCGACATGCAGGCTGACCACGTCGCTTTCGGCCAGCAGGGCGTTCAGCGACCGCGCCCGGCGCGCATTGCCCAGGGCCAGCCGCTCGGTCAGGTCGTGGAAGACGACCCGCATCCCCAGCCCCTCGGCCAGGACCGACAGCTGGGAGCCGATGGCGCCGTAGCCGACCAGGCCCAGGGTCTTGCCGCGCAGTTCGCGCGATCCGGCCGCCGACTTGTTCCAGACGCCGCCATGCATGGCCGCCGACTTGTCCGCCACGTCGCGCATCAGGGCGATGGTCAGTCCGACCGCCAGTTCGACCACCGAACGGGTGTTGGAATAGGGGGCGTTGAACACAGCCACCCCGCGCGCGGCCGCCGCCGCCAGGTCGATCTGGTTGACCCCTATGCAGAAGGCGCCGACGGCCAGCAGGCGGTCGGCCGACGCCAGGGCGCGCGCCGTCACCTGGGTCTTTGAGCGGACGCCCAGCACATGGACCCCCTTCAGCCGCTCGATCAGGGCCGCCTCGTCCAGGGCCCCGGCCTCGGTCTCGACGGTGTAGCCGGCGTCTTCCAGCCGTTCCACGGCGGCGGGATGGACATTTTCCAGCAGCAGGATGCGGATGCGGCTGGGCGGATAGGAGAAACGGCCGCGCTCGCCCTCCGCATGCAGCAGTTCGTCCATGGAGGCGGCCACGGCGTCGGCGGCGGCCATGACCGGCGCCCGACGGGCGATCTCGGTGAAGGCGTAGAAGCGGTCGGCGGCCCCTGCCTGCTTGACCTCGGCGTCGGTCCAGCCGTCGCCGACCATGATGACCGGGGCGGTCAGGTTCAACGCGCGGATCGCCACGGCCTTGCCCCCCGCCTGCGACAGGGGATTGGCCTCGTCCACGCCCGTCACTCGCCCTTCGGCGTCGTAGCGCAGGTCGTTGCACAGCACCCGCTCGGCCGCGACGCCCAGACGTTCTGCGATGGGGGCGATGATCTCGCGGAAGCCGCCCGAGACGATGACCACCCGGTCGGCGTTATCCAGGAACCATTGCCGGTTGCGCCGCACCGAGGGCGTCCCCTCGTCCAGGATGCGGTCGGCCAGGGCGTCGACATGGGCGCGGGTCAGGGGCAGCAGAGCCAGCCGAGAACGCAGGGCGGCGCCGAAGTCGATGTCCCCCGCCATGGCCGCGTCGGTCAGGCGGCCGATCTGGTCGCGGACGGCCGGGGCGTCGGCGACGCCCGCCAGGGCCAGGTCGGCCAAAGCCTCCAGGGTCTCGATCCGCACCAGGGTGGAATCGAAGTCGAACACGAAAACGGGGCGGGCGGTCATGCGACCAGCCTGCCCCGCCTTCGCAGTCGCAGCAACCGCCTTAACGGCGATCAATCATTGACGGATCAGGCCCCGAAGCCGGCTGTCCGGCCGTTTGGCGTCCAGGGCCGCCGCGCCCACCGCCGCCGCTATGGTCGCCAGGGCCAGAAGGGCGCCGCCCTCCCTGGCGTGATCGCGGGCGTAGTCGCCAGCCTCCCGTGCGTATCGCCGCGCCGTCTTGCCGTGCTTTTTCATGGCCTTGCGCGAGGATTTTCGCGTATCGCGCCACCAGCGGTCGGAGCGGTCACGCGCCTCCTCGCCGAAATCGGACGCGCGCTCCCCCGCCTCGCTCAAGCCCTGGCGGACGCTGTCGGCCAGGCCGCCGAAACGGTCGCGCAGATCGTCCGTGTCGATCCAGCCGCGCGGGTCGAACCGGCCGCGGATGCGCTCGAACCGCGTCGGGCCGCTGCGCTGATTCAGCAGGACGGCGGCGATGGCCGCCAGGGCCACCAGCGCCAGGGCGCCGCCGGTCACGCCGGGGTGTTTGCGGGCCTCGGCCAGGACGCTGAACTGTCGGACCATGGGATAGTGAACCTCTTCGTCGAGGCCGTCCTCGGTCGGGTCGTAGAGCCCGTCGTCGAACGGCTGGTAGGCGGAATGACGATCCCGCATCAGCGAAGGAGCGAACCGGGCGAAAAGAGGTTCCGCCAGACCCGGCAGGGCGGCGTAGAAACTGGCCGCCAGCCGCCCGCCGCCGCCCACGGTGATCTCGCGGATCGGATGGCTGGCGCAATACAGGATGGTGTCGGCCACGACATGGGTCGCATAGACCGGCTGGGGGTTGTGCACCGCCTGGCCGGTCAGGTTGCGGGCGTGGCGGTTGTAGGGGGTGTCCACGGCGCCCGGCTTGACCAGGCTGAGGGCCACCGGCGCCTGTTCGCGGATCAGCTCCATCCTCAGGGCGTTGGTGAAGCCCTTCACCGCATGTTTCGACGCCGAATAGACCCCCTGAACCGGGATCGGCGCATCGGCCAGGATCGAGGCCACATTGACGATGGCCCCGCCGCCGGACCGGTCGCGCAGATGCGCGGCCGCCACCAGGGAGCCGTTGACCACGCCCCAGTAGTTGGTCTCGAACAGCCGCCTCTGGTCCTCCAGCGTGGTGTCGCGGATGGGGCCGTAGATCGACACCCCGGCGTTGTTGACCCAGGTGTCGAAGCCTCCGAACAGCCGGATGCATTTCTCGGCCGCCTCGGCCAGGGCGTCATGGTCGGCGACATCGGCCACGGCGTAGGCGGCGCGCGCGCCCTCGGCCTGGAGTTCCTCGGTCAGGCGCTTCAGGTCCTGTTCGCCCCGCGCGATCAGGAAGACGCAGGCCCCCGCCCGCGCGGCCCGCCGCGCCGTGGCCAGGCCGATGCCCGAGGTGGCGCCCGTGATGACGATGGCCTGCTGGTCCAGGGGCTTCAGTCGCGGCTTGGTCATGTCGTGCCTCTGCGGCCTCCTGCTGCGATCGGAACGGGGTGATCGGCGGGCCGGTTCCGGCGTCGCTTTGCATGCCCTGCCCCTGCCCCTTATCACGGACGGGCCGGGCGCCTATCTAGAACGAAATCGGTTTAGTTGGACGCAGGTCCAACTAAACCCAGATATTCGCTCCAGCAGAAACTGGACCATTGTTCTGGGTTCAGTCGATTCCGACTGAACCGAAAATGGTCTAGGCCGCTTCCCATTTTCCCCGCCATCGGAGCCTTCGTGACCCAATCTCCCGCGCCCGTCGACGACCTGGCCGCCGCCTTCCAGATCGAAGGCTGGCCCGTGCGCGGGCGACTGGTCCGGCTGGGCGCGGCGGTGGACGAAATCCTGTCGGCCCATGCCTATCCCGACCCGGTCGCCGGCCTGCTGGGCGAGGCCTGCGCCCTGGCGGCCCTGATCGGGTCCAGCCTGAAGTTCGAGGGCCGGCTGATCGTCCAGGCCCAGGGAGACGGGCCGGTGCGCTATGTGGTGGCGGACTACGACACCTCAGGCGCCCTGCGCGGCTTCTGCCGATATGATGCGGACGAGGTCGCCGCCGTCGCGAGCGGCCCAGCGCGGCCGGGGGCCCAGGCCCTGTTGGGCAAGGGGGTCTTCATCATGACCCTGGACCGCGGCGCCGATTTCGAGCGGACCCAGGGGGTCACCCCGATCGAGGGCGACAGCTTGAGCCTGTGCGCCGAACACTATTTCGAACAGTCGGAACAGGTCCCGACCAAGGTGCGCCTGGCGGTCGGCCGCATCGCCACCGCCGAGGGCGAAAGCTGGCGCGCAGGCGGGGCCATGATCCAGGTCATCGCCGCCGACGACGCGCGCGGCGAGACGGTCGAGGCGTGGGAGCGCAGCCGCGCCCTGTTCCAGACCCTGGCCGACGACGAGATCGTCGACCCGACCATATCGCCCGAAACCCTGCTGTTCCGTCTGTTCCACGAGGACGGGGTGCGGCTGGAGGACGCCCGCGTTCTGCGGGCCGAATGCCGCTGTTCGCCCGAGCGCATCGTCTCGACCCTGAAGGCCTTCCCGGCTGAGGATCGGGCCGAGATGGTCGAGGACGACGGCAAGATCCGGGTGACCTGCGAATACTGCTCCAAGACCTATGAGCTGGAGCCGACCGAGGTCGAACCCGCGGCCTGAACGCTTCAGCGCCCGTCCAGGTCCAGCGAATAGCCGGCCGAGCGGACGGTGCGGATCGGATTGACCGTGCCTTCCACGTTCAGCGCCTTGCGCAGGCGGCCGACGTGGACGTCGACGGTGCGGGCCTCGACATAGACGTCGCTGCCCCAGACGGCGTCCAGCAGCTGTTCGCGGCTGAAGACCCGGCCGGGGTGCTGCATAAGGTGATCCAGCAGGCGGAATTCGGTCGGGCCCAGGTGGACTTCGCGACCCGCGCGGCGGACCCGGTGGGCGACCCGGTCGATGACGATGTCGCCATGGGTGACCCGGTCGTCGGCCAGGCCGGGCCGGATGCGGCGCAGCACGGCGCGCATCCGGGCGATCAGCTCGACCATCGAAAAGGGCTTGGTCAGATAGTCGTCGGCGCCGGTGTCCAGGCCGCGCACCCGGTCGCTTTCCTCACCACGCGCGGTCAGCATGATGATCGGGATGTTGCGGGTCTCGGGCCGGCCACGCAGACGGCGGCACACCTCGATGCCCGACACCTTGGGCAGCATCCAGTCCAGCAGGACCAGGTCGGGGACCCGCTCGTCGACCTGGACCAGGCCTTCCTCGCCGTCGGCGGCGACGGCGACGTCATAGCCCTCCTTCTCCAGATTGTACTGAAGCAGGGTGGCCAGGGCGTCCTCGTCTTCCATCACCAGGATGTAGGGCTGCACGACAGTCTCTCCGAAGCTCTAACTCAGACGACAGGCAAGGTCGGGGTGGGGGCGTCGTCGCCCGGACGCGGCGTGAAGCGCGGACGGTCGCCCGCCATCTCCTCGCCCGTGATCTCATAGTGGATGGTCTCGGCGATATTGGTGGCGTGGTCGCCGATCCGTTCCAGGTTCTTGGCCATGAACAACAGATGGGTGCAGGCGCTGATCGTGCGCGGATCGCCCATCATGTAGGTCAGAAGCTCGCGGAACAGGCTGTTGTAGTGTTCGTCCACCTCGTCGTCCGAGGTCCAGACCGCGACGGCCCGGTCCAGTTCAGAGGCGGTGTAGGCGTCCAGAACGTCGCGCAGCCGGTTGGACACCAGCTTGCCCATCCGTTCGATCGAGCGGGTCAGGACCTGCATCGGCTCGCCCTCGGCCAGGACCAGGCCACGCTTGGCGATGTTCTTGGCCAGGTCGCCGGTGCGTTCCAGATCGACCGCCAGTTTCATGGCCGAGAGGGTGCGGCGCAGGTCCGAGGCCACCGGCTGGCGCAGGGCGATAAGGCGGATGGCCTTGCGTTCGATGTCGCGGTGGAAGGCGTCCAGCTTGGCGTCGCGCTCGATCACGGCGCGGGCCAGGGCGACATCGCGGCGGGCGACGGCCTCGATGGCGTCGGCGACCTGGGCCTCGGCCAGGCCGCCCATGCGGGCGACCTCGGCCGTGATCTGGTTCAGTTCGTCGCCATAGGCCTTGACGGTGTGCTGGTTCATCCGAACCGTCCGGTGATGTAGTCGAGCGTGCGACGCTCGCGCGGATTGGTGAAGATGTCTTCGGTGTCGCCCGTCTCGACCAGCCGGCCCATGTGGAAGAAGGCCGTCCGCTGACTGACCCGTGCCGCCTGGGCCATCGAATGGGTGACGATGACGATGCAGAACCGCTCGCGCAGTTCGTCGATCAGCTCCTCGATCCGGGCCGTGGCGATGGGGTCCAGGGCCGAGCAGGGCTCGTCCATAAGGATGACCTCGGGGTTGACCGCGATGGCGCGGGCGATGACCAGCCGCTGCTGCTGACCCCCCGACAGGCCGGTGGCCGACTGACCCAGGCGGTCGGCCACCTCGTCCCACAGGCCGGCGCGCTTCAGGGCGTTCTGGACCACGTCGTCCAGTTCCGACTTCGACGTCGTCAGGCCGTGGATCTTGGGTCCGTAGGCCACGTTTTCCCAGATCGATTTTGGGAAGGGATTGGGCCGCTGGAACACCATGCCGACCCGGGCGCGCAGCAGCACCGGATCCACGCCCCGGTCGTTGACGTCCTCGCCGTCCATGTCGATGCGGCCGGTGACGCGGGCGTCGGCGATGGTGTCGTTCATGCGGTTCATGGTCCGCAGGAAGGTCGACTTGCCGCAGCCGGACGGACCGATCAGGGCGGTCACCGTCTTGTCCTGGATGTCCAGGCTGACGTCGAACAGGGCCTGTTTGTCGCCATAGAAGACCGAGACGTCGCGCGCGGCGATCTTGACCGGCGCCACGACGCGCGAGGCGGCGGGCGTTCCGGAATCCATGCCGTCGGCGGCGCGATAGATGCGGTTGCTCATGGGCTTACCACCGACGCTCGAAGCGTCGCCTCAGGATGATGGCGGCCGCGTTCATCACGATCATGAAGGCCAGAAGCACCATGATCGCGGCGGCCGTGCGTTCGTGGAAGGCCCGCTCGGAGGCGTTCTCCCAGATATAGATCAGCGACGGCAGGGCCCCCGCCGGCTGGTCGATGGCGGCCGGCACGCCGGGCACGAAGCTGATCATGCCGATCAGCAGCAGGGGCGCGGTCTCGCCCAGGGCGTGGGCCATGGAGATGATGGCGCCGGTCATGACGCCGGGCATGGCCAGGGGCAGGACATGGCCGAACACCGCCTGGGTGCGGCTGGCGCCCATGGCCAGGGCGGCCTCGCGGATCGAGGGCGGCACCGCCTTCAGCGACGACCGGGTGGCGATGATCAGGGTCGGCAGGGCCATCAGGGCCAGGACCAGCCCCCCGACCAGGGGACTGGCGCGCGGCAGGTGTGCCCAGTTGATGAACACCGCCAGGCCCAGCAGGCCGTAGACGATCGACGGCACGGCGGCCAGGTTGTTGATGTTGATCTCGATCAGCTCGCTGATCCGGTTCCGGGGCGAGAACTCCTCAAGATAGATGGCCGCTCCGACGCCCAGCGGAATGGCGATCAAGGCCGTGACCAGCAGCATCAGGGCCGATCCGACCACCGCGCCCAGCACCCCGGCCAGCTCCGGCTCGGTGGAATCGCCGCGCAGGAACAGGGCGCTGTTGAAGCGGGCGCTGACGGCGCCTTCGGCCTTCAGCCGGTCCAGCCAGTCCAGTTGGGCGTCCGACAGACGGCGACGGTCGGCGGGCACGTCCCGGCTGATCTGGCCTTTCAGATACAGGTCCGCGTCGTCCGACAAGGGAACGGTGACGGGCGCCGTCTCGCCGATCAGTCCCGGTTGGCGCGCCACCATCTCGGCCATCTGGAAATTCAGTTCGGCCGAGAACAGCGACCGGGCGGCCCGGGCCTGGGTTCCCGCGGCGTCGTCCCGGATGTTCCAGCGGGCCAGCAGCTGTTCGGCCGCCATCTGTTCGAAATTGGAGCCGGCCGGATAGGCGCGGTCGATGCGGGCCGGGTCCAGATAGACCGGCGCCGAGACGGTGTGGCTGTAGAAGGCGGTATAGCCCTGGGAGACGATGCGGCCCAGCAGCAGGGCCAGGAAGACCAGGGCCGCCAGGATCGCCAGCCGGCCGTACCAGCGGAAGCGCGTCTCGCGCGCATGCCGGCGCTTCAGCCCGGCGGCCAGGCGATCGCGGGTCGCCGGTCCGGCGACCGAGGGGATTTCGACGGCCTCAGTCATACTGTTCCCGATAGGCGGCGACGATGCGCTGGGCGACGATGTTCAGGGCCAGGGTCACCAGGAACAGGGTCAGGCCCAGGCCGAAGGCAGCCAGGGTCTTGGGACTGTTGAACTCCTGATCACCGGTCAGAAGGGTGACGATCTGCACCGTCACCGTGGTCACCGTGTCCAGCGGATTGAAGGTCAGGTTGGCGGCCAGGCCGGCGGCCATGGTCACGATCATGGTCTCGCCGATGGCCCGCGACACCGCCAGCAGGAAGGCGCCGGCCACCCCCGGCAGGGCGGCGGGCATCAGGACGCGCGAAATCGTCTCGGACTTTGTGGCGCCCATGGCCAGGGACCCGTCCCGCAGCGACTGGGGCACGGCGTTGATGATGTCGTCCGACAGGGACGAGACGAACGGGATCAGCATGATGCCCATCACCGCCCCGGCGGTCAGGGCCATCTGGTTCTGCACCAGGGCCAGATACTGCCCGATCCCGTCCAGCGGCCCGCCGATCAGCCAGCCGCCGATGGTGTTGAAGAAGACCCGCAGCGCCGGCCCCACGGTCAGGGCGGCGAAGAAGCCGTAGACCACCGTCGGCACGCCCGCCAGGATCTCCAGCAGCGGCTTGACCATGGCGCGGGTCCGGGGCCCGGCGTATTCCGACAGATAGATGGCCGAGAACAGTCCGATGGGGCCGGCCACGATCATGGCGATCAGCATGATCAGCAGGGTGCCGGCGAACAGGGGCACGGCCCCGAAGGCGCCCGACGAGCCCACCTGGTCCGCGCGGATGGCGATCTGGGGGCTCCAGCGGGTGCCGAACAGGAATTCCCCCACTGGCACCGACTGGAAGAAGCGCCAGGAGTCAAAGACCAGGGAGGCGATGATCCCGACCGTGGTCAGAACCGCGACGGCCGAACAGGCGAACAGGCCGATCACGATCCAGGCCTCGACGCTGTTGCGGGCGCGGAACTGGGGGCGGATGCGGGCGAAGGCGACCAGGGCGCCCAGCAGGGCGGCGGCGCTGACGGCGCCGGCCAGGGCCAGCATCAGCCCCTGATGGACGCCCGCGATCCGGCGTCCGGTGGTGGTCAGTTCCTGGGCCAGGGGCGCGGTCCATATCTGCTGGGCCGGCTCTCCGGCCCCGACGCGGCGGGCGTCGCTGTAGAAGGCCGCGCGCTGGAAGACCGGCAACTCGGCCACCGCCGCGGATTCCTGGGCCTGGATCAGGCCGGCCGAGACGCCCGGCAGGGCCAGCTGGCCGAGGATCAGCACCGCCAGGGCGGGCGCCACAGTCCAGATCATGGCGAAGGCGGCGTATTGGCCGGGGCGCGAATGGCTGACTTCACCGCGCCCGCGACGCGCCGACAGGACGCGCCCGCCCGCATAGGCCAGGGCGCCCGCCAGCAACAGGATCAGGGGAAAGAGCCAGGCCATCTGAATCCAGGGCGCGACGCGCCGAAAACCGTCAGCCGGACAGACTCGCCCGTCCGGCTCGCGGCGGAAACTGCCCGCGATTGGTCAGCGGATTAAGACGGCGCCGTGACAGTTCTGTTACGTCGCGGGGTCCGGCGTCTCGGCGCGGGCGGGGGCCATGGGAAACCAGGCGACGAAGGCCGTCCCCTGCCCCGGCGCGCTGGCCACCGCCAGGCCTCCGAGGTGGCGGTTGACGATATGCTTGACGATGGCCAGGCCCAGGCCGGCGCCCTCCCTGGGGCCGCTCTTTTGCCCTTCGACGCGATAGAAGCGCTCGGGAAGTCTGGGCAGGAATTCTCGCGCCATGCCTGGACCGTGGTCCCGCACCGTGACGGCGGCGAAGGCGGCGCCCCGGACACGGTCGGGCGTGACCAGCGGCAGGCGGCTGAGGTCGTCGATCCGTTCGGCCGCCATCTCGTCCGCCGTCAGCCCGGACCGGACGGTCAACTCCACCACCCCGCCAGGGGGCGAGTATTTCAGGGCGTTGTCGACCAGGTTCTGGATGACCTGGATGATCTCGTCGCGGTCTCCGACGACGGAGACGCCCGAGGTTTGGCCCGACAGGCTCAGGCCCACGCCCTTCTCCCGCGCCAGGATGGAGACCGCGTCGATGACGTCGGCCGCCGCCCGCGCCAGATCGACCCGGCCGGACGGCGGGATGTGTTCGTTCAGTTCGATCCGGCTGAGCGACAGCAGGTCCGAGACCAGCCGCCCCATCCGCTCGGCCTGGGCCGACATGATGTCCAGGAATTTCTCGCGCGCCGCCTCGTCCTGGCGCGCATGGCCGCGCAGGGTCTCGATAAAGCCGCTGAGCGACGCCAGGGGGGTGCGCAGTTCGTGGCTGGCGTTGGCCAGGAAATCGACCCGCATCATCTCCATGCGCCGGGCGTCGGTCTCGTCGCGCAACACCAGCAGGGCCAGGGGCTGGCCGGCCGGATCATGCGGCAGGGGTCGGCTGAAGGCCCGCCACACCCGGTCGCGCGCGCCGCCCGGCGTGTAGTCCGTGACCCGCGCCAGCCCGCCGAACAGGCTTTCATCCACCGCCTCCAGCACCGAAGGGTCGCGAAGGGCGGACAGCAGCAGGCCCCCGCCCGGCGGCAGGCGCAACAGGTCGCGCGCGGCGGCGTTGGCGGCCAGGACGCGTCGGCCGGCCAGATCGTCCGGCTCGCCGCCGCCGACCACCAGCACGGGATCGGCCAGGGCTTCGAAGGCTATATCCAGAAGCCCCGGCGCCGGTGCGGGCGCGTCGGCCGTGGCCACGACGGCCGCGGGCTCGACGGTCGCCGGTCGGCGATTGACCATCCAGGTCAGCACGGCGGTCGCCACGGCCCCGGTCAGAAGCAGAGGCGCGGCCTCATGATGAAGAACCGCCGCCCCGATCAGGACCAGCACGGCCACCCCGCCGCTGGCCCCCGCGGTCCAGAGGCGCGACCTCAGGCTGGGCGCGACCGGCGAAAGGGGCTGTTCGTACGGCATGGCGCGACCGGTCCGGCGAAGGGGCATAAAAGACGGCGGTTCGCCAGTCCCCACCCTTTTTTCACCTCTTTGCGACAAGAGTTCCACCCTGAAACGGGGGAATACACTTGGACGGACCGGCGATCAGTCTGGTTTATCAGCACGATCTGGGCGCCCTGATCCCGGCCTCGCTGCTCTGCCTGTTCGGCTTCGTCGGCTGCCGCCTGATGCTGGCCCACGCGGTGCGGACGGGGCATGCGCGGCGTAATGGCGTCCTGGGCCGCTGGGCCCTGGGCGCCGCCCTGGTGGCGGGTCTCAGCGCCTGGGGGGCGCAGCTGATGGCCCTGATGGCCTTCGACGCCGGCATGCCTGTTCATTATGACCCCATCGGCATCGTCGCGGCCCTGGGCGTCTCGGTCGGGGCGGTCTTCCTGTCGTTCCATGTCTGCAGTGAAGGCCAGCCCATGCGGATGCTGGCGTCCGTCGCCATCCGCTCGGTGGGCTATCTGCTCATGCATGTGCTGGCGGTCTGCGCCCTGCGCACCGGCGGGATCATCCACTGGAGCATGGAGACCCTGGCCCTGGCCTTCGCCGTCCATCTGGCGCTCAGCCTCGAGGGCGCGCGGTTCCAGGCGGATGGAAAGCTGCTGGGCACGGTCAGCGCGGGGATAACCGGCTGGGCCGGGCTGACCGCCCTCTATCTGATCTCCATGAGCGGCTTCTGGATCTCGCCGGGCGCGCCCGACGCGACGGTGATGGACGGGCTGAGCCGCGGCGACATGCTGACCTGGGCGATCGGCGCGGTGATGATCCTTTGCGCCGGCCTGGGAGGGGTTGCGGCCGCCGCCTACTGGTCCCGATCCAAGGCCCTGCACCACCTGCGGACCGCCATCGAGGCCATGCCCGACGGCCTCGGCTTCTATGACACCGAGGACCGGCTGCTACTGTGGAACGACCGCTATGTCGAGGTGAACGCCGAGATCGCCCGTGTCTTGAGACCCGGCGTTTCCTTCATCGAATTGCTGCAGGAAGGCCTGCGCCAGAACCTCTACGCCCATGCCGTGGGCCGCGAGGCGGAATGGCTGGCCGAACGCCTGGCGGCGCGCCGCGAGGCCGCCGGCAGCTTCGAACAGGAGATCGGCGGCGACCGCTGGCTGCGGGTGCAGGACCGGCGAACGTCGGACGGCGGCACGGTGACCATCGTCACCGACATCACCGAATTGAAGCAGGACGCCCGCGACTTGGCCGAGGCGCGCGACGTGGCCGAACAGGCCAACCGCTCCAAGAGCCAGTTCCTGGCCAATATGAGCCACGAGATCCGAACGCCCCTGAACGGCGTCATCGGCCTGACCGAGGCGCTGGGCCGCACGCCGCTGAACCCCCAACAGCGCGAGATGCTGGACCTGATGGCGTCTTCCGGGCGGACCCTGCAAACCCTGCTGGGCGATATCCTGGACCTGGCGCGCGTCGAATCCGGGCGGATGCAGCTGGTGGACGAGGCCTTCGACCTGGCCAAGGCCGTCCAGGAGGCGGGGCAGCTGTATGAAGCCACCGCCCGCGAAAAGGGGCTGGGCTTTGTCGTCGATATCGCGCCCGAGGCCCGCGTCTGGGTTATGGGGGATGTTGTCCGGCTGAAACAGGTCCTGACCAACCTGGTCTCCAACGCCGTCAAATTCACCGACACCGGCTTCGTCACCCTGAGGGCCGAGGCCGGCCCGACGCGCGCCGGCGCGCCGACCTTGCGGATGACGGTCGAGGACACCGGCATCGGCTTCGATCCGGAAACCCGCACCCGGCTGTTCACCCGGTTCGAACAGGCCGACGGCGGCATCGCCCGGCGTTTCGGCGGCACCGGCCTGGGCCTGGCCATCTGCCGCCAGCTGGCCGAACTGATGGGCGGCGATCTGGATTGCGAGAGCGAGTTGGGCGGCGGGTCGGCCTTCATCCTGACCCTGCCGCTTCAGGCCGTCGCCGCGCCCGAGACGCCTGAGACGCCGGAGATCGTTCCCGCCTCCACGGCCGCGATGGCCACGGCCCCCTTGCGGGTGCTGCTGGCCGACGACCATCCGACCAACCGCAAGGTGGTCGAGCTGGTCCTGGCCGCCGCCCGGGTGGAGCTGGTCTCGGTCGAGAACGGCGCCCAGGCGGTCGAGGCCTTCGCGGCCGGAACGTTCGACCTGGTGTTGATGGACATGCAGATGCCGGTCATGGACGGCCTGGCCGCCACCCGGGAACTGCGCCGGCTGGAGGCCGCCGGCGGCCGGCCGCGCGCGCGGATCGTCATGCTGACGGCCAACGCCCTGCCTGAACATGTGGCGGCCGGTCAGGCGGCGGGCGCCGACGGCCATGTGGCCAAGCCGTTCAACACCTCCGAACTTCTGGCCCTGGTGTGCGCGCCCGCGGCCGGCGAGGCGGCGAAGGCCGAAGCCGCCGCCTGAGGCCCCGCCTATTCGTAACCGTGCGCCGCCTCGTTGATGACCTGGCTGGGCATGTTCGAGAAATCGACGGCGACCGGCTGGGCCAGGGTCTTCTGGAAGGTGCCGATGACGTGGGTCAGGCGCCGGCGCACCTCGCGCTCGGCCTCGGTCCCCGCATCGACGTTCAGCGGCGCCAGGCAGAAGTCGATGATGGCCTGGGTGTTGGTCAGGGGCTGCATGGTCCTGTCTCCTGTCGGGTTCACGCCGCCGCGAACTGGGCGGTTTCGGTGGAGTCCTTCAGCGCCGTCGTGGACGACTGGCCGTTCGAGATGACGGTGGCCACGGCGTCGAAATAGCCGGTGCCGACCTCGCGCTGGTGACGGGTGGCGGTGTAGCCGTCGGCCTCGTTGGCGAACTCGCGCTGCTGCAGCTCGGAATAGGCCGCCATGCCGCGGTCGCGGTAGCCGCTGGCCAGTTCGAACATGCCATTGTTCAGGCTGTGGAAGCCGGCCAGGGTCACGAACTGGAATTTGTAGCCCATGGCCCCCAGTTCGCGCTGGAACCGGGCGATGGTCTCCTTGTCCAGCTTGGCCTCCCAGTTGAAGCTGGGCGAGCAGTTGTAGGCCATCAGCTTGCCGGGATGAGCCTTCTGGATCGCTTCGGCGAAGCGGCGGGCGTCGTCCAGGTCGGGATGCGACGTCTCCCACCACAGCAGGTCGGCGTGTTTCGCATAGGCCAGGCCGCGCGCGATGCAGTGATCCAGGCCCGAGCCGGGCTTCAGGCGGAAAAAGCCCTCGGGCGTGCGGCTGTCGCGGTCGATGAAGGGGTGGTCGCGTTCGTCGATGTCGCTGGTGATCAGCTGGGCCGATTCCGCATCGGTGCGGGCCACGGTGATCGTCGGCGCGCCCATGACGTCGGCGGCCAGGCGCGCGGCGATCAGGTTGCGCTCGTGCGCCTGGGTGGGGATCAGCACCTTGCCGCCCAGGTGGCCGCACTTCTTCTCGCTGGCCAGCTGGTCCTCGAAATGGACGCCGGCGGCGCCCGCCTCGATGAAGGCCTTCATGATCTCGAAGCTGTTCAGCGGCCCGCCGAAGCCCGCCTCGGCGTCGGCCACGATGGGGGCGAACCAGTCGCGTTTCGCCCCGCCCTCGGCATGCTCGATCTGGTCGGCGCGCTGCAGGGTGCGGTTGATGCGGCGGCACAGTTCGGGCGCGGCGTTGGCCGGGTACAGCGACTGGTCCGAATACATGGCCCCCGCCGTATTGGCGTCGGCCGCCACCTGCCACCCCGACAGATAGATGGCCTTCAGCCCCGCGCGGACCATCTGCATGGCCTGGTTGCCCGTCACCGCGCCCAGGGCGTTGATGTAGGGCTCGGAATGCAGCAGCTCCCACAGGCGGCTGGCGCCGCGTTCGGCCAGGGTGTGGGTGATCGGGACCGAGCCGCGCAGGCGCAGCACGTCGTCCGGCGTATAGGGGCGCTCGATCCCGTCGAAACGCCCCGCCGGGGCCGGAACCAAATCGGCGAAAGTGGTCATGGTCGTGCTCGTTCCCTGTTCGCGGCGGCGCGCGCCGCCTTCGACAGGGATCAGAACACGTCGAAGTCAAAACCAGCACCCATATGCGGCATGAATTATAGTCCAATAGTCATAATGTGACTTTGCATTGTCAGTCATATTGTGACATGCTGCCCACATGGATCGAGGGGCCGATCACAAGCTGTTCCTGGGCGGCCGGCTGAAACGGCTGCGGCGCCAGCTGTCCCTGACCCAGACCGCCATGGCCGGCGATCTGGGCGTCTCGCCCAGCTATTTGAACCATATCGAGCGGAACCAGAGGCCCCTGTCGGCGCAACTGCTGCTGCGCCTGGCCCAGACCTATGATGTGGACCTGCGCGACTTCACAGCCGCCGGCGGCGACGCCAGCGAGGGGGCGATGGTCGAGGCCCTGGCCGATCCCCTGTTCCAGGGCCTGGCTGTGCCCCGTCACGAGGTGGTCCAGGCGATCCAGGACCAGCCCGCCCTGTCCGACGCCTTCCTGCGGCTGTACCGCGCCTTCGCCGACCGCCGGGCGCGCGACCCGGACGCGCCCGACCCCGACAGCCCCGCCGACTGGGTGCGCGAATACATCCAGGCGCGGAAGAACCATTTTCCCGAGTTCGACACTCTGGGCGAGGCCCTGGCCCAGACGCTGGAGGCCGAGACCCCCGGCGAACCGTTCGAGACCCGCGCCCGCGCCCGCCTGCTGGCCCGCCATGGCCTCAGCGTCCGCACCCTGCCGGTCGAGGTGATGGTGGAATGGACCCGGCGGTTCGACCCGCACCGGGGGCGGCTGTTGTTGTCGGAAACCCTGGGGCCGGCGTCGCGCGCCTTCGCCCTGGCCTATCAGCTGGCGGCGGTCGAACAGGCGGCCGAGATCGAGGCCGCGGTCCAGGCGGCCGCCCCCCCGCAGGGCGCCCGCGGCCTGTTGAAGACCGCTCTGACCAACACCCTGGCTGCGGCGATCCTGATGCCCTACCGCGCCTTCCACGCCCTGGCGGAAGACAGCGGCTATGACATCGCCCGGCTTCAGGCGCGGTTCGGGGTGTCGTTCGAGCAGGCGGCGCACCGGCTGACCACCCTGTCGCGGCCCACGGCGCGGGGCGTGCCCTTCTTCCTGATGCGGGTGGACCAGGCAGGGAATGTATCCAAGCGGTTCGCGGCGGGGGCCTTTCCCTTCTCGCGCTTCGGCGGCGCTTGTCCGCGCTGGCGGCTGCATTCGGCGTTCCGCACCCCCGGCCGCATCGTCACCCAGATCGTCGAGACGCCCGACGGCGTCCGCTGGTTCACCCTGGCCCGCACGGTGGAGCGGCAAGGCCAGGACGCCTTCACCGAGGGCCACGACCTGGCCATCGGCCTAGGCTGCGAGCTGTCGCAGGCGCGGCGGCTGATCCATGCGCGGGGTCTGGATCTGGCGTCGCCCGAGGTCACGCCCATCGGCCCGGCCTGCCGCCTGTGTCCGCGCCATCCCTGCGCCGAGCGGGCCGCCCCGCCCATCGACCGGGCCCTGGCCGTCGACGACTGGGCCAAGTCGATCAGCCCCTATCCCTTCGCGGCCGGGTGACGCCCTACCTCAGGTGCGGATGGCCGGCGATCATGTCGAACGGCACGCCGGCGCGCTGGAACAGCCGTCCGATCACCACGGCCGGATCATCGGCCCCCTGGTCCAGCAGGCGTTCGACATCGGCCCGCAGCGCCGGATCGCCCGAAGCCCGATCCAGCCGGTCCAGCCACTCGGCGCGGCTGAGGACTCCGTCAGGATTGTCCGCCGTCAGGCCCCGCACCAGGACGAAGACATCCTGGCCGGAGGCCGCCTCCAGCGTCAGCCAGAACACGGCGCCGCAGGCATAGTAGGCGCGATGTTCGCCCCTCTGCCCGGCCGAGGCGACGCCGCGCCGGGTCGACAGGTCGATGCAGTCGTCGACCGAGTCCTGCAGCCGGGCGCGCGGATCGCGCGCCGGGTCCAGGGCCGCCAGGCCGCGCACCGCCATCAGGTCGGCGCCGCCTTCGGTGATCCAGGCGTCGCGGGCGAATTCGTAGCGCAGTCCCTGGCTGCCCAGCCAGAAATGGGCCGCCTCGTGCGCCAGGAACCAGTGGGCCAGTTCCAGCACCTGGTCCGAGGCCGACAGCACCCCCTCGCCCTCGAAATCTATGACGATCAGATTGTCCAGCACGCTGCCGGCCATGCTGGACAGACCGCCGGTGGGCCCGGCCCAGCTGACCATCACCAGCGGCCGCTCCCCGGCGCGAGGGCCGATGCGGGCGGCGTAAGCGGCCATGATCCGGGGGGTGAAGGCCTCAAGCTCGTCATGCAGCCAGGCCGGCAGGCCGGGATCGACGATGGTGGCGATGTCGGGGGTTTCCTCCACCGCCGCGCGGCCGAACAGGACATAGGTTTCGGCGTCCGCCGCCGTCGCCTCCGCCACCCTGTGTCCGCGAAACAGGACCGGTCCGGCCCGGTCGCGCCAGGTCACCTCGGTCAGGCCGCCGGCCACCTCGACCCCGTTCAGGTCGGCCGGCAGGTCGGCGGCGGCCTGGGCCCGGTCCAGGGGGATCAGGTCGAACTGTTCGGAGAACAGGGCGACCGCCCCGTCCGAAAAGACCAGGAAGGGCGAATATTCCGCCTCCAGATCGCCGCTGAACGGCCGCAGGGCGATGCGGATGCGGCGCGGCAGGGGCCGGCCGTCCCGGCTTCTCAGCACGTCATAGTCGCCGATGCGGACGATCTCGACGCCAGGCGTCTGGACCGTCCAGCCTTGGGGCCGCCAGGGCCGGCGTCCCTCGCGCATCAGGGCCGAGACGGCGAAGGCGAAGGCGGGCCGATCCAGCGCAAGCTGATAGTCCGCGGTCCAGCGGTCGCCGTCACGGGTCACCGCGACCCGGACGATGGTGTCGGGCCCGTCCGACTGGGCGCACGCCGGCGCCGCGCCGACCAGGGCGACGAGCATGAGGGTCAGGAGAAGAAGAGGGCGCATGCGGGTTTCCTTGCCGGACCGCACCCTGAACGGCGAAGTCGGCGGCGTCACCTTAAGGACGGCTCAGCTTCGTGACCGATCCAAGGCGCGGCGGGCGGCGGCCAGTTCCTCGGCCATCACCGTCTTCAGACGGTCGGGCGCCAGGATCTCGACCTGGTCGCCCCAGGTGAACAGGTGCCAGGCCAGTTCGCGCATGCCCGAGGCGCGGAAGCGGACCACCACCGACCCATCGGCCTGATCCTCCAGCACCTGGGTCGGATGCCACCGCCAGCCGCGCGCCTCATCTGCCCCCTGCGGGCTAATGCGCAGGGCCACATCCTCGATCTGGTCCTGATAGATGCCGAACGACTGGCTGGCGAAGGCGCCCAGGTCGAAGTCGGCGGGCGGCGGGGCGTGGCCGTCCTGGGCCTCGACGCCGCTCATCCGGTCCAGGCGGAAGGTCTGGACCTTGGCCGTCTCGCGGTCGGCGGCGACCAGATAGTTTGCCCGCCCGAACATCAGGCCGCAGGGCGCCACGCTGCGCCGCCTGGGCTCGGCGCCCGGCCGCGAATACAGGAAGCCCAGCGGGCTCTGGGCCAGCAGGGCGTTGCGGATCTCGGCCAGCATGGCCTCATCCGCCGTCGGCCGCGGCCCGGCCTGGACGGCGATGGTCTCGGCCCGCACCAGGGCCTCCAGGTCCGGGGCCAGCCGGTTCAGGGTGGTCGAGCGCATGGCCGCCTTGACCTTGCGCTCCAGCCCCTCCAGCGCCGCGGCCCGCGCGGGCTCGCCCGCCGTCCGCAACACCTGCGCCGCCTTGGTCAGCTCCAGCATCTCGGTGGCGGTCGGCGCCTGTTCGAAGCCGTTCAGCCCGCCCCGGATGCGCCACCGCTTGGTCGGCGGGTCCGACACCTCTTCCGCCAGAGGGAACAGCATCAGGACCGCATCGCGCATCCGCTCCGCCGTGCGCCGACCCACCCCCGTCTCCTGCGCCATCTCGTCCAGGGTCAGGCCCTCGGCCGAGGCGGCCATGCGCCGCGCCAGTTCGATCAGCAGAACCGCCTTGTCGTGCCTCATGCCCGGCCCCCGAAAATGATACGACCGTTTCTGGCGCAATGCCGCAGCATTGTCCACTCATCGGATCACCGACAAGACCCGGAGACATTCCATGGCCCGCCGTTTCGCCCCCGCCGCCGCCGTCAACGCCAGCCGCTATCTGATCGTGCCCTGCGAGGCCGAGGGCTGCGCCGACCTGGCCGTGATCTGGGACCGGCTGGAGGAACAGGTGGTCGATGTCATCTCGGCGGCGGCCCAGGTGCGCTACACCGAGGAAGACGCCCTGTGGGACGAGGCGCGCGGCGGCTGGGAGGCGGCCGACCTGCGACTGGCGGCCTGAGGATCAGTCCGGATGGCGCGCCCGGGTCGAAGCCGCCGATTTCACGGCCAGTTCCCGCACCACGTCCAGGTCGATCTTGTTCAGGTCCGTGACATAGACGCAGGACACGCTCGACTTGTGCGGCCCCATCCTGGCCATCAGCGCCTCCCGCTCCGGAAACTCGGGCGCGAAATAGAGCACCAGATTGGCCTTTCGCGGCGAGAAGCCGTGCAAGGGCCATTCCCCGGTCGGCCCCCGATAGCGGCCATAGCCGATGATCGAAGGGCCCCACATCACCGCCGTCTCGCCACTGACCTCAGTCAGCAGGTCGTGGATCACCTGGGCCTGAGCGCGCCGTCTGGGGTTTTCGACGGCGGCGATGAAATCCGCCACCGAGGCGTCGGTCGGCCTGGTCTTGGGTTCTGAGGCCATGTGCGGCTCCTCTGCGCGATCACCTTAACAGGGCCGGGCCTCGAAATCGCGCCGGTTTCACCCTAAATGGCGGCGATGACGCAGATCGAGCCGTCCTGTCCGATCCCGACCATCGCCCCCATGAGCGCCGACGGCGACATGGATGCGGCGATCGCGGCCGCGCGCGCGGCGGTCGGCCTGCCGGTCGGATCGCGCGTCGTGGCGGCCATGTCGGGCGGGGTGGACTCCACCGTCGTCGCCGCCCTGCTGCACAAGGCGGGATACGACGTCGTCGGCGTGACGCTGCAGCTCTACGACCACGGCGCGGCCCTGAAGAAGAAGGGCGCCTGTTGCGCCGGTCAGGACATCCACGACGCCCGGCTGGCGGCCGAGACCCTGGGCATCCCCCACTACGTCCTCGACTACGAAAGCCGGTTCCGCGACGCGGTGATCGACCAGTTCGCCGACAGTTACTTGCGCGGCCAGACGCCCGTGCCCTGCATCCGCTGCAACCAGACGGTGAAGTTCCGCGACCTGCTGGATGTCGCCCGCGACCTGGGGGCCATGGCCATGGCCACCGGCCACTATGTCCGCCGCGCCGTCGGCGCCGATGGCCGCAGCCAGATGCGCAAGGCGATCGACCACAGCCGCGACCAGTCCTATTTCCTGTTCGCCACCACGCGCGATCAGCTGGATTTCCTGCGCTTTCCCCTGGCCGACCTGGAAAAGCCCCAGGTGCGGGGCGTCGCCGCCGAACTGGGCCTGAAGATCGCCGCCAAGCCGGACAGCCAGGACATCTGTTTCGTGCCGTCCGGCGACTATCGCACCCTGATCGACCGGCTGCGGCCGCAAGGCCGGGCGCCGGGCAAGATCGTGCATATGGACGGCCGCGAACTGGGCGATCACACCGGCATCACCGGCTACACCATCGGCCAGAGGCGCGGGCTGAACGTGGCGGTGGGCGAGCCCCTGTTCGTCACCCGGCTGGACCCCGACCGTCGCGAGGTGGTGGTCGGCCCGCGCGAAGCCCTGCTGACCGCCGCCCTGACGCTGGAAGAGACCAACTGGCTGGGCGACCAGGCGACCATCGACGCGGCGGCGACCGAGGGCGCGGCCGTGCTGGCGCGCGTGCGTTCGACCCGTCCCCCCTCCCCCGCCCGGCTGCGGCTGGACGGAGACACCGTTCAGGTGGTGTTCGCCGACGGCGAGGAAGGCGTGGCGCCGGGCCAGGCCTGCGCCCTCTATGATCCCGCCGATCCCGACCGGCTGCTGGGCGGGGGGTTCATCCGGGACACGACCCCGGTTGTCTGACCCCCGGATTTCAGAGTCTCTGGCTTTGGCGTCGCGGACAGGTCTGCCCGCCGACTGGCTGTATCTGCGTGACCGGTTCCCGCGCAGCCGGTGGTCCGAACCGTCGCTGGGCCCCACGGCGGCCCACTGGCTTCAGATGCATCAGGGTTTCCGGGCCCAGGGCGCGCGGATGACCGGACTGACCGACCGGTTCCGCGCCGATCCGGCCGATCCGCACGGCCTGCATCAGGCCCTGATCCCGACCCTCCAGGCCTTCCTGCAGCATCTGGATGGTCATCACCGGGTCGAGAGCGGCCATTATTTTCCCGCCTTCCGCCGGATGGAGCCGCGCATCGGCGAGGGCATCGACCTGCTGGACCGCGACCATGACGCCGTCCACGCCCATCTGGAGGCCATGCTGGAGGCGGGTCGAGCCTTCCACCTGGCCGTGGCGACCGCCGCCCCGGACGCGCCCGGCGCGGCCCTGCGCCTGGCCGACGCCATCGAGGCCGCCCTTGCGCCCCTGACCCGGCACCTGGACGACGAGGAGGACATCGTCATCCCCCTGATCGCCCTGCGCGGCGTCGGCTGACGGCGTTCGCCGAAAAAGCGCGACAGTCTGCATCCGAAATGCTCAGGTGAAGCCTCCTTCAGGGGAGCCTTCAAAGGGGAATTCGATGAAACGCGCATACGCCGCCGGCCTGGTGTCGGCCCTGGCCCTTTCCGTCGTCCTGGGGGCGCCCGCCGCGGCCCTGGCCCAGGAGGCGCCGGCCGCCGCCGCGGCCACCCGGACCTATAGCGCCGCCCAGTTCTTCGAGACCACCAGCTTCGGCATGTCCGCCGGGGCCGGCCGCGCCTTTTCTCCGGACGGCGCCCATGTGCTGATGACCTCCGACGCCAGCGGGGTGTTCAACGCCTATGCCCAGCCCGTGGCGGGCGGCGATCCGGTTCCCCTGACCGCCTCGACCACCAGCGCGGCGCGGGCGGTCAGCTATTTCCCCGCCGACGGCCGGGTCCTGTTCAGCCAGGATGGCGGGGGCGACGAACTGGACCACCTGTTCGTGCGCGAACTGGACGGGTCGATCCGCGACCTGACGCCGGGCGAGCGGCTGAAGGCCGACTTCGTGGGCTGGAACACGGACGGCGCCACCCTCTATGTCGCCGCCAACGGGCGCGATCCGGCCGCCTTCGACATCCTGGCCATCGACGCCGCGACCTACGACAGCCGCATCGTCTTCCAGAACCCCGGCGGGCTCCAGCCCGTCGCCCTGTCGCCGGACGGACGCTGGCTGGTCCTGGACCGCCAGATCTCCAGCGCCAACAACAACCTGTATCTGGCCGACCTGGAGCAGGGCGGGGAGCCGCGCCTGCTGACCCCGCACGAGGGCGACGTGGCCTATGCGGCCTATGACTTCACCCCCGACGGCAAGGCCCTGCTGATCGCCACCAACGAGACCAGCGAGTTCGACGAGGCCCTGACCTACGATCTGGCCACCGGCCAGACCCGGCCTCTGATCCGCGCCGACTGGGACGTCAGCTTCGTCACCTATTCGCCCTCGGGCCGCTATCGGGTGTCGGGGCTGAACGCCGACGCCAAGACCGAGGTCAGCCTGATCGACACCACGACCGATCAACCGGTCGCCCTGACCGGCCTGCCGGACGGAGACGTGGGCCAGGTGCGGTTCAGCCAGGACGAGGCGCGCATCGCCTTCACCGTCTCGTCCGACACCTCGCCGGCGGATGTGTTCGTCGCCGACCTGGCGACCGGCCAGGCGCGGCGGCTGACCCACGCCCTGAACCCGGCCATCGACGAAAGCGACCTGGTCGAGGCTGTGATCGTCCGCTATCCGGGCGAAGGCGGGGTGATGATCCCGGCGGTCCTGTATCGGCCCAAGGGCGCCTCGGCGGCCCATCCGGCGCCGGCCGTGGTTCTGGTGCACGGCGGGCCGGGCGGCCAGACCCGGCGCGGCTATTCGGCCATGATCCAGCATCTGGTGAACCACGGCTATGCGGTGCTGGGCGCCAACAACCGCGGCTCGTCCGGCTATGGCAAGACCTTCTTCCACATGGACGACAAGGCCCATGGCGAGGCGGATCTGCGCGACATCGTGGCGGGCGGCGACTGGCTGCGCCAGCAGGACTGGGTGGCCGACGACCAGGTGGCGGTGATGGGCGGCTCCTACGGCGGCTTCATGACCGCCGCGGCCCTGGCCTTCCATCCGGAAGCCTTCGAGGCGGGGGTGAACATCTTCGGCGTGACCAACTGGGTGCGGACGCTGGAATCCATTCCCGCCTGGTGGGGTGCGCAAAGGGACGCCCTGTTCGACGAGATGGGCGACCCCGCCGTCGACGCCGAGCGGCACCGCCGCATCTCGCCCCTGTTCCACGCCTCGAACATCAAGCGGCCGCTTCTGGTGGTCCAGGGCGCCAACGACCCGCGCGTGCTGCAGGTCGAGTCGGACGAACTGGTCGCCGCGGTGCGGGCCAACGACGTGCCGGTCGAATACGTCCTCTTCCCCAACGAGGGCCACGGCTTCACCCGCCGCGACAACCGGATCACCGCCCAGGAGGCCTATCTGGCCTTCCTGGATCGATATGTGAGGAAAACGGGCGACTGACCGGCGTCAGGCTGCCGTCATCGGTCCGCGCCGGGCCTCGCGGCCGAGCAGGGTCGTCTCGGTGGGGGCCAGGCCGAACTCGGGCAGCACCTCGCGGTGCTGTTCGACCGGCGTCCTCATCAGGCGGCCCGCCAGCCGGTTCAGATTGCCTAGCGGCGTGTCCTGGACCCGGGCGATGAGGCCCGCGAACCGGGGCCAACGGGCCGGATCCACCCTCACCCGGATCGCCTCAAGGTTCATGCAGGCGGCGGTGACGGCGAAATCGGCCACGCCAGGCTCCTCTCCGAACAGGAAGCCGTCCTGAGCAGACACGCTTTCCAGATAGTCCAGGATTTCGGGCAGTTCGACGTCGCGCGCATGGGCCACGACGGCCTGGTCCGTCTCTCCGCCGAAGAAGCGCGGCTTCAGGGCGATCTGGAAGAACAGCTTCCAGCCCAGCACGTCGAACAGCCGGGTGTCTCCATACTCCTCCAGCCAGCGCGCCCTGGCCCGGTCGCGCGGATCGGCCGGCCATAGAGACGGCCCCGGTCGCGTTTCCTCGATATATTGGACGATGGCGCTTGAATCGTTGAGGATGAAATCATCCTCGATCCACACCGGAATGCGCCTGAGCGGACTGATCCTGGAAAAGCCGTCGTTCCCCATGAAAGGCGTGATCGGATCGACCGCGACCGTCACCCCCTTGACGGCGCAGGCCGCCAGCACCTTGCGGACATAGGGCGAGACCGGACTGCCGATCAGGGTGGCGGAGGCCATCCTAGGCCGCTTCGTCCTTGGGCAGGACGTCGGCGACCGTGGGCCGGTCGGCCTGGAAGCTGATGGCGATGTCGCGGCGCTTGACGATCTCGCCGCAGCACGAACAGGCCAGCCGCGGCGTCAGTTCGGCGCCGCAGGTCGTGTGGGTGAAACTGACCCCCGCGTCCATCTCGCCATACAGGTGTTTCAGCCCCCAGCCGTGCAGGGTCAGCAGCACGTCCGACAGGTCCTTGCCCTTGGCGGTCAGCACATATTCGTTGCGCGGCGGCCGTTCGGAATAGAGACGCGGTTCCAGCACCCCGTGCGCCACCAGGGTCTTCAGCCGCGCGGCCAGGACGTTGCGCGCTACGCCCAGCCGCTCCTGCCACTGTTCGAACCGGCTGACGCCCTGAAAGGCGTCGCGGATGACCAGCAGGGTCCAGGGATCGCCGATCACCTCCAGCGTCGCGGCGATCGAACAGCTTTGTCGGGAATAGTCTGCGGTGCGGCCCATGGGTCCAAGGTGACCTCGCGTCAGGCTTTTGGCAAGTGGGTTGCCAATCGGGACGCAGTAAGTCAGTCTTGTTTTGCAACGGACAATCCCCCGAACGGGCCGGAGCGTTCCTGCATCCCTCGACTGGGGCGAGAGGCGTCTGACGCCTTTCGCCCTCCTTTTCCTCCGTCTATGCCCGCCCCATGACCGTGACCGTTTCCGACGCTCTGACCCTGACGCCCAGCGGCGATGACCTGATCGCCCGGCTGTCGGGCGACTTCTCCAACGGCCGGCAGGACCAGCCGCCCGAGACCGGCTTTCCGTTCGGCGGCCTTCTGGCGGCCCTGTGCGCCCAGGCGATGCGCCACGGCCTGGGCCTGACCGCGCCCCTGCGGACCCTGTCGGTGCAATATCTGGCCGCCGCCCGGTTCGAGGACGACCTGGCCTTTCGTCCCCGGCTGCTGCGCGGCGGCCGATCCGTCGCCTATGCGGCGGTTCAGGCGCATCAGGACGGCCGCCTGACCCACAGCGGCTCGGCCACCTTCGGCGGCGACGGCGACGGGCCCGCGCTCGCCGAGATCGCGGCCCCTCCCCCGCCCCTGGACAGTCTGGACCCGGCCGCCACCATCGCCGGCCCCATGGCCCCCCGCTTCGCCCAGCATGTCGAGTTCAGGTTCGACGGCGGCCCCAACATCCTGGGCGGCAATGAGGGCCGGCCGGTGGTCGAGCGTCTGTGGATGCGGATCGCCGATGGGCGGCCGCTGGACGAGGCGCGGCTGTGCTACCTGCTGGACGCCCTCTATCCCCCCGCCTGGACGGCCAGCCGGCGACCGCCGATGATGACGACGGTGGACCTGCGCTACGACATCCTGGCCGATCCGAACCCCGAGACGGCGCCCGACGGCTGGGCCTTCTTCGAGTTCCACATGCTGGACCTGGGGCTGGGCTGGACGGTGGACGACGCCGTCTGCTGGGGCGCGGACGGACGGCCCCTGGCCCTGTCGCGGCAGAGGCGCAAGCTGATCCCGCCGCGCCGGGCGGCGCAGGCCTGAACCTGATCCTCCCCCATCGGGGGAGGATTTTTCCTCAGCCTTCCTTCACCATCATCGCCCTAGATGGGCGGATCAGGAGACGCTCCGCCATGATCCGATCCTTCTCGCGCCTGCCCGCCCTGACCGCCGTCCTGAGCGCCGGTCTGATGCTCCAGGGCTGCCTGGTCGGGGCCGCGGTCGGCACGACGGGCGCCGTCATCGGCGGGGCGGCGAAAGCCACGGGCGCGGTCGTCGGCGCCGGCGTGGACGCCGTCACCACCTCGGACGAGGAAACCCGCCTGCGCCGCGAACGCGAGGCGCGCGAGGAACAGCGCCGCCAGGACCGCTGCGAACGCCGCCAGCGCCAGGGCAAGCGCTGCTGACCGGCATCCTGTCTCCTCCCCATCAGCGATGGGGAGGTGGATCGGCGGCATAGCCGACGAGACGGAGGGGTTCTGTCTTCGTGTCGTGAAGAGCCCCTCCACCGCTTCGCGGTCCCCCTACCCATGACATGGGGAGGAGACGCTTCATCTTCTCAAAGTGTCAGGGTGCACCGCTCGTTGATCGTCGGCCGCCCCACGGTCACCCGGCACAGACCCGGCCATTCCGGCTGTAGCCGCCCCACGAACCACAGGCACAGCTTCTCCAGGCTGGGCAGCTCCAGCCCCGGCTTGTCGTTCAGCAGGCCGTGATCCAGTTCTTCCGCCGCCGCCTTCAACGCGCGGTCCAGGGCGCCCAGGTCGGCGACCCAGCCGTGATCGGCGTCCAGCGTCTCGCTGCGCACCGTCGCCTCGACCATGAAGGAATGGCCGTGCAGGCGGCGATAGATGCTGCCCTCCGGCTCGTTGGGGAAATGGTGGGCCGCGTCGAAGGTGGCCGCCTTGGTGATCTCGAACTGCATCAACGCACGCCGATGTATTTGTGGGTCTGGACGCTGAGGCGCCACTGGGGATGGGTCAGGCAATAGGCGATGGCCGCCGTCGTATTGGCCGCCTGGTCCGGGCCGTCCATGGGCTGAAGCCAGAACCGCTCGAAATCCATGCCGGCGAACCGTTCGGGCCGCGCCAGGGCCTGGGGGAAGACCAGTTTCAGCTCCTGGCCCGACGTCTGAACCACCGGCGCATCGGCCTTGGGGCTGACGCAGATCCAGTCCAGGCCAGGGGGCGCCGCCACCGTGCCGTTGGTTTCCACCGCGATGTCGAAGCCCCGCGCCTTCAGCGCCGCGATCAGGGCCGGGTCCAGTTGCAGCAACGGCTCGCCCCCGGTGCAGACCACCAGCTTCGGCGCCCCGTCCGGCCCCCGCCACATCGCCGCGACATGGTCGGCCAGGGCTTGTGCAGTGCGGAATTTGCCGCCGCCGTCGCCATCGGTCCCCACGAAGTCGGTGTCGCAGAAGTCGCAGACGGCCGTGGCCCGGTCCCGCTCCAACCCGTTCCACAGATTGCAGCCGGAAAAGCGCAGGAAGACCGCCGGCCGCCCGGCCTGGCCGCCCTCGCCCTGGATGGTCAGGAAGGTCTCCTTCACCGCATAGGTCATGAGGCGACCCATTCGGCATGGCCCGCGGCCCTGAGCTCGCAGGCCGGGCAGGCGCCGCAGCCATAGCCCCAGGCGTGGCGTTCCCTGCGTTCGCCTAAGTAGCAGGTATGGCTGTCCTCGACGATCAGTTCGACCAGGGCGTCGCCGCCGATCCGGTGCGCCAGGGCCCAGGTCTGGGCCTTGGTCAGGGCCATCAGCGGCGTCTCGATGGGAACCGGCTTGTCCAGCCCCAGGCTCAGCGCCCGGCTCATGGCCTGGATGGTGTCGTTGCGGCAGTCGGGATAGCCGGAATAGTCGGTCTCGCACATGCCGCCGACCAGCACGCCCAGCCCCCGCCGGTCCGCCAGCGCCGCCGCCGCCGTCAGGAAGATCAGGTTCCGCCCCGGCACGAAGGTGGTCGGCAGGCCCCGCGCGTCCATCTCGATGGCCCGTTCAGCCGTCAGGGCGCTGTCGGCGATGCGGCCGTATCCGGTCAGGTCGACGACATGATCCGGTCCCAGCCGGTCGGCCCATTGCGGCAGGACACGCGCCATGGCCTCGCGCACCGTCTGGCGGGCCTGCATCTCGACCGCATGGCGCTGGCCGTAGTCGAAGCCGACCGTTTCCACCCGCCCGTATCGCTCCAGCGCCCAGGCCAGGCAGGTGGCGCTGTCCTGCCCGCCCGAGAACAGGACGAGGGCGGAATCCGGCGTGTGTGACGAGGGTTGGCTCATGGCGAATCTGCGGTCGGCCACGGGCCGCGCGCATGTATCCAGGTCGGGGTGTGTCGTTGATGGGCGGGCCTTCTACACCAGGGCGCGGCGCGGCGCAAAACAGGTCATTCACGCGCGTGAGAATTTTTTGGCGCCGCTTAACCCTTCCGAAAACCGTTCGCGGTTAATGTCCGGACGTCTGACGGGAGTTGCGGCCGGTATGCCGACCATCGAAGCGTTGACTGAACGGTCCGAACCGGCGACGCCGGAGACGCCCGCGAACGAGATTCTGGCGCGCTTCGAACGCGAACCCGACACCCTGGCCATCGCCGTGGTGCGGGAGCGCCGGCCCGTGGGCCTGATCGAGCGCGACTCCTTCCTGCTGAAGATGGCCTCGCCCCTGGGGCGCACCCAATATGGTCACCGCGCCATCGAACACATGATGGACCGCGAGCCGGCCGTGATCGAGGCGGGGGTTCGGATCGACGCCGTCTGCGACGTGCTGGTCCGCAGCGAGCCCGGCGCCCTGTTGCGCGGCTTCGTGGTGACACGGGGCGGTGTCTATTTCGGGGTCGGGTCCTGCCTCGCCGTATTGAAGGCCATGCATGAACAACGGCTGGCCGACGGCCGGCTGATGGCCGAACAGAGCCGCGCCCTGGCCGACAGCGAGGCCCAGGCCCGGACGGCCGCCCAGGCCAAGAGCCGGTTCCTGAACGTCCTGGGGCACGAACTGCGCACCCCGCTGAACGGGGTTTCGGCCGTCGCCGACCTGTTGCGGCGCCAGCCCCTGAACAGCGCGGCCCTGGCCCATGTCCAGACCATTTCCGATTCTTCCGAGACCGTCCTGCGCGTCTTGCAGGACGCCCTTGACCTTGCCCGCGCCGAGGCGGGCGAACTGGCCATGGCCCCGGCCCCCACGCCGCTGCGGGCCCTGATGGACGAGGTCCAGACCCATTGGGCGCCGCGCGCCCAGCAGGGCGGCCACACCCTGCTGATCGGGTTCGAGGGCGACACCGAACTGGCCGCCGAGATCGACGGTCCGCGCCTGAAGCAGGTGTTCAACACCCTGGTCGGCAACGCCCTGCGGTTCGCCCGCGGCGGCATGGTCGAGGCCGGTCTGAAGGCCTGGGTCGAGGACGGCCAGGTGCGGATCGAGGCCCGCGTCCGCGACGACGGCCAGGACATCGACATCGACGCCGACATCTTCGAACCCTTCGCCAAGGGAACCGCCGCCGACGGCGCCGGCCTGGGCCTGTCCATCTGCCGCCAGCTGATCGACCTGATGGGCGGCCGCATCTGGGCCGAGAACAACGCCGGGCGCGGCGCGACCTTCGCCTTCGACCTGACCGCGCCGCGCGCCCAGGTCCAGACCGAGGCGGCCAGCAACATTTCCGACCTGGAGGAACTGGCGCTTCAGTCTCAGCCCCACATCCTGATCGTCGACGACAACGCCACCAACCGCGTCGTCGCCCAGGCCCTGTGCGAGATGTTCGGCTGCACTTCGGAACTGGCCGAGGACGGTCTGGAGGCCCTGGAGGCGGTCCAGGCCCGGCCGTTCGACCTGGTGCTGATGGACATCAAGATGCCGCGCATGGACGGGGTCCAGGCGACCCAGGCGATCCGCGCCCTCAGCGGCCCGGTCAGCCAGATCCCGATCGTGGCCCTGACCGCCAACGCCGATCCCGAGGACGCCAAACGCTATCTGGCGACCGGCATGGCCGCCGTGGTCGAAAAGCCGATCAAGCCCGAACGCCTGCGCCGGGCCATGAACGCCGCCATGAACCTGGAGGCCGAGACCCAGGCCCCGGCCGAGGCGCCGGTCAAGGGATGTTCGGCGGCCTAAGCTCCCCCTCTCGAAGGCGTTTCGTCTGGGGAATCCGGCGCCTCGTCGTCCTCGTCGTCATAACCGACCAGTCGCAGCGCGCGGCCCTTCAGCCCGTTCAGTTCGCACCAGCGGATCAGCCCCTCCTCGCGGCCGTGGGTGATCCAGATCTCCTCGGGCGACAGCTCGCGGAAGGTGGCCGTCAGCTCGGTCCAGTCGGCGTGATCCGAGATCACCAGCGGCAGTTCGACCCCCCGCTGGCGCGCCCGCGCCCGCACCCCCATCCAGCCCGAGGCGAAGGCCGTCACCGGGTCGGCGAAACGCCGCGACCAGCGGTCCTGGATGGCCGACGGCGGCGCCACCGCCACCTCTCCGCCCAGGGCGTTTCGGGGCAGGCCGGTCGCCGGGGCCAGCGGCCCCAGCTCCACCCCCTCGCGCTCATAAAGGGCGTTCAGCCGCTGCAGGGCGCCATGAACGTAAATCGTCCGGTCCCAGCCCATTTCGCGCAGGCGACGGATCACCCGCTGGGCCTTGCCCAGGGCATAGGCCCCGACCAGATGGGCCCGATCCGGAAACTGGCGCAGCGACAGCAACAGCCGCCCGATCTCCTCCTCGTCCGGCGGGTGGGTGAAGACCGGCAGGCCGAAGGTCGCCTCGGAAATGAAGACGTGACAGGGCACGGGCTCGAACGGCGCGCAGGTCGGGTCGCGCCGCCGCTTGTAGTCGCCGGACACCACCATCTTCAGGCCCTTCCAGTCCAGCACCACCTGGGCCGACCCCAGCACATGGCCGGCGGGGACCAGCCGGATGTCGACCCCGTTGATCGCCGTCGCCTGGCCATAGGGCGCCGCCTGGGTGCGGCCGGCGAAGTCCTGGCCATAGCGTTCGGCCATGATGGCCAGGGTCTGGGGCGTGGCCAGGACGACGCCATGGCCCGCCCGGGCGTGGTCCGAATGGCCATGGGTGATGACGGCGCGGTCCACCGGTCGGACCGGATCGACGTGAAAATCGCCGGGCGGGCAATAGAGGCCGGCGGGGGTGGGCCGCAGCAGGTCGTCGGGTCGGATCATGTCAGCCGTTCAATCGGGCGATGGCGGACGACACAACGCACTCGACGGCCATCGGTCGCCCCGGCATGATCGCTCCCTCCCATGACCCAGTCCGATCTTCTGTCCATCCTGCCCCAGCTGGCCTCCGGCGCGGCCCACACCCATGCCCTGGGATTCGTCTATGACGGGCTGACCGATGACAAGGCCGTGCGCATCCGCGTTCCCCGTCGGCCCGATCTGGTCGGCGACGCCGAGACCGGCGTCCTGGCCGGCGGCCTGGTGACCGCCCTGCTGGATCACGTCGGCGGGCTGGCGGTCTGGATCGCCATGGACGCCTTCCGGCCCATCGCCACCCTGGACCTGCGCGTCGACTACATGCGGGCGGCCGCGCCGGGGCGCGACCTGATCGGACAGGCCCGCTGCTATCGACTGACCTCGACCATCGGCTTCGTCCGCGCCTGGGCCTTCGAGGACGATCCCGACGACCCGGTCGCCGCCGCCCAGGCCGCCTATATGGTCAGCGAAGAGCGCAACGCGGGGTCGCCGTCATGACCGACACCGCCCGCATCCTGAACCGGATCCCCTATGCCGGCTTCCTGGGGCTGAGGGCCGACGCTTCGGATCAGGGGGATCGCGTCGTCATGCCCTTCGCCGACCATCTGATCGGCAACCCGATGTTGCCGGCCCTGCATGGCGGATCGACGGCGGCCCTGCTGGAGATCACCGCCATCGCCCTGGTGGCGGTGCGCTATCCCCGCCCTCGCCTGCCCAAGCCGATCAATGTGACGGTCAGCTATCTGCGAAGCGGGCGGCCGCGGGACACCCACGCCTCGGCCCAGATCCGCCGCGCGGGGCGACGCGTTCTGCACGTCACGGCCGAGGCCTGGCAGGACCAGGGCGCCGATCCCATCGCCACCCTGAATGCCCACTTCCTGCTGGGCCAGGACGCCTGATGGTTGACGGTTGATATTGAACACAACTCATGATTGCTTCCCACGGTGACGCTTGGTCACCCGTGGGAGGAGTTCTTCATGACCAGACAAGATATCGGCGAGAGCCTGGCCGGCCGGCTGTTCGCGGCCGAAAGCGCCATCGACGCGGCCCTGGCCGAGACGGCGACCCTGGCGGCCATGCTGCCGGCGGCGCGGGCCCAGGCCTATCTGTCGGCCGTCAGCGGTCAGCGCGCCTTCGACGGCGCGGCCGCCTCCATATCGGCCCTGGCCGAGGCGCGCTCCCACCTGGTCCAGACCCACAACACCCTGGCCGCCCTGGCCCGCAAACTAGGGCTGGACACCCTGGCCTCAGGCCCTGTCGACAAGCCCGACGACCTGCCGCCGCGCACCGGCGGCGGAATAGCGCCGGCCCGCGAGGAGGCCGCGCCCTGACGCCGATGCAATCAGGGTAAACAAATCCCTACCAGATTCGCCTGGAGCGTGTTAATCTCCCGTTTACTGTTCTTTTTGGGAGAGGTTGTATGGACAGGACTGACATCATCGCGGGCGTCGCCGGCGATCTTCACGCCACCGAAAAGGCCATCGATACGGCCATCAGCCAGGCCACGACCCTGGTCCAGTCCATGATCGCCGGGCGCGCCGCCCTGGAACTGTCGCCGGTCTCCGGCGCGGTGTCCCAGACCAAGGCGATGGAAACCGTCGCGGCCCTGAGCACGGCGCGCGAGGCGATCGTCGCCTGCCACGCCGAGCTGCAGAAAGACCACCGCCGGATGGGCTGGGGCGTCTATGCCGCCGGCCCGGTCAACAAGCCGGACGACTGGGAAACCCCGATGGGCGGACCGCGCGGCCACCTGACCCGCGTCGCGTGAATTCGCGTTAAGATCGGTCATGGTCGTTTCGTAACGGCCAGACTCCTTGCTATGGTCGCCCCCGTGTCGTTTCGGCATGGGGGCGATTTCATGTTCGATACCCTCTACGCTCAGATCGGCGCGATCGTGATGATCGCGGTGGGCGTCTTCGCCTTCGTCAAGGGCGACGAGCCGGAACGGATCGGCGCCGGCGCCTATCTGTTCGCCTGGTTCGCCTCCTTGCTGGTCCAGGGCGACGGGCGGCTCTACGACGTCCAGTGGGGCATGTTCGCCATCGACATCATCATGCTGCTGGTGTTCGGCGGCCTGGTCTGGAAGTCGCGGCGGTCCTGGCCGGTCTGGGCCTGCGCCCTGCAGCTGCTGGCGGTCATGAGCCACATCATGATCATGGTCGATCTGCGGACCCCGGTCGCCTCCTTCTACACCGTGCTGAACATCGCCAGCTACGGCATCGTCCTGTCCATCGCCATCGGCACCTTCTGGGCCTGGCAGGAACGGCGGGCCGCCGGACTGGAATAGGTGGATATTCCTATCGCCCCCCTGTAGGCTGCGGGCGAATCGGGACGCCGCGCCTTGCCTCTTTCGCATGCCAAGATCTGGAAGGCGCTGGACACCCTGGCCCAGCGCGAGGGGCTCAGTCCGTCCGCACTGGCGCGCCGGGCCGGGCTGGACCCCACCGCCTTCAACCGTTCCAAACGCCTGGGGCCGGGCCAGCCGCCGCGCCCCCGCTGGCCTTCGACCGAAAGCCTGACCGCGGTGCTGGAGGCGACCGGGGTCTCCCTGGCCCAGTTCGCCGCCCTGGCCGAGGATGACGCCCCGGCGACCATTCCCCTTCTGGGCCTGGCCCAGGCGGGTCAGAACGGCTTCTTCGACGACGCGGGCCTGCCCCTGGCCGAGGGCTGGGACCAGACCGATCTGCCGCGCGCGTCGGACAGCCTGTTCTCCCTGCGGATCACGGGGGATTCCATGGCCCCCCTGTACCGTGAGGGCGACCGCGTCATCGTCGATCGGGCCGCCGCCGACATCCGGCGCGGCGACCGGGTGGTGGTCCGCACCCAGGCCGGCGAGACCCTGGCCAAGGAGATCGCCGCCCTGACCACGCGCCAGGTGGTCCTCGCCTCGATCAATCCCGCCTATCCGCCCCGCACCCTGGCCCGGGGCGAAATCGCCTGGATGGCCCGCATCCAGTGGGTCAGCCAGTAGCCCAACGCTCAGGCCGCCAGCGCCCGCGCACCCAACAACAGCTAATGCGCTCAAGCAGCGAGCCGACGCGTGGCGAGCGTTAGTGCGCCAATCGCCCTCAAGCAGCGAGCGACCGAGTCGCGAGCGGTAGGGCAAGAAAAAAGCCGCCCTTTCGAGCGGCCCTTCCCTGCTACCGAACCCTGAGCTCAGTAGGCGCGCACATAGTCGGCGCTGACCCAGCCGCCGCCGGCGATCTGGACCCAGCCGGGTTCCGAGCCAACGGCCGTTACCGGTTGACCGGCCGACAGACTGCCCACCTGGCGATAGCTGACGCCCGGACCGGAACGGATGCGCAGGTTGGAGGTGGCCTGGACCATATTGCCGTTCGACTGACCGGCGGCGCGGGCGCGTTGCTGGTTGCAGCCGATATAGCTGCCGGCCGCGGCGCCGGCGGCGGCGCCCGCCACGGTGCCCAGGGTGCGCTCGTTGCGCGCCACGTTCGAGCCGACGACCCCGCCGACAACGGCGCCCAGCAGGGCCCCGGTCTGCTGGCGGCCGCCCGGGGCGTCGCAGTTGGTGATCCCGTTCGCCTGTTGCGCCGCGGCGGCGCCCGGCAGGGCCACCGGGGCCAGACCGCCCAGCAGGGCGGCGACGGCGACGGCGGCGGACATACGGTTCGACATGGCTCTTCTCCTGTCATCGCGTTGGTCGATGCGGAAACAATGCCTCAGACGCCCCGAAGGCTCCCCTGAACGCGCCGTTGTTTTCGGTTCATGTTTGTTGCCCTACCGCTCGGCTCGCGGAGCCTCGCTGCTTGAGGGCGTAGGTAAGCCGCCCCTTCTCCCCTCGGGGGAGAAGGTGTCATGCAGCGCATGACGGATGAGGGGGATGCGTCCCCGCGCAGACCGTCAGACGATCGGGGTGGATCAGCCTTCCCCCTCATCCGAGCGGTTCCGCCGCCCACCTTCTCCCCCGAGGGGAGAAGGATCAGGGCATCAGCCCGCCAGTTCACCCGCCGCGCCGCGTTCGATCAGCTCGATCGTCTGGGGCAGGCCGTAGATGGCGGCGAAGGAGCCGAAGCGCGGCCCCTGGCTGGCGCCCAGCAGCACTTCATACAGGGCCGCGAACCAGGCGCGCAGGGGCTGGAAATCGTGTTCCTTGCCCACCGCATAGACCGCGTTCTGGATCACCTCGCCATCCGTAGTGTCCGCCGGCAGGGCGCGCAGACGCCCGGCCAGGTCGCGGAAGGCCGCCGCCTCCTGTTCCGTGGGTGCGCGATAGGTCTTCGCGGGCTTCACGAAGTCCTCGTAATAGTTCAGCGCCCGGTCCATCAGTTGGTCCAGCACCGGCTCGGACTGCGGCGTCGCCTGCGGCAGATAGCGCGCCATATAGGCCCACAGCTGGTCCTTGGACGAGGCGTTGGCCACCCCCACCAGGTTCAGCAGAAGGGCGAACGACACCGGGCTGGCCACCCTCGGCGGCGCGCCCGCATGGATCGACCAGACGGCGTTGTCGATCTGCTTGGCCGGCTCCTGCGACGCATACTGGTCGATGAAGCTCAGATAGTCGTCGATGGCGCGCGGAATGACGTTGAAATGCAGGCTCTTGGCCGACTTGGGCGACTGGAACATATACCAGGACAGGCTCTCGGGCGTGCCGTAGCGCAGCCACTGGTCCATGGTCAGGCCGTTGCCCTTGGACTTGGAGATCTTCTTGCCCTCGATGTCCAGGAACAGTTCGTAGTTGAAGCCTTCCGGCGCCACCCCGCCCAGGGCGCGACAGATCTTGCCGCTTTCGCGCACGCTTTCGATCAGGTCCTTGCCCGACATCTCGTAATCGACGTCCAGCGCGGTCCAGCGCATGGCCCAGTCGGGCTTCCACTGCAGCTTCACATGACCGCCGGTGACCGGAACCTCGGTGCGCCCGCCGGCCGGGTCGTCGAAGACGATGGTCCCCTTCTCGATGTTCCGCTCCAGCGTCGGAACCTGCAGCACATGGCCGGTGATCGGGCTGATGGGCAGGAAGGGCGAATAGCTGGCTCTGCGCTCGGGGCCCAGGGTCGGCAGCATGATGGCCATCACCGCCTCATACCGCTCCAGCAGCGTCAGCAGGGTCGCGTCGAACCGGCCCGACCGATAGGTCTCGGTCGAGCTCATGAACGCATAGTCGAAGCCGAACGAATCCAGGAACGCCCGCAGCCGGGCGTTGTTGTGGGCGCCGAAACTGTCGTGCGTGCCGAACGGATCGCGCACCCGCGTCAGCGGCAGATGCAGGTCTTCGGTCAGCATCTGCGGGTTCGGCACCCCTTCGGGAACCTTCCGCAGGCCGTCCATGTCGTCGGAAAAGGCGATCAGCCGTGTGGGCCAGTGGTCGCCGGTCAGGGCGCGAAAGGCGTTGCGCACCATGGTCGTGCGCGCCACCTCGCCGAATGTGCCCATGTGCGGCAGGCCCGACGGCCCATATCCCGTCTCCAGGATCACCGGCCGGTTCAGCGCCTCGAACGTCGTCAGCGCTTCGTCGGTCTTGCCCGCGTCGATCAGCAGTTTCGCCGCATCCCGCTCGGCGTCGCTCAGCCGCTTCTTCAGCACATGGGCCAGAAGATTGCGGGCCTGTTCAAACGGCCAGGACTTGGCGTCGCGCGCCAGGGTTTCGAGGTTCTGCAGCATGCCGGGCGGTTTGCAGCCTCACGCGCGGCGGGTCAACGACTGCCGTGCGCGCCCCGCTCGTCTCCTCCCCGTCGCGCAGCGATGGGGAGGTGGATCGGCGGCGTCAGCCGACGAGACGGAGGGGTTCTGTCTTCGTATCGCGAAGAACCCCTCCACCGCTTCGCGGTCCCCCTCCCCATTCCATGGGGAGGAGACAGGGGCGGTCAGGCTTGACCCACCCCCGCCAGCATGGCCTTTGCCCCGCCTAATGAAGACCGCCGACTTCGATTTCGACCTGCCCGAGGACCGCATCGCCCTGCGGCCGGTGGAGCCACGGGATTCGGCCCGGCTGCTGGTCGTGCGCGAAGGCGCCCTGGAAGACCGGATCATCCGCGACCTGCCGGACGTCCTGCGGCCCGGCGACGCCCTGGTGTTCAACGACACCCGGGTGATCCCGGCGCGGCTGTCGGGCGTACGCGACCGTGACGGGTTGAGGGTGGCGGTCGAGGCCACCTTGCACCACCGCGACGCCCCCGACGTCTGGTCCGCCTTCATGAAGCCGGGCAAGCGGATCAAGCCGGGCGACCGCATCACCTTTTTCCTTATCCCCTCGGGGGAGAAGGTGGGCGCCGGAGGCGCTCGGATGAGGGGGATGGATGACCCCAACTCCCCGCCACCAAGCCTCGCCGCAGACAGCCCCCTCATCCGTCATGCTCCGCACGACACCTTCTCCCCCGAGGGGAGAAGGAACGCCTCGGCCGCCTGTATGCTCGGGGCGTTGCAAGCGACCGTCGAAGCCAAGGGCGAGGATGGGCTGGTGACCCTGCGCTTCGACCTGTCGGGTCCCTTCCTAGACGAGGCCATCCGCGATGTCGGGGTCATGCCCCTGCCGCCCTATATCGCCGCCAAACGGCCCGAGGACGACCGCGACCGGTCGGACTATCAGACCGTCTTCGCCGAACACGACGGCTCGGTCGCGGCGCCCACGGCGGGCCTGCATTTCACCCCCGCCCTGCTGGACGCCATCCGCGCGCGCGGCGTCACCACCCACGCCGTGACCCTGCATGTCGGGGCCGGCACCTTCCTGCCGGTCAAGGCCGACGACACGGCCGACCACCGCATGCACAGCGAATGGGGCGAGGTCTCGGCCGAAACCGCCGCCGCCCTGAACGCCGTGCGCGCCGCCGGGGGCCGCATCGTCTGCGTCGGCACCACCAGCTTGCGCCTGCTGGAAAGCGCGACGGGGCCGGACGGGACGGTCAGCGCCTTCCACGGCGACACGGCCATCTTCATCACGCCCGGCTATCGGTTCCGCGCCGTGGACGTGCTGATGACCAATTTCCACCTGCCCAGATCGACCCTGTTCATGCTGGTCAGCGCCTTCTGCGGGCTGGAGACGATGAAGACCGCCTATGCTCATGCGATCCAGAGCGGCTATCGCTTCTATTCCTATGGCGACGGCAGCCTGCTGTTCCGCACCTGAAGCTCCCTCTCCCGGCGGGAGAGGGCTTGAGGCTCGCAGAGCGAAGCGAGGCGTATAGCCGAAAGGGTGAGGGGTTACGGTGTCCGACCATTCTCCGCCGGACGCCCTCACCCTTTCGCGCAAGGCCGATCGCCTGTCGGCTCTCGGGCGCTCAAGCCCTCTCCCCTCGGGAGAGGGATTCCCGTAATGGCCTGAGCGTCCACATCTGTGGCCGCCGCCCCTTTGAAACCCCTGCCGATTTCGAGTTCCAGAACAGATCAACCTGCCGCCCCTCCCTCCTGAGTTATGATCGGCAGGCCATCACCTCGCCGCCCCGTCCCGGTTGCACCAATTGCACCTTTTGGACTCTCTTTTTTCGAGTGCAATCTTGCCCTTCCCCTTCGACATCTCCGCCACCGACGGCCGCGCCCGCACCGGCGTGCTGAAGACCGCGCGCGGCGACATCCGCACCCCTGCCTTCATGCCCGTCGGCACCGCCGCGACGGTCAAGGCCCTGACGGTGGATCAGGTGGCCCAGACGGAGGCCGACATCCTGTTGGGCAACACCTATCACCTGATGCTGCGCCCCGGCCCGGAGCGGATGCAGCGGCTGGGCGGCCTGCATGAATTCATGCGCTGGAGGAAACCCATCCTGACCGACAGTGGCGGCTTTCAGGTCATGAGCCTGTCGGGCATCTCCAAACTGACCGAGGAAGCCGTCACCTTCTCCAGCCATATCGACGGCTCCAGACACGTCCTGACCCCGGAACGGTCCATCGAGATCCAGGCCGACCGGCTGGGGTCCGACATCGTCATGCAGTTGGACGAATGCGTGGCCTGGCCCGCCGAAGAAAAACGCGCGCGCGAGGGGATGGAGCTGTCCGCGCGCTGGGCCCTGCGCTCGAAAAACGCCTTCGGGACGCGGGACGCCCAGGCCCTGTTCGGCATCCAGCAGGGCTCAACCTTCCGGAACCTGCGCCAGGAAAGCTCTGACCGGCTGCAGGAGATCGGCTTCGACGGCTACGCCATCGGCGGCCTGGCGGTGGGCGAAGGCCACCAGGCCATGTGCGAGGTTCTGGACTACGCCCCCGACATGCTGCCGGCCGACCGGCCGCGCTATCTGATGGGCGTCGGCAAGCCGGTCGATCTGGTCGAGGCGGTGTGGCGCGGGGTCGACATGTTCGACTGCGTCCTGCCCACCCGCGCCGGGCGCCACGGCCAGGCCTGGACCTGGGACGGGCCGATCAATCTGAAGAACGCCCGCTTCGCCGAAGATCAGGACCCGCTGGACCCCGCCGTCCCCTGCCCGGCGTCACAGGACTATTCAAAGGCCTATCTGCATCACCTGATCCGCGCCGACGAAATCCTCGGCAAGGTGCTGTTATCCTGGCACAACATCGCCTTCTTCCAGACCCTGACGGCGGCCATGCGGGCGGCGATCAGCGAGGGCCGGTTCGAGGCCTTCCGCCGCGACTTCCACGCGCGGCATGTGTCGAATTAGCGCCGCGCGCGCCGGGGCTGGAACCAGCTGGGCGCCGCCGGCGGGGCGCAGTTGCGCTGCATCCCCACCCCCTTCAGGAAGGCGCGCCGCATCCGCCCTGCCTGGATGGCGGACTGGACATGGCGGCTGTGGGCCTCGGCCCCGGACAGGCGGCGGATCCAGCTGCGGCCGGGGATGAAGTCCGTGGTCGTGTCGCGCACGGCGTCCAGGGCGGCGCGGGACGCGGCGTCGGCGGCCCGCTCGCTCATGAACCGGCCGTCGGGGCTGGGCGGCTCGTCCATGTCGGGGCCCAGGGCCTCGTCCAGCCGGGCGATCTCGGACGCGATGGGCCGGCACTGGTTCAGGTTGCGCAGGTCATAGGGGTTGGCCTCGGCCTGCAGCAGGACGGTGGGGATCTGCTGGCGGCGCAGGTTCAGGTCGTCCAGAGGCGCGGTCGCCGCCGCTCCGAACCCGCGTCCGAACTGCCCCGCCCCCTCGGCCGCCGACCGGCCGGCGTTGCACCCGCACAGGGCGATCAGGGCCGGCATGGCGATGAGGAAGGCAACAGGCTGGCGCATGGAACCCATTCAACACGCGCCGACCCGGAAGGAAAGCGCCGCCATGGTACGTCCTCTCGGGCTCGAACCGAGGACCCTCTGATTAAAAGTCAGATGCTCTAACCAACTGAGCTAAGGACGCATCGCATGGCGGCGAGGGCGCCTTCTGTTGCATCCGGCGTGTCAGGTCAAGCCTCGGCCTTGCCCAACAGGCAGAAGACCAGCCGCATCGCCGCGTCCGGCCCGGCGAACAGGATGGCGTTCTGGCCGAATGCGTCCCCCAGGTCGCAGGCCTGCTGGAAGCTGAGCCCCAGGGCCACCAGGCTGGGCTCGGCGTCCCAGCCGCCGTCAGGGTCGCGCCCCTCGGCGCCCAGCCATGACAGGCCCAGGGCTTCGATCCGCGCCTTCAGCCGGGTCTGGTCCGCCTGGTTCTCGGCTTCGCTGCGCGGCTGGCTGCGCGGGTTCCAGGCCGTCAGGAAACAGGCGGTGGCGGCGCCCCTCGCCGCCATGATGTCCGACAGGGCCGGACAGGGCCGGCCCAGGCGCATCGCGGCCTCCCCGCCGCAGGGCAGGGCGACGACATAGTGGGCGCGGACATAGGCGTCGGCGCAGGCGGCGAGCGAACGGTCCATGAGGCGGATCATGACCCCCGGCCCTCGCGGGTCAAGCTCGACCGGGCGAGGGTCGGGCGGCTAAGATCGGTCCATGCCTCCCCTTTCCGGCTTCCGCATCCTCGAGTTCGACGGCCTGGGGCCGGTCACCTTCGCGGGGATGATGCTGGCCGACCTGGGGGCCGAGGTGCTGCGGCTGACCCGCGCCGACGGCGGCGGGGCGTTCGAGGATGTCGGCGGGGCGGTGCTGCATCGCGGGCGGGCCGTCGTGCCGGTCGATCTGAAGGCCGAGGCCGACCGGGCGCGGGTGCTGGACCTGGCCAGAAGCGCCGATGCGGTGATCGAAGGGTTCCGGCCTGGGGTCATGGAACGGCTGGGCCTGGGGCCCGACGCCCTGGCCCGGGACAATCCGCGCCTGGTCTATGGCCGGGTGACCGGCTGGGGCCAAGGCGGGCCCCTGGCCGATCAGGTCGGGCACGACATCAACTACATCGGGCTGAGCGGCGTCCTGCATGCGATGGGCGAGCCGGATCGGCCGCCGCGCCCGCCGCTGAACCTGGTCGGCGACTATGGCGGCGGGGCCATGATGCTGGTCGTCGGCGTCCTGGCGGCCCTGCTGGAGGCGCGGAAGACGGGGCGGGGCCGCGTCGTCGATGCGGCCATGACGGACGGATCGGCCCTGCTGGCGGCCCTGTTCCCGGCCCTGGCGGCGCGAGGCCTGTGGTCCGACCGGCGCGGGGCCAACCTGCTGGACGGCGGGGCGCCCTTCTATCGCTGCTACGCCTGCCGGGACGGCGGCTTCGTGGCCGTCGGCGCCCTGGAGCCGCGCTTCTATGCGGCCCTGCTGAAGGGGTTGGAGATCGACCCGGCCGAGGCGCCCCAGCAGGAGTTCGCGCTCTGGCCAGGCCTGCACGCGCGGTTCGCCGCCGTCTTCGCCACGCGCGACAGGGACGACTGGGCCGACCGTTTCGCGGGCACGGAGGCCTGCGTCACCCCGGTCCTGACATTCGAGGAAGCGGCCGCCCATCCCCATAATCGCACGCGCCAGACCCATGCGCGGGCCGGGATCGTCCAGCCCGCCCCCGCGCCCCGCTTCGACGGCCAGGTCGTCCCCGTCTCGCCCGAACGGCCCAGGCTGACGCTGGACCAGGCGCTGGAGCGCTGGCGCTAGGCTACGGCCGTCGCCCTTGTCGCCCTGGCAGGTTCGGCGCAGGCCATGGCCAGGGTCTGGGCCAGCAAGGGCGGATCGATCGGCTTGGTCAGGAAGGCGTAGACCCCCGCCTCGTCCCAGGCGGCGCGATGCACATCCATGGCGTTGGCGGTCAGGGCGATGACGGGCACGTCGCCGTTGACCCCCGCGCGGATGCGTCGGGTGGCCTCCAGCCCGTCCATGACCGGCATCTGCATGTCCATCAGTATGGCGTCGAACCGTTCGGCGGCGGCGGCCTCGACCGCCTCGGCCCCGTTCTCGACCAGGGTCAGGCGGCACCCGTGCGGCGCCAGCAGCAGGTTCAGGATGCGGCGGTTCACCTCATGGTCGTCGGCAGCCAGGATGGAGCGGCCGACCAGGCCCTGGTCGTCCAGACCCGGCTGGGCCTGGACCGGCGCGGCGGCCGCGGCGACGACGCGCATCGGCAGGCCCAGGGTGAAGGTCGAGCCGCGTCCCGGCGCGCTCTCGGCGTACAGATCGCCACCCATCAGCTCGGCCAGGCGACGGCTGATCGTCAGGCCCAGGCCGGTGCCGCCGAAACGGCGGGTCGTGCCGGCGTCGACCTGTTCGAACCCGTCGAAGACCCGCGCCAGCCGATCCGCCGGAATGCCGCAGCCGGTGTCGGCCACCGCCACCTCCAGCCGGCCGGGCGCGCGCCAGGCGGCGGTGATGGAGATCGTCCCTTCGGAGGTGAATTTGACCGCGTTCGACAGCAGGTTGAACAGGATTTGCTGGAAGCGCAGCGGGTCGGTCCGCACCCGTTCGGGCAGGTCGTCCGGCAGGTCCAGGGTCATGCGCACCCCATTGGCCGCCGCCCGCCCGTCCCACAGCCGGACCATGGCCGACAGCTTGTCCCGCAGGTCCAGGTCCGCCTCTTCCAGCTGCATCCGGCCCGCCTCGATCTTGGAGAAGTCCAGCACGTCGTTCAGCAGGCCCAGCAGCACGTCGCCGGCGTCCATCAGCATATCGACATGTTCGCGCTGGTCGCGGTCCAGCCGGGTGCGGCGCAACAGGTTGGCGGCCGAGATCACGGCGTTCATGGGGGTGCGGATCTCATGGCTGATCACGGCCAGGAAGTCCGATTTGGCGGCGCTGGCCACCTCGGCCTTGCGCCGTTCGGTCTCGGCCAGGTCGCCGGCCTCGCGCAGGGCGCGGGTGGTGCGCGAACTCTGGCGCACAGCCGCGACCAGATGGGCCAGATACAGCAGGCCGCCCACGGCGATCAGCAGTTGCACCGCCGTGCCGGAGATGGCGGCGCTGACGATCGGCAGGCCCAGGAAATAGAGTCCGTGCGGGATCGCCGTCGACAGCAACAGGGCGCGCGAATGCTGCATGTGCAGGCTGACGTGCAGCAGGCCGCCCGCGACCTGGATCATGGCGAAGACCCGGCCCGCCTCGCCGCCGGAGAACCACAGATAGGCGGCGATGCTGGAATAGATCAGGACGTTCAGCGTCGATGAGGCGCAGCACAGGATGCGCCGGCCCGGCCCGACCTCCGTCTCCGGCGCCAGCCGGACGGGGCGGAAGACCAGCCAGTCCAGCCCCTGGCTCGCCAGGACCAGCACGAACCAGATCAGAGGCCAGTGCGACGGCGCCGCAACCCAGGCGAACAGGCCGATGAAGGCCGCCAGCGCCAGCCGGGTCGGCAATTCGCGCCGTCGGACCTGCGCCACCAGGGCGTAGGGGCTGGTTGTGATCATCGGGCGACGTCCTCCACCCCTTGAACTAACGCAGAATTCGAAAGGATTGGTTGAGACGCGTGACGCTGGCGCAAGGTCCGGTTATGGAACGGCTTTGCAGCCAGAGCGTTGGCCAGCCGAGATTCGGGGGACATGCCATGAAACGCATCATCATCGCCTTCGGGGCCATCGGGCTCCTGACCGTGGGCCTGGGCGCCTGCGACAATTTCCAGCCGCCGCGCGACGACCAGGCCGACACAGCCCCGGACGCCGTCGAACCCATGGCCGATGCGGCCGAGGACGCCGCCGCTCCGGCCGCCGATCCGTCCGCGGTCGATCCCGCCCCCGCCCCCACGCCGCTGCCCGCCGACAACCGCACCAACGAGGAGTCGGTCAAGCCGGAGAGTGAGACCCTGTTCTACTGACGCCCAACGGGCGCCACGGGGCCATGTTGAAGGGGGAACGGCCGGGGGGCCTTACTGTCGCGGAATTCCGTTTGAACGCCTGGTTTTCTCTTCCTGCACTCGCCCTCGGCGCCTGGATCGGCTGCGCCCCGGCCGCCTTGGCCGCCGATCCCAAGGCCCAGATTCGCGGCGAGATGGATGCCGACCTGCGGGACAAGCTGGTGCGGGCCGTCGGCGAATCCTCCGCCCCGCCGGCCAACCGGTTCGAGGCCCGACGCCGCGCGCGCGAGGCCGTGGGCTCGGCCGAGGCCCTGCTGCGCTCGGAAGGCTATTACCAGCCCGTTCTGGAAGATGTGGTCGAGGGCGAGACCCAGCCCCAGGCCATCGTCCAGGTCACGCCCGGGCGCCGCTTCCTGCTGACATCTCCGGCCGTCGACTGGCTGGCGCCCGAACCCAGCCGCGAGGCCATGGCCGCCTCGGTCTCGGAAATCGGCCTGACGCCGGGGGAACCCGGCCGGGCGGTGGACGTCATCGCCGCCGAAGGCCGCATCATCGCCAGCCTGACCCGCCAGGGCTATGCCGACGCCCGCACCGAGCCGCGACGGGTGGTGGTGGATCACGCCGCCTTCACCGTGGCCCCGACCTATCGGGTGGCGGCCGGCCCCCTGGTGCGGCTAGACGGGGTGCTGCTGGACACGCGCGGCCCCACCAACGCCGAATGGGTCGCCGGCCTGGCGCCCTGGTCCGAAGGCGACCGCTATGAGCCCGAGGACGTGGCCGAGCTGGAGCGCCGACTGCTGGAGACGGGGGTCTATGACGGCGTCGGCGTCGCCCTGGCGCCCGCCGAACGGGCGACGGCGGACGGTCTGCGGCCGATCATCGTCACCCTGACGGACCGACCCCGCCGCATCACCGAGGCCGGCGCCACCTTCTCCACCGCCCAGGGCTCGGGCGTCGATGTGATCCAGACCCGCTATAACCGCCTGGGCCGCGCCGACACCCTGCGGCTGGAGCTGCGGCTGGCGGACATCGACAGCCGGCTGGGCGCGGACCTCAGCCTGCCGCACTGGGGCCGGCCGGGGCGAACCCTGCGCCTGTCGACGGCGGCGGTGAACGAGGACACCGACGCCTATCGGCGCATCGCCCTGGTGCTGGCGGCCGACCTGCGCCAGAGGATCGGCAAGACCTCCTGGTTCAGCTACGGCCTCGGCCTGGACGCCGGCCACTACACCCAGACCCGGTTCGATCCCCTGACCCAGGCGCCGGTGGTGTTCGACCGCAACCTGGCGGTCCTGACCGGCCGCACCAGCGCCTACTGGGACCAGTCCGACGATCCGCTGGACCCCCGTTCCGGCTGGCGGCTCAGCGCCTCGGCCCAGCCCACGGCCGTGACCGGCGACGACAACGCCCTGTTCCTCAAGGCCGAGACCCAGGGCACGGTCTATTATCCGTTCGGCGAGGGCGGGCGCACCGTTTTGGCCGGCCGGCTGCGCCTGGGCTCGATCATCGGGGCGGGCGAACTCAGCGTGCCGTCGGACCGGCTGTTCTATTCGGGCGGCGGCGGTTCGGTGCGCGGCTATGAATATCAGGGCGTCGCCCCGCGCCTGCCCGACAACACGCCGCGCGGCGGGACCAGTCTGTTCGAGACCTCGTTCGAGGTGCGCCGCGACGTCGGGCGCAATTTCCAGGCGGTGGCCTTCGTCGACGCCGGGTCGGTCGGCTTCAGCGAGACGCCCGACTTCTCGAACCTACGCTACGGCGCGGGCTTCGGGGTGCGCTACAAATTGCCGTTCGGACCGATCCGCGCCGACGTCGCCTTCCCGCTGGACCGCCGGCCGGGCGACGCGGACTTCCAGGTCTATATCTCGATCGGACAGGCGTTTTGACCGATCCGACCCCGCCCGACGCGCCCCAGGCGCCCGAGACCCCGGCCCGAAAGGCGGCGCGGCCCAAGCGCACGCGGCTGCAACTGGCGATGCTGACCCTGGGCGTCGCCCTGGCGGTCATCCTGACCCTGCTGGCGGCCGGCCTGGCCGGCGGGCGGATGTATCTGCTGTCCGGGCCGGGACGCGACCTGGTCACCGGCTTCGTCGCCGGCAAGAAGATCGGCCGCTATGGCCGCATCAATGTCGAGGGGCTGCGCGGCGACCTGTTCGACGACTTCACCCTGAAACGGGTCACGGTGACCGACGCCCAGGGCGTGTGGCTGGAGGCCGAGAACGTCCGCGTCGACTGGTCCTACTGGCCCCTGCTGCTGCGCCGTTTCCATGCGTCCGAGATTTCGGCCGACACCATCCGGGTGCTGCGCCGCCCCCTGGTCGAGCCCTCGACCGAACCGCCCAAGCCCATGCCTCTGGGCGTCGCCATCGATCGCTTCTCGACCAAAGTCGAACTGCTGGAGGGGTTCAGCCAGGAATACGGCCGCTGGCGCCTGACCGGGTCCGCCGCCGTGCCGCGCGCGGGGGCCAAGAACGCCGAGGTCAACGCCTACAGCCTGACGCGCCAGGGCGACTATCTGCGCGCGACCGCGACCTTCGGCGGCGACCCGTCGGACCTGCGGCTGAACCTGCGCGCCAACGAGGCCCAGGGCGGGCCCATCGCCGGGGCCCTGGGCTATTCGCCGGACCAGCCCTTCTCGGCCGTCGCCGTGGTCAATGGCGAGATCGTCGACGCCCGCGTGACCACCGGCCGCTACACCCCCCTGGTGGTCAAGGGCCGCTATGGCGCGGAGGGGTCGCGGATCACCGGCTTCTTCGACTTCGGCGGATCGGACCTGCTGGCGCCCTTCGCCCGCCGGATCGGGCCGACCGCCCGCTTCGGCTTCGCCATTGTGCCGGACAGGCGCGACGAACGGCTTCAGGGGGTGGGCTGGCGGCTGGTGGCCGAGAACCTGACCTCCAACGCCCGCGGCGTCATCCGCGCCAAGGAGCGAGACGCGCCGGACGGCGTGCGGCTGGAAATCGCCACCCCCTCCCTCGCGCGCCTGACCGGCGCCGGGATCGCGGGGCCCAGCGCCTATACCGGCGTGTTCCGCGGCGACGCCAAGCGCTGGCGGCTGGACGGCGGCCTCAGCCTGCTGAACGCCTCCCTGGCCAGCTATCGCGCCACCCGTATCTCCGGCCCCCTGAACCTGGCGGTCGACAAGGGGCAGATGGACGTCACCGCCGACCTGCGCGCCGCCGGCGGATCGCCGGCCGGGGCGATCGGCGGCCTCCTGGGCGCGACGCCCCAGGTGAAGATGGCGGCCCGGCGCATGGCCGACGGCGGCATCCTGCTGCGCAGCCTCGACCTGAGGGGCCAGGCCCTGGATGTCCGGGGGTCCGGCAGCCGCAATCTGAACGGCGGGCTGAATTTCGGCGGCCAGGCGCGGATCACCGACCTGTCCCGCATCCATCGCGGGGCCCGAGGCGCCTTCGGCGGCGCCATCCAGGCCCGCTCGGCCCGCAGCGGCGCCCCCTGGACCCTCAGCTTCGATGGCCGGGGCGACCGCCTGGCGACAGGCCAGGCCGAACTGGACCGCCTGCTGGGCGCCGCGCCGCGCCTGCAGCTGGCCGGTCTGATGCGCGATGGTCGGATCGAACTGAACGACGGCCGGCTGACCGGCGCAAACGGCCGCGCCTCGGCCAAGGGGCTGATCGAACCGGGCGGTCAACTGCGGCTGGCCCTGGACTGGTCGGCCCAGGGTCCCTTCGGCGCCGGCCCCGTCGAGATCGGCGGTGCCATGACCGGGAACGGCGCCCTGACCGGCACCCTGGCCCAGCCGCGCGCCGACCTGACCGCCGCCTTCGACCGGGTCGATGCGGGCGCGCTGAAGCTGAGCGACGCCCGCCTGATCCTCAGCTTCCGCAAGGGCGCCGACGCCTCGGACGGACGGATCGCGGTCACGGCGGGATCGAACTACGGACCGGCCCGGGCCTCGGGCAATTTCCACCTCGGCGGACCCAGCATCCGCCTCAGCGACGTCGATCTGGACGCCGGCGGGGTGACCGCGCGCGGGGCGATCGCCCTGTCCCAGCGTGTGCCGTCCAGCGCCGACCTGACCTTCACCGCCCGACCGGGCGCCTTCCTGGCCTCGGGTCAGGCGGACGGGCGGATTCGCCTGACCGAAGGCGGCGGCGACAACAGCGCGATCCTGGACGTCAACGCGCGCAATCTGCGCCTGGCCGGCTCGACCTATGTCATCCGCAGCCTCGACCTGGACGGAAGCGGGACGCTGGAACGCCTGCCCTTCACCCTGTCGCTCGATGTGGGCGGCGCCACCCCGGTCCAGTTCAACGGCTCGGGCGTCTATGCGCGCCAGGACCAGGCCCACAGCATCGTCCTGCGCGGCGGCGGGCGGGTGCGCGAGGTGGCCTTCACGACCCGCAATCCGGCGGTCATCGCCCTGTCCGGAGACGGCCGGGTGGCGCGCCTGGACCTGACCGTCGGCGGCGGGGTCCTGCTGGGCGAACTGCGGCAGGATTCCAGCGCGGCGGTGATCCAGGCCGACCTGACCAGCGTCGAGCTGGGCTCCATCATGCCGGACCTGCGCGGGCAGGTGACGGGCAAGGTGTCCCTGCGCGGGTCCGGCGACGACCTGTCCGGGTCGGCCAACGTCAACCTGCGCCAGATTCGCAGCATCGACGCCCCTGCCGGCCTGGCGGTGGACGGCGAACTGAACGCCTCCCTGGTCAATGACGAACTGCGGCTTCAGGCGGCGGTCAGCGACGCCGACGCCGTGACGGCCCAGGCCGACGTCGTCCTGCCGGTCGAGGCCTCAGCGGCGCCCCTGAGACTGGCCGTCGCCCGCACCAGGCCCATGTCCGGCACGGTGTCGGCCAAGGGCCAGATCCAGCCCATCTGGGATCTGTTCTTCGGCGGCGAACGCTCCCTGGCCGGTCAGATCGACGCCCGCGCCACCCTGGCGGGCACCCTGAACGAGCCGCGGCTGAACGGCCGGCTGGACCTGGCCCAGGGCGCCTTCAGCGACACCCAGACCGGCCTCAGCCTGGGCGCCGTCACCCTGGCCAGCCGGTTTGACGACACCACCGCCCTGATCGAGACCTTCGAGGCCACGGACACCTCGCGCGGCCGCGTGTCGGGACAGGGCCGGATCGGCCTGCGCCAGGGCTCGGGCTCGACCTTCCAGCTGCGGCTGGCCAACTTCCAGATCCTGGACAACGACCTGGCCCAGGCCCGCGCCTCCGGCCCCCTGACAGTCGTGCGCGGCACCGACGGCAACATCCAGCTGACCGGTCGGATCGACATCGACGAAGCCCGCATCCAGGCCAATCCGCCCGGCACGCGCGGCATCGTCCGCATGGATGTGGTCGAGATCAACCGCCCCGGCGGCGACGAGGTCGAGACCGAGCGCAAGCCGCGCGGCCCCCAGATCGGGCTGGACATCGCCCTGCGCTCGCCCGGCGGCGACGTGCGGGTGGTCGGCCGCGGCCTGAATGTCGAGATGACGCTGAACGCCCGGGTCCAGGGCACGATCGCCCGCCCCGTCCTGACCGGCAATGCCGGCGTCGTGCGCGGCGACTATGAGTTCGCGGGCAAGCGGTTCGTCTTCGACGACCGGGGCACGGTCAGCCTGTCGACCGACCCATCGCGCATCCGGCTGAACCTGACGGCGACGCGGGACGATCCGGCCCTGACGGCGACCATCCGGGTCACGGGAACGGCCGTGTCGCCCGAGATCGCCCTGACCTCCACCCCCGCCCTGCCCCAGGACGAGATCCTGTCCCAGGTCCTGTTCGGCCGCTCGGCGTCACAGCTGTCGGCCTTCGAGGCGGCCCAGCTGGCGGCCGGGGTCGCGGCCCTGGCAGGCGGCGGCGGCTTCGACGTCATCGGCAACCTGCGCGAACTGGCCGGGCTGGACCGGCTGTCGTTCGGGGGAGAGGCCTCGGCCCTGACCGTCGCGGGCGGCCGCTACATCACCGACGACGTCTATCTGGAGATCATCGGCGGCGGCGAAGGCGGGGCGGCCGTCAACGTCGAATGGCAGGTGCGCCGCAACCTGGCGGTCAGCTCCAAATTCGGCGGCCAGGGCGAGGCCAGCCTGTCGATCCGCTGGCGCAAGTCGTCGCGTCCGCCCGGCGCCCGCAGCGACGACCGGCGGCCGAACCGCTGATCGGCCTGGATCAGAGGATTTCCAGCACCCGCTCGGGCGGACGGCCGACGCGCACGCCCCGGTCGCTCTCGGCCACCGGCCGCTCGACCAGGATGGGATCGGCCATCATGGCGGCGATCAGGGCCGCGTCGGTCGCGCCCTTCAGGTCCGCCGCCCCCGGCTCCTTGGCGCGCAACAGGGCGGTCGCGCCCCCGGCGCCGCGCGCCAGCCGCTCCAGCGTCGCCCGGTCCCAGCCGGTTTTCAGATATTCGACCACCCGCGGCTCGACCCCGCGCTCGCGCAACAGCTCCAGCGCCTGGCGCGAGGTGCTGCAGCGCGGATTGTGATAAAGGACGATCTCGGCCAAGGCGTCAGCGCGCCGCCGCCATCTGGATCGCGTCCAGCCGGTCGATCCCGCGCAGGCCGGCGACATGCAGCACCGCCTGGACGATCAGGATGACGACCGTCAGGCCGATCTCCCAGATCGGCGTGGCCGGCATGTTCATCGATCCGGCCATGACCACGCCAGCCAGGGTCATGATCCCGCCCAGGGCGATCAGCACCAGGAACAGAATGGCGATGAACCGCTTGGGATCGCGCCACTGGACCACGGCGAACACCACCTGGACCACCGTCAGCGCCACCCCGATCCAGAGGCCCGCCTGAACCCCCGCCTGCATGGTGGCCGCCTGGCTGGCCTCGGCCTGGGCCATGGCCCTGGCGACAAGGCTGTCCATGTGCATGAAGGACCAGACCGCGCTCACGACGCCGACGATCACCCCGATGATGATGGAGATGGCGCTGGCGCGCGCGGCGCGCAGGGCCTGGGCCTCCCCCTCGATGGCGGCGGCCGGATTCATCGCGTTCAGCCAGGCTTTCATGGTCGATCCCCCTTGATGTCGGCCTGAGCCTAGAGCGCAGCCTTCGGAGTGAAAAGCCCGCCGCCTTCACCTTTGCGTTTCATGGGTCTAGGGTCCGCCCGCATGCGGATTCTTGAAGCAGACCAGGCCGTGCTCGACCATGTGGCGGCGCGGGGCGAAGCCTTGGTGGCGCGCGCGGTCGCCTGGGCCGAGGTCAACTCCGGCAGTCGCAACGCCGCGGGTCTGAACCGGGTCCTGGACCTGCTGGAGGTCCAGGCGCGCGCCCTGCCCGCCACGGTCGAACGCCTGGCCACCGCCGGCTCGACCACCGTGGGCGACGACGGATCGGTGCGCCATGAGGCCCACGCCGACGCCCTGAAGATCACCGCCCGGCCGGATGCCCCAATCCAGGTCGTCCTGACCGGCCACTACGACACTGTCTTCCCGGCCGAGAGCGCGTTCCAGCGGGTCGTCACGCGGCCCGACGGCGCCCTGAACGGACCGGGTATCGCCGACATGAAGGGCGGGATCAGCGTGCTTCTAGGCGCGCTTGAGGCGTTCGAGACGCACCCGGACCGCCACCGCCTCGGCTGGACCGTCCTGCTCAGCCCCGACGAAGAGATCGGCTCACCCGCCTCGGCGCCGCTGCTGGCCGAACTGGGCGCGCGCGGGCATGTGGGCCTGACCTATGAACCGTCCCTCCCTGACGGAACCCTGGCCGGCGCCAGGAAGGGCAGCGGGAACTTCCACCTGATCGTCACCGGCCGCGCCGCCCACGCCGGTCGCGCCTTCGACGAAGGGCGCAACGCCGTCGCGGGCGCCGCCATCATCGCCGCCGCCCTGCACGCCCTGAACGGCCAGAGGGAAGGCGTCAGCGTCAATGTGGCCAAGATCTCCGGCGGCGGCCCCCTGAATGTCGTGGCCGACAACGCCGTGGTCCGCTGGAACGTCCGCGTGCCCGACCAGGCCGCCGCCGACTGGATCATGGACCGGATCGACCGTCTGGCCTCGACCCCGCCGTTCGAGGGCCTTTCCTTACATCTGCACGGCGGCTTCACCCGCCCGCCCAAGCCTATGGACGCGGCCCAGACCGAGCTGTTCGAGGCCGTGCGCCGCGCCGGGATCCTGCTGAACCAGTCCATCGCCTGGAAACCGTCGGGCGGCGTCTGCGAAGGCAACAATCTGCATGCCGCCGGCCTGCCCAATATCGACACCCTGGGCGTCGTCGGCGGCGACATCCATTCGGATCAGGAATACGCCTGGCCCGCCAGCTTCGCCGAGCGCGCCCGCCTGTCGGCCCTGATCCTGTGCAAGATCGCCTCGGGCGAGATCGACGCGCACCGGCTGAAACAGCTTCGACTGGAGACGATGTGATGGCCCGCCAATCCTCCCCCCTCGGGGGAGGGGGACCGCGAAGCGGTGGAGGGGGCCAGCCCCGAACACCGGCGTGTGGATCAGCCCCCTCCACCATGCTGTGCATGGTCCCCCTCCCCCGGCGGGGGAGGATTTAATGCTCGTCGTTCGTCCCGCCGGTCCCGCCGATCTGGATCATCTGCTGGAGCTGGCCATCCTGTCCGGCCCCGGCTTCACCAGCCTGCCCGAAGACCCCGACCAGCTGTCCGAACGCCTGGACCTGAGCCGCGACAGCTTCGCCGGCCGCATGGCCCCGCCCGAGCGCTGGTACACATTGATGCTGGAAGAGACCGACACCGGCGACATCGACGGCATCGGCTCGGTCAAGGCGGCGGTGGGGCTGAAACGGCCCTTCTTCTCGTTCCGCATCGTCAACAACACCGCCCAGTCGCCTTCGCTGGGCCTGAAGCTGGATCACCAGACCCTGGTGCTGGTCAATGAATGCACCGGCTGGACCGAGGTCGGCTCCCTGTTCCTCAAGGCGGACCGACGCAAGGGCGGCGCCGGACGGTTGCTCAGCCAGTCGCGCTACATGCTGATCGGGGCCGAGCCGGAGCTGTTCAACGACATTGTCCTGGCCGAACTTCGCGGCGTCTTCACCCCCGACGGCGCCTGCCCCTTCTGGGACCATGTGGCGCACAAATTCTTCCCGATGGAGTTCGACGAGGCCGATCTGATGACCGGCTCGACCGACAAGCAGTTCATCCTCGACCTGGCCCCGCGCCATCCGATCTATGTCGAACTGCTGCCCGAACCGGCGCGCGCCGTGATCGGCAAGGTGCATCCGCAAGGCGTGCCCGCCATGGCCCTGCTGGAATCCGAGGGGTTCCGGCCCAACGGCCTGATCGACATCTTCGACGCCGGTCCGACCGTCGCCTGTGGCCGCGACAACATCCGCACCGTGCGCGACGCCCGCCCCTATACGGTCGCCATCGCCGACGAGGTCGAGGCCGAACTGCCCGCCCTGATCTCGACCGCCAGCGTCGGCGCCTTCCGCGCCGTGCGCCAGAAGGCGGCCCTCGACGGCGAGGTGGCCACCCTGTCGCGCGAAACGGCCCTGGCCCTGAAGGTGCGGCCGGGCGACACGGTGCGGGTTAAGTCGTGACGAAGTTTTGGTTCTTCCTGAACCGGTTCGGCGACTATTTGCTGCGCTGCCTAGCCTTGTGTTTGATCCTTGCCGCAGCCGCTCTGGCTTACAGGACATGGATTTTCCAAGGCGGTCTGCCGATAACATCAGCCGCCATCCGTGATCTGGTGATGGGGCTTGCCGCCTGTCTCTTAGTCGTTATTCCCTTTTCGCTTGTCGCGTCATTCAAGGACTTGCGGAATCACAAGCCTGATACGCCGGACCGACCATCATGACAGTTCTCGTTTCCACTGACCCCGCCACCGGCGAAACCGTCTGGGAAGGCGACGCCGCCTCGTCCGCCCAGGTCCAGGGCGCCGTCGACGCCGCCCGCGCCGCCTTTCCCGACTGGGCCGACCGACCCCGCAGCGACCGGATCGAGGCGGTCAAACGCTATCAGGCCGTGCTAAAGGATCGGTCCGAGACCATAGCCGAGACCATCAGCCGCGAGACCGGCAAGGCCCTGTGGGAGACCCGCACCGAGGTCGCCGCCATGATCGGCAAGGTCGACATCTCGATCCGCGCCTATGACGAGCGCACCGGCGAACGCGAGGCCGCCACCGGCTTCGGTCGCGCCGTCCTACGCCATCGCCCGCACGGGGTGGCGGCGGTGCTGGGGCCGTTCAACTTCCCCGGCCACCTGCCCAACGGCCATATCGTCCCGGCCCTGCTGGCCGGCGACACCGTGGTGTTCAAGCCGTCCGAGGAAACCCCCGCCGTCGGCCAGGCCATGGCCGAAGCCTTCCAGGCCGCCGACCTCCCCGCCGGCGTGTTCAACATGGTTCAGGGTGGGCGCGAGACCGGCGCGGACCTGCTGAACAACGGCATCGACGCCCTGATGTTCACGGGTTCAGGCGCGGCGGGCGCCCATTTCCGGCGCAAATTCGCCGACGATCCGCACGTCATCCTGGCGCTGGAGCTAGGCGGCAACAATCCGCTGGTGGTGTGGGACGCGGCGGACGTCGAAGCCGTAGCGGGCATCGTGCTGCAATCCGCCTTCGTCACCACCGGCCAGCGCTGTTCCTGCGCGCGGCGCCTGATCGTGCCGGAGGGGCCGCAGGGGGACGCCATTGTCGAGGCCGTCGCCGCCCTGGCCGACCGTATCGTCTTCGCCCCGTGGAACAGCGACCCGGAACCCTATGGCGGCCCGCTGATCTCGGAACGCGCCGCCGGGGCGGCCCTGGCCGCCCTGCAGCAACGGATCGACGCCGGCGCGCGGGTCATCCGCCCCTCGGGGCCGGTCGACAACCTGCCCGGCGCCTTCGTGCGGCCCGCCATCATCGACGTCACCGGCGTGGACGTGCCGGACGAAGAGATCTTCGCCCCCTTCCTGTCGGTCACCCGCGTGGCCAGTTTCGACGCCGCCATCGCCACGGCCAACGCCACCCGCTACGGCCTGTCCGCGGGTCTGGTCAGCGACGATCCCAAGACCTGGGGCCGCTTCATCAACCGCATCCGCGCGGGGGTGGTGAACTTCAACCGCCCGACCACCGGCGCCGCCGGGGACATGCCCTTCGGCGGCCTGGGCGCCAGCGGCAACCACCGGCCCAGCGCCTGGTACGCCGCCGACTACTGCGCCTATCCGGTCGCCAGTTTCGAGGCCCAGGCGGTCAAGGACATCCGGGGCGAGATCAAGGGGCTGCTCTCTTGACCCTCTCCCGAGGGGAGAGGGAGGGACCCGCCGCGCAGCGGTGGGAGGGTGAGGGCGTCCCCTGTTCGACGATTTACACCGTAACCCCTCACCCTTTCGCCTTGCGCATCGCTCCGCTCTGCGAGGCTCAAGCCCTCTCCCGCCGGGAGAGGGTTCAGTGAAGGCCATCGAAGCCAATGCCGACGGCCTGATCGGCCCCACGCATTCCTATGCGGGCCTGTCGCCGGGCAATCTGGCGTCCAGCCTGAACGCGGGCGAGGCGTCCAACCCGCGCGCGGCGGTGCTGCAGGGCCTGGACAAGATGAAGACCCTGGCCGACCTGGGCCTGCCCCAGTTCGTCCTGCCGCCGCACGAGCGGCCCGACATCGGCTTCCTGCGGTCGCTGGGTTTCGGCGGAACCGACGCCCAGGTGCTGGAACGGGCCTGGAAGGACGCCCCCGCCTTCGCCGCCGCCGCCTGTTCGGCCTCAAGCATGTGGGCCGCCAACGCCGCGACGGTGACGCCATCCGCCGACGCCGCCGACGGCCGGGTGCATTTCACCCCCGCCAATCTGAACACCAACCTGCACCGCAGCCTGGAACACGCCCAGACCCGGCGCGCCCTGGACGCCCTGTTCCCCGATCCGGCGCATTTCGCCGTCCACGACGCCCTGCCCGCCGTCGCGCATCTGGCCGATGAGGGCGCGGCCAACCATGTGCGGCTGTGCGCCGACCACGGATCGCCGGGGGTCAATCTTCTGGTCTGGGGCCGCGAGGCGTGGGAGGCGTGGGACGGCCCCTACCCTGCCCGCCAGACGCGCCAGGCCTCCGAATCCCTGGCCCGCCGTCACGGCGCCTCAGGTGCGGTTCTGGCCCGCCAGTCGCGCGCGGCCATCGCGGGTGGAACCTTTCACAACGACGTCGTCTGCGTCGGCGCCCTGGACACCCTGTTCCACCACGAACTGGCGTTCGAGGACACGGCCGCCGTCCACGCCGACATCCGCCGCGCGGCCCAGGGGTTCGAGCCGCAATTCGTCCAGGTGTCGGCCGCCGACCTGCCGCTGGCCGACACCATCTCCAGCTATCTGTTCAACTCCATGCTGGTCTCGATCCCCGGCCGCGACCGCCTGACCCTGATCTGCCCGACCGAGACGCGCGACAACGCCCGCAGCCGCGCGGTGGCCGAGGGTCTGGTCGCCTCCAACGGCCCCATCGGCCATGTCGACTATGTCGATGTGCGCCAGTCGATGCGCAACGGCGGCGGCCCGGCCTGCCTGCGTCTGCGCGTGGTGCTGACCGAACCGGAACTGGCCGCGACCAACCCGGCCATGCGGCTGACCGACGAACTGCACGGCACGCTCAGCATCTGGGCCCTGCGCTGGTATCGGGACCGGCTGACGCCGTCCGACCTGGCCGACCCCGCCCTTCTGGACGAGACGCGCGGCGCCCTGGACGAACTGACCGCCATCCTGGGCCTGGGCGGCGGCTTCTATCCGTTCCAGCGGGACTGAGGACCGGCCCTCACTCCTGCGCCGGGCCGGGCGTCAGGTGGAAGGCGCCCAGGACCGCGCCGATGCCCGCGTCAGTCAGTTCGACGGTCGCCGAACGGCCCGAGACCAGCATCTGCACCAGTTCGCCCTGCCGCACACAGACCGTCATCGCCGGAGCTTCTCCGGCTTCGCGCGAGGCGCAGACGAACTCCAGATCGCCGCCTTCGAGGGCGACGGTGCGCGAGGCCAGTCTCTGCTCCCTTTCCTCGGCCGTGGTTTCGGGCCACCAGCTTTCGGTCTGTCCGACCAGGAAGGCCGTCGCGTCGATCACCAGGGCGCGGGTCAGGATCACCACACCGACGCCGACCGGAACCTCGGCGGCCGCATCGTCGCCGGGTGCGCGGCGGCAGACGAAGTCCAGCCCCAGGGCGGTGGCGCTGTTCTCGGTCACCATGGCCGGATCGCAGCCCGGAACGGCGCCCGCCGGCGCCCGCAGGACGCTCCGGCCCACCAGCATGCGTTCGAACACCGTCTCCGCCGGCGGAGCGGCATCCTGGGCGGCGGCCTCCGGCTCGGGCGTCTGGGCCCCGGCGGTGGAGGCCAGGGCCGTCAGGGCGCAGGCGGCTGCGGCGATCATCGAGCGCATGGGAGTCCTTTCAAAGGGAGGCGGGCGGGGATCAGGCGGCGAACCGTCCGCCCTTGGCGGCATAGGCCTGGGTGCCCCGGGAGAAGACGGCGTCGGCGGGCAGGATGGCGTCGATGGCGATGTCCTGCGCCCCCTTCAGCCGGTCATAGATCGGGCCGAAATCCTTCAGCGTCTGCTGCTTCAGCTGTTCGATGGAATCAATGACGAAATAGACCTGCTGGAAGTCGTCGATGCGATAAAGGGTCCGCATGACCCGCTCCAGGTCGAAGCCCAGCCGGTTCGGCGACGGATCCTCCACCGAAAAGACGCTTTCGGTCGCCGACGACACGATGCCCGCACCATAGATGCGCAGCTGATCGGCCTCGCGCATCAGGCCGAACTCGACCGTGTACCAATAGAGCCGCGCCAGGTTCGGCAACATGCCCAGGGCCGCCGCCCTCTGCCCGCCCTTGCCGTAGGCTTCCATATAGTCGGCGAAGTCCGGGTCGGTCAGCATCGGCACATGGCCGAAGACGTCGTGGAAGATGTCCGGCTCCTGCAGGTAATCCAGCTGGTCCGGCCGGCGGATGAACTGGCCCGAGGGAAAGCGGCGGTTGGCCAGGTGGTCGAAGAACACCTCGTCCGGCACCAGGCCCGGCACGCAGACCACGGTCCAGCCGGTCAGGGCCTGCAGCTTGGGGTTCATCACCGCGAAATCGGGGATGCCGCCGGTGTTCAGGTCCAGGGCCTCCAGCCCGCGGAAGAAGACGTCCGCCGCCCGGCCGGGCAGGATCTTCATCTGCCGGGCGTAAAGCGTATCCCAGGTGCGGTGCTCCACCTCCGTATAGGCGCGCCAGTTCTGGGGAATGGTCCAGTCGGCGGCGGCGCCTTCCGGCGGCGCTTCGAAGACGTGCTCGAAATCGGACATTGGGGGCTCCCGCTTCGGCTCGGCGGCCTTTGCCGCATCCTACTCCGTCCGGACGGGCGGCGTCATCAATGGATCGGCTGCGACAGGGGGGCGTGGCGGCCCCGGCCGTCGACGGTGAACCAGCGGGCCTCGTCCGCCGGGCTCAGGGCGCCGATCTCGGGATCGCGCTCCAGCACGTCCTCGGCCGCATAGGCGATCAGCCCATCCCCCTCGCCGATGACATAGATGCGATAGAAGGGCTGGGCCGGACGGTCGGGTCCGGGCGCGGCGGGGTCGCCGGCATAGCGGGCGTCCACGTCCATGACCACGCCGCGAAAGGCGTCGTCGCGGTGGCGGACGATCTGGCCGAGGCCGAAACGGGCGGACTGGATCTGGGTCATGCCGCCACCATGGGCCGACGCGCCTGAGCCTGATCCGAGCGGCCCGTTCATCGGGGCGTCAGCCTCGTGTCCGATTTGCGACGCTTGTTTCGGGCGCGGACCAAGGTCTAGTGTGGCCGGGACGGGCGCCGCTTCGGACCGCCCACAGCCACAGCTCGGCCATGCCGGACACCGACGGCGCGTCGCCTCGACGCGACGGCCGGTCCCGCGGCGGGGCGCCCCGCTCGCGATCGTCGGGACGCGATGATCCGCTGTACGGCGCACTCGATCTCGGGACCAACAATTGCCGACTGCTGATCGCGCGTCCGGCGCGCGACGGTTTCCGCGTGGTGGATTCCTTCAGCCGCATCGTCCGCCTGGGCGAAGGCCTGTCGCACAGCGGGCGGCTGGACGCCGCAGCCATGGACCGCGCCTACGACGCCCTGGGCCAGTGCGCCGAGCGGCTGGCGCGCCGGGGTCTGTCCGCCCGCCGCATCAGCGCGGTCGCCACCCAGGCCTGCCGCATCGCCGAGAACGGGGCGGACTTCATCGAACGGGTGCGCCGGGGCACGGGGCTGGAGCTGCGGGTCATCGACCCCCAGGAGGAGGCCCGCCTGTCGGTCCAGGGCTGTCTGAACCTGTTCGATCCGGCGGCCCAGGCCGTGCTGGTGATCGACGTCGGCGGCGGCTCGACCGAGATGTCGTGGCTGAAGCGCGACGCGCGCGGGGAGTTGCGGACCCAGGCCTGGATGTCGGCCCCCCTGGGGGTGGTGACCCTAGCCGAGCGTCATCCCGAGCCCGAGCCGTCCAGTCCCGACTGGTATGAGGCCATGGTCGCCGACATGCAGGCGGCGATCCGCGCCGGGGGCGTCGAGGACGCCGGGATGCGCGACCTGTTCGCCCGGGGCGCGGCCCAGCTGGTCGGAACCTCCGGCGCCATCACCAGCCTGGCGGGCATCCACCTGCGCCTGCCCCGCTATCAGCGCGATCGGGTCGACGGCCTCTGGATGACCAGCGAGGAGTGCCGGCGCGCGGCGGACCGCCTGATGGCCCTGGGGCCGGCGGGGCGGGCGGCGGAACCCTGCATCGGTCCGGACCGGGCCGATCTGGTCCTGGCCGGAGCCGCCATACTGGAGGCGGTCCAGCGCGCCTGGCCCTGTGAGCGGGTGCGGGTGGCCGACCGTGGCCTGCGCGAGGGCCTGCTGCTGACCCGGATGCGCCAGGATCGGCGCAACCGGCGGCGTCGGCGGCGCGGCGGCGGTCAGGCGGCCGGGGCCGCCCCGCCGGTCACCTGAACCGGAAACTCCAGGTCGCAGGCCGAGAAGTCCGCGCCCCGCGCGCGGCGCGCCGCCTCGACCAGGGCCTGGAAGGTGGCCGAGGCCGGGTCCAGAACCTGCACCACGGGCCGTTCGGCCTCGGCCATGTCGGAGGCGATGCGGACGCGCACCATCCGGTCGGGCTCGGAGGTCACCGCCCCGTTGTCGCCGTCCCCGACCTTGATCGCCCGCACCACGTCCAGGCCCGACACAACCCGGCCCCAGACGGTGTAGCGCTTCTCCAGCGACGGATAGGCCTGGCGCATCAGGAAGAACTGGCTGTTGCCGCTGTCGGGCGAATCGTCGCGCGCCATGCCGGCGACGCCGGGGCAGTACAGGGCCCAGGTCGCGGCCCGGCCCGAACCGTTCAGGGCCAGCAGGCTGTCAGGCTGGGTCTGGACCGGCAGGCTTCCGATGAAGCCGATCTCAGACCCGGTCGGACGGGCGACGGGGACGAACGGCGTCTCGGGCGTGCGCTGGAAGGTGAACTCGCCCTTCAGGTTCGGATACCAGCTCTGGCCCTCGCCGGTGCCCAGGGGATCGCCGGTCTGGGCCATGAACCAATCGATGACCCGGTGCCAGACGATGCCGTCATAGAAACCCCGCCGCGCCAGCAGCCGCATCCGCTCCACATGGTCCGGCGCCGCCAGGGGGGCCAGTTCGATCAGGATCCGCCCCTTGGTCGTGTCGATGACCATCAGGTTGTCGGGCGCCACGGCGCGCCATTCGCCAACGGCGGGCGCGGCGGCGGGGGCGGCCTCCTGGGCCAGGACCGGCCCGGCGGAGGTCAGGGCCAGGGCGGCGGCCAGCAGGGCGGGACGGATCATGGTCTTCTCCTCAGTCGATCTGGGCCGGGGTGTCGATGTCGCAGACGTTGAAGTCGCGGCCGCCGGACGACCGGGCCTGTTCGGCGATGGCGGCGAAGGCGGGCGAGGTCACGTCCATGACCCGCGCCGTCGGCCGTTCCGCCTCGGCCATGTCCGAAGCCATCCGCACCCGCGTCATCACGTCGGGGTCGCCCTCGACCTTGCCGTCCAGGGCGCGCGAGCCGAGCTTCAGCGACCGCACCACCGTCATGCCCGACAGGACGCGGCCGAAGGCGGTGTACTGGCCGTTCAGCCGGTCGTTGCGGCCGGTCATGATGAAGAACTGGCTGTTGGCGCTGTTCACCTCGGCGGCGCGCGCCATGCCCAGGACGCCGGGGCAGAACAGGGGGATGGCCGGCACCTTGAAATCGGCGTTGACCATGGCCTGGGCGTCCGGCTGGGTCCGGATCGGCAGGCCGTTCAGCACCCCCATCAGACCGCCTTCGGGATGCGAGCCGACGGCCGTGAAGCCGACGTTGGGGCGGCGGCGGAAGCTGAATTCGGCATTGACGTCCGGCAGGTCGCTGCCCCCCTCGCCGGTGCCCAGGGGGTCGCCGGTCTGGGCCATGAAGCCCTCGATCACCCGGTGGAATTTCAGCCCGTCATAAAAGCCGGTCGAGGCCAGGGTCCGCACCCGCTCGACATGGTTCGGCGCCACCTCGGGCGACAGTTCGGCCAGGATGCGCCCCTTGGCCGTGTCGATGACCAGCAGGTTCTCCGGCGCGACCGTGCGCCATCCGGCCTGATCCTGGGCCGCGACGCCGGTGGCGGCGCCCAGGCCGACGACGGCCGCCACGACGGCGGCGAAAGTGACAGGCTTCATGCTCTTCCCTTGACCTTGGCCAGGACCCGGGCGGCGACCGCCGGACTGACGAAACTTTCGATCGCGCCGTCCAGACGGGCGATCTCCTTGACCAGACGGCTGGCGATGGCCTGATGCCGGGGGTCGGCCATCAGGAAGACGGTCTCGATCCGGCTGTTCAGCCGCTGGTTCATCGCCGTCATCTGGAACTCGTATTCGAAGTCGGCCACGGCGCGCAGGCCGCGCACGATGACCGCCGCATCCAGCTTTTCCGCGAAATGCATCAGCAGGGTGTCGAACGGCTCGACCACGATGTCGGCGTCGAACCCCGCCACCGCCTCGCGCAGCATCTCGACCCGTTCGTCGGTGGTGAACAGCGGCCCCTTGTCGTCATTGCGCGCCACCCCGATGACCAGGCGGTCCACCAGCTTCACCGCCCGGCCGATGATGTCGATATGGCCGTTGGTGACCGGATCGAAAGTGCCCGGATAAAGCCCGATGCGCATGCGGCGTGTCCCCCGTTCGGCGCAGATTTAGCAGGCGCGTCCGGCCCGGCCTAGTCGAGATGCGGCCTGGTGCGGCGTTCAGACCGGCTGAGGCGGCGCCGCGCGCCAGGCGGCGGCGATGTCGGCGACACGCCGGGGCGAGGTCGCGAACGGATGGTCCCCGATGCCCGCCACGGCGCAGGCCGGGGTGGCGCTGTTGGTCAGGAAGGCGCCGTCGAAGGCGGGCAGGTCCGCCATCGTCAACGGCCGGGTTTCGGTCTCCAGCCCCGCGGAAATCAGCGCCTGGGACACGCCGCCCAGCATCGGCGCCTGGGGCCAGACGATCCGGTCGCCGGACAGGAAACCGATGTTCGAGACGCTGGCTTCCGAAATCCGCCCGCTCGCATCGACGAACAGGGCGTCGTCGAACCCCGCCGCCCGCGCCATACGCCGCGCGCGGATCAGGCCGAAGGTCGCGGCGTGCTTCAGGTGCGGAGCCTCTCGGCCATAGGCCTGGGGCTGAAGGCGCACGGGCGTGTCGGACAGCGGGGCGGCCGGATCGAATACGCCGACCATCATGCGCGGGCGACCGGTCCAGTCGGGCGTCCGCACCCCGATCTCGGGCGCGAACAGGCTGACGCGCATCCATGCGCCGCGACGCTCGCCCAGGGCCTGGCGCATCCAGGCCCGCGCCTGGTCTTCGGCCACGGCCTCGCCGAACAACTCCACCGCCGCATCGCGCAGGCGCGCCAGATGCCGATCCAGCCCCCGCACCCCGCCGTCCGTCACCGCGAACGAGGTGTAGGCGCCGTAGTTGACCAGGGCCTGATGCGCCAGGTCGTCGGCCGTGGCGGGACGGCCGTCGATGAAGAGGGACGTCATCGTCCCTCTCCCAATGGGAGAGGGCTTGAACGCCCAAGAGCCCACAGGGCGATTGGCTGCGTGAAAGGGTGAGGGTCGGACGTCAGGGGATCATCGGCAAACGGTCGACCCTCACCCTTTCGGCTGGCGCATCGCTTCGCTCTGCGAGCCTCAAGCCCTCTCCCAGCGGGAGAGGGATCAGGCCTCTTCTTCACCCGCAGCTTCATCCTCATCCCCGCCCGCATCGGCCAGGCGTTCGACGGACACCACCTTCTCGCCCTCGGCGGTGCGGAAGACGGTGACGCCCTGGCTGGCGCGGCCGACGATGCGGATCTGATCGACCGGGGTGCGGATCATCTGACCGCCCGAGGTGACCAGCAGTAGGTCGTCCGTCTCCTCCACCGGGAAGGCGGCGGCCAGGCGGTCGCCCGCGCGCCCGCCCAGGCCGTGGGCCGTCAGCCCCTGCCCGCCCCGGCCGGTGCGCCGGTATTCATGCGCCGAGGATCGCTTGCCGAAGCCGGTGTCGGTGATGGTCAGGATGAACTGTTCGGCCCCGCCCAGATAGGCGATGCGGTCCAGCGTCAGCACGGCGTCTTCGCCCGCCTCCTCGGCCTCGTGCTCGGCCATCGCAACGTCGTAGATCGCCACATCGATGGCGTCCTCGTCCCCCGCCGCCTTGCGCATGGCGTTGGCGTGTTTGACATAGGCGGCGCGTTCCTCCGGCGTGGCGTCGACCCGGCCCAGCACGGCCATGGAGATGACCTCGTCGCCCTTGGCCAGGCGGATGCCGCGCACCCCGGTGGAATCGCGTCCCTTGAACACCCGCACGTCGTCGGCCTTGAAACGGATGGCGCGACCCAGGGCCGTGGTCAGAAGCACGTCGTCCTCGCCCGTGCACAGCCCCACCCCGACCATGCTGTCGCCGTCTTCCAGCTTCATGGCGATCTTGCCGGCGCGGTTGACGGTGGCGAAGTCGGACAGCTTGTTCCTGCGAACATCGCCCGATTGGGTGGCGAACATGATGTCGTAGTCGCCCCAGGTCGCCTCGTCCTCTGGCAGGGGCAGGACGTTCATGATGCTGTCGCCCGGCTCGATCGGCAGCAGGTTGACGAAGGCCTTGCCGCGCGCGGTCGGGGCGCCCAGCGGCAGGCGCCACACCTTCAGCTTGTAGGCCTTGCCGTTGGTGGCGAAGAACAGCACTGGCGTATGGGTCGAGGCCGAGAAGACGCCGACGATGGCGTCCTCGTCCTTCATCGACATGCCGGACTTGCCCTTGCCGCCGCGATGCTGGGTCCGATAGGCGTTCAGCGCCGTGCGTTTGACATAGCCGCCGTGGGTGACGGTGACGACCATCTCTTCGCGCGGGATCAGGTCTTCGTCCTCCATCTCGGCGTCGCCCTCGCCGATGACGGTGCGGCGCGGAACCGCGAACTGGTCCTTCACCTCGATCAGTTCGTCGCGGATGACGGCGACGATGTTGGCGCGGTCCGACAGCAGGGTCAGATGGCCCTGGATGGTGTCGGCCAGGCCCCGCGCCTCGCCGAAGATGTCGTCGCGGCCCAGGCCGGTCAGGCGCGACAGGGTCAGGGCCAGGATGGCGCGCGCCTGTTCGTCCGTCAGGCGGATCTTGTCGCCCTCGACGATGGCGGTGCGCGGGTCGGCGATCAGTTCGACCAGAGCCATCATGTCGCCGACAGGCCAGGGCTTGTCCTGCAGCCGCTCGCGCGCCTCGGTCGGGTCGGCCGAGGAGCGGATGATGTGGATCACCTCGTCGATATTGGCCACGGCGACGGCCAGGCCGACCAGGACGTGGCCGCGGTCACGCGCCTTGCCCAGTTCGAATTTGATACGACGGACCACCACTTCCTCGCGGAAGTCCAGGAAGGCGTCCAGCAGGGCGCGCAGGCCCATCTGTTCCGGCCGACCGTGGTTCAGCGCCAGCATATTGACGCCGAACGAGCTTTGCAGGGCGGTGTAGCGGTACAGCTGGTTCAGGATGACATCGCCGGACGCATCCCTCTTCAGCTCGATCACCATCCGCATCCCCTGGCGGTCGGATTCGTCGCGGACGTCGGCGATGCCTTCCAGCCGCTTCTCGCGCACCATTTCGGCGATGCGTTCGATCAGGGTCTGCTTGTTCACCTGGAACGGCAGTTCGGTGACGATGATCGCTTCCCGATCCTTTCGGATGGTCTCGATCGAGGCCTTGCCGCGCACGATGACCGAGCCGCGGCCGTCACGCAGGGCGTTGCGCGGGGCCGTGCGGCCCATGATCTCGCCGCCCGTGGGGAAGTCGGGGCCGGGCACCAGGTCCAGCAGGGTCTCGTCCGAAACCTCCGGGTCGTCCAGCAGCGCCAGACAGGCGTCGATCACCTCGCCCAGATTGTGCGGCGGGATGTTGGTGGCCATGCCCACGGCGATGCCGCCCGCCCCATTGACCAGCAGGTTGGGGATGCGGCTGGGCAGGACGACCGGCTCCAGCTCCTTCTCGTCGTAGTTCGGCTGGAAATCGACCGTGTCCTTGTCGATGTCGGCCAGCAGGGCCACCGCCGCCGGGGCCATGCGCGATTCGGTGTATCGCATCGAGGCCGGCATATCGCCGTCGACCGAGCCGAAATTGCCCTGGCCGTCGATCAGCATCAGCCCCATCGAGAAGGGCTGGGCCATGCGGACCAGGGCCATATAGACCGAGGCGTCGCCGTGCGGGTGGAACCGGCCCAGCACGTCGCCGACCACGCGGGCGCATTTGGAATAGGCGCGGCTCGGCTCCATCCCCAGGTCGTGCATCGAATACAGGATGCGCCTGTGCACGGGCTTCAGCCCGTCGCGCGCGTCGGGCAGGGCGCGCGAGACGATGACGCTCATGGCGTAGTCGAGATACGAGCGTCGCAGCTCGTCCTCGATCGAGATGGGGGCGATGTCGGCGCCGCCGCCGATGGCGGGGGCGTTGTCGGTGATGTCTTCGGTCAAGGAAATCAGGCTATATGGGCCGGAATCGGAACGTGATCCGCTGATCCGGTTTCTAGCACCCAGGGGCTGGGGAGGCAAAGAAACGCCGCCTGTTTCGCCCCATCGCAATGGAAGGAACGACCATGCGCGCCGCCCTCATCGCCGGACTCGCCGCCCTGCCCCTGGCCGCTTGCGTCAGCGTGACCGCCAACGACTATTCGACCAACGCCCCGCCGCGGGCCCGGACGGGCGATTTCGGCGAGGCGACCCTGATCAACGGCGCGGGTGCGCGGGTCGGCCGCGCCACCCTGACCCAGGGCGCCACCGGCCTGCTGATCCGGGTCGAGGTCGAGGGGCTGACGCCCGGCTGGCACGGCATCCATATCCACGCCAAGGGCGAATGCGCGGCGCCCTTCACCTCGGCCGGGGCGCATGTGAACCATGGCGAGCCCAAGGCTCCGCACGGCCTGCTGAACCCCGAAGGGCCGGACGACGGCGACCTGCCCAACATCCACGCCGACGCCAACGGCCGGGCCCATGCGGAAATCTTCACCACCCGCGCCCGCATCGCCCGCAGCGGGCCGGGCCAGTGGCTGTGGGACGAGGACGGCTCGGCCCTGGTCATCCACGCCAATGTCGATGACCACAACTCCCAGCCGATCGGCGGGGCGGGCGACCGGGTCGTCTGCGGGGTCATGGCCGCCGGCTGACGGCCGATCAGGCCTTGGCCGCGCCGGCCCTCAGGTTGCGTTCGGCCAGGGCCACCACACCGACGCCGGCGATGCTCAGGGCCGCCCCGCCCAGGATCTGGGCCGTCAGAGTGTCGCCGATCATCCAGCCGATCAGGATCGACACCGCCGGGGTGGCCAGCAGGTAGGGCGTCACCCGTCCCGCCTCGCGCCTCTGCACCAGCCAGAAGACCAGGGTGGTGGCCACCACCGACGATACGAACCCGGCCCAGACGACGCAGGCCCAGACCAGAGGCGTGGCCTGGCGGACGGCCTCGACCTGCCCCGTCTCGAACAGGGCCGACCCCGCCGCCAGCACAGGCAGGGCGAAGGCCGCCAGCAGACCCTGCATCTTCAGCGGCGGGATGGAGGTGGTGCGCCGCGCCACCACCGTGGTCACGGCCCAGGCGGCCGAGGCGGCGGCGCCGATCAGGATCGCCTTCCAATCCTGGATCGCGTGCGGATCCAGCGACATCCACACCACTCCGGCGAAGGCCACCGCCAGGCCGGCCAGGGCGGGCCGCGACAGCCGTTCGCCCAGCAGCAGGAAGGCGAACAGGGCGGTGAAGGGAATCCAGAGCTGGGTCGCCACCGTCACCGGGCTGACGTCCCGCGCCATCCAGAAGGCCAGGTAGATCAGGCCATAGTGGATCGGCCCGCCCACCACGACGATGACCGCCAGGCTTTTCCAATTCGGGAACGGCGGCCGCACGAATGGCGCCAGGCAGGCCGTCGCCACCGCGAACCGCAGGGCCGCCATCAGCAGGGGCGGCAGGGTCTCGGTCGCCACCTTGGCCGCCGCATTGTTCACCCCCCAGATGACCACGACCGCCACGATGGCGGCGATCTCGGCCAGGGTCAGGCGATGACTGTGCGGGGTCGGGGAATCGGCGGCGCTCACCCCTCGCCTATGGCACGGGCGCGAACGCCACGCGCCTCAAGAACGGTGACGGGGCGTTTCCACTGGCGTCAGCGCACCGAAAAGCGTACATATGTACATATGGCCGACATCACCCTGACCGCCCTGCGAAAGGACCTGTTCCGGCTGGTCGATCGCGTCCTGGAAACGGGACGCCCGCTGACGCTTGTCCGCAACGGACGGCGTCTGACCCTGGCGGCGGAACCAGACTTCACAGCAGGGGAAGACAGGGAGCAGCGGTTCGATCGGATGATGGCCATGGGTGTGCGTGAGGACGCCGCCGATTTCGATCCTGGAGACATCACCGACGGCGCCCATCTGGCCTGGTCGCCGGAAGACAATCCGCGTTGATCCACCTGGACACCCATGTGGTGCTGTGGCTGGCCCAGCGTCGGCTGAACGTCCTGGGCGACGCTGCCCTGCGCCTGGTGCGCAGACATCCTTGGACCGTGTCGCCCTTCGTCCTGCTGGAACTCGAACTGCTGCACGAGATCGACCGGATCCGGGCTTCGCCCCAGCGGGTCCTGGGCGCCCTGGCCGAAGTGGGCGATGTGTCCATCTCGGCGACCAGCGCGCAGGAGGTCGTCGAAGCCGCCCGGCCCCTGAGCTGGACGCGAGATCCGATGGATCGGTTGATCGCGGGCGCCGCCCTGGCCGAACGGTCGCCGCTGATCACCGCTGACGGCGTGATCCTGAAGAACCTGCCGTCGGCCGTCTGGGACTGACTGGCCCTCGCCTCAGAACGGAATGTCGTCGTTCAGGTCGTAGCTTTCCTTGGGGCCCGAGGGCTTGTTGGCGCCGCCGGTCGAGAAGCCCGAGGAATAGTCGTCATCCGAACGGCCCGCGCCGCCGCCGTCACGGCCGCCCAGCATGGTCAGATTGCCGTTGAAGCGCTGGATCACCACCTCGGTGGTGTATTTCTCGACCCCGTTCTGCTCGTATTTCCGGGTCTGGAGCGCGCCCTCGACATAGATGGTCGAGCCCTTCTTCAGATAGTTCTCGCAGACCTTCACGATGTTTTCGTTGAAGATCACCACCCGGTGCCACTCGGTCTTTTCCTTGCGCTCGCCGGTGGACTTGTCGCGCCAGGTCTCCGACGTGGCCAGCGACAGATTGGCGACCCGATCACCGTTGTTCAGGGTGCGGATTTCCGGGTCACGACCCAGGTTGCCCACCAGAATGACCTTGTTGACGCTGCCAGCCATCGCCGAATTCCTTGTTGCGGGGCCCGCGGCCCTCTTCTGTCCTCAGCCGCGCCGTTCATAGCCGAAGGCGCGGAAATGTTCCAGTTCTGTTCCGGCTATTTCGTCGGCGCCGAGGCCGGGGCCTGGGCGGCGTCGATGTCGCGCTGGATGGCGCCGGGGATGGCCAGGCGGCCGTCGCCGGTCCGCGCCAGGGCCATGAACCGCACCCCGTCCAGCGCCTGGGAGAAGGCCACGCCGCGCCGTTCGACGAAGATATACTGGCCCTGATAGGCGCCGATGATCTCGCGGTTCGACCCGCCCAGCCGCAGGAAGCGCTGCCGCATCTCCTCCAGACGCGCGGCGCAGAACTCGATCTGCGGCTGGTCGCGGGCGACGACATGGAACTGGGGCGGGGTCTTCGCCCCTTCCTCGGGCATCTGGACCGAATAGCAGACGCCGCGTTCGCGCGGGGCCTCGATCCGCTTTTCACAGGCGGCCAGGCCCGCGACGGCGGTGACGACGAGGGCGAGGGTCAGCAGGCGGCGCATCAGTTCAGCCCCGGGAATTGGCAGTTGCGATCCTGTTCGGCCAGGGTGCGGAAGCGGGTATTGTCGCCGGACTGCTCCACCCGCCGCGGCACCAGCCTCAGCGTCAGGTCGCCCCAGCGGCCGTACTGGGCCTCGCCCGGACGCACGCAGGTCCCGGCATAGAGAGCCTGAACGCACTGGTTCAGGCTCATGTTCGACGACAGGGCGCGCCATTCCGATCCGGCATAGCGCAGGCAGGCCGTGCCGCCGGCCTGAACGGGCGCGGCCGAGGGCGTCGCCGGGGTCGTGACCGGGGTCGCGGCGGCCGGCTTTTCGATCAGTTCGACCGGCGGCAGGGCCGGCACGGGGGCGAAGGCGGCGGTCGGGGCGGCGGCCAGGGCGCCGGTGGCGTCGATGCCGACGTCCAGGGCCTCGGTCGCCAGGCCATTGCGCCGCGCGCAGTCGGTCAGGGTCGCCATGCCCACATACTGGCCTTCGACGAAGCAGCGCAGTTCCCGCGTCGGCTCCAGCGAGGGAGCGTCGGCGACATCGACCGTCAGCCCGCCCTGGGCCGCCGGCGGCGGCTCGGCCGGTCCCTGGCGTCCGCCCGAGAAGACCAGGGCCAGGACCACGGCGGCCAGAATGGCCAGTCCGGCGCCCACGGCGATGATGACGCGTCTGTCGTTCGAAGGCTGCATACGGGGCTCACGCGAGGATCGAACCCAATAGCCCAGCCCCCCGGCGCCGCGTCAACCGCTCATTCGTCGCCCACGGCTATCCGGTCAGACGCGCCAGGGCCGCCTGATAGTTGGCCAGCTGATTGGTCAGATAGGCGGGGACCGTCCCGCTGGCGGCGCTGGTCGCGGACTTGGGCGCCAGAGAGCGGTAGGCGTCGCGCACCGCCTTCATCGCCGCCTGCAGCGCCTCGCCCGCCGACTTGATCGCGGCGGGGCTGGACAGGTTCAGGCTCTGCGACAGGTTCAGGCCGAAACTCTGCAGGGCCTTGTCGCCCGACGGTCCGACATAGCCCGCCGACAGGCCCAGGGCCGCCAGGGCGTCGCGTCCGCCCTCTCCCGCCGACAGCACGGCGCCGGTCTTGCCGTCGCGCGAGGTGATGGTCAGCCGCTGGAAGCCCCCGGCGATGCTGGCCAGGTCGCCGGCCTGAACCCCGTCGTCGGCCTGAGAACTGACCGTGACCTTCAGCTTCATGCCCGAGGCCTGTTCGATCTTGCGCGCCAGGGTCTGCAGGGTGTCGCGCGCCTCGATGGTCACCGTCACGGCGCGGCCGCCCGGCGCGCTGACCTGGAAGCGGTCCCCGACCCTCAGGGCCGTGGCGTCGACCAGGCGCTTGGAATCCTTCTGCACGATGTCGCCCTGGGGCAGGCCCAGCCGGTCCAGCACGCTGGCGCCCCCAGCGGCGACCGCCAGGGTCAGGGGACGGGCCTGTTCGCCGTCGCCGGCCCAGTCCTGGCGCCATTCCACCGCCCCGGTGGCGGCGTCCATCCGCACCAGATACCCGCGCGTCGGATCGGTCGGCTTGGCCCCCTCGGCGCGATCGGCGACCCCGGTGATCCAGACCTTGCCGTTGACCACCTTCACATCCGCCGCCGTGTCGTCGCCCGCCCCCCCGACATAGGTCACGCGATCCTGCGGCCCCGCCATCAGGTCAGAAGACAGGCTCACGACGAAGGCGTCCTGCCCCCCCGCATGTGCGTTGGTCTGGACGGCGACGTCCAGATTGGGGTTGCGGGTCGTTCCGGTCACGATCACCCGCCCGTCGGCCACCGAGATTCCGGCCGCCCCGCCGCTGACCAGGCCCAGGTCGCGGGTGGAGGCCAGGGTCGGCTTTCCGTCCGCGTCCAGGGTGAACTGGCGCACCACCAGCCGTCCGTCCTCGACCCCGGCGGTATAGAGGTTGGACCCGTCCACCGTCATGGCCTGAACCGTATCGTCCCCGGCCGTGCCGAACTGCTGGGTTCCGGTCGCCGTCGCCACGACGGGGGCGTAGATGTGTTCCTGGGTCTCGGAGAAGGTCTGCAGGTATCCGTCCCAGCCGCCGATCCCCACCGCGCCGGGCATGGACGACTTCGCCCGGCCCGCGACCTGGACCGTGCCGTTGGGGCCGAAGACCACCGCCGTCGCCTCGTCCTCGGCGCGGGCGCCGCGGCGCTGGGTCCACAGTTCCTGGCCCTGAGCGTCGAAGACAGAGACGAAACTGTCCGCCACATTGGCCACGTCGCCGCTGTGGCCCCCGTCCAGGGCCCCGGTGACCGATCCGGCCACCGCCACCCGGCCGTCGGCGTCCACCGCGATGGCGTAGCCGCTGGCCGTCGAGGCCGCGCCCAGGGTGCGCGTCTGCACCACCCGCCCGGCCGAATCCAGCTTGATCAGGGCCACGTCCGACTGGCCCTTGATCGGTTGGGTGTCGGGCCCGGCCGTCAGGTCGGCCACGATCCAGATCCCGCCGTCAGGCGCGGCGGCCGAGGCGCGCACCGTCTCGATCCCCGCCGGCAGGCCGGTCTGCGACAGTCGACCCTCGACCCACTGGGTCTCGCCCACCCGCGTCGCGCCGGCGTCGTCGGCGCTGAATTTCAGCATCTGCTCGCCGCCCGCCGTTCCATAGCCCTGGACGACATAGGCCGCGTCGCTGACGGTCGGGGCCGAGAACCGGACCGTCTCGCTGGAATCGCCCCGGATCACCAGGGCCCACTGGTCGGCGCCGGCCGGCAGGGTCACGGTCTTGCCGCCGACGGTGACGGTCTTGGGCTCGGCCTTGATCTGCTCGCGGCCCAGGCGAGTCTCGACCCCGGCCGCTTCCAGCTTGCCGTTGATAAAGCTCAGCACATTGGTCAGGCTGCGCGGGGTCGCCCCCATGTCGGACAGGTCGATATGGACGGGAACCTCGTCCTCCAGCCGCTTCAGGGTGATGTCGAACACCACATCGCCCTGGAAGGCCGAGACCGGGTCGTCGGGCGACCCCTCATGGATCGGTCCGGTCACCGAACGGGCGCTGTCGCGCGCCACGGCCGCCGAGGATTTGCTGGTGGCGGTCGAGACCCCGGCCACCATCCGCACCCCCTCGAAGGCGGTGGTCGACAGATAGGACTGGATCTCCGACAGGCCCGAAGCGAACCGTTTGTTCAGCAGCGACAATTCGGTCGAACTGACGCCCCGGGTCGAGCCACGGTTGACCAGGGCGTTCAGCGTTTCCAAGCCCTGATACAGGGCGAACAGCCGCTTGTAGTCGGCCGAGGCGCCGGACAGATCCAGCTTGGCGGCGCCCTCGTCGATGATCTTGCGGCCGGCCAGGGCGGCCCGGACCAGGGAGTCGGCCTGGGGAACCACGGCCTTGGGGTCCCAGGGCGGGGTCGGCTGCTTCTTCTTGGCGCCAGCGGTCGCGGCCGTGCCGGCGCTCGAAAGCCCCCCCAGGCCCGTCGCGTTCTGGCCGAACAGCGCGAGAAGATAGCTGTTGTCGATCAAGGCCGAACCTCCGTCGTCCAGGGTGACGCCCAACGGTTAAGCAAGGTTGAGGATTCGACGGGAACGGAGAATCACGCTGTTCGTTAAGGCGCGTGGTTCTGCTGGGAGTGCTGTCGATGCCCTTTCCGCGTAGCGTCCTGCAATCCATCCTGGCCCTTTACGGGTTCGGATCGAAATTGCCCGGCCGGCGACACCGGCCGCCGCTGATGATCGGTCGCCCGATCCAGCCGCCCTATTCCTGATCCGCTTTTAGCTGCGGAATAGGGACAGGATGATCTGCGGCGCCGAGTTGGCGATCGACAGGGCCTGGGCCCCCAGCTGCTGCTGGACCTGCAGGGCCTGAAGCCGCGCGCTCTCCTTGGCCAGGTCGGCGTCCACCAGATTGCCGATGCCCGATTCCAGGGTGTCCATCAGCTTGCTGACGAAGGTGGTGTGGGCCGCGACCTGTTTGGCCTGGGCGCCCAGCTCGCCGAGGGCGGCGTTCAGCTGGGTGATCGAATCGTCCAGCCGGGTCAGGGCGTTGGTCGCCCCGGTCAGAGTCAGCAGGGTGTCGGACATGGACAGTTCGATGATCGATCCGCCCAGCGACAGGTTCTTGCCCGACAGGGTCACGAAGGACGAGGCGTCGGCGTTGGCCAGGAAGCGGATGCCGTTGGTCAGGCTGCCGTTCAGGATATTGCCGCCGTCGAAGCTGGCGTTGTCCACGGCCGACTGGATGGCGCGCAGGATGGCCTTGAAATCGGCGTCCAGCAGCTGGCGCGACTGGGTTTTCAGCGACTGGTCCTTGGCCGCGACCACCTTTTCCTTCAGCTGGTTCAGCAGGTCCGAGACCGACTCCCCCGTCCCCAGGGCGACATCGGCGATCGAGGTGGCCCGGTCCAGGCTCTGCTTCACCGCCGACAGGGCGCCCATGTCGGCGCGCTGGCCCTGGGCGATGGCCCAGATGGCGGCGTTGTCCTTGGCCCCCTGGATCTTCAGCCCGGTCGAGACCCGGTTCTGGGTATCGTTCAACCGTTGATTGGTCGAGGTCAGGTTCTGCAGGGCGACGGCCGCCGCGGCATTGGTGTGAACGCTGTTGGTCATCGCTTCTCGAAGCCCCGCGGGTCTGATTCCACGGTGAGGCTATGGGGCGAGTCGTATGCGTATGGTTAACAGCCGTTCACCACGCGTCTTAACCGCGCGGATCGCTCCTGCGCGGCGGATAGGTCGGATTGGGCGGCCGGCTCAGACGCTGGTGTCGATCACCGCGCCGGCGGCATAGCGCTGGGTCTCCATCATCCGCACCAGATCCTCGCGAGGCAGCTGACGGACGATTTCGCCGGTGAGCCGATCCAGGGTCTTGTAGATGAACGACCCCTTCTGGGGCCCTTCCTCGATGACCAGACGGTATCGGGCGGCGTTCTCCGCTTCCTGGGCGGTCGCGTCGCGGCGGGTGTCGAACCCGCTGGACCCGGCGCCGGAAGTCACGGCGGAAACGGCGATGGGCGCTATCTTGGCATTGGCGGTCATGTCTCCTGTCGCCGGTCAGGGCCGGCGCCTCCGAAAGCCCGACGGTCGGGCGGGACCGAGGCCCCGCCCTTCCGCATCGTTCCTTAGCGGAACAGTCCGAGCAGGATGGACGTCGAGGAGTTGGCGATCGAAAGCGCCTGCACGCCCAGTTGCTGCTTGGTCTGCAGCGCCTGGAGACGCGCGCTCTCCTTGGCCAGATCGGCGTCCACCAGGTTGCCGATGCCGGCTTCCAGCGAGTCCTGGAGCTTGCCGACGAAGGTCATGTGGGTGGACAACGACTTCGAACCGGTGCCCAGCTTGGCCAGGGCGGTCGAGACGTTGGCGATCGAGGCGTTCACGGCGCTCAGGGCGGTGGCCGCATTGGTCACCGAGTCGATTTCCTGGGCGGCCGTCAGGGTGACGATCGAGCCCGACAGGCTCATGTCCTGCGACGCCACGTCCAGGGTCGAGCTGCCCGACGCGTTGGCCAGGGCCTTGAAGCCGTTGGTCAGCGAGCCGTCCAGCAGGTTGGCGCCGTTGAACTCGGCGTTCGACACGGCCTTGGCGATCTGATCGCGGATCGACTTGAAATCCTCGTTCAGGGCGCTGCGGGCCGAGCTGGTCAGACCGCCGTCCTTGGCGGCCAGGGCCTTTTCCTTCAGCTGCAGCAGCAGGTCCGAGACGGTCTCGCCCGCGGCCATGGCGACATCGACGGTCGATTGACCGCGCGCCAGGCTGTCCTTCACGGCGTTCAGCGCCCCCATCTCGGCACGTTGCCCCTGGGCGATAGCCCAGATGGCGCCGTTGTCCTTGGCGGAGTTGATCTTCTTGCCGGTGTTGATGCGGGATTGAACCGTCTGCAGTTCGGCGTTCGTCGTCTGCAGGTTCTGCAGGGCGATCAGAGCGCCCACGTTCGTGTTAACGCTGTTCAGCGCCATGGCACGTAGTCCTTCTTTCAAGGTGTCCGACGCCATTTTGGCTGCCGGGAGCATTTTGCTCGCGCCCTTCGCAGCAAGGGGCGGACCACGGCGGCGGGTCGCGCTGATCGACTGGACCATTGTTTTTTCGACGGTACTTCCCCTTAACCACGCCCCTCGCCCGGCAAATCCTGCCGGGCTGGGCAAGATCTGCCGGGCGGGCGGCGATTTCTGCCGGGTTCAGCGGCCCGCCAGCCAGTCGTCGATGGCCCGCCGCTCGGCCTGCAGGGTTTCCAGCAGCATTCGCCGCGCGCTGTCGCACAGGACGATCTGGCCGCCGCGCCGAGCATAGGCCGCCTCCAGGTCGCCCAGGGTCGGCTGGTCCGGCAGGACCGCCAGGCCGCAGGGCCGCTCAGCCTCGGCCGGGACCGCCAGCCGGGGCGGAGCAGCCTTCGAGATCGGGGGCGAGGCGGCACAGGCCGTCGTCAAGCCGACCGAGACGGTCAGCGCGGTCAGGGTCAAGGGTCTGGTCGGCATCGGGGGCGCTCCTGGCCTGGGTTTCCGCCGCGACGCTCAGGGTCGTCGCGGCCGTTGTCTTGCGGGCGTGTTCGGCCTGGCGGGCGCGCTGGCCCGCCTCGGCGGCCTGTTCGTGGCGACGGGCCGAAAGATCGGCGCGGGCGGCGGCCAGTTCGGTCCGGCTCTGGGCCAGCCGACGCTCGGTCAGCCGCAAGGGGTCCCAGCGGAAGCCCGCTAGCCCGGCGACGGCCGCGAACAGCACCACCCCCGCCGCCGCCGCGACGGCCCAGCCCCAGGGCGTCAGCAGATTCAGCCACCCTCGCCTCATGGATAGGCCCTCCGGTCCAGCTCGAAATGCGGCCCGTCCTTCAGCCGCGCCCAGTCCCCGCCCCAGATCAGGTCGACGCCCCGTTCGGCCGCCGCCGCCTTCATGGCCCCGGCGATGCGCGGATACAGCGGCCAATCCCAGCGCACGGCGCCGTCCACCCAGGCCGCCAGGTCGACGGCGTGGCCGGTCAGGTGGCGGCTGTTCAACGTCCGGCTGGCGCCCTGGCGGACCAGTTCGGCCTGGCGGGCGGCCGTCCGCCGGCCCTCCGTGACCATGAAATCCACCGGCGACAGGCCGATGGCCCGTTCGACCACCGCGACCAGGTCGGGATGCACCCCGTCCAGATGCGCGCGCGACCGGCTCGAGAGACGAAAGCTCATCGGCGTCCTCCTGGCATCCGCAGGCGTAGTTCGGCGAAGACGGCCGCCAGCTGCTGGGCCGAGGGGGCGACCAGATACAGCACCATGGTCACGCCCATCAGCATCATCAGCCCGTGCGCCACCGACGGCAGGCGCGGCGGCGGTGTGCGCCCCACCGCCCAGGTCAGCAGCCCCCAGCCGCAGACGCTGGCGGCATAGACATACAGCCGCCGCCAGAACCAGCGCGCCTCGGGCAGGCCCGGCCCGCCTGTCGGCGGCCCGCCGGGGGACGGAAGGGGATCGCTCATGCCTCGTCCTCGCTGTCGAAGGGAAAGGGAGTCCGGCGGCGGTCCTGCGTCTCGGCGTGGCAGTCGTCGGCGTCCAGACGGAAGGGCAGGTCAAAGGTTTCGGGGTCCGGCAGGCCCCGGTCGGGATCGGGATGACGGCGCATGAGGTCACCCGATGGCGGTCAGCAGGATGACGCCCGCTGCGCCCGCCCCGCCCTGGCCGGCCGCCGAGACGCCCGTGCCGCCGCCCCCGCCGCCGGCGCCGTGCGAAGCGCCCACGCCGCCCTTGTGCGCGGAGCCGGTGGAGCCGCCCCCGCCCCCGCCGCCGCCGCCCGCCCGCGACAGGCTGGGATGTCCCGAAGCCGATCCGGCGCCTCCGACCGCCGCGGCGCCCGCCGCGCCGCCGGCCGCGGCCGTTCTCAGGCTGGCCCCCTGGCCGCCCGCACCGCCCGCATGGGCCACGGCGGTGGAAGTCAGCCCTCCGCCCGCGCCGCCGCCGCCCGGTCCGGCCAGGCCCGCCTGGCCCGGATCCGCCGCCGCGTCGGCCGCCGAGTCGCCCCCGGCCGCCCCCGCGACATCGCCCTGACCACCCTTGCCGCCCAGGCCCGAGGCGGCCGAGCCTCCGGCCCCGCCCTTGCCGCCCCGCGCCGTCAGAATGGTCGTCCCGCCGAGGGTCAGGCGACTGTCGCCGCCATCCGCGCCGGACCCACCCGCCGCGGTCGCGCCCGCGCCGCCCGTCCCGATCACCGCCGCCAGCCCCGCCGCGACCGCGGCCGCGGGCAGCATCGCCTGGCTGACGCCCCCGCCGCCGCCGCCGCCGCCGCCGAACCGATTGGTCGTGGGCCAGCCGGTCATCCCGGCCCCTCCGCCCCCTCCGCCGCCTATGGCCGTCACGGCGATCCAGCGCGCCCATGCGGGCGGGGTCCAGCCGCCATCGGCCGTCAGGGCGGTGGTCTCGATCCGGGCCGCGCCCTTGGCGAACCGCGCCGCGCCGGTGGCGGCCTCGACCACCATCACCTCCGTCCAGGCCGCGCCGTCGGGGCTGACCTTCAGCGTCAGGTCGTCATCGCCCACCAGCCCCAACTCGGCCCGGCCGCTCCAGCCGCTCTGGAACAGCAGGGACAGGGTGTTGCCCGTCGCCGACTTGTTCAGGGTGTAGCGCAGGTCCCCGTCTCCGCCCTCGCCCGTCCCGCGCGCGGTCCACAGGGCCTTGTTCAGCTTGGCCGCGAACGGATTGACCGCGTCGGCCGTCGTCCCGACGCCCAGCAGGCTCAGGTCCTGAAGGGCGTCCAGCTCGCCCGCCCCGCCGATGGAAACCCACGCGCCGTCGATCCAGGCCGCCGTCGCCGCCTCGTCCAGCACCAGGACCGCCAGCCCCTCGGGGCGGTCCACCGCCGCCCAGCCCCCGGCCTCGAACCGCACCAGGTCGCCGGCGGCCAACCCGCTCCAGGCCGCGCCGCTGGGCGACGGCGGCAGGATATACATCGTTCCGTCCGGCGGATCGGCGGGCTGGGCCGCCACCGACCGGCTGACCACGGCGGCCTGGGTCAGGGCGTCCAGCCGGGTCAGGGCCTCGTTCAGGGTCACGTGTTTCTGCATCTGGCCCGCGGCCAGATAGGGCAGGCCCAGGCGGGCGCTTTGGTCGTCGCTCATGTCTCCGGTCTCCGTCGTTGCGGACCGGGACAGCATCCGCCACGCGCCGACCCAGGCGCGCCAAATGGCTTCAGCGAGTGAATTAGGCCTTGGCGTTCAAGGCGAAGGGATTCCTGGCGCGCACATCTGGCGCGCCCGGCGCCTCAGTCGTGCAGATAGACGATGCGCTTCTTCCGCTGGGCCCGCATCTCGGCCAGATGGTCGTCGTGGGCGCCGCTGTCGCGGGCCTCGCGGGCATTGGCCTCGACCCAGTGGGTGCTCTCGATGTCCTTCTGCAGGGCGCGGGCGGCCATGGCGTGGCCCTGGAAGAAGAAGTCCAGGATGTCGGGCGCGACGGGGATCACCTCGCCCCCCACCGTCAGCAGGCTGTCGACGCCCAGATAGCCCATCATCCGCACCAGGGTCGCCGGCGTCGCATTGGCCCGCATGGCCTGGATGATCAGCCAGCCGGCGGCCCCGACCGTATAGGCGGTGCCCACCACCGGCACCCAGGTCAGAAGCCCGTCCAGCCCCACCCCGAACGGCCCGGCCCCGACGGCGCGGTCGGACAGTTTCCGCACGCCCTCGACATTGGACCAGATCTTCTCGATATCGCCGATGCTGCGTCTGGCCATGCGGCCTCCCCTTCACAGCCATGCTTAACGCCGAAGCCCGAGCAGCGTTCACCGAGATTGGAGCCCATGTCCATCCTTCGTTTCATGATGCGACTGGCCCTGATCGCCTCGGCCGCCGCCGTGGCCGCCATCGCCCTGGCGGCGCTCAGCGGCCTGGGCCATCGCTGGACCGACATCCTGGCCCAGTTCGCCGCCCCCGCCTTCGCCGCGGCCGTGGCGGCGACGGCCGTCGCCCTGTTCCTGCGCGACCGTCCGGCGATCGCGGCCTGCGCCCTGTCCGCCCTGCTGTGCGCGGGCGCCGCCTGGCCCCAGTGGTTCCCCGCCCGCCCGGCGCCCGACCCAGGCCCCGGCCTGCGGCTCTATTCGGCCAATGTCTGGGTCCGCAACAGCGACGCCGAGGCCTTGAGCCGTTCGATCGCGGCCGCCGATCCGGATGTGGTGGTGCTGCTGGAGGTCAATGACGCCCTGTTCGCCCAGTTGGACGCCGCCCTTCCGGACCATCCGCACCGCGCGGCCTCGCGGCGCATGTCCTTCCGCGGCCCCGTGCGCCAGGTCGTGGCCTCCCGCACCCCTCTGCGCCGCATAGAGGGCGAACCGGCTCCCCTGGGGATCGCCGCGCGGGTCGAAACGGCCCTGGGGCCGGTGACCATCGTGCCCACCCACCTGACCCGGCCCTGGCCCTTCCAGATTCAGTGGGAGCAGATTCGTCAGGCCGCGACCCAGGCCGAATTCGCGCGCGCCATGGACGGGCCGGTCATCCTGGCCGGGGATTTCAACAGCGTCTCGACCGCCCGCATCGGCCGCCAGATTCGCTCCGATGGCGGCGTGACGCCTGCGCCCGGCTGGCCCGGCACCTGGCCCGCCTTCCTGCCCGCGCCGTTCCGCATGACTATCGACCAGGTCTATGTGTCGCAGGACCTGGCGGTGGCGGAACGCCGCCTGGGCCGGGCCAACGGCTCGGACCACAGCCCAGTCATCACCGAGATCCGCCGCGCCCGCTGACCAGGGCCTTCAGCCGTTCCGCGTGCCCGTCGGCCGGGAAGTCGCCGGCGATCCAGTCGTCTTCGAACGCCTTCAGCAGCCGCCCCGTCTCCGGCCCCGGCGCCAGACCCAGGGCCGCAACCTCGCGCCCGCCCACCGGCAGGCGCGGCGCCGTCCAGTCCGCCGCCACCGCCCGCGCCGCCGCCAGCTCTGACGGCGCAGCCCCCGCCGCCTCGCGCCGCATCAGCCGGTCCAACACCGCCCGGCCGCCCAGACGATAGACCGCCGCCCGCGCCGCCTGGGCCGTCACGGCCGCCGCGACCGTTCCGTCATCCACCGCCGCGACCAGCCGGTCACGCAGGGCGTTGGACAGGCGCAGCCGTCCCGCCGCCGCCCCCACCGCCTCCGCATCGGCAGGCGCCAGGGCCGACAGGCGCAGGGCCGGATCGTCGCTGATCGCGCACATGGCCTCGAACAGGGCCAGGCCTGCCTGGCCCGGCAGGACGCGGCCCAGCACCCCCGCCCCGTCCATCGCCCGCATCGCCGGGCGCGGATCGGGCGCGGCCAGCAGTTTCAGCAGTTCCGCCGACACCCGCTCGGCCGACAGCCCCTCGACCAGGGCCGACAGACGCGCGCAGGCGTCCAGCCCCTGTGCATCCGGCGCCCCGTGTCCGAAATGGGCGAAGAAGCGGAAGAAGCGCAGGATGCGCAGGGCGTCCTCGCGGATGCGGGTCTCGGCGTCGCCGACGAAGACGACCCGCCCCGCGCGCGCATCCTCGACCCCCTGCCCGGTCGGATCGAAGATGGCGCCCGTCCGGTCGGCGTAAAGGGCGTTCAGCCGGAAGTCCCGCCGCGCCGCGTCTTCGGCCCAGTCCTGGGTGAAGGCGACCACGGCGCGACGCCCGTCGGTCTCCACATCGCGGCGCAGGGTGGTGACCTCATAGGGCCGTTTGGACGCGACCACCGTCACCGTGCCATGCTCGATCCCCGTCGGCACGGGCTTCAGCCCCGCCGCCTTCGCCGCCGCCACGACCCGATCAGGCGTCAGGCGGGTGGCGATGTCGATGTCGTCGGCGCCTCGGCCGATCAGGCTGTTGCGCACACAGCCGCCGACGAAGCGGGCGCAGCCGGGGCCGCCCTCGGTCTCCAGGGCGTCCATCACCGCCACGGTGCGCGGATCGTCCAGCCAGTCGACGGGCGGCAGGCGGTCGCTCACGCCGCGTCCTCCGCCTCGGCCGCCGGGTCGCCGGCGCCGTACAGCCGCGCATGCAGCCCTTTCAGCAGCCCCGCGGTCACGCCCCAGATGTAGCGTTCGTTCCACGGCATGGCCCAGAAATAGCGCCGCACCCCGTTCATGTCGTAGTGGTCGCGCCGGTGGTGGGCCGCGTCCATCAGATAGTCCCAGGGCGTCTCGAACACCTCGGCCACTTCGTCGGGCGAGGGTGTCAGCAGCACCGGCGGCCTGATCCAGCCGACCACGGGCGTGATCAGGAAGCCCGACCCCGTCTCATAGGGATCGCCCAGCCCCAGGACTTCGACCGTGGCGGGCGGCAGGGCGACCTCCTCCCAGGCCTCGCGCAGGGCCGCCTCCACCGCCGTCTCGCCGGGGTCCAGACGCCCGCCGGGAAAGGCGATCTGGCCCGTGTGGCTGGCCAGGCTGTCGGCGCGGCGGGTCAGCAGCACCCTGGCGCCGTCGTCATGGGCCATCACCGGCGCCAGGACGGCGGCAGGCCTCAACGGAGCGCCGTTGCGCGCCGCCCCGGGGTTCAGGTCATAGTCGGATCGCAGCGGCGCATGGTCCGGCGACCAGTCCGCAACCGGCCGCAGCCGGGCGCCGAGACGCGCCTTCAGCGTGTCCAGGCTCATGCCCCCGCCTCCACGGCGCCCAGGTCGAAATCGGCGCCGCCGGACGACACGACCAGCCGCCCGTCGCGCAGTTCGGCCCGCTCCACCAGTTCATAGAAGACCGGCCGCGCGATCCGCGCCCACAGATCGGCCCTCACCCGCACGCGCGGCGCGGGCGCCCCGGTCTCGGGAGCGGTCTCGACCACGATGGGAAACTCGGGCCCCGCCGTGGTCCGGTCGCCGACATCGGTGGTGAAGGTCAGGGCGCCGTCCGCCGCCCGGACCGCCACGGCGCGGAACGGCAGGTCATCGACCGTGATCCTCAGCTTCTCGACCGGCGTGACCAGGTGATAGCCGTCCGGATCCTTCCTCAGCACCGTCGAGAACAGCCGCACCAGCTCCGTCCGGCCGATGGGCGATCCCTCGTGCATCCAGACGCCGTCGGCGCGGATGACGATGTCGATGTCCCCGCAATGGGCCGGGTTCCACAGATGCACCGGCGGCAGGCCGCGCTCGACGCGCGCCGCCTGGGCCACGCCGCTCAGTCCCGTCGAGGAAGGCGTCTGGGTCATGGTTTAGGCATAGGCTCGTGGGCGGGCGGACGCAAAGCCGTCAGCGGCCCCTCCTCCGCACGTCACCCTCGGGCTTGTCCCGAGGGCCCATGGCGGCCGCGCGCTGGGCCGTGGCCAGTCAACCCGCGGAGATCCGCCTTATTCTGCTCAACACACTGTTGGGATGGGCCCTCGGGACAAGCCCGAGGGTGACGGTGATTTGGGAGGCCGCCCGGCCTCAAGCGAGCGGCGCCGTCATCCCCTCGACCGCCTTGATCCCTACCGGCAGCCACATCACCCGGCGCGGATCGGCCGGTCCCGGCAGGCGCACACCCGGCGCCGCCGCAAAGCCGAAGCGCGTGAAATAGGGAGGATCGCCGACCAGCAGCACTCCGCCGGTCCCCGCCGCTTTCGCATGGGCGATGCAGGCCGCCACCAGGTCGGCGCCCAGGCCTGCCCGGCGACTGGCCGCATCCACCGCGATCGGCCCCAGGAACAGGGCGTTCGTTTCGCCGACCGTGATCCGCCACAGCCGGACGGAACCGACCACCCGGCCGCCTTCGCGCACGACGAATCCGGCCTCGATCCCCGCCCGCTCGCGCAGCCGCTCGGCCGTCTTGGCGAACCGACCGGGGCCAAAGGCGGCCAGCACCAGGGCCTCCACCGCCGCGGCGTCGGCGGGAGTTTCGGCCTCGACGGCCGAGGCATGAATCTGGGGGGCGGCGTGGGACATTGAGCGCGCGCCGATAGGGCCGTTCCGCGCCGGGATCAACCGGCTTTTGAAAAGTCCGGCGCCCGCTTCTGGGTGAAGGCCATGAAGGCCTCCATGGCCTCGGGGCTCTTCATCTGCCCGCCGAAGGCCTCGCCCTCGCGCTGCATGATGGTCCACAGGGCCTCGGCGTCGCGCATCAGGGCCTTGGTCTTGCGGATGGAATTGGGCGCCCGCGCCGCCAGCTGGCCCGCCAGGTCGGCCGCCGTCGCCTCGACCTGATCGGCCGGGACACAGCGGTTGGCCAGGCCCCAGGCGTGGGCCGTCCGCCCGTCCAGCGGCTGGCCCAGGGCGAACAGTTCGAACGCCCTCTGATGCCCGATCACATGGGGCAGCAGCAGGGTCGAAGCCGCCTCGGGCGCCAGGGCCAGATTGACGAAGGGAACCGACAGCAGGGCGTCTTCCGCCACCACCACCAGGTCGCAGTGCAGCAGCAGGGTCAGGCCGATGCCCACCGCCCTGCCCTTGACCGCCGCCACGGCCGGCCGGTCCAGGTCCGCCAGCGCCCGCAGGAACCGGAACACCGGCATGTCGGCCGGCTGCTGGCCCTGCGAGCCCAGGGCGATGAAGTCGGCGATGTCGTTGCCGGCCGAAAAGCTGTCGCCCTCGGCCCGGAACAGCAGCACCCGCACGGCGTCGTCGGTGCGCGCCCGCTCGGTCGCCGCCGCCAGTTCGGCGTACATGGCCTGGGTGATGGCGTTCTTCTTCTCGGGCCGGTTCAGGGTCACGGTCAGGACGCCGTTCTCCAGCCGGGTTTCGATCTCGCTCATTCGCCCGTCTCCTGTTGGGTCGCGGTCCACCAGACCACGCCGTCGTCGTCGGTCCGGCCCTGGGCCAGCCCCTTGTTCTTCAGATAGTTCAGATGCGCCAGGGCCTCGCCCGTGGCCATGCCCAGAACCCCGTCATCGACCGGCCGGGCGAACAGGGCGGGAAAGACGTCCACCGCCCGGCACGGCGCGCTCAGGGTGCGCAAAAGCCGCTTCAGCGCCACCTGATGCCCCCGCGTCAGGGCCTCCAGCCGCGCATGGACGCCCGTGAACGGCTCGCCGTGCGACGGCAGAACCAGCAGGTCGTCGGGCAGAAGGGCGCGCAACCTGGCCAGCGACCGCATCCAGTCGTCCAGGGGGTCCGCCTCGGGCTCCGTCGGCCAGACCGAGACGTTCGACGATATGCGCGGCAGGATCTGGTCGCCCGAGATGAAGACCCCGTCCGCCTCGCGCCACAGGCACAGGTGCTCCGGGCTGTGGCCGTCTCCGACCACGATGCGCCAGACCTCGCCCCCGATCGTCAGCCGGTCCCCCTCGCGCACCCGCCGATAGCCGTCCGGCAGGGGCGCGACCGCCTTGCCGAACCGGCCATAGCCCTCGCGCCAGGCCTGGATCTGGGCCTCGGTCCAGCCCGCGCGGCGATAGAAGGCCGCCCCCGCCTCGGGCGCCGGCCCCGCGTCCGCCAGCAGCATCCGCCCGGTCACATACTCCAGCCGCGACATCAGCAAGGGCGCCTCGAACCGTTCGCACAGCCATCCGGCCAGGCCGATATGGTCCGGGTGCATGTGGGTGCACAGCACGCGGGTCACGGGCCGCCCCCCCAGCGGCCCCGCCAGCGCCCGCTCCCAGCCCTCCAGCGTCACGGAGGTCTTCAGCCCAGCATCGATCACCATCCAGCCGTCGCCGTCGGCCAGGGCCCAGATATTGACGTGGTCCAGCGTCATCGGCAGCGGCGCGCGCAGCCACAGCACCCCCGGCGCGACCTCCACCGCCTCGCCCCAGGCCGGGGCCTCGAACGGCGGATAGGTCAGTCCGCGCCGTCCGGTCCCGGCGTCCGATGAGGGAAGGGCTTGCGCCAAGTGGGTCTCCATTCGCAACCCTGTTGCTTAAAGCCCAGGCCGCGCCTGCGGTCCAGCCGGAATCACGTCGGGCTTGCCTGAGGGTCAGGGGAGATTAAGATTACGCCCGACATCCTCTGGACCCAGGTGCTTACATGAAATTTCTGAGCATGGCCGTGATCTCGGCCGTTGCGGTCATCGTCGCGACGCCGGCGCTGGCGCAAATCTCCATCACCCCGCGCGAGGGTGTCCTGCGTCCCGACGCCCCGACGCAACAGATTCGTGATCGCCAGGAAAACATGCGACGCGAGCGTAACGACCCGCGCTTGGAAGAGGAAAACCGCCGCCGCAACCGCGACCGCCAGCCTTCGGCCGAACAGGTGGCCCGCGCCGCCCAGGCGGCGATCACCAGCGCCAACGTCAGCTGCCGGGTGACCGAATCCAAATTCCTGGGCAAGACCGACGCCAACAAGGACCTGTATGAAGTCGCCTGCGACGGCGGCGTCGGCTACATCGTCCAGGCCTCGACCCCGCCCGAGACCTTCAACTGCCTGCTGCTGTCGGCCCAGGCTGATCGGGTCCGCGCCGAGGGCGGCGAAGTGGCCGCAGGCACGACCTGCACCCTGGCCGGCAACCAGAACGGCATGGCCCTGCTGGCCGGTTATGCGACCGAAGCGGGCGTCCCCTGCCAGATCGACGCCGGCACCGTCGCCGGCGCCACGGCCGAGGGCAATGTGGTCTATGAAGTCGGCTGCCCCGGCGCCGACGGCTATCACATCGAGCGCACGGCCAACGGCTGGAAGAAGACCGACTGCCTGATGCTCATGTCGTCGAACCTGACCTGCCAGTTCACCACCCAGGAAGAACAGGTCTCGGCCTTCAAGCCCCTGCTGGTCGGCACCGCCATCGACGACTGCGACGCCCAGCGCATCCACCTGCTGGGCCAGAACGACAATGGCCGCTTCATCGAGGTGAAATGCGCCTCGGGCGACGGCTTCGTCGCCCGCATCAAGGAAAACGCGGTCGAGCAGGTCTATCCCTGCGCCCTGGCCATCCGCATCGGCGGCGGCTGCACCATGACCGAGGTCGCCACGACCGAGAACTGATCGATCCCTGATCGAAAGTCGCGGCCCGGCGGTTCTTTTGCCGGGCCGTTTTCGTTTTCCGCGCCCTTACGCCTGCGGAAAAATGGTCTAGCGTCCCGGCCATGCGCATCGCCACCTGGAACGTGAACTCCGTCAACGCCCGCCTGCCCACGGTGCTGGAATGGCTGGAGACCGCCCGGCCCGACGTCGCCTGCCTGCAGGAAATCAAATGCGTGGACGAGAAATTCCCGCGCGAGACCCTGGAATCCCTCGGCTACAACGTCGAGGTTCACGGCCAGAAGACCTATAACGGCGTCGCCATCCTGTCGAAGCATCGGCTGTCCGACGTCCGGCGCGGCCTGCCCGGAACCGACGATTCGGGGGTCGAGGCCGACGGGGCCCAGGCCCGCTATCTGGAAGCCGTGGTCGAGGCGCCCCGCCCCGTCCGCGTCGCCTCGATCTATCTGCCCAACGGCAATCCCATCGGCACGGCCAAATTCGACTACAAGCTGTCCTGGTTCCGCCGCCTGACCGACCACGCCCGCGACCTGCTGGCGCTGGAGGAACCCCTGGCCCTGTGCGGCGACTACAATGTCATCCCGACGCCCCAGGACGCCCGCAACCCCGAGGCCTGGCTGGGCGACGCCCTGTTCCAGCCCGAAAGCCGCGCCGCCTTCCGCGCCCTGAAATACCTGGGCCTCTATGACGCCTCCGAACTGGGAAACCAGCCGCCCGGAACCTTCACCTTCTGGGACTATCAGGCCGGCGCCTGGCAGAGGGATCACGGCATCCGCATCGACTTCGCCCTGCTGTCGCCCCAGGCCGCCGACCGCTTCCGTGCGGTCGAGACCCACAGGTCGGCGCGCGAGATGGACAAGCCCAGCGACCATGTGCCCGTCGTCGTCGAACTGGACCTGGACGGCTGACCGATGGACGAGGCCTTCCGCACCGTCCTGCTGATCGCCCTGGCCGCCGCGGCCCTGACCACGGCCACCCTGGCCCTGGCCTGGTGGATGGAGCCCCAGCGCCGCCTGCGCCGCGCCATGCTCAAATCCCTGGGCCGGATCGGCGACGCCGAGGCCATCGCCCCGGCCGAGGGCAAGGCCGCCGCCCTGGATTTCGACGAGGGCCAGCTGGCGGTCCTGTGGGCGCGCGGCGCCCATGGCCTGGTCTATGACTTCGCCGAGGTCGAGGGCGGCGAGATCATCGTCGACGGCTGCGTCGTCGCCCGCATCCGCCGGGGCGAGCAGCGCAAGGCCCTGGACGTCATGGCGCCCGAGGCCGAACAGGTCGTCCTGCGGCTTATGTTCGCGGACCCCCGCCATCCGGAGTTCGAGCTGGCCCTGTGGAACGCCGCCTCGCCCGGCCAGGCCGGGTCGTCGGCCGAGGCCCTGCGCCTGGGCCGCCGCTGGCTGTCGCACATCGAGGCGCTGTTGAAGGCCTAGGCGCGGAGGGCTAGAAGCCCCGCCTGACTCCCGCCCGCATGCTTTTCAAGGAGGCCGTCGTGGCCCGCCTTTTCGACGCCTATATCGTCGCCGACTGGACCGCCGCCGAGACGAAGAAGCTCGGCGACAACTCGCTGTGGCTGGGCGTGGCCAAGCGCGACGTGCGCTTCCGCCTCTATTCCGAGACCCACAACGTCGCCACCCGCGCCGAGGGCGAGGCCCTGCTGGCGTCCATCCTGGCCGATCATCGCAAGCGCGGCGACCGGGTGCTGGTCGGGTTCGACTTCAACCTGGGCTATCCGGCGGGGACGGCGGCGCGGCTGAAGCTGGACGGGACGCCCTGGCGCGCGATGTGGGCCTTCATCGACAAGAACGTGGTCGACAAGCCGGACAACACCAACAACCGCTATCAGGTCGCGGCCAAGATGAACCGGCTGATGACCGATCAGGCCTGGCCCCTGTGGGGCGCGCCCGCCAGCCAGGCCCAGCGGTGGCTGACCACCACCAAGCCGCCCGAAGGCGCCGGCGCCGACATCCCCGAGTTCCGCGCCACCGAGGACGCGGCCCGCAAGGGCAGGCTCCAGCCCAAGAGCGTCTGGCAGATGCACGGCGCCGGCGCCGTCGGCGGCCAGACCCTGATGGGCGTCCCCGCGGTCATTCGCCTGCTGGACAAGATGGGGCCTTCGGGCGCCGTCTGGCCGTTCGGCACCGGCTGGCGCGAACTGGGCGCCGACGACGTCGAACCCCTGTCGGCCCTGGTGGTCGAGGTCTGGCCGTCGCTCTACGGCGCCAAGCCCGAAGCCGGCGAGTTCAAGGACCAGGCCCAGGTCCGGGTCACGGCCGAACGCCTCGCCGCCATGGACGACGACGGAACCCTGGCCAAGGCCTTCGCCCCGCCGAAGTCGGCGACGCCGGCGCTGATCGAACGGGTCGAACAGGAAGAAGGCTGGATCCTCGGCGTTTGATCCTTCTCCCCTTGCGGGTGGACGAAGGTCGCGGGCGACCGACGACGGATGGCCGAGCGGAGCGAGGTCGGATGATGGCGCCCTCCCGTCTCCTCCCCATTCCATGGGGAGGTGGATCGGTCGCGACAGCCGGCGAGGCGGAGGGGGTCTGTTCGTCGCGTGGCCCAAGCGGCTCTCCATCGCCCCATCGCCCTTCTCCCCTTGCGGGAGAAGGTGGGCGGCGGAGCCGCTCGGATGAGGGGGCGGCCCGACCCATCCTCATCATCCGACGACCCTCGCGCGGACCCAGCCCCCTCATCCGTCATGCGCTGCATGACACCTTCTCCCCCCGAGGGGAGAAGGATTTGTGCGCCCTATGCTCGCCGCGCGGCGGCTCGCGGCTTGAGGGCAATGGCCTGCCCTAGGCTCGCGACGCGGTCGCTCGCGGCTTGAGGGCAATTGCCTGCCCTATGCTCGCCGCGCGGTCGCTCGCGGCTTGAGGGCGGAATTGGCGGCGCCTCCGCCAGCGGATGCTGCGAAGTGATGGGAAGGCGGCGGAGCGTCGGGCCTTCGCCCGGCGTGAGGAAACAAGATGCCGTGTTCGGCGAGAGGTCTGACGCTCCGCGCGGAAGGTTTCCACGAGCTCGGGGCGGGCGCCGATCTTTTCGGCTACTCCCGGTGGCCCGCGGCGGGCGGGGAGGTCCAACGAACCCCTCCCGGAACGGCCAGAGTAACCCCCTCGACCCTCCCTCGGTCGCCGGACCCGTCGCCAATGACTGTCCGATCCGACGACCGCAGGCCTGTGTGTGTGAACACACAGCCCCGCTTCCTCCGCTCCCGCCGCCGCGAAGTCGCTGGCCTCGCGGCCTCCCCATGCGACGGGACCAGGGGAGTATAGGCCCGTTCCCAGCCCAGGCGTGCGAGATGGGGCTAGCGGCGGGGATTGATGTGCGGGGTCAGGAAGTTGGGTTCGCCAGGGTTTACACTCCGGCTTCTTGACCGCTTCCCCCGGCGAATGCCGGGGCCCAGATGGCGTGACTCTGCAGAAGGCCTTTGATCACAAGCCCAAGCCCCAGCTGTCTGAGCCCTTCGATCTGGGCCCCGGCATTCGCCGGGGAAGCGGAGGGGAGAAGCGGTCGACAACCGACCCTCACCCTTTCACGCAAGTCCAATCGCCCTGACGGGCTCTTGGGCGTTCAAGCCCTCTCCCAGCGGGAGAGGGTGAGGGAAGTCGGAGGGGGTGAGGGGGGTCAGAACAGGTCGCCCTGGCCGGGGGGCGTCGGCTTGGGTTTGTGAAGTCGGGGTCTGGGGGGAGGGGCGGCGGATTCGCCGTCGATGCGGGCGCCGCGCGCGCCGTCGGGGAAGACGAGGCTGACCGCCTGGCCGGGCGCCAGGGCCGCCGCCTGGGTGATCCAGCGGCCGTCCTCGGCCTCGACGCGGGCGAAGCCGGGCTTGGGCCGGGCGGGGTCGAGGCCGAGGAGAGCGCGGGCCAGGGCCGACAGCCGCTCGTCCTCGCGCGTCAGCCGGTCGGGCCAGCGGCCCAGGCTGCGCCCCGCCGCCTCCAGCCGCGCCGCGCGCTGGTCCAGGCGGCGTTTCAGCGGTTCGTCGGACAGACGGGCGGCGATGCGGCCGAGGGCGTGCGCCTTGGCGTCCGCATGGGTCTTCAGGGCGCGCGACAGCCGCGCACCGGAGGCGGTCAGCCGGTCGCCCCGGTTCTCGATCCGCCCGTCCAGCAGGCCCCGGTTCAGGCGGCCGGCGATCGAGACCAGGTCGTGCCGGTGGGCGCTGACGTTCTGCTGCAGGCTGGAGCGCAGCTTGCCGCCGGCCATGTCCAGACGTTGCTGGGCCAGGGACAGAAGGTCCTCGGGCCGGGCCGGCAGGCCGCGGGCGGCGGCGCGCAGCCGGGTGCGGCGATCCTCGACCAGCCGACCGGCCGACCGCGCCAGGCGGCCCGACAGGTCGGACAGGGCGTAGCGCAGGTCCGCCAGAACGGGGGTGGCCATCTCGGCCGCGCCGGTGGGGGTGGGGGCGCGGCGGTCGGAGACGAAGTCGATCAGGGTGGTGTCCGTCTCATGCCCCACGGCCGATATGATGGGGATGGCGGCCGCCGCGACGGTGCGGGCCAGGCCTTCGTCGTTGAAGCACCACAGGTCCTCGACCGAGCCGCCGCCGCGCGCGACGATCAGCAGGTCCGGCCGGGGGATCGGCCCGCCCCGCGCCAGGGCGTCGAAGCCGCGGATGGCGTTGGCGACCTGGCCGCAGGCCTGGTCGCCCTGGACCACCACCGGCCAGACGATCACCCGGCAGGGCCAGCGCTCGGCGATGCGATGCAGGATGTCGCGGATGACGGCGCCGGTCGGGCTGGTGATCACGCCGATGACGGCGGGGAAGGCCGGGATCGGCCGCTTGCGCGACGTCTCGAACAGGCCTTCGTCGCGCAGTTTGGTCTTCAGCCGCTCCAGCTGGGCCAGCAGGGCGCCGGCGCCGGCGGCCTCCATGGTCTCGATGACGATCTGATAGCTGGAGCGGGCCGGGTATGAGGTGATCTTGCCGGTGACGATGACCTCCAGCCCTGTCTCGGGCTGGACGCCGAGGCTGCGGGCCGAGCCCTTCCAGATGACGCCGTCGATGGCCGCCTTGTCATCCTTCAGCGTCAGATAGACGTGGCCCGAGGCGTGGCGGTTGACCTTGGAGATTTCGCCGCGCAGCCGGACGTGGCCGAACCGTTCCTCCAGGGTGCGCTTGAGCGCGAACGACAGGTCCGAGATCGACAGGGGCGGATTGTTGTCGCGCGCCGGTTCGGCCGGGGCCGCGCCCTCGAAGACATAGGAGTCGTCGCTCATGGCGTCAGATTAGAGGACGTCGCCGCGCGGGGGAACGGTCGGGTGTCGCACGCATTGCCGCTTCATGGCCGATCCGCGCGACACCGACCCGCCGACCGCTCGACCCCGCCCGAACGCGACCTGGCCCGCCGCAGCGCGGGGGCGCCGATGCCCTTGGTGATCATCGGGGTTCTGGTCCTGCTGGGAGGCGCCGCCTATGTGCTGTTCGCCCTGACGTAAGGTCCCGTTCACCCCTTTGACGCCTTGACCCCGGGGGCGTCCAAGGGCCATTGCGCGGCCATGAACATCCTGCTGGTCGGATCGGGCGGACGCGAGCACGCCCTGGCGTGGAAGATCGCGCAATCGCCGCTGTGCGCGCGGCTGGTCTGCGCGCCCGGCAATCCGGGCATGGAGGCGCTGGGCGAACGGCGCGACCTGAAGGCGACGGACGCCGAGGGGCTGGCGGCCCTGGCGCGCGAGATCAGGGCCGACCTGGTGGTGGTGGGGCCGGAATCGGCGCTGGAGGCGGGGCTGGCCGACCGGCTGGCGGCGGCGGGCATTCCCTGTTTCGGCCCGACGGCCAAGGCCGCCCAACTGGAGACGTCCAAGGCCTTCTCGAAGAATTTCCTGGAACGCCACGACATCCCGACCGCCGGTTACGGCGTCTATGACCGGGCGGCGGACGCGAAGGCGGCGCTGAGCGTCTTCAAGCCGCCCTATGTGATCAAGGCCGACGGCCTGGCGGCGGGCAAGGGGGTGGCCATCAGCCCCGACAAGGCCGACGCCGAGGCCGAGATCGACCGCATGCTGGGCGGCCGTTTCGGCGCGGCCGGGGCGCGGGTGGTGATCGAGGAGTTCATGGACGGCGAAGAGGGTTCGCTGTTCGCCCTGTGCGATGGCCAGCGGGCGGTGCTGCTGGGCGGGGCCCAGGATCACAAGCGCGCCTTCGACGGCGACCTGGGGCCGAACACCGGGGGGATGGGCGCCTATTCGCCGGCGCCGGTGTTCACGCCCGAACTGGTGGAACAGGCCGACGCGCGGATCGTCCAGCCGACGATCAAGGCGATGGCGGCCGAGGGCATGCCCTATCGCGGGGTGCTGTACGCCGGTCTGATGGCGACCGAGGCCGGGCCCAGGGTGGTCGAGTTCAACGCCCGTTTCGGCGATCCGGAATGCCAGGTGCTGATGATGCGGATCGCGGGCGACATCGTCCCCTATCTGCTGGCCTGCGCGCGCGGGGACGTCTCGGGCCTGCCGCCGCTGGAGTTTCATCCGCAGACGGTGATCTGCGTGGTGCTGGCGGCCAAGGGTTATCCGGACAGCCCGCTGGAAGGGTCGATCATCCGCGGAGCGTCGCAGGATTTCGGGCCGGATGTGCAGGTCTTCCACGCCGGGACGACGCGGCGAAAGGACGGCCAGCTGTGCGCCGCAGGGGGACGGGTGCTGAATGTCTGCGCGCGGGGCGACGACATCCGCCAGGCGCGCGAACGAGCCTATGCCGCCATCCGCAGGATCGACTGGCCCGGCGGTTTCCACCGCACCGACATCGGCTGGCGCGCGGTGGAGCGGGAGACGGCGGAGGAAGCGTAGCCTTCTTCCCCATCATCTCCCGTCAGGGGCGCAAGGCTTGGCGGGACCGACCCGTCGCCGTTATCGTGAGGCCATGACCGACACCCCCCCTTCCGGCCAGGCGACCGTCCATTATGGCGACGGCGAGTTCGTGGTCCTGAAACCCGGCCGCTACGTCACCTGCGCCGTGACGGAAAAGCCCATTCCGCTGGAGACCCTGCGCTATTGGAACCCCGACCGGCAGGAGGCCTATGTCGGCCCTCTGGAGGCGCTCAGCCGCATGGGGCCGATCGATTGAGCCTGGGTCGACGCCGCCTTCTGCTGGGCGCGGGCGCGGCCCTGGCCGCCGGGTCGGCGCGCGCCCTGCCGGTCCAGTCGAGCCCCGGCCTGACCCTCGGCGGCGAATGGCGACAGGGCGGCTTCGCCTTCGGCCGCACCTGGCCCCGCGCCCTGGTCTTCGTCGACGGAGAGGCCCTGACGGCGGCGTCGGAGGCGGGCCTGTTCGTCGTGGGGTTCGACCGCGACGCCCCCGGCTCGACCCGGATCGAGGCGCGCGCCCCGGACGGCCGGACGGCGGCCCGGACCCTGACCATCGCCCCCGGGCGCTTCCCTTCCACCGTCGTCAACGGCCTGCCCCCGGCCACGGTGACCCCGACCGACCCCGAGCTTCTGGCCCGCATCCAGCGCGAGGTGGCGCTGAAGACCGAGGGGTTCGCCAGCCGCGCGCCCGGCGACGCCTTCCGTGACGGCATGGCCTGGCCCCTGGACGCCTACCGGATCACCAGCGCCTGGGGCTCACAGAGGGTGCTGAACGGCACGCCGGCGCGGCCCCATTACGGCGTCGACCTGGCCGCGCCCCAGGGAACCGCGATCAAGGCGCCGGCCGACGGACGGGTGGCCCTGGCCCGCACCGGCCTGCATTTCGAGGGCGGCCTGACCCTGATCGACCACGGCCAGGGGCTGATCACCGCCTATCTGCACCAGTCGCGCATCGACGTCGAAACGGGCCAGAGGGTCGCGCGGGGCCAGGCCATCGGCCGCGTCGGCATGACCGGGCGCGCCACCGGCCCGCACCTGTGCTGGCGCATGAAATGGCGCGACCGCAACCTGAATCCCGCCCTGATGGTCGGCCGCTCGGCGCCGGGCCTGTTGTCCGGACAGGACTGAAATCACACTAAAATAACGATTGCAGTCTAGAGATTGACCTGACCGTCGATGCGTCGACCTTCTTTCCACGGCCCCAATGGCGTCCCTCGGCAACCTCAACATCCTGCTGGTCGATGACAACCAGCACATGCGCGCCATCACCTCGGCCATCCTGCAGTCCGCGGGCGTCCGACGGCTGAAGGAGGCGCCGGACGGCGCCGCCGCCCTGGAGGCCCTACGCAACCATCCGGTCGATCTGGCGATCGTCGACTTCAACATGTACCCGCTGGACGGGGTCGAATTCACCCGCCTGGTCCGCAACAGCCCCGACAGCGCCAATCCCTATCTGCCGATCATCATGATGACCGGCCATTCGGAAAAGAGCCGGGTGACCGAGGCGCGCGACGCCGGGGTCACCGAATTCGTCGTCAAGCCGATCACCGCCAAGGCGATCCTGGAGCGGATGCAGGCGGTGATCCTGCGGCCTCGGGCCTTCGTCAAGGCCGAGACCTATTTCGGCCCCGACCGGCGCCGGCGCGTCGCCGAAGGCTACCGGGGCCCGTTCCGCCGCGCGACCGATCAGGCCCGGTCGGATGCGGGGGCCAGCCCGGCGTAGACCGCATCGGGCCACCGCTTGTGGACCCAGAACCAGTCGATCGGATGTTCGCGCACCCGGTCTTCGACGAAAGTAGTCACCGCCTGGACGCCGCGGGCGATGTCGGCGGACTTGTCGCCGGTCGCGCGAAGGGCGATCGGCTCATGCACCGTCAGGCGGAACCGCACCCCCGGCAGGCGGGTCACCGACATCGGCTGCAGCACCGTGCCAAAGCGGAGGGCCAGGCGGCTGGGCCCCGGGGCGGCGTTCACCGGCTGGCCGAAGAAGGTCACTTCCGGCCCTTCGGAGAATTTCTGGTCGTTCATCAGGGCGACCGACTCGCCCCGCTGCAGGCCCGCCAGAAGTTCGCGCGCGCCGTCGCCCCCCTTGGGCGCGAACAGCTTGACCCCATAGCGGGCCCGGTTGGCGCGGATCATGGCGTCGACATAGGGGTTGTTGGCGGCGCGATAGGTCACCTGACACGGAATCCCGGCCGCCAGGATCACCGCCGGCATCAGTTCGAAATTGGCCAGGTGGCCCGAGACGAAGACCACCGGCCGGCCGCCGTCGCGGATGGCGTCCAGCCGTTCGCCGCCGACGATCTCGATCCGGCCCGAGGCGGGCGTCAGCCGGTCCATCATGGTCAGTTCGGCGAAGGTGCGGCCGGTCTGGTCCCACTGGTCCCGCGCCAGGCGCCGGCGCTGGGCCTCGTCCATGTCCGGAAAGGCGATGCGCAGGTTCCGCATCACCGTGCGCTGGGTCCCCGTGCGCGGCCCCAGGGTCCGCAGCAGCCAGCCGCCGAAGGCCGAGGCCCGTTCGACCCCCATCAGCCTGAGGGCGGCGATCAGCACGGCGAACCCCGCCGCCTCGGCCCGCCAGGCGAGGTCCTGCATCAGGCCGGGACGGTCACCAGGCAATGGTGACGCCGCCGTCCACGACCAGGGTCTGGCCGGTCATATAGGCCGAGGCCGGCGCCGCCAGATAGACGGCCGCCCCGGCGATCTCGTCCGGCTGGCCGATCCGCTTCAGCGGCGCGGGATCGGTCACCTGCTTCAGCAGTTCGGGGTTCTCCCACAGGTATTTGGCGAAGTCGGTCTGGACCAGGCCCGGAGCGATGCAGTTGACCCGCACGTTCGACGGCCCCCACTCGACCGCCAGGTTGCGCGCCATCTGCATGTCGGCGGCCTTGGACACATTGTAGGCTCCGATCAGGGCGTTGCCGCGCAGGCCGCCGATGGACGACAGCAGGATGATCGACCCGTCCTTCCGCTCCAGCATCTGGGGCGCGATCATCTGGATCAGCCAGTGGTTCGAAATGACGTTGTTCTGAAGGATCTTCTCGAACTGCTCGTCCGAGATGCCGGCCATCGGCCCGGCGTAGGGGTTGCTGGCGGCGTTGCAGACCAGGATGTCGATATGGCCCCAGGCGGCCATGGTCTGGTCGACCAGCCGCTGCAGATCCTCCTTGGAGCCGATGTTGGCGGGCACGGCCATGGCGCGGCCGGCGCCATATCGGGCGTTGATGGCGTCGGCCGCCTCCTCGCACGGGCCGGCCTTGCGCGACGAGATCACAACCTGGGCCCCGTGTTCGGCCAGCCGCTCGGCGATGGCCAGGCCGATGCCGCGCGACGAACCGGTGATGACGGCGACTTTTCCGGACAGGTCGAACAGTTGCATGGGGATTTCCTTGGCGATTCGCGGGAGGAGCACTAGCGGTGCGCTCCTGATACCCCGATACTCGGCCGATTCCATCCGGGAAGGCGTCGACGCGTCCCCATGCGCACCATCACCACCGCATTTCTGGCCTTTGCCTATCTGTTCCTGGCCCTGACGGTCGGGACCTTCATCTGGCGCGCGGGATTCGGCGCCGGTGCGGGCGCGGCCGGGGCCGTGGGCGCCCTGGCCCTGTTCAGCGCCGTCCACGGCCTGATCGCCCAGATGTCGGACCGCCGCGCCCTGAAGAAGGAGATCGACCAGGTGCGCGAGGCCCATCGCCTGCTGGCCGACGCCCTGGAAGAGACCCAGGGGGCCCTCAGCGGCCTGGCCAAGGCGGTCGAAAGCGGCGCCCTGGACCGCACCGAGGAACTGTCGGGCGAGGTGCGGATGCTGGAAGGCCTGGTCCAGCAGATGACCGAGACCCTGGAAGACCGGTTCCGCGCCGGCCCCGTGCCGGTCTCCGATCCCGTCGAGGCCCGCCGCCAGCAACAGTCCAACGCCCTGCTGCAGACGGTGCATGAGGCGCTAAGCGACAATCGCGTCGACCTGTATCTCCAGCCGGTGGTCTCCCTGCCCCAGCGCCGGACGATCTTCTACGAGAGCTTCACCCGCCTGCGCGACGCCTCGGGCCGGGTGATGATGCCGGCCGAATATCTGTCGGTGGCCGAGGGCGAGGGCCTGGCGCCGGTGATCGACAACCTGCTGCTGTTCCGCTGCGCCCAGATCGTGCGGCGGCTGGCGCGCCAGGACCGCAAGGTCGGGGTCTTCTGCAACATCGCCCTGACCAGCCTGGGGGACGAGACCTTCTTCCCGCAGTTCCTGGACTTCCTCAGCGAGAACCGCGACCTGAACCAGGCCCTGATCTTCGAACTGGGCCAGGCGGTGTTCGACGCCCGGGGCGCGGTCGAGGCGCGCAACATGGCCAAGCTGGCCGACCTGGGGTTCCGCTTCTCGATCGACAAGGTCCAGACCCTGGACCTGGACTTCGCCGACCTGCAGCGGTCGGACGTGAAATTCATGAAGGTGGCGGCCGATCTGCTGATCGAACAGCTGCTGGACCTGGACGGCGCGGCGCCCCTGCGCTCCATGCCCGATATCCAGGCGGCGGACTTCGCCGGCCTGACGCGCCGCTACGGCATCGAGCTGATCGCCGAAAAAGTCGAGAATGAGCGCCAGGTGGTCGACATCCTGGAACTGGACGTCGCCGCCGGCCAGGGCCATCTGTTCGGCGAGCCGCGCGCCATCAAGGAACAGGTCCTGGCCGAGACCGACCCGCCGCCGGAATTCCTGCGCTCGACCCTGCGCAGCGCCGAACAGCGCCGCCGCTTCGCCTGATCGGTCACCAGGGCCGGCGGCCGTCCCGCCAGTAGATCCGCTCGCGGCCATAGCGATGGTCGCGGTTGTAGCCGGCGAAGCCATAGCCGCAGGGGTCGTCCTCGGCCGACAGCTGGGCGCCCAGAAGGCCGCCGATGGCCGCCCCGATGGCGGCCCCGCGTTCCCGGTCGCCCGATCCCGCCAGGGCCGCCCCCGCCGCCGCGCCCAGCAGGGCGCCCGAGGCCGTCGCCTGCTGGCGGTTGCGCGCATAGTCGCGCTCGCACGCCGAGGCGTAGCCGTCCGTGGTGGCGCAGCCCGCCGCCGTCAGCCCCGCAAGGCCGCAGGCCGCCGCGACCGCCGTCAGCCGTCCCCAGTCCCGATCCATGTCCCGTCTCCTTCGCCGTCGATGCGGTCTGAACACGGCAGGGACGGCGCCTGTTCCGTCTTCGGCTTCTCGCGGCGCGGTTCAGCGGCTATCTCGGGCGCATGACCCTGCCCCATCCCCTGCCCCGCCTGTCGGCCGTCGCCGGCGATTACGATGTCCTGCTGTGCGACGTCTGGGGCGTGATCCACAACGGTCGCGAGGCCTGGGAGACGCCTTGCCGGGCCCTGGCCGCGTTCCGGGCCCGGGGCGGTTCGGTGGTGCTGATCTCCAACTCCCCGCGTCCCGCCGACGGAGTGATCGGCCAGATGGAGGGCCTGGGGGTCCCGCGCCAGGCCTGGGACGCCGTGGTCACCTCGGGCGACGCCACCCGCGCGGAACTGGCCCGGCGCGCGGCGTCCGGCCCCGCCTGGATCATCGGCCCGGACCGCGACCAGGCGCTTTATGAAGGCACGGGCCTCGTCCGCGCGTCGCGGCCCGAAGAGGCGGCCTTCATCTCCGTCACCGGACCCGAGAACGACGAAACCGAAACGCCAGAGGACTACCGCGACCGCTTCGTCCCCGCCGCAGCGCGCGATCTGGAGCTGATCTGCGCCAACCCCGACCGGGTGGTCCAGCGCGGCGATCGGCTGATCTACTGCGCCGGCGCCCTGGCGGACCTGTACGAAAGCCTGGGCGGGCGGGTGGTCATGGCCGGCAAGCCCTTCGGGCCGATCTACGAACTGGCCGTCGATGCGGCCGAACGCCTGCGTGGCGGGCCCATCGACCGGTCGCGCATCCTGTGCATCGGCGACGGAGTGGTGACCGACGTCATGGGCGCCAACCGCCAGGGTCTGGACTGCCTGTTCATCGCGCAAGGGATTCATGGCGACCAGGCGCGCGGCCCCGACGGCGCCCTGGACCCCGCCCACGCGGCCGATCTGCTGAAGGCCGAGACGACCTACGCCCGCTATGCGGCGCTGGAACTGGCGTGGTGACTGTGGCCAAGCGCCGCGGTCGGCGCTAACACCCGCCCATGAGCGATCTGGTCCAAGCCCATCCGTCCGGCGGCTATATCCTGGATGAACTGTTCGTCGGCATGACCGCCGAAAAGCGCGTCGAGATCACCGAGGCGCGCATCGTCCAGTTCGCCGAGGCGTCCGACGACTTCAACCCCGTGCACATGGACGAGGCCTATGCGGCCAAGACCGCCTATCGCGGGCGGATCGCCCACGGCCTGCTGTCGGCTTCGGTCGGTTCCGCGGTGGTCGGCACCATGCTGCCGGGCGCGGGGGCGATCTTCCTCAGCCAGACCCTGAGCTTCCACAAGCCGGTGCGGATCGGCGATGTCCTGATCGCGCGGGTGACGGTGGCCGAGGTCGATCCCGAAAGCGCCCGCGTGGTGCTGAAGGCGCAGGGCCTGGTCGGCGACGAGGTGGTGATGGACGGCGAGGCCCTGGTCCGGGTGCCGCGCCGCCGCCGGCCCGCGAAGGACTGACTTGGCCGCCCGGATCATCCCCGACTGGCGCGACCTGCCGTCCGACCTGAAGGGCGCCGCCGTGGCCGTGGGCGCCTTCGACGGGGTTCACCAGGGTCATCAGGCGGTCATCGCCGACGCGGCCCGCGCGGCCCGCGACCTGGACGCCCCCCTGGGCGTCGTCAGTTTCGCCCCGCATCCGCGCCGATTCTTCCAGCCCGACGCCGCCCCCTTCGGCCTGATGACGCCGGACCAGATGGCGGCGGCCCTGGGCGAGCTTGGGGTCGAGCGCCTGTATCTGCTGCCCTTCGACGCCGAGATGGCGGCCATGAGCGACCGGGATTTCGCCGAACAGGTCCTGGCCGACGGCCTGGGGGTGCGCCATGCGGCGGTCGGCTTCGACTTCACCTTCGGCAAGGGGCGGTCCGGTTCGCCCGAGGCCCTGCGCGCCTATGGCGCCGAGCTGGGCTTTTCGGTCTCGATGACCCCGCGGATCGACGATCCGGACGGGCTGAAACTGTCGTCCAGCGCGGTGCGAGAGGCGCTGAAGGCGGGGGACATGGACCGCGCCGCCGCCATCCTGGGCCGCCCCTTCGCCATCGCCGGCGAGGTGGTGCACGGCGACAAGCGCGGCCGGACCCTCGGCGTCCCCACCGCCAACGTGACCCTGGGCGGCTATATGCGCCCGGCCTTCGGCGTCTATGCGACCCGCACCCGCCTGGCCGACGGCCGGGTGTTCGACGGGGTCGCCAGCCTGGGCGTCCGGCCGATGTGGCGCACGCCCGAGCCGATGCTGGAGGTCTGGCTGTTCGACTTCGACGGCGACCTGTACGGCCAGACCATCGAGACCCAGTTGATCGCCTTCCTGCGGCCCGAGATGACGTTCGACGGGCTTGAGGCCCTGAAAGCCCAGATCGAGGCCGACGCCGAACGGGCGCGACAGGTGCTGTCGACTATCTGAGGGTGGCGATGATCCGTTCGCGCAGCGAGGTCTCGCCCGCCGGGATCACGTCGGCGATCCGCCAGCTGGGGCCTTCCTGCTCCAGTTTCAGCACCTGGGACCGGGCCTGGCCGTCGACGGTGAAGGCGACCTGGGCGTCCGCCTTGAACCGTTCGGTCGGGATCACCGTGACCGAGGTCAGCCGCACCTGGCCGTCCTGGCAGCCGCAGACCGCATCGAAATTCAGGAAGGGGACCTGGCCCTGGTTCTGGCGGAAGTCCTCACCCATGGCGGCGTTGAAGATGCGGCCGTACAGCGGGTCGCGGCCGGGCGCCGGGGGCTCTCCGGCCGCATTGGCCTCATACATGGCGTAGAGCGCCCGGACGAAGGCTTCCGGCCCCTCGGTCGCGGCCTGATAGACGGCCGGCCGTCCGGGCGGCAGGGCCGCGGCGGCCGAGGCGTCGGCCGGTTCGGTCGCATCCGGGTCGGAACAGGCGGCCGCCGCCAGGGCGACGCCGATTAGCAGGACGAGATGGCGCATGGCGGGCTCCCTTTCGCCGCGACTATCCGCGCGCGCCGGCCGCCGGGCAAGCGGTCAGTCGCGGTCCAGCGCCTTTCGCCCCGCCTCGATCCGGGCGTTGGACTCCGCCAGGTTCTGGGCCAGGGACGGATGGCCGGGGTTCATAACGTCATCGACCCGCCAGCCGTCGGCCTCGCGTTTCAGCTTCAGCAGGGCCGTCTTGTCCTCGCCGCCGTTGACGAAGCGCACGGTCGCCTCGACCGAGCCGTCGGCGCCGACCGGCGACAGGGCCACCGCGCGCACCGCCAGCCGCTCCCAGTCCTGGCAGTCGCAGATCGGGTCGGCGTCCAGATAGGGCAGATCCTCGGTGGCCAGTTCGGCGTCGCGGCGCACCAGGGCGTTCATCCGCGCGGACCAGACCCGGTCGCCCGACCAGGGCCGGGCGTCGTCCCCGTCGGCATAGCTGGCGTAGAGGGCGCGCACGAAGGTCTCGGCCCCCGCCCCGTCCTCGGCCTGGGCCGCCGGCGCGGCCATGGCGATCAGGGTCGCGGTCTTGGGCGGCTGGGCCTCGGCCGCGCGGTCGCAGGCGGCCAAGCCCAGGAAGATCAGGGCGACGAGGGTCAGGCGCATGGTCATCCTCCGGCTGACGCCACCGTGCGGCCGCGACAGGCGCGCGCCAACCCTGCGGTTCCTGACGATCCGCGCTGGCGTCGCCCCCCCGGCCTCTGCTAGACCGCCCGGACCATGACCGTCCGCGTCGTTCGCCCGATTTCGATTAGCCGCCCGGCGTAGCGCCGCAGGGCCAAGGCCCCGTGCACGCCGGGATCGAGATCGACACGCGAACGGATCATTTTAGACGCCGAGACTGAACTCATGGCCGACGCCAAAGACACCCCTTCCACCGGCCGCGATTACCGCGACACCGTCTTCCTGCCCGAGACGCCCTTTCCCATGCGCGGCGGCCTGCCGCAGAAGGAGCCGGCGATCCTGGAACAGTGGGGCGACCTGTACGGCGACCTGCGCGCGCTGCGCCAGTCGCAGAAGGCGCCCCTGTATGTGCTGCACGACGGTCCGCCCTATGCGAACGGCGACATCCATATCGGCCACGCGCTGAACAAGACGCTGAAGGACTTCGTCGTCCGGTCGCGGTTCCTGCTGGGCTATGATGTCGACTATGTCCCCGGCTGGGACTGCCACGGCCTGCCGATCGAATGGAAGATCGAAGAGAAGTTCCGCGCCCAGGGCAAGCGCAAGGACGAGGTGTCCAAGGCCGCCTTCCGCGCCGCCTGCCGCGAATACGCCACCGGCTGGATCGAGGTTCAGCGCGAACAGTTCAAGCGGCTGGGCGTCATCGGCGACTGGGACAATCGCTACGCCACCATGGACTTCGGCACCGAGGCGGCCATCGTGCAGGAATTCCACAAGTTCAAGACCTCGGGCCAGCTGTACCGCGGGTCCAAGCCGGTGATGTGGTCGCCGGTCGAGCGCACGGCCCTGGCCGACGCCGAGGTGGAGTATCACGACCATGTCAGCCCCACGATCTGGGTGAAATTCCCGGTCACGGGGGCCGGCGACGACCAGCCCGACGACCTGCTGGCCTTCCGCCACGCCACCCCGTCGATCGTGATCTGGACCACCACGCCGTGGACCATCCCCGCCAACCGGGCCATCAGCTATGGGCCCGAGATCGCCTATGGCCTGTATGAGGTCACGGCCATGGAGACGGGGCTGGAGTTCGAGCCCTGGGCCAGGCCGGGCGAGCGGTTCATCGTCGCCGACAAACTGGCGGACGACGTGCGCAAGGCGGCCAAGATCGCCGAATGGACCCGGCTGGACGCCATCAATCCGTCGGGGCTGGAGTGCGCCCACCCTCTGGCGCCGCTGCATCCCGGCTATGGCTTCGCCGTGCCCCTGCTGGCGGGGGACCACGTGACCGACGACGCGGGCACGGGCTTCGTGCATACCGCCCCCGGCCACGGCGCCGACGACTTCGAGGTGTGGAAGGCCCACGGCCATCACGAGGTGCCCGACACGGTCGATCCCGACGGCGCCTATTATGAGCACGTCCCCCTGTTCGCCGGCCTGAAGGTGCTGGAGACCGAGGGCAAGAAGACCGGCAAATTCGGTCCGGCCAACGGCGCGGTGATGGACCGGCTGATCGAGGTCGGCGCCCTTCTGGCGCGGGGCCGGATGGAGCATTCCTATCCGCACAGCTGGCGTTCGCGCGCGCCCGTGATCTTCAGGAACACACCGCAGTGGTTCATCCGCATGGATGAGGAACTGGCGGGCGGCGACACCCTGCGCGAGATCGCCCTGCGCTCTATCGACGACACCGCCTTCCACCCGGCGGCGGGCAAGAACCGCATCCGCGCGATGGTCGAGGGGCGGCCCGACTGGCTGATCAGCCGCCAGCGCGCCTGGGGCACGCCCCTGGCCATGTTCGTGGACAAACAGACCGGCCACCCCCTGCATGATCCGCAGGTCGACGCCCGCATCGTTCAGGCCATCCGCAGCGGCGGCGCCGACGCCTGGTTCGAGACGCCCGACGCCGACTTCCTGGGCGCCCACGATCCGGCCCGGTACGAGAAGGTCGAGGACATCCTGGACGTCTGGTTCGACAGCGGCTGCACCCACGCCTTCACCCTGGAGCCGCGCACCCCGGAACAGGGCTATACCGGCGACCGCCCGTCGCACTGGCCCGCCGACCTGTATCTGGAAGGCTCGGACCAGCATCGCGGCTGGTTCCAGTCCAACATGCTGGAAGGCTCGGGCACCCGTGGCCGCGCGCCCTACAAGGCCGTGCTGACCCATGGGTTCACCCAGGACGAGAACGGCGAGAAGATGTCCAAGTCCAAGGGCAACACCGTCGATCCGGCGGTGGTGATCAAGGAGAGTGGGGCCGACATCCTGCGGCTGTGGGTCGCCCTGGTGGACTATGCCGAGGACCAGCGGATCGGAAAGCAGATCCTTCAGACCACGGTCGACGCCTATCGCAAGCTGAGGAACACCGTCCGTTACCTGCTGGGCGCCCTGAACGGGTTCGAGGAGGCCGAACGCCTGCCGCTGGACCAGATGCCGCCGCTGGAGCGGTTCATCCTGCATCGCCTGTGGGAGTTGGATGGCCAGGTGCGGGCCGCCTACGCCGACTATCGCTTCCAGGACGTGGTGCGGCCGGTGCTGGAGTTCTGCTCCGGCGACCTGTCGGCCCTGTATTTCGACATTCGCAAGGACAGCCTGTACTGCGACCGGCCCGACGCGGTGCGCCGCCGCGCCGCGCGCACGGTGATGGACGAAGTCTTCCTGCGCCTGACCGCCTGGCTGGCGCCTCTGACGCCCTTCACCATGGAAGAGGCCTGGACGACACGGTTCCCCGAGGGCGGCTCGAACTGCGCCCGGGTGATCCCCGAGACGCCGGCCCAGTGGCGCAACGATGCGGAGGCCCAGCGGTGGGGCCGCGTCAACGCCGTGCTGGAGATCGTCAACGAGGCGCTGGAAACGGCGCGGCGGGACAAGGTGATCGGCGGCGCCCTGGACGCCTGGCCGCGCGTGACCGGCCCGGCCGAATCCCTGTCGGCGTTCGAGGGTCTGGATGCGGCCGAGGTGTTCCGCACCTCCGGCGCCGAACTGTTCCCCGGCGGAGAGGCGGTGACGGCGGAGGTCCGGCTGGCCGAATACGCCAAATGCGCCCGGTCCTGGCGTCGCGTGCCGGATGTCGGCTCGGACCCGGACTATCCGGACCTGTCCGCCCGCGACGCCGATGCGGTGCGCTGGCTGGACGCGCGACAGCGGGCGGGAAGCTGAAACTCGATCCGTGATCGGATCAAAAACTTTCCTCTCGCGGCGCGATCCTGATACCCTTCCTTCCCCCCGGCCCGCGGGGGAACGGAGGAATGCGCCATGCTGTCGAACGCCGAACTGATCCTGCGCCTGCTGCTGGCGGCCGGTTTCGGCAGCGTCATCGGGGTGGAGCGCGAGCGCCAGCTGTGGTCCGCGGGCCTGCGCACCCACATGCTGGTCAGCGTCGGCTCCTGCCTGCTGATGATCGTCTCGTCCTGGGGCTTTCAGGACATTCTGGGCCAGCCCCATGTGGTCCTGGACCCCTCGCGCGTCGCGGCCCAGGTGGTGTCGGGCATCGGCTTCCTGGGGGCCGGTTCGATCCTGCTGCGCGGCGAGGTCATCAAGGGGCTGACCACGGCGGCCAGCATCTGGGCCGTGGCGGCGATCGGCCTGGCGGTGGGCGGCGGCCTCTATGCCGCGGCGGTGGCGGCCACGGTGACGATCCTGGTCATCCTGACCCTGATGCGGCCGGTGGGACAGGTGGTCCGCCGCCGGCGCCAGCCCGCCGGCCTGCTGGTGCGGGCCGATACGGGGAGCCTGCCGCTCAGCGCCGTCGAACGCGCCCTGGGCCCCCGCTTCGCCGCCGTGTCCCAACTGGTCCTGGCCCCGTCGCCGGACGGCCTGCAAGACGTTCTGCGTCTGCGGCTCAGGGGCGCCGCGCCCGGGGTCGGCGACGCGATCCGGGCCGATCTGGCCGCCCTGCCGGGCGTGGTCGAGATCCGCGACATCGAGCAGCGTCGCAAATCGCGGCGAACCGCGGACTGAGCCGCCCTCCGGCGGATTTTCGCTTCGCCCCGCGCGCGGTTCCTGCTACCGGCGCGGAATGAAGATCACTCGCCTCGCGGTCACCGCCTACGCCTTCGCGGCCGTCATCATCCTGGTCGACCAGCTGACCAAGCTGTGGGTCCTGGACGGGCTGGACATAGCCGAGCGCGGGGTGATTCCGGTCCTGCCCTTCTTCCGGCTAAGCCTGGTTCACAACGACGGGGTCAGTTTCGGCCTGTTCGGCGGCGGCTCGGCGCGCTGGGTGCTGACGGTCTTTTCCCTGGCGGTCGCGGGCCTGCTGGCCTGGTGGGCCAACCGCACCGACCGTCGCCTGATGACGGCCGCCATCGGCCTGGTCATGGGCGGCGCCCTGGGCAATGTCATCGACCGCATCCGCTTCGGCCATGTGATCGACTTCCTGGACTTCTCCCAGACCGGCGTCTTCCCCTGGGTCTTCAACGTGGCCGACAGCGCCATCACCGTGGGGGTGATCCTGCTGGTCCTGGACAGCCTGCGTTCCGAACAGGCGGCCAAGGTTGGCGCGGCCCCCGAAAAGTCGTAATGACGCGGTCTTGCTGAGACCGAGATCGCGCGCACGCCGCGCCTGGGAGCCCGAACCGTCCATGCGAATCCGTCGCTTCGCCGTCCTGTCCCTGATCGTCGCCGCCGGCCTGCCCCTGGCCGCCTGCGGCAGCTTCAGCCGGGCCCTGGGCGCGACCAAGGTGGTGCCGGACGAGTTCGTGACCGTCTCGACCGCTCCGCTCAGCGTGCCGCCGGAATACGGGCTTCTGCCGCCCGCGCCCGGCCAGCCCCGGCCCCAGGAACTGGCCCCCGAAAGCGCCGCCCGCCAGATTCTTCTGGGCCAGCGTCAGGCCGTGACCCGCACCCCCGGCGAACAGATGCTGGCCGCCCAGGCCGGCGCCGACCGGGCCGATCCCCTGGCCCGCTATGTGATCGACGACGAATTCGGCGACCTGGCCCACAAGGACTCCAGCTTCGCGGACCGCGTCCTGTTCTGGCGCCGCAACGACCCGGCGACCCAGGCCCCGACCCAGACCCAGACCGCGTCCGGCGCCGTCACCATCGATGCGGCGGCCGAACAGGCGCGTCTGCAGGCCCTGACCGGCGATCGCGGCGCCATCGTCTTCGCCCCGCGCCGCAGCGGCTTCAAGCTGCCGGGCCTCTGAACCCGGGGCGCCGTTTGCCGCGCCTCGCTTTAGCCGCTATCAGCAAACAGCGTGGCCGAACCGACGCCGGTTGGGGCGTCGCGTCCCATGCCCTCTGCCGGATGACCCCGATGCGTCGCGTCCTTCTCGCCCTCGCCGTAACCGCCCTGGCCTCGGGCGCCCTGGTGGACGCCGCCAGCGCCCAGACCCGTTCGCGCGACCGCTCGGACCGCCAGCAGGACCGGCCCCAGCCGGACGATCCGCGCCAGCAGCGCGGCGAACGCCAGCTGCGCCCGCTGAACAACCGGGTCAACGCCGGCCCCTGCCCCTTCGTGAAGATTCTCTACGACGGCGCCCGCTACGTCGAGATCAGCGGCGATCAGCCCAGCCTTCAGTCGGTCGGCTTCACCGGCGAGATCGAGGGGGTGACCTCGGATTGCTCCTATCGCGACGAACAGCCGATCACCCTGGCCGTCAACACCCTGTTCAACCTGGGTCGCGGCCCGATGGCCCAGGGGAACAGCCATACCTACCGCTACTGGATCGCGGTGACCGAGCGGGACAAGGCCGTACTGGCCAAGGAATATTTCGACCTGCCGGTCAATTTCGAGGGCGGCCAGACCGCCTCGGTGACCCGGGAACAGACGATCACCATCCCGCGCGCCTCGGCCACCGTTTCGGGCGCGAATTTCGAGGTTCTGATCGGTTTTGAGGTCACCCCCGAAATGGCCGAGTTCAACCGTTCGGGCAGCCGCTTCCGCATCCAGGCCGGGCCGCCCCAGACCGGGACCGCCAGCGCCCAATGACCGCTCTCAGAACCGCCCTGGGCGAAGCGGTCACCGCCGCCTTCGCCGCCGAAGGCGTGGCGGGATCGAACGTCCGCGTCACCGCCTCCGACCGCCCCGACCTGGCGGATTTCCAGTCGAACGGCGCCCTGGCCGCCGCCAAGTCGGTGGGCGCCAATCCGCGCGACCTGGCCGCCCGTGTCGCGGCGCGCCTGGCCGGCGACCCGCGCCTGGCCTCGGTCGATGTGGCGGGACCCGGCTTCATCAATCTGAAGATGTCCGACGCGACCCTGGCCGCGCGGGCGGCCGAGGCGGCGGCCGACGCAGACCACGCCGGCGCCTCCGTCGTGGCTGTCCCGCGCAAGGTGCTGATCGACTACGCCGGCCCGAACGTGGCCAAGCCGATGCATGTCGGCCATCTGCGCAGCTCCATCATCGGCGAGAGCCTGAAGCGGCTGTTCCGCTTCCGCGGCGACACGGTCTGGGGCGACGCCCATTTCGGCGACTGGGGCTTCCAGATGGGGCTGCTGATCGTCGCCGCAGCCGACGAGGGCAAGGCTGACGCCTTCCTGGCCGAGGGCGACGGCCCCTTCCCGGCCGACAGTCCGGTGACCCTGGAAGACCTGGAGCGGCTGTATCCCCAGGCCGCCGCCAGGGCCAAGGAAGACCCCGCCTTCCGCGACCGCGCCCGCAAGGCGACAGCCGAGCTTCAGGCCGGACGCCCCGGCTATCGCGCCCTGTGGGCCCATTTCGTCGCCGTCAGCCGCACCGCGCTGGAGCGCGAGTTCGGCGCCCTGGGCGTGACCTTCGATCTGTGGAACGGCGAATCCGACGCCGATCCCCGCATGGCCGAAATGATCGCCCATCTGGAAAAGACCGGCCTGCTGGTCCAGGACGACGGCGCCCGGGTGGTCCACGTCGCCGGGCCGGGCGAGACCCGCAAGAAGAAGCTGGCCGACGGCACGGTGATCGAGGCGCCCAGCCCGCCGCCCCTGCTGGTCATCAGTTCCGAAGGCTCGGCCATGTACGGGACCACCGACCTGGCCACCATCCTGGACCGCAAGATCGCCATCGGCCCGGACCTGATCCTCTATGTCGTGGACGAGCGCCAGGCCGAGCATTTCGAACAGGTGTTCCGCGCCGCCCGCCTGGCCGGCTATGCGACCGACGGCATGCTGGAGCACCTGGGCTTCGGCACCATGAACGGGCCGGACGGCAAGCCCTTCAAGACCCGCGCCGGCGGGGTGCTGAAGCTGCACGACCTGATCACCATGGCGGTGGACAAGGCGCGCGAGCGTCTGCGCGAGGCCAAGCTGGGCGACGATCTGCCGCCCGAAGAGTTCGAGGCCATCGCCCACAAGGTGGCGGTCGCGGCGCTGAAATTCGCCGACCTGTCGAACGCCCGGACCACCAGCTATGTCTTCGACCTGGACCGGTTCATGTCGTTCGAGGGCAAGACCGGGCCGTATCTGCTGTACCAGGCCGTCCGCATCAAATCCCTGCTGCGCAAGGCGGTGGACCAGGGCCTGATCCCCGGCGCCATCGTCGTGGCCGAGCCGGCCGAGCGCGACCTGGCCCTGACCCTGGACGCCTTCGACCCGGCGGTCGCCGACGCCTATGACAAGCGGATGCCGCATCTGATCGCGGAACACGCCTATCGGCTGGCGCAGTCGTTCTCGAAATTCTACGCCGCCTGCCCGGTGCTGGTCGCGCCGGATGAAGCGACCCGCGCCTCGCGCCTGGCCCTGTCGAAGGCGGCGCTGGTCCAGCTTGAGATCGCCCTGGACCTGCTGGGGATCGAGACGCCGGACCGGATGTGATCCCTCGTCTCCTCCCCATTCCATGGGGAGGGGGACCGCGAAGCGGTGGAGGGGCTCTTCGTGACACGAAGACAAGACCCCCTCCGTCTCGGTCGCTTCGCGCCCGATCCACCTCCCCATCGCTACGCGACAGGGAGGAGACGTTTTGCCGCGCCTTGGTTAAGCTGGCGGCCGAGAGGAGAACGCCATGTCCCTTGACGCCTATATCGACGGCCTGCCCAAGGCCGAGCTGCATCTGCATATCGAGGGCAGTCTCGAGCCCGAACTGATGTTCGAACTGGCCCGGCGCAACGGCGTCTCCATTCCGTTCGACAGCGTCGAGGCCGTGCGGGCGGCCTATGACTTTTCGAACCTTCAGGACTTTCTCGACATCTATTACGCGGGCGCCGCGGTCCTGCTGACCCGGCGGGACTTCGAGGATCTGGCCTTCGCCTATTTCCAGCGCGCCGCCGCCGACAATGTGCGCCACGCCGAAATCTTCTTCGACCCCCAGACCCACACCGACCGGGGCGTGTCGATGGAGACCGTCATCGAGGGGCTGTGGGACGGCATGAAGCGCGCCGAGACCGAACTGGGTGTGACGTCCAAACTGATCCTGTGCTTCCTGCGCCATCTGGACGAGGACGCCGCCATGGGGACGCTGGAGGCCGCCCTGCCCTGGCGCGACCGGTTCGCGGGGGTAGGCCTGGATTCGTCGGAGGTCGGCCATCCGCCGTCGAAATTCCAGCGTGTCTTCGCCCGCGCCCGCGACCTGGGGTTCAAACTGTGCGCCCATGCGGGGGAAGAGGGGCCGCCCGCCTATGTGCATGAGGCGCTGGACCTGCTGCACATCGACCGCATGGACCACGGCAACCGCTCCATGGAGGACGAGGGGCTGATCCGGCGTCTGGCCAACGAACAGATGACCCTGACCGTCTGCCCCCTGTCGAACCTGAAACTGTGCGTCGTGCATGACCTGAAGGACCATCCGGTCCCCGAGATGCTGCGCCGGGGTCTGCACGTCACCCTGAACTCGGACGATCCGGCCTATTTCGGGGGCTATGTGAACGCCAACTACAAACAGCTGGCCTCGGCGGTCGGCCTGACCCGCGAACAGGTGACGCAGATCGCCAGGAACAGTTTCGAGGGCAGTTTCCTGACCGAGGCCGAAAAGGCCCGGCGCATCGCCGAGATCGACGCCTACGCCGGATAAGGGAAAGGCCCCGGCGAACCGGGGCCTCTCGATCCGGACGCCAGGGCGGGATCAGTCCTTCTTGGCGTCCTTCTGGCTGCCGACGCCGCCGTCCGACACGTCGCCGACGACCGGATTCTCGGCCCGGCTGCTGCGCCAGCTGTCGAAATCGGACGAGAATTTCTGGCGCCGTTCGTTGCGCCAGTCGTCATAGTCGCGGTCGAATTTCGACATCTGCTGCTCGCGCCAATGCAGATAGTCCGGCTCGTGGTCTGGCCGACCCATATCGCGGCCGGACCCCTGCCAGATCTGGGCGCCCGGCGCATACCCCTGGGCCTCGTAGTCGCGGCCCGAGCCATAGGTCCGGGCGGGACCCCTGCCCTGATCATGGTCGCGGCCATAGGCGCGGTTGACGCCATAGTCGCGGCCGAACTCGCCTCCGCGCGGGGCCTGTTCGAACCGGCCCGGACCCCGGCCCCAGGTCTCGCCCGAGCCATAGGACCGGGACGGTTCGTAGCCCTGGGCGCCATAGCCGTAGGCGTCCTGGGACGAACGCCCGCCCCAGTCGGCCCGGTCGCGATAGGCGCGGTCACGATAGGCGCTGGCGTCGTCGTCGCGGGCGTATTGCCCACCGCCCTGCGGACGATAGCCTTCGTTGCGCTGGAAATCGCGGTCGCCGGCCCAGCTGCGGCTCTCGTCGCGGCTGCGGTCGCGGTCGTTCCAGTTGATGTCGTCTTCGCGGCGGGCGCCTTCGGTCCAGCGCGTTCGGTGATCCTGGCGGTTCGGCATGTCCATCTCTCCTGCTCGGTCCCGACGGACGCCCCTGCGCCCATCGTCGATGACAGGCAAACGAACGCCCCCCGCCCGGCCGTTCCATACGCTGAAGGTTCGCGGTAGTGCCCTAGTTTGAATCTGGGTCATGAGTCGCCTAGAGGCGGCGGCCGAGGTTGAAGCGCCGGCCCAGGCAGATGTTGCACACCGACGTCCGGCCAGGCGCGACGTCCTCGCCCATCGCCCGTGCGTTTTCGAGGCCCGTCACTTGGGTCCATTCGCCGCTGCGTCCCACCTCGCCTCCGTGACCGGCACCCTTGCGGGCATGGGCGCAGGAGGCCTTGTGGATGCGAACGCTGTGCTGGGCGAAGTTGCGGTAGAGCCAGAGGGGCTCAGCCTGATCATCGGCAGGCGCCGGAACTTCATCGACAGCCGCAGGCGTGATGACCACGTCCTCGTTGAAGGTCAGCAGGCCTTCTTCGATAGCGCGGGCCTGATAGCGCGCGATCATGCGGACCACGAAGGCCGCGTCATAGAGTCGGGTGACAACACCCGCCTCCATGGCCGGAGTGACCTTCCGAGTTGAGCGGCGGTCTTGGGCTCCGGCCCGATCTGGACGATCATCAGCGGTTTGCCGATCCGATCGACGAGCCGCATCCCCAGGACATCCAGGCTGATGAAAAAGCCGGATTCAGCGCCCGCCTCCTCGATCAGAAGTCCGATGTCATTGTCCAGCGTCGGGGGCTCGCCGTCGGAACTGTGTGAAGCGACCCGGTTTAGCCGTTTGTCCGGATTGCCCCCTGGTTCTCGTATGGATCATCGAATCCTCGATCCACGGGAGCCAACCATGCGTATCCTCGAACTGTCCTGCCTGGTCGCCTTGACCTGCGCATTGACCGGCTGCGGCGAGCGCGAGACGCGCGTTCATGCCAATCCGGAGACCGGCGAGAACGTCACGCTCCGGACAGGGAGCGCCATCGCCGCGCCGAGAAACATGCCCGATTTCGCGCCGCTCTATCCGGGCGCACGGATCGAAAGCGTCCTGGAAGGAAACGGTTCGGCGGGTAACCGGGGCGGCATGGTGGCCTTCCGGACCGCCGACTCAACCGGTCGGGTGGCCGCCTTCTATCGGGACCGCCTGGATGCGTCCGGGCTCAGCGAACGCAACGACGCCGATATGAACGGCTCGCTGATCCTGACGGCCAGCGCCACGGGCGATGTTGATCGTGGCGTCCAGGTCACCATCGCGCCGACGGCGGACGCCCCAGGCAGCTATGTGACCATGACCTACAACCTCGGCGGAGGTTGACGGCCAGGCGGCCGAAGGACACCGTCGTTCCACAGACAGGCTTGGGGGCCAGGATGGATTGGGCCAGGATCGAAGCCGTTCTGGATGAAGCGCTGGACGTCGAACCGGTCGAACGCGACGCCCTCGTGCGGAACCGGCTGGGCGATGATCCCGCGCTGGAACGAGAAGCCCTGTCCCTGCTGGCGGCCGCCGAGACGTCCTCAGACTTTTTGACCATTCCCCCGGCGTCGCCTGTGACGGAGTTCGAATCCGGCGCGCGCTTCGGCGCCTGGCGCATCACCGCTCCCCTTGGCGTCGGCGGCATGGGCGAGGTCTATCTGGTCGAACGGGCCGACGGCGAATACCGCCAGCAGGCGGCGCTGAAGCTGATGCGTCCCCTTCCGACCGCCTATTGGAGCCGGTTTCAGGCCGAGCGACAGATTCTGGCGGAGTTGGAGCACCCGGGCGTCGCGCGCCTTCTCGATGGGGGACTCAGCGCCGACGGACGCCCCTTCATGGTGCTGGAGTATGTCGATGGGGCGCCCATCGACATCTGGGCGGCTCGAAACGGAGCAGACATCCGGCGCAAGGTCGCGCTGATCCTGGAGACCTGTGAGGCCACGGCCCATGCGAACGCAAAGCTGATCGTCCACCGGGACATCAAGCCGTCCAACATCCTGGTGACTGAGGATGGACGCGCGCGGCTGATTGATTTCGGCGTCGCGCGCCTTCTGGCGCCTGCTGTCGGCGCATGGACCGAAACGCCCGTCTCGATCGAGTATGCGGCGCCGGAACTGCTGGAAGGCGCCGCCGCGACGGTGATGACCGACGTCTATGGCCTGGCCGCGACCCTGTATGAACTGCTGAGCGGCCGCGCCCCGATCAGGGTGGATGGGGAGCCGATCGCTCTGGCGGTGCGAAAGGTCGCCGATGAGGTTCCGCCCCGGTTGGCCTCTCAGGTTACAGCGGGGTTCGGACAGAAGGCCCTGATCCACGACCTCGACGCCATCCTCGCCAAGGCCCTTCGCAAGGAACCGGCCGCCCGATACGCGACCGTCGACGCTTTCGCCGCCGATCTGCGGGACGCGCTCGAAGGCAGGCCTGTGGCGGCGCGGGCGGGCGAGCGGGGCTATGCGATGAGACGTTTCGTGCGCCGCCGTCGCTGGCCCATCGCGGCGGCGGCGGCGGTCATGCTCAGTCTGACCGGTGGCCTGGGGCTGGCGCTCGATCAGGCCCAGCGGGCCGAGCGCGAGCGCGACGCCGCCCTGCGCGAACAGGCGCGGATGGAAGCGGTTCAGCAGTATCTCTATTTCATGCTGCGCAACGCCGCCGAAACCGGCGGCGCCGATCCGAACGCCGAGCAGATTCTCGACAACGCCGCCGCCCAGGTCCTGGCGCAGTTCGAGGCGGACCCGGCCAGGGGCGGACCAGTCGTCCGGTCGCTCGGCGAACTCTACTTCTATCTGAACGACTACGAGGCCGCCGAGCCGCTTTTGACCCGTCTGATGACGGCGCGGGGCGTCGATCCCGCCATCGTGGCCTCGGCCGCGTATGACCTGGCCCAGGTGAAGCTGAGGCAGTCTGATCCGGACGCCGCCGCCCGCTTCCTGGCCCAGGCCCAGAGGTTCTGGGCAGCCGATCCCGAACGCTGGCGGTCCCAGTTGGTCGACAGCCGCCTGGGAGAGGCCCGATTGCTACGCGACCAGGGCAAGGTCGAGGAGGCCGTCGCCCTGTTGCAGGCCAACCTGCCCGCCCGCCTCGCCATCAGCGGGGTCAACCATCGGGACACCGGCGCCCACTATAACGACCTGGGCGTCATGCTGGCGGCGGCGGGGCGGAACGACGAGGCGATTCCGATGTTCCGCTCGGCGTTGGGCGTGTGGGAGGCCACCGGTCTCTCGCAGGGGCCGGACGCCCTGAACACCCTGAACAATCTGGCGGCGCTTGAGGTGCTGTCGGGTCGCCCGGATCGGGCGGAGCCGCTGTTCGCCCAGGCGGTGGAGGTTCGGCGGCGGATGTATGGAGCCTCTGCGGCGACGGCGGCCCTGATCAGCAACTATGGCAAGACGCTGCTGCTGCTCGACCGGCCCAGGGAGGCGGTCCCCCTGCTGCAAGAGGCCGTCGCCATGGCGCGGGAACATGCGGGCGTGGGCAGCCTGCATTATGCATCGGCCCTGGCGGGACTCAGCGAGGCGCAACTGAAGTCGGGCGCTCTCGACCAGGCGGCGCGGCTCAGCGAGCAGGGCCTGGCCGAGGTCCGGGCCGAACTGGGCGCCGCACATCCCGCATCGGCCATCGTGGCGATCTCTCTGGGCCGGGTGCGCGCCGCCCAGGGGCGCCGTGTCGAAGCCGGGAGGTTGCTGGATGAAGCGGAAGCCGTTCTGACCGCGCTGGGACCGGCCGGCGCGTCGCAGATCAGGGCGATCAATCAGATCAGGACGGAATACCGGCTTCGCTGAACCTTGCGTTCAACGCGCTGTCGTCGCCGTTCAGTTCGCGAAACAGCCAGGCTCGCGCCTTGACCCAGTCGCGTCGGACCGTGCGGTCCGTGACTCCCATGACCCTGGCGGTCTGCTCGTCGCTGTAGCCCGCGAAGAAACGGAACTCGATCACCTGCGCCAGGCGGGGATTCAGCCGCGAAAGCCGCCCCAGGGCCTCGTCCAGCTCGACCAGCCGCGCATCGCTTTCCCAGAAGGGTTCGATGTCGTCGGTCAGCGCATCGACCTTGCCGTTTCCCCGTTTGGCGGCCAGGCGGGCGCGGGCGTGATCGACCAGCACATGACGCATGGCCAGGGCGGCGGCATGGAGGAAATGGCCGTCGTCCAGCCAGTCCTCGCTACGGCGCAGCCTGAGCCAGGCCTCGCTGATCAGAGCGGTGGTCCGCAGCGTCTCGCCGGCCTTGACCCGAAATCGCTCGCGCTTGGCGATCTTGCGCAGTTCGCCCCACAGTTCAGAGGCGAGACGATCGGCGGCGCCCCGCACGGGTTCCGGTGCGATGGCATAAGACGTCTCGATCGGAACCGCACTCATGTCGTCACCCCAAGCCTCGCAGCAGCCTGAAGCATATTACGGGGAATGGGCTGTCGCGCCAGCAGGGCTTTCGATCAGCCCTTCTCGTCCGCATAGTTGAGCTGCACGATCATATCGGGTTCAGACTTGTCGATGATGTTGATCGACAGGCTGGACCTTCCGTCCGCGGTCCTGCCCTCGAACCGGGTTTCGATATAGTCACGCACGGGGTGAACCGTGGCCTCCGTGACCGTCATGCCGTGCCGTTCGAGCGAAGCGCGGTGAAAGGCCACCACATCGGCGAGCGGCCCCGGCGCGCTATACATCACCATGCCGCCCGCGCGCTGGTCGTTGCTGAACCTCATGCCGGTCAGGTATCGCCCACCCTCTCGCGTTTCGACATAGTCGGGCAGGCCGTCACGGGGGATAGGACGACCAGCGGCTGCGGACCCGAGGGTTTCGGCAATGCCCGATGCAGCAGCCTCGGCCGCGCTCGGCGACGACGGCGCGGCATCGCCATCCATAGTCCCGGACGGTTGGCCACAGCCTGCAAGCAGGACCAGGGAGGCAAGTGTGACCAAGGCGGGTCCAAAAGGTTTCAGGGTCATGTCTTTCTCTCGACGCGGAACTGGTTGAACTCGGAAAAGGGTTTCTGGCCGGAGGTTAGTCAGGCGCCCGGGTCAGAATTACAGGCACCCCTTCGGTCTCGCCGGGCGCGAAGTAGGTCCCGTTCAGCGGGCCGGCGGCAGGCTCGATTTTGAACACCAGTCGGTGATCCTGCCCGTCGGCGCCGGGAGCGAAGATAAGTGTCGCCAGGGTGTCGATCACCTCGCCCCTGATGTCCGCCGACACGCCGTCGAACTCGCACGTCTCGGCCCCCGCTTGCACCGGCGGCAGGTCGATGCCGCAGAACGGCTGATAGAGGACATAGCTGCCCTCGATCAGCGGCCTATCGTGGATCGCATGGACCAGCATGATGGCTGCGTCCGACGGATCGTTCGGGCGGGTCACGCGCCAGTTGCCCTGTAGCGGCCCTGCCGGGGTCAGGGCCGCAGCGTCCTCGCCCATGCCTGGATCGGGGTCGGGATCGACGGCAACCTGGAATGGGGCGGTGTCCTGCCCGGACACGCTGGAGTCCTGGGCCGAACAGCCGCCCGCCGCCATCAACAGGAACGCAACGGCCACGAGGGCCCGGCTCATCTTCCCGGTACGTCCAGAGTGCGCTGAGACGGGCGTCGTCTCAGCCTTCCTTGATCTCTCCAACATCAGGATCGCCCCATGATGTTGCAGATCATCTGTTCGGTGAAGGTCCAGTTCTCCAGCAGTTGGCCCCGAATCTCGGACCGTTGCGCCGAAGAGAGCCCGGAGACCTGTCCGTAGGTTTCCTGGAACCAGGCGTCAAACTCGCCACGCGTGATGGTGCAGGTTCCGGTCGCCCCTGTCGACACGCCGGGACTGCCGCCCTCGCTACGGGAAGGCGGCTCGTCCTGCCCTTCATCACGCCGCATATCGGCCACGGCATCGCGCAGGGCGTCGGCAATGTCCCCGGTGCTCATACCGGCGCGCGCCAGACCGATGAAAAAGTCGGTGGGCAGCATGGCCGACGGATCCTCCGGCGCCTGCTTGTCGCCCGCCGGTTCGTCGTGGACGATCCCCATGCAGAACTGGCCTTCGATCCGCCCCCGGAAGATCGCATCGACATTCTGGCTGCCTCGGCTGAAGTCGGCCGAGAAACTGCCCATCACAGCGCCTTCGTTCCTGGACGTGATGGTGACCTGGACCGCGTCGGTTTCGACTCGGACGCCGGGCGAGACCCCGTATTGCGCCAGAGCGACATAGGCGGGCTCGTACCATTCGGCCGCGACCTCGGCGCCTGCGACCGGGCCTATATGATCCAGCGCCAAGGTCGGCATAGCCAGTTCAACGCGCAATGACCGCATCATCGCCTGACCCATCTCTGCGGTGCGGGGACCACCGAGAACCGGTCTGCCTGCGGCTCCGATCGCGGCCTGCTCACCATCCTCATTCTCCCGCGAGACCGCCATCAAGCTCGCCGTGTCGAGCGAGTCGTTCACCATGCGGACGACATCGGCGTTCTTGATCAGGACCAGAGTTGTCTTTTCCGAACCAATCTCCACCGGCACAATGGGCAGTTGCTCCGGTCCTCTCGGCGCGACCGACGGCGGGACATGGACCGGGGGCCCCTCCGCCCTTTCCACCGGCGGCGGATGATAGCTGGGCTGGCCCGTCGAACTGGCGACTTGAAGGCTGACCGTGACGCGGATTCGCACCGGTCTGGTGGTCGATGGGTCGGGCGCAACATTGATAAAGGACAACACGGTCTCGTTATTGACCTTGCTTCGGTTCAACGGCGTGGCCTTTACGCTGCTCCAACGACGAACCCTGCCGTGGCGCCCGGGCTGGGAGTGTCCGTTGGCCAGGCATTGGCCGCGCAAGCCGACATGGATGTTGTCGATGGGGTTGGATTGACCGCTGCCGTCCAGAACCGAAACGCTGATGGTGACCGGCGCATATTCATCGCCCGCGACGCTGAACACTGGCGGCGTCTCGAACCGGATCGCCTTGGCCGCCAGCGGCAGGATTGTCAGATCGACGGTAATGTCCTTGTTGGGTGTCAGCTCATGTTTGTCGACGCCGTCCATGAACAAACAGTCGAGCCACTTCTGATGGGCCAGATAGCCAGACCGGCTCTTGACCACCTGATCGGGCCACTCGACGAAGTGGGCGATGAAGGCCGGGAAGGCGCGATGCAGCCCCGTCGCGCCCCATGTGGGGTGGTGGTCCCGCAGAAAGTCGTCCAGGGCGGGGATGCCCGTATCGACCCACTCGGAGTTGGCTCGGGCCTTGTTGATGTGCGTCCCCACGATCTGAATCGTTCGCAGGACGGGAAACAGCTCGAATGCACCGGGTCGTGTGCCGCCTCCGTCAAGTTTGACCGGCGCTTCTTCCTTGTAGAGGAAGCGCCAGAAACTGGACGTGAAATAGGTAGCGTTGTAGTTCCAAAAGTCGTCAGCGGCCTCGGCCGCGTCCGCCGCATCTGCGGGAGTCGGCAGCCCTGCACTGACCCAAACCGGCATCCGCCGTGGAACACCTTTCAGCGTCAGCGGGTAGTCATAGGGCCGTGCGCCGATGTTCTTGGTGTGGCTCCGCGCGCCGTGTTTGAGCGTGTTCTCCGGAACATAGCCCAGCGTTTGAAAGGCGTACTGCGGCGCTGAATCTGTGCTGCCTTCCGACCACCATTTGTTGACACCCTCGAGGATGCCATCCTTCGGCCCGTCTGTGATCACCATATATTGGTCGATCGCGTGGACCATCTCATGGGCGATCGTGATCTTGCTGGAAAATGGATGATCCGCATACGGCGCGAAATACTCCAGCGAGTTCAGCATCAGGTGCGTCCCTTCGGGGACGATCGCGGCGCCGGCGGGTGTTGCGCCTTCGACGGGATCGGCGGCAAGGGCCAGGCCGGTGGCCCCGGCCGCATGCTCCATGTTGCTGAGCACGAAGACGTAGAACTTTCCGTCGGCGATCGGCAGTTTGGGCGCCGCCATTCCCAGCTTCTGGAAGTAGACAGCCGCCGTGTTCAGCGCCTGTTTGGCGTCAGCCAGTTGCTCGTAGGTCAGTTGGACGCCGCGAGAGTTCCTTTCGGCCGCAGTAGCGCTCGCGGGGACAGGATGGGGCCTGACCTTGCCTTCGTACTGCATGTCGACAAAGTCGATAACCTCGAACCAGGCCCCGCCGCGACGATTCCATATCTCATCGGCTGTTCTGCGATTCCAGGTCAGTCCAGCCAAGGTCGCCATCAGCCCAGCGAGGGCCGTTTCCGGATCCTGAGCCGCGCTTGCCTGTTCGGGCCGACTGGCGACGTAGGCTGCGGCAGTAGCCAGAAGCGCCCGGCGTGATAGTTGAGTCACGAGGCTGTCTCTCTTTAGGGCATCTGGGCGACGACGGCGGCCGCGATGACCGGGTCACGGCGTACGAAGGCGCCGTTCCAGCGGTCGAGGGGCGCGCCTTCGCAATGGCCGTAGAAGCCGATGAAGTCGTTGCTGTCGCGTGCGAAATTGAACTGGATCCGTCCCCAGAAGCGGGTTCCGTTCCGGGGCTCGTCGCACGGCTGCGCGCCTGTTGGAGCGTACCAGAAACCCTCAAGCCGATCGTGTCCGGCCACGGGGTCGTCGGCAGGCTGGACCACGCCGTCGAAGGTTCCGGCACCGGCCCCATCGGTCTCCTGCCCTGAATAACGACCCGCGGCGCCTTCGGTGTCGTAGCGGTCGATGATCATTTGACCGAAGTCGGTGTCGTAGACCCGGCCGATCATCTCGGGGCGGTAGTCGAGGCGGTAGCGGTGTCCCGGCGGCGGCGCCTCACCCTCGACTGTCGGCGAGGATGAAGCAGCTTCAGGCGCCCCCTCTTGCTGTCCGGCGGCGCCCTCTCGGCTACAGGCGCCAACGAGAAGCAAAGGGGCCACGGCAACCAGCACGACGAATTTGTATCTCATGGTTCAATCCTTTCTTCCGAACTTGAACCAGGGCGGCGCGAAGCCGCAGCATTAGGCGATCCCATCAAAACAACCGGCCGACGCCTTCGCGGATGCGGTCATGGACACGCCGCTCCGCCTCATCAGCCGCAGTCTGCGCCGCCCGATCGACCACGCCCGGCAACGGTCGGCCTTGTGCACCTACGGGACCGGGAGGCGCCTCGCCGGGCTGTCCGCCTCGGACGGCGGCCTGTCCGCCCGGTTGACCGGCCAATTGCGCGTTCACGGCAGCTTCGATAGTGGTATCGCGGCCGACGTAGGTTCCGTTCCAGCGGTCCAGTGGCGTGCCCTCGCAATGGCCGTAAAAACCCAGGAAATCATTGCTTTCGCGAGGAAAGTTAAACTGAAGCCGACCCCAGTAGTAGGTGCCGTTACGCGCGCTATCGCACCGCTGAGCGGCTGTTTGCTGGAACCAGTAGCCCTCGACGGTGTCATAGCCGTCCGCTTGGTGGTCCGCCGGATCGACACGCGCTTCAAACGTGCCTGCACCCGACCCGTCGTTATCATTTCCGACATAGTGCCCGGCGGCGCCGGCTCGGTCGTAACGATGCAGGACCAACCGCCCGAAGTCGGTCTCATAGATCCCGCCGATCATGTCGGGCCGATAGTCCACGCGGTAGGTCGGGCCGTCGTACGACTGGCCGACACCGCCCGCCGAAGGCCCGCCTCCTACGCCCGCGCCATTGGCCTGAATTCCGCCCGCGTCCCCACCAGCGCCCCAGTCGGCCGGCCCCAGGTATCGGACCGACGAGACCCTCGCGTTCCAGTCGCCCATGTCGCTGACCCGGCCCTGAACCACCCGGCAGCCGCCCCGATAGCCTGCATCCAGGCAGACCTCCCAGCGCCCCTCGGCGATCATGCTGCGCGCCCGGTCGCCGAACCGCACCGTGTTCAGGTTCTCGACGCCCCGGTCGACACGATGAGAATCCCCCGCGAAGCCCGTCTCGGCATACAGCCGGAGCGCCGGTCCGTTCTGGGCCGCCACGATGGTCGGCGTCAGAACCGCGATCGTGATCGCGCCGATGCCTGCTGCTGTTCGTTTCATGTTCCGTATCCTGTCCAGGGAGCCCCCACGGACAAGAACGTGATCCAGCGCTCAGGCCGGACATCGTCGATGCAAGATCGACATGGAAAGCATCGGGACGACCTAACCGGAGCCGGCGGCCCGCCTTGTTCGCCGAAGGTCTAGCGGCGTTTCATGCGACGGCGGCGATTGGCGATCATCTTCTCGACCAGTTCCTCGATCTCCCTGTCCTCATCGGACAGGGGCGCGGGGCTGGTGGTGTCTCCGTTCGTCGGTTGACGGTTGGGCGCGGCCGGTTGCTCCGCCTCCGTGGGAGGCAGGGTGGATGGTCCGGTCTGTAGCGGTGACGCGGGGTTCTTGCCCTGCCGAGTCATCGGTTGCTCCTGACAGATGGTTGAATTCTGGTCTCAGCAGGCCGCGCCCGCCATAGGGTTCGGCGACGTATCCTGGGCCTGCCGGCGGTATTGGGCCGATGGTTGCAACAGCATCGCCACGACATCAGCTTTCGCCGAGCCCGTTGCGACCGCCATCCCGTCCTTCAGCCCAAGGAAGCGCGCGCGCATCGGCGAGCCCTCGATCCCCGCAGCGCCTGCGGGAATTGCGACGACCTCAAAAAGCGCCCCACCGAGTCGAAACCAGACATGTTCGACGCCGCCTTGGTGCATCGACCCGGTCATTGCAGCACCCGGTGAATGGCGCGGCGCAGCAACGCGCTGACCGCTGCCTCACGGCTGGGCGCCGACACGCACTGGCTTCCGTCGATGATCCCGACGTAGAAGGCGCGGCCATCCGACCATTGCTGGTGAACGCTCAGCTTGGGCCAACCGATAGGGGACGTTATGGTATGGATGCGGTGACGCATTACGTTGCTCCTGTGTGGTCACAGGAACTGTGTCAGCCGCTCGATCCCTTGCATGCAAAGGGACTCATGACCCAGATTCAAACTAGGGCACTACCAGGTTCGCAGCCTCGCTTGACTCCGACCCGTGAGTCAGGCCCTTAGCTCAACCGCTCTCGCGGGAGAGACCGGGCCACGCTTCGGACCCGGAGCCGAAGGCGCAACCGCCCCGGAAACGCTCAGGCAAAAGGACCGCGAGGGCGCACGGACGCTGGAAAGAACCCGGCCGGGTTCGCCGACGGAGCAAGGCGCTTTCACGGGCGCCGGAATCTCTCAGGCTTCAGGACAGCGGGGGCGCTTCACCGGCGGGAAACCGCCCGAACAGGCGACCGCGAGGCCCAGATGTCCGACGAACAGCTGAAGACCACTCCCCTGAACGCCGCGCACCGCGCGCTTGGCGCCCGCATGGTCGGCTTCGGCGGCTATGACATGCCGGTCCAGTATGAGGGCGTGCTGGCCGAACACCGCTGGACGCGCGAACACGCCGGCCTGTTCGACGTGTCGCACATGGGCCAGGCGCGCATTGTCGGCGCCGACGCCGTGGCCGCCTTCGAGGCCCTGGTCCCCGGCGACTATGCGATCCTGAAGGACGGCAAGCAGAAATACAGCCTGCTGCTGAACGACGCCGGCGGCATCATGGACGACCTGATGGCCGGAAAGCCGGACCACACGGGCCTTTATGTCGTGGTCAACGCTGGCAACAAGGACGCCGACTTCGCCCATATCCAGGCGAAACTGGCCGGCGACGCCAGGCTGGAGATCCTGGCCGACCGCGCCCTGCTGGCCATTCAGGGGCCCGAGGCGGCCGAGGTGATGGCGGCGCACGAGCCAGCCCTGGCCGAGATGGGCTTCATGGATTCGGCCCGGCTGATGCTGTTCGGCGTCGATTGCTACGTCTCGCGCTCGGGCTACACCGGCGAGGACGGGTACGAGATTTCGGTCCCGGCCGCCGACGCCGAGCGGGTGTGGAGCACCCTGTTGCAGGACGCGCGGGTCAAGCCGATCGGCCTTGGCGCGCGCGACAGTCTGCGCCTAGAAGCCGGCCTGCCGCTGCATGGCCACGACATCGACGCCGGAACCAGTCCGGTCGAGGCGGCCCTGACCTTCGCCCTGTCCAAGGCGCGCAAGGAACGCGCCGACTTCCCCGGCGCCGCCACGATCAACGCCCAACTGGCCGACGGTCCGGCCCGCGTGCGCGTCGGCCTGATCGTCAAGGAAGGCGCCCCGGCCCGCGAAGGCGCCGAGATCGCCGATGCGGACGGCGCGGTCATCGGCGTGGTCACCTCGGGCGGGCCGTCGCCGACCCTGGGTAAGAACATCGCCATGGGCTATGTCCCGCCAGCCTTCGCCGAGTTGGGGACCGCGCTTCAGGTCATCGTGCGCGGCCGCGCCGCCGCCGCCGAGGTCGTGGCCATGCCGTTCGTCGCGTCGCGTTACTATCGCAAACCGAAAGTCTGAGAGGGGTCAGCCATGAAATTCACCAAGGATCACGAGTGGGTTCGCCTGGACGGCGACGTCGCCACCATCGGCATCACCAAACACGCCGCCGACGCCCTGGGCGATGTGGTGTTCGTCGAGGCGCCGCAGGTCGGCAAGACCGTGGGCAAGGGCGACGGCTTCGCCGTGGTCGAGAGCGTCAAGGCCGCCTCCGACGTCTACGCCCCCGTCTCGGGCGAGGTGGTCGAGGCCAATGACGCCCTGTCGGGCGCCCCGGAAACCGTCAACGCCGACCCCGAAGGCGAAGGCTGGTTCGGCAAGATCAAGGTCTCGGACGCTAGCCAGCTGGAAGCCCTGATGGATCGCGCCGCCTACGACCAGTATCTGACGACGCTCTGAAGACCCCTCTCCCATAGGGAGAGGGCAGGGTGAGGGGTTCGGCTGCCGCAAGGTCCACACAAACCCCCACACATCGTAACCCCTCATCCCAACCCTTCTCCCCCTGGGAGAAGGGCTAGGAACCGAACCATGCGCTACCTCCCCCTGACGCCCGACGACCGCGCCGCCATGCTGGCGGCCATCGGGGCCAAATCCATCGACGATCTGTTCGTGGACGTGCCGCAAGGCGCGCGGCGCGAGGGCCTGGTCGATCTGCCGCGCGTGGCGGGCGAGCTTGAGGTCGAGCGGGCCCTGGGCGCCCTGGCGGGCAAGAACGTCGCGGCCGGATCGGTTCCCTTCTTCTGCGGGGCCGGGGCCTATCGTCACCATGTGCCGGCGACGGTGGACCACATCATCCAGCGCTCGGAGTTCCTGACCAGCTACACCCCCTATCAGCCGGAAATCGCCCAGGGGACGCTGCAGTATCTGTATGAGTTCCAGACCCAGGTGGCGAACCTGACCGGGATGCAGGTCGCCAACGCCAGCCTCTATGACGGCTCGACCGCCATGGCCGAAGGCGTGCTGATGGCCACGCGGGTGACGCGCCGGAACAAGGCCGTCATCTCGGGCGGGGTGCATCCCCACTATGTCCGCGCCACCGAGACGGTGGTCCACGCCGTCGGCGTTCAGACCCAGGCCCTGCCCCCCGCCATCGACGCCGAGGACGCCGTGATCGCCGCTATCGGGCCGGACACGGCCTGCGTGGTGGTGCAGACGCCGAACGTCTTCGGCACGGCCACGGACGTGACGAAGATCGCCGAGGCGGCCCAGGCGGCGGGCGCCCTGCTGATCGTGGTGGTGACCGAGGCGGTGTCGATGGGCCTGCTGAAGTCGCCCGGCGAAATGGGCGCCGACATCGTGGCGGCCGAGGGCCAGTCGATCGGCAACGCCCTGAATTTCGGCGGCCCCTATGTGGGCCTGTTCGCCACGCGCGAGAAACTGCTGCGCCAGACGCCCGGCCGTTACTGCGGCGAGACGGTGGACGCCGAGGGGCGGCGCGGCTTCGTTCTGACCCTGTCGACACGCGAACAGCATATCCGCCGGGACAAGGCGACCTCGAACATCTGCACCAATTCCGGGCTGTGCACCCTGGCCTTCAGCATCCACATGAGCCTGCTGGGCGAGACAGGCCTGCGCCGCCTGGCCCTGCTGAACCACGAAAAGGCCGTGGCGACGCGCGACGCCCTGGCGGCCATTCCCGGCGTCGAAATCCTGACCCCGCGCCTCTTCAACGAGTTCGCGGTGCGCCTGTCCAAGAACGCCGCCGAGGTGGTCGAACGCCTGGCCCAGCAGCGGATCCTGGCGGGCGTGCCCTATAGCCGCCTGGCGCCTGAGGCGGGCCTGGACGACGTGCTGCTGGTCGCCGCCACCGAGACGACGACGGATGGCGATATCGACGCCCTGGCCGATGCCCTGAAGAAGGCGCTGGTGCGATGACCGCTCTCCTCCCTTCCCGTCGGCGGATGGGGGAAGGGCCGGGGATTGGGGTGACACCCTGTCCAACGGCCCTCTACAGGCGAAACACGCACTGCCGTTTCGTCCGCGCCACTCTCGTCAGCCGGTTTCACCCCCATCCCAACCCTTCCCCCATCAAGGGGGAAGGGCTCTGCAGCGGAGCCTCCGCATGAGCACCATGAACACCGTCGGCCGTCCGACCACGCCCAATGCGGTTGAGACCAAACCCGCCACCCTGACCGGCGCGCGCGGCTTGTTGCAGGACGAGGCCCTGATCTTCGAGGTCGGCCGCTGGGACGTGACGGGCGTCGACCTGCCCGCGCCCGCCGGCGACGGCTCGGATCTGGGTGACCTGGTGCGGCGCGATCCGATTGGCCTGCCCGGCCTGTCGGAGCCGGAAGCCATGCGCCACTATGTGCGGCTGAGCCAGAAGAACCACGCCATCGACCTGGCCATCTATCCGCTGGGCTCGTGCACGATGAAGCACAACCCGCGCCTGAACGAGAAGATGGCCCGCCTGCCCGGCTTCTCGGACATCCACCCGCTGCAGCCCCAGTCGACGGTGCAGGGCGCCCTGGCCCTGATGGACAGCCTGGCCCACTGGCTGACAACCCTGACCGGCATGCCCGCCGTCGCGTTGTCGCCCAAGGCCGGCGCCCATGGCGAACTGTGCGGCCTGATGGCCATCCGCGCGGCCCACGAGGCCAAGGGCGAGCATGAGCAGCGCCGCAAGGTTCTGGTCCCGACCAGCGCCCACGGCACCAACCCGGCCACGGCCGCCTTCGTCGGCTATTCGGTGGTCGAGGTGGCCCAGACCGACGACGGCCGTGTGGACGTGGCCGATCTGGCGGCCAAGCTGGGGCCGGACGTGGCCGCCATCATGGTGACCAACCCCAACACCTGCGGCCTGTTCGAGCGCGACATCCTGGAAATCAGCCGCCTGACGCACGAGGCGGGGGCCTATTTCTATTGCGACGGGGCCAATTTCAACGCCATCGTCGGCCGGGTGCGGCCCGGCGACCTGGGCGTCGACGCCATGCACATCAACCTGCACAAGACCTTCTCGACGCCCCACGGCGGCGGCGGGCCGGGCGCGGGTCCGGTGGTGCTGTCCGAAGCGCTTGCCCCCTTCGCCCCGGCCCCCTGGATCGTGGCCGATGGTGAAGGCTTCAAGCTGGTCGAGCGCGAGGAAGACGAGGCGGCCCAGGCCCTCGGCCGGCTGTGCGCCTTCCAGGGCCAGATGGGCATGTATGTCCGCGCCCTGTCTTACATGATGAGCCATGGCTCGGACGGCCTGCGCCAAGTGGCCGAGGATGCGGTGCTGAACGCCAACTACATCAAGGCCCGGCTGCAGGACCTGATGAGCCCGGCCTTCCCCGACGGCCCCTGCATGCACGAGGCCCTGTTCGACGACGAATGGCTGAAGGGCACGGACATCACCACCCTGGACTTCGCCAAGGCGATGATCGACGAGGGCTTCCACCCCATGACCATGTATTTCCCCCTGGTCGTGCACGGGGCCATGCTGATCGAGCCGACCGAGACCGAGTCCAAGGCCGAACTGGACCGCTTCATCGACGCCATGCGCGCCCTGGCGACGGCGGCGAAGGCCGGTGACGCCGACCGCTTCAAGGGCGCGCCCTTCCACGCCCCCCTGCGCCGCCTGGACGAGACCCGCGCCGCCCGCCAGCCTGTCCTGCGCTGGACGGCTCCGGAAGGGTCCAACGCCGCCGCCTGACCGGCCCCTCAATCGGCCTCTGCGGCCCGCGCACGGCAATGTGAACGGCGCGGGCGCAAACCGGCGTATGCTGATCCCTGCGTAAGTCGGGAACGAGCAGGCGTTGGGAGGCGCTATCGGTCATGATGTCACGCGTACAAAAGGGATTGGTCGCCGGTTTGGCCGCCACCCTGGCTATCGCGGCCCTGGAGGCCGTGAACATACTGGCGCTGAAGTGGTTTGCGCCCTTTCCCCTGATCCTGGCCAATCTGGTCGGACTGCCGGGCAATCTGGCGGTCGGATGGGTGTTGCACATGGTCGCGGGGATCTTCGTCCTGGGGCCGCTGTTCGGCATCCTGTGCCCACGCCTGCCGACGGACACGCCTGAAACCAAGGGCATCGTCTTCGCGGTCGGCGCCTTCGTGGTGCTGATGATCGGCCTGGTCCTGCTGGGCGATGGCGGGGTCTTCGGACGCAGTTTCGGCACCATCGGCTGGCTGGTCGCCACCCATGCGGTGTTCGGCATCGTCCTGGGCAATGTCTATGCCCGGCTGGTGGCGCGCGACCGGCGTGTCGAGGCCCCGGCGGGCGTCGCCCCGGCGCACTGAGACCGGCGCCGGCCTGAACGACAAAGGCCCCTGTCGCGGGACAGGGGCCTTGAAGCGTTTCACTGGGCCGCGATCAGAAGGCTCGCGCCTTCTCGACCCGACGCCGCCTGTCAGTTCAGCCGCTGGCCGATCTGGGCGATGGCGGCGTCCAGCAGGGGGTCGGCCTTCTGGGCGGCGGCGCGCTGGGTCAGGATATGTTCGGCGGCCTTGGCGGCCAGGTCGGCGGCGGCGGCCTTCACCTCGGCGGCGGCCTGGGCCTCGGCCTGGGCGATGCGGCGTTCGGCCAGCGCCTGGCGACGGGCCAGGCTCTCTTCCAGCTTGGCGCGCGATTCCTGTTCCAGCCGGCGGGCGTCGGCCTCGGCGGCCTTCAGCATCTCGGCGGCCTGGGCCTCGGCCTCGGCCTTCTCCTTGCGGATCTGGGCCAGCATGGCTTCCGCCTCGGCCCGCAGGCGCGCGGCCTCGTCCAGCTCGCCCTGGATCTTGGCGGCCTTGGCGTCCAGTTGGCCGCCGATCAGTCTGGGCGCGCCGGCGAAGACGACGATGGCGAAGAACAGCACCAGGCCGATGGCGACCCAGAGCTCGGGATTGTCCCAGGCGTAGAGGTGCGGATTGAAGAATTCCATCAGGCGGCTCCCTTGACCGCGGCGGCGGCCTCGGCGGCCGTCGGCGCCTTGCCGGTCAGGCGTTCGACGATGGCGCCGGCGGTGTCCGAAGCGATGGTCGAGACATTGGTCATGGCGGCGTCGCGGGTCTTGGCGATGGCGGCCTCGGCCTCGGCGATACGGGCCGAGACGGCGGCTTCCTCGGCCGCGGCGCGGGCCTTGGCTTCCTCGGCCACGCGGGCCGAGGCGGCGGAGGCGGTGCCCCGGGCCGAGGCGCGGGCGTCCTCGACCTCGCGCTTGGCGGCCTCGGCCTGGCCGGCGGCCTCGGCCTGAACCTGACGGGCCGCCTCGACGGCGCCCGAGATGGTGGCCGACCGCTCGTCGAACACGCGACGCATGCGCGGCGCGAAGATCTTGGCGATCAGGAAATACAGGATGGCGAACAGGAAGATCAGATAGACGATCTGCCCGAACCAGTGCTGGAACTCGAACTGCGGCAGGCCGCCGGATTCGTGCTCGGCGCCCGTGGCGTGTTCGGTCGTGGCGTGCGTGTCCTCGACCGCCACCGGGTGGGGGGCGTCAAGGGGCGTCGCGGTTTGGGCTTGAACGGTCATCGGTCGCCTGGAGGGTCTGCGTAAAGGGCGTCAGCGGGCGGCGCGGCGATCCGCGCCGCCGCCGAAACGGATCACGAAATCCAGATCAGGATGCCCATGACGAAGGCCAGGATGCCCAGGGCCTCGGCCAGGGCGGCGCCGACGAACAGGTTGCCGATCTGCGAGCCGGCGGCCGACGGGTTGCGCAGGGCGCCCGCCAGGAACTGGCCGAAGATGTTGCCGACGCCGATGCCGGCGCCGATCATGCCGCACATCGCGATGCCGGCGCCGATGAGTTTGGCGGCTTGAGGGTCCATGGTCGTAAGTCCTGTTCAGGTGGGGTTGGTAGGGATGAAAAGGCCGGGCCTTAGTGGCCGTGGCCCAGATTGACCACATCGTTGAGATAGATGCAGGTCAGAACCGCGAAGACGAAGGCCTGCAGGAAGGCCACGAGGAACTCCAGCGCCGTCAGCCCGACCGTCATGCCCAGCGACAGCGGGAAGATCAGCACGCCGAACCAGCCGGCGGCGCCGACCACGGCCGTGGCCACGAAGCCGGCGAACACCTTCAGGGCGATGTGGCCGCCCATCATGTTGCCGAACAGACGCAGCGTCAGGGTGACGGGACGCAGCAGGAAGGAGAAGAACTCGATCAGGCCGACGACCGGCCGCATCACCAGCGGCGCCCCCGTGGGCCAGAACAGCTTCAGGAAGCCCACGCCGTTCTTGACGATGCCGACGATGACCACCAGGCCGAAGGTCAGCAGGCCGAAGGTGGCCGTCACCGCCAGCTGCGAGGTGGCGGTGAAGCTCAGGAACATGCCCAGAAGGTTCATGCCCAGGATGAAGGTGAAGATGGCGAAGACGAAGGGGAAATACTTCTTGCCGTCGTGGCCGATGATCGATTCCGTCAGGCCGTCGATCAGGCCGAATAGCCCTTCGCCCACGACCTGAAGCCGGCCCGGCACCACCTTGGCGCCCGAGGTGACGGCGGTCAGGAAGCCGACGACGAGCAGGAAGCCGATGGTCATGGCCAGGTGCGAATTGGTGAAGGCCAGATGCACCGTGCCGACGACCGGCAGGGTGACTTCGCCGAAGTCGAGGCCCGGAAGGGGCTGAACCTGAAACTGGTGTAGCGGATCGGCCATCGGTCGATCAGGCTCCTTCGTCTTCGTCGTCGAAGGGAACCGACTGCGGCTCCCCGTGCGTGTTGGCCTCGGCCATCAGACGCTGCGCCGTGCGCCACGCCATCCAGACCGAAATGGCGAAGCCCAGAAGGACGCCGCCGATAAGTCCCACCGGCGTCGTGCCGGCGAAATGATCCACCGCCCAGCCCAGGGCCAGACCCACGAACACCCCGCCGAGCAGGTCGGCGATGATCTTCCAGGCCTGGCTGGCCGCCGCCTGCCCCGCCGCCTCCTGCGAGACCTTGGGGGTCGTGCGCGCCTCCAGATCGGATGCGCTTTTCTGGAGACGAGCGATCGCCTCTTCGCGCGATTCCGGTGTTTGGGGCATGGCGGCCTCAGCGCTCCGACGCGGGCGCCGAAGGGGGTCTGAATTCGGCGCGGAACCTATAGGCGGGGGTCGATTTGGTCAAGGACAGTATGGTGAGATGCAAAACACTGTCTTTGCTCATATTTCCTGCCCATCGAACAAGGCGCGGCGAACGGCCGCTGGCGGGGGCAGGCCGGAGGCCCTAGTTTGCCGTCCATGGACGCCGCCTCGACCTTCGCCGCCGATTCCCGCCGCCCGATCACGGTGCGGCTGGCGACCCCGCGCGGCTTCTGCGCCGGGGTGGACCGGGCCATCCAGATCGTCGAGCGGGCCATCGAACGGTTCGGCGCTCCGGTCTATGTGCGGCACGAGATCGTGCACAACCGCCATGTGGTCGAGCGTCTGAAGGCCCTGGGCGCCGTTTTCGTCAAGGAGCTGGACGAATGCCCCGACGACCGGCCGGTGGTCTTCTCGGCCCACGGGGTGCCCAAGTCGGTGCCGGCGGCGGCCCGGTCGCGCCAGATGCTGTTCCTGGACGCCACCTGCCCCCTGGTGTCCAAGGTCCATGTCGAGGCCGAGCGCCACCATGCGGCGGGCCGCCACATCATCCTGATCGGCCACGCCGGCCACCCCGAGGTGGTCGGCACCATGGGCCAGTTGCCGGCCGAGGCCATCAGCCTGATCGAGACGGTGGGCGACGCTGAGACGTTTGCACGGCCCGGCGACGCCCCCCTGGCCTATGTCACCCAGACCACACTGTCGGTCGACGACACGGCCGAGGTTCTGGCGGTGCTGAAGCGGCGCTTTCCGGAACTGCCCGACCCGCACAAGGAAGACATCTGCTACGCCACCACCAATCGTCAGGAAGCGGTCAAGCGGCTGGCCGACGGGTCGGACCTGGTGCTGGTGGTCGGCTCGCCCAACTCGTCCAACTCGGTGCGACTGGTGGAGGTGGCCCTGCGCGCCGGCGCCCGCGACGCCCGCCTGGTCGACGACGCCAGCCACGTCGACTGGTCCTGGTTCGATGGGGTGCGGACGGTCGGCGTCACCGCCGGCGCCTCGGCCCCCGAACCCCTGATCGAGGCCCTGATCGAAGCCCTCCGCGCCCGCTTCGACGCCACCGTGGTCGAAGACGACGGCGAGCGCGAGACGGTGGCCTTCAAGCTCCCGAGGGCGCTGACGGCCTGATCCATCGTCTCCTCCCCATTCCATGGGGAGGGGGACCGCCGCAGGCGGTGGAGGGGCCGTTCGCAACACGAAGACAGAACCCCTCCGTCTCGGCCGCTGCGCGTCCGATCCACCTCCCCATCGCTGCGCGACAGGGAGGAGACGCCTACTCCTCCCCCACGAAATCTTGGGCGAACTCGGGGCTGTCCTGGTCGAGGTCGGTCAGCAGGTCTTCCTCCTCCTCCGCGCCGCGGCCGGGGTCGGGCACTTCGAAGCCGGCGGGCATGGACAGGTCCAGCAGGCCCGCCGCCCGCATGTCCTGCACCCCAGGCAGGTCGTGCACGCTGGCCAGGCCGAAATGCTCCAGGAAACCGTCCGAGGTCGCATAGGTCACCGGCCGCCCCGGCGTCCGACGCCGTCCGCGCAGCCGCACGAACCCCATCTCCAGCAGCAGGTCCAGCGTCCCGCGCGACAGGGACACGCCGCGCACGCTCTCGATCTCGGCGCGGGTGCAGGGCTGGTGATAGGCGATGATGGCCAGGGTCTCCAAGGCCGCCTTGGACAGGCGGCGCGGCTCCTCGCGCTCCTGGGTCATCATGAAACTCAGGTCCGGCGCCGTGCGGAAACGCCAGCGGTCGGCGACGCACTCCAGCTCGACCCCCCGCCCCTCATACCGCGCGCGCAGGGCAGCGATGGCCGCACCGACATCGGCGTCTTCGGGCAGACGGCGCGCGATCTCGGCCGCCGACAGCGGTCCGGCGGCGGCGAACAACAGGGCCTCGACCCGGCGCTCGATCTCGGCCTCGTCCGGCTTGAACTCCAGGTCGCTCACGGCGTCAGCTCCATCGGCTGGCCGCCATCCGGCCCCTGGGCGCGGCGGCGCAGATACAGCGGGTCGAAGACCGCCGTCTGTTTCACATCCATGCCGCCCTCCTTCACCAGCTCCAGGCTGGCCGACAGGGTGGAGGCAACGTAGCTGGCCGTCGAGGGGCCGCCCTCGCCCTCCCCCTGCGGCGCCACCTGGTCCAGCGGGGTCCAGTCGTCCAGGCGCGGCATGATCTGGCGCAGCCAGTCGCGCGCGGCCTCCAGCGGGAAGGCCTCGACCCGCTGGGTCGGATTGTAGTGGCGGGCCTGTTCGCGGCGCCGCTGGACCACATAGGCGGCCATCAGATCGTACAGGCTGGCGTCGATCCGGTCGGACGGGATGATGACCGTGGCCTCGGGGTCGCCGCGGGTGAAGACGTCGCGCTTCAGCTGCGGCCGGCCGGTGATGGCCTCGACCGCCGTGCGCATGGCCTCCAGCTTCTGCAGGCGAAAGGCCAGGGCGGCGGCCATCAGCTCGGCCGGGGGCTCCTCGGCCTTGCCCTTCTCGGTGCGCGGCAGCAGCAGGCGCGATTTCAGATAGGCCAGCCACGACGCCATCACCAGATAGTCCGCCGCCAGGGCGAAATTGCGCCGCCGCGCCTCGTGGATGAAGGCCAGATACTGTTCCGCCAGCCGGGTGATCGACAGTTTCAGCAGATCGACCTTCTGGGTTCGCGCCAGGGCCAGAAGGACATGCAGCGGCCCTTCGTAGCCCTCCAGATCGACGACGAAGGCCTCGCCCTCCTCCACCTGATCGGCGGCGGCGAAATCCAGATTGGGCTGGAAGACGTCGGTCATACAAATCCTCCCTTCCCCCCTCGCGGGGGAAGGTGGGCGGCGGAGCCGCTCGGATGGGGGGGCGGGTTCAACATGCAGATCGTCAGACGATCGAGGCGAGGCTCGCAGCCCCCCCATCCGTCTCGCTCCGCGAGCCACCTTCCCCCGCGAGGGGGGAAGGAAATGACAGCGCCTCCGGTCATGATTGCGCCTCGCCCACATCCGGCCCGCGCTGCGCCTCCAGCTTGCCGGCCAGCATGGCCTCGAACCGCGCCCGCGCCGCCTCGACATCCAGAGGCTCCACCTCGCGCACGATGCGGGCCAGCGCCGCCTCGGCCCGCGCCTTCGATGCGCCTTTCAGACGGCCGACCGCGCCCGCGACCTGCCTCATCTCGCCCATGTCGCCGTTGCAGTGCAGGGCGATGTCGCATCCGGCCTTCATCGCCGCCGCCGCCCGCTCGGCCAGGCTTCCCGACAGGGCCTGCATCGACAGGTCGTCGGTCAGGATCAGGCCCGAAAACCCCAGCCCCTCGCGCATCAGCCGCACCGCCTTTTTCGACACCGTCGCGGGCCGCTTGGCGTCGATGGCGGTGAAGACGACGTGGGCCGTCATGGCCATGGGCATGTCGCTGAGCGCGCGGAAGGGCGGGAAGTCCCAGGCCTCCAGGTCTTCCAGCGGCGTCTCGACCACCGGCAGATCCTTGTGGCTGTCGGCGAAGGCGCGGCCGTGGCCGGGCATGTGTTTGATCACCGGCAGGACGCCCCCGGCCATCAGCCCCTCGGCCTGCGCCCGCGCCAGGGGGATCAGCCCCGCCGGGCTGTCGGCGAAGGCGCGGTCGCCGATGATGTCGTGGGCGCCGGGCACGGGGGCGTCCAGCACCGGGGCGCAGTCCACGGTGATCCCCACCGCCCGCAGGTCATGGGCCATCAGCCGCCCGCCCAGCCGCGCCAGCTCGCGCGCCGCCAGCGGATCGTTCGCCGCCTTCAAATAGGCGTTCGCCGGCGGATATCTGGACCAGTGCGGCGGGCCCAGCCGCTGGACCCGCCCGCCTTCCTGGTCGACCAGGACGGGGGCGTCCGGGTCATCGATCGTCTCGCGCAGGGCCTGGGTCAGGGCGCGCACCTGGTCCGGCCCGTCGACGTTGCGGCGGAACAGGATGAAGCCCCACGGCCGCGCGTCGCGGAAGAAGGCGCGTTCGTCCGCCGTCAGCCGATGGCCCGAACAGCCGAAGACGGCGGCCGATCTCACCGGACCAGGCAGTCCCGCCCGGCCGACCGCAGGGCGGCGCAGAAGGCCGTGGCCCGGTCGCGGCTCAGGCCGGTGAAGGTGGTGCGATAGACGGTCTGGCCCTTGGAATCGACCACCTCCTGAACCCGCTTGCCCGCCCCTTGCGCGAACTGGGGGAAACGGGCGGCGACGGCGGCGTATTCGCGGTCGGCCAGGGCGGTCGAGGAGAAGGCGCCGATCTGGACCGCCGACGACCCTGTGGCGGCCGGCGGCGCGGCGGCGGTCTCGGCCGGGGCGGCGGGCGCCGGGCGCGCGGGCGTGGGCGCGGCACGTTCGACCGGCGGCAAGGGCGCCGCCTCGACGGGAGCGGTCGGGCGCGGCAGGGGCGCCTCGGGCGGCGGGGTGAAGACGGGCGGCGCATCGGCGGCCGGGTCGCCGTCGCGATAGACGCGGATGCCGGCCTCGGGATCGACGGGCTGGGCCTCTATCGGCGCCTCGACCTTCAGGGTTCCGACCGGCTGGCCCACGGCGGGCGGGGCGTCGTTGGGCCCGCGCGCCCCGCTGCGATAGACCAGCACCACCGCGACGATCAGCAGCAGCAGAACGACAGCCGAGACGATCAGGGTCACCGGCGGCGCCCCGGCGCCCCCGCCCGTGCGGCGCGGCCCGCGTGCGTCATAGCCGCCGCTGCGGCGATACGGCAGGTCGTCGTCCGTGGGGGGCGTATAGGCGCCGCGCTCGCGGGACCGGGGATCGTCTTCATAGGACATGGGGGGCGCTCCGCATCAGGCCCCGCCCGCGAATCGCGCGGCCGGGGCGTCATCCTAACCCGCCCAGCGGCCCTTACGAATCACAGATGCAGCACCGGGTCGAGGGTGAACAGCTTGCGGTGGGTCTCTATGGCGTAGCGGTCGGTCATGCCGGCGATGTAGTCGCAGACGGCGCGCGCCGTCCGGGCCTGGTCCCCGACCGCCCGGGCCTGCCATTCGGGGGGCATGACCTCCGGCTCGGCCATGAACAGGACGAACATCTCGGCGATGATCCGCCGCGCCTGGGACCGCATCCGGTTGACGCGATAGTGGCGGTACATCCGCTCGAACAGAAAGGCCCTCAGCACCGCCAGGTCGGCCAGCATGGCGTCCGAGAACTGGACCAGGATCCGCCCCGCCGCCCGCACCGCCTCGACCGAACCGATCCGGTCCTGCGCCAGGCGCCGCTCCGTCTCGGCCAGCACGTCCTGGACCATGGCGCCGATCATGCGCCGCACGGCCTCCATCCGCACCATCCGGTCGTCCAGCCCCGGCCAGTCCGCGCGAACCCCCGCCAGGATCGGCCCGATCAGGGGAACCTCATCCAGATGCTCCAGGGTGAACAGTCCCGCCTGCACTCCGTCGTCCACGTCGTGGTTGTTGTAGGCGATGTCGTCGGCGATGGCCGCGCACTGGGCCTCCAGCGAGGCGAAACTGTCCAGCCGCAGATCCCAGCCGCCCTTCACTCCATATTCGGCGATGGCCTGCCAGGCGGGCTCGTCCAGCCGGTGCGCCACCGGGCCGTTGTGCTTGATGACCCCTTCCAGGGTCTCCCAGGTCAGGTTCAGCCCCTCGAAGGCCGGATAGCGCCGCTCCAGCTTGGTCACCAGGCGGAAGGTCTGGACGTTGTGGTCAAAGCCGCCGAACCCCGCCATCCGGGCCTGCAACTCGTCCTCGCCGGCGTGGCCGAAGGGCGGATGGCCCAGGTCGTGGGCCAGGGCCACGGTCTCGGCCAGGTCGACGTCCAGCTTCAGGGCGTGGGCCAGGGACCGGGCGATCTGGGCCACCTCCAGGCTGTGGGTCAGGCGGGTGCGGTAATGGTCGCCCTCATGCGCCACGAAGACCTGGGTCTTCTCCTTCAGGCGGCGGAAGGCGGTGGTGTGGATGATGCGGTCGCGGTCGCGGGCGAAGGCCGGGCGGGTGCGGCTGGGGCCTTCGGGGAAACGGCGCCCGCGCGAGGCGGCCGGGGTCTCGGCGAAGGGGGCGCGGTCAGGGGTCGCGGTCACGAAGGCGCTCGATCGGGCGCGGGCCTTTGCGATCGCCCGCCTGCCGCTCATATAGAGAGCCGTGAGCAGCGTCGAATCCCCCACCTTCCAGATTTCGCGTCCCGGCGAGGGTCCCGGTCTGACGCTGGACGCCTCGGCCGCGCGGCGTCTGGCGGCCCTGTCCGGGGCCGAGGGCCGGCCGGTCATGCTGCGCGTGGCGGTGGACGGCGGCGGCTGCTCGGGCTTCCAGTATCGGTTCGAACTGGTCGAGACGGCCGCGGCCGACGACCTGTCGATCACCGCCGCCGGCCAGACGGCCCTGGTGGACCCGGTGTCCCTGCCCTTCCTGGTCGGGTCCGAGATCGCCTTCGTCGACGACCTGTCCGGCGCCCAGTTCGTGGTCCGCAACCCCAACGCCGCCTCCAGCTGCGGCTGCGGCGTCAGCTTCTCGATCTGAACTTCCTTTTCCCCTCCGGGGGAGAAGGTGTCATGCCAAGCATGACGGATGAGGGGGATGCCCGGTCCAAGCTCGTCCATGGGAGCGCTCGCGGCGCCCTACCCCTCATCCGAGCCGCTCTGCGGCCCACCTTCTCCCCCAAGGGGAGAAGGGATTCAGCTTGCACTTAGTCGTTTTCCTAATTAGTCTCTTCCCTATGAACGCCCTGTTCAAGGCCCTGTCGCACCCCGTCCGGCGCCGCATCATCGAGATGCTGCGCGCCGGGCCGATGGCGTCCGGCGACATCGCCGCCGTCTTCGACATGAGCTGGCCCACGGTCACCGGCCACCTGAACGCCCTGAAGGACGCCGGCCTGGTCAGTCCCGAGCGCGAAGGGGCCTCCATCCGCTACCGGCTGGAGATCTCGGCGGTGGAGGAGGCCATGGCCTTCCTGATGGACATCGCCGGCGCGGGGCGCAACGCGGACAAGGAGACGACCGGATCATGAAACGCCCCACCCTGCTCGACGGCCTGAGCGGCGTCGCCGTCGTCGGCCTGCTCAGCCTGGCGGCCTGGATCGCCCTGGCCGGGCCCGAAGGCCCCCTGCCGATGCATTTCGACGCCTCGGGCCAGGTCGACCGCTGGGGCGACCGCACCCAGCTGGCCCTGCTGATCGGCGGCCTGGGCCTGCTGGCGGCGGTGATCTCGGGCCTGACGGGCCTGGCGGTCGCCCGCGCCGAGGACCCGGCCCGCCGCCGCGGCCTGATCAGCAGCCAGGCGGTCGGGCTGATCGCCGTGGTCGGGGTCGCCCTGATGGCGGCGGCGCTCGGCCTGAACGGCGCCGGCGATCTCCAGCCCGCCCTGCCCATGGCCCTGATCTCCCTGCTGCTGGCCGCCATCGGCGCCGCGGCCGGGCGGATCGGCCCCAATCCGGTCATCGGCGTCCGCACGCCCTGGAGCTACAAGAGCCGCCGCGCCTGGGACCGCTCAAACCGCCTGATGGGCCGGCTGTTCTTCTGGATCGGCCTGGCCGGCCTGGCCGCAGCCCCCTTCGCGCCCCAGCCCCTGGGTCTCAGCGCCCTGATCGTCGCCCTCCTGGCCGCCGCCGCCCTGGCGGTGTTCGAGAGCTGGCGCGTCTGGCGCGACGATCCCGACCGCCAGCCCTTCTGATCCCGCCCCAAGGACGCCCCCGATGATCCTCGCCGCCGCCCTTCCTACCCTGGTCCTGTCGACCCTGGCCCTGGCCGGCCCGACCGAAACCCCCGTCAGCGTCGCCGCCGACCCCGCGCCCCTGCACGGAACCCTGCTGAGGCCCGAGGGCGCGCCGCGCGCCGTGGCCCTGATGCTGCCCGGCTCCGGCCCCACCGACCGGGACGGAAACAGCCCCCTGGGCGTCGCCGCCGCCTCGACCCGCCTGCTGGCCCAGGGCCTGGCCGATCACGGCGTCGCCAGCCTGCGGTTCGACAAGCGCGGCGTCGGCCAGAGCGCGGCCGCCGCCCCTTCAGAGGCCGAGATGACCTTTGACCTGAATATCGCCGACGCCCGTCTGTGGATCGACCGCGCCCTGTCCGAAACCGGCCTGTCCTGCGTCTGGCTGGTGGGGCACAGCGAGGGCGCCCTGGTCGCCCTGGCGGCGGCGAGGGACAATGATCCGCGCATCTGCGGCCTGGTCCTCCTGGCCGGGGCGGGGCGCAAGGCCTGCGACGTGCTGCGCGAACAGCTGGAGGCCGCCCCCATGCCCGAAGACCTGAAGAACCAGGCCTTCGCCGCCATCCTGGATCTGGAAGACGGCAAGACCACCCAGGCGCCGCCCGCCCTGGCCAGCCTGTTCCGGCCCTCGGTCCAGCCCTATATGATCAGCTGGCTGGCCCTGGACCCGGCCGACCTGATCGTCGATTTCAACGGCCCCATCCTGATCGGCCAGGGCTCGACCGACCTTCAGACGACCCGTCAGGACGCCGAGACCCTGCACGCCGCCAACTGGAACACCCGGCTGGTGGTCTGGGAAGGGGTCAACCACGTGCTGAAGACCGCCCCGGCCGACCGCGCCGCCAACCTGGCCACCTATGCCGACCCCGCCCTGCCCCTGGCCTCCGGCGTGGTCGATGATGTGGCCGGCTTCATCCTCCAGCCGCGCTGAGCGGCCGGGCCGGCCTCACAGCGTTTCCATGAAACGCACGGGCCGGCCGTGCGCCGTCCCGATCAGCTCGCCGTCGCGCATCACCACCCGGCCGCGCACGATGGTCGCCATGGGCCAGCCGGTCGCCTCGAACCCGTCGAAGGGCGTCCAGCCGCAGCGGCTGGCGCCGTCCGCGTTGCGGATCACCCGCTTCGCCTTCAGGTCCACGAGGGTCAGGTCGGCGTCATAGCCCTCGGCCATCCGCCCCTTGTTGGCCGTGCCGAACACCCGCTGGGCCCCCGCCGAGGTCAGGTCGATGAACCGTTCAAGGCTCAGCCGCCCGGCCGCCACATGGGTCAGCATGATGGGAACCAGGGTCTGCACCCCCGGCATGCCCGAGGGCGAGGCCGGATAGGGCCGGGCCTTCTCCTCCAGCGTATGGGGCGCGTGGTCGGACCCCAGGACGTCGGCCACCCCCTGGTCGATGCCCCGCCACAGGCCCGCGACATGCTCGGCCGAGCGGATCGGCGGGTTCATCTGGGCCAGACCCTTCAGCCGCTCATAGGCCTCGGGCGCCGTCAGGGTCAGGTGCTGGGGCGTCAGTTCGACCGTGGCCACGTCCTTGTTCTGGGCCAGGAACTCGATCTCCTGCGCCGTCGTGACGTGCAGGACGTGGATGCGCCGCCCCACCTCGCGCGCCAGGCCGACCAGGCGGCGGGTCGACATGATGGCGCTCTCGGCGTCGCGCACCTCCGGGTGGCTGGTCCAATCGCCGGGCCGGGCCAGGGGGCGGCGGTCGACCAGGCGATATTCGTCCTCGGAATGGAAGGTGGCGCGGCGGTTGGTGTGGCGCAGCACCTCGCGCACCCCATCGTCGTCGGCGACCAGCAGGGTGCCGGTCGAGGCGCCCATGAACACCTTGACCCCGCAACAGCCGGGCAGCCGCTCCAGCTCGCCCAGGAAGCGGGCGTTCTCATGCGTGCCGCCGACATAGAAGGCGTGGTCGGTCCACATCCGGTCGCGCGCCCGGGCCAGCTTGTCGGCCATCGTATCCGGGTCGGTGGTGTTCGGTTCGGTGTTCGGCATTTCGAACACGGCCACGACCCCGCCCAGGGCGGCGGCGCGCGATCCGGTCTCCAGGTCTTCCTTCCACTCCAGACCGGGCTCGCGGAAATGCACCTGGGTATCGATGACGCCGGGCAGGACCGTCAGGCCCGAGGCGTCGAACACCTCCTCGGCCGAGGCCTGGGACAGGTCGCCGATGCGCGCGATGCGGCCGTCGATCACCCCCACGTCCGCCGGTCCATGCCCGGCGTGGTTGGCCACCTGGCCCCCGCGCACGATCAGGTCATAGCTGTTCGACATACCCAAAATCTCCGTCACCCTCGGGCTTGTCCCGAGGGCCCATGGCGGCCTCGGGCGCAGACGAAGGTGGAAAGGTGCGGCGCCGGATCGGCGATGCTCCGCATATGCGGAACGATGGGCCCTCGGGACAAGCCCGAGGGTGACGAGTTCTACGGCGTCGACCGTTCGGCCAGCAGCTTCCGCGCCGCCTTCAACACCCTTTCGTAGGGCAGGTCCATCATGTGCTGGATGGCCTGGTTCAGGCGGGGGTCCAGGGCCTTGAACTCCTCCAGGCTGCGCGGGCCGCGCACCGAGGCGCCCCGCCAGGGTCCGCGCATCGCTTCGTCGGACGGGCCGAACACCGCCACCGACGGAACGCCCGCCGCCACGGCCAGCTGGGTCCACAGGCTGTCATTGCCGACATAGAGTTTGGCGTGACGCAGGGCCGCCGCCGTCTGAAGCGGCGTCAGTTTTCCCTGCAGTTCGATCACCCGCGCGCGCGGCACGGCGAAGCGGATGGTGTGGGCCGCGTCGCGCTCGATCTCCTCGCCGACGATCATCAGTCGCCCGCCCGCCAGCGGCCCGTCGTCGGCCAGAAGCGGCGTCGCCACCTTGGCGAACCGTTCGGCGGGCCAGCGCTTGCCCATCCATTCCACTCCCGGCCCCACCGCCAGGATCGGCCGGTCGTCCGGCTTGATCAGGGCGTCGGCGACCGCCTGGGTCTCCTCCCCGACGAACAGTTTGGGCGCCGGGATCTCGTCCAGCTTCAGCACGGCGGCGGCGGCCTCCACGGCGTGCAGGCCCGGCGCGTCCTCGCCCCGTTCCGCCCGCTTCTGGCGCGTCAGCTTGGTCGCCAGCCCGGTGCGGCGCATGTCGACCACCAGGCCCCAGCGCGTGCGCCGCAGCCGGTTCCACAGCCCGATCCAGTCCAGCGCCCCTTCCTTCTCCAGCACGATCAGCCGGTCCAGCCGCGGCGTATCGGCGAACAGGGGCGCGCTCTGGGGCGAACCGACGATGGTGAAGCCGGCATGGCCGATCGTCTCGACCAGATGCGCCAGAACGCCCGAGGACAGCACCGCTTCCTCCGGGTCCGCCTCGGCCAGCCAAAGGATCGGAAACCGCCCGCTCATCGGAATCCTCCTTACAAGGATTCTCGCCCCATTGATCCTCCCCATCGGGGAGGATTCATTGCCCGGTCACTTCACCCGCACATAGCTTCCCGGCGCGGCCTCCAGGGCCTTCAGCTTGCCGGCGCCGGGCTTGCGCGCCTTGACCTTGTCGTCGGTCGCCGCGGCGTCCAGCCAGCCCTGCCACTCGGGCCACCAGGACCCCGGCCTCTGCTCGGCCCCGGCCAGCCAGGCCTCGGCGTCCGCCGGCGCGTCGTCATTGGTCCAATAGCCGTGCTTGTTGGCCGCCGGCGGATTGATCATCCCCGCATTGTGGCCCGATCCGCCCAGGATGAAGCGCGTCGGACCGCCGAAATGGCCGCGCCCGCCATAGGTCGCCTTCCAGGCCGAGACGTGATCGTCCTTCAGGGCCACGATCATCACCGGCGTCGTGACCGCCTTCAGGTCCAGGGCCACTCCGTCGATGGTGATCCCGCCCGCTTCCTTCAGGCGGTTGGCCTTCAGGACTTCGGACGAATACTGCTTCAGGAAGGCCGCCGGGATGCGCGCCCCGTCGTCGAACCACCACAGCAGGTCCGACGCCCGCGCCTCGTCGCCCAGCAGATAGTGGGTCACCACCGAGGACCAGATCAGGTCGTTGGCCCGCACCGTCGAGAACAGCCGCGCCAGGTCGTGCGCCTCGACATAGCCCTTGCCGTCCAGATAGCGGTGGAAGGCCTTCAGGTCCTGGTCGGCGGTGAAGACCGCCCATTCGCCGATGTCGGCGAAATCCACCAGGGAGGCGATCAGGGTCGCCGAGGCGATGCGATCCCCCTGACCCTTGCCCGTCAGATAGGCCAGGGTCATGGCCGTCAGGGTGCCGCCCAGGCAGTAGGAGACCAGGTCGACGTCCGCCTCGCCCGTCGCCTTGCCGACCGCGTCCATGGCCGCGACGATCCCGTCGACGACATAGGCGTCCATCCCCTTGTCGGCCTGGCCCTCGTCCGGGTTGGCCCAGGACACGACGAAGACCGTATGGCCCTGATCCACCAGCCATTTCAGATAGCTGGCCTTGGGCGTCAGATCGAACAGATAGTATTTGTTGACCAGGGGCGGGACGAACAGCAGCGGCCGGCGATAGACCGTCTCGGTCGTCGGCGCATACTGGATCAGCTCCAGCAGCTCGTTGCGGAACACCACCGCGCCGGGGGTCGCGGCGACGTTGACGCCCAGTTCGAAATCGTTCGGCGCGCGGCGGCCGACCAGTCCCTGCCCCCTGGCCACGTCCTCCAGCACGTTCGACAGGCCGGTCAGCAGGTTCAGCCCCCCGCTCTCGATCGTCTTGCGCGCCACCGTCGGATTGGTCGCGGCGAAATTGGCGGGCGACAGGGCGGCGATCAGCTGGCGCGACAGGAAGTCGACCTGGCTCCGCGTCGCCTCGTCCACCGGGGCGGTCGCCACCAGGTCCTGCATCTGTCTGGCCGACAGCAAATAGGCCTGTTTCAGCCAGTCATAGACCGGTTCCTCGCTCCATTCCGGGGCCGAGAAGCGGCGGTCGCCCCTGGCCGGCGCCGCGACCGGCTCGGCCGCGCCGGTCACCATCCGCTCGCCCATGGCGCGCCACAGGGCGGTCCAGTCGGTCCAGGCCCGGGCCTGGGCCTCCATCAGGCTGGCCGGCTGGGTCATCAGGGCCGTGTTGAAGGCCATGACCGCCCTGGGCAGGGTCATCGGATCGTAGGGCAGAGGCTGCGGGCTGGCCGCCTGGGCCAGGGCCGTCTTCATGGCCTCCGCGGCATTGGCGGCCAGGCCGGTCAGGGTCTCGGCCACCACCAGGGGATCGGGCCAGCCCGCCGTCGGGGCGAAAACGGTCTCGTGGGTCTGGGGTTTTTCGGCGGCCACGGACGGCTCCACTCTCTGCATCGTAAAAGCACGTCACCCTCGGGGATGTCCCGAGGGCCTATTCGTCCGCCGGCGCGACCGAAGACGCATCATCCATCCGGCCGCGTCGCCGACAATCGCCTTCTGACCGCCATGGGCCCTCGGGACAAGCCCGAGGGTGACGGAGGGCGTTACAGCGCCGTCAGGACGTCGACGGCCTCGCAGTCCTGCGCCGCCACGAACAGCAGAGCCAGCGCCCGATCCGGATTCTCGGCCGTCCAGCGCGGGCAGGGCGCAGGGGCGGCGTCGATCAGAGCCGTAAAGGTCTGGCCGGCGGGGGTCTGGGCGACGGGATAGTGGGCGGCGTCGAAAGCCATGGCGCGAGGTCCGGTTCAGGGGGTCCAGTTCGATGACCGGCGCTATCGCATGGCGTTTCTGCCTTATCCATGCCAGGATACGCGCAATCATCGTGCATTTCTGCACAACGAGGCCACCCTGTCCGATTTCAACTGGAACGACCTGCGCGCCTTCCTGGGCGTGGCCCGCACCGGCCGCCTGACCACGGCCGCGGCGCGCCTGGGCATGGACCACACCACGGTCGGCCGCCGGATCACGGCCCTGGAGGCCGGACTGGGCGCCCGGCTGTTCGACCGCAGCCCCCAGGGCTACGCCCTGACCCGCCATGGCGAGCGGCTGATGCCGACGGCCGAACATATCGAAAGTCTGACCCTGCGCGCCGCCGCCGACCTGGGCCAGGCGGACCAGACCGTCGGCGGGGTGGTCCGTATCGGCGCGCCCGAGGGGTTCGGCTCCTATGTCCTGGCGCCCCTGATGGCCGATCTGGCCGACCGCCACCCCGGCCTGGACATCCAGCTGGTGGCCATCTCGGGCGTGCTCAGCCTGTCCAAGCGCGAGGCCGACATCGCCGTCACCCTGTCGCCCCCGCGCGAGGGCCGGCTGGTGACGCGCAAGCTGACCGACTACGGCCTCAGCCTCTACGCCGCCCCGGCCTATCTGGACGCCCGCCCGCCGATCCGGACCCGCGCCGACATGGCCGGCCACCGCTTCGTCGGCTATATCGACGACCTGCTGTATGCGCCCGAGCTGGACTATATGCAGGCGCCCGACGTGGACATCCATGTCTCGCTGCAGAGCTCCAACCTGATCGCCCAGCTTCAGGCGACCCTGGCCGGGGCGGGGCTGTGCGTCCTGCCCGACTTCATCGCCGCGCGCGATCCGCGCCTGGTCCGGGTCCTGCCCGAGGCGGTCCATCTCCAGCGCAGCCTGTGGCTGGTCGTCCACGCCGACCTGAAGGCCCTGGCCCGCATCCGCGTCGTCACCCGGATGATCGTCTCCGCGGTCCGCAGCGATCGGTCGCTGTTCAAGGCCGGATGACGCGGGGCGGTTCTGTCCCTACTTAAGGGGGCCTGCCCCCTGCGAAAGCCTCCGTCGTGACCCTGCCCGCCCCTTCCGCCGCCGCCCGGAGCCGCCGCTAGATGGAGCATCTGGCCTCGGACATCGGCGCCTTCATCGCCCGCAACGCCGTCTGGGGCGGCCCCCTGCTGGGGCTGATCACCTTCGGCGAATCCATGGTCGTGATCGGGGCCTTCTTCCCGGCCACGGCCCTGATGCTGGTCGCCGGGGGCCTGGTCGCGGCGGGCGTTCTGGACGGGCCGACCGTCCTGGCCTGGTGCATCGCCGGGGCCGTCCTGGGCGACGCCGTCTCCTATGTTCTGGGCCGCCGGTTCGGCGGACGCATCTGGCGCGTCGCGGCCCTGAAGCCCCATCGCACCATCATGGCGCGGGCTCGGCTGTTCTTCCGCCGCTATGGGGTCGCCTCCATCTATCTGTGCCGCTTCATGGGGCCGGTGCGGGCCTTCGTGCCCCTGATCGCCGGCGCCACCGGCATGGCCCACCTCAGGTTCCAGCTGGCCAATCTCGGCTCGGCCGTGATCTGGGTTCCGGTGATGCTGGCGCCCGGCTATCTGGCCGGAAAGGGCGCCCGGATGATCGGCGGCGAGCATGCCCTGGAGTGGGCCCTGGGCGGACTGGCCGCCGCCGCGGCCCTGGCCCTGGTCCTGCATGCCCTGCGCCAGCGCCGCGCCAGCCGGCCCGACCCTTCGCTGGACGCCCTGGAGGATCCCCAGGCCTGACCCCAAGACTGACCCGGCCATGACTTTGTGTTTCGCGCCCTGAACCGGCCTTAACGCCCGGCGGTTTCGACGTCACAAAGGGCCCTGGCCCTCACCGAACTCCGGATTCCCTGATGATCAGAGCCAGACGCGCGCGCATCGTCGCCACCCTCGGCCCCGCCAGCCGCGCCCCCGGCATGGTCAAGGCCCTGGCCCAGGCCGGCGCCGACGTCTTCCGCCTGAACTTCAGCCACGGGACCCACGAGGATCACGCCGCCGCCCTCAAGGCCGTGCGCGGCGCCGAGATGGCGCTTCAGCGTCCCCTGGGCGTCCTGGCCGACCTGCAGGGCCCCAAGCTTCGCCTGGGCAAATTCCGCGACGGCGCCATCGATGTGAAGCCGGGCCACGTCCTGCGCCTCGACCTGGACCCGACGCCTGGTGACGCCACGCGGGTCCAGATGCCCCATCCGGAGATCTTCAGCGCCCTGCGCCCCGGCATGGCCCTGCTGATCGACGACGGCCGGGTGCGGCTGCGCGTGGGCCAGGGCGGCGCCGACTGGGCCGAGGTCACGGTCGAGAGCGGGACCCGCCTGTCCGACCGCAAGGGGGTCGCCGTCCCCGACTGCGTCATCCCCGTCTCGGCCCTGACGCCCAAGGACCGCGAGGACCTGGCCTTCGCCCTGCGCCTGGGCGTCGACTGGGTGGCCCTCAGCTTCGTCCAGAAGGCCGAGGACATGGCGGAGCTGAAGCGGCTGGTCGCCGGCAAGGCCGCCTGCCTGGCCAAGATCGAAAAGCCCCAGGCCCTGGACGACCTGGAGTCCATCCTCGACTACTGCGACGGGGTCATGGTGGCGCGCGGCGACCTGGGGGTCGAGCTTCCGCCCGAGGACGTGCCCGTGGCCCAGAAACAGATCCTGCGCGCGGCCCGCAATCGGGGCGTCCCGGCCATTGTCGCCACCCAGATGCTGGAATCCATGACCAGCGCCCCGGCCCCGACCCGGGCCGAGGCCTCGGACGTGGCCAACGCGGTCTATGAGGGCGCCGACGCCCTGATGCTGTCGGCCGAGACGGCCTCCGGCGACTATCCGCTGGAGACCGTGGGCATCATGAGCCGGATCATCGAGCGGGTCGAAAAGGACCCCCTGTGGCCCAGCCTGATGGACGCCGAACACGCCGGGATGGACGAACATGACGTCGACGCCCTGGTCGCCGCCGCCCGCAAGGCGGCCGAGGCCCAGGCCACCGCCTGTCTGGTGGTCTTCACCACCCTGGGCGGGACGGCGCGGCGGATGTCGCGCGAGCGGCCGCTCCAGCCCATCCTGGCCCTGACCCCCAATCCCGACACGGCGCGGCGCCTGGCCCTGGTCTGGGGCCTGGAATCCCGCCTGGGCAAGCAGCCGGAGTCGCTGGAGATGGTCACCGACGACGCCGTCGCCGGCGCCGTGCAATACGGCCTGGCCCAGCCGGGCCAGCGCATCCTGATCCTGGCCGGCACCCCCTTCGGGGCCCCCGGCGCCGCCAACCTCCTGCGCCTGGCCCACGCCCCTGCTCCTCGGAAACGCGGCCGCTGACCACCCTGTCCCGCCTCCTCCCAGTCGCGCAGCGATGGGGAGGTG
>NZ_JAHBYB010000006.1 GCF_019636155.1 Brevundimonas sp. | reverse complement strand
CCTTACGGCGGCGAACCGAGCCGAGGGCGGCGCGGAGGTGCGTCTGTTGCTGCCCCTGGCGGCGAACCGTGACAGGGTAGGGTCCTGATGGACGAGAAGCGTATCCTGATCGTCGAAGACGACGCCGGTTTCGCCGCCACCCTGCGGCGCTCGTTCGAACGGCGGGACTATCGCGTCTGGACGGCGTCGGACGTTGAGGGACTGGAAGACCGGCTGGCGGAGTCGGCGCCTCAGTTCGCGGTCGTGGACCTGAAACTGGGAACGGGATCGGGGCTGGTCTGCGTGCAGCGATTGCACGCCTTCGATCCGAAGATGCGGATCGTGGTCCTGACAGGCTTCGCCAGCATCGCCACGGCGGTGGAGGCGATCAAGCTGGGCGCCTGCCACTACCTGGCCAAGCCCGCCAATACGGACGACATCGAGGCGGCCTTCGCCCGGGCCTCGGACGGCGATGTGAACGCGCGGATCACCGCCCGCTCGACCTCGATCAAGACCCTGGAATGGGAGCGGATCAACGAGACCCTGGCCGAGACCGGCTTCAACATCTCCGAGACCGCGCGGCGGCTGGGCCTGCATCGCCGCACCCTGGCCCGCAAGCTGGCCAAGCGGCCGATCCCCTGAGGGCGGCGGCCGGCATAGATTGGCCGCCCCTTCCCAGTCAATTCACGCACACGAGAGTGAAACTTGACGCGCGGCGTCGCCCATGCACCCATGCCGGTCCGATCCGGCGCCAAGACCGGGAGGGGGAAACGAGACAAGGCTTGAAGACCGGGCGGCGTCCAGCCGGCCTCGCGTCGCTTCAAAGCGCCTTCGGGAAGGGGAGCAATATGCGTCAGCGCGGTCGAGGATTCGGCGGGTTCGGTCCGTCGCGGCGGGGCGTCCTGTTCGCCGGCGCCGCAGGGGGGCTGGCGGTCGCGCCGCCGGAAGCGCCCGCCCTGGACGACGGCTGGCATCAGGCGGTGCTGGAACGATATTTCGAACATGGCGACAAGGCCTCGGGCGGTCCGGGCGACACCGCCGTGGGCGCCTGGCTGGACAGCGAACTGACGGCCGCGGGTTATCGCTGCGAGCGCCAGGGTTTCCAAGCGCCGTTCTTCGACGCTGACGAGGCCAGCCTGGTGATCGAGGGGGCGAAGGCCGTCGTCATTCCCCAGGCGGTGGTCCGCCCGACCGGGCCGGACGGTTTGACGGCCCCCTTGCGTCTCGCCCTGGGCGCCGGGCGGCTGGACGGCGCCATCGCCCTGATCGTCCTGCCGTCGCGTCGCTGGTCCAGCGCCCTGGACCCCCTGGTCGAGGCCGAACTGGCCGATGTCTGGCGCCGAGGCGCCGTGGCCGCTGTCATGATCACCACGGGGCCGACGGGCGACGCCCTGGCCCTGAACGCGCCGGCCCATCGGGACCCGAGCGCCGGTCCGGTCGCCATCCTGGCCCCGAACGACGCCGGCCCCTTCCTGGACGCAGCTGCGGATGGCGTAATGGGCCGGCTGACCCTGTCCGGTCGGTCTGGAGAACGCGCGGCCTTCAACCTGATCGCCCGGCTGGATCGAGGCGAGGGCCGAAGCCTGGTGATGTCCACGCCCCGGTCGGGCTGGTTCGGATGCGCCGCCGAGCGGGGGTCGGGCCTGGCGGTCTGGCTGGCGGCCGCGCACTGGCTGGCGGCGCGGCGCGACGACATCGACGTCGAACTGGTGGCCATCAGCGGGCACGAATACGAAAACCTGGGCGGCGCGGCCTATCTGGAGCGCCAGGCGCCCGATCCGGACCGGACATTGTCCTGGGTGCATGTGGGGGCCCACCTCGCCGCCCGGGACTGGCATGAATACGGCCCGAGGCTGAGGCCCCTGCCCAGTCCGGACCCCCAGCGTTACCTGCTGGCCAGCCCTCAGATCGTCGATCTGTTCCGTCAGGCCTTCGCGGGCCATCCGGGGCTGGAGGCCGTCTATCCGGCGACGGTCGAGAATTCCGCCGGCGAACTGACCAACATCCTGAAGGCCGGGTACCCCAGCGCGGCCGGTTTCTTCGGCGTGCATCGCTTCCATCACAGTCGCGGCGACGACATGCGGTGCGTGTCCGGGGCGCTGGTCCGGCCCGTGTCGGACGCCTTGCGCGCCGCCCTGTCCGGGATGCTGGAGCGGGGCGCCCGCTCATGACCGCGCCGTCTTCGCCGGCTGCGGACTACTCCGGCCGCTACCGCGCCCTGGTTCTGGGGCTGCTGCTCTGCGCCTATGTGGTCAATTTCATCGACCGCAGCGTCCTGTCGATCCTGGGGCCGGCGATCCGTGCGGACCTGGGGCTCAGCTCGACGCAGATCGGGCTTCTGGGCGGGCTCTATTTCGCCCTGCTCTACACCCTGCTGGGCCTGCCCATCGCCCGGCTGGCCGAGCGGATGAACCGGGTCAATATCCTGGCCCTTTCGCTGGCCGTCTGGTCGGGCTTCACGGCCCTGTGCGGCCTGGCGTCGAACTTCGTCGGCCTGGCCCTGTGCCGGTTCGGCGTCGGGGTGGGCGAGGCGGGCTGCTCCCCGCCGGCTCACAGTCTGATCAGCGACTATTTCCCCCCCAGCCGCCGCGCCTCGGCGATGGCGGTCTATAGTCTGGGGGTGCCGTTGGGCGTGATGTTCGGCGCTGCGGCGGGCGGCTGGCTGGCCCAGAGCCTGGGCTGGCGGTGGGCCTTCGTGGCGGTGGGCCTGCCCGGGGTCCTGCTGGCGATCGCGATCAGGCTGCTGATGCGCGAGCCGCCGCGCGGCCATGCGGACGCCCAGGCGCGCCTCGCCGCCGGCCTGGCGCCCGAGCCTCAGCCCGCCCCGCCGCCCCTGTCCCTGGGCCGGGAACTGCGCGAGATCGGCGCGGTGGCGCGCACCCTGTTCGGCCGCTGGTCGCTGCTGCACATGACCCTGGGCATCACCCTGGTGTCGTTCGGCCTTTATGGCTCCAACCAGTTCGCGCCCCAGTATTTCGTGGCCGCCTTCCAGCTGGACCTGGCCACGGTCGGTCTGATCGTCGGCCTGATCGGCGGGGTCGGGGCCGGGGTCGGGACCCTGGCGGGCGGCTTCCTGGCCGATCGGCTGGCCCGGCGCAGTCCCGCCTGGTACGCCCTGACGCCGGCCATCGGCCTGGCCCTGTGCACGCCCCTCTACATCCTGGCCTATACCCAGCCGTCATGGACCGTGGCGGCGGCGATCCTGATCGTGCCGGGCCTGTTCCACTACACCTATCTGGGACCGACCTTCGGCGTGGTGCAGAACGCTGTCCCGGTCCGCCGCCGCGCCACCGCGACCGCGGTCCTGCTGCTGTTCCTGAACATGATCGCCCTGGCCGGAGGTCCGCCGTTCACCGGCTGGGTCATTGATCGCCTGGCCGAGGCGCGGCTGGCGGGGGTCGGTGTCGGCGACGTCTGGGCGCTGCTGGGCGTCTGGCTGGGCGGCGCGGCCCCGACGGCCGATTTCGCAGTCGTCTGTCCTGGCGGCGTCGCGCCGACGGGCGCCGGGGCTGGTCAGGTCGAGGCCTGCCGCGCGGCCCTGGCCGAAGGCACGCGCGGGGGCCTGGTGCTGACCTTCCTGTTCTACGCCTGGGCCTCGGTCCACTATTTCCTGGCCGCCATGGGCATGTCGCGGCGCGATGCTCCGGAGGCGGGCGAGGAGTGAACCCGGCGGATCTTCAGGCCGCCTCGACCCGGAAGGCCGATTTGCCGATCCACAACAGGGCGGCGGCGATGCTCAGGACCACCGTCCCGACCAGCAGCAGAGACACCCCGACCATCCGGGGATCGCCGAACAGGTGGTCGGTGCACAGGGCCACCAGCAGGGGCACCAGGCTGAGCCCCAGGATGTTGCTGACGAAGGTGTAGAAGGCGCCGGCCTGACCTCTGAGCCTGGCCGGGGTGACCAACTGCAGCGCCGCGCCCGCCGGTCCGCCGGTCATGCTCATGGTGGCGATGGCCAAGGCCAGGCCGATCAGGCCGACAAAGGGATTGGGCGACAGCACCAGCAGGGCCACCGAGGCGATCTGGGCCAGGTTGATCCACGACCCCAGCCGCAGATAGGCGTCCGATATCCCGCGCTTCAGCATGGCGTCGGCAAGGGCGCCGCCGCTCAGGGCGCCGGCCGGTCCGGCCGTCAGCAGCAGCAGCCCCATGGTCAGGCCGATGTCGGCGATCGACCACTGATGGACGCGCAGATAGAAGGCGGCCGTCCAGCTGGCGATGGCGTAACCGAAGCCGGTGTGCAGGGCGAACCCCAGGTGATGGCAGGCCAGGGCGCGCCAGCGGGCGGCCGCGTGGGCGAAGAAGGCCTTGAAACTGGACTGGGCCGCCACCTCGGCCGCAGTGTCCGCGGCCGCCCTGCCCCGCGGGTCGCGGACGAACAGCAGGGCCAGGGCCAGGAAGATGCCGGGAACGCCCGCGACCAGGAAGGCCGCCTGCCAGCCATGCACATCGCCAACCAGGGGCAGGGTGATGTTGGGGAAGCCGTCCAGATAGGCCACCAGCCGCCCGCCCAGCAGGAAGGCGGTTCCAGTGCCCAGGTAGATGCCGGTGGCGTAGACGGAAAAGGCCCGCGCGCGCCGCCTGGGCTCGAACAGGTCGGCGATCAGGGAATAGGCGACGGGGGCCAGGGCGGCCTCGCCGACGCCCACCATCATCCGCGCCACGAACAGCTGGCCGAAGGTGTCCGCCAGGCCGCAGGCGGCGGTCGCCGCGCTCCACAGCAGGATGCAGATGGCCAGCAGGCGCGGCCGGTTGAACCGGTCCACCAGCCGCCCGAAGAACAGCCCCATCACGGTGTAGAACAGGGCGAAGGCGAAGCCGTACAGTAGGCCGAAATGGGTGTCGGTCAGGTTCAGGTCGCGGCTGACCGGCTCGATCAGGACCACCAGGATCTGCCGATCAAAGAACGACAGCACATAGCCCAGCATCAGCAGGAACAGCACATAGCCGGGCCGGGCGATCAGCGGCGGTCGTGGCGTTCCGGGCATGGCCGGGGTCGTGTCGCTGATCTGCATGGTCTTTTCGCCCCGGTTGGCGGCCGTGGGCCGCGGGTGATGGTCGTCAGGCCGCCGTTCGACGCCGCACGGCGTCCCTGTTCTTCATCTGGCGTTCCAGATCCGCCACGATATCGGCGACCGGCTGGATCTTGCGGATCGCATCGACGCCCTGGCCGGCCGACCAGATGTCGCGCCAGGCCTTGGCGCCGTTGTGCGGATCGTCGAAGTCGATGCGCGAGCGTTCGCTGGCGGGAATGGCGTCGGGATCCAGACCCGCCGCGGCGATGCTGGGCCGCAGCATGCTGTTGGGAATGCCGGTGAAGGCGTCGGTGACGATCAGGTCGCCGACGCCGGCCTCGACCAGCATGGTCTTGTAGGCCTCCTTGGCCAGGCTTTCGGGCGTGGCGACAAACGGCGTGCCGACGTAGGCGTAGTCGGCCCCCAGGGCCAGGGCGGCGTCGATGGCCGCGCCCGTGCCTATGGCCCCGCCCAGGACGATGGGCCCGTCCCAGAAGTCCCGGACGGCGGGCACGAAGGCGAAGCCGGTGATCGATCCCGTATGGCCGCCCGATCCGGCCGCGACCAGGATCAGACCATCGACGCCCGCGGCCGCGGCCTTGCGGGCGTGTTCCACGGTGGCGACGTCGGCGAAGACCTTGCCGCCATAGGCGTGGACCGCGGCTATGACCTCGGTCGGGCTGCCCAGGGCGGTGATCACCAGGGGCGGGCGATGGCGCAGCACCACCTCCAGCGTCTCGGGCAGGCGGCGGTTCAACCGGTGCACGACCAGATTGACCGCCCAGGGCGCATCGTCGGGTCCGACCGCGGCGGTGATCCGCGTCAGCCAGTGGTCCAGGTCCTGGGGCGTGCGGCAGTTGGCGGCGGGGAAGGCGCCGATCACCCCGGCCTTGCAGGCGGCGATGACCAGGTCCGGCCCTGAGACCAGGAACATGGGGGCGGCGATGACCGGAATACGCAGGTTGGCGAACATCGACGTCAGGCCCCCCGCCCCAGGGGATCCAGTTGCGACAGCTCCCGCCGCATCACCTTCTGCAGGGCGTTTCGAGGCAGGGTGTCCAGCTCGATCATGTGTTCGGGCAGTTTGAACACCGCGACCCGCCGGTCCTTCAGAAACTGGATGATGTCGGCCAGGCTGACTGAACCGGGCACATGCGGCGCCACCGCCACGGCCACCTTCTCGCCCAGGCGGGGATCGGCGATGGCGTAGGTGGCCGCCTCCTTGATCCCGGGATGCTGCGACAGCAGTTCGTCCAGTTCGGCCGGGGCGATCTTCAGCCCCCCGCGAACGATGATGTCCTTGCAGCGGCCGACGAAGCGGTAATAGCGCGCCAGTTCGCCCTGACCGGCGATCTCGAACAGGTCGCCGGTCTTCAGGAAGCCATCGGCGTCGAAGGCGGCCGCGGTCAGGTCCGACCGCCCGTGATAGCCGCCGAAGATGCTGGGGCTGGACATGCGAAGCTCGCCGGGGCGGCCGGGCTCGTCGATGGTCTCGCCGCTGTCGACATCGACCAACCGCCCGGTGATCTGGACGGACTGGGGCAGGGCGGGCCAGTCGAAACGCGGATCGCCCAGGCGGGGGAAATAGGCCCCTCGGTGTTCCGGGTTTGGCGTGTCGGCTGGCGAGCTGAGCAGGCTCATGCCCTCGTTCGAGCCGAAGAAGTTGATGATCTGAACGCCGAACTCGGTCTCCATCCGGCCGATGACCCAGCCGGGGATCGCCGCCGACCCGGTGCCCATGACCCGCAGGGACGACAGATCCGCACTGGCCCTCAGCGCCTCGTCCTGAAGCAGGGAGATGAAGAAGGCCGGCGGCATGAAGGTGACGTTCACCGCCTCGTCGCGGATCTGCTGGATCACCAGTCCGACGTCCATGGGCGAATGCAGGATCAGGGCGCCGCCGCCCATGACCCAGGGCATGACGCTGCCGCCTATGGCCGCCATGTTCACCAGCGGCCGGGTGTTCAGGATCACGTCGTCGGGCCGCATGCCCGCGGAATCGATCATGATCTGACCGGTCCAGCGCCAGTTGTTGTGGGTCCGCATCGCCCCCTTGGGCTCGCCCTCGGTGCCCGAGGTCCAGCAGACGGTGAAGACGTCGTCGGCGCAGGCGCGTCCCTGCGCCAGGGCCTCGGCCAGGGCCGTCTCGCTCTCGGCGTCGGGCGCCCACCAGGCGTCGGGGTCATCCAGCCGATCCAAGACGACGACCTGGCAGTCGCCGCCCTCGCTTAGCCGGATCGGGGCCTCGGACAGGTCGCGCTTCTTGAAGCGGGAAACGGTCAGGAACAGCCGGGGCCGCAGATTGGCCAGGATCGGCTTCAGCTCATTCTCGTCGAACTGGGGCAGCAGGGGGCTGTAGACGGCGCCCAGCCGCGCACAGGCCAGCAGGACCAGCACGGACTCCACGATGTTCGGCAACTGGGCCGCCACCACATCGTCCTTGCCCACCCCGCGCGCCGCCATCCGGCCCGCGAGGGCCGAGACGGCGGCGTCCGTCTGCGCATAGGTCAGACGTCGGGGAGAGCCGGTGGTGAAGTCTTCGCGGTTCGGCGCGTCGGCCAGGGCCAGGCCTTCGGGATTGCGTCGGACGCTGGCCCGGAACAGGTCGTTGATCGTCTCTTCGAACCACCAGCCCTTGGCGTGAAACGCCTCGGCGCGCGCCGCATCGTGGACGATCATGACCGGGCCTCGGTCGACGCGCGCTTGCAGGAGGGGAACAGGAACACAGCCATCGGCGGCCTTGAGAACTCGAAACGGAAGACGTCAGTAGGTCCAGGACAGGGTCACGCCGAAGGTGCGGGGCGGGGCGAAGCGGGCGAACCCGGTGTTGGCCGAGGGGATGATGTGGATCGGCACCTCCTCGTCGGTCAGGTTCTTGCCCCACACCGACACCTTCCAGTCGCTGGCCGGAGACGAGAAGTCCACGCTGGCGTCCCAGATCGAGCTTTCCGGCACATAGGCGGCGGCGGCGTTCTCGACGTTGTAGAAATACTCGCTGGTGTAGCGATAGCCGGCGTGCAGCCCCATCTCCAGGTTGTCGCCCAGATAGACGGTGTGGTCCAGATTGGCCCCGAGGGTGTGCTTCGGCGCCCGCGAGAACTGGTTGCCGTTGACGTTGATCGCCCCGACCATGACGTCCTCGGTGATCTCGGTGTCCAGATAGCCGTAGTTGAAGCCCAGGGTGGTGTCCTGGGTCAGGCGGAAGGTGGCTTCCACCTCCACGCCCGCGTTGACGGCCGAACCAGCATTGATCAGGGCGCTGACCGGCACCAGCTGCCCCGGCGGGGTGGTCAGGGTGAAGATCTGCAGGTCGGTGTAGTCCATGTAGAAGGCCGAGGCGTTGACCACCGCGCGGCGGTCCCACCAGGCGGTCTTGAAGCCGATTTCGTAGTTGGTGACGTATTCCGGATCGACCGGAATGTTCACCGCCGCCAGGCTGGTCGGCTGGCCGTCCCAGCCGCCGCTCTTGAAGCCGCGCGACACGGTCCCGTAGATCATGTGGTCGGTGCTGATGTGATAGCTCAGGGCCACGCGCGGGGTCAGCTCGTCCCAGGTCCGGCTGACGTCTGCGGTCCAGGGCAGGCCGGGGAAGCGGTTGCCGCTGATCACGGCGTCATAGGTCTTGCGGTCCTGGCTCCAGCGCAGGCCGACCGACAGTTCCCACTGGGGGCTGAACCGATAGCTGACGTCGGCGAAGGCGGCGTAGCTGGCGGCGGTGGAGTGCGCGTCCTGGATGTTCACCTGGTCGACGGGGTTGGCCAGGCTGAAGATGACCGTCTCTTCGACGCGGTCCACTTCTTCCTTGAAGTAGAACAGCCCGGCCACATAGCTCAGCGAACCGATGGTGTTCGACAGGCGCAGTTCCTGCGAGAACTGGCGCGAGGCCTCGTCGATGGCGTTGCTATTGCCGAACGGCGCCGAGACGGCTCCTGGCACGCGCGAGAAGCGATTGCCGCCCAGATCCAGGCTGATGTCCGACTCGGTGGCGCGATAGGCGGTGATGGAGGTCAACTGACCCCATTCCCGCGACCATTCCAGCCGCGCCGACAGGCCGCCGGTGCGATTGTCCTGGCGTCCGTCCGTGACCATGTAGTTGTGCCGCGCATCCGGTCCGGCCGCGGCGCCGAAGGCGGCGTTGCCGATGTTGATGGCGTGCCGGCTGGCCCCCGCGCCTTCGCGCTGATAGCCGTCGGCGCTGAGCAGCAACTTCAGGTCTTCGCTCAGATCGATGCTCAGAGAGCCGCGGATGGCGACGCTGCTCAGGTCGTCGATCTTGTTGCCGGTGTTCAGATTGGTGTTGTAGCCGTCATGGTGGCGGGCTGCCACGGAGATGCGCCCGGCGACCGTATCGCTCAGGGGGCCGGAGGCGACGACGCGGCCTTCCATCGTGCCGTAGTTGCCGACGGTGACGGACGCGCGGCCATACGGGGAATGGGTAGGCCGGGCGCTGATGAAGTTGATCGCCCCGCCGACGGTGTTCTTGCCATAGAGGGTGCCTTGCGGCCCGCGAAGAACCTCGACCCGATCCAGGTCGAACAGGTCGGTCGTGCCGCCGGCGGCGCGGCCCAGATAGACGTCATCGACGAAGACCGCGACCGACCGTTCCAGGGAGGCGCCGTCAAAGTCCGAGCCGATGCCGCGCACGCGAATCTGCGGGTCGGAGGCGTTGTGTTCGCTGTAGACAAGGGTCGGCACCCGGCCCTGGAAGTCCTCGACGCTCTGGACCCGGCCGCTCTCCAGGACTTCGCCCGCCAGGGCCGAGACCGACAGCGGCACATCCTGCAGCCGCTGTGACCGGCGCTGTGCGGTGACCACCACCTCATCGACGCGGATGGCCTCCGACGACGCCTGCGGATCGGCCGGGGCGGTCTGGGCGGCGACAGGCGCGGCGGCGGCGCTGAGCAGGCCGACGAGCGAGGCGGTGGCGAGATAGGGGTTGCGCATCTTTGTCCCTCCCTGGGAGGCCGCCATCCGACTTAGCGCGGATGTTCGGCAGATGTGGACGCCGCATCAAAATGCGCGACTTCCGTTACAGAAGCCATACTAAGGATCAAAAAGGACCGCTTGTAAAGCTCCCTCCAACCCACAATCGTATCTCCGGAAGTATGCCCAAATATCAACATGATAGAAGACGAGCGTTAAAGACGTACCGCTGGGGGGCGGGGGCCCTGGCGAAGATCGTGAAATATTCCTAATGAAGCATAATGGCTATCAGGCAGGTTTCGTTTTCGGCGCTTCCCGGGCTGGCGGGTTGCGAATTGGGGCGCTCGGCCTGGCGCGAGATTACCCAGGCCCAGGTCGACGATTTCGCGGCGCTGAGCGGCGACCGCCAGTGGATCCATGTGGATCGCGAACGCGCCACGCGGGAACGGGGCGGAACCATCGCGCATGGCGGCCTGATCCTCAGCCTGATGTCGGCCATGACGCGCGAAATCGTCGAATACGTCGGTGTCGGACACGGCTTCAACTACGGCTACGACCGCCTGAGGTTCGTCTCTCCGACGCCGACAGGGTCTCGCATCCGGCTTGTCGAGACCCTGGTCGCGGTCGAGGCGAAGGGCGCAGGCCTGAAACTGCGTCGCCGGTGCGTGGTTGAGATTGAAGGGGCTGAGCGTCCTGCCCTCTCATGCGATTGGCTGACAATTCTCTACCCCGGCGCTTGACACGGCCAGGCGGCGTCGCGACTATCGTTATTGAAGTAGATGGCCAAGCTTGGCCCATGGAAAGGCCTCAAATGACGAAGGTCGTCGTAGAGAACACCCTGCCTATAAAGATTTTCGAGGAGGGGAACGATTATCTCGACGGGGTTTTCGCACCTGTCGATAAGGAAATCACCGCCTGGGACATGACCGTGATCGGCGAGATACCGCGCGATCTGGACGGCTGCTACATCCGCAACGGGCACAACCCGATCCTTCCGCCCGCCAGCGGCCGCTATCACTGGTTCGACGGCGACTCGATGATTCACGCCACGACCTTCGAGAACGGCATGGCCGTGTATCGGAACCGGATGGTGCTGACGGCCGGCCTGCTGAACGAGCTGGAGGCCGGGCGCGGCCTCTATCCTGGCCTGCGCGACGGGTTCGAGGCCGAGGAGGGGCTGAAGAACAACGCCGGCACCGACGTCGTCCTGCACAACGGCGAGTTCAAGACCATGTTCTCGCGCTGCGGCCAGCCCTATCGGCTGGACGCGGACACCCTGGCCACCCTGGGGCCGGACAGTTTCGGCGGCCAATGGACCAAGGGGGTGTCGGCCCATTCCAAGGTCGATGAAAACACCGGCGAACTGATCTTCTTCAACTACAGCTTCAACAGCGCCCCCTTCATGGAATACGGCGTCGTCGGCGCGGACAACCAGCTGAAGCACGTCACCGAGATCGCCCTGCCCGGGCCGCGGTTGCCGCATGATTGCTGGATCACCGAGAACTACACCATCGTCCACGATTTCCCGCTTTACTGGGATCCCGAGCTGTTGAAGCTGCGCAAGAAGAAGCTGACCTTCAATCGCGACCTGCCCAGCCGCTATGGCGTCATTCCGCGTTATGGTTCCGGCGACCAGATCCGCTGGTTCGAAGGCGTGCCGGGCTACATGCTGCACACCGTCAACGCCTGGGAGGACGGAGACGAGATCGTCGCCTTCGGCTATCGCCAGCTGGAGCCGGTGCCGCATGTCCCGATGGACACGCCGCGGGTGAAGACGCCCAACTATTTCCTGTCCTTCACCTACACCCAGCCCCGCCTGGTGGAATACCGCTTCAACCTGCGCACCGGCGCCTGTTCCGAGCGCGAGGTCGATGACGCCTGCATGGAGATGCCGGGCATCAACAACCGCTATCTGGGGCGCAAGAACCGATTTTCGTTCAACACCCATGTGGCCGACGAGCCCTTCTTCCTGGCCAGCGGCGTCCAGAAGTTCGACTATGAGCGCATGACCGAGGTCGGCGCCTATCGCCTGCCGGCCGGGAAATTCATGGGCCAGCCGGTCTTCGCCCCCAGCGCCGACGCCAAGGCCGAGGACGACGGCTATCTGGTCGCCTATGTCTCGGATGCGAAGGAGTCCGAGGTCTATATCTGGGACGCTCGCGATGTTTCGGCCGGCCCCCTGGCCCGGGTGCAACTGCCCCAGCGCGTTCCCGGCGGGTCGCATGCCTACTGGGGCCGTGGCGAGGATATCCGCAAGGGGCGCGCCGCCAAGGCGCTGGCCGCCTGATGACCGCCTATGTCATCGACGCCATTCGCGCGCCGCGCGGCAAGGGGCGCGAGGGCGGCGGCCTGAACAGCCTGCGGCCGCTCGACATACTGGGTCAGTTGTATGGGGCCCTGGGCGATCGCACCGGCGTCGACCCCGGCGATGTCGAGGAGATCGTCCTGGGCTGCGTCACCCAGACGGGCGAGCAGGGCGGCAACATCGCCCAGACCTCGGCCCTGCACGCCGGCTGGGGCGTTCGCGGGTCGGCCTTCACGGTCAACAGCTTCTGCACCTCGGGCCTGACGGCCTGCGCCGATGTGGCCGCCAAGATCATGGCCGGGGTCGGCGACCTGTATGTCGCGGGCGGGGTCGAATGCATGTCGCGCGTGCCCATGGCCTCGGACAACGGGCCGCTGACCACCGACCGGGAGGTCATGCGAACGGCGCCCTTCATACCCAATCCGATCATAGCCGACGCCATCGCGGCGATGGAGGGTTTCACCCGCCAGGACATCGACGCCTATGCGGTCGCCTCTCATCAAAAGGCGGCCGCGGCGACGGCGCAGGGGCGTTTCGTCCGGTCCATCATCGCCATCCACGGCGCGGATGGCGCCGTGCTGCTGGATCGCGACGAGGCGATCCGGCCCGACGCCTCGACCGAAGCCATGGCCGGTTTGAAACCGCTGAACGATCCGGAACGGTCGGCCCGCTTCCTGGACCGGATGCGCCAGGATGTCCCCCACCTTGGCGATGTCGCCCATATCCACCACGCCGGCGCCGCACCGGCCATGGTGGACGGCGCGGCCCTGACCCTGCTGGCCAGCGAGGAGGGCGCGCGGCGGCTGGGCCGGGGCGTCCGGGCCCGCATACGCGCCTGGGCCAGCACGCGCGGACCGGCGGTCCTGGGCCTGACGGGGGCCATAGAGGCGGCTCAGACGGCCCTGCGGCGCGCCGGTCTGACCGCCGCCGACATCGACCTTTGGGAAGCCAATGAGGGCTTCGCCGGGGTCATGCTGAAGGTCCAGCGCGACCTGGGCATCCCGCCCGAAAAGATGAACGTCAACGGCGGCGGCATCGCCATGGGCCACGCCATGGGGGCCACCGGCGTCAACCTGCTGGGCGCGATCGTCGATGAACTGGAACGCCGCGACCAGACCCTGGGCCTGATCGCCATATCCGGCGCGGCGGGCATCGGCGGGGCCCTGATCGTGGAGCGCTGCGCCCTCTGAGGCGCCGCCCGCACCCTGGCCGAACAGAGAGCTTAGATCATGACCCATCGACTGCCCGACTACAGCGTCACCGGCGACGGAGACATCACGGTCTTCCTGCTTCACGGCGCCTTCGGAGCAAAGGACTACTGGCGCAACCAGATCGAGACCCTGGCCGGCGCCGGCTATCGCGTGGTCGCCTGGGATGCGCCCGGCTATGGCTTCAGTCCCATGCCTCAGGATTTCAGCGTCGAGGGCGCCGCCCGCGCCCTGGCCGCGCTGATCGACGCCCAGGGGACGCAGCGCAATGTCATCCTGGGCCACAGCATGGGCGGCATGATCGCCCAGCGCGCCTTCGACTATCGCACCGATCGGATCGACGGCCTGATCCTGTCGGCCACCAGCGCCGCCTTCGGCCGCTCGGACGGCGAATGGCAGCAAGCCTTCGTGCGCGAGCGGGTGGCGCCGCTGGACGCGGGCCAGACGATTCCCGAATACGCGCCGCGGATGCTGCGTTCGATGATGAAGCCGGGCGCCGACCATCCGGCCATCGACCTGCTGATCGAGGTGGTGTCTCGGATGCGCGAAGAGACCTTCCGCGCGGCGATCGAGGCCATCACCCGCTTCGACGGCCGCGACATCCTGCCGAAGATGGCGACCCGTCCTGTCATCTGCATCGCCGGCGCACACGATCTGGGCGCCGCGCCCCCCGCCGTGATGGAGAAGCTGGCCGGCAAGATCGGCGGGGAATTCGTCTGCATGCGGGACGTCGGCCATTTCGGCTGGGCCGAGGCGCCCGAGGCGTTCGACGCCATCGTCCTGGATTTCCTCGACCGTCGGATCCGCAAGGTCGGGTCACAAGCCTGACATCCCGCATGGCCCCGCCCGATGTCCATCGTCTAAGAAGGGCGTTCGGCAGGGGGAAGAGATGACGCAGGAACCGATGTCGCGGCGCAGTTCCGTGCTGGCGACGTTCGACATCATCGGCGATCACTGGATGCTGATGCTGATCGAGGCCCTGTTCGCGGGCGTGCATGGGTGGAGTGATCTGACCGAGGGGCTGGGGGTCTCGCCCTCGACCCTGAGCAAGCGCCTGGGCCAGCTGATCGAGGCCGGCTGTGTCGAGAAAAGCCCTGGCGGCGGACGTGGCGGGGGCTATCAGTTGACGGCGAAGGGCATCGGCCTGTTCCCGATCTTCGCGGCCGGCGACGAATGGCGGCTGGTGTGGGACAACCCCGATCATACGCGCCAGCCCCTGTGGATCCACAAATGCGGCCAGCCGCTGCGGTCGCGGTCGGTGTGCGGCAACTGCGACGAGGACGTGGTCCTGTCCAACGTCAGCTATATCCCCGGTCCGGGCGAGGGGTTCGAGCCGGCGGCGCCCGCCCGCCGTTTCCGCAACTCGCGCGCCGGGGCCGAGATCGCCCAGGAGGGGGAGGGGCGTCAGTCCCTGTTCCTGCAGGTGATGGGCGACCGTCGGGCGGCCCAGGTTCTGGCCGCCTTCTTCCTGGGTTGCCGGCGCTTCGACGAGATTGAGGCCCATACGGGGCTGCATCCCGCCATCCTCTCGGACCGGCTGCGCAAATTCCAGCTTCTGGGCCTGGCCTACACCCAGCTCTATCAAGAGCGACCGGACCGCTATCGCTACAGTCCTTCGGCTTCGGCGCGGGCCATCTTTCCGGTCACGGCCCAGCTGATGCACTGGGGCGACCGCTATATCTACGGCTCGGGTCGTGAGCCGCTGATCCTGACGCACCGGACCTGCGGGCGCCGGCTGCAGTCGGTCGTCCGCTGCCGCCACTGCAGCCAGCCGGTCCAGTACGCCGACGTGACGCCCGCCCGGATGCCCTGGAGTTGAGCCGGGTTAGTTCTGTAGCGGGATGCTGTGGGAAATCGTGATCCAAGGTTGATGGCGCCCGATAGATCGTAGTAGCTTCGATAGGAATAGTTATCGGAGGGGCGGCGCATGTGGGTGGCGATCATCGTGGCGGGGGCCTTGGCGGTGCTATGGCTGGCCGCCATCCCGGCCGATTTCCGGGCCAGGCGATGGCACCACGTCCATATCGCCCTGCTGGTCGCCGTGGTGGCCCTCTACGCCGCGCTGAAACAGGGCGCCATCGATCTGCCGGCCCTGACCGGCGCGGTTCAACTGTTCGTCGAATGCGGAGGCGTTCTGCTGGTCCTGGCCCTTCTGGCCTGGGGCGTCGGCACGATCTGCCGCAACCACAGCTATATGGACATCGCCTATCCCCTGATGAGCCTGGGGGTCGCCGCCTACGGCCTGTTCCGGTCCGGTTCGGGGTTCAGCCTGCATGCCCTGCTGCTGTTCGCCCTGGTGGCCGTCTGGGCTCTGCGGCTGGTCTCCCATGCCGTGCGCACCAACTTGAAGGTGGAGCAGGAACCCTATGCCAGCCTGCGCCGCCGATACGGCGACCGCTGGTTCGTCTGGAGCTTCTTCGCCGTCTATGCCCTGCAGGGCGCCATCGTCTGGTTCTGGACCGCCGCCCTGGTCTTCGCCATGGCCGCGCCGGGCGGCGCCCTGACCTGGCTCTCGGCCGTGGGGGCCGTCGTGTGGCTGGTCGGCTTCGCCTTCCAGGCCGTCGGCGACTGGCAGCTGAAACAGTTCAAGAAGGATCCGGCCAATCGCGGCAAGCTGATGCAGGCCGGTCTGTGGAGCCGCACGCGCCATCCCAACTATTTCGGGGAATCGGTCATGTGGGCCGCCCACTACGCCTTCGCCCTGGCCCATCCGTGGGGCTGGGTCACCCTGTTCAGCCCGGCCTATGTCTACTGGTTCATGGGCTATGGATCGGCCGCGCCGGGCAATGAGCGCCACATGCGCAAGACCCGGCCCGACTATGACGACTACGCCCGGCGGGTGCCGCGCATGTTCCCGCGCCTGTTCGCGCCCCCGGGGGCGTCCCGATGATCGACCTTTCCGGACGGGTCGCCATCGTCACCGGCGCGGGCAATGGGCTGGGGCGCGCCTACGCCCTGGACCTGGCGCGGCGCGGCGCGGCCGTGGTGGTCAACAATCGCCGCCATCCCGGCCAGCCGGACGCCGACACCTCGGCCTGGCGAACGGCCGAGGCGATCCGCCAGGCGGGCGGCCGGGCCATCGAGAACTACGGCTCGGTCGAGGCGCCGGGGTCCGGTCAGGGCATGGTGGAGGCGGCGCTGGAAACGTTCGGCCGGCTGGACATCGTGGTGGCCAACGCCGCCTCGCCCCAGGCCAGCGGCTTCTCGCGCACCAGCCTGGAAGATTTCCGCGCCATTTTCGACGTCGGCTTCCTGGGCACGCTGAACCTGCTGCATGCGGCCTGGCCGGTGTTCCGGCAGGCGGGATACGGCCGCATCATCACCACCACGTCCAGCGCCGGCCGCTATGGCCAGCACGGCCTGGCGGCCTATGGGGCGTCCAAGGCCGCGGTGGAGACCCTGACCCGAACCCTGGCCGCCGAAGGGGCGCGTCACGGCGTACGGGCCAACAGCGTGTCGCCCTACGCCGCCTCCCAGATGACGGCCGACCACATGCGCCCCGATGTCGCCGCCCTGTTCCGGCCCGAGAAGGTGGCGCCCCTGATCGCCTGGCTGGCCAGCGAGGCCTGCGATCTGAACGGCCAGGTCATCGTCGCCGGCGGCGGCCGTTTCCGCCGCGCCTTCTGCGTCGAGACCGAAAGCCGCCCGGCCACGGAGGAAGACCTGCCGGCCGTCCTGAGCGGCCTCGCCGACGCCCCCGGCCGGGCCTTCGACAACTCCAACCAGGCCTTCGACACCCTGCTGGTCGAGGCGGGCCTGCCGCCGCGCTAGGGGCGGGGCCAAACCTTCGGGCGCGGCGACGACCGCCGGAGACTGCGGACGCCCGTGAGGGTCACGCCGGTCGCGCCCTTGGCGACCCCGTGATCGTGCGGGACGGGCACATGACGCCCCAGCCATCGTGTCGCACTTGCTATTGCGAGACAATCGCAATACAGCCACGCCACCTACTCACAGGGGCGATCCATGGCTGCCTTCCGATACTCTTTCCGCACCGTCCTGATGGCGGGGGCCTGCCTGATGGCGACCCCGGCCCTGGCGCAGCAGGCGCCGGCCCAGGACGAGGCCAGCCGGCTGGACGACATCGTCGTCACCGCCTCCACCCGCGCCCAGACCGTTGAGCGTGCGCCGGCCTCCATCTCGGTGGTGACGTCCGAACAGCTAGAGAACCGGGCCTATGTCGATCTGTTCGACGCCGTGCGGGATGTGGAGGGCGTATCCGTCAGCGGCGGCTCGAACTTCCAGGACATCCTGATCCGGGGTCTGCCGGGCGCCTACACCCTGACCCTGGTGGACGGTCGTCGTCAGTCGACGCGCGAGGCGCGCGTCAACGGCAACGGCGGTCTGGAACAGAGCTTCATGCCCCCGGTCGGTGCCATCGAGCGGATCGAGGTCGTGCGCGGCCCGATGTCGTCGCTGTACGGCTCGGACGCCCTGGGCGGAGTGATCAACATCATCACGAAGAAGGTCCCCCTGCGTTGGGGCGGCTTGATCGGCGCCGACTATGTCAGCCAGGAGAACGGCGATAGCGGCGACTGGTCTCAGGGTCAGTTCTACCTCGGCGGCCCGATCGTGTCGGAGACCCTGGGCCTGCAATTCTGGGGCCGCACTTTCCAGCGCGACGAGGACGACATCTACAACGGACCTTCGAGCACGGGCTCGATGGGGTCGGACGAATACAATCTGACCGGCCGCCTGTCCTGGACGCCGAACGCCGATCACGAAATCATGCTGACGGCCGACACTGCCCGCATCGAACGCTCCTCGTCGGCGGGTCTGACCGTCGCCCCGACCGGCCGCAGCGTCCGCAACGACCACAGCCGAGACAGCGTCTCCCTGGCCTGGAACGGCAACTGGAACTGGGGGACCAGCGCCCTTTCGGTCATGCGCGAGGAAGCCCAGCGCGAGACCTGGACTGCTGACACCACCGGAACGCTGGTTCTGGGTCTGCGCGCGCCCGAGATCACCAACACCGTCTATGACGCCCTGTTCAACGTCCCGCTGGAGGGCACGGCCCTGGGCGACCACAACCTGGTCTTCGGGGGCCAGTTCCTCGACAGCAGCCTGGTCGACGTCAATCCGGGCGACCGCACCAATGTCGCCAAGACCTTCGGGGTCTGGCAGCGCGCCCTGTTCGCGGAGGACGAGATCAGCCTGACCGACGACCTGGCCCTGACGCTGGGCCTGCGCTGGGACGACCACGAACGCTACGGCAACCACTGGAGCCCGCGCGCCTATCTGGTCTGGAGCGCCAGCGACGCCCTGACCCTCAAGGGCGGGGTCTCGACCGGCTTCAAGGCGCCGGAACTGCGCGCCGTGGCAGAGGGCTACGCCTACGAGACCGGCGGCGCCAACTGCAACTATGGCGCGGGTCTGTGCGGCGTCATCATCGGCGACCCGAACCTGAAGCCCGAGACCAGCACCAACTATGAGATCAACGTCCTGTGGCGTCCCTCGCCGACCCTGTCGCTGAACGCCACCGTGTTCCGCACCGACTTCACCGACAAGATCGATTCCGATCGGGCTTGCGGTCCCGACGTCAACAATAACGGCGTCTGCGACGTGCCGGGCGAAGTCCTGCGCTGGTCGGTCGATCCTCTGTATCAGCTCTATTATTGGTACAACGTCAGCGACGCCCGTATCCAGGGGGTGGAGTTGGGCGGCGCCTGGGACGCCACCGAGACGCTGAGGCTGAAGGCCAACTACACCTTTACCGATTCCGAGCAGCGCGGCGGTCTTTATGCCGGTCAGCCCCTGGGCCGGACTCCGCGCCACATGGCCAATGCCCGCGTCGACTACGCCCTGACCGAGACCCTGGGTCTGTGGGGCTCGGTCACCTATCGCGGAGAGGAGATCAACGCCGGTCTGCGCGTCGGCACGAACGGCCAGCCGGTGCTGGAGGGCCCGCGTCAGGTGGGCCGACGCTATCCCGACTACACCCTGGTCGATATCGGGGCGAACTGGCGGGTGCGCCAGAACGTCAGTCTGAAGGCCGGCGTCTATAACCTGACGGACAAGGTCCTGGACGTCGCCACCTACGACCAGCAGGGCGACGGCCGTCGCTTCTGGGTCGGCGCGAACCTGGAGTTCTAAGGGTGAACGTCCGGAGACGCAGCCTGCTGGGTTTCGGCGGTGCAGGCCTGACCCTGCTCGTCGTCGGCTGCGGCGAACGGGCCGCGCCCGAGGGCACGGGCGCCCTGACCGACGTGCGAGGCCGCGTTCTGAGCATTGCCGCCCCGGTGGGCAAGCTGTCGATCGACGACGGTCGCTATCTGATCGGCCTGGCCCTGATCCATCCCGATCCGGTCAGCGTCCTGGCCGCCTGGTCGGGCGACGTGAACCGGATCAGCCCCGAAATCTACACCGCCTTCGTGCAGAAATTCCCTGCCCTGGCCACCCTGCCCAAGACGCCCAGTTCCGCCGCCGACTTCGATGTCGAGGCGGTGCTGGCGGCGGGCCCTCAGGTGGCGGTGGTGTCCCTGGGCTCGGGGCCGACCGACGCCCAGGTGTCGCAGCTGGAAGCCGCGGGGGTGAAGGTCGCCTTCATCGACTTCTTCACCCATCCGTTCCAGAATCAGGCCCGCAGCCTGGAACTGCTGGGCCGCCTGACCGGCCGCGAGAGCCAGGCCCAGGCCTATAACGCCTTCCGCGCCGAGCGGCTGAAGCGGATTTCCGACCGGGTCGCCGACATTCCGCAGGACCGCCGCCCGACCGTCTTCCTGGAGGCTCACGCCGGCAACGGTCCGGACTGCTGCAACTCTCCGGGCCGGGGCAATGTCGGCGACTACATCGCCTTCGTCGGCGGCCGGAACATCGGGGCGGACGTGCTGACCGCCGCCTCGGGCAAGCTGAACCTGGAATATGTCATCGACCGCGATCCGGACGTCTATATCGCCACCGGCGGTCCCCATCTGGAAAAGGCCGGGGGCTTCGTGGTCGGGCCGCAGTTCACGACCGAACAGGCGCGCGCCTCGCTGCGCCGGGTCGCCGCCCGCCGTGGCATCGCCCATCTCAGCGCGGTGCGCGACGGCCGCACCCATGGCCTGTCGCACCAGCTGATCAATTCGCCCATCGACATCGTGGCGACCGAAGTCCTGGCCCGCTGGATTCATCCCGACCTGTTCGGCGACATCGATCCGCGCGCCACCCTGAACGAGATCAACACCCGATTCCTCGCCGTCCCCTATCGCGGCGACTACTGGGTTGACCTGGCCGGACCGGCCGGCGCGACCGCTTCCCAAGGAGCCTGAGCATGAACCGCATCTTCCTCCCCGCCGCCGCCACCCTGATGCTGGTCGCCTCGGCCGCCCAGGCCGAACCGACCGTGGAACGGTCGGTCAAGGTCGCGCCGGGCGGCGTCTATGAGATCGTCTTCAATCCGGCCGACAACGACATCTATGTCGCCGCCGTCGGTCCGCGCGGCGAGACGGCCGCCCGCGTCGCTCGTCTGGACGGCGCCACCCTGGCGGCCGAGGAGGGCGTGGATGTCTCGGACGACCCCCTGTACGGCCTGGGCCTGAACAGCCGCACCCAGATGCTGTACGGCACCGCCACCCGCTCCGGCTCGGTCGGGGTGGTCAACCTGGCGACCGGCCAGGTTGTCGCCCACGTCAAGGACGGGGACAACGACAGCGCCCACGTCCGCGAGGCGGTGGTCGATGAGCAGCGCAACAAGATCTACGTCACCATCGTCGGCGGAGAGGCTGGCGACACCAGCCGCCAGAATGAGGTCTGGGTCATCGACGGGGCGACCAACATCCTGGAGCGCAAGATCGCCGTCCCGGTCGGCGGCCTGACCGGCGCCGCGCTGGACACGGCGGGCAACCGGCTGTTCGTCACCGGCATGTCGTCCAACGACGTCGCCGTGATCGACCTGTCGACCGACCAGGTGACCGGCCGCTTCCCGACCGGCAGCGAGCGTCCGACCAATGTCGCCTATGACGCCGAGGGCGGCCGCCTGTTCGTCGCCAGCCAGGGCTCTGGCGACCTGACCGTGCTGAACGCCGCCGACGGCGCGGTGGTGCAGAAGGTGCCGACCGGCGAAGGCGCCCTGAGCGTGGCCTTCAACCCGGCGGTGAACCAGGTCTATGTGGCCAACCGCCAGGCGGGCACGGTCACGGTCGTGGATGGCGCCGACTATGCGGTCCTGGCCAATCTGCAGACCGGCACCTTCCCCCAGACCATCGCCATCGATCGGGCCACCAACCGGGTCTATGTGACCAACAAGGCCCGCGGCCTGCCGCGTAACGCCCCGGCCGGCACGCCGACGCCGGAAGATCCGGCCGGCGACACCGTCACCGTCATCCTGCCCTGAGGCAGGCCCCAGGTCGTTCCTGATCCTCCTCCCCACAGGAACGCGCCGAACGGCCCGGCGCCGCAAGGCGACCGGGCCGTTCCTGTTTCAGAGAGACGCCGTCATGAGCATCGCCCGCGCCCAGGTCCCCACCACCCACGCCGCCCGTTATCTGCAGCAGCTGTGCAAGCACTGGGGCCACAAATTCCGGGTCGTCTTCAACGCCGCCGAAGGCCATATCGACTTCGGCGACGGCCGCGCCTGCGGGCTCAAGGCGACCGACGCCATCCTGGATGTCAGGGCCATCGGCGCGGACGAGGCCCTGCCCCAGCTTCAGGACATCATCGAGCGGCATATCCAGCGTTTCGCCCACCGCGAGGGCGAACTGGTCTTCGCCTGGGGCCCGATGGAGGGCTGAGGCGTCACAGCACGTCGTCGACGATGACCTGCAAAGACCCCTGGGCGCAGGGTTCGACCCGCGCCCGCACCTGATAGACCTGGGCCAGGATCGCCGGGGTGATGGCCTGGACCGGCGTTCCGTCGGCCGCGACGGCGCCGTCCGACAGCACCACGACCCGGTCCGAGGCGCGGGCCGCGGCGTGCAGGTCGTGCAGCACCATGATCACGATCATCCCGCGCTCACGCGCCAGTTCGCGCACGGCCTTCAGAACCTGAAGCTGGTGTCTCAGGTCCAGGGCGCTGGTGGGTTCGTCCAGCAGCAGGACCCGCGGTCCCCGCACCAGGGCCTGGGCCAGTGAGACCAGCTGCTTCTGTCCGCCCGACAGCTGGTCCAGCCGACGCATCGCCAGCGCGGCTAGGTCCAGCCGCTCCAGCACCGCCAGGGCCCGGTCGGCGTCATCGCCGGCGTCGGCGTCCTGGACCGGTGAGGCCCGCAGAGCGCTGACCAGGGTCTCCAGCACCGTCAGGGCCACCCCCTGGGGCAGGGTCTGGGGCATATAGGTGACCCACCGCGCCCGCTCGGCCAGGGACAGGTCGGTCAGTTCGCGCGGCCCCAGGGTCACCGACCCGCGCGCGGGCAACAGGCTGGCCAGGGCGCGCAGCAGGGTGCTCTTGCCCGCCGCATTGGGCCCGATCAGGGACACGACCTGGCCGGGAACGGCCTCCTCCAGCGAAAGGTCGCGCAGCACCAGCCGCCCCTGATAACCGGCCGACAGGCCGGTGACCCTCAGACCCTCGCTCATGACCGGGCGCCGTTGCGGAAGATCAGCAGCAGGAAGACCGGCACCCCGACCACCGCCGTGACCACCCCGATGGGCAGGGTCTGGCCCGGCGCCAGGGCCTTGGAGGCGGCCGAGGACAGCGACAGGATCAGCGAGCCCGTCAGCAGGCTGGCCGGCAGCAGGAAGCGATGATCCTCGCCCAGCAGCAGCCGGGCGATGTGCGGCCCGACCAGGCCGATGAAGCCGATGGTCCCGACGAAGGCCACCGAAACCCCCGCCAGTATGCTGACCCGCAGGAGGGAGGCGAAGCGCAGCCGCGCCACGTCCACCCCGAAACTGCGCGCCCGGTCCTCGCCCAGACGCAGGGCCGTCAGGCCGCGCGACGCGGCCAGTGAGAAGGGCGTGACCAGGGCCAGGGTCAGGGCCGCCACCCCGACATTGGCCCAGGTGGCGCGCGACAGGGACCCCATGCTCCAGAACACCAGCTGCTGCAGGGCTTCCTGCGAGGCCACGAACTGGGTCAGGGCCACCAGGGCGTTGAAGGCGAAGACCAGGGCGATGCCGAACAGCACCACCGTCTCGACCCCCGCGCCCCGCGCCCGCGCCATGGCCTGAAGCAGCAGCACCGAGCCGAAGGCGAACAGGAAGGCGTTCAGCGGGATCAGCCAGTCGCGCGCCACGAACGGCAGTCCGGCGCCGAAGACGATGGCCAGGGCCGCCCCGAACGAGGCCGCCGACGACACCCCCAGGGTGAAGGGACTGGCCAGGGCGTTGTTCAGGGTCGTCTGCATCTCGGCCCCCGCCAGGGCCAGGGCCGCCCCGACCACTACCGCCATGACCGCATAGGGCAGGCGCACCTGCCAGACGATGGCGGCCTGGGGCGCGGTCAGGCTGGACGGATCGAACAGACCCCCAAGGACCTGCCCGGCCGTCATGGCCGAGGGCCCCGTGACCAGGTCCAGCACGAAGGCGCCGACACAAAGCAGGGCCAGGCCGGCCACGATCAGGATCCGGCGGCCGGTCAGGCGTCGATAGGCGCTCAGGACATCGGGATCGGAGGCGGCGGGCAGGGCGGACAATCGGAACTCGCGCGTTTTTGAGAACTCATCGCAATACACGAGCCGTCCCGGCGCTGCTACGCTGCATCATGGCCCTGTCGTCGCATGAAACGCCCTGGACGCCCTTCCGCCTGCCGCGCGCGCGTCGATGCGTCCTGAAGGGCGGGAATGGCCATGACTATGACCTCGCCCTGTCGATCCCCGACCAGCCGCCGCCCCCGGGGGGCTATCCCCTGATGGTGGTGCTGGATGGCCCGGCCCTGTTCGCCACGGCGGCCGAGACAGAGCGGCGGCTGAGCCTGCGGCCAGAGGTCACCGGCGTGACGCCCACGGTGGTTCTCGGGGTCGGCCCGGCGGACGTGGACCTTTATGACATGGCCCAACGCCATCGGGACTTCACCCCCGGCCCGCCTGTGTCCGACGGTGATCAGGGGCCGCATAAGACGGGCGGGGGCGGCGACTTCCTGAAGGTCCTGGCCGATCAGGTCCTGCCCCTGGCCGCTGCCGCCGCGCCTGTCGATCCCGCACGCCGGCTGCTGCTGGGCCATTCGCTGGCGGGCTATTTCACCCTGCTGACCCTGGCCGAGCGGCCCGGCCTGTTCGCCGCCCATGCGGCCCTGAGCCCGTCGATCTGGTGGGACCCCGGCCGGCTGGAACACGGCCTGTCGGCGCTGAAGCCGGGCGCGGCGCGGGTGCTGCTGGCGGTCGGGCAAAAGGAGCAGGTCGAGGCGACGGACGATCCCCGCCGCGCCGCCCGCCGCATGGTCGATGCGACCCGGGACCTGCACCGGACCCTCGGCGCCGTTCTGGGCCCTGACGCGGTGCGCCTGGCGGTGCTGGAAGACGAGGATCACGCCTCGGTCGTCGCCGGCGGCCTCACCCGCGCCCTGCGTCTGCTGGGGTTTCGTCCGAATGCTGGCGAGGGGGGCCTTCGGAAGCCGACCTAATCCACCCGCGTCCAGCCGCCGGCCGAGGCGTTGCGGGCCTGATCGTTGGCGGGGCGGGCGATCAGGCCGGACTGGGTCAGCCAGACCTCATACCGGGCGCCGTCGGCCATCGGCATATAGGCGGCGCCGCCGTAGAGGGTGTCCACCGGATCGACCCAGCGGCGATATTTGCGCGCCGCGTCCCAGACGTCGATCCGCCAGGGCAGGGGGCCGACCTCTTCGACCGGACGCAGGGAATGGACGCTGCGGGTCGCATTGATCTCCTGCTCGATGGACTGGTAGCGGCCCGACAGCCGGTCCAGCCGATACTGGGAATCCAGCCCCAGGACATTGGCCCAGGGCTTCCATTTCAGGACCTGGGCCTCGATCCGCCATTCGTCGCCGTGCAGCGGATAGACGGCGGTGGTCGCGGGGCGCGCCTCGCCCATGGCGGGCTGGATCACCGTGGCCTCGAAATACTGGGGCCCCAGCTGCTTCACCTGCAGGGTGGCCACCGGCCTTTCATAGGTCAGGCGGCCATAGGTCTGGAGATTCAGCCCGGCCAGGGCCGCCACGGCGCCGGCGAAGACCGCCGCCCCGCCCAGGGCCGAGCCGAACAGGCCGCCCAGGATGCGACCCCGGAACAGCCCCGTCAGGCCGGACAGCAGGACCACAAGTCCCAAGCCGCCCACGACCGCGGGAAGGAGCCACCACCACCAGACCATCTCGACCTCCACCTGCCCTGACGCCGCACCTCAAGCGGCCAGCCTAACGCAAGATATGGATAATGCGGAGTTTGTTCTCCTGTTGCGTGTTGGCGGGGCGTCTCGATACGCGTAAAGCTGGACACGATGAGGGGCGCGATCCGCGATCATTGGCAGGGCGCCATGCGCTTCCTGCGCACACCGACGCTGAGCCGATCAGTGGTCGGCCTGCTGTCGATCGCCATCGTCCTGTTGCTGGTCATCAACGCCGCGACCTTCGTGATGATCCGCCGCACGGTGGAGTTCAACAGCCGCGTTGAACAACTGCAGCAGTCGCGCCGCGCCGCCAGGAACGTCCTGGTGTCCGTCCTCAACGCCGAGACCAGCCAGCGGGGATTTCTGCTGGCGGCCCAGCCTCAGTATCTGGCGCCCTTCAATGAGGCCCGGGCCGTTCTGCCGGAACAGTTGGAGCGGCTGCACAGTCTGATGGACGTCGAGCCCGACATGGCGGTGCGCGCCGCCCTTGTCGACCAGTTGGCCGAAGACAAGATGGCCGAACTGGAACGCAGCCTGGCTCTGGCGTCCGCGGGCCGCATCGGCGAGGCCATGCAACTGGTCCGGTCCGGCGAGGGCAAGCGGGCCATGGATCGACTGCGGTCGGAGGTGCAGGCGATCGATGAAATCCAGGAGACCCGTCTTCAGTTCGCGCGTCGCCGTTCGGAATGGGCCTCGACCGTGACCGTGGTCGTCAACTCGGCCGCCGGGATACTGATCCTAGTGCTGGCGGGCATCTCCGGCTGGATGGTCCGCCGCTATGTTCTTGAGATTCAAGCCGGCCGGGACGCTCTGGATCGTGCGAACCAGGGGCTGGAAGACAAGGTGCGCGACCGCACCGCCGCCCTGACCCGCGCCAATGAGGAAATCCAGCGCTTCGCCTATATCGTCAGCCACGACCTGCGCGCGCCCCTGGTGAACGTGATGGGCTACACCTCCGAGCTGGATCAGGTGGGCAAGGTGCTGGAACGGCAGGTCCAGACCATCGAAACCAAGTCGCCCAAACTGCTGGACGCCGAGGCGGTCACCGCCGTCCGCGAAGACGTGCCCGAAGCCATCGGCTTCATCCGCGCCTCGACGGCCAAGATGGACCGGCTGATCAACGCCATCCTCAAACTCTCGCGCGAAGGCCGCCGAAACCTGGCGCCCGAACCGCTTGAGATGACCGACCTCGTCCAGGCCATCGCCGACAGCGTGCGCCATCAGACCGACGCCGCCGACGCCGCCATCACCGTGGAGCGCCTGCCCTGGTTTGAAAGTGATCGTCTGTCGGTCGAGCAGATCTTCGGCAATCTGATCGACAATGCGGTCAAGTATCTGGACCCGGACCGGCCGGGTCGGATCGTGGCGTCCGGGCGGGACACGGGTGACGGCCGGGTCGAATTCCGCCTGTCGGACAACGGTCGTGGCATCGCGCCCAAGGATCATGAGCGGGTGTTCGAACTGTTCCGCCGTTCAGGCCGTCAGGATCGACCGGGCGAAGGCCTGGGCCTGGCTTTCGTCCGCAATAGCGTAAGGCGCCTTGGCGGAGACATTGAAATCGAGTCCGAACTCGGTCAAGGCTCTACTTTCGTGATGAAATTTCCCAAACGCCTGATCGCCCACGAGGCGGGAGACCGACTATGAGCACCGCCGTCAAGATCATCATGGTCGAGGATGACCACGGTCACGCCAAGCTGATCGAGAAGAACATCCGCCGCGCCAACATCGCCAACGAGATCCGGCATTTCGACGATGGCGGCTCGGCCCTGGACTATCTGTTCAGCGAGGAGATCCTGGCCAACGGGCCGCTGCTGATCCTGCTGGACCTGAACCTGCCGGACATGTCGGGCACGGACATCCTGGAGAAGGTGAAGTCCGATGATCGCCTGAAGCGCGCGCCGGTGGTGGTCCTGACCACCACGGACGACAAGGTCGAGATTCAGCGCTGCTATGACCTGGGCTGCAACGTCTACATCACCAAGCCCGTGGACTATGAATCCTTCGCCGACGCCATTCGCCAACTGGGCCTGTTCCTGTCGGTGATGCAGGCGCCGGATATCGACTGAGATCGGAAGCGGGCTTGAACGACACTCCCATCCGGCTGCTCTACATCGATGACGACCGGGCGCTGTCGCGCCTGGTTGAAAAGGAATTGTGCCGCCACGGCTATGACGTGACCTGCGCGCCGAACGGCGACGAGGGCCTGGACCTCCTGCGTCACGGCGATTTCGACATCTGCGCCCTGGACCATTACATGCCCGGCCGCGAGGGCCTGGAGGTCCTGCCCGAAATCCTGAGCCTGCCAGAGCCGCCTGCGGTGGTCTATGTGACGGGGGCCCAGGAGGGGCGGATCGCCGTGGCGGCCCTGCGCGCCGGAGCCGCCGACTATGTGATCAAGGACGTGTCCGAGGATTTCACCTCCCTGCTCCGATCGGCCCTGGAGGACGCCCTCCTGCGGCGCCGGCTGGAGCGCGCCAATGCAGAAGCGCAGGAGCAGGTGCGGCTGGCGCGCGACCGGGCCGAGGCCATGCTGCGCGAGGTCAATCACCGGGTGGGCAATTCGCTGCAGCTGGTGTCCAGCTTCATGTCGCTGCAGCTGCGCCAGCTGGGCGACGAAGGCGCGCGCTCGGCCCTGCGCGAGGCCCAGGCCCGGATCGAGGCGGTGGCCCATGTGCACCGTCGCCTCTACACCTCGGGCGACATGGCCCGGGTGGCGATGGACGAGTATCTGGCCGGACTGATCGACGAACTGGGCAAGTCCGTGGGCCCGGACGGCAAGGGCCCCAGCATCGCCCTGAACGCCCAGCCGCTGTCGGTGTCGACCGATCAGGCGGTTTCCCTGGGTGTCGTGGTCACCGAACTGGTCACGAACGCCGTGAAATACGCCTATGGCCCCAGCCAGCGCGGGGAGATTCGCGTGATCCTGGAGGCGGACGGAGACCATCGCGCCCTGCTGACGGTCGAGGACGACGGCCCCGGCCTCGGCGACGGAACGCCCAAGGGCACCGGCCTGGGCGGCAAGATCATCGCCGCCATGGCCAGCGGCCTGCGCTCGGCGGTGGAGTTCGACCCGGCGCACCGGGGGGTCCGCGCGCGCCTGGCGTTCGATCTCTGAGACGCCCTTTCGCGTTGAACGCCCATGGACCCGCAGTTCGGCCCGCCTGACCCCCACGACTCTTACCGGCTGCGCCCCGCGGTGTTCGGCCTGGCCCTGCGCGACGGCCGGCTGGCCTGCGTCCGGGTGGATCGGGGCGAAGCCGGCTATTTCGACCTGCCCGGCGGGGCCATCGACGGCGCGGAGACCGAACCACAGGCCCTGGCCCGCGAGTTCGCCGAGGAAACCGGCCTTCGCATCGTGGCGACCCATCGCCTGGGACAGGCCGGACAGCGGTTCCGCAAGTCGGACGGGACGGCGGTCAACAATGTCGGCGGCTTCTGGCGCGTCGATATCCTGGGCCAGAATCCCGACGCCAAATGCGAGGACGACCATACCCTGACCTGGCTGGATCCCGATGAGGCGTTGGCGGCGCTCAGGCATGAAGCCCACGCCTGGGCCGTGACTCTGCTGCTGCGTTCAGAACGCTGATTCATAGAGGGAACGCGGCCGCTCGCGGCGAGTTTGCCTGTCATGAAGCGTCGCCGGCTCGGCGTCGCAAGACAGGAGAACCCAATGCCCGATCATGATCGCATCGAAGGCGCCGCCAAGACCCTGGGCGGCAAGGCCAAGGAATTCGCCGGCAAGGTCACCGGCGACGAGAAGCTGAAGGCCGAAGGCAAGGCCGATCAGGTGGAAGGCAAGATCCAGAACGCCGTCGGCGGCGTGAAGGACGCCTTCAAGGACAACCGCAACTAAGACACCGTCCCGCGGCGATCAGCCCCGCCCGCCGATCCGGATGCGCAGGCCGTCCTGTTCGTTCGAGGTCAGCGGGCGGCAGTCCTGCGTCCAGGCCACCGAGCCGCTCTGGCGTTGCGGCCGGGTTCGGCAGTCCTGTTCGGCGGCCGGCCGGACCGCGGGTGCGGGCCGCGGCGCATTGCAGGCCAGCGCATAGGCGCCGTCCGGTTGCGGGCTGCAGTCGGTCAGGCGCGGCGAGGTTCGCAGCCCGTCGGGCAGATCATCCCCCAGGGCCGCCTGGAGATCGCCCCGAACCCGCGCCTGACAGGTTTCCATCGGCTCGTCCCCGCGCACCAGCGGACTGCACTGCGACCGTTCCCAGGCGAAGGGATCGGCGCGCGCCCAGTCGGGCAGGTCGGGGGCGGGTCGGGCCGTCGCGGACTGAGCCGCAGGGGCCGGAGCCTCTTCCCACACCACGGCGCCGGGGGCGCTCTGGGTCAGGACCAGGGCCGAGATCAGATAAATCGGAAGCATGGCCGAACCTTCCTTTGGCAGTCCAGGCCAGCCTAGCACAATTCAGCGCGTCAGGGCGCGCATGGCCTGGTCCAGCCCTTCCAGTGTCAGGGGAAACATCCGCTGGTCCATCAGGTCGCGGATCATGGCCGTGGAGGCGGTGAAGCGCCAGTAACGCTCGGCCACCGGGTTCAGCCACACCGAACGGCCCCACTGTTCGCGCGCGCGTTTCAGCCAGACGGCGCCGGCTTCCTCGTTCCAGTGCTCGACCGAGCCGCCGGGCATGGTCACCTCATAGGGGCTCATGGAGGCGTCGCCGACAAAGACCGCGCGCCAGTCGCCGGGGTATTTGTGGATCAGGTCCCAGGTGGCCATCCGCTCGGAATGACGGCGGCGATTGTCCTTCCACACCCCTTCGTAGAGGCAGTTGTGGAAATAGAAGAACTCCAGGTTCTTGAACTCGGTCCGCGCCGCCGAGAACAGTTCCTCGCATAGCCTTACGTGCGCATCCATCGACCCGCCGATGTCCAGGAACAGCAGCACCTTGATGGTGTTGCGCCGTTCCGGCCGCATGCGGATGTCCAGCCAGCCCTGGCGCGCCGTGCCGTCGATGGTGCCGTCCATGTCCAGCTCGTCCGCCGCCCCCTGGCGCGCGAAGCGGCGCAGGCGGCGCAGGGCGACCTTGATGTTGCGGACGCCCAGTTCGACCGTGTCGTCCAGGTTCCTGAACTCGCGCTTCTCCCACACCTTGACGGCGCGGCCGTGCCGGCCGGGGCCGCCGATGCGCACGCCCTCGGGGTTGTAGCCGCCGTGGCCGAAGGGGCTGGTCCCGCCCGTGCCGATCCATTTGGACCCGCCCTGGTGCCGCTCCTTCTGTTCCTCCAGCCTCTGTTTCAGGGTCTCCATCAGCTTGTCGAAGCCGCCCAGGGCCTCGATCTCGGCCTTCTCGTCGTCGGTCAGGTATTTTTCGTTCAGCAGCCTCAGCCAGTCGTGCGGAATCTCGGCTGAAACCTCATTGCCCGGCCCCAGGCTTTCGATCCCCTTGAAGGCCTGACCGAACGCCTGGTCGAAGCGGTCATAGTGTTTCTCGTCCTTGACCAGAATGGCCCGCGACAGGTGGTAGAAATCCTCCACCCGCGCCCCGTCGCGTCCGTCGCCGGGCAGGCCGCGGTCGATGGCCTGCATCAGGTGCAGCCACTCCTTGACCGACACCGGCAACCGGTGGTCGCGCAGGGCGGTGAAGAAGGGGATCAGCATCAGTCGGTCTTTGCGGGCAGGTCCGTTGTCGGCAGAGCCCAGGCGAAGGCCATGCCACTGTACTCGATGACGGTCTCTCCGTCCTCTTCTCCGGTTGCACGGGCCTTGAATGCCCAGTCGCCAATCTTCTGCACGAACAGTACGCTGGTAACCGTTCGATCATCGCGTTCAGCCGTGATGGCGCCCCCCATTGGATCTGCCTGCCCTTCCAGAACCGGGACGGCGAACGGCCCTTCATAATTTCGACCACTAGGCCAGGCGCGGGCTATCTCGCCGGCTGCGGACTGAAACAGATCCTCCAATGAATGCTCCGTTGGATACCGCGTCGCATACAGGGTCAGATAGGTGGATCCGATCCATGTCCCGCAGCTGACGTCCTCCCCGGGCGCCGCGCCATGGGCTTCGCCGGGGTAGAAGCGGATCACATCCCTCTGATCCATGCCGAAGAACCGGCAAACCATACCGCTGGGCAGATGACGGACCGTTGGAACGTCCGTCGTGGTTGCATTGATGAAATATTCTCCTGCGTCGTTGGCGGCGATCACGGAGTTCGCATGATCTGTGGCGACTCGAATCTCATCTTCTGACGCTGCGGCCCCTTGAGGAGCTTCTTGGGTGGCTATCGGCGCCAGGATGCTCGCGATCAAAACCCATGTGGCGAACATGTCATTTCCTCTCGTATGAGCCTATCACCGCATGGATAGGCGGGGTTCGTCTATCCGCGCCGCAGGATGAACTCGTCGTCGCGCCAGTCGCCGACGGGGAACTGGTATTCGCCCGCCTTCTCGAACCCATGGGTGGCATACAGTTTCTGGGCCTTCAGATTGCCGCTCCAGACGCCGATCCACAGGGGGCCGTCGGTGCGGGCCTGCATCCAGTCCAGGGCTAGGTCCAAGAGCCGGGTCCCCAGGCCCAGCCCCTGGGCCGATCGCGCCACATAGAGGCGGCGCAACTCCATCTGGCCGGGCCGCGCCTGCGGGTGGGGCAGGCCGTTGGGGCCGGCGTTGGCGAAGGCCAGCAGGGCGCCGTCCTCACCCTCGGCCACCCACCAGGCCTCGGCCGGGTCGGACAGGCGGGCGCGGGTGGTCTCGACATCGAACGCCGTGGCGAAATAGGCGGCCAGATCGCGCTCGGGATAGGGGATGCCGAAGCCCTCTATGAAGGTCTCCACGAAGGTGCTGCGGGCCAGGGCGACCAGGGCCTGGGCGTCGTCGGAACGGGCGGTGCGGATCGCGGGAGCAGCCATGATCCAGCGCCTTACAACCTTGATCCGCCAAGGGCGAGCGCGCGGCGACGCCGTTTAGGTTGCAGCGGCGCCTCTGGGCGGTTACCACCTTGGTCATTGGGGGCGCCGCGCGGCCGCTGGCGTCCCGCGTTGGGAGGACTGAAGGACGAATCGACCTGATCCAGGCTCGTCCGCTTGTCATGACCGCGCCGCTGAAAGCCCCCATCGCAGATCCCGAGCCGTCGACCGCCCTGGTCGCGGTGCGTCCCGGCGCCGTCATCCTGGCCCGCCATGGCGAGCCGGCCCTGTCGCGCAAATGCCTGATCACCTCGGCCCAGTACCGGGACTGGTGGGCGCAATACGAGGTCGGGGGACTGCGCGCCGGCCAGACGCCGCCCCAGGCCCTGCTGAGCGCCGCCGAGGGGGCCGGGGCCATCTACGCCTCCAGCCGCCCGCGCGCGATCGAGACGGCCCGGGCCGTGTCCGCCGGGCGCGAGGTGATGGTCGACGCCCTGTTCATCGAGGCGCCCCTGCCGCCGCCGAAATTCCCCGACTGGTTCAAGCTGTCGCCCCGCTGGTGGGGGGTCGTGTCGCGCTTCTGGTGGCACGCCTTCGACCATCACGACGGCCAGGAGACCCGCCGCCAGGCCGAGGCGCGGGCCGAACAGGCGGCCCAGGCCCTGATCGCGCGGGCGGCCGCCGGCCAGGACGTGCTGGTCCTGGCCCATGGCTATTTCAACCATATGGTCGGCAAGCGGCTGCGCGCCGGCGGCTGGCGGCTGGTGCACAATCAGGGCTTCAAATACTGGTCCCAGCGCCGCTACGAGAAGCGCTGACGTTCCGGAGGTCGTGATGATCCGTCGTTCGCTGCTGGGCCTGGCCTTCCTGGTAACCCTGGCCGCGCCGGCCCTGGCCCAGGAAACCACGACGGAGGCGCCGCCCGCCCGGGTGGCTCTGGACACCTCGGCCGGAACCATCGTCATCGCCCTGGACATGAAGGCCCCGATCACCGCCGCCAACTTCCTGCGTTACGTCGACGAGCGACGGCTGGACGGCGCCGAATTCTATCGGGCGCTGGATCTGGGGGCGGCGGGCGGCCTGGTCCAGGGCGGCAGCAACGGCGACCCGGCCCGCGTCCTGCCGCCCATCGCCCACGAGCCGACCAGCCAGACGGGCCTCAGCCACGTCGAGGGGGCGGTGTCGATGGCGCGGTTCGATCCCGGCACGGCGACCGGGGATTTCTTCATCGTCGTGGGGCCGGGTCTGCGGTCTCTGGACGCCACGGCCGGCGACCCCGGTTTCGCCGTCTTCGGCCGGGTGGTTGAAGGAATGGAGGCCGTGCGCGCCATCCTGGCCTCGCCACGGTCGCCGACGGCTGGCGAGCCCGGCATGGTGGGCCAGATGCTGGAGCCCCGGATCGAAATCCGCAGCGCGCGACGTCTTGACTGAGCCGAGGCGTTGAAGCGGCGCGCTGGCCCCTCTAGGGTCCCCGGCCATGACCGAAGCCGCCCCCGCCATCCCCGCCGACCTCAGTTTCGAAGACGCCCTGGCGCGCCTGGAGGCCATCGTCCAGCGTCTGGAATCCGGCCAGGCCCCGCTGGAGGAATCCATCGGCCTGTATGAACAGGGCGCGGCCCTGAAGGCCCATTGCGAGGCGCGGCTGAAGGACGCCCAGCTGCGGGTCGAGAAGATTGTCGTCGGCCCCGACGGCCAGGCCCGGGGCGTCGAACCGGCGGACTTCGGCTGAGATGACCGCGCCTGCGCCTCAGATCGCCTTTGACGACTTCCTGAAGGTCGATATCCGCATCGGCCGGGTGATGAAGGCCGAGCCCTTCCCCCAGGCGCGCAAGCCCGCCTACAAGCTGACCCTCGACTTCGGCCCCGAGATCGGGACCAAACGCTCGTCGGCCCAGATCACCCGCCACTATACGCTGGAGCAGTTGGAAGGCCGGCTGGTGGCCGCCGTGGTCAATTTCCCGCCGCGCCAGATCGGGCCCTTCATGTCCGAGGTCCTGACTCTGGGGTTCCCAGACGCGGACGGCGAGGTCGTGCTGGTGGGCGTGGACCGCGACGCCGTCGTGGGCGGGAGGCTGTTCTGATCCAGCCCCCCGACCAGTCCTGGGCCGCGAACTCGCCCGAGCAGGCGGTGATCGACCGGGCGGCCGAGATCGCCGATCTGGTGACCGTGGCGCTGGACGAGCTGCTGCCGCGCGCCGATGGGCCGGAGGCGCGGCTGACCGAGGCGATGCGTTACGCGGCCTTGGGCCCGGGCAAGCGGCTGCGGCCCTTCTTCGCCCTGGAGTCGGCGCGGCTGTTCGACCTGGACGAGCGCGCCGTTCTGCGCGCCGCCTGCGCCCTGGAATGCGTCCACGCCTATTCGCTGGTGCATGATGACCTGCCGTGCATGGACGACGACGACATGCGGCGGGGGCGGCCGACCCTGCACCGGGCCTATGACGAGGCGACGGCGGTCCTGGCCGGCGATGCGCTTCAGACGGCCGCCTTCGACATCCTGCTGCATGAAGACACCCACGAAGATCCGGGCGTGCGCTGCGAACTGGCGGCGCGGCTCTCGATGGCCTCGGGCGCGCGCGGCATGGCCGGGGGCCAGATGATCGACCTGATGGGGGTGCGCGACGACCTGGGCGGGGTGGCGCGGATGCAGCGGCTGAAGACCGGCGCCCTGTTCGCCTATGCGTTCGAGATTCCTCTGATCATCGCCAATGCGCGCGAGGCGCACCGTCTGGCCCTGATCAGCTTCGCCCACGACATCGGCCTGGCCTATCAGATCGTCGACGACCTGCTGGACGCCGAAGGCTCGGCCGAGGAGATGGGCAAGGCGGCGGGCGGCAAGGACGCGGCCCTGGGCAAGACCAATTTCGTCACCCTGCTGGGCGTCGACCAGGCGCGGCATCGCGTCGCGCATCTGGCCGACCAGGCGCGGGCGCACCTGGACCTGTTCGGCGCCGAGGCCGAAATCCTCAAGGCCAGCGTGGATTTCGTGCTAAGCCGCAAATCCTGAAGCTGAACATGTGACGTTGCGGGGCGTTGTGCCCCGGACGCCCGACGCGATAACTGCCTCCCATGCCCGACACCCCTCTTCTCGACACCGTCCATCTTCCCGCCGACACGCGCGGTTTCGACATCGCCCAGCTGAAGCAGCTTGCTGATGAGGTGCGGGCCGAGACGATCGACGCCGTTTCGGTGACCGGCGGGCATCTGGGCGCCGGCCTGGGGGTGGTCGAGCTGACGGTCGCCCTGCACCATGTGTTCGAGACGCCGAAGGACATCCTGATCTGGGACGTCGGGCACCAGTGCTATCCGCACAAGATCTTGACCGGGCGGCGCGACCGCATCCGCACCCTGCGCCAGGGCGGCGGCCTGTCGGGCTTCACCAAGCGGGCCGAGAGCGAATACGACCCGTTCGGCGCGGCCCACGCCTCGACGTCCATCAGCGCCGCCCTGGGCTTCGCCGCCGCGCGCGACCAGAAGGGCGAAAAGAACCGCGTCGTGGCCGTCATCGGCGACGGATCCATGTCCGCCGGCATGGCCTATGAGGCGATGAACAACGCCGCCGAGGCCACCCAGGGCCAGCTGATGGTGGTGCTGAACGACAACGACATGTCCATCGCCCCGCCGGTGGGGGGCATGAGCGCCTATCTGGCCGGACTGGTGTCGGGCGGCGCCTATCAGAACGTGCGGCGGCTGGGAAAATCGGTAGTCGAGCACCTGCCGCGCCCGTTCCGCGACGCGGCGCGCAAGGCCGAGGAATACGCCCGCGGCATGGTCACCGGCGGCACCTTCTTCGAGGAGTTGGGCTTCTACTATGTCGGGCCGATCGACGGGCACGACATGGAGAATCTGGTCCCCATCCTGAAGAAGGCGGCGGCCATCACGGACAAGCCGGTTCTGGTCCACGTGGTGACCCAGAAGGGCAAGGGCTACGCCCCCGCCGAAAGCAGCGCCGACAAGCTGCACGCCGTGGTCAAGTTCGACGTGGTGTCGGGCAAACAGTCCAAGGCCGTGTCCAACGCCCCCAGCTACACCAAGGTCTTCGGGACCGAGCTGATCAAGCGGGCGGAGCGGGATCCGTCCATCGTCGCCATCACCGCCGCCATGCCCTCGGGCACCGGGCTGGACCTGTTCGGCCAGGCGTTTCCGACCCGCACCTATGACGTCGGCATCGCCGAACAGCACGCGGTCACCTTCGCCGCCGGCCTGGCCGCCGACGGGATGAAGCCGTTCGCCGCCATCTATTCGACCTTCCTCCAGCGCGGCTATGACCAGGTGGTGCACGACGTCGCCATCCAGAAGCTGCCGGTTCGGTTCGCCATGGACCGGGCTGGTCTGGTCGGCGCCGATGGGGCGACCCACGCAGGATCGTTCGACATCGGCTACATGGGCGCCCTGCCGCACATGGTGCTGATGGCCGCGGCCGACGAGGCGGACCTGGCGGCCATGATCGCCACCGCCTGCGAGATCGACGACCGGCCCAGCGCCTTCCGCTATCCGCGCGGCGACGGCGTGGGGGTCGAGATCCCGGAACTGGCCGCCCCGCTGGAGATCGGCAAGGGCCGGATCGTGCGCGAAGGGACCGCCGTGGCCATCCTGAGCCTGGGCACGCGGTTGCAGGAGGCGCTGAAGGCGGCCGAGGCCCTGGCCGCGCGCGGGGTTTCGGCCACGGTCGCGGACGCCCGCTTCGCCAAGCCTTTGGACGCCGATCTTATCCTTCGACTGGCGCGCGAGCATGAGGCCCTGATCACGGTGGAAGAGGGCGCCATGGGCGGCTTCGGCGCCTTCGTGCTGCAACTGCTGGCCGAAAGGGGCGCGCTGGACGCCGGGCTGAAGGTCCGCACCCTGCATCTGCCCGACGTGTTCCAGGACCAGGACAGCCCCTTCGCCATGTATCAGACCGCCGGGCTGAACGCCGAACACATCGCCGCCGCCGCCCTGTCGGCCCTGGGCGTGGATGCGGCCCAGGGGGCGGTCCGGGCCTGATTTCGCCCGTCGGGTGTCAGGCCTAGAGCATGATCGTTTTTGACGGAACCGCTGCGCGGTTCCGGCAGAAGCGTGAATCATGCTCTCGCGTAATCCTGGAGCCTGATTCACCGCATCGATGAAATCGCGAAGCGATTCCATCTCAACGGATCAGGCTCTAGGCGCGGCGGATGGGCGTCTCGCCGCCGAACGGCTCCAGCCTCAGGCCCCTGCGTCCCACGAAGACCAGCACTTCCGTGCCGGCGTCGGCGGTCTTGCGCAGGCCCTCGATATAGGGGGATTTGCGCCAGGCCAGGGGATTGGACGGATCGCATTCGACGATCAGCTGCGAGGCCCCGTCCTCGCTGTGCAGGATGAAGCCGGCGACATTGGGCTTCCATTCCGGCCCCAGCCGGTCGTCGGCCAACAGCCAGACGCAGCTGAACACCCGGCAGTCGCTCGGCCGATCCTCATAGATTCCGCAGCCCGAGGCGCGGCGGAAATGCCGGCACCATTTGTGCGCCGGCTTGGCCAGGGCGGTCACCGCCATGACCTTGCAGCACATTCCGCATTCGTCGCAGGACTTGCTCATCGCCGGCCATTGGTGGCCGAGCCTCCCGCCGGGTGCAAGGTCGGCGGGAACGTCGACGGTCGATCAGGCCAGTTCGACGGCCATGGCCACGGCCTCGCCGCCGCCGATGCACAGGGACGCCACACCCTTCTTGCCGCCGCGCGCCTGAAGCGCGGCCAGAAGCGTGGTCAGCACCCGCGCCCCCGAGGCGCCGATGGGGTGGCCCAGGGCGGTGGCGCCGCCGTTGACGTTCAGCTTGGCGCGGTCGATGCCCATGTCCTGCATGGCGATCATGGCCACGACGGCGAAGGCCTCGTTGACCTCCCACAGATCGACGTCCGCGACGGACCAGCCGGCCTTCTTCAGCGCCTTCTGCATCGCCGGCACGGGGGCGGTGGTGAACAGGCCAGGCTCGTGCGCATGGGCCGCGTGGCTGACCACGCGCGCGACGATGGGCAGGCCCAGGGCCTTTGCCGTGCTTTCGCGCGTCATGACCAGGGCGGCGGCGCCGTCGCTGATCGAACTGGCGTTGGCGGCGGTGATGGCGCCGTCCTTGGCGAAGGCGGGCTTCAGGGTCGGGATCTTGGCGGCGTCGGCCTTGCCCGGCTGTTCGTCCTCGCTGACGGTGACCGGCCCCTTGCGCGTGGCGACCTCGACCGGGACGATTTCGGCCTTGAAGGCGCCAGAGGCGATGGCCGACTGGGCGCGGGTCAGGCTCTCGATGGCGTATTCGTCCATCTGTTCGCGGGTGAACTGATACTCGCGCGCCGCGTCCTCGGCGAAAACGCCCATGGCCTTGCCGGGCGAATAGGCGTCTTCCAGGCCATCCATCATCATGCTGTCGACGATGACGTCATGGCCGATGCGGGCGCCGCCGCGGTGCTTGTTCATCAGATAGGGGGCGCCGGTCATGCTCTCCATGCCGCCGGCCACGATCACCTCGGCCGTGCCGGCCATCAGGGCGTCGTGGGCCATCATGGCCGCCTGCAGGCCGGATCCGCACATCTTGTTGACGGTAGTCGCCTCGACATGGCGGCCCAGGCCGGCGCCGATGGCCGCCTGGCGCGCCGGGGCCTGGCCCAGGCCGGCGGGCAGGACGCAGCCCATGTAGATCTGTTCAACCTTCTCGGCGGCCACGCCGGCCCGCTCGACCGCCGCCTTGACCGCCGTGGCGCCCAGATCGGTCGCCTTGACGCCGCCGAGGGCCCCCTGGAACCCGCCCATGGGCGTGCGGGCGAACGAGCAGATGACAACCGGATCGGACATGAGAGGGTTTCCTCTGAAAACTGACAGTTGAGGATCGGCCTTCGCAGGCGCAAAGGCAAGTCTTCGCGCCTGCGATAACGCCGACGTCAGCGGCTGTCGACCATGACCAGTTCGGAATCCTGGCTGGCGGTGATGGTCAGGGCGGTCTCGTCCATCACGGCGGCGGCGTCGCGGGCGTTCAGCGCCACGCCATTGACCTCCACCGCCCCGGCGGCCGGAACCAGATAGGCGCGACGGCCCGGACCCAGGTCGTAGGTCAGGCTCTCGCCCGCCTTCAGGGTGGCCCCCAGAACCCGGGCGTCGGCGTTGATGCCCAGGGCGTCGTCGCCTTCCGGATCGCCCGAGGCCAGGACGGTGAACCGCCCCGACCGGTCGGCCTTGGGAAAGGTCCGCTGGCCCCAGCCGGGCTGGGCCCCGGGCTTGTCGGTCTCGATCCAGATCTGGAACAGGGTGGTGGTTTCGTCTTCCAGGTTGAACTCGGAGTGACGCACGCCGGTCCCCGCGCTCATCACCTGAACGTCGCCGGCGCCGGTGCGGCCCCGGTTGCCCATGGAATCCTCATGGGTGATGGCCCCGGAGCGGACATAGGTGATGATCTCCATGTCGGCGTGGGGGTGGGGCGGAAAGCCGGACCGGGCCGCGATCTCGTCGTCGTTCCAGACGCGCAGCCGGCCCCAGCCCATGCGCGACGGGTCATAGTAGTTGGCGAACGAGAAATGGTGCCGGGCCTTCAGCCAACCGTGGTCGGCCCCGCCCAGGCTGTCGAAACGTCGGACGTCGATCATGACGCGATCTCCCTCTGAAACAGGTGGCGCTGTCGCGCCGTTCGGAAGGGATATAGGAAACAGTATCAGTTACGGAAGGGGCGCCATCTGGGCCCGATGCCGCAGCAGGGCGTCGGCCAGGACGCAGGCGGCCATGGCCTCGACCACCGGCACGGCGCGCAGGGCGACGCAGGGGTCATGGCGGCCGGTGGTTCGGATCTCGGTCTCGGCGCCGTCGCGGGTGATCGTCTGGCGTGGGGTCAGGATGGAGGATGTGGGCTTGAACGCCACCCGCGCCGTGATCGCCTGGCCGGTGCTGATCCCGCCCAGAACGCCGCCCGCCTGGTTGGACAGGAAGACGGGCGTCCCGTCCGGTCCCAGGCGCATTTCGTCGGCGTTGTCTTCGCCCGACAGTTCGGCCGCGCCGAACCCGGCGCCGATCTCGACCCCCTTGGCGGCATTGATCGACATCAGGGCGGCGGCCAGTTCGGCGTCCAGCTTGCCATAGACCGGCGCGCCCCAGCCGACGGGCACGCCCGTGACCTCCAGCGCCACCACCGCCCCGATGGACGATCCGGCCCTACGCACCCCGTCAAGATATTCGGACCAGGGTTCGACCACATCGGCCGAGGCGGCGAACAGGGGATTGGCGTTCACGGCGTCGAAATCGACGGCGTCCGGCGCGATGCGGTGCGGCCCGATCTGCACCACCCCGGCGCGGATCACGACACTGTCGCCCAGAACCCGGCGCGCCACGGCCCCGGCGGCGACGCGGCTGGCGGTCTCGCGCGCCGAGGACCGGCCTCCGCCGCGGTGATCCCGCACCCCGTATTTGGCCTGATAGACATAGTCGGCGTGGCCGGGCCGGAAGGCGCGGGCGATGTCGCCATAGTCCTTTGACCGCGCGTCCTCGTTTTCGATCTGGATTGCGATGGGGGTTCCGGTAGTGACCGGCCCGGCCCCGTCGTCGAACACGCCGGACAGGATGCGGGCCGTGTCGCTCTCGCGCCTCTGGGTCACGAACCGGCTGCCGCCGGGCTTGCGGCGGTCCAGCCAGGGCTGGATGTCGCCCTCGCTCAGCGGGATCAGCGGAGGACAGCCGTCGATGACGCAGCCGATCGCCGGCCCATGGCTTTCGCCCCAGGTCGTCACGCGGAACAGATGGCCGAAGCTGTTGTGCGACATGTCAGTGATGCAGGCTGGCCGACCGGCCATGTTTCGCCGCCGCGGTGTTCAGGCGGCGGTCGCGGGTCCAGAGCCGAGCATGATCTGTCAGCAAGACCGAGGCCAACAGATGCGCGTCGATCCACCCCATGCCTGCGCCGAAATGCCGACCTTGCTCGATCATCTTGAGAACCTCTTTGTCCAGCGCCTTGGGGGCGGATTTCATCCGATCCAGGCTGCGCAGAAAGGCGGACCGGTCGGCCAGGTTGCCCATGGCCAGTTCCCCGATGACGAAGGGGTGCATCAGAATTTGCTGGTCGTCGAGCAACTGCTCCATGATCGGATCTGTCGTGCGTAGATGTCCGGCCCAGATCGAAGTGTCCGCCAGGATCACGGTCAGTCTTCCTCGACCCAATAACGCTTGCGCGGAGCGGGCTCGAAATCCGGCTGACTGCCGCCCATGCGCGCCAGACGCCGCGAAGCCTCGGCGGACACGTATTCCTGAAGCGCCAGTCGGATAATGGCCGATTTCTCGGTGAGGCCGCTGTACTCAGCCGCGGCCGCCATCAGGTCGTCATCAAGGGTGACTGTCGTTCGCATGGCGACTCCGCATCAAAAACAGCATCACATGATGCGATTTTTGATGCGCGATATCAAGTCAGGCCGCCATCCGCCCCGGCGTCCACACCCGGCTGAAGCGGGCCAGCAGGTCCTCTGCCGCCGAGGGCGCGTCCTGGGCGGGCGTCAGGGTGACGAACAGATGGCCCTGGGGCCGCGACCCGCGCGCCGGAAGGCCCAGGCCGCGCAGGCGGACGCGATACGGACTGGCCACGCCCCCGACCATCCAGGCCGAGCGAGGGCCGGACCAGGTGTCGATCTCGATCCTGCCGCCATCCTCGAACAGGCGGGGCGCGCAGGGCCAGTCCATGAACAGGTCGTCGCCGAAGGCCGACAGCCCGTCCTCGGGCCGGATGCGGACGGGCAGATAGAGATCGTCGCCCTCCGGGCCGGCGCCTTTCAGCCGAAGGTGCTCGCCGGTTCTCAGCCCGGCGGGAACACGGATCCGCAACCGGCGGCCGCCGACCGTGATCCGGGCGCCGCCGCCCGCCACGGCCTGCATCGGCGTCAGGCCCAGGATCGGAGGCGGGGCGGGACGAGCAGCCGGGGCGGCCAGGGCCGGCCGGGCCGGCGCCTGTTTCTGGATCAGCCGCCAGGCGGCGATGACCCGGCGAAAGCGGTCGGCGTCCCCGTCCTCGCGATCCGGCCGGGCCGCCTTCACCGCCGCGCGGAAGGCGGCGGTCAGGGCCGGCCCCTCGACCGGCCCGTTCAGGCCGATCAGGGCGTAGGCCTCCTTCAGAGAGGCGATCTCGGAACGGCCGGCGACGGGCATGGCGGCACTAAGGCCCCCATCATGGTCAAGGCGGGGTTAACCGTAGCGGCGTCTGGGGCGGTCGGCTCCTTCACGGCCCCGGCGGTCAGGCGTAAAGACGAGGCCATGACCGCCCCCGTGATCCCGTCCAGCCCCTCGCGCGAAGACTACGCCCGCGACTATGCCGCCGCCCTGGCCGCCAACGCCGACGAAGCGGCCTTTCAGCGCGACGACCCCTTCGGCCTGTTCATCGACTGGCTGGAGGACGCCAGGCGGCATGAGCCGAACGACGCCAACGCCATGGCCCTGGCCACCGTCGATGCGGACGGACTGCCGGACTGCCGGATGGTGCTGCTGAAGGATGTCGATGGGCGCGGCTTCACCTTCTATTCCAATCGCGAGAGCGCCAAGGGCCAGCAGCTGGCGGCCATGCCGGGGGCGGCGCTTCTGTTCCACTGGAAGACGCTGCGTCGTCAGGTGCGGGTGCGGGGCCGGGTCCAGCCCGTCACGGCGGCCGAGGCCGACGCCTATTTCGCCAGCCGGGCGCGGGAAAGCCGCATCGGGGCCTGGGCCTCGGACCAGTCGCGGCCCCTGGCCGACCGGGCCGAACTGGAGGCCGCCGTGGCGCGGGAGACGGCCCGGCATGAGGGCCGGGAGGTGCCGCGTCCCGACCGTTGGAGCGGCTGGCGCGTGATCCCCGAAGCGATCGAATTCTGGCGCGACCGGCCGTTCCGTCTGCACGACCGGGTGCGGTTCGAGCGGGACGGGGAGGGGTGGCGTCGGACGCGGCTGTGGCCGTGATCCGGGGTCAGCCTCAGGTCGTCGGTTCGGCCGTGGCCTGGGCGATCAGGGCGCGGGCCTCGGCGATGGCGGCCTCGGTGGTGATCTCGCCCTCTACGATCTGCTCGGCCCAGTCCATCAGCGGGCCGCCGGTGACGGCGCCCTGGTTGGCCGCCTCCTGAAGATAGACGCCGTTCGACCGGGCGATGGCCTGGTCCCAGGCCTGGCGCACCGCCGCCCAGTAGTCGCCCGTCTTGGCCCAGTAGTCGTCGCCGGGCGCGGCGTCATAGCCGTCCCAGCGGCTGTAGGTGTTGACCACGTCCTCCTGGACGATGGCTGTGGGTTCTTCCCCGGCGGCGGCCGGGCCCATCTTCATATTGTCCTGGATATGCACCCAGCCCGCCGGGGTCAGGGCGTGACGGTTGACGCCCAGATAGCGGTCGTAGATCGGGTGGCGCACCGCGTCGCGGCGGGCCAGGGGCCGCCAGGTCGGGCCGCTGGTCCATTCGGTCAGCCCATGGTCATAGGTCCAGCGGCCGACGCCGCCATAGCGGGGGGAATCGTCCGTCTGCCACACCGTCTGGGACCAGGCGCCGCGCCGCTGATCCTCGGGCACGGCCGTCAGGGTCCAGTGATTGGGCCCGGCGTAGGTCAGGACGGTCTGCGGCTGATAGACCCAGTCCTGGCGCCAGTGCTTGATGACCATGGTCTGGTCGTTGTGGGTCATGACCAGGATGTGCTGCAGGCTGATGCGGTCGCCGTCGTCATAGACCACCCGCACGATCTCGTTGCCGCCCGACAGGTCTTCCTCCAGCGGGGTGTAACCGTCGAGGAAACTGACCCGCTCATGCATGGCGAACCGGACGCGGTACTGGCCGGCCTGGGCCAATATGGCCTGGCGGTCCCGCTCGAACCGGGCCTGATCGGCCGCGGCGGCGTCCTGGGTTGGCGCGGCGGCCGGGGCGGCCAGGGCAAAGGCGGGGGCGGCGGCCGCAAGGGCGGCGGCCATGACGAGGGCGCGGAACATGAGCTTTTCCTGCAAACAGTTCGCATTCGCCTTAACACACCGCGCGACGGATGCGAGAGGCGCCCTGTTTCTATCCGGGCGGGGCGGATCGCGACCCCAGCAGGGGCGCCAGCAGGGGGTGGGCCAGAACCGGCGCGGCCAGCCGCACCACCGCCTGCGGGTCGGTCAGGCGCACCGCGGCCGTCGCATCGGCGATGATGAAGTCGGCATGCGCCCGCGACGGCTCGGTCAGTCGTTCGTGCCCCGGCCGCACGGTGGCCAGATACTGCTGGATGACCGACTCGGCCGTCCGGCCGCGCTCGACCTGATCGCGCAACAGGCGGCGGATGAAGCGGATGTCGGCCGGGGTGTCGACGAAGACGCGGATGTCGAACAGGTCCGCCACCGCCGGGGTGCACAGCAGGTGCGTCCCCTCGACGATCACCACCGACGCGGGCGCGACCGGCTCTCCGCCGGGTTCGCGCCCATGATGGATGAAGGAATAGACCGGCACGACGACCGGCCGGCCCGCCTTCAGCTCGGCCAGGTGCCGCGCCAGCAGGTCATGATCACGCGCCGCAACGTCATCGAAGTCGAAGGTCGCCGCATCGAAGCCGGGCAGGGCGGCGGCGTCGATATAGTAGGAGTCCTCGCGCAACAGGGCCGCGTCGCCTGTCGGCAGGGCGTTCAGCAGCGCCTCGGCCAGGGTGCTCTTGCCCGAGCCCGATCCTCCGGTGATGCCGATCAATATGGCCATGGCCGCCTCTTTACGGCGATGGCGCGGCAGAGGCCATCGGTCGCGCCTCGCTCAGATTGCTTATCGACGTTCACCCGGATAGCGTCGCCGCAAGCGCCCGCGAGGATGAGGCGCAGTCGAGGGACGCATAGATGCTGGGATTGATGCAGGACTGGCCGCTGACGGTCGACAAGATCCTGGACCACGCCAGGAACTGGCATGGCCGCACGGAAGTCGTGACCCGGTCGGTCGAGGGCCCCATTGTCCGCACCACCTATGCCGACATCCACGCCCGCGCCAAGCGGGTGTCGAACGTGCTGCAGGCCTGGGACGTCAAGGTCGGCGACCGCATCGCCACCCTGGCCTGGAACAGCGGCCGCCACATCGAGGCCTGGTACGGCATCATGGGCATCGGCGCGGTGTGCCACACCCTGAATCCGCGCCTGTTCCCGGAACAGCTGGCCTATATCATCAATCACGCCGAAGACCGGATCATCTTCGTCGACCTGACCTTCGTGCCGCTGCTGGAGGCCGTGCTGCCGCACTGTCCCAGCGTCGAGCGGGTGGTGGTCATGACCGACCAGTGGACCATGCCGGCCACCAAGCTGCCGCGCGCCGAATGCTATGAAGCCCTGCTGGAGGATGCGTCCGAAGACGTCGTCTGGGGCGGCTTCGACGAACAGACCGCCTGCGGCCTGTGCTACACCTCGGGCACGACCGGGAACCCCAAGGGGGTGCTGTATTCGCACCGGTCGAACTTCATCCATACCCTGCTGGGCCTTCAGGCCACGGTCCTGGGCGCCACGCCGTCCGAGGTCATCCTGCCGGTGGTGCCGATGTTCCACGCCAACGCCTGGGGCATCGCCTTCGGCGGCCCGGCGGCGGGGTCCAAGCTGGTCATGCCGGGCGCCAAGATGGACGGGGCCTCGATCTATGAGCTGATCGAGAGCGAGGGCGTCACCTTCTCGGCCGCCGTGCCGACCGTCTGGCAGGGCCTGCTGGCCCACCTGCGCGAACACAAGCTGCAGATCCCCACGGTCAAGCGGGTGTTGATCGGCGGCTCGGCCGTGCCGGAAAGCCTGATCCGCGCCTTCCACGACGAGTTCGGCATCGAGGTGCTGCAGGGCTGGGGCATGACCGAGACCTCGCCCATCGGCACCCTGTCCAACCTGACGCCGGAACTGGCCGCCCTGCCGTATGACGAGCAGATGAAGTGGCGCATCAAACAGGGGGTGCCGCCCCTGGGTGTGGAGCTGAAGCTCAAGAACTACGCCGGCCAGGAGATGCCGCACGACGGCCAGACCTACGGTCGGCTGATGATCAAGGGGCCGACCATCGCCGGAGCCTATTTCAAGGGCGAGGGCGGCGAAATCCTGGACAACGAAGGCTTCTTCGACACCGGCGACGTCTCGACCATCGACCAGCATGGCTTCATGCAGATCACCGACCGGGCCAAGGACGTGATCAAGTCCGGCGGCGAATGGATCAGCTCGATCGAGATCGAAAACATCGCCGTGGGCCACCCCAAGGTCGAACTGGCCGCCGTCATCGGCGCCGCCCATCCGAAATGGGACGAACGGCCGGTGCTGGTGGTGAAGCTGAAGCCCGGCGAGACCCTGGACCGGCAGGAACATCTGGACTTCCTGCAGGGCAAGATCGCCAAATGGTGGATGCCCGACGACGTGGTGGCCGTGGACGACATTCCCCTGGGCGCCACCGGCAAGATCGACAAGAAGACCTTGCGCGAGCAGATGAAGGACTATCGCCTGCCCACGGCGGGATAACAGCGACGGAGAGGCGGCCATGGCGCGCGGCGGATCGAACCGGACGGCCTGGCGGCTGGCGGCCCTGGCCCTGGTGGCGCCGCTGGTGGTCATGGTCGCGGCCATGGGCACGCATCTGGGCCTGTGGGACTGGCGCATCGGCTGGAGCCTGCTGACCTGGAAGGTCGGCCTGGGCCTGGCCCTGGCGGGTGTGATCGCCGCCGCGGCCTGTGTCGTCGGCGCCCTGGGCGGTGGTCGCGGCCGGGCGCTCGCCGCCGGGATCGCGGTCGTGGCGGCCGGCCTGACGGCGGGCCTCTATCTGTGGGCCTGGGTCGGCGGGCAGACCCCCTACCATCTTCAGGCCGGCCCGGCGGACGTGACCAGCGATCCGGCCGATCCGCCCGCCTATGGCGGGGTTCTCAGCCAGAGGCGCGCGGCGGCGGGCGCGCCGGCCCTGACGGCGTCGTTCGATGTTTCCGGTTGCGACCTGGCCTTCGTCCCGTCCCAGGCCGCGCCCGAGGTCGCCGCCTGGGCCCTGGATCAGGCCGGGTTCGAGGTTCTGGGGTCCGGCGTCGGCCGGGCGGACGGCACCCGCACCGGCTTCTGGTTCGGGTTTTCCTATGACGCCGTGGTGCGCATTCGCCCAGGCCGGACCGACGTCCGGGTCTCGGCGCGTCAGGACAGGCCCGACGGCGGCGAGGCCTGTCGCCTGGCCCAGGCGATCCTGGCCGAGATTCAGGCCAGGCGGTAGGTCGCGTCCAGCGTCGGGCCCGGCTGGGCCGCGACCCGACCCTCGCGCACCAGCTTGATCAGATGGGCCAGGACCGACAGGGACGCCGCCGGCCATAGCCGGGAATCGACGGCCGCATAGAGGCCGGGAATCATCTGGCTGATCGTCCGGTCGCCGGCCGCCAGCCGCGCCAGAATCTGCCTCTCCCGCTCCAGCCTGTGGTCCCGATAGGCCTTCACAAAGGGCGCGACATCGGTGACCGGCGGGCCGTGCGTCGGCCACAGGGTGGTGAAATCCGCCGCGATGACGCGGTCCAGGCTGGCCATATAGTCGGTCATGTCCCCGTCCGGCGGCGCGACCACCGTGGTCGACCAGCCCATGATGTGGTCGCCGCTGAACAGGGCGTTTTCCTCTTCCAGCACGAAGGCCAGATGGTTCGAGGCGTGGCCCGGCGTGGCCAGGGTCCGCAAGGTCCAGCCGTCTCCGGTCACCCGCTCGCTATCTGTCAGGATGCGATCAGGGGCGAAATCGCGGTCCTCGTCCTCGTCCAGGCCTCCGGGCAGGCGCGATTCGAGGCGTGGAGGGCGCGCGGCCAGGATCGGCGCCCCCGTCGCCTGCGCCAGGGGTCGCGCCAGGGGGGCGTGGTCGCGGTGGGTGTGCGTCACCAGAATCGCCTCGACCCGCCGGTCGCTGATCGCCGCCAAAAGCGCCGTCAGATGGGCGTCATCCGCCGGGCCGGGGTCCATGACGGCGACCGCGGCGTCCTCCAGCCCGACGATATAGGTTCCGGTGCCCGTGAAGGTGAAGGGCCCCGGATTGCGCGCGATCACCCGCTCGATTCGCGGCGAAACCCGGTCGACGCGGCCGTAGGCGAACTCGAAATCCCTGACGAAAGGAATCATCCCGTCCCTCGCGCTGGCGGCCGCGGACGGCGCGACCCTTGCCTTCAACCCCTCGTAAACCCTTTTGGAGAGTGGGTCTTGGCGCGTTCAGCGGCGATTTTTGTATCAAATCGGCTCCAGCCCGTCGCGGCGGCCCTGATCTGTCTCATGGCGATGCAACTGGTCGTCGCGTCGTGCACGCCCGAACCGGCGCCCTACGCCAGCCGAACGATCATCGTCCGCTGATCGCCAGCCGCCTCCGAAGTGTGGCGCGTTTGCGACAACAAGCCGGCAAACACATTACAGCGGCGTAAATTGTCTATACGGACTCGGCCTCCTGGCCCTAGTTTGGCCGGCATGCGTGTCTCATCGGCACGTAAGGATCGGCCGCTGGATCGGGGAAGCTCATCAAGGGCGCCGGTCGGCCTCAGGAGGATCAATGTTGAAGACTCAAACCATTCGCCAGCGCCTGCTGCAGTCGACGATGATCGGCAGCGCTGCGCTTCTCGCGCTTTCGGCGGTTCCCGCCGTCCTGGCGCCCACGCCCGCCCTGGCCCAGAGCCAGACCGGCAGCCTGCGCGTCACCATCAGCGGTGAAACCGGCCAGCCGCTGGCCGGCGCCACCGTGCGCGTCAGCTCGCCGGACAGCCTGGTCTCGCGTACCGGCGTCACCGCCGCGGACGGCAGCGTCCGTCTGGTGAACCTCGACCCCTCGACCCGCTACAGCGTCGAAGTGTCGGCTGACGGCTACGACGCCTTCACCGCCACCAACGTGGCCGTGGTCTCGGGCCGCGAGCTGTCGCTGGGTTACGCCCTGGGCGTCGCCAGCCTGGACGACGTCATCGTGACCGGCACCTCGCTGGCCGCCGTGGACGTCACCTCGGCCACCGTCTCGACCACCCTGACCCTGGACACGGTGGAAAGCCTGCCGACCGGCCGTAGCTATCAGAGCTACCTGCAGCTGGTTCCGGGCACCAAGCCGGGCTCCAACCCGTCGTCGCGTTCGGGCGTCAACTACTCCGACGTCGGCGGCTCGATCGGCTCCTCGACCGACAACCTCTACTATCTGGACGGCGTCGACGTGACCGACCCGTCGACCGGCACCTTCGGCGCCAACTTCAACTCGGAAATCATCCAGGAGCAGCAAGTGCTCGTGGGCGCCGTTCCGGCTGAATACGCCGGCGGCTCGGGCCTGATCTCGCGCGTCATCACCAAGTCGGGCTCGAACGAGTGGCACGGCTCGCTGAACTACTACTTCCAGAACGACGGCCTGGTCGCCAACGACAAGCACAGCACCTCGGGCGGCTTCTCGACCTACGACACCGCCTTCACCCTGGGCGGCCCGATCCTGCGTGACCGCCTGTGGATCTTCGCGTCGTATCAGAAGACCAACCGCGAAGACGAAGTCCTGGACATCACCAACGGCAACGTCCTGCGTTCGGTGGAAATCGATCAGGAATACACCTTCGCCAAGCTGACCTGGCAGATCACCAACGACGACCGTCTGTCGGTGAGCTTCTTCAACGACCCGTACGAAAGCACGGGCCAGAACTCGGCTGCGATCCTGAACAACCGCGACTATCGCCGTATTCAGGGCGGTGACAACTGGAAGGTCGAGTATTCGCGCAACTGGGGCGATCTGTCGTTCAACGCCTACTGGTTCCGCCACGAAGGCGAAGTCTCCAACATCGCGGCCAACACGACCGTCGCCGACACGGTGATCTATCCGACCTCGGCCAACTCGACCCTGGCTCAGCGTGCGCTGGGCGGCCTGGGTTCGAACATCGAGACCTTCCGGAACCGTGACGAATACGGCCTGAACCTCGAATATTTCATGGAAACGGGCTTCGGCACGCACACCCTGAAGGCCGGCTATATCAGCAGCGAGAACGTTTACGCTGAAAACGGCTCGGTTCCGGGCGGCGCCCGCTATTCGTCGCTGGCCATCGGCAGCGCCGGCGGCACCTTCGCCAGCGTCCTGCTGGCCTCGTCGGGCTGGACCTCGCGTCCGGCGTTGAACTCGCAGGACACCCTGCGCGTCATCGCCGCCCTGGATCGTCCGGAATATGCGGCGACCAAGGTCCTCGTCGACACGAACGCCGACGGCGTCGTCTCGACCGCCGAAGTGAACGCCATCGTGTTCAACAACACGGCCGGCAACCCCTACGGCAACGTCAACGTCTATCGGATCCGTCGCGCGGTGAACAACCCGTATTCGGTGAAGAGCGAAGGCCAGAGCGCCTATATCCAGGACACCTGGACCATGGGCCAACTGACCGTCAACGCCGGTCTGCGCGCCGAGAAGTGGGAACACTACGCCTCGGACGGCTCCAAGACCGCGACCTTCGACTGGGAAATCGCGCCCCGTCTGAGCGTCGTCTATGACATCCGCGGCGACGGCCGTAGCAAGGTGTTCGGCTTCGCCGGCCGCTACTACGACCCGATCCGCAACAACATGTCGGACTTCGCCGGCGCCCTGACGGGTCCGGAAGACTTCGAAGAAGTGAACATCTACGGCACCTGGGTTTCGTACCGTCCCCGCGGCGGCGCCACGACCCCGGACGCCCTGTTCTCGCCGGCGACCCGTACGCCCTACACCGACGAATTCCTGCTGGGCTATTCGACCACCATCGGTCGCAGCATCGGTGTGACGGCCTCGGTGACCCGTCGTAAGACCCGGGACATCCTGGAAGACTTCGACCTGGGCCTGTATTCCGACCCGAATGCCACGGCGGCGGATGGTGCTCACGGCGTCGCTTACCCGGGTTCGCTGTTCTACCTGCCGCTGAGCTACTTCGGCTACAGCGCCATCCCGAACTCGAACTATGTCATCGGCACCCTGCCGGGCGGCAAGCGTGACTACACCGGCTTCGAGCTGACGGTCACCAAATACCGCACCGACAACTGGTTCGGTCAGGCGTCCTACACCCACAACTCGGCCAAGGGGAACTCGAACTCCGACTCCAACGCCGACTATCAGGGCGACTGGATCGCGCTCGACCCGCGCGCCCCGAACACCTGGGGTGAGCAGCCGGGCAACATCAAGCACCAGTTCAAGGCTTACGCTGGCTACGCCTTCGACTTCGGCCTCGAAGTCTCGGGTGTGTTCAACTGGAACAGCGGCGCGCTCTATACTCCGGCGCAAAGCGTCGGCGGCCGCTACTTCGCTCCGATGGGCCCCGCCTATTCGTTCGGCGGTGTGACGGACACCTACTTCCTGCCGGGTTACATCGGTTCGGAAGTGCACCCGTCCTACTACACCTTCGACGTGCGCCTGAAGTATGTGCACGAGCTGCCGGTTGGCGAAGCCGAGTTCTTCCTGGATGTGTTCAACATCCTGGACCAGCAGCTGGCCACGCGCGAAATGACCCTGCTGGCCGGTTCCGGTCAGTACAGCTACGGCCAAGCGTCGAGCTGGGTTGCGCCGCGTCGCGCCTACCTGGGTGTCCGCTACTCGTTCTAAGAACGACGCGACAATCAGGACTGAGACTGAATGCCGGCGCGAAAGCGCCGGCATTTTTCTTTATCCTTCAAGACACTGCGTTCTTTCGGCCGTGGCGGTGATGGCGGCGTCCGGCCTGCCCGCGGCCGCGACTGTCCGCGGCGGAACCCGGGGCGCAAGGTCGCTCCGCTCGATATGACGGGCGCGCGCCCGAAATCGGCCATCGCAATCCGTCATCGACAGCCTCGCTGGATTCAGGAGAAAGAGCCCATGATCGTCTCGTTCGTCACCGCCGCCCTTCTGAGCCTGGGCGTCGCTCAGGGTCAGGCCACGCCGCAGGACGGGCCGATCCAGACCAATGTCACCCGCGGCGAGGCGACGGAGTCGGTGCGCCTGCGCGAAGCCCTGGCCTATTCCAATCCCCTGCCGCGTGGCGCGCCGACCCAGGACTATCCGCTGGTGGCCTGGTGCGACGCCCTGGTCTCCGGCCATGTCCGGCTGGGCGAAAGCCTGGTGAACATTTCGACGGAAGATCAGGAGCTGGTTCGGCTGGGCCGGCTGGAAGCCCAGGATTTCCGTGACGCCCTGCGCGTCGCCGAACCGCGCCAGAACGCGGCGACCAGGGCCGCGGCCCGCGCCGCCGCCCAGGCCGCCTCCGACCAATGGATCACGATCCAGGCCCAGGAAGATCCGGACCTGCGCAGCCAGGCCTTCGGCCTGTTCTTCGGCCTGCCCGGCCGTTGCGAACACGCCGCGCGCCGTATCCGCGACAACATCACCACCCCGCCGGCCACCCCGGCCGAGGTTGGCCTGCGCGAGACGCCGCCGGCGTCCTGACCGAGATCGGGCGTCGCCTTGTCCATGCGGACAGGGTGGTGATCAGCTCAGCCCGGATCGTAGTTCAGGATGGGCGCCAGCCAGCGCTCGGCGGTGGCGACATCCCAGCCCTTGCGCGCGGCGTAGTCGGCGACCTGATCGCGGTCGATCTTGCCGACGCCGAAATAGTGGCTGCCCGGATGGCCGAAATACAGGCCCGAGACTGACGCCGGGGGCGTCATGGCGAAACTGTCGGTCAAGACCATGCCCGCGTTTGACCCGGCGTCCAGCAGGCGGAACAGGGTGGCCTTTTCGGTATGGTCCGGCTGGGCCGGATAGCCGGGGGCGGGGCGGATGCCCTGATACTTCTCTTCGATCAGGTCCTGCACGCTGGTCGCCTCGTCGGGGACATAGCCCCACAGCTGGGTGCGGACCTCCTTGTGCAGCCGCTCGGCGAAGGCTTCGGCCAGGCGGTCCGCCAGGGCCGTGGACAGGATGGCGGAATAGTCGTCGCCCGCCGCCTTGAACGCCGCCGCCCGCTCCAGTTCGCCATGGCCGGCGGTGACGGCGAAGGCGCCCAGATAGTCGTCCCCGTCTTCGGCCACGAAGTCCGACAGGCACAGGTTCGGCTTGCCGTTCGACTTGGCGATCTGCTGGCGCAGGCCGTGGAAGCGGGCCAGTTCCGTCGTGCGGTCTTCGTCGGACCAGACGACGATGTCGTCGCCGCGCGCATTGGCGGGCCAGAAGCCGACCACGCCGCGCGCGGTGAACCATTTCTCGGCCACGATCCGAGTCAGCATGGCTTGGGCGTCGCGGAACAGGTCGCGGGCCGCCTGGCCGACGATTTCATCTTCCAGGATCAGGGGATAGCGGCCGATCAGCTCCCAGCTGGCGAAGAAGGGGGTCCAGTCGATGTGGTCGGCCAGGTCCTGCAAATCCCAACCGTCATAGGCGCGCACGCCCAGGAAGGACGGGGCAGGGGCGGGCGCCTGGTCCGCCGGGGGCCGCCAGCGGTTGTCGCGCGCCTGCTGGATCGCGGCGCGGGCCTTCACCTCCTGGCCGCGCGAGTACTGTTCGCGGATGCGGACGTATTCCTCGCGCGTCGCCGCCTCGTTCTTCGCCCTGTCGGTGGGTGACAGCAGGCCCGAGACCACGCCGACCGCGCGGCTGGCGTCGATGACATAGGTGGTCGATCCGGACTTGTAGCCCGGCTCGATCTTGACCGCCGTATGGGTGCGGCTGGTCGTGGCGCCGCCGATCAGCAGGGGAATGTCGAAGCCGCGCCGCTCCATCTCGCGCGCCACGAACACCATTTCGTCAAGCGACGGGGTGATCAGGCCCGACAGTCCAATGATGTCGCAATCATGCGCCTTGGCCTCGTCCAGAATGCGGTCGGCCGGAACCATGACGCCCAGGTCCACCACCTCGTAATTGTTACATTGCAGCACGACGCCGACGATGTTCTTGCCGATGTCGTGGACGTCGCCCTTGACCGTGGCCATCAGGATCTTGCCGTTGGACCGGCGCGGCTGGCCCGCCTTCTCGGCCTCCATGAAGGGCTCCAGCCAGGCCACGGCCTGTTTCATCACCCGCGCCGACTTGACCACCTGGGGCAGGAACATCTTGCCCGAGCCGAACAGGTCGCCGACCACGTTCATCCCGTCCATCAGGGGGCCTTCGATGACGTGCAGCGGGCGTTCGGACGCCTGGCGCGCCTCTTCGGTGTCGGCGGTGATGTAGTCGGTGATCCCGTGCACCAGGGCGTGTTCGATCCGCTTGGCCACCGGGGCGTCGCGCCAGGCCAGGTCGATCACCTTGGCCGCGCCCTTTTCGCCCTTGTAGTCGGGCGCCATGTCCACCAGCCGCTCGGTGTTGGACACATTGGTCCGCTGGGGCCGGTTCAGGATGACGTCCTCGACCGCCTCCCTCAGCACCGGGTCGATGTCGTCATAGACCGGCAGATCGCCCGCATTGACGATGCCCATGTCCATGCCCGCCGCGATGGCGTGGTACAGGAAGACGCTGTGGATCGCCCGGCGCACCGGCTCGTTGCCGCGGAACGAGAACGACACGTTCGACACCCCGCCCGACACATGGGCGTGGGGCAGGGTGCGGCGGATTTCGCGCGTCGCCTCGATGAAGTCGACGGCGTAGTTGTCGTGTTCCTCGATCCCCGTCGCCACGGCGAAGATGTTGGGATCGAAGATGATGTCCTCGGGCGGAAAGCCGACCTCGTCCACCAGGATGCGATAGGCGCGGGTGCAGATCTCGATCTTGCGGGCCTTGGTGTCGGCCTGGCCCACCTCGTCGAAGGCCATGACCACCACGGCGGCGCCATAACGCAGGCACTGGATGGCGTGATGGCGGAAGGCGGCCTCGCCCTCCTTCAGGCTGATCGAATTGACGATCGGCTTGCCCTGGACGCATTTCAGACCCGCCTCGATCACCTCCCATTTGGAGCTGTCGATCATCACCGGCACACGGGCGATGTCCGGTTCGGCCGCGATCAGGTTCAGGAAGGTGGTCATGGCCTGGGCGCCGTCCAGCAGCCCCTCGTCCATGTTGACGTCCAGCACCTGGGCCCCCGCCTCGACCTGCTGGCGCGCGACCGACAGGGCCTCGGGGTAGTTCCCCTCGACGATCAGCTTCCTGAATTTGGCCGAGCCGGTGACATTGGTCCGCTCGCCGACATTGATGAAGGTGGGGCGCATCAGGCGTAGGCGACCCAGCCGAACCAGTTCAGGGCGTGATAGACGTTCTGCACATCCGTGAACCCGGCCTCGGCCAGCAGGGCGGCGTCGCGTTCGGCCGTGGCCATGGTGGCGCTGCCGCGCTGGCTGGCGCGGGCGTTGACCAGGGTGTCGGGATCGACACCGCTGGCCACCGCATAGGCGACATAGCGGTCGACGTTGCGGTCGAAGTCGGGGCTGCCCTTGTCGTCACAGCGGTCCACCAGGATGAAGGCCGCGCCGGGCTTCAGCCGCCGGCGGATGTCCTTCAGCAGCTGCAGCTTGGACCCGTCGTCCGGGATCAGCCCCAGCACCAGGATCAGGGTGGCGCCGTCGAACGGCCCGTCCGGCGCCGCCTCGACCCCGCCTTCGATCAGATCGACGCGCGGATTGACCTCGTCGCCTAGAACCACGCGCGCCAGGTCCAGCATCTTCGCCGCCGGATCGACCCCGGTGAACCGCCAGCCCGGCTGGGCCGTCGCAAAGGCCAGCGTGTCCAGACCGCCCCCGGCCCCGACGACCAGGATATGGCTGTCCGCCGGCGCCCGTTCCGCCAGCAGAATCCCCGCCAGCTGCAGCAGGCCCGAATGGCCGGGCACGAAGGCGGGCGGCCCCTTCTGCACATAGTTGGCGACGAAGGCCGGATCGTCGAAGTTGAAATGCGACTTGGTCATGCCACCGCCTCGAACGGTTCCAGGCCCGACAGGCGCAGGGCCGGCGGGCGCTCGGGGATCACGCGCGGGGCCACGCCTGCGACTTCCTCGGCGATGTGGCGGATGTGGTCCGGCGTGGTGCCGCAACAGCCGCCGACGATGTTGACCAGGCCCGACCTGGCCCATTCCTCCAGGAAGTGCGCCGTCTCGTGCGGCTGTTCGTCATACTGGCCCATGGCGTTGGGCAGGCCGGCGTTCGGATAGGCGCTGACCAGCGTATCGGCCACGCGGGCCAGGTCGGCGACGTGCGGCCGCATCAGTTCGGCCCCCAGGGCGCAGTTGAAGCCGACGGCGAACGGCCGGGCGTGGCGCACGCTGTTCCAGAAGGCCTCGGCCGTCTGGCCGCTCAGGGTCCGGCCCGAACGGTCGGTGATGGTGCCGCTGATCCACAGGGGCAGGGGCTCGTACCCCTCGTCCTCCAGGTCCTTGATCGCCTTGATCGCCGCCTTGCAGTTCAGGGTGTCGAAGACGGTCTCGATCAGGAACAGGTCCACCCCGCCCCTGTGCAGAGCGCGGGCCTGTTGGCTGTAGGCGGCATAGACCTCGTCATAGCTGACGGCGCGATAGCCGGGGTCGTTGACGTCCGGGCTGATGGACAGGGTGCGGTTGGTCGGGCCGATGGCGCCGGCGACAAAGCGCGGCTTGTGCGGCTCCTTGGCCGTCCAGCGGTCGGCGACCTCGCGCGCGATGCGGGCGCCTTCATAGTTCAGATCATCCACCGCGCCTTCCAGCCCATAGTCGGCCTGGGCGATGGTGGTGGCCGAGAAGGTGTTGGTCTCGCTGATGTCGGCCCCGGCGGCGTAATAGGTGTCGTGCAGTTCCGCCACGATGTCGGGCCGGGTCAGGATCAGCAGGTCGTTGTTGCCCTTCTGGGGATGGCTGTGGTCGGCGAAGCGTTCGCCGCGGAAATCCTCTTCGGACAGTTCGCGGCGCTGGATCATCACGCCCCAGGCGCCGTCCAGCACCAGGATGCGGTCTTTGGCGGCGGCGTGCAGGGCCGCGATGCGTTCGGTGCGGGTCATGGCTTCAGGCCGCCTTCTGCTCGCGCACACCCAGCACCCGACAGATGGCGTAGACCAGATCGGCGCGGTTCAGGGTGTAGAAGTGGAAGTCGCTGAACCCTTCCTCCTGCAACCGGGCGCAGGTCTCGGCCGCGACCGAGGCGGCCAGCAGGCGCCGCGTGTCCGGGTCGTCGTCCAGCCCGTCGAAATGGGCCGCCAGCCAGTCGGGAATGGACGCCCCGCAGGCGCCGCACATCCGCTTCAGCCCGTTGAAGTTGGACACCGGCATGACGCCGGGGATCAGGGGAATGGTCACCCCCGCCGCCCGCACCCGGTCACGGAACCGCAGGAAGGCGTCGATGTCGAAGAAGAACTGGCTGACCGCCCGCGTCGCCCCGGCGTCCACCTTGGCCTTCAGCACGGCGATGTCGTGGTCGATGGACGGGCTTTCGGGATGACCCTCGGGATAGGCGCCGACCGTGACCTCGAACCCGCCCACGCGCCCGATGGCGGCGGTCAGTTCGGTGGCGTTGGCGTAGCCGTCGGCGCGGGGGACGTAGGCGCCGCCGATGCCGTTCCCGCCCGGCGGATCGCCGCGCAGGGCCACGATGTGATCCACGCCGATGGCCTTGTAGCCGGCGATGACCTCATCCACCTCGTCCCGGCTGGCCTCGACGCAGGTCAGGTGGGCGGCGGGGCGCAGGGAGGTCTCGGAAATGATCCGCTGGACCGTGCGATGGGTCCGCTCGCGCGTCGACCCCCCGGCGCCATAGGTGACCGAGACGAAGGCGGGGTTCAGCGGCTCCAGCCGCCGGATCGCCTTCCACAGATTGGCCTCGGCCTCGTCCGACTTGGGGGGAAAGAACTCGAACGAGACGCTCACGGGATCGCGGTTCGACCCCGCGCGGGCGACGGGGCCCAGCGGCGACAGCAACAGGGCGCGGGCCTGGGCGAGCGAAGAGGCCATCAGGCGGACTTCCGCACGGCCTGGGCCGGCCGCTGGGCGGTCCAGATGATGACGGTCAGGCCGTCCTTGTCGGGGGGCAGGGCGATGGGGGCGCTGGGTTTCAGCCCGGCGTCGTTCAGCCAGCGGCGAATCTCGGCGTCGGCGAAACCCAGGCGGCGATGCTGGTGCTCGTCGCGCAGCCGCTCGATGTCATGAGGGGCGAAATCGACGATCAGCAGCCGCCCGCCCGGCATGACCAGACGCGCCGCCTCGCCCACCGCCGCCGCCGGATCGGCCAGGTAATGCAGCACCTGATGCACCAGAACCAGATCGGCGCTTTCGGCCGGCAGGCGTGTCGAGAAGATGTCGCCATGGCGCAGTTCGACCCGCTCCAGACCCGCGCGGGCGACGTTGGACCGGGCGATGTTCAGCATGTTGTGGCTGAGATCCAGCCCCACCGACATCCGCGCCTTCTTGCCCAGCAGGGTCAGCATCCGGCCCGAGCCGGTGCCCAGGTCCACCACCCGCTCGAACGGACCGGGCCCGGCCGCGCGCTCGATGGCGGCCTCCACAGCCGTCTCGGCGACATAGAGGCTGCGGATGCGGTCCCACTGGGGCGCGACCTGTTCGAAATAGGCGGCGGCGGCGGTCTCCCGCTCCTTGCGCACATCGTCCAGGCGGCGGTGATCGGCGTCGGTCTCGCCGTCCGCCAGCAGGTCCAGAACCGTGTCGATCAGACGATGCGCCACCGGGTCGGACGTCAGCCGATAGAAGACCCGCGCCCCGTCGGGAAACCGCTCCACCAGGCCGGCGTCGCTCATCAGCTTCAGATGGCGCGACACGCGCGGCTGGCTCTGGTCCAGCACCCGCGACAGTTCCATGACCGACAGCTCCTCGCCCGCCAGCAGCGACAGCACCCGCAGCCGGGTCGGTTCGCCGGCGGCGCGCAGGGCCTCGACAGTCTGGTCTGCGGTCAGGGACATGGGATCATATAAAGATATCCTTATATGATTATGCAAGGAGAATTCGCTTGTGGGGACGCATCCGCGAAGGATCGGGGCCGATGGGCCGTTGAACGCCTTGGGGCTTCAAAGGAGACTTCCCATGCGCCTGTCCATTTCCCTGCGCGCCGCGACCTCGGCGATCGCCCTGATCGCCTGTGCGGCGCCGGCCTTCGCCGCGGTCCAGGATCGGCCGCCGCGCATGCGGCCCAACGCCGACGGCTCGATGATGGCGCCGCCCGCGCCCATGACCGTGGATCGCATGCTGGAGCGCAGTCTGGAGCAGTTCGACCGGCTAGACGCCAATCATGACGGCGTGCTGACCCAGGCCGAGATTCAGGCCGGGTCGGGCGACCGCGGTCCGCGCGGCGGTCCGGGCGGTCGCATGCTTCAGGGCGCCGACGCGGACGGCGACGGCCAGGTCACCCGCGCCGAGGTCGAGGCGGCCGTCCGCGCCCGATTCGACCGGATGGACGCCAACCATGACGGCGTCATCACCCGGGACGAAATGCCCCAGCGCCCGCCCATGGGCGGCTGAGGGCCTTCAGGGGACGGGCGTCGCCAGCGGGCGCCCGTTCAGCCCGGCGTCCAGGTTCTGCAGCAGCAGCATCAGCATGGCCTGAACCGCCTGGGTCGTGGCCCCGGCCGTGTGCGGCGTCAGCACCACGTTCGGCAGGTCCGCCCAGCGGGCAGGATCGGTCGGTTCCGGCTCGAATACGTCCAGGGCCGCCCCGCCCAGGCGGCCGGCGGCCAGGGCCTCGACCAGGGCCTCCTCGTTCACCAGCTGCCCGCGCGCGACATTGACCAGCAGGCCGTCCGGCCCCAGGGCGTCGATCACCTCGCGCGAGATCAGGCCCCGATTGTCGTCGTCGGCCCGACAGGCCACCACCAGGATGTCGCTGTCCCGCGCCAGGTCCAGCAGGGAGGCGGCCATGGGCCAGGCGGCGTCCTTGGCGCGCGGCCCCCACCAGGCCGCCCGCATCCGCAGGGCCTCGCACCGCCGCGCCACCGCCTCGCCGATGGCCCCCAGGCCGACGACGCCGACGCGCTGGTCCTTCAGGCTGGGGGTTATGGTCTTGGACTCGCTGGTCCAGCCGCCGGCCCGCACCTGCCGGTCGCCGGCTGTGATCTGCCGCCGCGCGGCCAGGATCAGGGCCAGGGCGTGATCGGCCACGTCCTCATGATTGACTCCCGGCGCATGGCTGACGACCAGCCCCCGCGCGCGGCACCAGTCGACGTCGATCTGCTCATAGCCCGCGGTGAAACAGGCGATATGCACCAGGTTCGGCAGCCGTTCGATCAGCGCCTTGTCCAGCGGGAACTCGCCCGCCACCACCAGGGCGCGGATATCGTCCTGGGCCTCGACCGGCGGCCCTTCCCAGAAGCGATAGACGACATACTGGCTCTCCAGAAAGGCCGTCAGCGGCGCCAGGTGCCGCTGCATGATCAGGATCGCGGGGCGGTCGGTCATGGGCGGACTTCCACAATGGTGTCGCCGGCGGTCAGGGACGCGATCAGCCTTGGCCATGCCTCATGTCCAAGGCCGACGATGACGGCGACGAGCCCGATGGACAGGTGCTCATCCAGCAGGAATTTCAAGCCGCCGCGACCGTAATGATCGAATGGTCCAGCGCCTGGGCGGCATAGGCCAGGGCGGCCCTCAGGTCGTCGCGCTCCAACTCGTCATAGTCCGCCAGGATTTCCGCTTCGGTCATTCCGGCGGCCAGCCAGCCGAGGATGTCGTGAACGGCGATGCGCAACCCCCGGATACAGGGCCGTCCGCTGCGCTTGCCGTCTTCGAGGGTGATGCGGGACAGAAGATCGTTCATGCCCCGCATCCTACATCATCGCCCGAACTTCTGGAACTTGATCCGGTGCGGGATCAGGGCGTCCGTGCCAAGGCGGCGCTTCTTGTCTTCCTCATAGGCCTCGAAGTTTCCTTCGAACCATTCGACGTGGCTGTCGCCCTCGAAGGCCAGGATGTGGGTGGCCAGACGGTCCAGGAACCAGCGGTCGTGGCTGATGACCACGGCGCAACCGGCGAATTCCTCCAGCGCCTCTTCCAGGTTCTGCAGGGTCTCGATGTCCAGGTCGTTGGTCGGTTCGTCCAGCAGGATCAGATTGCCGCCGGTGGCCAGGGTCTTGGCCAGGTGGACGCGGTTGCGCTCGCCCCCCGACAGCAGGCCGACCTTCTTCTGCTGGTCCACGCCCTTGAAGTTGAAGCTGCCGACATAGGCGCGGGTGTTGATCTCGCGCTTGCCGACCATCATCACGTCGGTGCCGCCCGAGATGACCTGCCAGATGGTCTTGTCGGCCTCCAGGTCGTCGCGCGACTGGTCGACATAGGCCAGCTTGACCGTCTCGCCGACCTTGATGGTTCCCGCGTCGGGCGTTTCCTGGCCGGTGATCATGCGGAACAGGGTCGACTTGCCGGCGCCGTTGGGGCCGATGACGCCGACGATGCCGTTGGGCGGCAGCTTGAACGACAGGTCCTTGAACAAGAGCTTGTCGCCATAGGACTTCTCCAGCCCCTCGACCTCCAGCACCACATTGCCCAGGCGCGGGCCGGGCGGGATCTGGATGTGGGCCTGGGTCTGGGCGCCGCGGGCGTTCTCCTGCTCCGTCACCATCTTCTCATAGGCGGCCAGACGCGCCTTGGACTTGGCCTGGCGGGCCTTGGCGCCCGAACGGACCCATTCCAGTTCGCGGGTCAGGGCGCGCTGGCGAGCCTCGGACTCGGACTGCTCCTGAACCACGCGCTTCTGCTTGGCTTCCAGCCAGCTGGAATAGTTGCCCTCGTGCGGGTGGCCCTTGCCGCGGTCCAGCTCCAGCGTCCACTTGGTCACCTGGTCCAGGAAATAGCGATCGTGGGTTACCAGGATGACGCAGCCGGGGAAGGCCTCCAGGTGGTGCTGCAGCCAGGCCACCGACTCGGCGTCCAGGTGGTTGGTCGGTTCGTCCATCAGCAGCATGTCGGGCTTGGACAGCAGCAGGCGGGCCAGGGCCACGCGGCGTTTCTCACCGCCCGACAGGTTCTCGACCGACCAGTCGTCCGGCGGACAGCGCAGGGCGTCCATGGCCATTTCGATGCGGCTGTCGATGTCCCAGACGTCGCCAGCGTCGATCTTCTCCTGGAGGGCGGTCATCTCCTCCATCAGCTCGTCGGTGTAGTTCTCGCCCAGTTCGGCGGCCACGGCGTTGAAGCGGTTGACCCACTGCTTCTCCTCGCACCAGGCCTCGACGTTCTCGCGCACGTTCAGGGCGGGATCCAGTTGCGGCTCCTGCTCCAGATAGCCGCGCTTGACGCCGTCGGCGGCGCGGGCCTCACCGCTGAACTCGGTGTCCAGCCCGGCCATGATCTTCAGCAGGGTCGACTTGCCCGAGCCGTTGACGCCCACGACGCCGATCTTGGCGTCGTTGTAGAAGCTGAGCCAGATGTTCTCGAAGACCTTCTTGCCACCGGGATAGGCCTTGGTCAGGCCCTGCATCTGGAAAATATATTGCTGCGCCATGGGGTGCGGTGCGCCCTGTCTCTGTCCGAACGTGGGGGAGTGTGGCGCGGGATGTAGCCGCCGCGCCGCGTCAGGGCAAATGACTAGCCGCAGGGCAGGGCGGTTTGATGGCGCGTCAGGCGTAGTTGAAGCTGATCGAGATCCGCTCTGACTTCGCCCCATTCACCGGCACCTCGTGCCGCAGCCAGCTTTCCCACATCAGCACCGTCCCGGCGCGGGGCGCCAGATAGACAAAGGGCTGCTCGGCCTCGGGCGCGTCGGCGTGGACGCCCGGGCGGGCCATCATCATGGCCAGGCGCGGGTCTTCCAGTTTCAGGGCCGAGGCGCCGTCGGGAACCTCGACATAGACGGTGCCAGACAGGAAGGCGTGGGGGTGGATGTGGCCGGTGTGGCCGCCGCCGGGCTTGAGGATGTTGACCCACAGATTGTCCAGCCGCGGCTTGCGCGCCAGGTCGAAATTCAGGGCGCGGGCATAGGCCAGGGCGTGCCGGTCCAGATGCCGTTTCAACTCGGCGAACTCGGGCAGGCGCTGGGGCAGGTCGGTCAGGGAGCCATAGGAGGTGTAGCCGCGATAGCCGTGCGCCCGGCACCAGGCGCGCCCGGCCCCATCCTCGACCGCCAGCATGCGGCAGGCCTCGGCCATGCCGGCGTTGAAGTCGCCGAAGCCGGGCGCATCGGCGAGGCTGGCCTCATAGACCTGGGTGACGAAGAGGGGGCGCAGGGACATTGAATCGAGATAGCCCTTCTCCCCTTGCGGGAGAAGGCTGACGGATGAGGGATCGCACGGACAGGGCCGGCTCGACCTCTTCATCCGACCTCGCCCGGAAGAGCCGTCCCAAAATCCTCACCCCTCAGGAGGGAGGGAGCCACCCCACATTCCGACCTTCGACCTCACACACTCCTCCCTCTCCCATGGGGAGAGGGCTTGAACGCCCAAGAGCCCGTCAGGGCGATTGGACTTGCGTGAAAGGGTGAGGGGTTTCGCTCTCACCGGGCGGGCGCCGTAACCCCTCACCCTTTCGGCTATGCGCATCGCTACGCTCTGCGAGCCTCAAGCCCTCTCCCAACGGGAGAGGGGTCAGGACCGCCAACTGCGCGCGCCAAGGAACCTAGCCCCCTGACCCCGCTCACAAATCCCCATCGCTAGCCCCATCCCGCACGCCTTGGTTCGCCCCGGCCCTATACTCCCCCGGTCCCGTCGCATGGGGAGGCCGCGAGGCCAGCGACTTCGCGGCGGCGGGAGCGGAGGAAGCGGGGCTGTGCGTGTCACTCACACACACGGGCCTGCGGTCGTCGGATCGGACAGTCATTGGCGACGGGTCCGGCGACCGAGGGAGGGCCGAGGGGGTTACTCTGGCCGTTCCGGGAGGGGTTCGTTGGACCTCCCCGCCCGCCGCGGGCCACCGGGAGTAGCCGAAAAGATCGGCGCCCGCCCCGAGCTCGTGGAAACCCTCCGTGCGGAGCGTCAGACCTCTCGCCGAACACGGCACTCATACATCCCAGCCGGGCGAAGGCCCGACGCTCCGCCGCCTTCCCGAACTTCGCAAGCATCCGCTGGCGAAGACGCCGCCAATTCCGCCCTCAAGCCGCGAGCCGCCGCGCGGCGAGCATAGGGCAGGCCATTGCCCTCAAGCCGCGAGCGACCGCGTCGCGAGCATAGGGCAACCAACAAGCCTTCTCCCCTTGTGGGAGAAGGACTCAGCAAGGAAAAAGAGATCAATTCTTTTTACGAATCAATGGCCCAGACCATTGAGCCATTCCCGCCCAGAAAATGTCAGAGCACGTCAAACCACCGCTCAAACCACCTCCGTGAGACTGCTCGCACCGGAGTGGTGTGAGCCCCGAAAACGTAGCAAATTTCTGCGCTGCGTCCAACGGGTCGCGGTCGATCCGCTGGCCTGGAGGCGTCATTACGATTTCCTTATGCCAGCGGCGACGATCCGTATCGCGCGCTAACGCGGCTCGATGATCAAACCCAGCCTTGAACTAAGGCTGGAGGTGTCGGCATGGCCGATCTGATCTTTCTGGCGTTGGGCGGCGGGGCGTTTGTCGCCTTCGCCGTTCTCGCTGCTGCCCTGAAGCGGGTGTGACGATGCTGGTCGCCATACTCTGGGGCGTCGGCGCGGTCGTCGTCGCCGTCTACATGGTCGCGGCGCTGCTGCGCCCCGAGCGGTTCTGAAGGAGCCGCTGTCATGAACATTCAAGGATGGGCGGAGATCGCCCTGACGATCGGACTGGCCGCCCTGATCGGCTGGCCCATTGGCCTCTACATGTCGCGCGTCTGGAACGGCGAGCGCACCTGGCTCGATCCGGTGATGAAGCCGGTCGAAGGCCTGTTCTACCGCGCCGCCGGGGTGAACCCAGCGCATAGCCAGGGCTGGCTCGGCTATGCCGGGGCCTTGCTGGCGTTTAACGCGGCAGGCTTCCTGTTCCTCTACGCTATCCTCCGGATGCAGGGCGGCTTGCCGATGAACCCGCAGGGGTTCGAGGGCCTGTCGCCGCATCTGGCCTTCAACACCGCCGTCAGCTTCGTCACCAACACCAATTGGCAGTCGTATGGCGGCGAAACGACGATGTCGACGCTGACCCAGATGACCGGCCTGACGGTCCAGAACTTCCTTTCGGCCGCGACCGGCGCGACCCTTGCCGCCGCCTTGGCGCGGGCGTTCGTCGCCAGTCGCGGCGAGGGCGTCGGCAATTTCTGGGCCGACATGACCCGCACCACCCTGTGGGTGCTGCTGCCTCTGTCCATCGTTGTGGCCCTTACCTTGGTAGGCCTGGGCGTAACCCAGACCCTGGCGGCCTCGGCCACTGCCACGGGGCTCGAAGGCGGGTCCCAGACCCTGTCCCTGTTCCCGACCGCCAGCCAGCTGGCCATCAAGCAACTGGGCATCAACGGCGGCGGCGTCTTCAACGTCAACTCGGCGCACCCGTTCGAGAACCCCACGCCGCTGACCAATTTGATCACCGCCATCTCGATCAACGTGCTCGGCTGGGCGGCCTTCTTCGCCTTCGGCCGAAGCGTTCTTGCGAGGAAGGACGTGCGGGCGCTCGCCGTCGCGGCCCTCGTCCTGCTCAGCCTTTCAGGCGCGGCCATGTATGCCATCGAGTCCCAGCCGGCGCCGGCGCTAGTCGCGGCCGGGGTCGATGCCTCGGCCAACATGGAAGGCAAGGAGGTCCGCTTCGGGGTCCCGGCCTCGGTCGCCTGGGCGGTGCAAACCACTGGCGCCTCCAACGGCTCGGTCAACTCCATGCACGCCAGCTACATGCCGCTGGGCGGCGCGGTGCAGATGTTTCTGATGCAGCTGGGCGAAATCCTGCCCGGCGGCATCGGCTCGGGCATCGCCATCATGGTCGTCATGGCTGTGCTGTCGGTGTTCGTCGCCGGCCTGATGGTCGGGCGGACCCCGGAGTATTTGGGCAAGAAGATCGAGGCGCGGGAAATCCAGTTCGCCATGATCGCGGTGCTGGTGCTGCCGCTCGCGGTGCTCGGCTTCACCGCCATCGCCGCGGTCCTGCCGACGGCCTTGGCCGGGCTGCTGAACGATGGTCCGCACGGTCTGTCCGAGATGCTCTACGCCTACACCTCAGCGGCCGGGAATAACGGCTCGGCCTTCGCCGGCCTGACCGCCAACGCACCGTGGTGGAACACGACCCTGGGCATCGCCATGCTGATGGGCCGTTTCGTTCCCGCCGTCGTGGTGCTCGCCATCGCGGGCAGCCTGGTCGTCAAGCCCAAGCTGGCGCCGAGCACCGGCACCCTGCCGACCCACGGGCCGCTGTTCATCGGCCTGGTGATAGGCGTCATCCTCATCCTCGGCGGGTTGCAGTTCTTCCCCGCCCTCGCCCTTGGCCCCCTCGTCGAGCACTTCCAGGTGCTGGGCGTGGTGGCCGGGCTTTGATCCGGACCCCTGACATGACCTTCGCAAACCCCGAGCACCTGGGCGAAGCCCGCCGGGCCGCTCCCCTGGCCGGCGGCCTGTCTGGCCCCCTGCTGGGCCGGGCGGTCGGCGACGCCTTCGTCAAACTGGACCCTCGCAAGCTGCTGCGGAACCCGGTGATATTCACCACCTGGATCGTGGCGCTGCTGGCCACGGCGTCGGCCATCGCCGCCGTCGTCGCCGGCCAGGCCGCCGGTTTCGCCATCCAGCTAGCGGTCTGGCTGTGGGCCACCGTCCTGTTCGCCAACGTCGCCGAGAGCGTCGCCGAAGGTCGCGGCAAGGCGGCGGCGGACTCCCTGCGGGCGACACGCGTCACCACCAAGGCCAAGCTGATCGTCGATCCGAAAACCGGCCTGACCGTGCCGACGCCCGCGCACGACCTGGAGATCGGTTCGATCGTGCTGGTCGAGGCGGGCGACGTGATCCCTTCGGACGGCGAGATCGTCGAGGGCATCGCCTCGGTTAACGAAGCCGCCATCACCGGCGAAAGCGCGCCCGTGATCCGCGAAAGCGGCGGCGACCGTTCGGCCGTGACTGGCGGCACCACCGTGGTGTCCGACTGGATCAAGGTGCGCATCACCTCGGCCCCGGGCTCGACGTTCCTCGACCGCATGATCGCCATGGTCGAGGGCGCCAACCGCCGCAAGACGCCGAACGAACTGGCCCTGTCCGTGCTGCTGGCGGGCCTGACCCTCGTGTTTCTGATCGCGGTCGTGACGCTGGTGGGGCTGGGCGCCTATTCCGGCGTCGACCTCGATCCCCTTGTGCTGGGGGCGCTGTTCATCACCCTGATCCCGACGACCATTGGCGGGCTCCTTTCGGCCGTCGGCATCGCCGGCATGGACCGGCTGCTGAAGGTCAACGTTCTCGCCACCTCGGGTCGGGCGGTCGAGGCCGCTGGCGACGTCGACACCCTGCTGCTCGACAAGACCGGCACCATCACCTTCGGCAACCGCATGGCTGTGGAGGTGATCCATGTCCCCGGCGTCCGGCCCGAGGCGGCTATGCGCGCCGCCGTCATGGCGTCCTTGGCCGATGAGACGCCCGAGGGCCGCTCGATCATTGAACTTGGCCGCAACGCCGGACTGTCTGTCGACCTACCGGCGGGGGCCAGGGCCATCGCCTTCTCGGCGACGACCCGCCAGTCGGGCGTGGACGCGGAAGGCAAGTCGTGGCGGAAAGGCGCGGTTGATGCCGTGCTCAAGTCGCTGGACTTGGCCGAAGCGCAGGCCCCGACAGAGTTTCGTCAGGCGGTGGACCGCATCGCCCGCTCGGGGGGCACGCCCCTGGCAGTGGTCGAGAATGGCGCCATCGTCGGGATCATCCACCTGAAGGACGTGATCAAACCCGGCATGAAGGAACGGTTCGCCGACCTCCGCCGCATGGGCCTTCGCACGGTCATGATCACCGGCGACAACCCGGTCACCGCCGCCGCCATTGCCTCGGAGGCGGGAGTCGACGACTACCTCGCCGAGGCCACGCCTGAGGACAAGATGCGCCTCATCAAGGCCGAGCAGGCCAAGGGGCGGCTGGTCGCCATGTGCGGCGACGGCGCCAACGACGCGCCGGCGCTGGCCCAGGCCGACGTCGGCGTGGCCATGCAGACTGGGGCCCAGGCCGCGCGCGAGGCCGGCAATATGGTCGACCTCGACAGCGACCCGACCAAGGTCATCGAGATCGTCGAGGTCGGCAAGCAACTGCTGATCACGCGCGGCGCCCTGACGACCTTCTCGATCGCCAACGACGTGGCCAAGTATTTCGCCATTATCCCGGCGATGTTCGTGGTCGCCCTGCCGACGCTCGGCGCGCTCAACGTCATGGGCCTGCACAGCCCCGAGAGCGCCATCCTGTCGGCGGTGATCTTCAACGCTCTGGTGATCGTGGCGCTGATCCCGCTGGCTCTGCGCGGCGTGAAATACCGCGCCATTGGGGCCGGGGCGCTGCTGTCCCGCAACCTGCTGATCTACGGCCTTGGCGGCCTCGTCGCCCCGTTCGTCGGCATCAAACTTATCGACGTCGTCATCTCCGGCCTCGGCCTGGCGTGACCGGTTCAAGCATCAGAGAGATTTCCATGACCCGCAAAACCCAACTCAAGGCTTCTGGCCGTAACGACGTCTGGTTCGCCGGCGCCTGTCTGGTCGCTCTGGTCGTCTGGGGCATCGCCTCCGAAGCCGACGCCCAGACGGTCGCCGAGCCCTCCAGTCCTGCGATCGCCTGGAACGTCGCCGTCGGCTCTGACTACGTCTTCCGGGGCGTCAGCCAGACCGAGGAGGACGCCGCGATCTCGGGCGGCGTCGATCTGACCAGCGGTGCCTTCCACGCGGGCGCCTGGGCCTCCAACGTCGCCTTCCCCGGCGATCCGGATACCAACGCCGAGATCGATGTCTATGCCGGAATCCGGTCCGAGTTCGCGGGCTGGAACTGGGACTTCGGCGCGGTCGGCTATTTCTACACCGGCCAGCCGAACGGCGCGGACTATGACTATGTCGAGGCCAAGGTCGCGGCCTCGCGCGCCATCGGCCCGGCCACAATCGGCGCGGCGGTTTACTGGTCGCCCGACTTCTTCGGCGCCGCCGAGGACGAGGCGACCTATGTCGAGGCCAACGCCGCCTTCTCGCCGGCCGATAAATGGACGATCTCAGGTGCCGTCGGACGTCAGTTTCTGTCGTCGGACTTCGACTATACGACTTGGAACCTGGGCGTGGCCCGGCAGCTGACCGACAACCTTGCCGTGGACGTCCGCTACCACGACACCGACGAGCACGACTTCGGCGACATCTACGGCAGCCGCGCCGTGGCCTCGCTGAAGGCGGCCTTCTAGAGGACGACGCCCATGCTCAGCCAACTCCGCCCCGCGATCGTCATGGTCGCGCTGTTCACCCTCTTGCTCGGCGTCGCGTATCCCTTTGGCATCACGGGCATTGCTCAACTGGCTTTCCCGTCACAGGCGGACGGCAGCTTGATCCGCGACGCCGAAGGTCAGATCGTCGGCTCGGCCCTGATCGGCCAGCCGTTCGCCGAGGCGCGCTATCTGCACCCCCGGCCCTCGGCCGCCGGCGACGGGTATGACGCCTCGGCCTCGTCGGGCTCGAACCTGGGCCCGCTCAACGCCGACTTGGCCGAGCGCATCAAAACCGACGCCGACGCTATCCGGGCCGACACCGGCGCGACGGTCATCCCGGCCGACGCCGTGACCACCTCGGCTTCGGGCCTCGACCCCCACATCTCGCCGGCCTACGCTCGCCTCCAGGCGGCGCGCGTGGCGCAGGCGAGAGGTGTGGATGTGGGCGTGGTGCAGGAGGTGATCGACGCGAACACCGAGGGCGCCCTGCTCGGCTTCATTGGCCAGCCGCGCGTCAACGTGCTGCTGACCAACCGGGCACTCGACGCCCGCTTCCCCGCCGCGACCTGACTTGCCCGCCGCGCCGCCCGATCCCGAACCCTCGCCGGTCGCCCTGACGCGACCGAAGCGAGGTCGGCTGAAGGTGATCCTCGGCATGTCGCCGGGGGTCGGCAAGACCTACGAAATGCTGCGCGCCGCCCGACGCCGAAAGGCCGAGGGCGGCGACGTCGTTGTCGGAGTGGTCGAGACCCACGGTCGGCGCGAGACCGAGAGCCTGCTGCGCGGGATGGAGGTGATGCCGCGCCGGCCTATCGACTACAAGGGCCGCGCCCTGATGGAGTTCGACATCGACGCGGCGCTGGCGCGCAAGCCCGCCCTGTTGCTGGTCGATGAATACGCCCATTCCAACGTCCCCGGCTCGCGCCACCCCAAACGCTGGCAGGACGTCGAGGAGATCCTGTCCGCCGGCATCGACGTCTGGACCACGCTCAACGTGCAGCACCTGGAAAGTCTGTCCGACGTGGTGTTGCGCATCACCGGCGTGCGCCAGCGCGAGGCCGTGCCCGACAGCGCCCTGAGCGGCGCCGACGACATCGAGGTCGTGGACATCACGCCCGATGAACTGCGCAAGCGGCTGGCCGAGGGCAAGGTCTATGTGCCGGAGACCGCGCGGCTGGCCTCGGAAAACTTCTTCAAGGTCGAGAACCTGACGGCCTTGCGCGAGATGGCGTTGCGGCGTGCGGCCCAGACCATTGACGATCAACTTGTGGCGACCCTGCGCGAGCGGGGCGTCGAAGGACCGTGGGCGGCGGGCGAGCGCATTCTCGTGCTGGTCGGGGGCGATCCGATCGCTTTGTCTCTGGTTCGCGCCGGCCGACGGCTTTCCGACATGACCATGGACGCGCCCTGGACCGTCGCCCATGTCGAGCGTCCCAATCAGCCGGTGTCGAAGCCCGAAGGCCGCGGCAAGGTCAGCGAGGCCTTCGCACTGGCCGAGCAGCTGGGTGGGCGCACGGTCGTCCTGACCGGTGACGATGTCGTCGGCACGGTTATGGACTACGCCGATCGCAACAACGTCACCCAGATCGTGATCGCCAAGGGCCGTGACAGTCGCATCAGCGAGGTTCTGGGGCGATCGCTGGCGGCCGAACTGCTGCGCTCGGCCAAAGGCGTCGCCCTGCATATCGTCACCGAACCAGGCAACCTTCCTAGGGACCGCTCGGTCCGGAACGCTGTCACCCAGCAGCCCGGGCAATGGCGAGGCTATGCGGTCGGCGCGGCCTTCATCGGCGCCGCTACGGCCCTCGCCTATGGGCTCGACCAGGTGTTCGAGCGGGTCGATCTCGGGGTGGTATACCTGTCCGCCGTTCTGGCCGCCGGTGTCCTTTACGGCCTGAGACCTGCGCTTGCGGCAGCGACGGTCGCCTTCCTGACCTACAACTTCCTGTTCCTGGAGCCGCGCTACACCTTCTTGATCGGGTCCCCAACGGACATCCTGACCCTGATCGTATTCTGGGCGGTGGCTTCGGTCACCGGCGGGTTGGCGGGCCGGGTCCGGGACCAGGCCCGACGGGCTCAACGGCGCGCCTCCGCCGTCTCCGCCCTGCTCGCGGCGAGCCAAGCCTTGGCTGATGCCGAGGATCGCTTGGAGACCGCCCAAGTGCTCGCCGAACAGACCGCCGCCGCAGCCGGTGCCAAGGCGATCGTTCTCCTGCCCGTCGATGACGAGCTGACGCCCGTGGCGGGCGCGCCTGTCCTCGAACCCCTCGACGCCGCAACTCTGGCCGCCGCGCGCTGGGCATGGGAGCGCGGCGAACCGGCGGGTTTCGGCACGGGAACCTTGCCGCAGACCGGCTGGACGTTTCGTCCTCTGCAAGGCGTGCGCTCACGCGCCGGCGTTGCAGGCATTGAAGCCCAAGCCCTTGCGCCTGGATCGGACGAGGAGCGGCTGGCGCTGGCTCTTCTTGACCAAGGCGCCGTGGCCCTGGAACGAGCGCAACTGGCCGGCGACGCCGTCGAGTCCGAGACCCTGCGCCGCACCGATCGCTTCCGTAGCGCCCTGATGAACTCGGTCAGCCACGATCTGCGCACGCCGCTCTCAACCGTGCTCGGGGCCGCCACCACCCTGATCGACTACGGCTCAACCCTGAAGCCAGGGGTGCGCAAGGACCTGCTGCTCAGCATCCGCGAGGAGGCCGAGCGCCTCAGCCGCTACGTCGGCGACCTGCTGGACATGACCCGGCTGGAAGGCGGGGCGCTCAACATCAAGGCCGACTGGACCGACGTCCGCGACGTCCTGAACGCGGCCGCCGCGCGCGTATCGCGCCGGCTTGGCACCCGGCGTCTCACGCGCGACTTTCCGGCCCGGCTCAGTATGGTCAGTGTGGACCAGGGCCTGCTGGAGCAGGCGCTGGTCAACATCCTGGAGAACGCGATCGCCTACAGCCCCGACGGCTCCACCATCGAACTGGCCGCCTATGAGGACCGGGGCTCGGTGGTCATCAGCATTGAGGACGAAGGCAAGGGCATACCGACAGCCGAGTTGGAACGGGTGTTCGATAAGTTCCGCCGCATGGAGGAGCAACCCGACCGGTCCAAAGGAGCCGGTCTGGGCCTCGCCATCGCCAAGGGGTTCGTCGAGGCCATGAACGGGCGGATCGCCGCCGCCAGCCCCATTCTGGATGACCACGGCACCCGCGTCCTCGTCAGCCTGCCCAAGTCCATCGGCACCCATCCGGACCTGCTATAGAGCCCCATGTCGGCCGCCAGACCCCGCATCCTCGTCATCGACGACGAACCGCAGATTCACCGCTTCTTGTCGCCCGCGCTGGACGCCGCCGGCTACGAGCCGAAGCGGGCCGACAGCGGTCAGGAAGGCCTGCGCGGCATCGCCCTGTGGAGTCCTGACGCCGTGGTCCTCGACCTCGGCCTGCCCGACATGGACGGCAAGGACGTGCTGGTCCGCGCCCGCGAGTTCTACACCGGCCCGATCATCATCCTGTCCGCCCGTGATCGCGAAGCCGAAAAGATCGAAGCGCTCGACCTGGGCGCCAATGACTATGTCGAAAAGCCCTTCGGCGTCGGTGAACTGTTGGCCCGTATTCGCGCGAGCCTTCGCCAGACTTCGGACCCCAAGGCTCACAAGGGTCCCATCGTCGTCGGCGATGTGGTGATCGACCTGGACCATCGGCTGGTGACCCGCGAGGGCCGGCCCGTGCGGCTGACCCCCAAGGAATACGACCTGCTCGGCCATCTGGCGCGTCACGCCGGCAAGCTAATCGGCCACGCCGATTTGCTCACAGCCGTCTGGGGTGCGTCTCATGCTGCCGACACGCAGTATCTGCGCGTCGTGATCGGGCAACTTCGGCACAAATTGGAGAACGATCCCGCCCAGCCGCAGATGATCCTGACAGAGCCAGGCGTCGGCTATCGTCTGCGGACCTGACAGCAAACGCCCGGCGTCACTCAGCCGATTTTTCCCGACGCCGCTGGAGTGGCTGAAGGTCAAGGTCGCGAAGCCGCACCCCAGCACCCAGGTGGTCAGCAGGGACGAAGAGTATTCCAGCCTGTTCGAGCGTCGTGATGATCAGCCGAAGGTTGCCAGATGTCACTTCAGGCAAGCCGTTCGTCTTTTCGGCCTTCCGGATCGTGTTGATCGCCAACCCGGTGCGTTCTGACAACTCCGCCACCGACATGTTCAGCAGGCCGCGAGCCCCCCTGATCTGGGCACCCGTGACTTCTGGATCAGCCGGTCCACTGCGCATGATTGACATTTAGCACCAATGTTGATACTCAGCACCATTCCTAGAATGGAGGTGCTTATGATCTACCCCAGACCGGCACAGTCGTCTTGTCCTCGTCACGGAAAGCCGACGCATCGCCAATCCTGCCACGGTTGCAACGCGGCTTACATGCGTGACTGGCAACGCCGGGCGAGGACCACCGAGCCTTCGCGGGCCCTTGTGGACCGGGCCAAACAGCGTGCGCGCCGGAAAGACGTCCCGTATGGCCTGCGGCGCCAGGACCTCGTCATTCCTGATCACTGCCCCGTCCTCGGCATTCCGCTGGTAGTTGGTGGCAGTCGTTCCGATGCCTCGCCGTCCCTCGACCGGATCGATCCGGGCGGGGGTTATGTGCCGGGCAATGTCCGCGTGATCAGCGATCGCGCCAACCGGCTGAAGGGAGATCGGTCGCTGGCGGGCATTCAGGCGCTGGCGCTGGAGGGGCCGCGCGCTCGGCGAGCCGAACACGCCGCCGTCGCGGATTATATGGAACGCGAGAAGCTGTTGGTCGAGGTGAAGCGGCGGGCCGCTCTCCCCATACCCAACAACCCGTGGCCGAAGATCGCCGATTTTCTGGAGGCGAAATTTCAGCGCTACGACCCGGGTCGCGTAAAGCGCTTCGCTAAGTAATCAATGACATTTGGGCCAGTATACTTTAACTGTTTGTTCTGGTTACCAATGTATTAACATGCAATAGGCGACACGAATTCAGAAAACGCTTGACATCGCGACGTGGTTAAGCCTTTATGAACGCATCGACAACGCACCGACCAATGGAGACGTGCAACGAAACAGGAGGACCCATGACTGCCACGAGCCACAACCTCAGCCTGCTGGATGACCGCTGGCTGACGACCCAGGAAGCCGCGACCTACATGGGCGTGAAGGTCGACACTCTCTCGAAATGGCGCTTGCGCGGACAGGGTCCCTGCTACTCGGCCGCCCTCGGTCGCGACCCGCGCTACCGGTTGTCCGATCTGCTGAATTACATGGCGACCAAGATGGCGACGAACACCCGCGAGGCGAATGCAGTGCGGCGCGAGCACAAGTCCTTCGCGGGCGGCCCTTACACGATGCGTCGCGGGGGTCGTCCTGCCCGGAGCGCTCGCACTTGAAGGCGCACCTCAACCCGGTCTCGGTCCACACATCCTGCCTCCAAGAGGACATGAGCCTCGTCCCGGACGGCGGCGGCTCTCTGGCGGTTGTGCTGCGGAACGAGTTTCGCATCCACGCCCCCGGTGACGTCGGCATCGTTCGACTGCCCGCCGGCACCGCGTTGGTCCGTCAGATCGAGGTGGATGATCTGCAAGGTGCTGTCTGCCAGCATCTTCATGGCCCCGTGCTGGGCTCCGAACTGCGCCTTGGTGTTTCGCTCTTTCTGGGGCGTGAAGGCGTGGAGGAGGATTTCGGACCTTACGCCGACCGCGTGCGGGGTGAGATCAACGCCTGGCTCGGGGCCCAGACGAACTTTGTGTTCTGGCCGGACGTGATGAAGATGCCGGAAAGTCCCAAGGGGTTTTTCGCGGGCGTCGTCCGTTCGTGGGCTTTGGTCCATCTTCCACGGATGGCGCTCCACTAGGAGGTCAGGCAGCCCGGTATCGATCCGGGTGATCTCGGCATTCTTCAAGCACCCGGTTCACCCAGGTTTCATACCAGCACCACTGCTTGCCGACGGCGACGGCGCCGTATCCTTTGGCAGGGTCCCGCGCATCGAGGCGCTTCCAAAGCCTCGTGTGACTGTCCATCGTGAAGCGGCTGAAGCCCTCGGCTCGCACCTTGGCCACGACCTCGGCGGGTAGATATTTGCGCTTCTCGACCTCCTTCAGCGCCATGCTGAACTTCGCTTCAACGTCGGAGCCGGGCGGCACCAATTCGACGGCTAGGTCAGCGCCGGGGGCACGGTTCGCCGTCTTGCGGATCATGAAGACGCGATAGGCGAAGCGGGGGTCGTCCTGTTGCTCGGGCGTCAGCTTCTGCTCGAAGCCTTCCATCATCGTCTCGATATGGCGGGGCAGGTTGCCCGCCTTCTTGAGCAGCGCCCGCTGATCCGGGCTGAAGGTGACGAACTGGAGCGCGATCGGAAGGCGACGCTCTAGGGCGTATTGAGCCCCGAACTGTGCCTTGATGACGTCGTTGAAGTTGATGCAGCAGGCTTGCAGCTTGGCGCTGACAGCATCGTCGATCCGGTTGGTCGATCGATGCTCGATCTCGTGACGCAGTTCGAGGAGATAGAGCAGGTTGTCGGCCGCCCCGCGCTCGACCGGGCATCGCGCGTGCTTCAGGCACTGGGCCAGTTCCCAGTATTTGTCGGCCCCATTGGGCGTCTTCAGACCGACCCGTTCGCCCTTCTCCGTCTTGGTATGGCGGTAATCGATGCCCTCCCGCTTGAACCAGGCGTGCAGCAGGTAGGTCCACGCGATGACTGCCGTGACGATGAACAGTTCGGCTCGAAAGGTCAGGCCCGCGCCGTTGAAGATGTGGACCGCCGCGATCATGGCCTCGCGCGCCTTGATCAGCAGTTCGTCGCCTTGGAGGCTGAGGCCGGTCTCAGGGTCGACATCGGGCCAGGACGCGAGAAAGGCTTCAAGGTCCTCGGGCGACGCCGGCTTTACAGCCGTGTGCTTCTTCCTGGTCCTGATTTCGGCGATGGCCCGATGGTTGACCGATCGGGTGGGGCGAGTGAAGTGGGCCAGGATGTCCTGATCGTTCGGCCATCGCCCATCGGCGATCATGGCCTTGATCAGTGCGATCTCCCATCGCTCAAGGCTGTTGCCTCGTCGGCGGACAGGAGCGCGGGGGCCGGGCGCCGGAGCGGCCTCGGGTCCGGCTGCGGGCTCTGGCGCGGCGGGCGGCACGCGCAGTTCCACGGGCGCCTTCATCGCGCGATCTCGGCGTCGGGCTGGCCTGCCATCAGGGCGTTGATCCAGGCCAGGGCGAGGTCCCGGCTCCGGTAGGAGCCCCACCGGGCAATCTCCTCGCGCTCGACGATGGGGAAGGTCGAGTAGATGTAGCGGATGTCGTCGCGGCTCCGGGCCGGGTCGGCGGGGTCGAAGACGCCGTAGAGGATGAAGTAGAGCGCATCCAGCTTGGCCCGCAGCTTCAGGCGGCGTTCCTCGTCCCAGACGAACGGCGGCAGGACGTCGCCGGCGTCATCGAGATGGCCCAGGTCGCGCGCGAACGGGGCGAGGTCGTGGGCGGTGTAGCTGAGTTCAAGGACGGCTTCGCGGACGATGTCGCGGGCGGTCTTGAGCCCGAAGGCTCGTTCATAGGCGGCGGGCGGGACGACGGGCAGCTGCTCGACGATGAAGAGATTCAGCGTCTGGCCCTGAACCTTCTGCCGGGTCGTAAAGTCGAAGACGGTAGAGTTCAGGTTGGCGCCGAGCAGCCATTCATCCCGCGATGGACCTGTGGACAAGAGAACAGGCACTTTGTTGCCGAACCCCACGGCAGGCAGGATCGTCGCGATCATCGTTCGGACGTTGCTCGGGGCCGTGATTTCCTTGAAGCCCAGAACCCAACCGGTGTCTGGATAGACAGTCCTATCGATCGAGACCCAGAACTGCGGATCAGGAATCCATGTTGGGTCCGCGTGCTGTTCCACCGTGGTCGACAGCGGCTGTGCTGGGCGATTGAGGTTTGCGGCATTCACGACGACGCTCGCGGCGCGGTGATCGAAGGCTTGGATCATCTTGCCTTCGTAGAGCGGCACCCATTCGCCCGATGCCGACTGGAACCTATTGCCCCCAGTCGCCCACGCGCCTTCCGCGCCTTCCAGTTCGGCACGTGTCCGGAACAGGTGGCTGTCGTTGGTCATGTGGAACATGGTGGCGTAGCGGACGGGCCAGGCCGCGACACGCTCCCCGCTGGATCGATCCACCATCACCGGCAGGCGGGAGTAGATGGCGGTGGTAAGGGCCATGTCGCGGCGCGACCGGAAGATGGGCGCGGTGCCGGTGTTGGGGTTCACGCCCGCGAAGTCGGCGGCCGTGATGGGAAAGGCTCGATCGGGATCACGCGTCTCTATCACCGACTGAAGAAAGAAGCCGCAGGTCGCGGCATCGAACCGTCGGCCGGGGCTGGCGATCAAGGCGCAGAACTTGAACCGGCTGTCGACGTCCGGGAAGAAGGGCTCCAGGCCGTAGCGGGGTCTCCGGTTTTCGAAGTCGTAGAGCGCCTTCAAGCGCCCCTCGGTCGCCACGCTGCGGAAGAAGGTGCTGGCCGACAGGTCGGACGCGATGCCGCTGGGTGTCAGCAGTCCGACCATGCCGCCGGGCTTCACCAGCGCCTGCGCCCTCTCGACGAACAGGCTGTAGAGGTTGATGTCGCCCCGGCTCAGCTGAGGATAGTGCCCCGAGGTCCGCGCCATGCGGGTCGTGTCCGCCGCACGCGCGTCGGCCTTCTCGTAATCCTGGAAGAGCGGATCGCCGTCCGCCTTCAGCTTGGCGATCAGCCTGGCCCGGTCCGACGCCCGCTGCGCGAGCGCGATCTCCGGACGCCGCGCCGCGAACCACTCGACCTGTTGCAGCTTGATCCGGTCCCACGGCGGATTGCCGACGACGGCGTCGAAGCCGCCGACCCGGTCCTTGCCGGCCCAGTCGTCCCAGACGCCGGGGAAGCTGATCTGCCAGTTCAGGAAGCGCTCCTCGGCGATCAGATCGCGGGCTCTTTGCCAGATGTCCGTGAAGCCTTCGATCTCGTCGACCTTGGTCCGGCCCTGGGTCGGCGTCGCCCTGCCTCGCGCGATGGGCAGGGGCTCGCCGAACTGCCCGTCCAACCACAGGCGGACGAGCCGCTTCTGGTCCTTGTTCAGGTTCAGCCAGTCCAGCGCGTGCATGAAACTGACGAAGCTGTCGAGCGGCCCAATCTGGAACTCGACGTCGGTCCACATCTCGGCGGACCGGTGAGCCTCGGCGATTTCGGCGTCCGTCGCCATCTCGATCGTCTTCATGGCCAGGGCCTGGCGCTGGGCGTTGGCCAGCGCCTCGTTCCACAGCAGTTCGCCGCCCAGCTTGCCGGCCTTGTCGATGGCGTCGCGGACCCACAGACCGAACAGGCTGTCGCCCGCGTGCAGGTGGTGATCGATGAAAGACAGGGGCGCGCCGACGGTGAAGGTGTGCAGCCAGAGCGCCACCTTGGCCAGTTCGACGGCCATCGGGTTCTTGTCGACGCCATAGACGCAGCGCTTCAGCACCATGCGGCGAACGATGTGCCGGTCGTCCAGGTGCGATTCGTCGATCGTCCACTTCGCCGCGCGCGCGTTGCGCAGGATGGTCGCGCGGATTTTCTCGATCTCGCCAGCCAAGGACGAGGTGTAGTCCATCTCCGCACCCAAGGCGGCGGCCTCGGCCATGGCCTCCAGGACGTGGTCGGCGAGGGTGTCGACCAGGCTGACAAGGAAGTGCCCCGACCCCATCGCCGGATCGCAGACGCGCAGGGAAAGGATGGCCTCGGCCGGGTCGACCTCGCGCAGCGCCGCGCGCTGCATCTCCGGGGTGTCGTTTGTGTCCAGCGCGTCCAGCGCCGCCTCGAAGGCGTGTCGGCGCTCCGCGATCAGAGGCTCCAGCGTCTCGTCCAGGATCAGGCCGACCAGTTCGTCGGGCGTGTAATAGCTGCCGGAGTTCTTGCGGGCGAACAGGTTGGGTCGGACGGTCAGGTGCCCGGCATCGCCCGCGTCGCCCTCGCGGACGACCTCGAACTCCAGGAGGCGCTCGTAGATGGAGCCCAGCTGCTGAACCGACAGGTCGCGGTAGTTGATATAGCGGCGCTGGCCCGACGACCGCTCATAGGACAGGGCGTCCAGCGCCGGGCCCATGACGTCGTCGGCGATCCGCGCGGTGGCCAGCAGGGGCGCGCCGGTCCCTGCGAACAGGCCGCCGTTATAGGGCGGTATGCCGACCGAGGCGTCGCCCTTGTCGATGATCCGGGACAGGTCCGAGAGGTGCGCCCAGACCTTGGCGGCTGTGCCCGAGAAGGTGTCGCCGTTCGAGACGCGGTCGCCGATCTCGATGCGCAAGGGCCGCAGGGCGTAGTCGTCATAGCGGTCGTCGCTGACCGGCAGCAGGTCGCGGTCCTCGGCGTAGAGCAGGAACAGCAGCCGGTAGAGCAGGATCAAGGCGGCGTCCCGCACGTCGTCGAGCGGGGCCTCGGGCGCGGACGCAGCCAGGGCGCGCGCGAGCGCCGGGAAGACCTCGTCGAACACCAGCCGCGACAGGCTGGCGGCGACCCGCTCCTCGTAGAAGGCGGCCTCGGCCCGGGCCCGGTCGTGGAATGACGTCTGGTCGACCCCTGTGCGCAGGAAGGCCTCGCGGCCGAACATGCAGGCGAAGACGCGCAGCCAGTGGTCGCGGGTCTCGTCGTCGATGAACAGGTCGGCTGCGCCGTTGAGGCCGAGGACACGCCCGAGATCGATCTCCAGGAACTCCTCGGAGATGGACCGCGCCCCGGCCCAGTAGAGCCGCCAGCGCGTCCCGTTGGTCAGGATGCCCCAGCGCAGCTTGCCCTGGCTGGTGTCGTCGATCCGGCGCAGGTAGCGCAGCATCTGGGTGGAGGGGGCGGTCGTCTCGTCCCGGCCCGAGGCGCGATCGAGCGGGCGCGCCCAGCGTTTGCTTTCAACGACCGCCAGTCCGTGGGCGTAGCGTCTCCACTGCTCGTCCAGGGCGTTGGCAGCGGCCTTGGCGGCGGCGTCGGCGAAGAGCAGGCCATCGGGAACATCGTCACGACCCGAGACCGTCAGGTTCTGCTGGCGCAGCGAGTCCTTCCAGCCCAGGGCATCAAGGATCGGCCAGATGAAGTCGTCCTCGGTCTGGCTCTCGTTGGTCTTGGCGTTCTTGGGGAAGGCGTCGGCTACCTCTACGAGCCGTGCCCGCAGGGCCCCGGCGTCGACGGCCTTGTAGGCCGCCTCCGCCTTGATGGCCTCGACGAGGTAGTCGGTGCTGAACAGACTGCCCGCGCTGAATAGTGTCGAATCAGCCAAGGCGGCCCCCCATACTGCCTGTCATTCTTGAGCACGCGGACAGGCGAAGCAACGGAGGGCTGAATGGCCCTCGCGTTAGATGAGGGTCGATTCGAGGTGTTCGATGAAGCGCGACAGGTCGCCCTTCGTCATTTCCTCGACCTCCTCGGCCCACTTCGCATGCGCGTCGATCATGTGGGGCAGCATCTCCTCGACGTCGTAGAGCCGGGACATCTCATGCTGCTGAGCGACGTGATTGATCACGGCCTCGGCGACATCGTTAGAGAACCCAAGCTTGGCTCGAATCTGAGTGCGGCCGAAACGCCGGGCGTCATACAGTTCCACGTCCTTTTCATCGAGACGACCGGTCTCCAGCAGCCGCCGGCGGACTCGAATCCAGCCGTCCGTTAGGCCCTGCTCATGGAGGTAGGGTCCGTTTTCGCGGTCGCTCGGGAACAGGAACTCGCTGTCTGTCATCGACATGACGACACGCAACAGGCGAACCACGGGCTCCGACAATGGGATGTGATACTCATAGCCCGTCTTGGTGTAGTCCTCCGGAATGACCCACATGCGTTTCGTCAGATCGATATGGACGCGCTTTGCGCGCGCCACGTCGATCGGCCGTTGCAGCATGAGCATGAACAACAGGATCGCCAGGAGGCCTGCCTTGGGCCGCGCCATCCCATAGAGGCGCCCCGTCAATTCACCCCAGAAGAGGCCAAACCTCTCTTCAGAGAGCCGGCCGCGCCGCTTCTCGCGCTTCAGATCGAACAGCGGGGCGAAGTCGGCAGGGTTTCGAATCGCGAGGTCCTTGTTACAGGCCCATTTGTAAACCCGCTTGATCGCTCGATGGCAGGCGTTGGCAGTCGTCTTGCCATTGGCACCCTTTCGACGGCGGCGGGCGCCAACCTCGTTCTTGATCGAGGTGACGGTGTCCATCACGCACTGAGTGGTGATCTTGTCGAACTTCCTCGAGCCCAACACCGGCAGGACGTAGTGGCGGAGAAAGTAGACCTCCTCGAGGGGCGGAAGCCCAGGCCGCTGGGCGGCTTTGCTCTCGATGAACGCCTCGGCCAGCTGTTCGAATGACTTCAGCTTCGGCGCCTTGGCTTCCTCGCGAGCGTCGCGACGGGCTTGCACAGGGTCAATCCCGTGCGCATGCAGATCATTGAGGGCTTTGCGCGCTTCGGCCCGCGCGCTGTCGATGGCGACCTTATCGACGGGGCCGATCGAGTAGTCGCCGTCGGAACCGTCCAACTTGGTATAGCGCAGCATGAAACTCGGCGTCCCGGTGCGCTTCGCATTGAACTGCACGCAGAGGTCAGGAACCATCGTGTCCCAATAGCGGCGGGCGCGTGCTTCCGGCGGCAGCGCGCAAACCTCATCGAGGACGCGATTGGTCAACCTCTGCCGGGTAGGGATAGGCGTAGTCATCTAGTTCGCTCCGTCATGATAACGGAGGGGTTCAGGCAACAGATGGGCCGCCCGGATGCATTTCGAACCACCGGAGGAACCACCGACCGTGGTCTCAATTGGTCACTTCCGGTCCTACTTGGTCCGTTTTGCTCGTGCTGGCCTAGTGATCTGAAATGGCTCGCAAAATGACACACGTCGTTGAAGCTTATGATCATTTTGGCACAGCCGTCGTTCTGTCGATGATGCAGACGGTTCTCCCCTTGCGGGAGAAGGTGGGCGGCGGAGCCGCTCGGATGAGGGGGAGGCCTGATCCAGGCTGATCATCAGACGACCTTCGCGCGGACCCAGCCCCCTCATCCGTCAGGCTTCGCCTGCCACCTTCTCCCCCGAGGGGAGAAGGACGACGATGCATCGTCTCCTACCCATCCATGGGGAGTCGGCGCCTAGCGCGTTCCGAACAGGCGGTCGCCGGCGTCGCCCAGGCCGGGGACGATGTAGCCGTGGTCGTTCAGCCGTTCGTCCACCGCCGCGGTCCAGATCGGTACGTCAGGATGGAAAGCCCGCAGCCGCTCGATCCCTTCCGGAGAGGCGACCAGGCAGACGAACCTCAGCCGGTCCACCCCCCGCTCCTTCAGCCGGTCCAGGGCCGCCACGGCGGTGTTGGCGGTGGCCAGCATCGGGTCGATGACGACGCACAGGCGGTCCGCCACGTCCTCGGGCGCGCGGAAATAGTATTCGAAGGCGCCCAGGGTCTCGGGATCGCGATACAGGCCCACATGGCCGACCCGGGCCGAGGGGACCAGGTCCAGCATCCCCTCCACCAGCCCCAGGCCGGCGCGCAGTATGGGCACGAAGACCAGCTTCTTGCCCTCGATGGTCTGGCCCGTCATCGGCCCCACCGGCGTCTCCATGGCCGTGTCCTGAAGCGGCAGGTCGCGTGTCACCTCGTAGCAGAGCAGGGTGGCGATCTCGCGCAGCAGCCGTCGGAACTGGGCCGTCGAGGTCTCCTTGCGCCGCATGATCGTCAGCTTGTGCCGCACCAGGGGGTGATCGATCACCGTGACCCCGTCCATGATCGTCCTGTCCATCAGAATACGGTCCCGTCCGAAAGAATGGTCAGGGGCGGCCCGCCCCCGGCCCGGCGCTGGGCGGCGATGCGGCGCCCGGCCGCCCAGGTGCCCGCCTCCAGCACGCTGGCCAGCGGCAGGCGGTCCGCCTCCACCCCCAGTTCGGCCCGGACCATCGGCGCGATCCGGTCCAGAAGGGCCACGGTCATCGACCGCCAGGCCACGACCAGCGGGTCCGACACCGGCCATTCCCGCGCCGCGTCCGCCGGATCGGCCAGGCTCAGAACCCCCAGGTCCATGAACAGCCCGCCGTTGCGATATTCCGCCAGCCCCGTCAGCCCGTCCAGATCGGTCACCGTCACCCCCGCCCGCTGCAGCGGCTCGACCAGGGAATAGCTCAGCCATTGCGACAGCTTGTGGATCGGAACCAGGCCGTCGGCCGCCCCCTCGCGGCGCATCGCCGGGTGCCGCCAGGTGTCGCCCAGATCGACGCCGCCCAGGCTGATCCGGTCCTGCCAGATCGGCCCCAGGGCCTCCAGCAACAGCTCCAGGATCGCCGGCGCCGGCAGGCGGTCCTCGCTGTCGGTGCGGGCGAACAACACGTCCGCCAGACCGCCCGGCCGCGGCCCGTCCTCCCGCTCGAACAGGTCCGGCCGCGCCAGGCACTGGCGCCCCAGCCGCCGCAGAAGGGCGGCCCGCCCCTCCAGTCCGACCAGGGGATTGTCCGCCGTCACCTGGAACCCGCGCGCCAGATCCTCGGCCGACAGCAGGGTCAGGCTGACCGCGTCGGCGCGCCACGGATCGTCTTCGTCGGCCGAAAATGCGCCCGCCTGGAACATCCGCAACGAAGCGACGGCCAGCCCTTCGGACCGGGCGTAGGACCGCCCCGTCGCGGCGTCGGCATAGGACCAGTCCGGCCCCGCCCCGGCGTCCAGCAGCACCGAGACCATCGCCAGGTCGAACTCGGCCCGGGCCCGCGTCGCGTCGTCGGGCCAGTCGGCGGCGTCGGCCTGCGGCCCCCACAGGTCGACGCCCTCCACCTCGAAATGCCGCCAGCGCGCATGGAACGGCGTGTCCAGGGTCGGATACCGCTCGCGCGCCACATCGGCGACATAGCGGGCCGCCTCGGGCAGGCGGTCCAGATCGACGCGCCAGTGCTCCAGTTCGCCCGCGACCCCGAGCGCCAGCATGGCCTCGGCTGTTTGTCGCACGGCGGCGGGTGTGAGCAGGCCTTTCGCCAGCCCGGCCTCAGAATTTGCCAAGGTCGCGCCCCACCACCCGGGTCAGTTCGTCCGCCGAGGCGGCGCCGTCCGGCGCGAAATAGCCCGCCGCCTTCTTGGCCTCCATCTCGACCGAAGCGTCCGGCGGAATCAGATCATCCGGAATCGGCACCCGCTCGCCGATCTCGATCCCCGATCCGGTCAGGGCGTCGTGCTTCATGTTCGACATGGAGACGAAACGGTCGATCCGCGTCACCCCCAGCCAGTGCAGGACGTCGGGCATCAGCTGCTGGAACCGCGCGTCCTGCACCCCGGCCACGCATTCGGTGCGTTCGAAATAGGTGGCCGCCTGGTCGCCGCCCGGCTGGCGCTTGCGGGCGTTGTAGACCAGGAATTTGGTCACCTCGCCCAGGGCCCGGCCCTCCTTGCGGTTATAGACGATCAGGCCGCCGCCGCCGTCCTGAGCGCCCCTTACGCACTCCTCGATCCCGTGCGTCAGATAGGGTCGGCAGGTGCAGATGTCGGATCCGAACACGTCCGAGCCGTTGCACTCGTCATGCACCCGGCAGGTCAGTCGCCGCGCCGGGTCGGCGATCGCCGCCGGGTCGCCGAAGATATACAGGGTGATGCCCCCGATGGGCGGCAGGAAGACCTTGATGTCCGGCCGGGTCACCAGGTCGGCGTACATGCCGCCGGTCTGTTCGAACAGGGTGCGGCGCAGGTCCGTCTCGCCGACGCCGAACCGTTCGGCGATGCCGGGCAGATACCAGACCGGATCAACCGCCGCCTTGGTGACAGACACGTCGCCGCTGTCGTGCACCACCTTGCCATCGACCTTCAGCCGGCCGGCGGAAATGGCCTCGGCGATCTCGGGCAGGGTCAGGCGCGCCTTGGTCACGGCGATGGTGGGGCGGATGTCGACGCCCTCGGCCAGTTCCGGGGCGAAGTCCTCGGCCACCCGTGCGCCCCAGGGGTCCAGGGAGACGATCTTGCCCGGATCGGTCCACTGGGCGAACGGCCCCATCGGGTCGGTCGGGGCGGTGTTGGTCAGGTCGGGCCGGTTGCCCGCGCTCATGGCGCCCGACGCCACCGCCAGGGCGCGATACAGCGAATACGCCCCGCCGTGGGCGCCGACGGCGTTCCGGTCCGATCCGGCCGAAGGCCCCGCCACGATCGGCCCCCGATCCCTGGCCGTGGACGCGCCCCAGGCGATCGGAAAGCGCGACGCGGCGCCCGCGCCGGGGTGGGAGTTCAGCCGGATATGGCTGGGCCGATTGGACGACATGGTTTCCTGCCTCATGCCCGGTTTGTTGCTCTTGATCTGCGCCGGACCGTTCAGGACACACCCGGAACGGACTCCTGTCCAGCGTCATTTCAACGGCGAAGATCTGGAGACCGAACATGGCCGCGCGCCCGACCTGGCAGGGACATCTGAAACTCTCTCTGGTGACCTGCCCCGTCGCCCTTTACACGGCGACGACCAAGACGAACGACATCAGCTTCCACCTGATCAACCCCAGGACCAACAACCGTATCCGCATGGTCCCGACCGATCCGGACGCCGGGCCGGTGGAGCGGTCGGACCTGGTCAAGGGCTACGAAGTGTCCAAGGACGAATACGTCCTGTTCGACGAGACCGACTTCGACAGGGTGAAGCTGGAAAGCACCCGCACCATCTCGATCGGCGAGTTCGTGGACGAGGCGGACATCGACCGCCTCTACTGGGACGACCCCTTCTATGTGGTGCCGGACAAGGGCGTCGGGATCGACGCCTTCGTCGTCATCCGCGAGGCCATGAAGGCGGCGGGCAAGGTGGCCCTGGGCTGCCTGGTGCTGCGCGGCAGGGAGCGGCGCCTGGCGCTGGAGGTGCACGGCAAGGGGCTGGTCGCCTATACCCTGCGCGCCCACGACGAGGTGCGCGCCGCCGACGACTTCTTCGACGACATTCCCTCGGTCAAGGCGGACAAGGCCATGGTCGAGATCGCCGAAAGGATCATCGCCCAGAAGCAAGCCGACTTCGACCCCAGCGAGTTCAAGGATCGCTACGACGACGCTCTGCGCGAGATGATCCGGGCCAAGCAGAAGGGGCGGAAGATCGTCGAAGCGCCCGAGCCGGACGACACCAATGTCATCGACCTGATGGCCGCCCTGCGAGACAGCCTGACGGGCTCGGCCTCCGGCGCCAAGAAGGCTCCGGCCAGGAAGGCGGCGGCGAAGAAGACCCTCGCCAGGAAGACGGCGACGAAGAAGAAGGCGGCCTAGGTTTCAATCCTCGGCCCTGTCGGCCGGCTCCAGGTCGGCGGCGTCGAAATCGTAATCCAACAGGTCCCGCGGCCGGCAGCCCAGGGCGGCGCAGAGTCGGGCCAGGGTGCGGAAGCGGATGCCCTTCACCTTGCCCGACCGGAACAGGGACAACTGGGTCTCGCTCAGTCCCACCTGGGCGGCCAGGTCGCGGGCCTTGATCCCCTTGCGGACGATCAGTTCGTCCAGGGTGACGCGGATGGGCATCAGATCATCTCGTCCAGCTCCGCCTGGGCGGCGGCGGCCTGCTCCATTACTCGGCCCAGCAGGAACAGGGCGCCGCCGATCATGCCCAGGGTCATGCCGGGCACGTCGAAATACAGATAGGCGCCACGACCGACGCCGATCAGGCGGCTGATGTTGGTCACCAGGAAGACGCTGGCGACCCCGCCGATCCCGAGCGCCAGGCCGACGCGGCGGAGGGTGTCGGCGATCGCGGGCTGCAACAGGTCGCCGGCGCCGATCCGCTTCATCGCGGCGCCGACGGACCAGACGCCGATCAGATAGCAGAAGGCGGGAAAGCCCATGATCAGCCCGTTCCAGAAACCCCGGTCCAGCACATGCTCGCCCCGCACGGCCTGGATGACGGGCAGGACCAGATACATCAGGGCCAGCAGGCCGCCCACGCTGGCGACCATGAAGACGGCCAGCCATCGGTATTGGCGGCACATGCGACGGAAACGCGTCAGATCGGCCGGGTTCAAAGCGGGGCTCCGAAGCTGTCGAAGTTTTAATCTTGACTTAAAGATATCGGCTCTGCAGCTTTATGCAAGACTTAAACAAGCCGGAGCGCCGGGACCATGTCCGCCGCCATAGAAACCCAGGGTCTGACGCGTCGTTTCGGTGCGGTCACGGCCGTCGACGCCGTTTCCATGACCGTGCCGCGCCAGGCGGTCTATGGCTTCCTGGGCCGTAACGGTGCGGGCAAGACGACCAGTTTGAAGATGCTGCTGGGCCTGCTGAGGCCCAGCGCCGGCCGCGCCCTGATCGACGGGGTCGATGTGGCGGCCGACCGGATCGGCGCGGCGCGGCGTGTCGGCGCCCTGCTGGAGGCGCATGGCTTTCAGGGTCATCTGACGGGGCGCGAGAATTTGGATCTGACCCGGCGGCTGCTGGGCCTTGCCCGCAGCGAGATCGACCGGGTGCTGGCGGTGGTCGAGATGACCGCCGACGCCAACCGCAGGGTGGGCGGCTATTCCCTGGGCATGCGCCAGCGGCTGGGTCTGGCGCGGGCCATGCTGGGCGCGCCGCCGGTGCTGATCCTGGATGAGCCGACCAACGGCCTGGACCCGGACGGGATCGCCGACATGCGCCGCTTCCTGCGGTCCCTGCCGGACCGAACCGGGGCGACCGTCCTGCTGTCCAGCCACCTGCTGGGAGAGATCGAGCAGACGGCCAGCCACGTCGGGGTGATCCACCAGGGACGGCTGGTGCTGGAAGGCGAACTGGCGGCCCTGCGCGCCGGGGTGGCGGGGCGGATCGCCCTGCGGACGACCGACCCGGCCCGCGCCCTGGCCCTGATCCGGGCAAGAGGTCTGGAGGCGGAGGTGATGGAGGAGGACATCGAGGTGCGGCTGAAGCCTGGCGTGGCGATGGACGCCGCCTCGGCGACCCTGAACCGGAGCCTGGTCGAGGCGGGGATAGAGGTCACGGCCATCGGCCCGCGCGCTCGGACGCTTGAGGGTCTATATCGCCAGGCGACCGCGGTCGAACCCGTGGCGGAGGCCGCCTGATGCTGGCCCCCCTCCATGTCGAATTCGTCAAGCTGAAGCGGTCCCTCGCGTTGGTCGTGGCCCTGCTGGCGCCCGGGCTGATCGCCCTGTTCACCTTTTTCAACGCCCTGCGGATGAAGACGCCCGGATCGTGGGACGTCTGGCTGACGTCCTCGGCCGGAATCTGGGCCTTCTTCATGCTGCCCATGAGCGTGACGGCCCTGACCGCCCTGGTCGCGCACATGGAGCATGGACCGCGGACCTGGGATCATCTGCGGGCCCTGCCGGTTCCGCGCTGGCGGCTGTATGCGGCCAAGGCGGTCGGCGTCCTGGCCCTGGTCGCTCTGATGTCCGTCGCGGTCCCGACGCTGAGCTGGGCCGCGCTGCAGGCGGGGTCCGCGATCCAGCCGGGGATCCGGCCGACCGGCGTCGTCGACTGGGGTCATCAGGCCGGGGTGCTGGGGCGGATGTATCTGGCGGCCCTGATGCTGATCGCCATCCAGCTGTGGGTCGCCCTGCGGTTCCACAGCTTCGTGCCGGCGCTGTCGGTGGGGATCGGCGGGACCTTCTTCGCCGTGGTCGCCACCTCGGCCAAACAGGGGGTCTTCCTGCCCTGGCAGATGCCGGTGAACATGCTTGCGTCCGAGCCGTGGCGCGTCCAGACGGCCCTGGGCCTGGGCTGCGTCGGAGGGCTTGCGGTCCTGGTGCTGATGCTGGTCAGCCTGAGCCGCAGAGAGGTGCGCTAGAGGCCCAGCGTCTTCAGGATGGGCTTCAGGCTGACGGCCGAGGCGCGGAAATCTTTCCAGGGGTCAGGCTTTTTCAGCAGGGCGGGCGCCGTGTGCACGGTGAAGGCCCTGGGGTTCAGGCCCGCCTTCACCTGGGTCCAGCTGAGCGGAAAGGCGATGGTCGCGCCAGGGCGGGCGCGGGGCGACCAGGGAGCGACGGCCGTCGCCATGCGGCCGTTGCGCAGATAGTCCAGGAAGATCTTCCCGCCCCGCGCCTTCTTGGCCAGGGTGGTGGTGAACCGGTCCGGATGGGCGACGCGAACCCGTTCAGAGACGGCCTTGGCGAAGGCCTTGGCCTGGTCCCATTCGATGCGGCTGCGGGCGTCGGATCGGATCGGGACCACCACATGCAGCCCCTTGCCGCCCGTCGTCTTGACGAAGGGTTTGAGGCCCAGCTCCTCCAGTTCGGCCTTCACCAGCCGGGCCGCGGCGATGACGTCGGCGAAGTCCAGGCCCTCGTCCGGGTCCAGGTCGAAGGTGATCTGTTCGGGCGTTTCCGGATCGTCCGGCCGCGCGCCCCAGGGGTGCAGCTCCAGTCCGCCGGACTGTCCGATGGCGACCAGGCCGCCGACGTCCGAGACCCCGACATAGGGCTTACGTTCCTTCACATCGATCAGCTTCAGACGCGGGTTGTGGCCCCGCATGGCGTGGCGCTGAAAGAAGCGCTCGCCGCCGATCCCCTCCGGCGCCCGGATGATCGACACCGGCCGATCCGCCACATGAGGCAACAGGCGCGGCGCGGCCATTTCGTAATATCGGGCCAGATCGGCCTTGGTCACGGCGGGGTGGCCATCCTGGGCCGGCCACAGCACCTTGTCGGGGTTGGACAGGGTGACCCCGGCGACGATCAGCTTGTTCTTGGCGTCGGGCGATCGTGCCGGCGCCTTGACCGTCGAGGCCGGAGGCTGGGGCGGCTGGGTGACCTCGGCGGCCGTCTTGTCCTCGCGTAGGCCCATGTAGGCGGCGTGCCGGACCGAGCCGCCCTCGGTCAGGCCGGCGTGCTCGATCTCGGCCACCAGGACGGGTCTGACCCAGTGGATGTCCCGACCGCCTTTCGGCCGGCTCTTGCCGGCGAAGGGATTGTCATCGCTGGCCTGGGCCTTCAGCGCCGTGATCAGGGGCTTGGCCAGGGTCGCCGAGAAGCCGGTTCCGACCTTGCCCTGATAGGTCAGGCCGCCCTTGCCGCGCACTCCGACCAGCAGGGAGCGCAGCCGCGCCCCGCCCTCGGATGACCAGCCTCCGATGACCACCTCGTCCCGGCCCCGGCATTTGGACTTGATCCAGGTCGGGCCGCGACCGGCGCGATAGGGGGCGTCCAGCTTCTTGGAGATGACGCCTTCCAGGTCCATGCGGCAGGCGCTGTCCAGCACGGCCTGGCCGGTGGTGGCGAAATGCTCGACATAGCGCAGGCTGGGGCCGGCCTTGCCGACGCGATCGCACCAGGCCTGGAGCCGCGCCTTGCGATGCGACAGGGGCAGGTCGCGCAGGTCCTCGGCGCCCTCGAACAGAAGGTCGAAGGCGAAATAGATCAGGTCTTCGGTGCGGGCTTCCGAGATCGCCGCCTGAAGGGCCGAGAAGTCCGGCGCATGGTCGGCGTTCAGGGCGCACAGTTCGCCGTCGACCACGGCGTCGGGCCAGTCCGCGGCCTGTTCGGCCAGGGCCGGGAATTTGTCGGACCAGTCCAGCCCCTTGCGTGTCCGCAGGGTCGCCCTGCCGCCGCCGACCGCGATCTGGATGCGATAGCCGTCGAACTTGATCTCGTGCGCCCAGCCGGCGCCGGGCGGCGGATGGTCGGCCAGCTTGCACAGCTGGATGGGCACGAAGGCGTGGGGCTTCTTCGCCGTCGCGGCCTGGGCCTTGGTCGGCTTCGGCCTGGAGGGCCCCTTGCGGGCGACGGGCCTGGAGGCGGTCCACTGGCGTTTGCCGTCGGCGATCTCCGCCAGGGTGCGGCCGGTGGTGACCGAGGCGTCGATCTCCATGTTCGCGTCGCCCTCGCCGGCGACGGCGTGCTCGTCCCTCTCCTTGATCAGCAGCCAATTGTTACGCTTGGACGGCTTGCCGCGGTCGGCCTTCAGGCGGATCAGGGCCCATTTGCCCTGCAGCCTCTCGCCATGCAGGACCATCTTGATCTGGCCCCGGGCGAAGGCGGCGTCGAGATCGGGCTCCTGCGGCTCCCAGGTTCCCGCATCCCACATCTGCACCGTTCCGGCGCCGTAGTTGCCGGAGGGGATCGTCCCCTCGAACCCGCCATAGCTGATCGGGTGATCCTCGACCTCGACCGCCAGCCGCTTGACGGCCGGGTCGCGCGACGGCGCCTTGGTTATGGCCCAGGACTTCAGCACCCCGTCATGCTCGATGCGGAAATCATAATGCAGCCGCGTCGCCGCATGACGCTGGATCAGGAAGCGCAGGCCCTTGCCCCGGCGGCCCTTCTCCTTGACGCCCTTCGGCTCCGGAGTGGCGGAGAAATTCCGCTTGGCCTGGTAGGTCTTCAGTTCGCCGCGCATGGCGGCTGAACGCGCCAGACGCGGAATGGCTCAGCCTGTCAGGGCCGCGTCTGGCCCTGGCCGCGCACGACGTATTTGTAAGTGGTCAGTTGCTCGGCCCCCACCGGGCCGCGGGCGTGCAGGCGCGAGGTGGAGATGCCGATCTCGCCGCCGAAGCCGAACTCTCCGCCGTCGGCGAACTGGGTCGAGGCGTTGACCAGGACGATGGCGCTGTCGACCACCGCCGCGAACCGCTCGGCCGCGTCGGCGTCGGCGGTGATGATGGCCTCGGTGTGGCCCGAACCATGGCGGCGGATGTGATCGACCGCCCCGTTCAGATCCTCGACGATGCGAACCGACAGGATCGGCGCCAGGTATTCGGTGGTCCAGTCGGCCTCGGTCGCCTCGGCCATGCCGGGGACCAGGGCGCGGGCGGCGGGGTCGCCGCGCAGTTCGCAACCGGCGGCCATCAGGTCGGCGGCGACCGGCGGCAGCAGGCGCTCGGCGCCCGCGCGATCGACCAGCAGGGTCTCGGTCGCCCCGCAGACCGAGACGCGCCGCATCTTGGCGTTCAGCACCACCTGCCGGGCCACGTCCAGATCGGCGCCCTGGTGCAGATAGGTGTGGCACAGACCTTCCAGATGACCCAGGACCGGCGCCCGCGCTTCGGCCTGGACCCGCGCGACCAGGCTCTTGCCCCCGCGCGGGATCAGCAGGTCCACCGTCCCCTCCAGTCCGGACAGCAGATGGCCCACGGCGGCGCGGTCGGGCGTGGCGATCAGCTGGATTGCATCGGCGGGCAGGCCGGCGGCCGACAGGGCCTGGCCCACTACCTGGGCGATGGCCAGGGACGACTGCAGGCAGTCCGAGCCGCAGCGCAGGATGGCCGCGTTGCCCGACCGGATGCACAGGGCGGCGGCGTCGGCGGTGACATTGGGCCGGCTTTCGTAAATGACGCCCAGCACCCCGATGGGGGTGCGGACCCGCGCGATGTCCAGGCCGTTGGCGGGGGTCCAGCGGGCCAGTTCGGCGCCCAGGGGGTCCGCCACGTCGGCGATGGTCGCCACAGCCTCGGCCATGGCCTGGACCCGCGCGGGCGTCAGGGCCAGGCGGTCGATCAGGGCCTCCGACAGACCGGCGTCGCGCGCGGCGGCGATGTCGCGGGCGTTGGCCGCGAGGATGGCGTCCTGGGCCTCGGCCAGACCCCGGGACAGGGCCGTCAGGGCCTCGGTGCGCGCCTGGGCCGGCGCCTGGGCAAGGGCGTGGGCGGCGGCGCGGGCGCGGCGGCCGATGTCCAGCATCCGGTCGTGCAGATCGCTCATCGGGCCTCCAGAACCATGTCGTCGCGGTGGATCGCCACGGCCGGGCCGCGATAGCCCAGCATCGCCTCGATCTCGTCGCTGCGGCGGCCGCGTATGCGGGCCATGTCCTCGGCCGGATAGGCCGCCAGCCCGACGCCCAGGGCCGCGCCGTCAGGGCCGCTCAGGCGCACGCAGTCACCCTTCTCGAACCCGCCCTGCACCGCCGTGATCCCGCTGGGCAGCAGGCTCTTGCCGCTGGCCAGGGCCTGGGCGGCGCCGGCGTCCAGCACCAGGGTCCCGGCCGGCGCCAGACTGCCCGCGATCCACTGTTTGTAGGCCTGCATCGGGCCGGACGGGGCGGTGATCAGGGTTGCCGCCGCCCCTTCGGCCACCGCCTTCAACGGATGGGGCGCCAGGCCCGAGGCGATGACGGTGGCGCACCCGGCCGAGCGGGCGATCTGGGCCGCCGCCAGCTTGGTCGCCATGCCGCCCGTGCCAACCCCGGCGCCCGCGTTCGCCCCGCCGGCCATGGCAAGGACCTCGGGCCCCAGGCTTTCGACCACGGGCAGATGGCGGGCGGCGGGATCGTGGCGCGGATCGGCGCTGTAGAGACCGTCCACGTCGGACAGCAGCACCAGCAGGTCCGCCCGCGCCAACTGGGCCGCGCGCGCCGCCAGCCGGTCGTTGTCGCCATAGCGGATTTCCTCGGTCGCCACCGTGTCGTTCTCATTGACCACCGGGACGACGCCGTGCCCCAGCAGGGCGTCGACCGTGGCCCGGGCGTTCAGCCAGCGACGCCGCCGCTCGGTATCGTCGCGGGTCAGCAGGATCTGCGCCGCCACCAGGCCGTGTGGCACCAGCGCCTCTTCCCAGGCGTGCATCAGCAGGGACTGGCCCACGGCGGCGGCGGCCTGTTTGTCCTCCAGGCCTCCTGCGGCGACGCCCAGCCGTCCGCGCCCCAGGGCCACGGCGCCGGACGAGACGACGATGACCTGGCGGCCCTCGGCCCTAAGGGCGGCGATGTCGGCGGCCAGGGCGGCCAGCCAGTCGCGCGCCACCCCGCGCGCCTGGCCCTGGATCAACAGGGCCGAGCCGATCTTGACCACGATGCGCCGCGCCCCGGCCAGGGCCGAAGCGGCGCCGGGCCGCTGGGGGAGGGCAGGGGCGTCGGACACGGCTTCTCCATACGGCCGCGCCCGGGGAAACGAAAGCGCCTTGCCGGGACGCCGGCCGCGCTCCAAACAGGGCGGGATGTTGGATCAACTCTCTCCCATCGCCGCCGGCGCCCTGGGCAGTCTGGTCGCCGGTCTGATGACCGCCGTGGGCGCCCTGCCGCTGCTGTTCATGCGGACCCCGTCGAAACAGACCGAGAGCGTGCTTCTGGGCTTCGCCGCCGGGGTCATGCTGGCGGCTTCGTTCTTCTCGCTGATCATCCCCGGCGTCGGAGTGCTGGAAGATCATGGGACGGGCCGCGCCATGGCCGCCGGGGTCATGGCCGTCGCGGTGCTGCTGGGCGCCGTCGCGGTAGGGCTGCTGAACCGGTTCGCCCCGGTCGACATGCTGGCCATCGGCCCGGCAGGGTCCAAGGATCTGGCCCGGCGCATCTGGCTGTTCGTCTTCGCCATCACCCTGCACAACTTCCCAGAGGGCGCGGCGGTCGGCTTCGCCTTCGGCGGCGGCGACATGAGCCAGGGCCTGTCGACGGCCCTGGGCATCGGCATCCAGAACATGCCCGAGGGCCTGGCCGTGGCCGCCGCAATGGGCGCCCTGGGCTGGGGCCGGCGGGCCGCCTTCGCCGCCGCCCTGGCCTCGGGCCTGGTCGAGCCGGTGGGGGGGCTGATCGGCGCGGGCCTGGTCGCCCTGCTGCCGGCGCTGTTGCCCTGGGGCCTGGGGCTGGCGGCGGGGGCGATGATCTATGTCGTAGCCGCCGAGATCATTCCCGAGACCCGCAGCAACGCCGGGGACGAACGCTCCATGGTCGGCCTGATGATCGGCCTGGTCGGGATGATGTTCCTGGACATCGCCCTGGGGTGACCCGGCCGTCGTGATCGTGAATTGCCGCGCCGTGCAAAGATGTCCTTAGTGGCGGTCATGATCCGCCTGCCGTCCAGCCTTGTCCTGCCCCTGGTTCTTCTGGGCCTGGGCGCCCCCGCCCCCGCCCTGGCCCGACCGCCGGAAGCGCCCGTTTCCGCCGCGCCCGCCGCCGCCGCCGACCGGGCGCGGATGAACCAGCGGGTGTTCGACGCCGTCTGGGAGGAGGTCCGGCGCGCCTATTACGACCCCGGCCTGCACGGGGTGGACTGGCGCGCCGCGCGCGAGACCTGGCGGCCCCGGGCCCTGGCCGCCCAGGACGAGCGCCAGCTGTACCGCGCCCTGTCCGGCATGCTCGATCTTCTGGACGACGACCATGCGGGCGCCCAGCCTCCGGCGGGGGTGCGCCGTCAGGAGGCGCTGCGCCAGCGCCGGGCGGTGATCGGCTTCACCCTGGCGCGCGAGGCGGACGCCACCTATCGCGTCGAACAGGTCCGCGCCGGTTCGCCCGCCGACGAGGCCGGCATCGGCCTGGGCTGGCGGCTGCGGGCCATCGACGGCCAGGACTGGGGGCCGGATTTCGACGTGGTCGAGGGGCGGGAGGTGCGGCTCAGCCTGATCGACGACGCCGGCGCCGAGCGCGAAACCGTGGTCGTTCCCCGCGTCATGGAGCCGATCCCGGCCTTCTCGGCCGACCGGTCGCGGCCGGGGGTGGTGGTGCTGAGGGCCGAAGGGTTCGAGGCGGGCCTGGGCCGCTGGGTGGCCGAACAGCTGCGCGACGTGGCGCCCGAGACGGACATCGTCCTGGACCTGCGCAGCAACCCCGGCGGGCGGCTGAACGAGGTGGAGGCGGTGCTGGCCTGCTTCCTGCCGCGCGGCCAGGAATGGGCCCGGCGGACGGGCCGCAACGGCCGGGTCGTGGTGCTGCGCGCCCAGTCGGGCTGCGGCGGTCGTGATGCGCCCCTGACCAACGATCTCGCCGTCCTGGTCGACGGCGCCAGCCGCAGCGCGGCCGAACTGACCCCCGCCGCCCTGCAACAGTTCAACCGCGCCGTGGTGGTGGGGGAGAAGACGGCCGGGGCGGTGCTGATCTCGCAGGACACCGACCTGCCGGACGGCGGGCGGCTGACGCTCAGCCGCGCCGACCTGGTGATGCGCGACGGGGCGCGGCTGGAGAAGACGGGGGTGACGCCCGACGCCGTGGTCCCCCGCTCGATCCAGGACCGCCGCGAAGGTCGGGATCCGCAGCTGGAAGCGGCGATCGAACTGCTGGCGCGCTCCTAACCGGTGACGACCCGCACCCGCCCGGCCGCCTGGCGCGCCCGCTCGCGCGCCTGATCGACCGTGTCGCCACGGGCGGTCGCCACCCCCATGCGGCGGCGTTCGAAACTTTCCGGCTTGCCGAACAGTCGCAGGTCGGCGGTCGGGACCGACAGGGCCTGGGCCACGCCCTCGAAGACGAAGCCCGTCCCCTCCAGCCCGCCATAGATGACGGCGCTGGCGGCTGTGTCGCGGCGCGCAACATCGACGGGCAGGCCCAGGATGGCGCGGGCGTGCAGGGCGAATTCGCTCATCGTCTGGCTGGCCAGGGTGACCAGGCCGGTGTCGTGCGGGCGCGGCGACACCTCCGAGAACCAGACGTCATCGCCCTTCACGAACAGTTCGACGCCGAAGACGCCCAGGCCGCCCAGGGCATCGGTGACCTTTCCGGCGATCTCCTGCGCGCGGGCCAGGGCGGCGGCTGACATGGCCTGGGGCTGCCAGCTTTCGACATAGTCGCCGCGTTCCTGACGGTGGCCGATGGGGTCGCAGAAGTCGGTGACCACCGCGCCGTCGCGCATCGAGCGCACGGTCAGCAGGGTGATCTCGAAATCGAAATCGATCCGGCCCTCCACGATCACCCGCGTCGTCTCGACCCGGCCGCCGGACTGGGCGTAGGCCCAGGCGTTGGGCGCCTCGTCCAGAGCCTCGACGACGCTCTGGCCCTTGCCCGATGAGGACATGACCGGCTTGACGAAGACCGGCAGGCCGATCCGCTGCGCCGCCTCGGCCAGTTCGGCGGCCGAGCCGACGAAGGCATAGGGGCTGGTCGGCAGGCCCAGGTCTTCCGCCGCCAGACGACGGATGCCCTCGCGGTTCATGGTCAGCTGGGTCGCCCGGGCAGTGGGAATGACGGTGGCCGGCCCGGCCGCCTCGATCCCCGCCAGAACCTCGGTGGCGATGGCCTCGATCTCGGGCACGATGATGTGCGGCGCCTCGGCCAGGATGACGCCGTTCAGCACCTGGGGATCGGTCATGGGGATGACATGGCAGCGATGCGCCACCTGCATGGCTGGGGCGTTGGCGTAGCGATCGACCGCGATCACCTCGGCGCCCAGGCGCTGCAACTCGATGGCCACCTCCTTGCCCAGTTCGCCCGCGCCCAGAAGCATGACGCGGACGGCGGTGTCGGAGAGGGGGGCGCCGAGTTTCATCATCGTCTCCACTTCCCTCTCCCGGCGGGAGAGGGCTTGAGCGCACGGCGGCGTAGCCGTCGTTCTTGCGCGAAAGGGTGAGGGGTTACGGTGCGAAACGTCAAACGCCGGACGCCCTCACCCTCCCACTCGCTAACGCGAGCGGGCCCCTCCCTCTCCCCTCGGGAGAGGGTTCAGGAAAGGCGAGCTTTCGCCGCCGCGACCACCGCATCGGCCGTGATGCCGAACTCGCGGTAAAGGACGTCGGCCGGGGCGCTGGCGCCAAAGCCGGTCATGCCGACAAAACCCCCGTCTTCGCCTATGAAACGGTCCCAGCCCTGGCGGATGGCGGCCTCGACGGCGACGCGCACCGTGCCGCGCCCGATGACGCTGGCCTGGTATTTCGCCGTCTGCTGCTCGAACAGTTCGAAGCAGGGGGCCGAGACGACGCGGGTCGGCGTCCCTTCGGCCTCCAGAGTCTCGGCGGCTTTCAGGGCGACGGGGACCTCCGTGCCGGTGGCGAACAGGGTGACCTTCGCGGCGCCCGACGCCGCCTTCAGCTCATAGGCGCCGCGGGCCGACAGGTTCTCGGTCGCCGCCGTGGTGCGCACCGCCGCCGTCTTCTGGCGCGACAGGGCCAGGGCCGAGGGCGCGGTCTTGTGTTCCAGCGCCAGCTTCCAGCACTCCATGGCCTCGACCGTGTCGGCCGGGCGGAAGACCAGCAGGTTCGGAATGGCGCGCAGGGCGGCCAGATGCTCGACCGGCTGGTGCGTCGGGCCGTCTTCGCCCAGGCCGATGCTGTCGTGGGTCAGGACGTGGATCGCCCGCACCCCCATCAGGGCCGCGAGGCGGATCGAGGGACGGCTGTAGTCCGAGAACACCATGAAGGTGCCGCCATAGGGGATGATCCCGCCGTGCAGGGCCATGCCGTTCATGGCCGCCGCCATGCCGTGCTCGCGGATGCCCCAGTTGACATAGCGGCCCGCATAGTCGGGCGCGTCGAAGATCGGCGTCCCCTTGACGAAGGTGTTGTTCGAGCCGGTCAGGTCGGCCGAGCCGCCGATCATCTCGGGGATGGCGCTGAACAGCTCATCCAGGGCCGCGCCCGACGACTGGCGCGTGGCCTGGGCCGGCTTCGTCTCCACCAGTTCGGCGATCTTGGCGTCCAGCCTGTCGAAGGCGCCGGCGGGCAGGTCGCCCTTCATGGCGCGGGTGAAATCGGCGGCCTGGCCGCTGGCGGCCAGGCGCGCCTCCCAGGCCTTGCGCAGCTTGGCGCCGCGACGCCCGACCTTGCGCCACGCCTTCTCGACCGCCTCGGGCAGTTCGAACGGATCGTGGGTCCAACCCAGGCCCAGGCGGGTGGCGGCGATCTCGGCGGCGCCCAGGGCGGCGCCGTGGGTCTTGTGGCTGCCTTCCATCGTCGCGGCGCCGCGGCCGATGCGGGTCTTGCAGGCGATCAGGGTCGGCCTGTCCTGTTTCGTCGCCCACTGCAGGGCCGATTTGACGGCCTTCATGTCGTGGCCGTCGACGGCCTTCACGGCCCAGCCGGCGGCCTTGAAACGCATCTTCTGATCGGTGGCGTCCGACAGGCCGACGGCGCCGTCGATGGTGATGGAATTGTCGTCCCACAGCACCGTCAGCCGGTCCAGCTTATAGCGCCCGGCCAGGGTGATGGCCTCCTGGCTGACCCCTTCCATCAGGCAGCCGTCGCCGGCGATGACCCAGGTGCGGTGATCGACCAGATCGGCGCCATAGCGCGCCGCCAGATGCCGCTCGGCTATGGCGAAGCCGACAGCGTTGGCCAGGCCCTGGCCCAGAGGTCCGGTGGTCGTCTCGACACCCGGCATGTGGCCGTATTCCGGGTGGCCCGCCGTCTTCGATCCCCACTGGCGGAAGCTGGACAGCTGTTCCTTGGTCGCGGCCTTGTAGCCGGTCAGATGCAGCAGGGCGTAGATCAGCATCGAGCCGTGGCCCGCCGACAGGATGAACCGGTCGCGGTCGGCCCAGTCGGGGCGGCTGGCGTCGAACTTCAGGAATTTCGAGAACAGCACCGTCGCCACATCGGCCATGCCCATGGGCATGCCGGGATGCCCGCTGTTGGCCTTTTCGACCCCGTCCATGGCCAGGACGCGGATCGCGTCGGCCATCTGTTTCGGAGTGGCCTTTTCGGATGCGGGGGCGGCTTGGGTCATGGCTGGACCTTCGGACGGCGACGGAAAAAGGGGGCGCGCCGCCTTTACCCCGGCGCGCGGGCGGGTTCTATACGGATTCTGGAGGTAAGCGACCGATGGCCGACGCCACGACCGCCGCGAAACAGAGGATCGACCGCGCCCTGGCCGCGCTGGAACGCCGGGTGATGGACATCAAGGCCCGGTCCGCCGCCGCGACCGTGGCGGAAGACGATCTGTTCGCCGCCCACGACCCGGCCGCCGCCACCCGCATCGCCGAACTGGAGGCCGCGGGGCGCGAGGCGTCCGACGCCCTGTCGCGCGCCGCCGACGAACTGCGCCACATGCTGAGCGGGGCGGACTGATGGCGACGGTCACGGTGGACATCAACGGCCGCCCCTACGCTGTCGGCTGTGCGGACGGGCAGGAGGAGCGGGTCCGCGTCCTGGCGCGCCAGTTCGACGCCCATGTGCGCCAGGTCGGCCGCGACGTCGGCCATGTCGGCGACATCCGCCTATTCCTGATGGCGGCCCTGGTCCTGGCCGATGAACTGCAGGAGGCGCGCCTGGCCCAGGCGAACGGCGGAACGGTCGCCCCTCCGACAGGAGAGGCCGAGGCGGGAGTGGCCGAGGCGCTGAACGCCGTCGCCGCCCGCATCGAGAAGATCGCCCAGAGTCTGTGATCCCGTCTCCTCCCCATTCCATGAGGAGGGGGACCGCCGCAGGCGGTGGAGGGGTTCTTCACGACACGACGAAAAGAACTCCTCCGTCTCGTCGGCTGGGCCGCCGAACCGCCTCCCCATTGTCATGGGGAGGAGACGCCAATCCCCGCCATTGTTCCGCCCCCGGTCCGGGCCTATCTTGATCGGCGGCGGGTCCTGCTGCGGCTCTCGTCGGAGGCGACTTATCCTCGCGACCTTAATTCACTCGAAGGGAGCTGTCCCTGTTTGGGCTCGAGGGCCTGGGCACACGGCGCCCACCTGGTTATCCAGGTCGAGAGGATTGAACAGTCCTCCACGGTTCTCGCGGCGCCGCCAAGTTTTCTTGCTTGCCCCTAACGCTCGCCGCGCGGCGGCTCGCTGCTTGAGGGGTTTTCTTGCCCCTAACGCTCGGCTCGCAGAGCCTCGCTGCTTGAGGTGCGCCGCTATACGCGAGTCCACGCCCATGGGAGCTTGCGTCTTGAGGGCGGGCGATGATTTCGAAATCCGAACTTCGCACTGAAGCCCGCGCCCTGCGCAAGCGGCTGGCGGAGGCGACGCCGGATGCGGCGAACCGGCTGGCGGCGCATGCCGACCCCCTGCTGGACGCCCTGTTCGGACGCGAGGCGGGCTGGGTGGACGAGGCCGCGCGAGGGCGGCGGCTGACTGTGGCGCTGTATCGGGCGCGGGGGGCCGAGATCGACCCGGCCGCCCTGGCCCGCGCCCTGGCGCAACGGTCATGCGACCTGTGTCTGCCGGTGGTCGAGGTGCTGGATGCGCCCCTGGTCTTTCGCGCCTGGTCCCCAGGCCAGACCCTGGCCCCTGACCTGGCCGGCTCGCCCGCGCCCCTTGCGGATGCCGCCCGGGTCGAGCCCGATCTGATCCTTTGCCCCCTGCTGGCCTTCGATCGTTTCGGCGGGCGGCTGGGCCAGGGCGGGGGCTATTACGATCGCACCCTGGCGGCGCGGCCTGGCATCGCCTTCGTCGGCCTGGCCTATGCCGGACAGGAGGCTGAGCGGCTGCCGATGGAAGGGCACGACATCCGCCTGCATGGCGTTCTGACCGAGGTCGGCTATACGGCCTGCCGAAAGGTCTGAATCCTCATGCGTCTGGCGTTCTTCGGAGATGTGGTCGGCAAGTCGGGCAGGGACGGTCTCAGCGACCACCTGCCGGGACTGAAGCGCGACCTGAAGCTGGATTTCGTGGTGGTCAACGCCGAGAACGCGGCGGGCGGTTTCGGCATCACCGAGTCGACGGCCAACGAACTGTTCATGGCCGGCGCCGACTGCCTGACCCTGGGCAACCATAGCTGGGATCAGCGCGAGGCCCTGACCTATATCGTGCGCGAGCCGCGGCTGATCCGCCCGTTGAACTATCCGCGCCTGATGGATGCACCGGGCGCCGGGGCCAATCTGTTCGAGACCCAGAGCGGGCGGACCGTCCTGGTCATGAACGTCCTGGGCCGGGTGCATATGGACCCGATGGACGATCCCTTCAGCGCGGTCGAGAAGGAGTTGGCGGCCTGTCCGCTGGGCCTGGCGGCCGATGCGGTGATCGTGGACGTCCACGCCGAGGCGACCAGCGAGAAGATGGCCATGGGCCATTTCTGCGACGGGCGGGCCTCGCTGGTCGTCGGCACCCATACCCATGTGCCGACCGCCGATTGCCAGATCCTGCCCGGCGGAACGGCCTATCAGACCGACGCCGGCGGCTGCTGCGACTACGATTCCGTCATCGGCAACGAGAAGGAGGAGCCGCTGCGGCGGTTCACCACGCGGATCAGCGGCGGTCGCTATCAGCCCGCGTCAGGCCCTGCGACCATCTGCGGCGTGTATGTCGAAACCGATGACAGAAGCGGCCTGGCCGTGCGGGTCGAACCGATCCGCGTCGGCGGGCGTCTCAGCCAGGCCGTGCCCGCGAACTGATCGCCGGCCCGGCTCGGGACGGAGGGGGTGACGATGGGACGAGCAATCGGACGCGGGGTGGGCGTGGCGGCGGTCTTCGCCCTGATCGGCCCACTGGTCGGAACCACCCTGGTGCTGCTGGTGCTGGCGGCGGCCCTGATGATGACCAATCCGGCGAACGGGATCCTCACCGTCCTGATGTGGCCGTTCGCGGCCGTCCTGGGCATGATGATCGGCTTCATCCCGGCGCTGGCGACCGGTGTGGTGATGGCGGCCTTGTCGCATCGGCTGAAAACCCGCCTGGCCTGGATCGGCGCCAGCGCGGCCTGCGGCATGGCGACGACCGCCCTGGTCCACCGCCTGGCCGACCTGGGCGAGAGCCTGATGGTGACCGTGGTCTGCGGCGGCGGGGCGGCGACCGTCTGCGCCCTTCTGAGCCTGGGCTGGCGGCCCCGAAGACGGGCCTACTGAGCGGCGGGCTTCCAGGCCTGCATCTCGGCGATCTCGCGCGTCTGGGCGTCGACCACGGCCTGGGCCATGCGGCGGATTTCCGGGTCGCGGCTGTCGCGCAGCGCCACCTGGGCCATGGCCAGGGCGCCCTGGTGGTGGGCGATCATCTTGGCGACATAGGCCTGATCGACCGTCTGGCCCGAGGCCTGGGTCATGCCCCGGTGCATCTCGGCCTCGGCGGCGGCGAAGGCGCGGTCGCCGGGCGTCGGCCCTGCCGCTTCATGGGTCGGGCCATGGGCCGGGCCGGAGACGGCCCCGTCCGCGACCGTGGCCGCCTGCCGCTCGGCCGAGGCGTCGCGCAGGGCCTGGTTGACCGGATCGCCCCCGCCGTCGCAGGCGCTCAGCAGGGCGAGGACGGGCAGAACGGCGATCAGACGGCGCATCAGGCGTTTCCTTCGATCCAGTTGGGCATCCAGCCCTCGTGCATTTCGCGCAGGTGGTCCAGCGGGATGCGGAACAGGTCGCCGGACGAAAGGTCGCGCCCCACGGCCCGCCCGACGACCGAGGCGTGCAGCCCGGCGCCCTGCGCCCTGGCGATCAGCTCGGCCGGATCGTTGACGGCGGTCAGGTAGCGGGCCTGGTCCTCGGCGAACAGAAGGACGTGGGCGTGGGCGGCGCTGGTGGCGTCCAGTTCGATCCCGCAGTCGCTGGCCAGGGCCATGTCCGCCGCCGCGCCGATCAGGCCGCCGTCCGACAGGTCGTGGACGCAGGTCAGGTCGCCCGCCTCGATCAGGCCGCGCACGAAGTCGCCGGTCTTGCGTTCCAGCTTCAGGTCGACCGGCGGCGGGGCGCCGTCTTCGCGGCCCAGCACTTCGCGCAAGTAAAGGCTGGCGCCCAGTTCGCCGTGTGTCTCGCCGATCAGCACCAGAACATCGCCCTCGGCCATGCCGCCGAAGCCGACCGTGACGTCATAGTTGGGCAGAAGGCCGACCGCCCCCACCGTCGGGGTCGGCGGAATGGCGACGCCGTTGGTCTCGTTATACAGGCTGACGTTGCCGCTCACGACCGGGAAGTCCAGGGCGCCGCAGGCCTCGGCCATGCCGTCGATGGCGCGCACGATCTGACCCATGATCTCGGGCCGCTGCGGATTGCCGAAATTCAGGTTGTCGGTGATGGCGATGGGGCGAGACCCCACGGCCGTCAGGTTGCGCCAGGCCTCGGCCACGCACTGTTTGCCGCCCTCATAGGGGTCGTTCTGGACATAGCGGGGGGTGCAGTCCGACGTGACCGCCAGCCCCTTGTCCGTGCCGTGCACGCGGATCACGCCGGCGTCGGCGCCGGTGGCCGAGTCTTGCAGGGTGTCGGCCATGACGTGGCGGTCATACTGCTCCCAGATCCAGCGCTTGGACGCCATGTCGGGGCAGCAGACGACGTTCAGCACCGCGTCGGGCCAGCTGTCGGGCGCGGGGACTTCCGCCGGGTCGAGGCGCGGCTGAAGCGCGGGCTGGACCCAGGGCCTGTCATACAGGGGCGCATCGTCGAACAGGGGCGCCAGGGGGACGTCGCAGACCGTCTCACCGTGGTGCTTCAGCACCAGTCGGCCGGTGTCGGTGGTCACCCCGATGACGGCGGCGTCCAGGCCCCACTTCTGGAAGATGCGGTATCCGTCTTCCTCGCGGCCGGGCTTCAGGACGGCCAGCATCCGCTCCTGGCTTTCCGACAGCATCATCTCATAGGCGGTCATGCCCTCTTCGCGCTGGGGCACGGCGTCCATGTTCAGCTCGATGCCGACGCCGCCCTTGCCGGCCATTTCGACCGAAGAACTGGTCAGGCCCGCCGCCCCCATGTCCTGGATCGCCGCCACGGCGCCCGAGGCCATCAGCTCCAGCGTCGCCTCGATCAGCAGCTTCTCGGCGAAGGGATCGCCGACCTGGACGGTCGGGCGCTTGCTCTCGGACTCGTCGTCGAACTCGGTGGACGACATGGTGGCCCCGTGGATGCCGTCGCGGCCGGTCTTGGACCCGAAATAGACCACCGACAGCCCCGCCGCCGGCGCGGCCGAATAGAAGATGGCGTCCGATTTCGCCAGGCCCACGCACATGGCGTTGACCAGGATGTTTCCGTTGTAGCCGGCGTGGAAATTGGTCTCGCCCGCCACGGTCGGCACGCCGACGCAGTTGCCATAGCCGCCGATGCCCGAGACCACGCCCGAGACCAGCCGCCGGGTCTTCTCGTGGTTCACGTCGCCGAACCGCAGGGCGTTCAGCAGGGCCACCGGCCGCGCGCCCATGGTGAAGACGTCGCGCATGATGCCGCCCACGCCCGTCGCCGCGCCCTGATAGGGCTCGATGAAGCTGGGGTGGTTGTGGCTCTCCATCTTGAAGATGCAGGCGTCGCCGTCGTCGATGTCGATCACCCCGGCGTTCTCGCCCGGTCCGCAGATGACGCGCGGCCCCTTGGTCGGGAATTTGCCCAGGTGGATTTTCGATGACTTGTAGCTGCAGTGCTCGGACCACATGACCGAGAAGACGCCCAGTTCGACCTGGTTGGGCTCTCGCCCCAGTCGGTCGAGGACGACCTGATATTCGTTGGGGGCCAGGCCGTATTCGGCGGCCAGTTCGGCCATGGTCTTTTGGGGGGCGCTCATGGGGGCGCCTTCTAGCGGCAGGCGTGGGTTTAAGCTATATTCTAGAACGATCTTCCGGAGTTCTAGAAATGGGTCTCAGCATCAAGCGGGCGGAAACCGAGCGCAAAGCGCGTGCGGTGGCGGAATGTCTGGGCGTCAGCCTGACCGAGGCGATCGACATCGCCCTGGACAAGACCTGGCGGGAACTGGCCCCCTCCCAGGACGAGAATGCGGATCGTCTTCGCCGACGGGAGGCTCTTTTTGCTCGCATCCGGGCGCGCGGGGCGGGGGACGGCCGCGACCTGAAGGTGATCGAGGCCGAGGTCTATGGCGATGACGGCCAGCCGATCTGATGGTGATCGACACTTCCATCCTGTTCGCCATCGAGTTTCTGGAGCCGGAAGCCGAGGTTTATGATGCCATGCTGCGTTCCGCCGACGTGCGGTTGATGAGCGTGGCGAGCGCGGTGGAGCTTCTGATAGTTCTCACCAGGCGACGCCGGTTCGACCAGAGCGCCGCCGTGAACGATCTGATTCAAGAGTATGGCATTGAACTGACGCCGGTGGATGAGGGTCAGATGCGGCTCGCCTGGGCCGGGTTCGCCCGGTTCGGCAAAGGGGGCGGCCATCCCGCCCAGCTGAATTTCGGCGATTGTTTCAGCTACGCCCTGACCAGGGCTTCGGGTCAGCCCCTGATGTTCAAGGGGACGGATTTCGCTCTGACGGACGTTCAGACCGCCGTTACCTAGCGGTCATCAGCGCTCGACCCCCGGCTTCAGCCGCAGCGACAGCCACAGGCCGCCGACCAGTGTCAGGACGGCCAGGCCCAGGATCGGGAAGGCCAGGGCGGGATTGCGTTCCTGCTCGGCCACGAAGGCCCCCAGCAGGCCCCAGGCGATAGGCAGGGGATAGCTGAGCAGCCGCATCCGCCAGGCGCCGAACAGGCCCATCCCCGTCACCATCACGCCCACCAGCAGGGCCCAGGCCGTCGGCGGCAGGACGCCCGGCAACTGGCCGTTCCCGGTCAGGACGGTGATCAGGTTCAGGGGTGCGGCGATGGTCAGCCAGCCGGCCAGGAGGCTCAGCGGCAGCACCGTCATCCAGCGATCCGCGTCGCCGCGCGGCAGCAGGCGGATGGTCTCGGCATTGGCCAGCATCGCGCCCGCCAGGGCGGCGACCGAGCCGAAGATCAGCACCACCGTCGCCCACTCCCAATCCGCCGCCGCCGCCACGATCCACCAGCCGATGCCCAGCAGGGCGACGACGGAGGGCCAGCCCAGCCGCCCCAGGATGTCGCTCTCGCCCGTTCGCGGCAGGGCCTGGCGCACCGCATAGACCAGCAGGCCCAGATAGATGAGGCCCCAGATCGAGAAGGCGTAGCCGGCGACCCGCAAGGTCGCGTCGCTGTCGGCGGCGAACTCAGCCTGGGTCTGGCCCCAGCCCAGCAACAACTGCGCCTGGGGAATGATGATGGCGAACAGGGCCGCCGCCAGAACGGCCAGTCGCCGCGTCATCTGGGCGGAGGTAGGGCGGACGATGGACATGGAGGCTCCCGTCAGGCTTTGCATTATCCGCATCTACGTCCGGCGCGGGGCGAGGTTGCACGGCTGCGTGATGACGGGAACGGGCAGGGCCGCCTTGGGTTGGTCAGGGGCGACCAGCGCATGATTTCGGAGACCGCCATGACCGACCAGAACCGACCCAAGGAAAAGCCCCCGTTCGAAACCGACACCGTCCAGGCCAATCAGGCCGAACAGTAGGGTCTGGGCGTCGGCGCGCGCGAACTGAACGCCCAGCGCGATCCGGGCGAAAAGGCCGACGCCGAAAGCCTGGAAGACGGCGCCCAGCTTCAGAAACAGCGCGCCGATCAGGACGACACCGAACGTCAGGCCCCGCAGGCCTGATCCCGTCCGGGCTGAAGGGAAGGCCGTCGCCGAGCGGGGCGGCGGCCTTTTCGCGTCACGCCGCCGCGTAGATCGAGCGGAACAGGTCGGCGCCGTCGGCCGAGCCCAGCTCGGCCTCGAAAGCCCGATCCGGGTGGGGCATCATGCCCAGGACGTTTCCGCGTGCATTCTGAAGGCCGGCGATGTTGGCCACCGAGCCATTGGGATTGTCGACATAGCGGAACACCACCTGACCCTCGCCCTCGATGCGGGCCAGGGTCTCGGGGTCGGCGAAATAGTTTCCGTCGCCATTGCCCTGGGTCATCACCACCTCGCGCCGGCCTTGATAGGCCGAGGTGAAGCGGGTCTGGCCGTTGGCCACTTCCAGGGTGATGGGCTTGCAGACGTATTTCAGACCGGCGTTGCGCATCAGGGCGCCCGGCAGCATCCCCGCCTCGCACAGGATCTGGAAGCCGTTGCAGATGCCGACCACGGCCACGCCATTGTCAGCCGCTTGCTTCACCGCCTGCATCACCGGCGACTGGGCCGCCATGGCGCCGCAGCGCAGATAGTCGCCATAGGAAAAGCCGCCCGGCAGGACGATCAGATCCAGGCCCTGGGGCAGTTCCGTCTCCTGATGCCAGACCATGCTGACCCGCTCGCCGGTCGAGCGTTCGACGGCGACCCTGCAGTCGCGATCGCAGTTGGACCCGGGGAAGACGATGACGGCGGCGCTCATGGCGCGGGCGTTTAGCAGGGTTCGGCGCTGATGTCAGGACGCGAAGCGGCGCGGATATTCCAACTGCATGGCCACGACGTCGGCGGTCTGGGGCCCATAACGGTCGGCGATGGCCTGGAGCGTCAGGTCCAGGGCCCGCGCCGGCGGCTGGGCGCCCGGGTCCGGCAGGCGGCGGTCGGCGGGCCATTCGGCCGCGGCCTCGTCAGGCAGGAGGCGCAGGCCGCTACGCGTCACGATCTCGCCGCCGTCCGGCGTCCAGGACACGGCCTGAGACCGATAGGTGCGGGACCAGGCGTCGGCGGTCAGGGCCAGGGTCACCTCGTCCATGCCCGGCGTCAGGCGCAGGCCCAGCCGCTCGCGCCGCCAGGGGCTGAGACGGTTGCCCAGAACCGTCAGGGCGAAGGGGCGGTTGAAGCGGAACATGGCGCTGGCGTGACGGGCGTCCCAGTCGGCCAGGCCCAGGTCGCGCGCCGTCGCCTCGGCCCGCGCGCGCCCGGCGATCACCTCGATCAGCGTCAGAGCCATGGGCAGGGAGGCGGTGATCCCGGTGGTCGTCGCCACGCCCCGGTCCAGCACCAGTCGCCGGTCGGGGACATAGGTCATGCGCGGGTGACGCGCCCGCAGTCCCTTCAGATAATACCAGTGGGTCGTGCCCCGCCGGCCATCCAGCAGGCCCGCCTCGGCCACCACCCGCGCCCCGGCGCAGACGCCGATGATGACGGCGCCTCTGGCCGCCTGAGCGCCCAGCCAGGCCAGGACGGCCGGGTCGTCGTCGCGGCTCATGGCCGGCACGATCACATGGTCGGCGCCGTCCGGATAAAGGGCGTCGAACCGAGCCATTGTCATGTCCGGCCGGACCTTCAGCGCCGGATACAGGCTGACCGGCGCGTCTTCCGGGGTCAGGGCGAAGACATCGGCGGCGCCCGAACGCTTCAGAACGCCGTAGGGCATCAGATAGTCGGTGGTCTCGGTGGCGTCGTTGATCCCGACCACGGCGATCACCGGCCGCGCACGCTTGGTCGGCCTCAGCCCGGCCAGGATCGCGGCCTGTTCCTCGGCCGGAACGACCGGCGGGTCGATAACGGGCGGGGCGTCGGGCAGGGAGGCCAGCCTGGCGGCCCCGCCCACGGCGCCCAGGGCGACCAGGCCGCCGGCTCCCGCCAGGAAGACGCGCCGGCGCATGGCCTTAGCCCCGGTTCTCGTAGGTGGCCGTGATCGTCGCCTTGGCCAGGGTGTGGAAATGCAGGTTGAAGCCGAAGACGGCGCCGGAGTTGTCGGGCGTGACGTCCAGCCTTTCCACGTCCACGGCGAAAACGGTGAAGATGTAGCGGTGCGGGCCGTGGCCGGGGGGCGGGGCGGCGCCGCCGAAACCAGGCTCCCCATAGTCGGTCCGACCCTCGACCGCGCCGGCCGGGACCGGGCCGCCGCTGGGGATCTCGGCGACGTCCGCCGGGATGTTGGCAACGGTCCAGTGCCAGAAGCCCGATCCCGTGGGCGCGTCGGGGTCGTAGCAGGTGATGGCGTAGCTCTTCGTCCCCTCGGGCGCGCCGGACCATTTCAGATGGGGCGAGCTATTGCCCCCGGCCTTGACCTGGGCGTCGGGCAGGACGCCGCCGTCGGTGATGTCGTTCGAGGTCAGGGTGAAGGTCATGGCGCGCTCCTGTGCGGGGACGGTTGACCCATCCTAACGCACGAATCGCCTCAGTGAGCCGCTTCCTTGGCCGCGGGAGTGAAGGCCCGGTCGTCCATCAGTCCGCCGAACAGGGCCGAGGCGAAGATCAGGCAGCCGATCAGGATGAAGACCGCCAGCAGCCCCTTGCCGATCCGACTCACGCGACCTCGATCCGGTAGGATTCGATCACCGTGTTGGACAGGAGGGTGTCGCACATGCGCTTGACCTCGGCCTCGACGTCATCGCCGGCGTAGTCGAACTCGATCAGCTTGCCGACGCGCACGTTCGACGCGCCGGTCCAGCCCAGGCCGTTCAGGGCGCCCTCGACCGCCTTGCCCTGAACGTCCAGCACGCCGGGTTTCAGGAAGACGTGGACACGGATCTTCATGCGTTGCCTTTCATGAAATCTGTAAAGTCAGACCACTGTTCGATACGGAAAGCCCGGATGTCCCGAACGCATTGTGGAAACCAGACCAGTGCGCGCAGGGCGTTCATGGCTTGGAGCAGATTGGCGAGGTCTTCATTTTCGACCACATAGACGCTGCCCTGGATGCGCCGGAAGCCGTATCGAGACAGGGTCGCGCCGATATCGGAATAGGCCTGGGTGACGCCTTTGGGATGGACGGCCGCCGTGTCCGCCACCACGAGGTCGAACGCGATCGCGAACATCAGGCGGCCGGATCCTGTTCGAGGCGATCCACGGGATATTCCAGCGTTTCTCCGCTTTCGATCACACGGATAAACGCGAGCGCCCCTTCAATCCGCTCCACTTCGTAGACCGGTCCGTCGAGCCCGAAGCGCCGAAAACGAATAGCCGGCGCCGCTGCAAACGCACGTCCCTGTTCCCGGACGCTGGCCATCAGTGCAGTCCCCCCTGAATCACCGTCGGCATGCCCTTCATGATGCCCAGGCGACGCGCCACCTCGGTATAGCTTTCGATCACGTCGCCCAGGTCGCGGCGGAAGCGGTCCTTGTCCAGCTTCTCGCCGGTGTTGATGTCCCACAGGCGGCAGGAGTCGGGGCTGATCTCATCGGCCAGGATGACGCGGCTGTAGTCGTTCTCCCAGATGCGGCCGAACTCGATCTTGAAGTCCACCAGGGTGATGCCGACCCCGGCGAACAGGCCGGACAGGTAGTCGTTGACTCGCACCGTCATGGCCAGGATGTCGTCCAGCTCCTGGGTCGTGGCCCAGTTGAAGGCCGTGATGTGCTCCTCGGTGACCATCGGGTCGTTGAGCTCGTCCTTCTTGTAGTAGAATTCGATGATCGAGCGGGGCAGGGGCGTGCCCTCCTCGATGCCCAGCCGCTGGCTCATCGAACCGGCCACCACGTTGCGGCAGACTACCTCCAGAGGGATGATCTCGACCTCGCGGATCAGCTGCTCGCGCAGGTTCAGCCGCTTGATGAAATGGTTGGTCACGCCGATGCCGTTCAGGCGCGACATGATGAATTCGCTGATCTGGTTGTTGATGACGCCCTTGCCCTCCAGCGTCGCCTTCTTCTGGGCGTTGAAGGCGGTGGCGTCGTCCTTGAAATACTGGATCAGGGTGCCAGGCTCGGGTCCCTCATACAGGATCTTGGCCTTGCCCTCGTAGAGCTTCTTGCGCTTGACGTTCATGGTCGGTCCCGTTCGGGCCTGGCCTGCCGGAAAACAAAAAACGCGCGGCCGGAGCGAAGTCCTGACGGCGCGATTTCGGAATCGGTCGGGCGGAGGAGTGTTCGCCGCCTCCTTTAGCGGAAGCGAGGGCGCGACACAAACGCCCGCGCCTGTGGAGCGGCGCGGAAGTCAGGTTGCGTTCATCCGCCTTCGGGCTATAGACGGCGCGAAACGGGACCGGTCCCGCCAGTGGAGCTTCTGACGCCTATGACGACCTTCGACGAACGGGAAAAGGGCTTCGAGTCCAAGTTCGCGCTGGATCAGGAACAGGAGTTCAAGGCGGTGGCGCGCCGGAACAAGCTGCTGGGCCTGTGGGCGGCCGAAAAGATGGGCCTGAACGCCGACAGCGCCGAACAATACGCCTCGGCGGTGGTGCGCGCCGATTTCGAACAGCCGGGCGAGGAAGATGTGTTCCGCAAGGTGGCCGGCGACTTCAAGGGCGCGGGTCTGACCCTGTCCGAAGGCGAAATCCGCTCCAAGATGGACGAACTGGCTTCCATCGCCCGCGACCAGATCCGCGCCGGCGAATAATCGCGCCGCTGAAAGCAAAAAAGGGCCGCGCCCGGGGGGTGGCGCGGCCCTTCCTTCATCGGACGGACGGGGGAATCATCGCGTCCGGTACTGCGTCGTGCGCGATCCGATAACGGCGCTCGGGCGCGGCGGTTCCCGCCCGATCGTAGAATCGCGCGCCCTCAGTCCAGAAACGGTTTCAGCACGCTCCAACCTTCCAATTTTCCGGCGAACGGACGGGCGTGGGCCGGGCTGGACGACGGCAGGGCCAGAAGGGGTATCGCGGCCCCGGCCAACTGCCTCATCCCCAGCCGCGCCGCCGCCCCGCCGTTGAAGGCCGCCGCGCGCAGGCCGGGCAGGCCCGCGACCAGGGCCCGCAGGTCCGCGGCCTGGGGCGACCGGATGGCGGCGTCCAGGCTTCCGGCCCGCTCGGCCGAGGCGACGACGTCCCACAGGCCGATCCCGGCCGCGCCCAAGGCCGCCAGCCGCGCCTCATAGTCCATCGCCTGAAGGTCCCGCCCGATCACGGCGCCGGTCAGCCGCCAGAAGCCGTTGCGCGGATGGGCGTAATACCGCCCTGCCTTCAGCGACGCCTCGCCCGGCAGGCTGCCCAGGATCAGGACCCGGGTCCGGTCGTCGACAATCGGCGGAAAATGGGTCTTGCGCGTCACGCCGCGCCGAACACTCTGTCGAACACCGTGTCCACGTGTTTGGTGTGGTAGCCGAGGTCGAACAGTGCCTCCAGATCGGCGTCGGCCAGGGTGACGCGTGCGTCGGCCTTCAGGAAGTCGATGAACCGGCCTTCGCCGCGCCAGACCTTCATGGCGTTCTCCTGGACCGCCGCATAGGCGTCCTCGCGGCTGATCCCGGCCTGGGTCAGGGCCAGCATGACCCGCTGCGAGAAGACCAGGCCGCCCAGGCGATCCAGGTTCTTCTGCATGTTCTCGGGATAGATGTTCAGCCGCTCGATCACGCCCGCCAGCCTATGCAGGGCGAAGTCCAGGTGGATGGTGGCGTCCGGCCCGATGCCGCGCTCGACCGAGGAATGGCTGATGTCCCGCTCGTGCCACAGGGCGACGTTTTCCATGGCCGGGGTCACGGCGGAACGGACCAGCCGCGCCAGGCCGGTCAGGTTCTCGGTCAGGATCGGGTTGCGCTTGTGGGGCATGGCCGAACTGCCCTTCTGACCCTTGTCGAAGAATTCCTCGGCCTCCAGCACCTCGGTGCGCTGCAGGTGGCGCATTTCGGTGGCCAGGCGCTCGATCGAGCTGGCCACCACGCCCAGGGCGGCGAAATAGGCCGCGTGGCGGTCGCGCGGGATCACCTGGGTCGAGACGGGCTCGACGCTCAGGCCCATCTGGTCGGCCACATAGGCTTCGACCGCCGGATCGACATTGGCGAAGGTGCCGACCGCGCCCGAGATGGCGCAGGTGGCGATCTCCTCGCGCGCCGTGACTAGGCGGCGACGCGCGCGCTGGAACTCGGCATGATAACCGGCCAGCTTCAGGCCGAAGGTCACCGGCTCGGCGTGGATGCCGTGGCTGCGGCCCACGGTGACGGTGTATTTGTGCTCCTTCGCCCGGGTCTCCAGCGCCGCCAGAACCCGGTCGACGCCGCCCAGCAGCAGGTCGGTGGACCGCGCCAGCTGCACCGCGAAACAGGTGTCCAGCACGTCCGAGGAGGTCATCCCCTGGTGCAGGAAGCGGGCCTCGTCACCCACGATTTCCGACACATGGGTCAGGAAGGCGATGACGTCGTGCTTGGTCGTGCGTTCGATCTCGTCGATGCGGTCGGCGTCGAACACCGCGTCCTTGCCCTTGGCCCAGATGGCGTCGGCGGATTCGACCGGGATGACGCCCAGCTCGGCCATCTTGGTCGCCGCATGGGCCTCGATCTCGAACCAGATCCGATATTTGGTCTCCTGCGACCAGATGGCGACGGCTTCGGGGCGGGAATAGCGGCTGATCATGGGCGCGGGGTGTCGGTCGGGCGGCCGGCGGAGTCAAGGCGGCGGCTTGCCGGGGTCGCGCGCGCCGGGCAGGAACGGCCCAACGTCAAAGCTCGGAGATTCGGCCATGAAGCTGCTGATCGGCGATCCCGCCTATTCGACCTGGTCCCTGCGGCCGTGGCTGGTGCTGAAGCGTTGCGGCGCGGCGTTCGAGACCCAGATCGTCCGGCTGAACCGGCCCGACACCTTCGACGAAATCCGCAAGGTCTCGCCCAACGGCAAGGTTCCGGCCCTGCTGGTGGAGGGAGAGGTGATCTGGGATTCCCTGTCCATCGCCGTCTGGTGCGCCGAGCGCTGGCCTGATGCGGGGCTTTGGCCCGCCGAGCCCAAGGCCCGCTGGCTGGCCCGCAGCGCGGTGTGCGAGATGCACTCGGCCTTCGGCGCCCTGCGCAATCTGATGGGGATGGGGCCGGACCATCCGATGATCGGCGAGGCGCGCGCCGAAATCCCGGCCGATCCGGCCCTGGACGCGGACCTGGGCCGGATGGTCGAGCTGTGGCGGGACATGCGTGGGCGCTTCGGGGCCGGCGGCCCCTATATGTTCGGCGGCTGGTCGATCGCCGACGCCTTCTTCACCCCGGTCGCCGCGCGGATGCGGCATTTCCAGGTCGATCTGGCGGCTCATGGCGACGTCGATGGGACCGCGGCCACCTATCGCGACGCCCTGCTGAACGATCCCCTGTTCCTGGAATGGACAGCCCTGGCGACGGCCGATCTGGCCGCCGATTAACCGGACCCGCTGACCGGACGTTAAGAGACCCGCGTTATCGTGCATCCATTCGGCCAGAACGGCCGTTGGAGCGGCATGATGCCCGAACCGATCGATCCCGCCGTCCGTCCCCTGTCGCCCCTGGCCGGCATGGCCCTGGCGCTGCTGATCGGCGGCTGCCTGACCGCGATCCTGGCGGCCAGCCTGTTCTAGTTGGCGCCCGAGGCCGTGGCGGGCGACGCCGCCTCCATGACCGGCGCCGGCGGGGGCGGGACATAGTCCAGGCCGATGCTGATGTTGGTCTGGCCCGCGACGATGGCGTCCAGGGTGTTCAGCGGCCGGCCCATAAGCCGCTGATAGATCCAGTAGGCGGCCACGACCTTTTCGACATAGTCGCGCGCCTGGGGCACGTCGATGATCTCGATCAGCAGCAGCGGATCGGGGTCCGGCCCCAGTTTCCGCAAGGCGGCCAGCATCGGTCCCGGTCCCGCGTTATAGGAGGCGACCGTCCGCAGCAGGTCGTTCTGGAACGCCGGCAGCTGCAGCATCCGGTTCAGATAGGCCTGGCCCAGCCGCATGTTGACGGCGGGCTCCAGCAGCCGCTGGGGCTGGGTCACGAAGCCCCTGTCGCCGGACAGTTCGGCCGCCGTGCCGGGCATGACCTGCATCAGCCCATAGGCGCCGGCGCCCGAGCGGGCGTCGGGATTGAAGCCGGTCTCCTTGCGCGCCACCGCATAGATCAGGGCCTGTTCGACGGTGAAGCCGCCCTCGGGCTCCAGCACCGGCATCGGATAGCGGTCGGCGTCGATCTTCAGGGCGTCGGCGGTCCCGGCCGGGCGCGGGTCGATGGCCTCGGCGATGGCCGTCCACATCCGCCGCGCCGTGTCGCCGGCGGCCGATCGCAGACCGGTCCGCAGGGCTTCCTCGGCCTCGGCCCGGCGGCCGACCTCGAACAGGGCCAGGGTGCGGCGCGCTTCCAGGTTCTGGTCGATGAACCCGGCCATCTCGGTCGGATCGACGGGCGTGGAGGCGGTGCGGAACAGGGTCGGCTCGGACGCGGCGCCGGCCGTATAGGGGCGCGGGCCGCGGTTCAGGATCTCGGGCTCCCGGCCCAGCTGGCGCAGGGCGATCTGGCCATAGAAGGTCGAGGGCCAGCGGGCGGCCAGATGCAGGTGTTCGACGATCCGGTCCTGACGCCCGCTCTGGCCGGCGGCGCGGGCGGTCCAGTAGGCGGCCCCGGCGCGGACCCAAGGGTCCTCGGTCGGGTCGGAGGCGACCCGTTCGAAGGCCAGATAGGCGTCGTTGAACTGACCCAGCCGCCAGGCCGCCAGGCCCGCCGTCCACCAGTCGCCGATCTCGACGCCCGTGGCGTAGGCGCCGCTCAGGTCGTCGGCGTTCAGGGCGATGCGGGCCGCCTTCATCGGATCGACGGGCGTCGCCACACTGTCCCAGCCGCGCAGGTTCAGACGCGACGGCCGGCGCGGCTCGGGCGCGCCGTCGGGGCGGCGTCGCAGCGCCAGGGCGTAGGCGCGCGGCGCCATCGGCAGGTCGGCGTATTCATCCAGCCAGGCCGCCAGCTCGTCATAGGTGGCGGCGTAGTCGCGATGGAACAGCCGTTCGAACTCCACCTCGCCCAGCAGGATGCGGTCGCGGGCCTGGCGCGCCGAGGCCCGGGCCAGATCCAGCTGACCGCGCCGCAGGGCGTCGAAGGCGGTGGTGTAGCTGAGCCGGTCGGCGCTGGAGAGGGCGCGCGGGCGTCCGTCGGCCGGGCCGTCGTCATCGGCCCGCGCCGCCCCGGCGGTCGCAGCCAGCAGAATCGCCAGCGCCGGCGCCAGGATGGCGCGTCGGAAATCGGTCATAGGCGGCGGCCCCCTCGGTCACGTCCTACCCGTCTCGATTCAGGAAGGGCGGTCTTCGGCGTCGGTCGTCAGGCAAGAAGGATGCCGGAATTAACCTTTGATCTCAACCTCGGCCGTCTCCAGACGGGCCGCCAGCGACAAGATGTCCGCCCAGGCCTGGCGCTTGGCCAGGGGCTGACGCAGCAGGAAGGCCGGGTGCAGGGTCGGCATGACGGGGGCCGAGACATCCCCCTCGTTCAGCCGCCATTCGCGCCATTGTCCGCGCGTCCGCATGATGCCTTCCTCGGTCTGGAGGATGGATTTGGTCGCCGCCGCGCCCAGCAGCAGCACCGCCCTGGGCTTCAGTATGGCGAAGACCCGCTCCACGAACGGCGCGCAGACGGCCTGTTCCTGCGGCGTCGGGGTGCGGTTGCCGGGCGGCCGCCAGAAGACGGTGTTGGTGATGAAGACCTTTCCGGTCAGGCCCGCCGCCGCCAGCATCCGATCCAGCAACTGGCCCGCCTTGCCGACGAAGGGCTGGCCCGCGCGATCCTCTTCACCGCCCGGACCCTCGCCGATCACCAGGACGGGGGCGTTCGGATCGCCGCGCCCGAAGACGGCCTGGGTCGCGCCCATGCCCCGCAGCGGGCATCCCTCGAAGGCCGCGACAGCCCCGGCCAGGTCCTGCAGTGTCGCCGCCCCGGCCGCCAGCCGTCGCGCCTCGGCCACGGCTTCGCCCCCGTCCATGGCCGCGGGGGCGGCTACGGCGGCGGTCGCCCGGGCCACCGCCTTCAGCGCCGGCGTCGGCTTGATGTGAGTGTGGTCCACCGGGGCGTCGCCATAACAGGCATCGACCCCCCCATCGCGCCAGAAGGCGAGCAGGCTTTCCAGCGCGCGGGGGTCGGGAACGGCGTCGGTCATGGGCTTGGCCTCAGGGATAAGCCTTGACCGCCCGCGCGTCACGTCCCGATAAGCGGACAACAACAAGCGCTGATCAGGAAACAGCCATGGCCGAGGATATCATTGAAGGCGGCGCCAAGTCCGCCTGGCAGGAAGCCGTGATCGACAACCTGCCCCCCGCCGAGGCCCTGGCGGGGGTCGAGCGCGAGGTCATGGAATACGACGTCGTCATCGTCGGCGGCGGTCCGGCCGGCCTGTCAGCGGCCATCCGCCTGAAGCAACGGGCGGAAAAGGACGGCAAGGAGATCTCCGTCGCCGTGCTGGAGAAGTCGGCCGAGATCGGCGGCCACATCCTGTCGGGCGCGGTGATCGACCCCAAGGCGCTGAACGAGCTGTTCCCCGACTGGAAGGCCATGGGCGCGCCGCTGGAAACGCCGGTGACCAAGGACCGTTTCCTGCTGCTGGGCCCGCAGGGGCAGCTTAGCCTGCCCATGCCCCTGATGCCGCCGCTGATGCACAACCACGGCTGCTACATCGCCTCCCTGGGCAATCTAACCCGCTGGCTGGGCGAGCAGGCCGAGGCGCTGGGGGTCGAGGTCTATCCCGGCATGGCCGCCAGCCATGTGGTCTGGGAAGATCAGACGGGTCGAGTGAAGGGCGTGGTCGCCGGCGTTTTCGGCATCGACCGGGAGGGCAAGCCGACCGGAGAGTTCCAGCCGGGCATCGAACTGCACGGCAAATATGTCTTCATCGCCGAAGGGGTGCGCGGCTCCCTGGCCAAGACCATCATGGCCCGCCACAACCTGTGCGACGGCGCCGAACCTCAGAAATTCGGCATCGGCCTGAAGGAGCTGTGGCAGATCCCGGCCGAGAAGCACCGGCCCGGTCTGGTCCAGCACTCGACCGGCTGGCCCCTGGACGAGAACACCGGCGGCGGGTCGTTTCTGTACCACTTCGGCGACCGCTATGTGGCCGTCGGCTATGTCGTGCACCTGAACTACAGGAACCCCTTCCTGTCGCCGTTCGACGAGTTCCAGCGGTTCAAGCACCACCCGGCCATCGCCGAGCATCTGGAAGGCGGAACCCGCGTCTCCTATGGCGCGCGAGCGATCACCGAGGGCGGCTTCCAGTCGGTGCCCAAACTGGCCTTCCCGGGCGGGGCGCTGATCGGCTGTTCCGCCGGCTTCGTGAACGTGCCGCGCATCAAGGGCAGCCACAACGCCATGAAGACCGGCATGCTGGCCGCCGACGCCGCCTATGACGCCGTGGTTGCTGGCCGCGCGGGCGACGTGCTGGAGGCGTATCAGACCGCCTATGAGAAGAGCTGGGTCTATCGCGAGCTGAAACAGGTCCGCAACGCCAAGCCCTATCTGTCGAAATTCGGCACCACCCTGGGCGGGGCGCTGGGCGTCATGGACATGTGGTTCTCGTCCCTGTTCCGGGTCAACGTCCCCTGGACTCTGAAGCACGGCAAGACCGACGCGGCGGCCACCGAGCCGGCGTCGAAACATGCGCCCATCGCCTATCCCAAGCCGGACGGAAAGCTGTCGTTCGACAAACTGTCCAGCGTCTTCATCTCCAACACCAACCATGCCGAGGACCAGCCCGCCCACCTGAAGCTGCTGGACTCGTCCGTGCCGATCCAGGTCAACCTGCCGAAATACGGCGAGCCGGCGCGGCTGTATTGTCCGGCGGGGGTCTATGAGGTGGTCTATGCGGACGAGGCGAACCGCGCCGATCCGCGCTTCGTCATCAACGCCCAGAACTGCGTCCACTGCAAAACCTGCGACATCAAGGATCCCTCCCAGAACATCGTCTGGACGACGCCCGAGGGCGGCGGGGGGCCGAACTATCCGAACATGTGACCGGGGCTGTGGCGCGCGCGGCCTTGCGGCGCGGGCGCGATCAGGCAAGGTGACGCCATGACCCGCGTCCTGCTTCGCCGCCTGTTGTTGTCCGTCGCCGCCTCGGCCCTGCTGGCCGGTCCGGCCCTGGCCCAGGACCCGCCCCCGCAGCCCGCGCCGGCCGAGACGGCGGAGCCTGACGACGACGCCCAGCCTGTTCTTCCCGACGACGCGCTCGACGCGGACGAGGACGCGGCTCCGGCCGTTGCCGAGACCCCGGCCATTCCGGCGGTCTGGTCGCCCGCGCCGCGCGACGACCAGGGCCGCAGCGCCTATGGCCTCTATCTGGCCGGCCGGGTCGCCCTGGCCTCGGGCGAGGGCGAGATCGGCGCCGCCTATGTGGCCGCTGCGGCCGACCTTACGCCGGAACAGCCGCGCGTTCGCGGCCAGGCCCTGACCGCCTCCCTTCTGGCCGGCGATCTGGATGTGGCGGCGCGGCTGTCGCCCCTGGTCGAAGAGGGGGGCGTGACCCTGGTTCAGGGCGGCCGCCTGGCCCGCGCCGTCCAGGCCCTGACCCACAACCGCCCCGCTGAGGCTGACGCCGAACTGAAACGCGCCCCGGTCGAAGGGTCGCATGCGCGGGCCGGCCTGCTTCTGGCGCCCTGGGCCGCCGCCGCGGCCGGCGACTGGGACCGGGCCCTGGCGCCGATTCCGACCGACGCGGACGCCGTGACCCGCCTGTTCCTGCGCCAGAGCCGCGCGGCCCTGCTGGAAAAAAGGGGCCGGTTCGCCGAGGCCGAGGCCGAGTTGAAGGCCCTGATGGAGACGCCCCAGTCGGGCGCCCTGTTCCGTCTGCCCTATGGCGAGTTCCTGGAGCGGCGCGGCCGCAGGGCCGAGGCCGTGGCCCTGTATGACGCCGGCCTGACCGCTGACGCCTCCAACGTCTTCCTGATCCAGGCGCGCGAACGCGCCGCCTCGCGCCGCGGCCGCCCCCCCGCCGCCCCGGATTTCCGCCAGGGGGCCGCGATCAGCCTGATCGGCGCCGCGGCCATGGCCAACTCGGCCCGGGCGCACGAATTCTCGGCCTTCTACCTGCGGCTGGCGAACCAGCTTGATCCGTCGGATCAGACCCGGCTGCGCCTGGGCGAAAGCCTGGCCCGGGCCCAGATGAACGATGTCGCCCGGCGCGAGCTTCAACGCATTTCGTCGCGCGAACCGGGAGTATACGCCGCCGCCCAGGCGCGTCTGTCCGGGCTGCTGGACGACGCGGGCCAGCCGGATGAAGCCCTTGCCGCCCTGCGCCGCGCCCTCGCCGCCAGTCCGTCCGACCCGGCGGTGGCCCAGCTTCTGGCCGCCCAGCTGAACCAGGCCGAACAGTATGAAGACGCCCTGGCCGTCCTGAACGGGCCGCTGCTGAACACGGCGGACCAGCCGTTCGGCGTCCGTTTCCTGCGCGGCGCGGTCTATGAGGCGCTGGACCGGGCGCCGGAGGCTCAGGCCGAACTCTGGGCCGCCCTGCAGGAAGAGCCGGACAACGCCGCGGCCCTGAACTATCTGGGCTATCTCTGGGTCGACAGCGGCGAGCGGGTGGAACAGGGCGCGTCCCTGATCGCCCAGGCCCTGGTCAAGGAGCCGGAAAACGGCAATTTCCGCGACTCCCTGGGCTGGGCCCAGTATCGCCAGGGCCGGTTCGACGAAGCCGTCACCACCCTGGAGATGGCGGTGTCCAAACTGCCCGGCAACCCCGAGATCAATGACCACCTCGGCGACGCCTACTGGCAGGTCGGACGCCGGCGCGAGGCGCGCTATCAGTGGGAAAGGGTGCTGACCCTCGATCCCGACGCCGACCAGGAGGCTCGCGCCCGGCGCAAGCTGGACCAGGGGCTGGACGTGGTCGGCGCCCAGCCGTGACGCCGTGACGGGCTCCGCCTCGGCCGCCCTCGTGGCGCCGGCCAAGATCAATCTGTTCCTGCACGTCGGCCCGGTTCAGGCGGACGGCTATCACCCCCTGGCCAGCCTGGCCGTCTTCGCTGATGTCGGAGACCGGCTGACCGCGACCGTGTCCGACCGGCTGTCGCTGGGGGTGCAGGGGCCGTTCGGCGGCGAACTGGCGGGGCAGGACGACAACCTGGTCCTGCGCGCCCTGGAGGCCCTGGGGCGGGCCACAGGGCAGGGGGCGCCGCCCCTGGCCCTGACCCTGGACAAACAGCTCCCGATCGCGGCCGGCCTGGGCGGCGGCTCGTCCGACGCGGGCGCGGCCCTGCGCCTGGCGCGCGACCTGCTGAGGCTGAACATCGACGACGCGGCCCTGGCCGAGATCGCGGCCCGGACCGGGGCGGACGGCGCCCTGTGCCTGTTCCCGCGCGCCGCCTGGGCCGAGGGGCGGGGCGAACGGCTGACGCCCGAACCGCGCCTGCCGCCCCTGCACGCCGTCCTGGTCAATCCCGGCGTCCTGTCGCCGACCGGCGCCGTCTATCGCGCCTATGACGCCGATCCCGCGGGCGAGGCGGACCGGCCGGCGCCGCCCGCCGACTGGTCGGCGGCGGCGGTGATCGACTGGCTGGTGAAAGCGCGCAACGACCTGGAGGCGCCGGCCCTGCGGCTGGCGCCGGCCATAGGCGCGGCCCTGGACGCCGCCGCGGCCTGTCCGGGGGTGGCCCTGGCGCGGATGTCGGGCTCGGGGGCGACGGTCATCGGCCTCTGCGCGGACGCCGCCGCCGCCCGCGACGCGGCCTCGGCCCTGGCGGCCGCCCATCCCGGCTGGTGGGTGCGGGCCTGCGTCCTGAACGGCTGAGAGGGAACCGGAACGGCCGAACGGGCTTCCTTTCACGGATCGAAAGGAGCCCTCCCATGCGCATCGTCATCGCCGCCCTCGCCGGCGTCTCCGCCATGGCCCTGGCCGGCGCCGCCGCCGCCCAGTCGACCAGCGCGCCGCACCCGACCACCCTGAACGCCCCCAACGGCCAGCCGGCCGCCACGGCCACGACCACCGCCTCCTCGCCCGTCCACAATCCGACCGACGGTCAGGTGGACGGCCACGCCCCGCATTCGGCGCCGTCGAGCGCCAGCGCCCCGGCCGAACCCCGCGCCATCGCCACCGCAAACGCCCGCGTCTCCGCGCGCGGCCCGCTGCGGCCCACGGATTCCTCCATGGCCCCGGTCGGCCAGGCGGAAGGCGGGGTCACCGAAAGCGCGCCCATGCCCACCACCCTGAACGCTCCGAACGGCCAGCGCGCCTCGGGCGTGATCGTGGTCAGCGCCCCGCCGATCCGCAATCCCACGGACGGCCGCGTGGACGGCCCTCGCGCGCCGAAATAAGGCCGGCGACCGGACTCTGGTCGGTTGAACAAAGGGTCGGCGGCTTCTAGAGCATGATCGTTTTTAGACGAAACCGCTGCGCGGTTCCGGCTGAAGCGTGAATCATGCTCTCGCTGATATCTGGAGCCTGATTCACCGCATCGGCGGAATCGCGAAGCGATTCCACCTCAGCGGATCAGGCTCTAGGTCCGCCGACCTTTTTTCGCGCCTGCGAACGCCGGAAACCGCCTTGTCCCGACCGACCGAACCCCTTTCCTTCCAGGACCTGATCCTGACCCTGCAACGCTATTGGGGCGAACAGGGCTGCGCCCTTCTGCAGCCCTATGACATCGAGGTCGGGGCCGGCACCCTGCATCCGGCGACCGTGCTGCGCGCCCTGGGGCCGCGCCCATGGAAGGTCGCCTATGTCCAGCCCAGCCGCCGCCCCGGCGACGGCCGCTATGGCGAAAACCCAAACCGGCTCCAGCACTACTACCAATTCCAGGTCATCCTGAAGCCGAACCCGGACGATCTGCAGGATCTGTATCTCGGCTCCCTGGCGGCCATCGGCATCGACCCGAAACTGCACGACATTCGCTTCGTCGAGGACGACTGGGAGAACCCCACCGTCGGCGCCTGGGGCCTGGGCTGGGAGGTCTGGTGCGACGGGATGGAGGTGACCCAGTTCACCTATTTCCAGGGCGTCGGCGGCATCGAGGTGGATGTGGTGTCGGGCGAGCTGACCTATGGGTTGGAGCGTCTGGCCATGTATGTCCAGGGCGTCGATAACGTCTACGACCTGCGCTTCAACAACGACGGCCTGACCTATGGCGAGGTCTTCCTGGAGAACGAGCGCCAGCAGTCCGAGGCCAATTTCCACGGCTATGACGTCGATGGCCTGAAGCGCCGGTTCGAGGACATGGTGGCCGAGGTGTCGCGCTTCCTGGCCATGAAGGGACCACAGGGCCAGGCCCTGGTCCTGCCCGCCTATGACCAGGTGCTGAAGGCCAGCCACCTGTTCAACCTGATGGACGCCCGCGGCGCCATCGCCGTGGCCGAACGCCAGGCCTACATCGGCCGCATCCGCGATCTCTGTAAGGCCTGCGCTGTCGAATGGGTCGAACAGGAAAGGGCGCGGGCGTGAGCGACGAGACCGCGCGCGCTCCCTTCCCCCTTGATGGGGGAAGGGCCGGGGTTGGGGGTGAAGGCCTCGCCGTTCGGCCGCGCCATCTGAACGGCGCCATCGGACGGGCGCGCCGCCTGCGCCGCGACCAGACCTTCCCCGAAAAAGTGCTCTGGGACGCCCCTCGAACCCTCAAGACCAACATCCGTCGCCAGGCGCCTATCGGCCGTTTCATCGTCGATTTCGTTCATCATGACAGGCATTTGGTGATCGAGGTCGATGGGCCGCGCCACGAGACGCCAGAGGCGCAAACCCAAGACGCCGCCCGCACGGCCTGGCTGGAAAGTCAGGGCTTTCGTGTCCGACGCTTCACCGTCCGGCAGGTGATCGAGGACCGCGAGGCCGTGCTGACCGCGATCCAGGCGGACATGCTTTCACCCCCATCCCAACCCTTCCCCCATCAACGGGGAAGGGCTCTATGGCGCGCCCGCGATCAATGGGTGCGGGACGACGAACTCTGATGCCCCAGCTTCTCCTCGAAATCCTGTCCGAAGAAATTCCCGCCCGCATGCAGGCCGGGGCCGCGCGTGATCTGGAGCGGATGGCGTCCGACCGGCTGAAGGCCGCGGGCCTGTCGTGGGAGGCGCTGACCACCTTCGCCGGGCCGCGGCGCCTGACGCTGGTGGTCGAGGGCCTGCCCGCCGCCACGCCTGACCGCGAGGAAGAGATCAAGGGGCCGAAAACCTCGGCGCCGGAACAGGCGCTGGACGGCTTCCTGCGCAAGACCGGCCTGACGCGCGATCAACTGGTCGAACGCGACGGCGTGCTGTTCGCCGTCATCAGCCAAAAGGGCCGCGATACGGCCGAGATGATCCCCGCCATGGTCGAAGAGATCGTGCGCGGCTTCCCCTGGCCCAAGTCGATGCGCTGGGGCTCTGGAACCCTGCGCTGGGTGCGGCCGATCAAGCGTATCCTGTGCCTGTTCGACGGCGCCGTCGTGCCCTTCGCCATCGAAGGCATCGACAGCGGTGACGTGACCGAGGGGCATCGCTTCCTGGGTTCGGGCCGTCCGTTCGCGGTCAAGGATTTCGCCGATTATCGGAAGGCGCTGGAACAGCATTTCGTCCTGCTGGACCCGGCCGACCGGCGGCTGCGCATCCTCGAAGCGGCGCAGAAGGTCTGTTCCGACAAGGGGCTGGCCCTGGTCGATGACGACGGCCTGCTGGACGAGGTGTCGGGCCTGGCCGAATGGCCGACGCCGATCCTGGGCGACATGGACCCGCAGTTCCTGGACCTGCCGCCCGAGGTGGTCCAGCTGTCGATGAAGACGCACCAGAAATATTTCGCGGTGCGCGATCCGTCGCAACACGACCCGAACGTTTCCAGAAAACTGGCCCCGCATTTCGTGGTGGTCGCCAATGTCGAGGCGACGGACGGCGGCGCGGCCCTGGCGGCGGGCAACAGCCGCGTCCTGTCGGCGCGCCTGAACGACGCCCGCTTCTTCTGGGACGAGGACCGCAAGGTCGGCTTCGACGCCTGGCTGAAGAAGCTGGAAGGCGTCACCTATCACGCCAAGCTGGGGACCATGGCCGAGCGGGTGGAGCGCATCGCCGCCCTGGCCCGCGAGATCGCCCCCCTGGTGGGCGCCGACCCTGAGGAAGCGGCGCTGGCGGCCCGTTACGCCAAGGCCGACCTGGCCAGCGGAATGGTCGGCGAGTTTCCGGAATTGCAGGGCGTCATGGGTGGCTATTACGCCCGCGCCCTTCCTTCTCCCCTTGGGGGAGAAGGTGTCTCGCAGCGCGAGACGGATGAGGGGGATGTGTCATCGCCCTCATTGCCCGCCGCCCCGACCGTCTCCGAAAGCCCCCTCATCCGGACGGCTCCGCCGCCCACCTTCTCCCCCGAGGGGAGAAGGGATCGGTTGGCCGACGCCGTGCGCGACCATTATCGCCCGCAGGGCCCGACCGACACGGTCCCCACCGCGCCCCTGACGGTGGCGGTGGCCCTGGCCGACAAGCTGGACGCCCTGGTCGGCTTCTTCGCCATCGACGAGAAGCCCACGGGATCGAAGGACCCGTTCGCCCTGCGCCGCGCGGCGTTGGGGGTGATCCGTATTCTGCTCGAAAACGATCTCAAGGTTGAGCTTCCGGTGCTGATCGGTCTCGCGCGCCGGGGCTTCGCCAAATCCGCTCTTGAGGCTGCTCGTCTAGATAGCGCCTACGTCGATATTGCTGTTTTCATGCAGGAGAGGACGCGAGTCGCCTTGCGCGATCGAGGAATGGCCGCGGAGGTCGTCGAAGCTGCATTTGCCCAAGAAAAGAGCGTGCTCCCGCTCTTGGTCGGACGTGTCGAGGCACTGAACAGCTTCCTGGCCACCGACGACGGGGCCGAACTGCTGGCGGGCTACAAGCGGGCTTCCAACATCCTGCGGGCCGAACAGAAGAAGGGCGAACTGCCCACCGGCATGGTCCAGACCGGCCTGCCGAACCAGCCGGCGGAAGAGACCGCCCTGGCCTTCGCCGCCGCCGCCGCCGCGACCGCCGTGGACGCGGCCCTGGACGCCGAGGATTTCGCCGCCGCCATGACTGCCCTGGCCCGCCTGCGCGCGCCGGTGGACGCCTTCTTCACCGCCGTCATGGTCAACTCCGACGTTCCGGCCGAGCGTGACAATCGCCTGAAGCTGCTGGGCCAGGTGCGGTCGGTGATGGGCCGGGTGGCGGATTTCGGGATGATCGGGGGCTGAACCTGACCCTTCTCCCCTTGTGGGAGAAGGTGGCAGCCGAAGGCTGACGGATGAGGGGTCGCGCGGAACCCATCAGCAGGTCGTGAGGCAAGGCCTGAGAAACCCCTCATCCGACCCGCTGCGCGGGCCACCTTCTCCCACAAGGGGAGAAGGGAAGAAGCTCGTCACGTCTCATCACTGGCGCGGCACGATCCGGCCGTTAGCCTGCCCCCCATGTTCGCCGTCCTCATCCTGTCCCTGTCCCTGTCCCTGGGCCTGCAGGCCGCGCCGGAGGCGGTGGAGGCGGAGCGGTGCCTGCAGACGCTTCGGGCCCTGGATGGGCGGGTGAACCGGTCGGCGCGCGTTGATCGGCGCTACATGGACGAGGTCCAGATGATCGCGGCGATCAACGGCCACACCTATCGCCACGGCGGCTGGCCCCTGCCGTTCGCGCGGCCCGGCGACGGCGCGAGCGTGACGCCCGAGCAGGCGGACGAGATCCGGCGCGAGGCCGAGCAGGCGGGCGTCGCGGTCCTGTCCGAACGCCTGGAGCAGTGTCTGGTCCGCTTTCCGATCACGCGCGCCGACGACTGAACGCAACGCCCGCTCACGCTTTGTTACGGGGCCGGCCTCGCCTTCGCCCGTGCGGCGCGCTAGTCAGACCGGGATCACGGCAGACTCAGGAGCAGGGCGGATATGACCCAGTGGGTTTACGGCTTCGGCGGCGGTTCGGCGGACGGCGACGCCTCGATGAAGAACCTGCTGGGCGGCAAGGGGGCGAACCTGGCCGAGATGTCGTCCCTGGGCCTGCCGGTGCCGCCAGGCTTCACCATCACGACCGAGGCCTGCGTCCACTATTACGCCCAGGCCGAGACCTATCCGGCCGACCTGGCGCAACAGGTCGCGGCGGGCCTGGAGAAGGTCGAGGGGATCACGGGCAAGCGGTTCGGTGATGCGGCCAACCCCCTGCTGGTCTCGGTCCGGTCGGGCGCCCGGGCGTCCATGCCCGGCATGATGGACACGGTGCTGAACCTGGGCCTGAACGATCAGACGGTGGAGGGGCTGGCGACCCTGTCGGGCGATCGGCGCTTCGCCTTCGATTCCTATCGCCGCTTCATCACCATGTATTCGAATGTGGTGCTGGGCCTAGGCCACGACCTGTTCGAGGAGGTGCTGGACGACCACAAGGACCGCCTGGGGGTCAGCGTCGATACCGATCTTGAGGCCGCGGACTGGGAACAGGTGGTCGCCGACTACAAGGCCGTGGTCGAACGCGAACTGGGTCACGACTTCCCCCAGGATCCCAACGACCAGCTGTGGGGCGCCGTCGGCGCCGTCTTCGCCAGCTGGATGAACGACCGGGCCAAATTCTATCGCCGCATGCACGACATCCCCGAAAGCTGGGGCACGGCGGTCAATGTCCAGTCGATGGTCTTCGGCAACATGGGCCAGACCTCGGCCACCGGCGTGGCCTTCACCCGCAACCCCTCGACGGGCGAGGCGCGGCTGTATGGCGAGTTCCTGATCAACGCCCAGGGCGAGGACGTGGTCGCCGGCATCCGCACGCCGCAGTCCCTGACCCGCGCCGGTCGCGAGGAGATGGGCGAAACGGCGCCCTCGATGGAAGAGGCGATGCCCGAGGTGTTCGGCCAGTTCGTCGAGGTCGTCGGCCGGCTGGAAAGCCACTACCGCGACATGCAGGACATCGAGTTCACGGTCGAACAGGGCCGTCTGTGGATGCTGCAGACCCGCAACGGCAAGCGCACGGCCAAGTCGGCGCTGAAGATCGCGGTCGATCTGGCGGCCGAAGGCGTGATCTCGCAGGAAGAGGCCGTCAGCCGGGTCGAGCCGGCGGCGCTGGACCAGTTGTTGCACCCCACGCTGGACCCCAAGGCGACGCGCAATGTCGTCACCACCGGCCTGCCCGCCAGCCCCGGCGCCGCCACCGGCAAGATCGTCTTCGACGCCGACGAGGCCGAGCGGATGAGCCAGCTGGGCGACGCGGTCATCCTGGTGCGCACGGAAACCAGCCCGGAGGACATCCACGGCATGCATGCGGCGCGCGGCATCGTCACGGCGCGCGGCGGCATGACCAGCCACGCCGCCGTGGTGGCGCGCGGCATGGGCCGCCCCTGCGTCTCGGGCGCCGGGGACATCCAGATCGACGACAAGGCGCGCCTGTTCACCGTCAGGGGCCGGACGTTCAAGGCCGGGGACGTCATCACCATCGACGGCTCCAAGGGCGAGGTGATCGAGGGCGCCGTGGCCATGATCGAGCCGGAGCTGACCGGCGACTTCCAGACCCTGATGGGCTGGGCCGACGGCATCCGCCGTCTGAAGGTGCGGGCCAACGCCGAGACCCCGACCGACGCCAAGACGGCGCGCGGATTCGGCGCCGAGGGTGTGGGGCTGTGCCGGACCGAGCATATGTTCTTTGACGACACCCGGATCGCCGCCGTGCGCGAGATGATCCTGGCCGATGACGAGGCGGGCCGCCGCGCCGCCCTGGCCAAGATCGCCCCGTTCCAGAAGGCGGACTTCGTCGAGCTGTTCCAGATCATGGCCGGCCTGCCGGTGACCATCCGCCTGCTGGACCCGCCACTGCACGAGTTCATCCCCCACACCGAGGCCGAGATGGACGCCCTGGCGGCGTCGCAGGGGCTGGATGCGGCCAAGCTGAAGCGGCGTGCGGCGGACCTGCACGAGACCAACCCCATGCTGGGCCATCGCGGCTGCCGCCTGGGCGTCGCCTATCCCGAGATCTACGAGATGCAGGTGCGCGCCATTCTGGAGGCGGCGCTGGAGGTGAAGGCCCGCACAGGTCAGGCGCCGATCCCGGAAATCATGCACCCGCTGGTGGCCCTGAGCGGGGAGATGAATTTCCTGCGCGCCCTGACCGACCGCACGGCCCAGGCGGTGTTCGCCGACACGGGCGACCGGGTGGACTATATGGTCGGCACCATGATCGAACTGCCGCGCGCGGCCCTGCGCGCCGCCGACCTGGCCCAGGGCGCCGAGTTCTTCAGCTTCGGCACCAACGACCTGACCCAGACGACCTTCGGCATCAGCCGCGACGACTCCGGCCGCTTCCTCCAGACCTATCTGGACAAGGGCATCTTCGAGGCCGACCCCTTCGTGCGGCTGGACCGCGACGGCGTCGGCGACCTGATCCGCATCGCCGCCGAACGCGGCCGGGCGGCGAAGCCGGGCATCAAGCTGGGCATCTGCGGCGAACACGGCGGCGACCCGTCGTCCATCGCCTTCTGCGAAACCGTCGGCCTGGATTACGTCAGCTGCTCGCCCTTCCGCGTGCCGATCGCCCGGCTGGCGGCGGCCCAGGCCGCCCTGGCGGCGCGCACGGGGCAGGAGCGCGAAAAGGACCGGTAAGGTCCAAGGCAAGATTTCGGCCGCCGCATTTCAGTCATTCTTGGCTGAACGGCGTGTGTGTCCTGTTTTCCACGGTTACGAGCCTGTAATCGTTCCGCCATGGAACGGCCGCAGGCGGCCGCCCATTTGTGTCTCTGCTGGGTGGGGCCGGTGACCACAGAAGTCACTGCATCCAGAGGATAGACAAACATGCGTAATCTTCTTCTCGCGACCGCCGCCATCACCGCCATCGCCGCCCCTGCGGCGGCCCAGTCGGTCAGCCCGGCCTGGTATGGAACCCTCGGCTACGGCCGGGTCCAGGCGGACGACGCCGACCTGAACGCCGTGACCGGCCGCATCGGCGCGCGCCTGACGCCCTTCATCGGCGTCGAAGGCGAAGGCTCGCTGGGCTTCGGCGACGACAGTATCGCCGGCGTCCCCAACTCCAAGGCCGAGCTGAAGCATGACCTGGCCGCCTATGTCACCGGCACCGTGCCGGTCAGCCAGAACCTGGAGCTGTTCGGCCGCGTCGGCTACGGCACGACCAAGGTCAAGGCCGAGGTGGCGGGCGTTTCGGCCTCGGACAGCGAGGAAAGCGTCAACTGGGGCTTCGGCGCCAACTATCTGCTGGACGGCCAGAACGGCGTCCGTGCCGACTGGACCCGCCGCGACTTCCGTCACGGCAATGGCGACGCCGATGTCTGGTCGCTGAGCTTCGTGCGCAAATTCTGATCGCACGACGGCTGAAGAACAAAGGGCGCGCCTGCCGGGCGCGCCCTTTTTCATGGCCGTGTGCCGTCAGGCCACGCCGGGCTGAAGGGCCCAGCGCATGGAGCCTTCGCCGAACGGTCGGAAGAACAGGTCGCGGTATTTCTCGAACACCTCGACGACGCGGGCGGCCAGGTCCTGGGCCACCTGTTCGCCGCGCTGGCGCTTGATGGCGGCGACGCAGTCCACCACCACGGCCTGGTGGGCGGACCCGCCCATGCGTTGCAGCACCAGGGCCACATCGGCGGCCAGGGGGTCCAGTCGGGAGCCCCAGGGTCCGGCGTCCGGCGTTCGCGGATCGGCGTGAGTCATGCGGGCCCGTCTCCCTCTGTCTCGACACTTGCCGAACGGGTCGCAAAGACTCGCGAGGGATGCAAGCGTGAGCGCACAATCGTGAACCGCTCGACGGTCCCAAGTGTGAACCTATAAATCTCGTCACCCTCGGGACAAGCCCGAGGGTGACGGAGTGTGGACTCGGTTATGAGCCCGCGTCTCAGCCGCGCTTTCTGACGAAGACGGTTCCGGCCGAATAGCCGGCGCCGAAACTGCAGATCAGCCCCACCTCGCCCGGCGCGAAGCCGTCGTTATGCAGGTGGAAGGCGATGATCGACCCGGCCGAGGAGGTGTTGGCGTAGTCGTCCAGGATGATGACGTTCTCTTCCGGCGTTGGGTCGCGGCCCAGCACCTTTCGCCCGATCATCTCGTTCATGTTGATATTGGCCTGGTGCAGCCACAAACGTTTCAGCCCGGCGGGGTCCAGGCCCAGTTCGGCCGCATGGTCCACGATCATCTCGGCGACCATGGGCACCACGTCCTTGAACACCTTCCGGCCCTGCTGGACGAACAGCTTGTCGGTCGGTCCGCCGGGCGTATCCGGCGCCGCGCCGGTGGCCAGGGCGGCGGTGTTCAGGAAGCCGAAATTGTTGCGGATGTTGTTCGAGAAGACGGTCTTCAGCCGCGAGCCCAGGATCTCCCAGCCGCCGGTCGCCTGATCTTCGGCTTCGACGATCACGGCCGTGGCCACGTCGCCGAAGATGAAATGGCTGTCGCGGTCGGTGTAGTTCAGATGGGCCGAACAGACCTCCGGATTGACCATCAGCACCGCCTTGACCGAGCCGGAGGCGATGAAGTCCGCCGCCGTCTTGATGCCGAAGGTGGCGCTGCTGCAGGCCACGTTCATGTCGAAGGCGAACCCCTCGATCCCCAGGGCCTGCTGCACCTCGATGGCCATGGCCGGATAGGGGCGCTGCATGTTCGAGGCGGCGCACAGGACGGCGCCGATCTCGCTGACCGGCTTGCCCCAGGCCGCGATCGCCTGTTGCGCCGCCTTGACCGCCATCTCGGCCAGGATCGACAGTTCGTCGTTGGAGCGCTCGGGCAGGACCGGCCGCATGCGGGCGGGGTCCAGCACCCCGGTCTTGTCCAGCACGAAGCGGGACCTGATGCCCGAGGCCTTCTCGATGAACTCGGTCGAGGAGGGGGTGCGCGCCTCCAGCTCGCCCGCCGCGATGGCCTGGGCGTTCTCGGCGTTCCAGCGCTCGGCCCAGGCGTTGTAGGCGCCGACCAGTTCGGCGTTCGAGATGGACTGGTCGGGCGTGAACAGACCCGTGGCGGCGATGACGGCGTTCGGCATTCTTGAAGTCCCTATCGCTCGGCCCGCGGGGCCTCGCTGCTTGAGGGTGGTCCGTTCTCTTGGCGAACCTTCTCAGTAGGACGGCGGAGGCGTCCGGTCGAGACTGGAGCGGATTCCCTTCCACCAGCGGGCGATCTGGTTGGGCGGCGCCGCGGCGGGACGGCCCCGCGCGGCGATCAGGGCCTCGACCAGATCCTCGGCCTCGCACGGCCAGCCGGTCGGGGCGACATAGACCGGATAGGCGATCAGGGCGGCGTGGATCAGCGCATCCAGATCGGCCCGGCGCGTGCGGCGCGCGAACGTCAGCCGATCCTCGGTCAGGCCCCATCCGGCATAGAAGGGCCGCCCATAGGTGGACACCGCCTTGCCACGCAACAGGGCCTCGAACCCCGCCAGACTGGTCAGGGTGGCCAGCCGGTCGCAGGCCTGGATGCAGTCGATCACATCCAGGCCGTCGGCCACCGCATCGACCGCCCCCAGCGCCGCGGCATCCAGCCGCCCCGGCCGGTTGCCGGCCAGGACGTCGGGATGGTTGCGATAGATCATGAAGGCGTCGGGCCGGTCGGCGCGGACGGCGGCGATCAGGCCGGCGTTGGTGCGGATGGCCTCGCACCCGGTCAGGATGGACTTGTCGTTCTCGACCTGGCCGACGACCAGGACCCGCTCGCGATCCCCGGGCCAGTCGGTCGGGATGGGCGCGCCCGCCAGATTGTATTTCGACACCCCCGCCTCGACCACGCGGTTGCACAGTCGCCGGGCGCGGGCCGCCTGATCCGGGGTCGGATCGCCGGTCTGGATCAGGGCCTCCAGACGGCTGGGCGTGCGCGGATCGTAATAGACGCCCAGGTCGTCCAGGGCGACCGACAGGGCGCCGAAGAAGTCGGACCCCAGGCCCTGGGACCGGATGAAGCCGTCCTCGATCCGCACCGTGGGGCCGTCGAAGGCGGTGGCGGCGGCGCGCACCGCCTCGGTCTCCTTGCCCGCCCACCAGGCCAATCGCCCGCCGGTCTGGGCCGCATGACGGGCGGCGGCGCGCGGCGAGCCGACGAAGCGATGGCTGGCCTTGGGGCTGTTCAGCAGGCGGCGGATGGCGCCGCGCTTGGCCGGGGCGAAGCCGGTCAGGGACCATCCCCCCGCCAGCCGGTCCGCCCGGTCGCGCAGGGCGATCAGCCGCTCCAGCGCCTGTTCCGCCTCGCATCGCCGACCCGTGACCGGATCGATATAGCGGCTGTAGGCGATCAGGGCTGCGGCCGCGACCTGTTCGATATCGCGCGCCACGCCCCGGCGGCCGGTGTCGACCGCATCGGTCGTCAGGCCCCAGCCGGAATAGAAGGGCGCCCCGAAACACGACACCGGCAGGCCCCGCAACAGGGCCTCGAACCCCAGGGCCGAGGTGACGCAATAGACGGCGTCCACGGCCGCCAGCAGATCGGCCGGCCGCACATCGGCGTCGATCAGGGTCACGCCCTCCAGATCGGCGGCGTCGATGCACCCTTGCTTGCGCCCGGCGGCGACGGCGGGGTGGCGCTTGACGATGATCTGGGCGTCCGGGTTCTGGGCCCGCGCGGCGGCCAGCATGGCGCGGAAACTGTCCGGCCCGGCCAGGCCATAGCCGATCGAGGCGTCGCCCGCCGTCTGGTCGACCACCAGCACCCGCCGTCCGGGCCTCAGGATGGCGGGGTCCAGCGGCCCGCCCATGTTGGTCTTGGATATCCTCGCCGCAACGATGCGGTCGATCAGCCCCCGCGCCCGGCCGCGCAGGCCCGCATCGCACCAGGCGTCGGCGGTGCAGATCAGATGCTCCAGCCGACTGGGCCGGGTGGCGTCGTAATAGACCCCCAGGTCATCGACGATCAGGCTGAGACTGGTCGCCCCCGTCTCGCCTAGGCCGACCGAGCGCAGGAACCCGTCCTCCAGCGCCACATAGGGCCGCCGGTTCGCCGCCGCCCAGCGCCGCCCCGCCTCGGCCGTCGGCTTCATGCCCCAGCCGATGACGGTGCGCACATCGCCTCCCGGCAGGCGGCGCAGCTCGTATTCGGGCAGGAAGTCCGCCAGGAACGGAACCTTCAGCACGCCGGGCGCGCAGACCCAGGCGGGCGTCTTCGAAGGGGCGGTTTCGGACCTCATGCCGGCCCTGTGTAGGCCAAGCTCTACAGCCCCGCCAGCAGCGCCTGGGCCTGGTCCAGGTGCAGGCGTTCGACCATTTCGCCCTCCACCTGGACCGCGCCCCGGTCCCCGGCGGCCGGCGCCTGGAAGGCGGCGACCACCGCGCGGGCGAAGGCGATCTGGGCCTCGGTCGGGGCGAAGGCGGCGTGGCAGGGGGCGATCTGGCTGGGATGGATCAGGCTCTTGCCGTCGAAACCGTAAAGGCGCGCCTGGGCCGCCTCGGCGGCGAACCCCTCGGCGTCCCGGAACCGGTTGAACACCCCGTCGATGGCCAGAAGGCCGTGGGCGCGGGCGGCGGCGACCACGGCGGCCAGATGCGATTTCAGCGGCTCCCGGTCCGGCGACGGCCCGGTCCCCAGCGCCTTGGCCAGGTCGTTGACGCCCAGCATCAGGGCCTGCAGCGGCCCGCCCGAACCGGCCAGGACGTTCAGGCTGCGCACCGCGCGGGGCGTTTCGATCATGGCCCACAGGCGGGCGCGTTCGGGCAGGCGTTCAGCCAGGGCGATGACCGTCGACCGGCTCTCGACCTTGGGCGCGACCACGATCCGGACGCCGGTTCCCGCCAGGGCCGCCAGGTCGTCCGCCCCCCAGGGCGTGTCCAGCCCGTTGATCCGCACGCCGAAGGGATGGCTGGCCAGGGCCGCCACGGCGTCGGCCCGCGCCTGGACCTTCCGGTCCGGGGCGACGGCGTCCTCCAGGTCCAGGACGGCCAGGTCGCAATCCAGGCCGCGCGCCTTCTCGACCGCGCGGGCGTTGTCGGCGGGCAGGTAAAGGACGCTGCGGAAACGGGCCGGCATCACACCTTGCCGGTCACGGGCACCAGGGCCCCGGTCATGGCCCGGCTGGCGGGCGAGGCCAGGAACAGGATGACGGCGGCCAGATCCTCCGGCGCGACCCAGGCCGCCGGGTCGGCGTCCGGCATGTCGGCGCGGTTCTGGGGCGTGTCGATGATCGAGGGCAGGACGGCGTTGACGGTGACCGAGGTCGATTTCAGTTCCTCGGCCAGGGCCTCGGTCAGCCTGTGCACGGCCGATTTGGCGGCTGCATAGGCCCCCATGCCGGTTCCCGCCTTCAGGGCCGCGGCCGAGCCGACATTGACGATCCGCCCATCGGTCGAGGCCTTCAGATGGGGCAGGGCGGCGCGGCTGGCGTTCAGGGCGGTGGTCAGGTTCAGGGCGAACATCCGGTCCCAGGCGGGCGCCGCGTCGTCGGTGGTCTGCCAGGCGAAGCCGCCGGCGATGTTCAGAAGGGCGTCCAGCCGGCCGAAGGTCTCGACCACCGCATCGATCGCGGCCTGGGCCTGGGCCGGATCGGTCAGGTCCACGCCGCCGATTTCCTTGACCCCGTCAGGGGCCGTCTGGCCGCGCGCATGGTCGATCACAGCGACCGTCCAGCCGCCGTCCAGCGCGGCCTGGACCACGGCCCGGCCCAGCACCCCGTGCCCGCCGGTGACCGCCACGACCCGCTCGCCCATCCTCGCACTCCCTTCGAAAACGTCGCCGGACCATAATGGGCGGCGGCCGCCGATCAACCGGCGGCGAAAACCCGCGCCATCAGCCGCTCCAGGGCCTGGGCGTCCGCTGCGTCGAAGGCGGCCGGGACGGCGGCGTCCACGTCCAGCACGGCGATCAGGGCGCCGGAGGCGTCGCGCACCGGAACCACCACCTCGCTCCGGGACCGGCTGTCGCAGGCGATATGGCCGGGAAAGGCCTCCACGTCCTCGACGATCTGGGTCTGGCCGGTGCGCGCCGCCGCGCCGCAGACGCCTCGACCAAACGGGATCCTCAGACAGCCCAGCGTCCCCTGATACGGCCCGACCACCAGTTCCTGCGGCCGCTGGGGATCGACCAGATAGAATCCCGTCCAGAAATAGACCGGGAAGGCGTCCGCCAGCATGGAGGCGACCGTGGCCATCCGGGCGATCCGGTCCGGCTCCCCCTCCAGCACGGCCAGGATCTCGGCCTCGATCTCCACATATCGGGCGGCCTTGTCGGCGGGACGGTCGGTTCGGGCGACATAGCTCATGATCGCGATATAGGCCTGTGGAAGGATAAGGGCGAGCCTGCGGCCTGATTCGTCGCCCAAGCCCTTGATCGATTGGGGCAACCCGCTTCCGAGTCACATTTTGGCCGCTGTGCGGCAACGCTTTGTCCTAATGAAGCGTTAACCTTGACAGCAAGTTCACTGGACCGGACCATCCCGGCGTAACATGGTTAACGCGCGGCCTGCATTCCAAGGCCGCGTCGAGGGGTAGGGGATCATGCGCGACCGCGAGGGCATGGACGAGGATCGCGCCCGCAATCGCTCCCGCGCGCCCCTGGCCGCGGCCGGGGCGGTGGCGGTCCTGGCCGTTGCGGCCCTGACCATGGCCAGCTGCCAGGACCGAGGCATGGCCTTCTGGCGCAGCGACCCGGCCGCCAACGCCTGTCCGCGCCCGCCGTCCTTCACGGGGCCGGAGTTCAACGCCCAGGAGACGGGGCTGCGCTATCTGCGCCGCGCGGCCTTCCGCGGCGACTTCTTCGCTCAGCTGGAGCTGGGCTCGCGCTATTCGGCCCTGCGCGCCACCGACAAGAATATCGAGGACCCGATCGAGAGCGCCGTCTGGTACGGCATGGCCCTGGCCAACGATCAGGGCTACGCCCCCATCAACCGCGTGGATCGCGGCGGATTCGGCGGCTGGCGGCCGCTGTCGCGCTATGACGACTGCCGCGCCTTCGAGCGGCACACGGCCTATCAGAGGCTGGACCGGCTGCTGGGTCAGATGACCCGGGACGAGCAGGAACAGGTCCGCGACCGCATCATCTATGTCCTGTCGACCCAGGACGCCGCCGGCTATCGCACCCTGGCCCGGCTGCACGACAGCCTCTACGGCGCCTTCGGCGAACCGGCCGACAACCGGGAGGCGCGCGAGGCCTCGGGTCACCGCTCCGACCGCAACGACCGCCGGCGCGGCCGCGGGCGCGGCTATCAGGCCGCCACCAACCTGTTCCAGCGCAATGACGTGGACGCCTATCTCTACAACTATCTGGCGGTCCAGACCGGCGACGTGGGGGCCTATGTCCTGCTGAAGGACTTCGAACAGTCGTCGCCGGGCCGCAGCCAGTATGGCCGGTTCGTCGAGGCCAAGGCCCGCCAGTGGACCCCGCCGTTCGAATTCTATCCGAACAAGGCCCCCGCCTCGGGCGTGCCCTTCTCGGATGAAAGCCGGCCGCGCGGCGACGCCTATGAATACGCCCTGTCGCGGATGGCGACGGAACTGCCCTTCATCCACGTCGGGCGGGCCCTGCGCTATCTGGGCGTGACCGAGACGGCGGTCCAGCGGCCCGAGGACCTGTCCAAGCGCCAGATCGAGATCCTGGAGGCCATGCTGGGCCATCCGATGGAATCCCGCCTCAGCTATCTGGAGCGGGTGCGCGCCATCCAACTGGCGGCCATCAACGGCTCGTCCGAGGCCCAGCTGGTGCTGGCGGTCATGTATTCCGAGGGCATCGGGGTGCCGGCCGACTACGCCCGCGCCTTCCACTGGTATTCCGAGGCCGCCAAACAGGGCAGCCCCGAGGCCAAATTCGCCCTGTCCACCTTCTTCGCCCTGGGCGTCGCCGGGGTGGCCGACCAGGACAAGGCCGAGGCCGTGGTCCAACGCATCGAATCGGCGCTGTCGGGCTTCGGCCCCTCCGCGTCGCGCCTGCAGGCGGTCCTCGCCCAGGTGTCCCGCTCCCAGCGCCGCTAAGGAGGGCGTGAGTATGATGAGCCCCCGTCACAGCCTGATCGGCGCCGCCGCCCTGGCCCTGACCGTCGCCGCCGGCGTGGCGACCCAGGCGCCCCAGGCCCAGGCCCAGGTCGCCGCCAAGGTCGAAAGCCAGACCCGGCCCAATTTCGGCGTCCTGCTGGATCCGCCGACGCGGTCCTATCGCCCGCGCAGCCATCGCCGCTACGACTACGGCCGCTATCGGCCCGACTGGCGCCCCGGCTGGCCCGGCGGCCCCGGATACGGCCCCGGCGGCCAGGAGGTGGTTCTGGTCGACTGCGGGGGCAATCCCGGTTCGGGCGCGGTCGAGGACGCGGTGCGCCGCGTGCGGCCGGGGGGCACCCTGGTCATCCGGGCGCGCGCCGGCGCCTGTGTCGGCTGGCTGAACATCGACAAGCCCCTGACCATCATCGGCGAGGGCGGCTTCGATCCGCGCGACTGGACCCGCAACCCGACGCCGACGCTTCAGGCGCCGGACGGCCTGCCCTGCATCACCGTGGCGCAAGGAGTGCGGGTCGAGATCCGCGACATGGTCTTCGCCTCGCCGCGCGCGGGCGACGCGGCCTGTCTGGTCGGCTACGGCGCCGAGATCGTCATGAACCGGGTCGGCTTCCGCCATGCGGGGGACGAGGCGGCGATCTATGTCGACGGGGGCCTTCTGGACATCCGCAACGGCGTCATCGACGCCCAGACCGTGTCCCCGGCCCTGGTGGCCGACGGGGCGACCCTGACGGCCTACGAACTGACGGTCACCGGATCCCAGTCGGGGCTGGAGCTGACGCCCGGCGCCGGCCCGGCGTCCAGCCTGTCGGCGGTGACCCTGATCGGTTCGGAACAGCCGGTCAATTTCGGCCCCCGCGCCATCGGCCTTCTGGTCCGCGCCGCCCGCGAATATGGCCGGCTGGAGGTCCAGAACGCCAAGATCTGCGGCTATGTCGAAGGCGTGGTGGTCGAAGGCGCCTCGGTCGGGGTGTCCAACAGCCGCGTCTGCAAGGCCGACAAGGGGCTGGTCCTCTACAACGGCGAACTCAGCCTGACCGACAGCCGGGTGCGCGCCACGACCGGGGTCGCCGCCGCCTCGGGCCGGGCGGTCATCCGCGACAACGTCTTCTCGGGCGTGCGCGACGTCATCTATGCGGAACAACGCGCTGTGATCGAGGCCAGCGGCAACCGCGTCTGGTCCCGCTATGACATCTGCCGCCCGCGCTTCGATCCGCGCTGGCGCGACCGCTACGCCCCCTCCTGGGGCGGCGGCGACCAGGGCTGGTCTTGCCAGAACCGCCCCTATCCGCGCGACTGGTGGGACGCCGATGAAGGCAGCCTGGGCGTGCCCTACGCCGACGACGCCTATGTCCTGGACGGCTATGATCGGTTCCAGCAGGGCTATGGCTGGTATGACAGCGGCGGCCGCTACATCAGCGACGACCGCTATCGCGGCGACGACCGCTGGCGCGGCGGCGGCGGCTTCTGGCGTCGGTAGGCGCGGAGGGACTCGAACCCCCAACCAGACCGTTATGAGCGGTCGGCTCTAACCATTGAGCTACGCGCCCGCCGAACGCCCCCGCCTAGCAGGCGCGCGGACGGGCGAAAAGGGCGCCGTTTCGCCGCGAGGCTGAACGGAACCTGCACACGGGCGTGGCCATTGGGTTCAGGCCCATAAGGCCAAGGTCCGGCCACGGTCGCGCGCCACCCTGGGCCGACCGCCCCTAGACGGAGACCGACATGAACCGCACGACCACCGCCCTGATCCTGGGCGCCGCCCTGACCGCCGCCGCCGCGGCCCCCGCCATCGCCCAGTCCCAGCCGAACGGCGGCGCGCCCCTGACCATCCAGGCGGTGACCGAGCGCCCGTCGCTGAACCTGTCGGCCTATGGCGAGGTCAAGGCCGCGCCCGACATGGCCAGCATCAGCTTCGGCGTGGTGACCGAGGCCCCGACCGCCGCCGAGGCCATGCGCCAGAACGCGGCCCGGATGACCGAGGTGATGGCCGCCCTGCGCCGCGCCGGCATCCCGGAACGCAGCGTCCAGACCTCGGGCCTGAACCTGTCGGCCCAGTATGACTATGTCCAGAACGAGCCGCCCCGCCTGCGCGGCTATCAGGCCAACAACCGCGTCACCGTCATCATCGAGGACCTGGCCAAGGTCGGCACGACCGCCGACGCCGTGGTCGCCGCCGGGGTCAATCAGATCGACGGCATCAGCTTCGGCCTGAAGGATCCCTCGGCGGCCGAGAACCAGGCCCGCCAGCTGGCCGTGCGCGCGCTTCAGGGCAAGGCGGCCCTCTACGCCCAGGCCCTGGGCGTCGAACTGGGCGGCATCCGCTCCCTGTCGGAAGGCGGCGGCTACACCCCGCGTCCGCCGGTCATGTACGCCCGCGCCGAAATGGCCATGGCCGGGGCCGATTCCACCCCCGTCGCCGCCGGCGAACTGACGGTGCGGATCGACATCACCGGTGTCTACGACCTGCGCTGATCGCGCCCTCAGCCCCGTCGCCGTCCGGCGGCGGGGCTGTCCCGCCTCAGCTGTCCCCGCGGGCCAGCATCAGCCCGACCCCGACATTCAGCCCATAGCAGATACCCAGGGTGGCCAGCCGCGCCGCCGCCCCGTCGTCGAACAGGAACAGGGGCAGGCTCCACGGCAGGCCCAGGATCGTCGCCGGCAGGAAGCTGACATCGACCTGCCCCAGCCCCAGGGCCGCCAGCCCCGCCGGCGTCGCCGCCATCAGCGCCACGGCCCCGACCAGCACATAGCCCCCGAACAGCGCCCAGCGCAGCGTCTTCAGCGAACGAGTCATGGTCTACTCAACCTCGAACACGACGCTGAGGCGGCTGGTCACCTGGACGGGTGTCGGATTGGTCGATAGTTCGACCGCCGCGTTGGCGCCATTGACGCCTTCGAGATCGACCAACACCGCATCCTCGAACTGAACGCCCATGGCCGTCGAGCTTCCGGGTTCCTGAATCTTCAGGACGCGAACCAGGCGCAGGCCCGAGGCGTCGGCGATGATTGTCGCCTGGCGTCGGGCGCTCTCGATGGCCAGCCGGCTCGCCTCGGCGCGTAGAGCGGACTGATCATCCACGCTGAATCCCTCCAGCGAAGCGCGAGCGGCCCCCGCCTCCGATGCGACGGACACTATGTTTCCTGCGAGGTTGGAGGGCGACCCCTCCACTCTCAGCTGGATCGAGGCGACATAGCCAGCCAAGGCGCAGTTCATTTCGCTGTATGTGGGGCAATCGCTTTCATAGGCAGGCTTCACCATCACTCCGGACGTTGAGATCCTGAGCCGCTGTAGATTAGGCAGACCGCCCAGCCGCTCGTTTACACGCGACTGGACCTGGGCCAGGGCGCGCAGGGCCGAAACCTGGTCGGCTCCTCTGCCCTCAAGATTGACGTGGACCCGGAACAGGTCGGGCGCGCGTTCGACGGTGCCGACACCACTAACTACGATCGAGGGCCGGTCCGCCACGGCGTCCTGGGCCCATGCGGGGGCACACGCCGAAATAGCCAGGCCCATCGCCAGACCGGCGCAAACACCCACACGCATCATCTAACCCTCCCATCGGGCTCACAGGGGACCGCCGACGCGCCCGCGCGTCAAGCCGCTGGCTTCATCCACCACCGCCCCGATCAGGAACCCGCCATGCAGCCAGGGCGGCTCGCCCGTTGCGCGACCTTCATTTGACGGTTACGACTGGGTCTCTAAGGTTCATCCGCGCCGAACCCTGGCCGCGTCCTGGACCCGCCCGCCGCCTATGAAACAGTTTTTCCTGACGCTTCTGGGCGTCTTCGCGGGCCTGATCCTGTTCGTGATCGTCGTGCCGATCGTGCTGATCATGGCCGCGGCCGGCGCCTCGTCCAAGCCGGCGACCCCGGCCAATGCGGTGCTGGAGCTGGACCTGCGCGGCGGCCTGACCGACCAGGCGCCGTCCAACCCCTTCGCCAGCTTCGGCGGCTCGGGCCTGTCGGTGATCCAGGTGGTCGACACCCTGGCCCAGGCCGAGAAGGACGCCCATGTGAAGGTGCTGCTGGTGCGCCTGCCCGAGGCGGGCATGACCCCGGCCGCCGCCGACGAGGTGCGCCAGGCCATCCGCCGCTTCCGCGCCGCGGGCAAGCCCGTGATCGCCCATTCCCAGGGCTTCCAGCCCGTCGGGGCGGTGGTCTCCAGCTATATGGTCGGGGCCTCGGCGTCCGAACTGTGGATGCAGAACACGGCCTCCTTCCAGGCCACGGGCTTCTCGGCCGACGAGGTCTTCCTGGGCCGGGCCTTCGACAAATACGGCGTGCGCGCCGAGTTCGAGCAGCGCTACGAATACAAGAACGCCGTCAACATCTACACCCAGAGCGATTTCACCGAGCCGCACCGCGAGGCGATGCGGGCCTGGATGACCTCCATCTACGACAGCGCCCTGGCCAGCGCGGCCCAGGACCGCAAGACCACCGCCGCCGCCCTGAAGGCGACGATAGAGGTCGGTCCCTACACCGCCGATCAGGCCCTGGAACGCAAGCTGATCGACCGGATCGGCCAGGTCGAGGAGGCTGAGGCCGAGGCCAAACGCCGCGCCGGCCGCAATGCCGACATCGTCGCGTTCGGCGACTACGCCACGGCCAGGGGCGAGCGCGCCGGATCGGGCCGCAGCGCCATCGCCATCGTCGGCGGCGAGGGGGCGATCATGACCGGCCGCGGCGTCGGCGCCGACCCGTTCGGTTCGGGCTCGTCCATCCGTTCTGACGACACGGCCGAGGCCCTCTACGACGCCATCAAGGACAAGGACGTGAAGGCCATCGTCTTCCGCGTCTCCTCGCCCGGCGGGTCTCCGGAAGCCTCAGAACAGATCCTGGCCGCGGTGCGCGCGGCCAAGGCGGCGGGCAAGCCGGTGGTGGTCTCCATGGGCGCCTACGCCGCCTCGGGCGGCTATTGGATCAGCTCCGAGGCCAATGAGATCGTGGCCCAGCCTTCGACCCTGACCGGCTCCATCGGGGTGTTCGGCGGCAAATTCGTCCTGGCCAACGCCCTGGGCCGGTTCGGGGTGGACATGCGCGGCCTGTCGATCGGCGGCGACTATGCCGACGCCTTCTCGCCCGGTCAGTCCTGGACCCCGGAACAGCGCCGCGCCTTCTCCGCCTCGATGGACCGCACCTATGACGAGTTCGTCGCCCGCGTCTCGACCGGCCGCCGCATCCCGGCCGCCCGGGTGCGCGAGATCGCGCGCGGCCGCGTCTGGACCGGCGCCCAGGCCAAGGCCCTGGGCCTGGTCGACCACCTGGGCGGGCTGGAGGAGGCCATCGGCCGCGCCCGCGCCCTGGCCAATATCCCCGAGACCGAGTCCGTCCGGTTCAAACGCTATCCCAAGGCCCTGTCGCCGTGGGAGGCCCTGTCCCAGGCCTTCGGCGTCCAGTCCGAGGCGGCGCGCGCCCTGGTCATGCTGGGCGCCGTGACGCGCGACCCGACCGCCCAGGCGGCCCTGCGCCAGGTCCAGGCCGACCGGGCGCGCGGGCAGGGGGCCACGGTCCTGGCCGACCAGCCGTTCTGAGGGCCTGCGACACACTCGCCTGTGAAGGGGCGCTCCATTGACCGTTCAGGTTCAAGGACCGACATTGCGGGTTCAGGCGTTCTCCCCGACGCCATGAAGGAGGCGTGATGACCCAGTCTGACGGTTTCGTCCGGATCGGCATGGCCGGCCGCCGGCCCTCGGGCCTGCTGGCGCCGTTCGTCTGGCTGGCCGGACTGGTCGCCTCGGCCGCCGCCCTGGTCTTCGGCGCCGTCCTGGCCGTCTTCACCGCCGCCGCCGTGGCCGTCTTCGCCCTGTGCGCCGGTGTGGTGGTCTTCTTCGCCGGCCTGGCCCTGCGCGCGCGCCGCAACGCCCAGCCGCGCCGCCGCGCCGGCGACGCCGACGTCATCGAGGCCCAGAAGGTGGGCGGGACCTGGGTCGCCTACGGCTGGGACCGCCAGTCGCGCTGAGCCGATGGCTCCGACCCTCCTCGAGGCCCCGTCGCCCAATTTCGACCAGCGGCGCGCGCCGCCGGACATGCTGGTGCTGCATTACACCGGCATGAAGACGGGCCATGAGGCCGTGGCCCGGCTGCGCGACCCGGACGCCAAGGTCTCGGCCCACTATGTGGTCAACGAGGACGGCTCGATCCTGCGGCTGGTGGCCGAGGAAAGGCGCGCCTGGCACGCCGGGCGCGGCGCCTGGCAGGGGCAGACCGACTGCAACGCCGCCTCCATCGGCATTGAGATCGTCAATCCCGGCCACGCGTTCGGCTATCGCCCCTTCCCGGACGATCAGATCGAGGCGGTGATCGCCCTGGTCGCCGACATCCGGTCGCGGTGGACCATCCCCGACGCCCGCATCATCGCCCATTCCGACCTGGCGCCCGAGCGCAAGCAGGACCCCGGCGAACTGTTTCCGTGGAAGCAGCTGGCGGGGGCGGGGCACGGCCTGTGGTTCGAGCCGGCGGCCGAACGCGTCGCCGCCCTAGGCGCCCCCCTGTCGCCGGGCGACGAGGGGATGGGGGTGATCGTGCTGCGCGCGGGCCTGCACCGGCTGGGCTATGGGCTGAAGCCGGGCGGCGACTATGACGAGGAAACGCGCCTGACCGTCACCGCCTTCCAGCGCCACTGGCGGCCGTCCAACATCGACGGGATCGCCGACGGCGAGACCCGCGCCCGCCTGGTCGGCCTGCTGCAACTGGCCAGCGCCGAGAGCACGACCGGGGTTCTCTAGTTCCCCATTACATTGTCCAGCATGCGCCGCGCCGCCTCTTCGGCCGCCCCGCCGTTGCCGCAGATCAGGGTGCTGGAGGATGAGCTGCCGTCCTCGCTACGCGTCGATTCCCGGCGGCAGCGCGGCTGCGGCGGCTGATAGGTCCGGTCGGGCGGGGTAAACGCCCGCCTCTCCGGCGCCAGGCCGTCGGCCAGCGTGGGAAAGCCCAAAGGGCCCCTCGCCGGGCCCGCCTCATTCGTAACCCAGCCGGCGGTGGCGGCCAGGGCCCCGGCGGTCGTGCCATAGGTTCCCATCAGGGCCGCTACCCGCCGCTCGGCGCAGGCTTCGACGCTTTCGCCCTGGCCGCGCGGAGTGGTCTGGCAGCGGACCACGGCGCGGGCGCGCAGGTCGGCGGCCCTCTCGGCCTCGGTCGCCGGCGCAGCGGCGGGCGCGGGCTCCTGCAGCGCCATGAATCCCGTCAGGGTCAGGATCGAGATCAGCATGGGCAGGCCTCAGCGGGTCCAGGAGCGGTTGCAGGCGAAGGAATAGGAGACGGATTGCCCGTCCGGGCTGATCACCCGTTCGCGGCGGCAGCCGTTTCGGTCGGCGGCCGGGTCGGGATCCGGCTCGGGTTCGGCCCGCGCGGCCTCGGCCTGCCGCCGGGCCTGAACACTCTCGGCCCAGTGGTCATAGCGTTCGCCCGCCGCCTCGCGGCCGGCGACGCAGTCCTGAAGGGTCTGATCGTCGGGGCGGCGGTCGATGCAGGCGCGGGCGTGGCTGGCCATGCGTTTCTCGGCCGGGCAATGGCCGGTCACCTCGTCCAGAGGGTCGCAGGGCTCGCCCCACAGGCGCAGAGCCTCGGCTTCCTCCTCGGCGCGGCGGGCGGCGACGACCTCGGCGCGGGCGGCCAGCCGCTCGGCGCAGGCCTCGATCAGCTCGCCCTGCGCGGCCTGGCCCCGGATGCAGGCGGACACATGCGGCCCGATCCGCTGCATCCGCGCCTCGTCGGCGGGAGTCTGGACGGCGGCCAGCAGAAGGGCGGCGACGAACGGGATCATGAGATCAGCCTAGCCGAACGCCGATCCGCCGCCACTGACGCCGCCTGACGACCCCGGTTGACCTGGGCGGGCCTCGGGCGCATCTGTCGCGCGCCAGACGGCCGGGCGGTCGCCCTGCTCCGCTGAAGCTACGCAGGGCCTGCCCTCCGAGGCCTCGGCGAAGGAGGGAGGAAAGTCCGGGCTCCACGGTGAAGAGGCGGCGGATAACTTCCGCCCGGGGCGACCCGAGGGATAGCGCCACAGAAAGCAAACCGCCGGCGCTTCGGCGCGGGCAAGGGTGAAAGGGTGGGGTAAGAGCCCACCGCGGTCTCGGCAACGCGACCGGCATGGCAAGCCCCGCCTGGAGCAAGACCGAATAGGGGCGTCGCGCGGGCTTCGGTCCGCAGGGTTCACCGCCCGAGACGCCCGGGTTGGTCGCGAGAGCCGGTCCGCAAGGGCCGGCCCAGAGGAATGATCGTCGCCGTTTTTCGGAACGGAACAGAACCCGGCTTACAGGCCGTCTGGCATTTTCCTCCCCATCCCATCCCCAGGCGCGGCGCCCGTTAACCCCTTGGGCGACAAGGCGGCGCATGATCGCTCCACAGGGTGTGAATACTTCAATGTTCCATGTTTGTTCCAGTATAGCGCCGGGCGTGACCAGTCCGCCACAGCCCAATCTTGGTTAAATCGCGTCAACCATTCCCATTGAGACCCATTTGATCCCATGCTATCCCAGTCTCATGAACTGGGGCTGCGTCGCCATCTGACGACGGGATTCTGAAGGGAGCGGGCCGGGCGGCCCGGTGGGGCAGGGCGTGTTTTTCTCGACCTTCGAGAAACAGCTGGACGGCAAGCGCCGGCTCCTGATCCCCCAGGAGTTCCGGACCGCAGACAATGGCGCCGACGCCCGCATCTTCTGCTTCCCCTCCATCGAGGCCGACTGCCTGGAGGCGGGCGGCGACAACCTGCTGGCCACCTATCTGGAAATGATCCGCGGCCTGCCGTTCGGGTCCAAGGAACGGTCGTCCCTGGAATGGCAGGTGCTGGGCGAACAGACGCGACTGGCCTTCGACGGCGGCGGACGGATCACCTTGCCGGAAGGCCTGTGCGCCGAGGCAGGGCTGGGCGAGACGGTGATGATCGTCGGCCTGGGCGACCGGTTCCAGATCTGGAACCGCGACAAATGGGCGGCTCGCCGCGCCGAACAGCGTCAGGCGGCCAAGGACGGCATGGCCCAGCTGGGCGCCCTGCGCCTGGCGGCCCAGCTGAAGGTCGAGGGGGGCGGGCAATGAGCGGCCCCCACGCCCCCGTCCTGCTGGCCGAGGTGATCCAGGCCCTGGCCCCCGCGCCAGGCGATGTGATGATCGACGCCACCTTCGGCGCCGGCGGCTATACCCGCGCCATCCTGGCGACCGGGGCCACCGTCATCGCCCTGGACCGCGACCCGACGGTCCAGCCGCACGCCGAGGCCGTGGCTGCAGACTTCCCGGGCAAATTCCAGCTGGTCCGCACCCCCTTCTCGGGCCTGTCCGAAGCCTTCGCCGGGACGGGCCAGGCGCGGCTGGACGGCGCCGTCTTCGACATCGGCGTCTCATCCATGCAGTTGGACCAGGCCGAGCGGGGCTTCTCCTTCCTGCGCGACGGGCCTCTGGACATGCGGATGTCCGGTGAAGGCGAAAGCGCCGCCGACATCGTCAACGGCTGGGACCACGGCCCCCTGGCCCATATCTTCAAACTGTATGGCGAAGAGCGGCAGTCGGGCCGGATCGCCAGCGTCATCCTGCGCCGCCGGGCCGAGACGCCTTTCACCCGCACCCTGGATCTGGCGGAAACCATCGAAAAGGCCGTCGGCGGCCGTCGCGGCGCGCCTATCCATCCGGCCACCCGCGTGTTCCAGGCTCTGCGCATCGCGGTCAACGACGAACTGGGCGAGCTGACGCGCGGGCTTCAGGCGGCCGAGGCGACCCTGGCGCCCGGCGGGCGGCTGGCGGTCGTCACCTTCCATTCGCTGGAAGACCGGATCGTCAAACAGTTCCTGACCGAACGCACCGGCAATACGCCCGGCGGCTCGCGCCATGCCCCGGTCGCCGTCGACACCCGCCGGCCCAGCTTCACCCTGCAGTTCAAGGGCGCGAGAGAGGCCGGAGAGGCGGAACGCGCCGTCAATCCCCGCGCCCGCTCGGCCCGGCTGCGCGCCGCCGTCCGCACCGACGCCCCGGCCTGGAGGGCGGCGGCATGAGCGCCCTGAACCCCGTCCAGCGCCTGTTCGACTGGAAGATCCGCGGCGTCCGCTGGGTCGAGATCATCGGCGTGGTCTGCGTCGCCCTGATGATTCTGTCGGTCTATGTGGCCAAGGCCGCCGCCGCCCGCGAAAGCGCCCGCATCGGCGACCTGCAGCGCGAAATCTCGGCCAACCGCGAGCGCGTCCGCCTCCTGCGCGCCGAGGTGACCCGGCTGGAGCAGCCGGCCCGGCTGGAGGCCCTGTCGCGCGGCATCGGCATGGCGCCGCTGGATTCCCGGCGTCAGGCCGGCGAGGCCGCCCTGACCGAACTGGCCCCCGATCCGGCCGTGCGCGCCGTCGCCCCCGCCCCCGCCGCCCCGACCGAGCCGGAGGCCGGCCAATGAGCGTGCACGATCCCCACGCCTGGCCGCCCGTGTCCAACCCCGCGCCGCGGCGGCTGGCGCCCGGCTGGCGCTGGATCGCCGAACTGATCTGGCGGCTGGAGCACGCCTTCGAACGCGCCCGCGCCGACGCCCGGCCGGAAGAGGACACCCGCGTCCGCATCTTCCTGATCATGAGCGTCTTCTCGGCGGTCTTCGTCTGCCTGGCCCTGGGCGCGGCCCATGCGGCCCTCCTGGCCGACCGCGGGCGCTTCGCCGGCGGGGCCAATCCCAACGCCCTGGTGCGCGGCGACCTGGTGGACCGGGACGGCCGCCTGCTGGCCACCAACATCACCCACTACGGTCTCTACATCGACCCGGCCGAGGTCTGGGACCGCGCCGCCGCCGCCCGCCAGATCAAGCGCGCCCTGCCGCGCGTGTCCTGGTCGCGCCTGAACCGGGTGCTGAACGGCGAGCGCCGCCTGATCGTCATGCCCGGCCTGACCCCGTCCGAGAAGGCCTCCGTCCACGCCCTGGCGCTGGGCGGGGTGACCTTCGAGCCGGAGGACCGGCGCGTCTATCCCCTGGGAACCTCGGCTGAGCATCTGATCGGCCTCGCCGACACCGGCGGGGAGGGGGTCTCCGGCGCCGAGCTGGCCTTCAACGATGAAATCCGCGCCGCCGGCCGCGCGGGCCAGGACTTCGTCCTGTCCATAGACCTGCGGGTCCAGGGGGTGCTTGAGAACGAACTGGCCGCCGCCGCACTGGAGAATGGGGCGCGGGGCGCCGTGGGGGTGGTCACCGACGTCCACACGGGCGAGGTGCTGGGCATGGCCTCCTGGCCCACCTTCGACCGCGACCGGCGCGGCGCGGCGCCCGAAGGGGCGACCCTGAACCGCTTCACCTCGGCCCACTACGAGATGGGATCGGTGTTCAAATCCTTCACCGTGGCGGCGGGGCTGGATACCGGCCGGGCCGACATGGACACCCTGTTCGACGCCTCCCAGCCCTTCATGATCGGCAATCGCCGCATCACCGACTTCCACGCCCAGAACAAGGTGATGACGCTGGAGGAGGTCTATCTCCACTCGTCCAACATCGGCACCTCGCGCCTGGCGGTCGAGATGGGGCCGGACGTGATGCGCAACTATTTCCAGCGTCTGGGCCTGCTGAACGCCGCCCCGATGGAGCTGAAGGAAAGCGCCCGCCCGACCGTGCCGCGCCGCTGGGACGATTCCACCCTGGCCTCCCTGTCGTTCGGCTATGGCGCCATGATCACCCCGGCCCAACTGGTCGCCGCCTACGGCGCCCTGACCAACGGCGGCCGCTATGTGCCGCTCAGCCTGCGCAAGGGCGGGGCGCGCAATCCCCAGATCCGCCAGGTGGTGTCGGAACAGACCTCCCTGACCATGCTGGACCTGATGCGCCGCAACGTCGTGCGCGGATCGGGCGGCCGGGCCGAGGCGCCGGGCCTGCGCGTCGGGGGCAAGACCGGCTCGGCCAACAAACTGGTGAACGGCCGCTATGACCCGACCCACGCGGTGGGCTCCTTCGCCGCCGTCTTCCCCGCCGACGGGCCGGTGACGGCGCGCCGCTACGCCATCTTCATCCTGGTGGACGAGCCGGCCCACTATCCGCGCACCGGCGGCTTCGTGGCCGCCCCGGCCGTGGGCCGCATCGCCGACCGCATCGCCCCCTTCCTGGGGGTGGAGCGTCGGGCCGACCGCTGGCGCGGCCTGGACGGCAAGGCCCTGCCGCAGGACGCCCAGGTCGCCCAGCGCGCGGAGGGCGCCCTGTGACGGCCCTGAACGGAAGCGCGCTGAAACTGTCCGAACTGCTGCGCCGGGACGTGGCCGCCGACCCGGTCATCACCGGCCTGACCGCCGACAGCCGCAAGGTGGCGCCCGGCGCCCTGTTCGCGGCCCTGCCGGGAACCCAGTCGGACGGCCGCGCCTTCATTCCCCAGGCCCTGGCCAAGGGGGCCGCCGCCGTCCTGGCTCCCGCCGACACCCCGGACGGCGCCGCGCCGGTCCTGGTGACTTCGGGCGATGTGCGCCGGGCCTATGCGATCGCGGCGCGCAGCTTCTACGGCGCCCAGCCGGCGACCTGCGTGGCGGTGACGGGCACCAACGGCAAGACCTCGGTCGCCGCCTTCTGTCGCCAGATCTGGGCCGCCCTGGGCCGCAAGGCCGCCAGCATGGGAACCCTGGGCGTGGTCTATCAGGGTCGGGGGGCGGCCCAGGCCCTGACCGGCCCCGGCCTGACCAGCCCGGACGCCGCAGACGCCGCCCGCCTGCTGGCCGAACTGGCCGGGCAGGGGGTCACCCACCTGGCGCTGGAGGCCTCGTCGCACGGAGTGGACCAGCGGCGGCTGGACGGGGTGGCGCTGAAGGCCGCCGGCTTCACCAACCTGACCCAGGATCACCTCGACTATCACGGCGACATGGCCGCCTATCGCGCGGCCAAACTCAGGCTGTTCGACACCCTGTTGCCGCGCGGGCGCACGGCGGTGCTGAACGCCGATTCCGACGCCTTCAACGCCTTCGCCTCGGCCTCGATCATGGCGGGCGTGGGGGTTATGGGCGTGGGCGAACGCGGGCGCGACCTGACCCTGATCGAACGGCGCGCAGTCGCCGAGGGCCAGCGGCTGATGCTGGACTGCCGCGGCGAACTGCATGAGGTGCTGCTGCCCCTGGCGGGCGGTTTCCAGGCCTCGAACGCCCTGGTCGCGGCGGGCCTGTGCATCGCGGCGGGCGAAGACCCCGCCTCGGTCGTGGCGGCCATGGAGAAGATCCAGGGCGCGGCCGGCCGCCTGCAGCGCATTCCCGGCCCTGGCCGGGGCGAGGTCTATGTCGACTACGCCCATACGCCCGATGGGCTGGAGACCGTCCTGACCGCCCTGCGGCCCCACGCCAGCGGCCGTCTGATCGTCGTCTTCGGCGCCGGGGGCGACCGCGACCGGGTCAAACGGCCGCTGATGGGCGCGGCGGCGGGGCGGCTGGCCGACGTCGCCATCGTCACCGACGACAATCCGCGTTCCGAAGACCCGGCCGCCATCCGCGCCGAGGTGCGCAAGGGCTGTCCCGAGGCCATGGAGATCGGCGACCGCCGCGCGGCCATCGCGGCCGCCATCGAGATGATGCGCGACGGGGATGTGGTGGTCATCGCCGGAAAAGGGCATGAACAGGGTCAGATCGTCGGCGGGACCACCCATCCCTTCGACGACGCCGCCGTGGCTGCCGAGACCCTGAACGCCCATGCCTGACGCTCATCGCCCGCTGTGGACGGCCCCCGAGATCGCCCTGGCCGTCGGCGGTCGGATCGAAGGCGGATCGTTCGAGGCCTCCGGCGTCGCCTACAACAGCCGCGAGATCGTCCCCGGCGACCTGTTCGTGGCCCTGAAGGGCGCGCGCGACGGGCATGAGTTCGCCGCCGGGGCCTTCGCTTCGGGCGCGGTCGGCGCCCTGGTCGAACGGCCGGTCGACGGCGGGCCCTGCATCGTGGTTCCCGATACGCTGAAGGCTCTGGAGGCCCTGGGCGCCGCCGCCCGCGACCGCGCCCCCCACGTCCGCCGCGGCGCCGTGACCGGCAGCGTCGGCAAGACCAGCGTGACCCAGGCGATCAAGGCGGGCCTGGACCTGGCCGGCCCGGCCCACAGTTCGATAAAGAGCTACAACAACCATATCGGCGTGCCCCTGACCCTGGCGCGCATGCATCCTTCGGTCGAACGCGCCGTATTCGAGATCGGCATGAACGCCCCGGGCGAGATCGCGCCCCTGTCGAAGATGGTTCTGCCGCACGCCGCCTGCATCACCACCGTCGGCCCGGTCCATATCGAGGGGTTTTCGGACGGAGAGGCCGGCGTCGCGCGGGAAAAGGCCGCCATCTTCGAAGGCCTGGGCCCCGGCGGGGTCGCGGTGGTCAATGGCGACAACCCCTGGCGCGACCTGCTGCGCTCGGCGGCGCTGAAGGCCGGGGGCCGCATCTCCACCTTCGGGTCAGAGATCGGCCACGACGCCCGACTGATCGACTTCGCCCCCGGCCCTGACGGCGCCCGGGTGACGGCCGAGATCCGGGGCCGCACCCATGTCTTCCCGCTGAAGCAGTCGGGCTTCCACTGGGGGCTGAACAGCCTGGCCGTCATCCTGATGCTGGAGGCGCTGGACGTGCCGGTCGAGACGGCCCTGGCGGCCCTGGCCGACTTCCAGCCCCTGGCCGGTCGGGGCCAGACGCGGCGGGTGACCGTGCCCGGCGGCGCCTTCACCCTGATCGACGAAAGCTACAACGCCAATCCGCTGTCGATGCGCGCGGGGTTCCAGAGCCTGGGCGCCCGCACCCCCGCGCCCGGCGGCCGCCGCGTCGTGGTCCTGACCGACATGCTTGAACTGGGCGACCAGGCCCGCGCCCTGCACGCCGGTCTGGCCGATGTGATCGAGGCCGCCGGGATCGAGGTGGTCCATGCCGCCGGGCCCCAGATGCGCTGGCTGCATCAGGCCGTGGCCCCCGAACGGCGCGGCGAATGGCGCGAGACCGCCGCCGATCTGGCCGAGATCGCCGATGATCTGGTGCGGCCGAACGACATCGTCATGGTCAAGGGATCGAACGGGTCGAGGGCCTCCCTGGTCGCCGCCGCGCTCGCCAATCTCGGGGCCGACCTCGAACGCCGACATGGCCTGAACGACGCGATGGGGAGCGTCTGAATGTTCTATCTGCTCTATCTCTACTACGCCGACGTGGCTCAGGATTACCCCCTGCTGAACCTGGTCCAGTACCAGACGGTGCGCGTCGCCCTGGCCATGCTGACGGCCATGATCGTCGCTGTCGCCATGGGCAGCCGCTTCATCGCCTGGATGCGGGTCAAGCAGGGCAAGGGCCAGCCGATCCGCGACGACGGCCCCGTCACCCACCTCAGCAAGGTCGGCACCCCGACCATGGGCGGGCTGATGATCCTGGCCGGCATCGCCGTGGCCGTCTTCCTGTGGGGCGACCTGACCAATCCCTATATCTGGATCGTCAGCTTCGTGACGGCGGCCTTCGGGGTGCTGGGCTTCATCGACGACTACGCCAAGGTGACCAAACAGACCTCGGCGGGCCTGACCTCGAAACAGAAGCTGGCGGCCCAGACGGTGGTGGCGATCATCGCCGGCGTCATGACCGTGGCCTGGATGACCCTGTCGCCGACCTCGCCGAACCTGGAGACCTCGATCGCCTTTCCGTTCTTCAAGAACGTGCTGCTGAACATCGGCTGGTTCTATGTCGCCTTCGCCGCCTTCACCATCGTCGGCTTCTCCAATGCGGTGAACCTGACCGACGGCCTGGACGGACTGGCCATCGTGCCGGTGATGATGGCCTCGGCCGCCTTCGGCCTGATCGCCTACCTGGTCGGCAATTTCGTCTTCGCCCAGTATCTGGGCGTCCACCATGTGCCGGGGGCGGGCGAACTGGCCATCTTCCTGGCGGCCATCATCGGCGGCGGCGTCGGCTTCCTCTGGTATAACGCCCCGCCGGCCAAGATCTTCATGGGCGACACCGGGTCCCTGGCCCTGGGCGGCGCCCTGGGGGCGGTCGCCGTGGCCACCAAGCACGAGCTGGTGCTGGGCATCGTCGGCGGCCTGTTCGTGGTCGAGGCGGCCTCGGTCATGATCCAGGTCGCCTATTTCAAGGCCACCAAGAAGCGCATCTTCCTGATGGCCCCGATCCACCATCATTTCGAAAAGCTGGGCTGGCCGGAATCGACCGTGGTCATCCGCTTCTGGATCGTGGCCGCCATGCTGGCCCTGATCGGCCTGTCGACGCTGAAACTGCGATGATCCCGGTCCCCGGCTTCCAGGGTCGCCGCGTCGCGGTCTTCGGCCTGGGACGGTCGGGGATCACCGCCGCGCGCGCGCTTCAGGCCGGCGGCGCCCAGCCGGTGCTGTGGGACGACAGCGTCTCCAGTCGCATGCAGGCCCAGGCCGAGGGGTTCGCGGTTCAGGACCTGACCGCCGCCGACTGGTCCGACTTCGCCGCCCTGGTCCTGTCGCCGGGCGCGCCCCTGACCCATCCGAGGCCGCACTGGACCGTCGATAAGGCCCGGAGCGCGGGGGTGGAGGTCATCGGCGACATCGAACTGTTCGCCCGCGCCCTGTCGGCCCTGCCGCAGGACCGCCGGCCGCGCGTGGTCGCCATCACCGGCACCAACGGCAAGTCGACCACCACCGCCCTGATCGGCTGGGTGCTGAAACAGGCGGGGCTGACGGTTCATGTCGGCGGCAACATTGGCATCGGCGTCCTGGCCCTGCCGGCCCTGACTCCGCGTCCGGAACGCGGACCTCCTGGTCCGCATGTCGCCGACGGCGCGGGGGCCGTTCCGGAGGCGGACCTGGAGGTCCGCGCTCCCCACACGATCTATGTGATCGAGGTGTCCAGCTATCAGCTGGACCTGACCACGACCTTCGCGCCGGATGTGGCGATCCTGACCAACATCAGCCCCGACCATCTGGACCGTCATGGCGGCATGGAGGGCTATGTCGCGGCCAAGGCGCGGATATTCCGGAACCTTAAACCATGGGCGACCGCCCTCGTCGGCGTTGACGAAGCGGCTGGCCTGGGGATCGCCGAAACCCTGGGGGCCAGGGCGCGGATGGTTTCGACCGCCGACCTGCCTCTGGCCCAGATCAGGGCGTCGGCCGGTCGCCTGTCGGTGGATGATGAATCCGTCGATTTCTCCGCCGCCCGATCCCTGCCCGGCCGCCACAACGCCCAGAACGCCGCCTTCGCCTATGCCGCCGCCCGCGCCCTGGGGGTCGATCACGCCACGGCGCTGAAAGGCCTGCTCAGTTTCCCCGGCCTCGCCCATCGCATGGAGCCGGTCGGCCGCCTCGGCCGCGTCCGCTTCGTCAACGATTCCAAGGCCACCAACGCCGACGCCGCGCGCCAGGCCCTGTCCAGTTACGACCGCGTCTTCTGGATCGCCGGCGGCCGCGCCAAGGCGGGCGGGATCGACGACCTGTCCGATCTGTTCCCGCGCGTGACCGAGGCTTTCCTGATCGGCGAGGCGGCCGGGCCGTTCGCTGCGGCTCTGGGAGACACGCCGCACCGCATCAGCGGCGACATGGAGACCGCCGTCCGCGCCGCGGCCCAGGCCGCCGCCGCCACCGGCCGCGAAGAGGTGGTCCTGCTCAGTCCCGCCGCCGCCAGTTTCGACCAGTATCCGGACTTCGAGGCCCGGGGCGAGGCCTTCCGCGCCGCCGTCCTGGCCCTGGGCGCCCGTCCGGAGGAAGGCTGAACATGACCACCCCGTCCTGGTCACACCCTTTCTCGCGCAATGACCAGAGCCTGGTCGCCCAATGGTTCTGGACGGTCGATCGCGGCCTGCTGTCGGCCGCCCTGGCCCTGGTCGGCCTGGGGGTGGCCCTCAGCTTCGCCTCCAGCCCCGCGGCCATACTGGCCGACGAATCGATCCGGGATCCCTTCCACTATTCCTGGCGCATGATCGTCTTCGCCGCGGCGGGGGTGGGGATGATGCTGACCGCCTCCCTGCTGTCGCCGCGCGGGGTGCGTCGCATCGCCGTCCTGGGCCTTTTGGGGGCGGTCTTCGTCATGGCCCTGCTGCCGGTCATCGGCGACACGGTGAAGGGCGCCGCCCGCTGGGTGAACCTGGGGCCGTTCAGCCTCCAGCCCAGCGAGTTCGCCAAGCCCTGTCTGATCGTCTTCGCCGCCTGGATGTTCGCCGAATCGCAGAAAGGCCAGGGGGTGCCCGGCGTCTCCATCGCCTTCGCCGCCTGGGGCCTGACCGTGGCCCTGCTGCTGATCCAGCCCGATATCGGCCAGACCTTGTTGATCACCACCACCTTCATGGCCGTCTTCTTCATGGCCGGGGTGCCGTTGAAATGGGTCATGGGGATCGCCGCCGCCGGGGCCGCCGGCCTGGTCGGCATCTTCCTCAGCTTCAGCCATTTCCGCGACCGGCTGGCGGCGCACGGATCGGCCGACGCCGACGCCACCTTCCAGATCGACCGCGCCAGCGAGGCCATCCGCGCCGGTGGCCTGATCGGGCGCGGCGTGGGCGAGGGGGTGATGAAACGCTATGTCCCCGACCTGCACACCGACTTCATCTATTCGGTCGGCGCCGAGGAGTTCGGCCTGGTCCTGTCCCTGGCCATGATCGGCCTTTACGCCTTCATCGTGGTGCGCGGCATGCGGCGGGCGATGAAGCTGGTCGATCCCTTTGCCCAGACGGCGGCGGCGGGCCTGTTCGTCCTGATCGGCCTGCAGGCCTGCATCAACATCGCCGTCAACCTGAACCTGATCCCGACCAAGGGCATGACCCTGCCCTTCATCAGCTATGGCGGATCGTCCATGCTGGCCATGGGGCTGACCATGGGGTTCGCCCTGGCCCTGACCCGGCGCCGTCCGGGGGCCTATGAACCGGGCGCCGCCCTGGCGCCGCGCCGCCGCCTGATCCCGTGAGGAGCCCCGTGCCGTCCAAGCTCTGCATCGTCGCCGCCGGGGGCACCGGCGGTCATATGTTCCCGGCCGAGGCCCTGGCGCGCGAGATGGCGGCGCGCGGCTGGCGCGTGGTGCTGGCCACCGATGCGCGCGGTGAACGCTACGCCCAGGCCTTTCCGGCCGAGGAAAGACTGGCCCTGGACGCCGCCACCGGCTCGGGCTCCCTCGGCCTGGTGAAGGCCGGTCTGGCGATCCTGAAGGGGGTGACCCAGGCGCGCCGGGCCTTCCGGCGCCTGGACGCGGGCGTCGTCGTCGGTTTCGGCGGCTATCCGTCGGCCCCGGCCCTGGTCGCCGCCCTGGTCGATGGCCTGCCCACGGTGATCCATGAGCAGAACGCGGTGCTGGGCCGGACCAACCGGATGCTGGCGCCGCGGGTCAGGGCGGTGGCCTCCTCCTTCTCGACCCTGGGCCGCGCCGCCCCGGCCGTCGTGGCCCGCGCCCAGGTGGTCGGCAGCCCGGTGCGCGCCGAGATCGCCGCCCTGATGGACCGCGCATACGCCCCGCCCGCGCCGGACGGCCCGATCGAAGTGCTGGTCACCGGCGGCAGCCAGGGCGCCCGCCTGTTGTCCGAGGCCGTGCCCGCCGCCCTGGCGCAACTGCCGCCCGATCTGCGCGCCCGGCTGAAGGTGCGCCAGCAAAGCCGCCCCGACGCCATGGAGGCCGCGCGCCAGACCTATCTGGAGGCGGGGGTCCAGGCCGAGGTCGCCCCCTTCTTCCGCGACATGGCGGGTCTTTTGGCGTCCGCCCACCTGGTGATCGGCCGGGCCGGGGCCTCGACCTGTTCGGAACTGGCTGTGGCGGGCCGGCCCTCGGTCCTGGTCCCGCTGAAGATCGCCACCGACGACCACCAGACGCTGAACGCCCGCGCCCTGGTGGAGGCCGGGGCCGCCGTGGTCATCGCCGAGGATGACCTGACGCCCGCACGCCTGGCCGAGACCCTGGCGCCCCTGCTGTCCGATCCGGCGCGACTGGCGGCCATGTCCGCCGCCGCCCGGTCCGCCGCCATCCCCGACGCCGCGCGGCGCCTGGCCGATCTGGTCGAGGCGACGGCGGGCTGATCCTTGGATCAGCGGGCCTCCAGACGCGCCCGGCCCAGCCGCACCGCCGCCTCGGCGGTGGCGGCGTCCGCGGCGGGTGGCGCGGCGGCGCAGGCGACGGCGGCCAGTTCCGCCGCATCCCCGCCGGGCGCCAGGGGTTCGGGCGCGCCGTTGACGGGGGTGATCGGCCCCTCGGCCCCGTCCGCGGCCAGGGCGGCGAAATCCAGTCTCTGCCCCGTTCGCGCCTCGCAGTCGAACCGCCACCAGGACCAGCCGCCCCAATAGGATTTGTCGCCCGCGGTGAAGTCCGCGTCCGCGACCTGCAGCGACCGCATCCGCACCGCGCCCTCGCCGTCGGCCGTGATCGAGGCCGCGTCGGCGAACATGGCCCAGCGCCCGACCCCGGTCAGCACCAGCTGCGGCGTGGCCTGGACCAGGGCTGCCGCGACCACCAGGGCGATCACGCCTCCACCATCCGCTCGGCCTGGCTCAGATCGACGCTGACCAGTTGCGACACCCCCCGCTCGGGCATGGTCACGCCATACAGGCGGTCCATCCGGCTCATGGTCACCGGATTGTGGGTGATGACGATGAAGCGGGTATCGGTGCGCTTTCGCATCTCGTCCAGCATGCGGCAGAAGCGGTCGACATTGGCGTCGTCCAGTGGTGCGTCCACCTCGTCCAGCACGCAGACGGGGGCGGGGTTGGCCAGGAAGACCGCGAAGATCAGGGCCGCCGCCGTCAGGGCCTGTTCGCCCCCGCTCATCAGGCTCATGACCGACAGCCGCTTGCCCGGCGGGCAGGCGTAGATTTCCAGCCCGGCCTCCAGCGGATCGTCCGACTCGACCAGTTTCAGCTCGGCCTGGCCGCCGCCGAACAGGGCCTCGAACAGGGCCTTGAAATTGTCGTTGATGATGTCGAAGGCGGCGATCAGACGTTCGCGCCCCTCGGCGTTCAGTTCGTCGATGCCGTCGCGCAGCTTGGCGATGGCCTGGGTCAGGTCGCTGCGCTCCTCGCGCATGGCGTTCAGGCGGTCGCCGTATTCCGTCGCCTCTTCCTCGGCCCTCAGGTTGACGGCGCCCAGGGCCTCGCGCTCGCGCTCCAGGCCGTACAGCAGGCTTTCTGCCCCGGCGGCGTCGGGCGGGCGGGCGATAGCGTCGTCGTTCAGCTTCTGGCCCAGTTCCTCGGGCGACATCTGGGCCGTCTCGCGCACCTGATTGGCGGCGTCCAGCAGGCGCTCGGCGGCGGCCTCGGCGCGGGCCGACAGACCGGCGCGGGCCTCGCGCGCCTGGCCGGCGGCGGCCTCGGCGGCGCGGGCGGCGCGGTCGGCCTCGCCCGCTTCCCCCTCGGCGACCGACAGGGCGTCGGCCGCGGCCGACCGGCGCGTCTCGGCCGTGGTCAGCGTATCCAGCAGGCGGGCGCGCTGTTCGGCGAAACCGGCGGGCGCCGTCTCGGCCTGGGTCTTCTGCTGGGCGGTCTTTTCCGCGTCCTTTTCCAGCGTTCCGATGCGGACGCGGGCGTCGCGGGCGCGGTTGGACCAGCCGTCGCGTTCGCGGGTCAGACCGTCCAGACGCGACTGGCGCGCCGCCCCCTCCCGCGCCTCGGCGTCGCGTTCGGCGCGGGCGGCCGCGGCGGCGGCGCGGGCCGTCTCGGCGCCTTGGCGCGCAGCTGCCAATTCACCGCGCAGGGCGTCCAGCGTCTCGGACGGCGCCTCGGTTCCCGACGCCTCGTCCAGGGCGGCCTGCGCCGCCTCGGCCTCTTCGCTCAGGCGCGCCAGGGCGTCGTCCAGGGCCTGGGCCCGCGCCTCTTTCCGCGCCTGGTCCCGCGTCAGGGCCTCCAGCCGGTCGCGCGCGGCGCCGACGGCCTTGTCCAGGGGGAAGGGGGCCGCGCGGGCGGTCTTCACCGCCTCGTCGGCGGCGCGCAGGGCCTCGACCGCCGCCTTCATCGCGGCCTGCGCCGTTTCCAGCGCCGGCTTGCCCGTGTCGATCTCGCTTTCCAGTTCCGCCAGCCGTGTGCGCTGGGCCAGGCGCACCGCCGCCGGCCGCGGCGCCTCGGCCCGCTGGACGAAGCCATCCCAGCGGTAGAGGTCGCCCTCGACCGTCACCAGGCGCGCCCCGACCGGCAGGCTCCTGGCCAAGCCCGCCGCCGCATCCCGCGCCACAACCCCGCACAGGGCCAGGCGCGCCGCCAATTGATCCGGCGCCCGCACATGGGCCGACAGCGCTGTCACCCCCTTGGGCCAGTCCGGCGTCGGGACCGTCGCCCCCGCCCAATAGGCCGCCGCCCTGGCGTCCAGGGCCGCGTCCAGATCGTCGCCCAGAGCGGCGGCCAATGCCGCCTCATAACCCTTGTCCGCCGCCACGCTTTCCAGCGCCGGGGCGTGCTCGCGCCGTGCGGTGACCAGCAGTTGCGCCAGGCCCCGCGCCTCGGTCTGCAACCGGCCCAGCCGGTCCTCGGCCGCCCGCGCCGCCTGCCGCGCCTCGGCCTCGGCCCGCGCCCGGTCGCCGCGATCCGCCTCCGCCGCCTCGACCGCCGCCCGCGCCGCCGCCAGATCGGCCTGGGCCGCTTCCAGCGCCTTTTGCGCCGCCGCGATCTGGGGCGTCTCCAGCGGCCCCAGGGCCTCGCGCTCGCGCCGGGCGTTTGTCAGCGCCTGTTCCGCCCGCGTCACCCGCGCCTCGGCGTCGCGTTTGCGGGCCGTCTCGGCCGAGACCCGCGCCTCGACCGCCGCCACGGCCCCGGCCACCCGTTCGACCTCGGCGTCGGCGGCACGGCGGGCGTCTTCCGCCGCATTGAGGGCGGCCTCCAGTTCGGGCCCGCGTTCGGGGGCGGCGGCGATCTCGGCGTTCAGGGCCTCCAGGGCGGCGGCGACGCGCGCCAGCTCACCTTCCGCATCGGCGGCCATGCCGGTTTCGCGTTCGATGTCGGCGTTAATGCGGGCCGCCTCGGCGCCCAGTCGTTCGATCTCGGCCCGCGCCGCCTGTTCGGCCATGTCTAGCCGGTCGCGTTCCAGCGACGCGCGGTGCAGCAGGGCGGCCGCCACCGCATCCTCTTCCCGCGCGGGTTTCAGCGCCTCCTGGGACTTAAGGGCCGCCGTCTGGGCCGCCGCCGAGGCCTTGGCCGTCTCGGCCACCGCTGTATCCGCCGCACGCAATTCGTCCGCCGCAGCCTCGGCCGCCACCCGCGCGTCGTTCCAGCGGACATAGAGCAGCGCCGCCTGCAAGGCGCGGATCTCGGCGCTGATCTTCTTGTATTTCTCGGCCTGGCGCGCCTCGCGCTTCAGCCGGCCCAGCGCGGTCTCCAGTTCGCGGCCGATGTCGTCCAGCCGTTCCAGATTGGTTTCCGCCGCCCGCAGACGCAGTTCCGCCTCGTGCCGCCGGGTGTGCAGGCCGGCCACGCCCCCGGCCTCTTCCAGGATGCGACGGCGGTTCTGGGGCTTGGCGGCGATCAGTTCGCTGATCTGCCCCTGCCGCACCAGGGCCGGGCTGTTGGCGCCGGTCGAGGCGTCGGCGAACAGCAGCTGCACATCCCGCGCCCGCACCTCCTTGCCGTTGATGCGATAGGTCGAGCCCTGGCCCCGGTCGATGCGGCGCGACACCTCCAGGACCGCCGCATCTGTGAACGGCTGCGGCGCCCGCCTCTGGGCGTTGTCGATGGTCAGCTGGACCTCGGCGTGGCTGCGCGGCGGGCGGCCCGAGGCGCCGGCGAAGATGACGTCGTCCATGCCCTGGCCGCGCATGGCCTTGGCCGAGTTGGCGCCCATGACCCAGCGCAGGCTTTCCAGCACGTTCGACTTGCCGCAGCCATTGGGGCCGACCACCCCGGTCAGGCCCGGCTCGATATGCACCTCGGTCGGATCGACGAAGGATTTGAAGCCGACGAGCCTCAGGCGCTGGAACTGCATCCCAGCCCTCTTACCGCCCTTCCTCGGCGGTGCGGATGGCGATCTCCAGCCCGCCCAGCGAGCGGTCGTGCACCCGCCGCCCGTTGACGAAGAAGGCCGGGGTGGTGGTCGCCCCCGCCGCGGCGCCGGCGGCGATCTCGGCCTCCAGGAAGGTCTTGATCTCGGGGCGGGCCACACAGGTGTCGATCTGGGCGCGGGTGCGGCCGCTGGCGGCCACGGCGGCGTCGAACCAGGCGCCCTGGTCCCCGCCGCGCAGGATGGCCGGCTGGCCGTCGAACAGGGCGTCGGCGGTGTCGAAGAACCGCTCGGGCGCCGCGCACCGCGCCAGGGCGGCGGCCGGGATCGACAGCTCGGCCGGCGGCGTCGGCATGTTGCGGATCACCATCCTGACCCGGCCCGTGTCGATGAAGCGGCGCTTGAACTCGGGCCAGACCAGGGCGTGCCAGTCGCCGCAGACGTGGCAGGTGAAGCTGGCGTATTCGATCACGGTCACGGGCGCATCGTCCCGGCCCATGACGCGGTCGTTGGCGTGGACCGCCGGCACGGGGGCGACCGGCGCGTCCTGGCGCGTCATGGCGCCGGCCCCGATCAGGACCGCCGCCGTGGCCAGGATGCGCGCCAGCGTCCGCATCGGGATCAGCCCTTGGCCAGCTCGGCCTCGATGGCCTTGGTCAGGTCCTCGATGGACGCGCCCTCGCCGCCGGGGGTCACCACCTGGACGCCGTTGACGAAGAAGGCGGGAGTGCCGGTCACCCCGGCCGCCTGGGCCTCGCGGATGCGGCCTTCCATGGCCTTGATGGCGTCGGCGTCGCGCACGCAGTCCTCGAACTGCTGGTCGCTCAGCCCGGCGGCGTTGGCCGTCCGCAGCAGCCAGCCGCGCGGCCCGCCGCTGCCGGCCACCATCTCCTGCTGGGTGGCCATCAGCTGGTGCACCACGTCGAAATATTTGTCCTTGCCGGCGCAGCGCGCGACCAGGAAGCCGGCCGTGGCCACCTCGACCGGCGGGGTCGGCAGTTCGCGGAAGACATAGCGGACCTTGTTGTTGTCCACGAACTGGGCCTTGAACTGGGGCCAGGTGTTCTCCTGCCAGGCGGCGCAGTGCGGGCAGGTGACCGAGGCGTATTCCACCACCGTGACCTTGGCCCCCTCGGCGGCGCCCAGGGCCATGTCGCCCTCGGCCGCGCCGCCGGCCTTGCCGCCGCCGCATCCCGACAGGGTCGCCATCGCCGCCAGGGCCGCGGCCGTCATCGCCGCGCGGCGGCTCATCGAAGCATATCGGGTCATGGGTCTTCCTCGGGTTTTGCGGATCATCGCGCGATTCCCCCACGGACGCGCGCGCTCAAGGTTCCCACAGTCGAGAACAGGGATGGCGACTTTTTGTCAACGGAAAGGGTTGTTGCGGATCACGGGCGGCGACAGTTCGTCCCGCCTCTTGATGGCCATGCCATGCAGGGTTTGCGCGCCCACCAGGAGGAACATCACGGGAAACAGTTCGAAGTAGGTTGGCAGCCGATGGATTCCCCACGCCTGCGCCGCATATCCTTCCAGCCTGGCGTATAGCGCCGCGTTCAGCGACGTTGCCGTCAGCAGAAACACCGGCCACCATACCAGGTTGACCACAATATTGACCGGCCGGGGCAGCCGTCGGCCGAAGGCCATGGCCAGAGGGTCGAGGCCGGACATCTAGCCGCCGCCCCCCAGCACCGCCCGCCCCAGCTTCCTCAACGCCGCCTTCAGCCCCTCCGGCGCCGGTTCAACCGCCCTGGCCAGTTCCGCCTCGGTCTCGGCGGGCAGGGGCGGGGGCCTGGCGGACCGGCGGGGCTTGGCGGCCGCCTCGGTCAGGGGTTTGACCGGTCCCTGGGCGATCCTCAGCTTCTCGACCGATCCGGCGCCCAGGAACAGGTTCACCCGGCTCAGGATCTCCGCCGACTGGTGCTGGACCAGCAGGGCCGCCGGCCCGGCGACGCGCAGTTCCAGCACCCCGCCGCTTCCGCCCCGGCCCTTGGACAGTTTCTGCGGCCGGGTGACGCGCGCCAGCTGGTCGCCGACGATCTCGCGCCAGCGCGGCTCCAGCGCGCCCGCCCCGCGCCCGAACTGATCGTCCAGACCCTTCACCAGTTTCTGCAGATGCCGACCGGCCTTGGGCGCGGGCCGCGGCGCCGGGCGGGTGCGTCGCCGCGCCAGGATCTCGCGGGCCTCGGCTTCGGTGGGCAGGGGGCGGCGCATGGGACCATGATAGCCGTCATCCTCGGGCTTGTCCCGAGGACCCATCGTTGTGCGTTCTCGAAGCGTGATGATCCTTCCGGAGACTCTGATCGTCCGCGATCAGGGCCCGGTCGCCATGGGTCCTCGGGACAAGCCCGAGGATGACGGAGTATGAGGGGCGCGATGGACATCCCCGCGCTGCGCGCCGCCCTGCTGGACTGGTATGACGCCCAGGCGCGGGCTCTGCCGTGGCGCGCGCCGCCCGGGTCGGGACGCCGAACCGATCCCTATCGCGTCTGGCTGTCCGAGGTGATGCTGCAGCAGACGACGGTTCCGCACGCCGCCCCCTATTTCCACGCCTTCACCGGCCGCTGGCCCACGGTCGCCGACCTGGCGGGGGCGGACGACGCGGACGTCATGGCCGCCTGGGCCGGCCTGGGCTACTACGCCCGCGCGCGCAACATGCTGAAGGCCGCCCGCGCCGTGGCGGCCGATCACGGCGGCGTCTTTCCCGACACCGAGGTTGGGCTGCTGGCCCTGCCGGGGGTGGGCGCCTATACCGCCGCCGCCGTGGCCGCCATCGCCTTCGACCGGCCCGCCAATGTGGTGGACGGCAATGTCGGGCGGGTCATGGCTCGGCTCTTCGCCGTGGAGACGCCTCTGCCGAAGGCCCGGCCCGAACTGCGCCGCCTGGCCGGGTCCCTGGTTGCCGACGACCGGCCCGGAGACTGGGCCCAGGCGCTGATGGACCTGGGCGCGACCCTCTGCCGGCCCCGGTCGCCCCTGTGCGGCCAATGCCCCGTTTCGGCCTTCTGCCAGGCCCGCAGGACCGGCGACCCCGCCCGCTATCCGCTGAAGACACCGAAGGCCGACCGCCCCCGCCGTCAGGGGGTGGCCTGGGTCGTCATCGACACTCAGGGCCGCGTCGGCCTGGTCCGCCGTCCCGAGCGGGGCCTGCTGGGCGGCATGCTGGGCCTGCCGACCTCCGACTGGTCGGCGGCCCCTGCCGAGACGCGGCCGCCCCTCGCCGCCGACTGGCGCGCGGCCGGCTCGGTCGAGCATGTCTTCACCCATTTCGCCCTGACCCTGGACGTCCTGACCGCCCGCGCCCCGGCGTCGGACCTGATCTGGACCGACCCGGCCCAGGCCCGCCGCGCCCTGCCGACCGTCTTCCGCAAAGCCCTGGACCGCGCCCTGGGCTAGCGGTTCGATCGCACCGCCACCTTTCCGCGCCGGTTTTCGGGCATCACCACCGTGTGGCCGTCGATGCGTTGGAAATTAAGATCGATGCGCGCCTCTCCGACCTGAAGATCGGTGACGTTCAGCCTGTCGATCCCGGCGGGCAGGACGGGGTCGTCGACCTCGATCACCCCCTCGACCGCGTCGATACGGACCCCCAGCGCCGCCTGCAGCATCAGGAAGACCGACCCCGCCGCCCAGGCCTGGGGCAGGCAGGCGACCGGATAGGCGATCGGCGGTTCGCCCGGCTGGCGCTCGAAGCCACAGAACAGTTCCGGCAGCCGCAGGTGGAAATGCATCGCCGCCGCATAGATTTCGCCCAGCAGCAGGGCCACCGCGTCCCGCTCTCCGTATCGCGCCATGCCGGCGGCGGCCAGGGCGGTGTCGTGCGGCCAGACCGAGCCGTTGTGATAGCTCATCGGATTGAACCGCGCCTGGCCCGTCGCCAGGGTCCGCAGGCCCCAGCCGGACCGGAACTCGGCGCCCAGCAGCCGGTGCGCCACCCGCGCCGCCCGCTCCGGCGACGGCAGGCCGGTGAACAGCAGATGGCCGGCGTTGGAGGCGATCGACCGGCACGGTTCCCCGTCGCCGTCCAGGGCGATGGCGTAGAAACCCTCGTCCTCCATCCAGAACCGGGTCTCGACCCGGTGGCACAGGGCGTCGGCCCGCTCGTCCCACTCCATCCGGCGCGGATCGCCGATGATCTCGGCCAGGTCGCCCATGGCCCGCCACGCCGCCCAGGCGTAGCCCTGGACCTCCAAGAGGGCGACCGGTCCCTTGGGAAAGCGGCCGTCGGCGTGGAAGATGGAATCCTCGGAATCCTTCCAGCCCTGGTTCGACAGCCCTGTCTCGGCCGCGCGGGCGTAGTCGATCAGGCCGTCGCCATTGCTGTCGCCATAGTCGCGCATCCAGTCCGCCGCCGCGACCAGATGGGGCCACAGCCGCCGGATCAACTCGAAATCCCCTGTCCGCTTCGCATAGGCGCCGGCCAGGGCCACGAACAGGCAGGTGGTGTCCACGCCCCCGTAGTACAGGCCGAACGGCACCTCCTTCAGGGCCGCCATCTCGCCCCCGCGCGTCTCGTGCATGATCTTGCCCGGCTGGGCGTCCATGAAGGCCGAGACCTCGGTCGCCTGGCGCGACGCCAGATAGGTCAGCACCCCCCTGGCCAGGCTGGGATCCAGCCACAGCATCTGCCAGGCGCAGAGGATCCCGTCGCGCCCGAACGGGGTCGAGAACCAGGGCGTCCCGGCATAGGGATAGGGTCCGGTCGGCAGGTCGGTGGTCAGAAGCGCCACGTCCGCACGGCTCTGGTCCAGCCAGTCGTTGAAGCGCGGGCTGCGCGGTCCCCGCACCGAGGCGCCGCGCCGCCGCTTGGCCCGCATGTGCAACTGGGCCTGCACCGCCGCCCGCCGGAACCGATCCGCGTCCGGCGCCTCGCAGCGATCCACCCCGCACTCCAGATACAGGTCGTGCCGCCCGCCCCGGGGCAGGGTGACCATGAACTCGGCCCGGCCGCCGTTCAGCCGGTGCGGCGGCTCGGAGAAGGCCAGGCAGCTGACCCGCTCCACCGCGTCCAGGCCGCGATAGCGGAAGGTCACCCGCCGCCCGTCGTGCGTCGGCGGCTCGGCCGTCCCGCGTTTCAGCCGCGGCGTGCCGCGCACCTGGAAGATATCGGCGAAATCGGCCGCGAAATCGAAGGCCAGGGGCGCCCACAGGTCCTCGATCCCGTGGTTGGTCAGCCGCACCCGCTCATACAGCCGGCCCTGCCAGACGAAGCGCCGCCGCTCGACATGCATGACTCCCGCCGGGGTGCGGTGCTCGCCCATCGGCGGCAGGGCGCGGTTGGTCGAATGGCAGGTGAAATAGACATTGTCCTGCGACACGCCCGAACTCAGCCGCGACGGCCGCGCCCCGCCTATGGTCAGGATCAGGCGCGACAGCATCCGGGTGTCGTTGGCGAACAGGCCGTCGGCCCCGCCCCTCAGGTCGCCCCAGCCGTCGGCGACCAGGAACAGGTCGCCGTCCTTCAGCGCCATCAGCTGCTCGACCGAGCCGCCGGCGTCGGTCGTGTCGGGCATAGCCAGGTTCACGCTGTAGGCGTCGTCCATGAAGGCTCCGTCGTCGGCGTCGGCGATCAGACTCGCCCTTCAATGCGGCGCCATCGCGGTCACATTGGTACGCTAATGGACAAGACCCCCGGTCGGTTCAGCGCTCAGGCCGGGACGGCGAAGCTGCGCGCCTCGTCCAGAGGCCGGATCGGCGCCACCACCTCGGGCATGGGCGCCTCGGCGAAGGGCTTGCGCGCCAGGATGTCGCCATACACATCGAGATACCGCCGGGCCATGGCCGTGGCCGAGAAGCGCAGGTCGAACCGGGCCCGGATCGCCTGCCGGTCCAGCAAATGGGCCCGACCGGCCGCCGCCACCGCCTGTTCGACCGTATCGACCAGGAAGCCGGTTTCGCCGTCCTCGATCACCTCGGGCGTCGAGCCGCAGCGCAAGGCCACCACCGGCGTCCCGCAGGCCATGGCCTCGATCATCACCAGGCCGAACGGCTCGGGCCAGTCGATGGGGAACAGCAGGGCCTCCGCCCCGCCCAGGAAGGCCGACTTCTGATGGTCGCCGATCTCGCCGACGAATTCGACCAGGGGACTGGCCTCGACCATCGGCCTGATGACCGTCTCCCAATAGACCTTGTCGGCGGCGTCGACCTTGGCCGCCATCTTCAGCGGCCTGTTCAGCTTGGCCGCGATCTCGATGGCCCGATCCGGCCGCTTCTCCGGCGAGATCCGGCCCAGGAAGGCCAGATAGCCGTCCGACTTCGAGGAGAACCGATAAAGGTCGCCCGGCATGCCGTGATGAACGGTCGCCTTCCAGTTGGCGCGGGGCAGGGGCCGGCGCTGATCGTCCGAGATCGACACCAGGCCGAACTGGGACCAGCGGTCGTACACCTGGGGCAAGTCCTTCATGTCCAGCCGCCCGTGAAGGGTCGTCACCGTCCTGTCGGCCCAGCGCCGGAAGAAGGGGAAATGCACCATGTCGGTGTGGAAATGGATGATGTCGAACTCGTCCGCCCGGTCCATCACCTGGGCCAGCATGGTCATGTGCGCCGCCAGGTCCGACTTCAGCGGCGCCGGGTCCAGCCTCAGGGCCTGGTCGCGCACCGGGGCCAGCCGCGCCCGCGTCTGGGCGTCGGCGCTGGCGAACAGGGTGACGTCGTGCCCCAGGTCGACCAGGGCTTCGGTCAGATGGGCGACGACGCGTTCGGTGCCGCCATACAGTCTGGGCGGCACGGCTTCATAAAGGGGCGTGACCTGGGCGATTTTCATGTGGGAAACTCCGGCGCGGGACACATGTCCGCGCTGCTCCCTCAATCCTCCGGAGCGACCCCGGTTCCGCGCGCCGGACGCCGAATTTCAAACGTGAAGACGGGCGCTTAAGGCCAAGCTGGCGCCCGTCACTGCATCCCGGCGCGGACCTGTTCCCTCAGGGCGTCGATCGACTTGAACCCCTGGTCCGACTTGAAGCGCCAGTAGGTCCAGCCGTTGCAGGCCGGGGCGTTTTCCAGCAGGGCGCCCAGCTTGTGGATCGAGCCGGTCAGGGCGCCGTGGACCAGGGACCCGTCCGCCCGCACCCGCGCCTCGCGTTCGCCCTTGGGACAATACAGCCGATCACCCGGCCGCAGCAGCCCAGCCTCGACCAGGGCCCCGAACGGCACCTTGGGCTCGGCCTTCTTCGATCCCATGACCGTCAGGTCCTCGGGCGCGGCCGGGACCACGGCCTTGATCCGCTTTTCGGCCACCTTGGCGTAGCCCTCATCCCGCTCGATGCCGATGAAATGCCGCCCCAGCCGTTTGGCCGCCGCCCCCGTCGTACCCGTGCCGAAGAAGGGGTCCAACACCACGTCGCCCGGCCGTGTGGCGGCCAGCAGCACCCGGTGCAGCAGGGCCTCGGGCTTCTGGGTCGGATGAGCCTTCTTGCCGTCGGCGTCCTTGATCCGCTCCTCGCCCGTGCACAGGGCGAAGGTCCAGTCGGACCGCATCTGGGTGTCTTCGTTGAAGGCCTTCAGCGCGTCATAGTTGAAGGTGTAGCGCTTCTGCTCGCGCGATTTGGCGGCCCAGATCAGGGTCTCGTGCGCATTGGTGAAGCGCGTGCCCTTGAAGTTCGGCATCGGGTTCGACTTGCGCCAGATGATGTCGTTCAGCACCCAGAACCCCAGGTCCTGGATCGCCGACCCCAGACGGAAGACGTTGTGATAGCTGCCGATCACCCAGATCGACCCTTCCGGTTTCAGCACCCGGCGGCATTCCTTCAGCCAGTCGCGGCAGAAGGCGTCATAGGCGGCGAAGCTCTCGAACTGGTCCCAGTCGTCATCGACCGCATCGACCTTGGAATTGTCGGGCCGCAGCAGGTCGCCGCCCAGCTGGAGGTTATAGGGCGGGTCGGCGAACACCATATCGACGCAGGCGTCGGGCATCGACCGCAGCACCTCGATGCAGTCGCCGCGATGGATGACGTCGGTCTTGAACTCGGACATGGCTCGGCCCCGGCAAACTCAGGGCCGCCACGGTGAATCCTTACGGTTAAGGCGGGGTTGATTCCTTGACAGAACCCCTCCGTCTCGTCGGCTACGCCGCCGATCCACCTCCCCATCGCTGGCGCGACAGGGAGGAGACGGTCGCCATGTCTCCTCCCCACGGCGTGGGGAGGGGGACCGCGAAGCGGTGGAGGGGTTCTTGTCGCGCCCTCGTGCATTCGATCATCGACCCCGCTAAGACGCCTCAATGATCGCTCGCCTACGCCCCGTCCCCTTCGACCTCGGCCCCGTCCATTTCGTGGGCATCGGCGGCATCGGCATGAGCGGCATCGCCGAGATCATGCTGAAGATCGGCTATCGGGTTCAGGGGTCCGACGCCAAGGCCAGCGCAAACACCGAACGGCTGGAGCGGCTGGGCGCGCGCATCTTCATCGGCCACGACGCCGAACATGTCGGCGAGGGGGTTTCGGCCGTCGTCTATTCCACGGCGGTCAAGGCCGACAACGCCGAACTGGTCGAGGCGCGCCGGCGGCGGATTCCCCTGGTCCGCCGGGCCGAGATGCTGGCCGAGCTGATGCGGCTGCAGTTCTCGATCGGTGTGGGCGGCACCCACGGCAAGACCACCACCACCTCCATGGTCGCCAGCCTTCTGGACGCCGCCGGCATGGACCCGACCGTGGTCAACGGCGGCATCATCAACGCCTATGGCACGAATGCGAAAGTCGGCGACGGCGACTGGATCGTGGTCGAGGCGGACGAAAGCGACGGCAGCTTCCTGCGCCTGAAATGCACCGTCGCCATCATCACCAACATCGACCCGGAACACCTGGACCACTACGGCGACTTCGACGCGGTGCGTAAGGCCTTCTGCGACTTCATCGAGGACATTCCCTTCTACGGCTTCGGCGTGGTCTGCCTGGACCATCCGGAGGTCCAGCGCCTGGTCTCGCGCATCGACAACCGGCGGCTGGTCACCTATGGCCTGAACCCCCAGGCCATGGTCCGGGCCGAGAACGTGACCATGGGGGCCGACGGCGCCCGGTTCGACGTGGTCATCCAGAACGGCGAGGCGCACCGGATCGAGGGCGTCCGCCTGCCCATGACCGGGGCCCACAATCTGTCGAACGCCCTGGCCGCCATCGCCGTGGCGCGTGAGCTTCAGGTGGACGACGACGCCATCCGCGCCGGCCTGGCCGGGTTCGGCGGGGTCCGCCGCCGCTTCACCACCACCGGGGTGGCCCGGGGGGTGCGGATCATCGACGACTACGGCCACCACCCGGTCGAGATCGCCGCCGTGCTGAAGGCCGCGCGCGAGGTGGTCCAGGGCGAGGACGCCGGCGGCCGCGTGGTCGCCGTGGTCCAGCCGCACCGCTTCACCCGCCTGCGCGACCTGATGGACGATTTCTCGACCTGTTTCTCCGAGGCGGATTCGGTGCTGGTCGCCGACGTCTATCCGGCCGGAGAGGCGCCGATCGAGGGGGTCGACAAACACGCCCTGGTCGAAGGGGTGCGCCGCTTCGGCCATCGTCAGGTCCAGGCGCTGGAAGGCCCCGCCGCCCTGGCCCAGGCGATCGCGGCCGAAACCCGGCCCGGCGACCTGGTGGTCCTTCTGGGCGCCGGCGACATCACCCAGTGGGCCTATGCCCTTCCGGCCCAGCTGGAGGCCCTGGCTTGAGCCTTGCGGCCCTCGCGCCTGTCCCGTTTCATCGAGAGGGCGACAACCCTATATCCATGCGATAATATATCTATATACCGCTGAGGATATACCATGGCTCTTTACGTGAAAGATCCGGAAGTCGATCAGATGGCCGAGCGCCTGAGCCGTATCGGCCGCATCAGCAAGACCGAGGCGGTCCGCCGCGCCTTGCGCCGCGAGCTGGACCAGGTTGAAACGCCCTCCGATTTCGTCGAGCGCGGGGTGGCCTTTACGCGCGCCTTGATCGCACGGGGCGATCGGGAAGGCGGGCAGCCGGTGGATAAGGCCTGGATCGACGGCCTTTATGAGGAGTCCTGATGTTCCTGGACGCTTCGGCGATCACGGCGATCCTCACGGACGAGGATGATGCGCGCCATCTGTTCGCGCGCATGGCAACCTACCCACGTCGGATCACCTCGCCCCTGGCCGTGTGGGAGGCGACCCTGGCCGTGGCCCGTCGCCTCAGGCTTGACCTCGATGACAGCGAGACCGCGGTCGAGGCGTTTCTCAAGGCGTTCGGCGTCGAGGTGTTGGCCGTTCCGGCCGAAGTGCGACATGGGGCGCTTGCCGCCCACGCCCGCTATGGCAAGGGCCGTCATCCCGCCGCGCTGAATTTCGGCGACTGCTTCGCCTATGCCTGCGCGCGCCAGGCAAATGCGCCCATGCTCTACAAGGACGACGATTTCACCCGCACCGATATCGAGCCCGCATGATGACCTGGCGCGACCACCTTCCCCCCACACGCGGCAAGCTGCTGCGGGACGAGCCCTTGGCGCCCTACACCTGGTTTCGGGTGGGCGGGGCGGCGGATGTGCTGTTCATTCCGGCCGACGCCGACGATCTGGCGGACTTCCTGAAGGCGCTGGACCCGGCGGTCCCGGTGACGGTGCTGGGCGTCGGCTCCAACGTCATCGTCCGCGACGGCGGGATCGAGGGGGTGGTCATCCGCCTGGCCGGCCGCGCCTGGGGTCAGGTGAACGCTGATGGCGATACGATCACCGCCGGGGCCGGGGCGCTGGACAGCATGGTGGCCCGCGCCAGCGCCAGGGCGGGCCTGGCGGGGCTGGAGTTCTATGCCGGCATTCCCGGCGCGGTCGGGGGCGCCCTGACCATGAACGCGGGCTGCTATGGGTCGGAGACCAAGGATGTGCTGGTCTCGGCCTGGGGGCTGAACCGGGCGGGCGAACGGGTCGACTACGCCCTGGCCGACTTCGGCTACACCTACCGCCATTCAAAGGCCCCCGCCGACATCATCTGGGTCGAGGCCGTCTATCGCGGGACGCCCGACGCGCCCGAGGCCGTCCAGGCCCGGATCGACGAGATCACCGCCCGCCGCGAACAGACCCAGCCGATCCGCGAAAAGACCGGCGGCTCCACCTTCAAGAACCCGCCCGGCCATTCGTCATGGAAACTGGTGGACGAGGCGGGCTGGCGCGGCCGGCTTCACGCCGCGCCACTTCCTTTTGGGGGCGGCGGGGCGATGTTCAGCGACCTGCATTCCAACTTCATGATCAACCCCGGCGAGGCCACCGCCGCCGACATAGAGGCGCTGGGCGAGGCCGTGCGCGCCGATGTCCTGAAGAAGACCGGCGTCCAGCTGGACTGGGAGATCCGGCGGATCGGGCGGCCCGGCTGAAAGGCCTGCCTTCCCGTCTCCTCCCTGTCGCGCAGCGATGGGGAGGTGGATCGGCGGCGACAGCCGACGAGACGGAGGGGTTCTGTCTTGGCGCCCCTGAAGATCCCCTCCACCGCCTGCGGCGGTCCCCCTCCCCATGAAATGGGGAGGAGACGACTGCGGCCTCTCCCTCGAGGAGAGAAGACTCGTCGAGATCGGCTCTTAGTAAACCCGGCGTAAACCAACCTTCGGCGATCAAGGTGGCTCGCGCCCGTTTCGAGTTCCGCATGACCCGCCGTCCCCAAGACATGCACGTCGCCGTCCTGATGGGCGGGCTGTCGTCCGAGCGCGAGGTCTCCCTGTCGTCCGGCGAAGGCTGCGCCGCGGCCCTGGAGACGGTCGGCTATCGCGTCACCCGCGTCGACGCCGGCCGCGACCTGGCCCAGGTGCTGGCCGCGCTGAAGCCCGACGTCGCCTTCAACGCCCTGCACGGCGTCTGGGGCGAGGACGGCTGCGTCCAGGGGGTGCTGGAGACCCTGGCCCTTCCCTACACCCATTCCGGCGTCCTGGCCTCGGCCCTGGCCATGGACAAGGACAAGTCCAAGGCCGTGCTGGCGGCCGCCGGCCTGGCCGTTCCGGGCGGCGGCCTGTTCGACCGGCATGAGGTGGCGCGCCGCCACGTCATCGCCCCGCCCTATGTGATCAAGCCGAACGCCGAGGGCTCGTCCGTCGGTGTCTTCCTGGTGCCCGAGGGCGCCAACGCCCCCCAGACCGCCGTCGGCGCCGACGACTGGACCTATGGCGAACAGGTGATGGTCGAGCCCTTCATCGCCGGGCGCGAACTGTGCGTCGCCGTCCTGGGTGAGGCGTCCGGCCCGCGCGCCCTGACCGTGACCGACATCACCCCGGTCAAGGGCTTCTACGACTATGAGGCCAAATACGCCCCCGGGGGCTCGGTCCACGTCCTGCCGGCCCCCCTGCCGCCGGCGGTGTTCGAGCGCTGCCTGCGCCAGGCCGAGCGCGCCCACGCCGCCATGGGCTGCCGCGGGGTGTCGCGCGCCGACTTCCGTTATGACGATGTTAAGGACGATCTCGTCCTGCTGGAGGTCAACACCCAGCCGGGAATGACCCCGACCTCGCTCGTGCCCGAACAGGCCGCGCACGCGGGAATGGACTACCCGGCCCTGGTTCGATGGATGGTGGAGGACGCCTCATGCCGGCGGTAGTTCGCGGCGGCAGACGTCAGGGCGCGCCGGCGGGCGGACGCGGCGGCTCGGGCGCCGGGCGCGGCCGCGCGCCCCGCAACGCCCCGGCCACCCCGGCCAAGGTCGCGGCCCTGGGCCGGCTGGACCTGTCGCCGCGCGCGGTGATGCTCAGCATGGCGGCCGGCGCCCTGGTCCTGGTCGCCGTCCTGGCCACCGGCGGCCGGGCCGAACGCATCGGCGCCTCGGTCTCCCACGGGGTCGACGGTGTGACCACCGGCATGGGGCTGAAGCTGCGCCGCGTCCATGTCACCGGCGCCTCGGCCGAGGCCCAGCCGGCGATCCAGCAGGCGCTGGCGCTTCAGTCCGGCATGCCCATCATCGGCCTGGACCTGGACCAGTTGCGCCGCCAGGTCGAGGCCGTCGGCTGGGTGCGCGAGGCGCGCGTGGTCCGCCTGCTGCCCGACACTCTGATCGTCGAGGTCCAGGAGCACGACCGCCTGGCCGTGTGGCAGAACGCCGGCCGCGCCTGGGTCATCGACGGCGACGGGGCGGTCATTCCCGGCGCCCAGGCGGCCCGCTATCCCCAGCTGCCCCTGGTGGTCGGCAAGGGCGCCGACCAGGCCGCCGCCGACATCCTGCCGCTTCTGGCCCAGCGCCCGCGCCTGATGGGCCGCGTCGACGCCCTGGTGCGGGTGGACGAGCGCCGCTGGGACCTGCGGCTCAAGGACGGGTCGCTGATCCAGTTGCCGGCCCTGGGCCAGGATGCCGCCCTGATCCGGCTGGACGCCCTGGACCAGCGCGAGCGCCTGCTGGACCTGGGCTTCGCCCGGGTCGACCTGAGAACGCCCGAGGAGATCGCCGTCCGGCCCTCCGACGGCGGTGATGCGTGATCTGAAGGAGTCGCGGGCGTATGGCCGGACGCGTGGGTGACAATCCGAAGACCGCCGCCCTGGGCGCCGCGCGCGCGCCCGTGGTCGCGGCCCTGGACCTGGGCCATTCCAAGGTCTCCTGCTTCATCATGAAGCCGGACGGGGTGCGCCACGCCGACCGCACCATCCGCGTCGCCGGGGCCAGCCATGTCCAGGCCAAGGGGATCAAGGGCGGGGCCATCGTCAACATGGACGAGGCCGCCGGCGCCATCGGCCACGCTGTCGAACGGGCCGAACGGGCCGCCGGGGCCGCGGTCTCGGGCGTCATCGTCACCACCCCGATCGGCCAGATGGCCAGCCACCGCATCCGCGCCGAGGTCTCCCTGGGCGCCCGGCCGATCGACGACGCCGACCTGGCCCGCGCCATCGGCCTGGCCCTGGCCAGGCTCAAACTGCCCAACCGCCGGCCCATCCATGTCCTGCCCGTCGCCTGGTCGGTCGACGGCGCCCGCGGGGTGCGCGACCCGCGCGCCATGCGCGGCGGCGCCCTGGGCCTGGACCTGCTGGTGGTGTCGATGGCCGAGAGCGTCTTCGGCGCCCTCAGCCACTGTCTGGAGCTGGCCCATCTGGACCTCCAGGGCGTCGTCTCGGCCCCCGTCGTCTCCTCCCTGGCGGCGCTGGAGGAGGACGAGATGGACCTGGGCTGCGTCTGTATCGACATGGGCGGCGGGGCCACCACCGCGGCCGTCTGGCGCGACCGGTCCCTGATCCATGTCGAAAGCGTCGGCGTCGGAGGCGACCACATCACCTCCGACATCGCCTGCGCCCTGTCGACCAGCCGTTCGGGCGCCGAGCGTCTGAAGACCCTGCACGGCTCGGCCATGGCCTCGGCCAACGAGGACCGCGAGATGCTGGAGGCGCCCCCGCGCGGCGAAGACCCCTCCGCCGGCCCGGTCGTGGTGCCGCGCGCCATGCTGAAGACCATCATCTCGGCCCGGGTCGAGGAGACGCTGGAGCTGCTGCGCGACCGCCTGCGCGAAAAGGGCGCCCTGATCGATCCTGGCGCCGGAGTGGTCCTGACCGGCGGCGGCAGCCAGCTGACGGGCGTGCGCGAACTGGCCGTCCGCATTTTCGACCGGCCCGTGCGCCTGGGCCGGCCCCAGCGCGCGCCCCACCTGGCCGACGCCGCCTCCGGTCCGGCCTTCTGCGCCTCGGCCGGGGTGCTGCTGCGCGCCGCCTACGGCCCGCGCGAGGCGGTCTCGGCGCGCAAGCTGATGTCGCGCCAGATCGGCGCCGCCGACGCCCCGCGCGTGCATCGCGGCAACCTGGTCGCGCGCGCCGCCGGCTGGCTGCGTGACAACCTCTGACCCCGAACGCCCCATCCGGGCACGGAAAATTTGCGGCCAAGGTTAACGAAACCCCTTCGCGGGGGTCCGACTCAAGCTATCCGGTAACCTTCCCTTAACGCTCCCGGCGTTTCCTTAAGACGCCCGTAACCACTGGCGAATCGGCGGGATTTCGCGGGGCGGACAGGGCAGGGTCGGAAGGTCGGAACTTACATGTCTCTTTCTCTGGTGCGTCCGGAAACCACGGAACTGAAGCCTCGCATCGTCGTCTTCGGCGTGGGCGGGGCGGGCGGCAACGCCGTCAACAACATGATCGACGCCGGCCTTGAAGGGGTCGAGTTCGTCGTCGCCAACACCGACGCCCAGCACCTGTCGTTCGCCAAGACCGACCGCCGCATCCAACTGGGCGAGACGATCACCCAAGGCCTGGGGGCGGGGGCGCATCCGGAAGTCGGCATGAACGCCGCCGAGGAATCCGCCGACGAGATTCACGCGCACCTGGAAGGCGCGCACATGATCTTCATCACCGCCGGGATGGGCGGCGGCACCGGCACGGGCGCGGCCCCCATCATCGCCAAATGCGCCCGCGACCGCGGCATCCTGACCGTCGGCGTCGTGACCAAGCCCTTCACCTTCGAGGGCCGCCACCGCATGCGGCTGGCCGACGCGGGCATCGCCGAGCTTCAGCGCTACGTCGACACCCTGATCGTCATTCCGAACCAGAACCTGTTCCGCGTCGCCAATGAGCGCACCACCTTCGCCGACGCCTTCGGCATGGCCGACCAGGTGCTGCACTCGGGCGTGCGCTCGATCACCGACCTGATGATCCTGCCGGGCCTGATCAACCTGGACTTCGCCGACGTCCGCGCCGTCATGTCGGAAATGGGCAAGGCCATGATGGGCACCGGCGAGGCCGAGGGCGAGGACCGCGCCCTGCTGGCGGCCCAGAACGCCATCGCCAATCCCCTGCTGGACGAGACCAGCCTGAAGGGCGCCAAGGCCGTCCTGGTCAACATCACCGGCGGCATGGACATGACCCTGCTGGAGGTCGATGAGGCCGCCAACGCCATCTCGGCGGAAGTCGACGCCGACGCCAACATCATTTTCGGCGCCGCCTTCGATCCGGCCCTGGACGGCAAGATCCGCGTCTCGGTGGTCGCCACCGGCATGGACGAGGCCTCGATGCAGAAGATCGAGCCGACCCCGGCCGCCCGTCCCGGCGACATCCGCCGCCCGGGCGCGCCCCAGGCCGCCGCGCCTCAACCCGTCCCGACCCGTTACGAGGCCGCGCGCGCCGAGCCGGTCCGCGCCGAAGCTCCGGCCCGTCCGGCCCCCGCCGCCCGCGCCGAGGCGCCGGTGGTCCAGCCGACCTTCGCGCCCGCCACGGCCGCCGAGACCCGGGCCGAGCCGGTGATCCACGCCGCCGAGGCGCCGCGCACCCTGGAGCCGATCATCGATCCCTGGGTCGAGGCCTATGAAGCCGGCGAGCCCGCCGCCGCCCGCGCCGCCGCCCCGACGGTCCAGGGCGACCTCTACATGGACCGGGCCGCCCCGGTCGCCGCGCCCGAGACCGGGGCGGCCGACGACTATCCGGCCGACGACGGCGATCATCACCGCAAGTCGGGCTGGAGCCTGTTCGGTCGCGGCCGCCGCGCCGCCCCGGCCCCAACCTACGGCGCCCGCCCCGGCCCACGCGCCTCGGCCGCCGTCCCGGCCGAGCCGGAGATCGAGTCGCCCCAGACGGGCCAGGCCGACGACGACCTCGAAATCCCCTCCTTTCTTCGCCGACTGGCGAACTAGGGAGTAGGGCTTAGGGGTTAGGAATTAGGGGGCGACCGCGCGGTCGCCCCCTTTTCGTGTCCGACCATCCCTAAGATCTCAATGCAGGGTGTGCTCCGTGCCCGCCTTGCGGTCGATGCGGTTGGCCAGGCGGACGCCGGCGCCGGTCGGGGCGGCCAGCTTGCCGGCGCCGGGGTCCAGCTTGCGGGCCTCATGGGCGAAGGCCGCGGCCATGCCGGCGGTGGACATGGCGGCGGCGACCTGGAGCGTCCGGCTGGCGGGCCGCAGGGCGATCCAGACCGCGTTCAGGGACTGGGCCACGGCCCACAGGGCCATGGCGCGGGTGCGTTCCGGGCGGGCCGGGGCGTTCCAGACCCGCACCGCCGACAGGGTGGTGGCCGAAAAGACCGCGGGCAGGATCAGGCTGAAGGCGCCGCGCGGCCGTTCGGTGATCGGTGCGTCGCCTTCTCGCGCATCCTGAAGCCTCGGCGGGCGGGGATGCAGGGTTCCGCGCGCCAGGGCGGCAGCCGCCAGGGCGAATCCGGCGGTCAGGGCGACGCCCATCAGGACATGGCCGAGGCTGCGCCCTTCGGCGTTCAGCAGGTCGGCGGCGCGGTCGCGCACCTCGTCGATGGCGTCGTCGATATCGGTCATCCGGCCCTCCTGGCTGTGGGAGGGGGAATGAGCGGGGGCGGGCCTAGTTCCCGGTGGCCGCGCCGTCGGTGACGATCTCCTTCATCGCCGACTGCAGATAGTTCTGGGCGCCCATCAGTTCGATCAGCTTGTGCTGGTTCTCGAGGAAGTCGATGTGCTCCTCGGTGTCGGCCAGAATCTTCATCAGCAGGTCACGGCTGACGTAGTCGCGGGCCTCTTCGCACTGGGTCACGGCGGCGGCGGTGGTCACCCGGCTGTCGATCTCGAGCTGGAGATCGGCGCCCAGGCATTCGATGGGCTCCTCCCCGACCTTGAGCTTGTGCAGGTCCTGCAGGTTGGGCAGGCCGTCCAGGAACAGGATGCGCTTGATCAGCATGTCGGCGTGCTTCATCTCGCCGATCGATTCATCGTAGATGACATGGCCCAGGTGGCTGAGGCCCCAGCTCTCGAACATCCGGGCGTGCAGGAAATACTGATTCACCGCCGTCAGTTCGTTGGTCAGCACCGCGTTGAGGGTGCGGATGATCGCGGGATCGCCCTTCATGTCGTCGCCTCCTGCGCCGCGGATTCGTCGGCGTCCGGCTCAGATAACACGAAGAAAGGGGGCGATGTTCACTTGCGAACACTTATCACTGCATTGAAAATGCGAGTGATTATTGTTTCCGAAAACTATTCGGCGGCCAGGGCGAAGGCGTCGCGGCCTTCCTGGATCATCTGACGCATTTCGCAGACGCATTTGGCGCACTGGGGGGCGCACTGGTGACGTTCGAACACGTCGCGCGGGCGGGCGGCGCCGGCCTCGATGGCCAGGGCCACATCGCGCTGGCGCAGGCCGTTGCAGTTGCAGACATACACGGGAGGCGAGCTCGGGAGGCGTTGCGAATGGTTCTCCATAGCAGGATCGTCGGCGAGTGCAATTCATTCTCAGATTGGCGGATTGACGCGGGCGGCGGGAAGCGGGATGGCGGGCCATGGCCAGATCCCCGACCACCCCGCCGCGCCCGCCGTGCCGCCTGTATCTGCTGACCCCGCCGCAGATCGCGGACCTGGAGGCCTTCGCGGCCGACCTGGAGGCGGCGCTGGACGCGGGCGAGGTCGCGGCCCTGCAGATCCGGCTGAAGCCCGCCCCGGACGAGGCGATCCGCGCGGCCGTGCGGCGGCTGGCGCCGATCGCCCAGGCGCGGGGGGTGGCGGTGATCCTGAACGACCGGCCCGATCTGGCGCGCGAACTGGGCTGCGACGGGGTCCATGTGGGCCAGGGGGACGCCTCCCTGGCCGAGGCGCGCCGGACCCTGGGGCCGGACGCCATGATCGGCGTCACCTGTCACGGCAGCTATCACCTGGCGATGGAGGCGGCCGAGGGAGGGGCGGACTATGTGGCCTTCGGCGCCTTCTTCCCGACCACGACCAAGGACGCGGTGCAGCGGGTCGAGCCCGAACTGCTGAACGCCTGGCAGGCGGCGATGGAAATCCCCTGCGTGGCCATAGGCGGGATCACGGCCGACAACGCCCGCGTTCTGGCCGAGGCGGGGGCCGACTTCGTGGCCGTCAGCGCCGGGGTCTGGGCCCATCCCGGAGGGCCGGCGGCGGGGGTGGCGGCCCTGAACCGGGCCCTGGCCGGCTGAATTCGCGCTTCAGGGGATATTAGGAGACCTCTGGTTATTCCGGTTCGGAACGTCCGACCGAGAATGATCGAATGACGAGCCGCGTGCTCACCTCCGACCCCCAGGCCCGGCCCGTCCGACCGACGGCGCCGATGCAGCCGGCGCGCGCCGCCGCCCCGGCGGGCGCGCGGAACAGCGCCTCGGCCCTGTTCGCCCAGCCCCTGGCCCCGATCCTGACGGCGGTGGGTGTGGCCGGGCTGATCGTCGTCAGCATCCTGTTCGCCCGGTCCGCGGGCCTGGTCTCGGCGCTGTGGGGCGCAGGCGGCCTGGCCGTGGCGGTGTGGCTGCGCAGCGGCCGGGGCGTCGCCTACGACCTGTGTTTCGGCGGGCTGATGACGGCCGGGGTGCTGGCGGCCGAGTTCCTGGTCGGCAATCCGCCGGCCCTGAGCCTGATGTTCACCGCCGCCAACATGATCGAGATCGTCGCGGCGGTGGTGCTGGTGCGCCGTTTCGCGCCCGATGCGAACCTGTCCACCGTCGAAGGCGCGGCGCGATTCCTGCTGAGCGCGGGTGTGGTCGCGCCCCTGCCGGCCGCCGCCTTCGCCGCCCTGATGCTGCAGGTCATGACCGGGGCCGACCCCGCGCCGGCGTTCCAGACCTGGTGGTTCGGGCACGCCCTGGGCATGGCGGTCGTGGGCGGTTTCGGCCTGGCCCTGACGCCGAGGCGGCTGGCGATGTTCGCGCGTCCGTGGCGGATGGTCGAGGCGGCTGGCCTGTTCGCCGTCCTGGGCGCCCTGTGCGTCCTGACCTTCTCGACCCTGAACCTGCCCATAACCTTCACCCTTCTGCCCTTCCTGCTGCTGATCGCGGCGCGGTTGCGGGTGCTGGGCGCGACGGCGGCCCTGATGGTGGTGGCGATCACGGCGGTTGGCGGGTCGATGATGGGCAACGGCCCCTACGCCCTGAGGTTCGAGCCGGCGCAGGCCGCCATGATGGCCCAGCTGCTGGTCCTGTTCGGCTATCTGCCGATCATGCTGGTCGCGGTGCTGCTGGATGAGCGCGACGCCCTGGCCGAACGCGCCCGCGCGGGCCAGAGGCGCGCCGAACTGGCGTCCGAGGCCAAGTCGCGGCTGCTGGCCAATGTGGCGCACGAGATCAAGAGCCCGGTCGGGGGGATCATCGGCATCGGCCAGCTGTGGACCAGCGGCCAGCTGGGGCCAGTCAGCCCGACCCAGGCCGAGATGGCCGAGATGCTGGTCAAGACCGCCCGCCAGGTCGAGAGCCTGTCGCACGACCTGCTGGACGTGGCGCGAGCGGAATCGGGCGCCGTGCGCGTGGAGTTGCGGCCCACCGACGTGCGGGGTCTTCTGGAGGATGTGCGGCGCGCCCTGGTCCTGCGGCCCGAGGCGGCGGGGGTGGAGATCGAGATCGAGGCCGAAGGCGAGTCCCTGGTGGCCCTGGCGGATTCCCAGAGGCTGAACCAGATCGTCGCCAACCTGGGCAGCAACGCCGTCAAATACGGCGGGACCGGCGGCAAGGTTCGGCTGCACGCCCGACGGGCGGGCGGCGTGGTCCGCATCGAGGTGATCGACCAGGGGCCGGGTCTGTCGCCTGAGAAACAGGCCCAGTTGTTCGAGCCCTTCAATCGTCTGGGTCTGGAGCGGTCGTCGGTCGAGGGGCACGGCATCGGCCTGGCCCTGGCCAAGCGGCTGACCGAACTGCAGGGCGGGACCATCGGGGTGCGTTCGACCGTGGGCGAGGGCTCCGCGTTCTGGGTCGAGATGCCCGCCGCCTGATACCGTCACGCGCGGTTCCCGGCGCCTTGCGATCGTCGCTTTCCGGGGCGAAGGTCGGACCATGAAATCCCTTACCCTTCTCGCCGTCGCCGCGGCGGCCGTCGCCCTTCCCGCCGCATCGGCCCAGGCCCAGACCCAAGCCCAGAATGCGGGGGGACAGTCGACCAGCAGTTCGGCCATCACCCGGTCGCTGAACCAGGCGCCGCCTTCGGCCATGGCCCCGGCCACCCCGCGCGACGAGGACCAGGTCAGCACCCGGCCCGTTGCGGCGCCGGCCATCGAGCCCGCCCGGACCCCGGCGGTCCAGCCCCCTCGGGCCCAGGCGCCGCAGGCCCAGACCACTCCCGCCCCGGCTCAGGCGCAGGGACCAGCTCAGGCCCAGACGCGCCCGGCGACCGCGCCCGCCTCTTCACCCGCCGCGACGCCGCGGTCGACGACGGAAGCGCCCCCGGGGCCGACGCCCGAAACGACGGCCGAGCCCGCGCCCGAGCCGGAGCCCGCCCCCCTGGACGCCGCCGCCATCGCGGCCCTGCCCTTCCGTGTCGACCTGCCGGCGGGAACGACGATCACGGCGGCCCGGCCGGGGCCGGATTTCCGCATCTGGTCGGTCCGCAAGGCCGGCCGCACCCTGGCCATGATCTATGCCGGGCCGGCCTCGCAGTTTCCGATCTATGACGGCCAGCAGGTCCAGGCGGCCGGCCGCACCTCGGTTGTGGTGACGGAGGAGGGACAACGCCTGGCCCTGGAGCACCTGTTCCAGCGTGACGCCGCACCGCGCGAAATCCACGTCTGGGTCGCCAGCGTGGACGGGGCCGACCGCGTCCTGGCCGAGCGCCTCGCCCAGTCGGTCGATCCGCGTTAGGGCGAATCCGAACGCGGGTTTTCGTGCGGCATATCCGCTGCCCGCCTTGTCGAAGGACGCCGCGACCGCCATCTAGACCGGAACCCCGATTCCGACCTTTCGCTGACGCGGAGCGCCGATGCCCCATGCCGACAGCCTGATCGTCACCCTGGTCGGGGCCTTCGTCCTGGCCTTCGTGTTCGGCATGATCGCCAATCGGCTGAAGCTGTCGCCCCTGGTGGGCTATCTGGTGGCGGGGGTGGTGGCGGGGCCGCACACGGCGGGGTTCGTCGCCGACACCCATCTGGCGCCCCAGCTGGCCGAGATCGGCGTCATCCTGCTGATGTTCGGGGTCGGGCTGCATTTCTCGCCGCGCGACCTGATGCAGGTGCGAAAGGTCGCGCTGCCCGGCGCCCTGGCCCAGATCGCCGCCGCGACCGGCATGGGCTGGCTGCTGGGCCGGTTCCTGCTGGGGATGAGCGATCTGGAAGCCACCCTGATGGGCTTCTCCCTGTCCGTGGCCTCCACCGTCGTGCTGATGCGGGCGCTGGAGGAGCGAAAGCAGAGCAAGGGCGAGATCGGACGGATCGCGGTCGGTTGGCTGATCGTCGAGGACCTGGTGATCGTCATCGCCCTGGTCATGCTGCCCATGATCCTGGTCCGTCCGGGAGAGGCGGTGGACGGGACCGCCCTGGCGTTCAGCGTCGGCTGGACCGTTCTGAAGGTCGTGGCCTTCGTCGCCGTCATGCTGGTGCTGGGCGGGCGGGTCATGCCCTGGCTCCTGGTGCGGATCGCCCATACCCGGTCGCGGGAACTGTTCACCCTGGGGGTTCTGGCCATCGCCCTGGGCATCGCCTGGGTGGCCTATGCGCTGTTCCACTCGTTCGCCCTGGGCGCCTTCCTGGCGGGGCTGGTGCTGAACGGATCGCCCCTGGGGCACAATGCGGCCGAGCGGTCCCTGCCGCTGCGCGACGCCTTCGCCGTGCTGTTCTTCGTCTCGGTGGGGATGCTGTTCGATCCGGCCATCCTGGTCAGCCGGCCCCTGGCGGTGGTCGGGGTGCTGGGCATCATCATCATCGGCAAGTCGCTGGCGGCCCTGGTCATCACCCATCACTTCAAGCTGGACAGGGCGACCGGCCTGACCGTCGCGGCCAGTCTGGCCCAGATCGGGGAATTCAGCTTCATCCTGGCGGCCCTGGGCCTGCAGGAAGGGGTGATGCGGGCCGAGACGCGCGACCTGATCCTGGCCGGCGCCCTGCTGTCGATCTCCTTGCACCCCTTCGTCTTCGGCCTGATCGACCGGATGGGCGCCCGCCCGGCGCCCCAAGGCGCGAAGGCTCCGGCCGCCTCCCCCCCGACCGTGCGCGACGTGGCCTGATCCAGAGGGCTACAGCACCCCGATCATCGAGGCGACCAGGGGGTGGCGGACGATGTCGCGTTCGGCCAGGCGGACCACGGCGATGTCCGGCACCTGTTCCAGCCGCTCCGAGATGTCGGACAGGCCCGAGACGCCGGGCAGGAGGTCCGACTGGTGCGGGTCGCCGGTGACCACCATGGTCGAGTGCCAACCCAGGCGGGTCAGCAGCATCTTCAGCTGGACGTAGGTGCAGTTCTGGGCCTCATCCACCACGATGAAGGCGTTGTTCAGGGTGCGGCCGCGCATGTAGCCGATCGGGGCGATCTCGATCAGCCCCTCGGCCATCAGGGCCTTGACGCGCTTCATCGACAGCCGGTCCGACAGGGCGTCGTAGAGGGGCCGCAGATAGGGAGCCAGCTTGTCCTCCATGTCGCCGGGCAGGAAGCCGATGGATTCGCCCGCCTCGACCGCCGGGCGGCTGAGGACGATACGGCCGACGCGCCCGGCCTCCAGCGCCTCGACCGCCTTGGCCACGGCCAGATAGGTCTTGCCCGTACCCGCCGGGCCCAGGGCCATGACCAGATTGTGGGTGTCCATGGCCGCCATCAGTTCGGCCTGGCCCTCCGACTTGGGCTTCAGCGTCTTCAGATAGGCCTGGTCGCGTTCGTCATTCGACGGATAGGGCGACCAGCCGCCCCCCGCGTTACGCGGCATCTGCCGGACCTTGGCGTCCTCGACGAACTGACGGGTGTCGAGAACACCGAACTCACGGGCCTGACGCTTGAGTGCCGCACGCTTGGTCATGGACGCCTCCAGGGCATGAAAAAAGGCGACGCCGGAAAGGCATCGCCTCGAACGAGGATGAACGGGAGAAGGGGCGCGACGCGACCACCGGGGTCGTCTGCGGGTTCAATGCTCAGCGGGATGACCCGCCGACCGGAACGCAGCACGCGCGTTCTCCGTGGACTGACCGGACCGGGCTTGATCCGGCTTCTGATCCGGGGCGAAAACAGAGCCTCGAATCGCACTTACACTGTGATGCTAGCGTGGTTTACGAGAGCTTAAAGCGCTCGTTTTCTTTAATAAGGTGATGGTCTTATGACGATTTATGCGTTGGCGGACAAGAAACCGCAGCTGCCGCCCCAGGGCGAATACTGGGTGGCGCCGAACGCTGTCGTCACAGGAGACGTGATTCTGCATCCGGGGGCCAGCGTCTGGTTCGGGGCGGTGGTGCGCGGCGACAACGACCCGATCACCATCGGCGCCGACAGCAATATCCAGGACGGCAGCGTCCTGCATTCCGACCCCGGCGAGCCCCTGACCATCGGGCGGGGGGTCACGGTCGGGCACATGGCCATGCTGCACAGCTGCGAGATCGGCGACAACTGCCTGATCGGCATCGGGGCGGTGGTGCTGGGTCGGGCCAGGATCGGGAACAACTGCCTGATCGGCGCCAACGCCCTGATCACCGAAGGCAAGATCATCCCGGACAACAGCCTGGTGATGGGCCAGCCGGGCAAGGTGGTCCGCGAGCTTGAGCCGGGACAGATCGAGGCCCTGAAGGCCTCGGCCCGCCACTATGTCGAGAATTGGCGCCGCTATGCGACGGGGCTGAAGGAGATTTAGGCGACCCGGCGGCCGTCCAGGCAGGCCAGGGCCACGGGGGCGGGGCGGATAGGGCCGACGCCGATGGAGACGCGGGCGTTCAGGGCCTCGACCCCGCGCAGATCCCGGGCCAGGGCGCCCAGGGGCTGATACAGGCCGATCAGCCGGTCAGGCCGGCCGTCGGGGCCGCGCAGGGGGGCCAGGGCGATCTCCAGCCCCTCGGCGCCGGCGGCGGCCACGACCACCACCGGGCGGGCCTCGCGGAAGGCCTGGATCAGGGCCGAGGCGACCAGGGGGCGGCTGTCGGCGGCCCAGAGGTCCAGCCAGGGGCGCGCCGCCAGGGATCGGTCGTGAAAACCCTCGATCCAACCGCCGGCGAACCGCACCTTCGCCCCCTCGCCGGTGCGGTTCGCCACGAACACCTGCGGCAGCAGGGGCCCGAAGGCGGCGGGATCGACCGACAGACGCGACGGGATGCGCTGCGCCCCCGGCAGCAGGCTCCAGGCGTCGATCAGCGTCTGTGTGCCACGATGGAACATCGTCGGTCCCTCCGACCGCCTCGGCGCAAGGGCCGCGCCGTGATCAGGGAAACGGAAATGCAAGGGTTTTCCCGTCTGATGCAGGCTGACGACCTGTATGGAGGGCCGGCCCATGCGGCTGAGCATCAAGACCTGGCTGCCGGCGGCCCTGGGCTTCCTGGCCCTGACGGCCTTCGCCGACAAGGCCGCGGCCCAGTGCAATCAGGGCTGCGAACCGCCCCCGCCGCCGTGCTGCCAGCCGCCGCCCCCGCCGCCCCCGCCGCCGCCCCCAAGCGGGTGCTGCGAGGCGCCGCCCGCGCCGCCGTGCTGTGGGTCGGGCAGTGTCAATGTGAACGTCAACGTCAATGCGAACGCCGGCGCCGCGGCTGGCGCGCGGGCGGCGATCAACGCCCGCGCCGGGGGATCGGTCTATGTCCAGGGCGGCGGTTCGGCCTACATCAATGTTGAACAGCCCTATCCCACCGTCATCCAGGGACTGAACGTCGAGGGCGCGCGGATGCGCGAGACGGTGCGGACCCCCTTCACCTCGCGTCGCCGGATGGAGAAGCGGGTGGTGATCCAGGCCGTCTGCATCGACGACCGCGCCCGTCCGCATCCGGCCTCGCAGGTGCGGCCCGACCGGGACGTGGACGGCGACTATGAGGGCGAGATCTATCGCTGCCTCGCCGGGACCTGGCTGCAGGCCACCATCGCCGACTACAATGGCGAGATCAGCTGGGACCACGGCGAGACCCTGGCCTGCCGCAAGGGCGAGGCCCTGTGGCACGGCCGCGGCGGCCGCGTCGAATGCCGGGTCCAGAAGGCCGAGCGCGACTGCAACGAACGCTCGCTGCTGCGGCGCTATGGGGCGGGGATCAAGATCCTGACCCTGATCCGCGAAGAGGAATATGTCGAATACCGCGAAGAGGTGGTCGAACGGTCCGGCGTGGCCATTTCGGGCGCCAGCATGATGCTGGACGGCGGGGTCGGCGGCCGGGTGTTCTGAACCCGCCGTTCAGCCGCCGGTCAGGCGGCGCGGCGCAAGATTTGTCCGTGTCGATCCTCCGTCGACCATGGACCTGGCCCCGGCTCGTGATGAGCCGGGGTCTTTTTATTCGGCCGGGACGACCTCGGCGCGCCAGGCGCGGTCGGGACGCAGATAGGTCCGGGCCAGGGCCTGGATGTCGGCCGGGGTGACCGATTCCAGGTCGGCGAGGTGGTTGCGGATCTCGTCCAGGCTGGCGGGGGTCTTCTGGGCGTCCTGAAGCTGGCCCAGCCAGTAGGCGTTGTCGTTGCGGCTGCGTTTCAGGGCTTCGACCGTGGGCCGCTGGGCGCGGATCAGTTCGTCGGCCTCGATCGGCGTGTCGCGCAGGTCGGCGGCGATCTGGTCGATGGTCTCGAACAGGCGCGGCAGGTCGTCGGGCGTAACCTCAGCGGTGACGGCGATGGAGCCGTAGCCGGGGAAGGTGTTGGAGGCGCTGGCCCCGGCGCGGGGCGAATAGGCCAGGGCCATCTGTTCGCGGATCACGGCGTTGAGGCGCAGCTGAAGCACGTCCGACAGCAGACTGACCCGACGCGCCTCGGTGCGGTCGCCGACGGCGTCGGTGGTCGGCCAGGCGACATAGCCGAGGGCCTGGCCCGGCTGGCCGTTGTGGGTCAGGCGGACGGGGGTGGCGGTCGGGTCGGGGAAGCGCCGCTGGTCCGCGCCCGGCGCGGGGGCGAGGGCCGGCGCGCGGGCGGGCAGGGCGCCGAAGGTGGCGGCCACCGCCGCGACGGCGTCTTCCGGCGTCACGTCCCCGACCATGACGATGTCGATCGGCCCCTGGGCCAGGCCCTGGCGGACAATCTGGCGCAGGGCGTCCAGGTCCATGGCCGCGACCTCGGCCTCGGTCGGGAAGGCGGCGCGGCGGTCGCCGCCGGCCAGCAGCTCGGCCGACTTGACCGCGAAGGCGCCGCCCGGAGTGGACAGGATCTGTCCCATCATCTGCGGAAAGGCCGACTTGATTTGGTCGAAGGGGGCGGCGCGCAGGCCCGGATCGGTCAGATAGGCCGCCATCACCTGCATCTGCAGCGTCAGGTCGGCCGGGGTGGTGGCGCCGGTGAACTGGAAGGCGTCGGCGCCCATGCCGGCGCTGACATTATAGGTGCGGCCGCTGAGCACCCGGGTCATCTGATCCAGGGTCAGGCGGCCGACGCCGCCGGCGACCAGCACGTTGTCGACCAGCTGGCCCTCGGTCACGCGGTCGGTCGGAAGGGCCAGGTCGCCGATGCCGGTGCGGACGCTGACCAGGATCTGGTCGTCGCGGAAATCGGTCGGCTTGACCGTCAGCCGCACCCCGTTGGCGAAGCGGAACAGGGTCAGGCCCAGATCCTGGACCTCCGTCCGGTCGACCGGCTGGGCCGCCGGGCCGAAATCGGCATAGGGCCAGTCCAGGGCCGCGTCGGCGGCGCGGGCCGCGACTGGGACCTGGCGCGAGGCCTCCAGAGCGGCCGTGACCGCCGCCTCTCCGCCCTCGATCGGGACGGGGCTGACGACCAGCATGACCGGCCCCTGGCCCTCGAAGGCCTGGCGCACGGCGGCGTCGACCTGGGCCGGGGTCAGCCCCTGCGTCAGGGCCTCGAACAAGGCCAGATTAGCCGCCGGGCTGGTGAAGACGCGGTCGGCGTTGACGCTGCCGGCCAGGGCGCCGGCCAGGGCGGGGGTTGAGCGGGTCGCGGCGGCGGCGGCGGCGTTCTGAAGCGCGGTGCGGGTGTCGGCGATCTCGCGCTGAAGCTCGGCCTCGGTCACGCCGAACTGGACCAGGCGACGCTGCTCCTGCTCCATCGTCTCGAGGGCGCGGGCCCACTGGCCCGGATTGAAGGCCGCCGAGACCGTGCCGATCTCGACGCTGTCGAACAGATCGCCGGTCGAGGCGCCGGCGCCCAGGAAGGGCGGGTTGTCCGCGCGCGCGATCTCGCCCAGGCGGCGGTTCAGCACCGCCAGGCCCAGGCTGGCCAGGGTCTTCTGCTTGCGCTGGTCGGCCGTGTCGGGGCTGAGGTCCGGCGGGCGGACCCAGTTCAGCTGGAGCGTCGACTGGACGCCGGGTTCGACCAGGATGCGGGTCTCGGGGCCGCGCTCGGCGACCTGACCCAGGTCGGGATCGGCGCCGGCCGCCCCTTCGCCGCGCCAGGACTCGAAGGCGGCGCGGATCTTGGCCTCCATGACGTCCAGGTCGAAATCGCCGACAGCGACCAGGGTCGCCCGTTCGGGCCGATACCAGGCGCGGTAGAAGTCGATGAAGCTCTGGGCCGGTGCGGTCTGGACGATGGTGTTGTCCCCGTCGGGCAGGCGCGAGGCCAGCCTCTGACCCTGGGCCAGCAGGCCCAGCTGGGCCACCGCGGAACGGCGGCCAGGGGTGTCGCGGCTGCGGTCCTCGCCGACGATGACGCCGCGTTCGGCGTCGATGTCCGCCGTGGCCATCAGGGCGTCCGACATCATTTCGCGCAGGATCCGCAGGCTGGCGTCCACCGTCTCGTCGTCGGTGCGAGGCAGCTCCAGCTTGTAGACCGTCTCGTCCGGGGCGGTGGTGGCGTTGGTGTCGGCCCCGAAGGCCAGGCCCAGCCGTTCGAGAATCCGCAGCAGCTCGTTCTCCGGAATGTCGTCCGAGCCGTTGAAAACCATGTGTTCGGTGAAGTGGGCCAGCCCCTTCTGGTCGTCCGTCTCCATCAGGGTTCCGGCGTCGATCCGCAGGCGCAGGGACGCCTGGCCCGGCGGGGTGGCGTTGTGCATCAGGGCGTAGCGCATGCCGTTGGGCAGGCGGCCGAACCGCACCGCCGCGTCGGGCGCCAGGTCGCTGGCCTCATGCGACCAGGCCGCCGGAGCTTGCGTCTGGGCCAGGGCGGGCAGGCCGGCGCCCGCACCGAGGGCAAGGCCGGATGCGGCGACGAGAAGCAGGCGGCGGAAACGGCGCATGAAAGACTCCGGCAGGGCAGGGGAGACGGCGACAGGCGTCGCCGGCCGGACCGTATCCCACCGGCGCGCGTCGCGGCTAGGTTCAATCGACATCGGGGATGGCCCCTTCGATCCCTCTCCTGTTGGGAGAGGGCTTGAGCCTCCGGGAGCGTAGCGATCGGCAAGGCGAAAGGGTGAGGGGCGGATGTGGCCCATCGCGCGCTGATCTCGACGAGCCGACCCTCACCCTTTCGCGCAAGGCCAATCGCCCTGACGGGCTCTTGGGCGCTTAAGCCCTCTCCCAATGGGAGAGGGAAGCGTGGGCGCGGCTGCGTCAGTTCGCCGGCCGGGAGACGTAGAAGGTGGCCGAATTGCCCACGGCGTTTGAGCCCGCCACCACGGCGCGGGCCGAGCCCTGGACCGTGGCCCCGGCCACGGCCGTGACCGAGGCGGCGTTGGTCTGGCTGTTGCGGGCGTCGATCACCCCCTGGCATTCCGAACAGGCGTAGCCGGTCACCACATTGCCCGCCGCGTCGGCGCCGACATAGACGTCATAGCCATTGCCGCCCGAGAATTGGGCCGAGGCGTCGATCGGGCCGCTGTTCAGCTGGACGTTGTCGATCTCCAGATAGATGTCGTTGTTTCCGGCCGACAGCTCGTTGCCGACGCCGCGCGCCTGAACCGTCGCGGCGCCGAAGTCGTAGGCGGTGACCACCCCGGAGGCCGAGACGCGGCCGGCGTTGCCCTGGTCCGAGGCCACGACCAGGGCGCCGCCCTGGTTGTAGAAGACCGCCTGGTTGGCGCCGGCGTTGGCGCGTCCGGCCAGGTCCCAGGCGTTGGCGGCGTTGGCGCTGGTGTCCGCCTCGACGCTTTCGCCGCTGGACCGCTGGCGCACGGTCAGGGCCTGGCCCGAGGCCAGGTCGCCGTTCGAGGCGGCGGCGTTGGCCAGGGCCTGGCTGGAAAACTCGGCCGACCCAGGGACATAGCGGCTGCCCATGAAATTCTCGGCCCGGACCGTGGCGGCCGAGGTCTGGTCGATGTCGGCGGCGATGACGGCGGTTTCGCCGCCGATGGCGGTGGTGTTGGCGATGGCCGCCGCCTGGACCGAGCCGCCGCCCAGCAGGCGCGCCTCTTCGCCCGTGATCTCGCTGGCGGCGCCGACATAGACGTCATCGACGTCCTGGCGGGACGACAGCTCCAGGTTGGCGTCATAGGCCCCGGCGGCCAGATAGTTGCCCCGCGCCTGGGTGACGGCGGTGACCGTCCCTGCCGTGTCGCCGCCCAGGGTCAGGCTGGTGGAGGCCGTGGTCGAGCCGCGCAGGGTCTGGCGCGAGGTCGCGGTCAGGCTGTCGTTCTGGACCGCGCCGGAAATCTCGTTGCCCCGGGCCGTGGTGGTGACGGTGACCTGATCCTGGGCGTCGACGACGTTCAGCACCTCGCCGGCGACGACGTCGCCCAGCTGAAGCTGTTCGTTCAGGACGAGTGAGCCCGGAGGCGTCTGCGCGGCGGCCTCAGTAGCGGCTGCGGCGCACATCGCCGTCGCGGCGATCATGCCAGCGAGATGGGTCGGCGCGGGTCTGGCCATTGTTGCTGTCCGTGTTGGGATAGGCCGCATAGTAGCCGCCGGTCGGGCCCACCGTGCCCAGGGGGTCGTTGGCGGCGTTCAGGCAGGCTTCCGGCCCCGGCGCGCCATAGAGGTTGGCCATCATCTCGACCGTGGCCCGCTCGATCATGGCCCGGACCGCCAGCTGGACCGGCTCGAAACCGCCCTGGCCGGCCGAGACGTCGAAGACGTTGCCGTTCAGGAAGTCGAACACCCCGGCCGAGACCTCGCGGCCGATGATCTGCTTCTGGTAGGAGATGACGTCGACCACCTCCAGGCTGGTGGTCTGGACCAGGCGCAGGTCCATGGCGATGTTCATCACGAACACCTTGCCGGTGATGACGCCCGAGCCGCCCCGGTTGGTGTCCACCTCGCCCATGCCGGCGTCGAAGCCGGCCGAGCGGATGTTGTAGTTCACCTCGGTGATGCCGCCGACGATATAGAAGTCCGACCCCGGCACCTGGCCCGCCAGGATGCGGCGGTATTGGGATTCCTCGGCCCCGGCCGGTTCGCCGATCAGCTTGTTGTTGGCGTAGCGCAGCTCCAGTTCCGACACCGAGGTGTCGAAGCGTTCGACGATTCGCGCGCCCGCCTTGGCCAGGGCCGAATAGGCCATCAGAGAGGCGCCGCCGGTCACCTGGCGTCCGCCGTCGGCCGAGACCGTGCCGGTGTAGTCGCTGATCCGGCCCACCGCGATTCGCGGCGACGGCAGATTGTAGCGCCGGGCGTAGTCGGCCAGGCAGTAGAGGGCCGCCGAATAGGGAGTGGGATTGGCGGTCACCGGCGCATTGCCGATGGGGGCGGCGTAGAGGCCCGACGGCCCGGCGGTCGGGCTGACGCAGCCGGCCAGAAGGGCCAGGGACGCCGTCAGGGCGCCGAATCGCAGCGGACGAGCGGTCATGGAAGCTTCAGCGTCCCGTTCAGCGCCGTTCCGGCCGTGATGTCGCCGGTGTTGGTCTGGGTGGAGTTGACGATCACCGTGTTGTGGTCGCCCTGGACCACCACGTTCAGGCTGTTGCCGACGGCCGAGGCGCCGCCGATCTGGGTTCCGCGGTTTCCGCCGGCGCCGGAATAGACGCTGGCGACGCCGCCGGACGCGCTGGAATAGCTGGAGGCGCCGGTCTGGATGATGCCGTCGATGATCAGGCGGTTGCCGCTGGCGTCGCGGGTCGACCCGGTAGCCTGGCGGGCGGTGGTGTAGCGCGAGGCGCCGTATCCGGCCTGGAAGGCGCCGGCGCCCGCGGACCCGGCGGCCTGGGCCGACTGGGCGGCCGCGGCGTCGGCGAACGCCAGGACGGCCAGGGCCGCGACGGCGCCGCTCAGGGCTGTGATGGCCGGACTCATGGCTGGGGCGCTCCCTATCTTCTCAGCCGGTCGATGGGCCAATCTCCGTTAAGGTTATTAAGAAGCGCTTGAGATCGCGGGGCCGGTTCCGGGCCGCGCGCGGATCGAATCGCGCGTCCGGGATTTGATTCGTCGGCCGGTCTGGGCGAGGCTGGCCCCCTGACAGCGGCCGTGCCGCGGCCGCGCCCTATACATAGAGAGAGGGAGCGACGTCGTGCTGGTCACCGAGATTCTGAAATCCAAGGGCGATGCGGTCTTCGCCATCGCGCCGGCGACGACCCTGGCCGAGGCCTGCCGCGAACTGGACACGCGCCGGGTCGGCGCCCTGATCGTCTGCGACGCCGACCGGGTGGTGGGCGTCCTGTCCGAGCGGGACGTGGTGCGGGCGGTGGCGCGCGACGGCCAGGCCGCCCTGGAGCAGCCTACCGAGGCCTATATGACTCGCGAGGTGGTGTTCGCCCAGCCGGCCGAGAGCGTCGACCTGCTGATGGAGCGGATGACTGATCGCCGGGTGCGCCACCTGCCGGTGCTGCACGAAGAGCGTCTGTGCGGGGTGGTGTCCATCGGGGATGTGGTGAAATGCCAGATCGCCGAGGCCGCCCAGGAGGCCGAGAGCCTGCGCACCTATATCGCCGCGGGCTGATCCGGGCCGGGTTTCGGGGCCTCGGGCGGTCCGGATCCGGAAAAACGCGCGGCCATGAAAAAGCCGCTTGCGGGGCCGGAAGCGTCCCCCTATATCGACGCCTCGCTCGGGGACGGGCGGCGACGAAACCGGGACGGCCACGGCGGCCCCGATTTCTCGGCGAAAATCCGAGGTTCGCCTCTTGATTTTCGCGGGCCGTCCGATTAGTCTCCGCGCTTCAATCGAATCGTTCGAGACGAACTGAGGGAAGCCCCTCCGGCTTCCTGCGGTGGTTTTTTGCGGTCTGGAGGCTCTGGCCTCAACGAACGCAGAAAGGTCGAAAGGCCCGGTTGACACGGAGAGGCCGCCTCTTTAGGTAGCCGCCTCCGCCGCCCTCCGGGGCGGTTCCGAACCGAGAAGTTCTTTTCTGAAAAGAACGGCTTGACTAGGAAATCCGGGGCGCTAAACAGCGCCTCCCTCGCTTCCGGGCGGGGTCGTGAAAAGGGAAACTTCTTCGGAAGGATCGCTTGACACGGAAAACCGAGGCGACTACATCGCCGCCTCCGCCGCAACCGGGCGCTAAACGGTGGGGCCGCTCCGGCGGTTCCTGAGGTCTTTGAAATCGTTGATCTGGAAAGAGAAACGCAGGCGGCGGTGTCCTGGCGATAACCCTTCGAGGTTATCTCGACACTGACATCTGCGGTCTTTTTGAAAAGACATACCATGTAACCGATCTTCGGATCGGTGAACGTGGGATCTCGTCAAGAATACGTAGAACTAATGCCAGACGGTCTTCGGACTGTCATGCTTAGGTCAGAA
>NZ_JAHBYB010000005.1 GCF_019636155.1 Brevundimonas sp. | reverse complement strand
GGCCAGGCGGCGATGTCGCCGCGCCGCCCGGTCCGCACGGTTCCGCCCGGCAGGACGAAACCGTCCAGCGTCTCGGCCAGGGCCGTCGCATCCACGCCGGGCTTGACGCTCAGATCCGTCGGCGGCTCGTCTCGCCCGGCCAGGGCCAGCCCGATCATCCCAGGTTCGCCATAGGTCGCGCGCCAGCGGGCGGCGATCCAGTCGGGCAGATTGGCCTCGGCCGTGGTCAGGCCCGGCCCCTCGCGCCCGATGGTGCGCAGGACGGCGTTGACCAGACCCTTGTACGGCCGGGTCTTGGCGTCGCGTTCGGCCAGTTTCACCGCGGTCGATACGGCGGCGAAGGCGGGTGTCTCCAGAACCAGGATCTGGGCCAGGGCGATGCGCAATATGGTCATCACCTGATCGTTGGGCCGCGCCTTCAGGCGATGGTCCAGCACCTGGTCGATCTCGCCCAGCCGGCGCAGGGCGGCCATGGCGACGGCGCGGGCGAAGGCCCGGTCGGCCGGCGGCAGGGACGCGACTTCGCGGAAAGAAAGGGCCTCGTCCAGACCGTTGCGTTTCTCAAGCGCGGCGTTCAGCAGCACCCCGGCGGCGATGCGGGCTTCGACGCCGGGGTCCGCTTCGGTGAGTGGCGAGTGGCGAGTGGCGAGTGGCGAGCGTTTTTCGCCCTTGGTCGGCCTGGACGCGCCACTCTTATAAGGCTTGGAGGGTGACGATCCCCTGGTTTTTCTCGCCACTCGCCACTCGCCACTCGCCACGGGCTTCACCATCAGACCGACACCTGCGTGCCCATCTCCACCACCCGGCCGGGCGGGATATGGAAGAAGTCGGTGGGGTTGGCGGCGTTTCGCATCAGGAAGATATAGAGCCGATCCTGCCACAGGGGCATGCCCTGGCGCGCGGCGGGCACGACCGAGCGGCGTCCGAGGAAGAAGCTGGTCGACATGATGTCGAACTTCAGACCCTGTTTGCGGCACTGGCCCAGGGCGCGGGGAATGTTCGGCGTCTCCATGAAGCCGTAGGTCACCACGATCCGCTTGAAATCATCTCCGATCGGCTCGAACGCGACACGATTGGCCTCCGGCACCCGGGGCCGGTCGGCGGTGCGGACCGTCAGGATGATGTTCTTCTCGTGCAGCACCTTGTTGTGCTTGAGATTGTGCATCAGGGCGACGGGGGCGACGTCCGGATCCGAGGTCAGAAAGACGGCGGCGCCCGGCGTGCGGTGCGGCGGCCGCGCCCGCAGCATCTCGATCAGGTCGCCCAGAGGCAGGCTGTCCTTGCGCGTCTTGGCGGCCAGGATCTGCGATCCGCGCACCCAGGTCCACATGATCAACACCAGCCCCCCGCCCAGGACCAGGGGCGCCCAGGCCCCCTGCGGAATCTTCAGCAGGTTCGATCCGAAGAAGGCCGCGTCTATGATCAGGAAGGGGGTGATGGCCAGGGCCGACAGCGGCAGGCTCCACTTCCACAGACGCCGCACGATGAACCAGGCCAGCAGGCTGTCGACCAGCATGGCGCCCGTCACCGACACCCCATAGGCGCCCGCCAGCTGGGACGAGGACGGGAACATGGCCAGCAGCAGCAGCACGCCGACCAGCATCAGGCCGTTGACCGTGGGCACATAGATCTGGCCCGCCTGGCTCTCGCTGGTCTGGCGGATGGTCAGGCGGGGCAACAGGCCCAGCTGCACCGCCTGCTGGGTCAGGGAGAAGGCGCCGGTGATGACCGCCTGGCTGGCGATCACCGTGGCGCAAGTCGCCAGCAGCAGGACCGGCCAATAGACCGAATGGGGGATCATGGCCCAGAAGGGGTTGAAGCGCGCCGCCGGATCGCTGAGCACCAGGGCGCCCTGGCCCAGATAGTTCAGCATCAGGCACGGCAGGATGAAGGCGACCCAGCCGAAGCGGATCGGCGCCTTACCGAAATGACCCATGTCGGTGTACAGGGCCTCGGCCCCGGTGACGGCCAGGAAGACGCTGCCCAGGACCACGAAGCCCAGGACGCCGTTGTCGATCAGGAACAGAAGGCCGTAGTGGGGCGACAGGGCGCGCAGGATCGACGGATCGTCGAAGATGTGCAGGACGCCCAGGCCGGCCATGACCAGGAACCAGACGGCGGTGATCGGCCCGAAGGCGCGCGCCATGCTGGCGGTGCCCCGCGCCTGGATCATGAACAGGCTGATCAGTATCCCGGCCGCTATGGGCAGGATGAAGGGATCCAGCCGCCCGTTCAGGCCCGGGGCGTCGCCCAGACCTTCGACCGCCGACAGCACCGAGACCGCCGGGGTCAGAACCCCGTCGCCGTAGAACAGGGCCGCGCCGCAGACGCCCAGCAGAAAGACCAGGGCCGAGCGTCGGCCGATGGCGTGCTGGGCCAGGGCCATCAGGGCCAGGGTGCCGCCCTCGCCCTTGTTGTCCGCCCGCATCAGGAAGACGACGTATTTCAGCGTCACCACAAGGAACAGGGCCCAGAAAACCAACGAGGCCACGCCCAGAACCGCCAGTTCCGCCTCGCCCCCGCTGCGCGAATGGGCCAGGGCCTCGCGCATGGCGTAGAGCGGGCTGGTGCCGATGTCGCCGAACACCACGCCCACGGCGCCGAGGGCCAGGGCCCAGAAGCCGCTGCGGCCGTGGGCGCCTTCGGACGGCGTCGGTTCAGGAGTCTCGGCTTTGGGGGCGGCGGGCGTTGCGGCCTCGTCGCCGGCGTCAGGCCCGGCCATTCGGTTTCTCCGGGCGCCGCAGGGAGGGGCGGACCCATCAAGAGCGGCGGGCCTTTAGACCCTTTCCCCGCGCCGTTCAATCGTTCGTCGGGATCGAACGGTTCCGCCGGTTTGTGAATCCCGCGGCCAGCGCCTAAATTGACATCAAGAACATGTCAGACAGCCAGCGCTTTCCCGTCGCCGCCCACGCCTTGGCCTATCTGGCCCACAAGGGCGCCTATGGGCCTGCCCAGGCGGCGCCCAGCGCGGTTCTGGCCGCCTCGGTGCCGACCAATCCGGTGGTGATCCGGCGGGTCACCGCCCTGCTGGCCAAGGCCGGTCTGATCGCCACCCGTTCGGGGGCGGCCGGGGGATCCTGGCTGCTGAAACGGCCAGAGGACATCCGGCTGGACGCGGTTCTGCGGGCCGTCAACGGCTGCGCCCACCTGGGCTCGCCCCCGGCGGGGGCCAAGGGATGCCCGGTGGGCGAGCATATCCCTCGCCAGGTGGCCAAGGCTCTGACCGCCGCCGACGCGGCCGCGGCCGAGGCCCTGAGCCGCATCACCATCGCCGACCTTCTGCATGAACAGCCCGCCAGCCTGGCCGGGATCAAGGCTCCCGCTTGAGGCGCACCATACTGATCACCGGCGCCTCGGCCGGCATCGGCGCCGATCTGGCGCGCGAATGCGCCCGGCGGGGCCATGACCTGATCCTGACCGCGCGGCGCGAGGCGCCGATGCGGGTCCTGGCCGAAGAGATCGGCGCGGCGGCGGCGGTGACGGTTCTGGTCGAAGACCTGGCCGACCCGCAGGCGTCCGCCCGACTGGCCCAGGCCATCGCCGCGCGCGGCCTGACCGTCGACGGCCTGGTCAACAATGCGGGCTTCAGCCGCACATCGGGCTTTCTGAACACCGACCCGGCCGACCATGCGGCCATGGTGCGGGTCATGCTGTCGGCGCCGGTCGAACTGGCGCGCCTGTTCGCGCCCGGCATGGTCCAGCGCGGCTATGGCCGCATCCTGAACGTGGCGTCTCTGGCCGGGCGGATGCCGGCGACAGGCGGCGACACCCTGTACGGCCCGATCAAGAGCTTCCTGATCAAATGGTCTCAGGGCCTGCATCTGGAGATGGCGGGGACCGGCGTGCAGGTCACGGTGCTGAACCCTGGCTACACATTGACCGAATTCCATGACGCCAACGGCACGCGGGACCAGGTCTCGGCCGCCTATCCCGCCTGGATGTGGATGCGCTCGCCCGAGGTCGCCCGCATCGGCTGGGCGGCGGTGGAGGCCAATCGGCCCAGCGTCACGCCGGGCCTGATGAACAACCTGCTCGCGGGCCTGGCCAAACACCTGCCGGACGGCATGGCGCTAAGGATGGTCGGCAGCCACGCCAGGCGGCTGGGTCGGGTCTAAGGCTCAGGCGCCGGTTTCGCTTGAGCAGGCCTGGGCGACGGCGTCGCGGATGTCGTGGTCCGGAGCGCGACGGGCGACCGCGCGGGCGCCGTCGCAATGCCCTTCGGAGATCATCCGGTCCAGCCTCAGGATCAGCCGCCTGCGCCGCTCGACCTGATAGCGCGCCTCGACCGTGCGGGCTTCCAGAAATTGGCGGTCGGTCTGGGTCATGGAATCGTTGTCGCGGAACCGGCCCATGGTCAGTCCCTGCCGCTGGATCGGCGGCAGAGCCTGCTGCCCCATGATGAAGGCCGCCATCGCGACCGCGCCCAGACCGATCATCCGCCTGCTCCATCGTCCAGCCCAACGTGCACGATGCCTTGCATCCTCGCAATCCGGGGAACGGAGTTCGAGTTCAGGCGCCCGGCCCGCGACGTTCGCCACAAGAAAGGGCGGGCCCGTCTCCGGACCCGCCCTCCTGGTTCAATCTGAACGATCAATGGACGAAAGGACTTAGAAGTCCATGTCGCCCATGCCGCCCATGCCGCCGCCCGGCATGCCGCCGGCGCCGCCGGCCGAGGCCTTCTTCGGCGCATCGGCCACGGCCGCTTCGGTGGTGATCAGGATGCCGGCCACCGAGGCGGCGTCCTGCAGGGCGGTGCGCACGACCTTGGCCGGGTCGATCACGCCCATCTTGACCAGGTCGCCGTACTCTTCGGTCTGGGCGTTGAAGCCGAACGAGGCGTCCTTGTTCTCCAGCACCTTACCGACCACGATCGAGCCTTCGACGCCCGAGTTCTCAGCGATCTGACGGATCGGGGCCTGCAGGGCGCGGCGCACGATGGCGACGCCGGCGTTCTGGTCGGCGTTGTCGCCCTTGAAGCCTTCCAGCTTGGCCGAGGCCTTCAGCAGGGCGATGCCGCCGCCCGGAACGATGCCTTCATCGGCCGCCGCGCGGGTGGCGTTCAGGGCGTCGTCGACGCGGTCCTTCTTCTCCTTGACCTCGACCTCGGTCGAACCGCCGACGCGCAGCACGGCCACGCCGCCAGCCAGCTTGGCCAGGCGTTCCTGCAGTTTTTCCTTGTCGTAGTCCGAGGTGGTGTCCTCGATCTGCTTCTTGATCTGGCCGACGCGGGCCTCGATGCCGGCCTTTTCGCCCGAACCTTCGACGATGGTGGTGTCGTCCTTGGTGATCGAGACCTTCTTGGCCTTGCCCAGCATGTCCAGGGTGACGGTTTCCAGCTTGATGCCCAGGTCTTCCGAGATCACCTGGCCGCCGGTCAGGATGGCGATGTCTTCCAGCATGGCCTTGCGGCGGTCACCGAAGCCCGGCGCCTTGACCGCCGCGACCCGCAGGCCGCCGCGCAGCTTGTTGACCACCAGGGTGGCCAGGGCCTCGCCTTCGATGTCCTCGGCCACGATGACCAGCGGACGGCCCGACTGGACCACCGCTTCCAGCACCGGCAGCATGGGCTGCAGGCTGGTCAGCTTCTTCTCGTGCAGCAGGATCAGAGGCTCTTCGAGGACGGCCTCCATCTTGTCGGCGTTGGTGATGAAATAGGGCGACAGATAGCCGCGGTCGAACTGCATGCCCTCGACGATGTCGACGGTGGTTTCGGCGGTCTTGGCCTCTTCGACGGTGATGACGCCTTCATTGCCGACCTTCTGCATCGCCTCGGCGATCAGGGCGCCGACCTCGGCGTCGCCGTTGGCCGAGATGGTGCCGACCTGGGCGATTTCCGAGTTGTCCGACACCGGCTTGGAGCTGGACTTGATCTCTTCCAGAACCACGGTCACGGCCTTGTCGATGCCGCGCTTCAGGTCCATCGGGTTCATGCCGGCGGCCACGGCCTTCAGGCCTTCCTGGACGATGGCCTGGGCCAGGACGGTGGCGGTGGTGGTGCCGTCGCCCGCCTTGTCATTGGTCTTGGAGGCGACCTCGCGGATCATCTGGGCGCCCATATTCTCGAAGGCGTCTTCCAGTTCGATCTCCTTGGCCACCGAGACGCCGTCCTTGGTCGAGCGCGGGGCGCCGAAGGACTTCTGGATCACGACGTTGCGGCCCTTGGGACCCAGGGTCACCTTGACGGCGTTGGCGAGGACGTTGACGCCGCGCAGCATCTTGTCGCGCGCGTCGGTGTTGAAGTGAACGATCTTGGCGGCCATGTGCGGCTGCTCCTTTGAAATGAGTGGTGAGTGACGAGTGGCGAGTGGCGAGCGGGATCGAGTTCTGGCGCTGCGGGCGGGGTCACTTCTGACATCCTCGCCACTCGCCACTCGTCACTCGCCACAGGGGCTGAGCGGTTAGCTCAGCACCCCCAGCACGTCCGATTCCTTCATGATGATCAGGTCGTCGCCGTCGATCTTGACCTCGGTGCCCGACCATTTGCCGAACAGGATGCGGTCGCCGGCCTTCAGTTCCAGGGCGTTGACCTTGCCGGAGTCATCACGCGCGCCGGGGCCGACCGAGACGACTTCGCCTTCCTGCGGCTTCTCCTTGGCGGTGTCGGGGATGATGATCCCGCCCTTGGTCTTGGATTCTTCCTCAACGCGCTTGACCAGCACGCGGTCGCCGAGCGGACGAAACGCCATCTGTAGTTCTCCCTTTCAGGGCCTCTGAATGAATGAGCGCCCACGGACACGACGCCGCCTTTGGCAGCCGCCGCATCCGAGTGCCAACGCGGGCGGGAGTTATGCAGGCAGGGCCGGAGCGTCAAGGCCCGGGCGCTCAGATGAACCGAAAATGAACAGGCGCGGGCGATGGCGTTCAAACAGCCCAGGCTATAACCGACATCAACGCCCGCATCGGGCGACCGGACAAGGAGACCCGCCATGAAGACCTTCGGTGCAATCGCCGCCGGCGCCATCGCCCTGACCATGGTCGCCGCCACCCCCGTCGCCGCCCAGTCGTACCGCGACTATCGCGACCGCGACCGGTCCAGCAGCTCCAGCGACGCCCTGGTCGGCGCCGCCATCGGCGCGGTGGCCGGCGCGGCCATCGGCAATGGCGACGGCGCCTATATCCTGGGCGGCGCCCTGGCCGGAGCCGCCATCGGCGCCTCGGGCAATGATCGCGGCGACTGCGGCTATTACCGCGGCGGCCGCTGCTATCGGAACCAGGGCCACTGGGAGCGCGAGCACGGCATCAACAGCCGCGACTATCGCGCCTATGACCGACGTGACCAACGCTACGAGCGCCGGTACGACCGTCGCGATGACCGCCGCTATCAGCGGGACTATCGCTACGATCGCCGCTGGTAAGGGGTGATCCCGTCATCGAGACGCAAAGGGCGGTCCCTGGGGCCGCCCTTTTCACATCAGCCGCCGCATCAGGGCCGCGGTCGATGGGTCCAGCCCGGCCGAGGGCGCGCCGGCCCGGACGTCGTTCAGGATGTCGCGCGCCAGGATCTTGCCCAGCTCGACCCCCCACTGATCGAAACTGTTGATGTCCCACAGCACGCCCTCGACAAAGGTCTTGTGCTCATAAAGGGCGATCAGGGCGCCCAATGTCTGGGGCGTTAGCCGGTCCATGACAATGGCCGTCGAGGGCCGGTCGCCGGAAAAGGCCCTGTGCGGCGCCAGGCGCGCGGCCTCGGCCGGCTCCAGGCCGGCGGCGACCATCTCGGCGCGGGCCTGGTCGATGCTCTTGCCGATCATCAGGGCCTGCATCTGGGCCAAGGCGTTGGCCCACAGGGGCGCCTGGCTGGCCTCGCCCCCGGTGTGGGCGACGACGATAAATTCGGCCGGTACGACCTCTGGCCCCTGATGGATCTGCTGGAAGAAGGCATGCTGGCCGTTGGAGCCGGGTTCGCCGAACACAACCGGCCCGGTCCCGTGAACCAAGGGCGTTCCGTCGCGGCGCACACCCTTGCCGTTCGATTCCATCTCCAGCTGCTGCAGGAAGGCCGGCAGGCGACGCAGGGCGTGGGCGTAGGGGGCGACGGTGCGGGCGCGGCGTCCCCGGCCCTCGACATTATAGACCTGGGCCATGGCCAGCAGGACCGGGGCGTTGGCCTTAAGCGGGGCGTCGAGGAAATGCCGGTCCATCGCCGCCGCCCCGTCCAGCAGTCCCTGGAAAACGTCCCAGCCCAGGCCGATGGCGCACGACAGCCCGACCGCGGACCACAGGGAATAGCGGCCGCCGACCCAGTCGCTGAAACCGAAGACGCGGCCACAGCCGAAGGCCCGGGCCCGATCCTCGGCCGTGGTCACCCCGACCAGGTGGCGCGGCGCCTGGGCCGCCGTCAGGCCGGCGGCCAGCCAGTCGCGGGCGATCTCGGCATTGGCCAGGGTCTCCTGGGTGGTGAAGGTCTTGGACACCACCACCACCAAAGTGGTCCGGGGGTCCAGGCCGCAAAGGGCTTCGGCCATCTCGCGCGGGTCGATATTGGCCACGAAGCGCAGGTCGATGGCGGGGTCCAGGGGGCGCAGGGCGTCCCAGACCAGACGCGGCCCCAGGTCCGACCCGCCGATGCCGATATGGACCACGGTCCGGATCGCCTCCCCGTCGACGCCGGGCTCGCGGCCCGAGCGGACGGCCTCGGCATAGTCGCGCATCGCCTGGCGGACCTGTTCGACCTCGTCCGATACCGGCCGGCCCAGGACGCGGAAATCGGCGCCGTCGGGCGCGCGCAGGGCGGGGTGGAGCGCTGCGCGTTCCTCGGTCCCATTCACGGCCTCGCCCGCGAACAGGGCGCGGCGGCGATCCTCGACCCCGGCCGTCCGCGCCAGGGTCAGGGCCGCCTCCATCCCTTCCAGGCTCCAGGCCTGTTTCGACAGGTCCAGGTGCAGGCCGGCGGCGTCCAGTCTCATCCGCTCCAGCCGGTCCGGCTCCTGGGCGAACCGCTCGACGATGCGCGCCTGACCATCCCGCCGGGCCGTTTCGATCAGGGCTGTCCAGGCGGCGTCCAGGGTCGGATCGGGCACGGCGGTCTCCTTGGTGAACGACTCGTTTACGGCTGGGGCGTAATCGGATTCAACCGCGAATCCCCTCGCGCGCCGAACGTCGGAGACGTCCCATGTCCTGTGGCATCGCCCTGGCCGCCGCCCTTATGCTGTCGGACCCCAACGTGGCTATGGCCGCCGCTGTTCCGCCGCCGCCCGCCGACGCCCCTGTGTCGGTGGCGGGCGAGCCCCTGTTCGCCGACATCGTGGCCCGCTCGGGGCGGCTGAAGGCCCTGGTCGACGGCTGGAACGGGGTGCGGCCCGCCGCCGACGTCTTCGCCGCCTTCCGCACCGAGGCGACGGCCCTGGCCGAACTGGACATGCAGGGCCACCTGATCCTCAAGGAGCGCGGCACGGACGGCGACCTGAAATGCATTCTGCGCGGCATTTCCGAGGACATTCCCCTGAAGATCGAGGCCGCGGCGTCCGCCGCCACGGCGCGCGAGCAGGCCGAGGCCCTGTCGGACCTGTCCTATCTGCTGAACGACAATGTCGAGGTCATCACCGCCCCGCCCCAGCCGGAGGTGTGATCCTGTCCTGACCCGAGGCGTCAGGCCGCCGTCTTGACGATCTTGGCGGCCTTGGCGGATCGCGCGGTCTTGGACGTCTTGGCCTTTTCCGGCTTTTCAGCGGCCCTGCGCGCCGCCTTCTCCGCCTTGCGGGCTTCCTTGGCGGCCTTCTTCGCGGCCCGGGCCTCGGCCTTGGCCTGGTCGGGCGCGGCGTCGGCTGCGGCGGCCAGGTCCGCCAGGACGGTCAGGAAGGCCTCGCGCCGCCCCTTGGGCAGAAGCGCCAGGATGCGCTTGTCGGCGGCCTGGACGCGGGGCCGTGCGGCCTCCAGGGCCGCCTCGCCCGCCGGGGCCAGGCGCACGGCCATGGCGCGGGCGTCCAGGGTCGAACGCTGGCGTTCGACCAGGCCCCTGGCCTCCATCCGCGCCACCAGGTCCGCCAGGGTCGAACGGTCGATGCCGGTGGCGCGCACCAGTTCGGTCTGGGTCAGCCCGGCCTTGGCCGCCACGGCCTCCAGGACGGCGAACTGGCGCTGGGTCAGGCCGTCGGGCCCGATCTCCTCGACATAGATGTCCAGCGCCAACTGCAGGGCGCGGTGCATCAGGTGGCTGGGCGAGGCCGCCAGCGGCCCAACGCTCTTCTTCGACGACTTGCCCGACTTGACCATGACTCTGCCCCCGGAACCTGAGTCCAGCCTAGCCGCCGGGGTTTACGGTTTCACGACGCGCAGACGACAGTTGATCCCTGCAAGGCCTTATCGTCAGCGCCAGAAACCGACGATCCGCTTGGTTTCGGCCACGATGGGATCGGCGATCTCGGCCGCGCGTTCGGCCCCGTCGCGCAGCACCCGGTCGATCTCGTCCGGCGCGGCCATCAGGCGGCGCATCTCGGCGGTGACGGGCGCCAGGCTCTCGACCGCCAACTCGGCCAGCCTGGGCTTGAAGGCGCCGAAGCCCTGGCCCGCGAACTGGGCCAGCACCTGTTCGCGCGACAGGTCGGCCAAGGCCGCATAGATGGCCACCAGGTTCCTGGCTTCCGGCCGGGCGTCCAGTCCTTCCAGTGTCTCGGGCAGGGGTTCGGGATCGGTCTTGGCCTTGCGCACCTTGGCGGCGATCGTGTCGGCGTCGTCCATCAGATTGATGCGCGACTGGTCCGACGGGTCCGACTTGGACATCTTGGCCGCCCCGTCCCGCAACGACATGACGCGCGGGGCCGGCCCCTGGGTCAGGGGCTCGGGCAGGGGGAAAAAGCCGGGAACGCCGAAGTCGTTGTTGAATTTGGCGGCGATGTCGCGGGTCAGTTCCAGGTGCTGCTTCTGGTCCTCGCCGGTCGGCACCCCCGTGGCCTTGTAGACCAGGATGTCCGCCGCCTGCAGCACCGGATAGGTGTATAGGCCGACCGACGACCGTTCCTTGTGCTTGCCGGACTTTTCCTTGAACTGGGTCATCCGGTCCAGCCAGCCCAGGCGGGCGACGCAGTTGAAGATCCAGGCCAGTTCGGCATGGGCCGGCACCGCCGACTGCGGGAAGATGACCGACCGTTTCGGGTCCAGGCCCGAGGCCAGATAGGCGGCGGCGATCTCGCGCGTCTGGGCGGTCAGGACGGCCGGGTCCTGCCACACGGTGATGGCGTGCAGATCCGCGACGAACAGGAAGCAGGGCGCATCCTGTTCCTGCAGGGCGACGAACCGCTTCAGCGCCCCCAGATAGTTGCCCAGGTGCAGGGCGCCGGAGGCCTGGATGCCGGACAGGATGCGGCGGGGGCCGGTGTAGTCGGCCGGGGTCGGTTCGGTCATGGGATCGGGTCTCGGAAAATCGGAATCGGGCAGGCGGACGGGCGGCGGCGGGTCAGCCGCGCCATCGCCGGTCGAGAGAGGAGCCCGGAAGCGTCATGCCAAGGCGCTTATCCGCTCGGCGCCTATCCGTCCAGACCGGACGGGACCGGCGCGCCCGGCTCGCGGCGCAGGGCGGCCTTCAGCTCGGCCACCGAGACGGCGCGCAGGGCGATGACGGCGACGCCATAGACGGCCGCCCCGGCTGCGCAGACCACCAGGACCGCGATCTCCTTGGCCAGCAGCCACTGCGCCAGGGTCGGATAGGCCGCGCCCGCCGCCAGCAGCAGGCCGCCCATGACGGCGCTGGCGGCTAGGATGCGCCCCAGGCGCGAGACGAAGGCGCCTGTCGGCCGCCAGGCGCCCTCGCGCATCAGGGTTCCACCCAGCAGGGCCACATTGAGCCAGGCCGACAGGCTGGTCGCCACCGCCAGGCCCAGAACCCCGTCCAGCCCCATCCGGCCCAGGGCCAGGAACAGGGCGGTCCCGACGACCACCGTCACCCCGACCGAGGCGATGGCGTAGATCATCGGCCGGCGCGTGTCCTGGCGGGCGAAGAAGGGCGGGGTAAGCACCTTGGCCAGGACGAAGGCGGGCACGCCCCAGGCGAACTGACGCAGCACATCCGCCGTGCGCGCCGCGTCGGCCGAGGTGAAGGCCCCGCGCGTCACCGTGGCGTCGATGATGAAGAAGGGAATGGCCAGAAGCGCCACCGCCGCCGGCAGGGTGAAGGCCATGGCCAGGGCGATGCCATCGTCCAGGGTCTTCTTGCCGCCCGCGTGATCGCCGGCCACGAAGGCGCGGGTCAGGCGCGGCGTCAGGGCCAGGCCGATGGCCACTCCGACCAGGCCCAGCGGCAGCTGATAAAGTCGGTCGGCGTTATAGAGCACCGAACGGGCGCCCTCGTCCGATCCGGTCAGCAACTGGCTGACCAGGGAGTTCACCTGCATGGCGCCGCCGGCCAGGGCGCCGGGCACCGCCAGGGCCAGGGTGCGCCGCACCGCCGGCGTCAGGCGCGGCGGGCCGATCCTCAGCCGCACTCCCAGCCGCCGCACCCCGCGCCACAGCAGGCCGGCCTGAAGCAGGCCCGAGATCGTCACGGCGGCGCTGGTCGCCAGCAGGATGTCGCCCGCGTCCATCTCGGGCGCCAGCGTCGGGGCCAGCAGGGCCGCCAGGGTGCAGATGTTCAGCAGCACCGGGACCCCCGCCGACAGGGCGAATCGCCCGGCTGTGTTCAGCACGCCCGACAGCAGGGAGGCGATGGTCATGCAGGCCAGATAGGGCATGGCCAGCTGGGTCGCGGTGATCGCCAGGTGCAGCACGGCCGGCTGGCCGCGATAGGCCGACAAAAGCCAGGGCATGAGCCAGGGTGTCAGCAGCTGCATCAGGATGCAGAAGCCCGCCACCACCGCCAGCATGAAGGACAAGGCTTCCGAGGCCGTCACCGCCGCCGCATCGTCTCCGTCCCGTTCGCGCACCCCGCCATAGACCGGCACGAAGGCCTGGGCGAAGGCGCCCTCGGCGAACAGGCGCCGGAACAGGTTGGGCAGCATCAGGGCCGTGGTGAAGGCGTCCATCATCGGCCCCTGGCCGAAGCGCGCCGCCAGGGCCATGTCGCGGGCGAACCCCAGCAGGCGGCTGCCCAGGGTCAGGGTCGCCTGGACCAGGGTGTTTCGGGCGAGGCTCATTCAGGGGACGCCGCGGCGGAGGGAGACGAACCGGCTTTAGCCCGCTTCCGGGCCGGACGGAACGGGCCGATGTGCGAGACGTCGCGCGCGCTGGCGCGGGCCGAGGCGACGGTCCTCGCCCCCATCGGGCGATCAAACACAGCCGTCAGCGCCTCGTGGGCGGCCGCCAGCCCGGCCTTGCCCGGGGGGCCCCCGGCTGCGTCCGTGACATAGAAGCTGTCCACTGCGCGGGCGCCGAAACCGGCCACATGGGCCGAACGGATCGACAGGCCCGCCTCGGTCAGGGCGGCGGCTAGGTCCGCCAGAAGGCCGGGCCGGTCGGGGCCGGAAACCTCGATGACGGCCGCCCCCTCTCCCGCCTCGGGCATGACCATCACCACCGGCGCCACCTCGAAGGCGGCGCGGCGCCGGCTGACCGGCGGCGGGGCGGGGCGGAGTTGCGGCGAGATGCTTCGCGCGGCGGCGTCCAGGGCCGCGACCAGGGCCTCCAGCCTGCGCGGTTCGGCCTGGCCATAGGGCAGTCCGGCGCCGTCCTGCAGGTCGAAGACGTCCAGGGCCAGGCCCTGGGCCGTCGTGGCGACCCGGGCGCCCACCACATCGGCCCCTTCAGCGGCCAGGGCGGCGGCAAGGTCGGCGAACAGGCCGGGTCGGTCCGGCGCCGCCACCGCGACGCGCGAGACGGCCTCGTCCGCCTCGACCCGAAGGGCCTCCGCGGCGACGCCCGCGGTTCCGGCGCGGGCGACCAGGTCGGGATGGTCGGCGGCGGGGTCGGGCGCATCGACCGTTTCGCCGCGGAACAGGGCCTGGGTCCGGGAATAGAGGTCGCGCATCAGTCGGCCTTTCCAGCTGTTCCAGACCCCGGGCCCGACGGCGCGGATGTCCGCCACCGTGAGCACCAGCAGCATCCGCAGCCGTTCCGGATCGCCGACGATCTCGGCGAAGGCGCGCACCGTGGCCGGATCGGACACGTCGCGCTTCTGGGCGTAGTCCGACAACACCAGGTGATGACGCACCAGCCAGGCGACCAGTTCGATGCGCCGGCTATCGACGCCCAACCGTTCGCAGGCGCGCCGCGCCGCCAGGGCGCCGTCCTCGACCTGGCCCCGGTCGCCGCCCTTGCCCACGTCATGCAACAGCATGGCCAGCATCAGGGCTTCGAAGTCGTCGATCCGATGCACGATGTCGCTGGCCATCGGATGATCGGCCGTCAGCTTGCCGCGCCAGACATCGTTGATCAGGCCGATGGCCTGAAGCGTGTGCTCGTCGACCGTATAGGCGTGATACATGTTGAACTGGGTCTGGCCCACGATCCGGCCCCATTCCGGCAGGAACCGGCCCAGCAGACCCGTCTCGTTCATGATCGACAGCACGCGATAGGGCCGCTGCCCCTGGGCCAGGACATCCAGGAAGGCGCGGCTGGCCACCGGGTCGCGGCGCAGGCGCGGCGTCACCAGCGGCAGCGACCGCCGCACGCAGGCGAAGGCGTCCGGATGCAGGTCCAGGTCGCGGTCGTCGGCGGCGACGAACAGGGTCAGAAGCCGTGTCGGATCCTGGTCGAACACTTCCGGCCCCGTGACCGACAGCCGTCCCTGGTCGATGATGAACCCTGGCGTTTCCAGCTTCTTTCGGCGGCCGGGCAGAAGGCGTGACAGGGTCAGGGCCTTCTTCTGCTGACGCGCCTCCAGCTGGGCCGAGACGGCGCGGGTCAGGGCGCCGACGTCGCGGGCGTGCTGGAAATAGCGACGCATGAACCGCTCCACCGCCGGTTCGTCGCCGCGCCCCCGCCAGCCCATCCGCCGGGCGATCTCGGGCTGGCGGTCGAAGGTCAGCCGCTCCTCGGCCCGGCCCGCGACCAGATGCAGGTGGATGCGCACCCGCCACAGGAAGTCGAACGCCTGTTCGAACGTCCGCACGTCGCGCGGCGTCAGAAGATCGTCCAGGGCGGCGCGTCCCAGCACGCTGTCGGGCGCCAGGGCGCGGGCGATCCAGAACAGGGTGTTCAGGTCGCGCAGTCCCCCCTTGCCGTCCTTGACGTTCGGCTCGACCGAATAACGAAAGGCGCCCGCCTTGCGATGGCGCACGTCGCGTTCATCCAGCTTGGCGGTGATGAAGGGGCGCGGATCGGCGGCCTTCACCCCCTTGCGGAACCGGGCCAGCAAGGTATCGGCCAGGGCGGCGTCTCCGACTAGGAACCGCGCCTCCAGCAGGGCCGTGCGCGCCGTCATGTCGCGCCGGGTCAGGCTCAGGGCTTCGTCCTGCGACCGGCTGGCTGAACCGATCCTCAGCCCGAGATCCCACAGCACATAATGGATGAACTCGGTCACCTGTTCGATGCGCGGCGTCGGCTTCCACGGGCGCAGGAACAACAGGTCAAGGTCCGAATGGGGCGCAAGGACCCCGCGCCCGTAACCCCCGACCGCCAGCAGGGCCAGACGCTCGCCCTCGGTCGGATTGGGCGCGGGAAACAGGGTTTCGGTCGTCACCCGCCACAGGGCCTGAAGGGCCGTATCGGCGGCGGCGGCGTAGAGCCGCGCGGTCTCGACCCCGCCCAGTCCCGCCGTCAGCCGTTGCGCGACGACGGAGCGCGCGGCGTCCCAGTGGTCGCGCAGAACGGCGGCGACGGCCGCCCGGCTGTCAGAGGCCGAGGCGGCGTCGGTCAGGCGGGCGTCGAGCAAATCCTCCCCCGATGGGGGAGGCGTTTTCATCTCACCAGTCCTTTAAGCTGGTACAGGGCCTCCAGCGCCTCTCGCGGGCTGAGGTCGTCGGGCTGGATGTCGGCCAGGGCGTCTTCCACCGCCGAGGACGGCGGCGGCGCGGTGGGTTCGGCAAGCGAGAACAGCGGCAGATCGTCCAGGCGCGCGGGCGCGGCCTTTTCGCCCTCCAGCCGCTCCAGCACCTCTTTCGCCCGCGTCACCACGGCGCCGGGCACGCCCGCCAGCTTCGCCACCTGGACGCCATAGCTGCGGTCCGCCGCCCCGGGTGCCGCCTCGTGCAGGAAGACCAGGTCGCCGTTCCACTCGCGCGCCTTCATCGACAGGTTGCAGACGTGGTCCAGCCGCGTCTCCAGCCGCGCCAGCTCGTGATAATGGGTGGCGAACAGGGTGCGGGCCCGATTGGTCTGGTGCAGCGCCTCGGCCACCGACCAGGCGATGGCCAGGCCGTCATAGGTGGCGGTGCCGCGCCCGATCTCGTCCAGAACGACGAAGCTGCGATCCGTCGCCTGGGTCAGGATGGCGGCGGTCTCGACCATCTCCATCATGAAGGTGGAGCGGCCGCGCGCCAGGTCGTCGCCGGCGCCCACGCGGCTGAACAGCCGGTCCACCACCCCCAGACGCATCGACCGGGCCGGGACGAAACACCCCGCCTGGGCCAGCACGACCAGAAGCGCGTTCTGCCTCAGAAAGGTCGATTTGCCCGCCATGTTCGGCCCGGTGACGATGGCCAGGCGCGCGCCGTCCGCCCCCGCCCCGTCCAGCCGGGCGTCATTGGGCGTATAGGGATCGCCCGCCGCCTTGACCGCCGCCTCGACCACCGGGTGTCGCCCCGCCTCGACGCAGAAGCACAGCGACCCGTCCACCATCGGCCGCACGGCCCCGGTCTCCTGCGCCCACTCGGCCAGGGCGGCGTCGACGTCCAGCATGGCCAGGGCCTCGGCCACAGCCTGAAGCGACGCGGCCTGATCCTGCACCGCGCGGCGCCAGGTCTCGAACGTCTCCTGCTCCATGGCCAGGGCGCGATGGCCGGCCTGGCTGATCCTGGCGTCCAGTTCCGACAGTTCGACGGTGGTGAACCGCACCTGATTGGCCAGGGTCTGGCGGTGGATGAAGGGACTGTCAGGCCCCGCGCGCATCAGCGGCTCGGCCGCCTTGGCGGTGGTCTCCAGGAAATAGCCCAGCACGGCGTTGTGCCGCACCTTGAACGCCACCCCCGCCTCGCGGCAGGCGCGGGCCTCCAGATCGGCCACCACCCGGCGGCTGTCGTCGCGCAGGCGGCGGGTCTCGTCCAGCTCGGGCCGGTGATTGGGCGCGACAAAGCCGCCGTCGCGCGTCAGGTGCGGGGGCTCCTCCACCAGGCCCGCGATCAGGGATTCCAGCAGATGCTGCGCCTCGACCGGCGGCGTCAGCCGGGCCAGGGCCTGGGCGATCCGCTGGGGCGGCCCGTTCAGCGGATCGCCGGTTCTGGCGAACAGGCCCGAGATCGTCTGGGCGGTCAGCAGGCCCGCGCGGATGGCCGCCAGGTCGCGCGGCCCGCCCCGGCCCAGCGCCAGGCGCGACACCGCCCGCGCCACATCGGCCGAGGCGCGCAGGGCCTCGCGCAGATCGCGCCTCAGGTCGCGGCGGGCCAGCATCCATTCCACCCCGTCCAGGGCGTGATTGATGGCGGCTGGATCTGTCTGCGGCCGGGCGATCCGTTCGCCCAGGGCCCGCGCCCCGCCCGAGGTGACGGTGCGGTCGATGCAGGCCAAGAGCGACCCCTCGCGCTCGCCCCTCTGGGTGCGGTCGATCTCCAGGCTCTGGCGCGTGGCCGGGTCGATGGCCAGCCAGCCCGCCTCGCCCGCCCGGCGCGGCGGCGCCAGGGCCGGCACCCTGCCCGCCTGGGTCGTCTCCAGATAGGCGGCGATCAGGCCCAGGGCCGAAACCTCGCCCTCCTCGAAGGCGCCGAAGCCGTCCAGCGCTGCGACGCCATACAGCCGCTGCACCCGGTCGCGCGCGGCGGTGGGTTCGGCCAGGGCGCCGGGCATGGTCTGGGCCACGCCGCCCGAGGCGTCCAGCGCCGCGCGCGCCGCATCGTCGGCGAACAGGCGGTCGGGAACCAGAATTTCGGACGGGCGGAAGGCGGCCAGGGTGGCGGCCAGGTCTTCGGGCGCGCAGGCCACGCTGTCCACCGCCCCGGACGACAGCTCCACCACCGCCACCGCCGCCCGGCCCCGGCGCAGGGCGACCGCCGCCAGCCGGTTGGCGCCGCGCGCGTCCAGCAGGCTGTCCTCGGTCAGGGTGCCGGGCGTGATGACCCGCACGATGTCGCGCCGGACCACGGCCTTGGACCCGCGCTTCTTCGCCTCGGCGGGGTCTTCCATCTGTTCGCAGACGGCGACGCGGAAGCCCTGGCGGATCAGCCGGGCGATATAGCCCTCGGCCGCATGGACCGGCACCCCGGCCATGGGAATGTCGTCGCCGCCGTGCTTGCCCCGCTTGGTCAGGGTGATGCCCAAAGCGGCCGCCGCCTGTTCGGCATCGCTGAAGAACAGTTCGTAGAAATCGCCCATGCGGAAGAAGACCAGCGCCTCGGGCTGGGCCGCCTTGGCCGCCAGAAACTGCGCCATGACCGGCGTGGTCTGGGCGTCGGCGACGGGAACCGGCGGATGGGGGATCGGGGCGTTCATGGCGTGACCGCAGGGTGACGGATCGGGCCGGTCGGCTCAAGCGGGAACGATGCGCCGTCCGCACGCTCTGGGGGATGAGTGTTGCAGCGCCGCGCCGCACCTGCGAAAAGCCGCTACAGGCGGTTAAGGGAACGCGGTCAGACACCGCGGCTGTGCCCGCAACTGTAGGCGGCGACGCCGTCGTTCGATCCGGGATCTCGATCCCGGCGTCACTGGAAGCCCGCAGGGCGACCGGGAAGGCGGGAACGGCGGCGGTTGACCCGCAAGCCAGGAGACCTGGCCGCCGACGTCGCTCGTCCGCTGTCCGGGAACAGGCAGGTGACGCGGGACCCATGCCTTCGAGATCGAAGGTCCGTCGAAGCGACCCGATCCGGCGTCGTCCGGCCCCGCCCGCGGGGACCGGCGGATCGGTCGCATCCTTCGGTCCGGGCGCGCGCCGCGCCCCGATCTCGACGGAGACTGACCCATGCGGTCCATCCTGCTTTCCACGGCGGCGCTCGTCGCCCTTCCCTTGTCCGCCCACGCCCAGACGGTCGCCGAGCCGCTGGAGGAGGTGGTCATCACGGCCACCCGCATCCCGGCCATCGTCGCCGACACGCCCGGCGCCCGGGTGATCGACGAGACGGCCATCACCCAGCGCGGCGCCGTCTTCGCCTCGGACATACTGGCCGATATTCCCGGCCTCTCGGTGACCCGAACCGGCGCCTTCGGCGGCGTGGCCCAGGTGCGGATGCGCGGCGCCACGCCGGGCAAGACCCTGGTCCTGGTCGACGGCGCCCCGGTCAACGATCCGGCCGAGATCAACGGCGCCTTCGACTTCGCGGGCTTTGAACTGGCGGGCGTCGAGCGCATCGAGGTGCTCAGCGGCCCGCAGTCCTCGCTGTGGGGGTCGGACGCCATCGGCGGGGTGATCGCCTTCACCACCCGCGAACTGGACGGGCTGGAGGCCCAGCTGGAGGCGGGCAGCCTGGATACCCGGCGCGGCCGCCTGTCGGCGGGCGTGGCCACCGACGCCTACGCCTTCAGCGCCTATGTCTCGCGCTTCCAGACCGACGGCGTCTCGGCCGCCGACGAGGCGGACGGCAATCCCGAGCCGGACGGCCTGCGCAGCACCACGGTCGGCGCCCGGGGCCGCGTGGCACTTTCCGACACAGTCAGCCTGGACGGCTCGCTGCGCTGGACCGACAACCATGCCGACATCGACGGTTTCCCGCCGCCGACCTACAGCCTGGCCGACACCGCCGACACCCAGGACAGCGAGCAATGGTCGGGCTTCGCCCGGTTGAAGGCCTCCGCCTTCGGCCTGAAGCACCAGCTCAGCGTCGCGGCCTCGGAGATCGAACGCACCTCCTACAGCAGCGGCTTCGGTTCGACCTTCACCGGCGATCGCCAGGTCTTTAGCTGGCAGGCGGATGGGGCGTCCGGCGACCTGACCTACGCCTTCGGCGCCGAGCGGGAGGAATCACACGGCGACCTGTCGTCGGGTCTGTCGGCCGACCTGGCCATCACCTCGGTGTTCGGCGTCGCCCAGTATGATGCAGGTCCGCTTAACGTCACCGCTGGCCTGCGTCATGACGACACCGACGATTTCGGCGGCAAGACCACGGGCCGCATCTCGGCCGCCTATGATCTGTCGGGCGGCTTCATCCTGTCGGGGGCCTATGGCACCGGCTTCAAGGCTCCGACCGTCAGCCAGGCCCTGTGCGACTGGTGCTATGCGCCCCTGCCCTGGCCCGAGCTGACGCCGGAAACGGCCGACAGCGTCGAGGTCGCCCTGGGCTGGGCCTCGTCGGACGGCCGCATCGACGGGCGGGCGACTCTGTATCGGCTGAACGTCGAGGACCAGATCGTCTATCGCGCCGGCCAGTACATCAACATCGACCATACTCGCACCGATGGGTTCGAGCTGGAAGGCCGGGCGCGACTGGGGGGTGGATTCGGCCTGACCGTCGCCTACGCCTGGACCGACGCCCAGGACCTGGGCGCCGGTGTCCGCCTGCTGCGGGTGCCGGAACATTCGGGCTCGGCCACCCTGGCCTGGACCGGCGAACGGCTGTCGGGGGCCGTGACCGTCCGGGCCGAAGGCGACCAGGACGACACCGACAATGGCGTCACCGTGGCCAAGAAGGGCTTCGTCACGGCCAATCTGAACGCGGCCTATGCGTTGAACGACCATGTCGTCCTGACGGCGCGGATCGAGAACCTGGCGGACAAGCACTACCAGCAGGTGTTCGGCTACGGCGAGCCGGGCCGCACCGCCTATGTGGGCGTCAGGCTGCGCTACTGATGCGGCGGCGGGCGTCGGCGGCGAAGGCCGCCGGCGCCTCCAGCCCCAGGGTGGTCCAGTCCAGGGCCGGGGCGGGGGCGTGGGCGGCGGCCAGGATGGCGCGCAGCTCGGCCGCCGAGGCGACGCTGGCCACCACGGCGTCGACCCCCTCCAGGCCCAGGGCGAAGGCCAGGGCCGCCTGCATCGGGTCCAGCCGCGCCTCGGCGAGACGCCGACGGGTGCGCGACAGGGCCAGGGCATGGCCGGTCAGGGCGGGCGGCAGGCCCTCGCTGTCGGCGAACAGGACCCCGCCGGCGAAGATGGATGAGGCGTGCACCGCGCAGCCCTGGGCCGCCAGGGCGGCGATGATCCCGTCGTTGACCGCCCGCTGATCCAGCAGGTTGCACTGCAGCTGGATCACATCCGGCTGAAGCCGGCGCGCCAGAACCACGGGCCCGTCGTCGATTTCGGCGCACAGGCCGATGCGGCGGAACAGGCCGCGATCCTTCAGGGCGTTCAGACGGTCCCACAGGGCGCGGCCCTCGGACCCGGCCAGGTCGGCGGCGTTGGAGACCAGAAGCACGTCGCCGCGCGGCAGGCCCAGACGCTCCAGCGAGCGGCGGGCGCGCGCCTCGACCCGATCAACGCCTTCGGAAACCGAGACGGTGCGGACGCTGACCCGGAAGGGCGAGGGAAAGGGCCAGGCCTGGCCCAGCAATCGTTCGCCGTCGCCGTCCGGCCGGGTGGCCACCAGGCCGACGCCGCCCTCGGCCGCGGTCTGCAGCAGATGGCGCATCGCATCCTCGCGCGCGCCGGCGGGCGCGGCCATCACAGCGCCCAGGGCCCGTTCGGGCTCGGTCACCACCGCCAGGGCCAGGCGGTCGACGGGAGAGGGCGAAGACGGGGACGTCACCCGACCACCCTGACGAACAATGTTTAAGGGACCGTCCACGAGACCCTTACGAACCCTTACCAGGCGAACGCGGGTCGCGCGGGCGCCGGATCAGTCTGCGTCGGGCTGGCGGTCCGGATGGGCGGCCTGGAAGGCGGGGTGGGCCTGGGCCGCCGCCTCTATGGCCCGCAGGCGAGGGAAGGCGTCCACGGCGACATTGAACCGACGCGCCGAATAGATCTGCGGGATCAGATAGCAGTCCGCCAGGGTCGGGGCGTCACCGAAGCACCAGCCGTCGCCGTGCCGCGCCACCAGGGCCTCCAGGGTCGCGAACCCTGCGTCGATCCAGCGTCCGGCCCAGGCGTCGACGGCGGCCTGATCGGCGCCGAATCCTTCACGCAGGGCCTTGCCGACGCGCAGATTGTTCAGCGGGTGGATGTCACAGCCGACCACCGCCGCCATGGCCCGCACCTGCGCCCGCGCCATCGGATCGGCCGGCAGCAAGGGCGGGGTCGGATGGGTTTCCTCCAGCCATTCCAGTATGGCCGGGCTCTGGATCAGGACCGCGCCATCGACCTCCAGGGCCGGAACCAGGCCCTGGGGGTTGAGCCGCAGATAGGCCGCCGAGCGCTGATCGCCCTGGCGCAGGTCGATCCCCCGCTGCTCATAGGCCAGGCCCTTCAGGTTCAGGGCGATTCGCGTGCGATAGCTGGTGCCGGACCGCCAGTAGCCGTGCAGGATCATGGCCGCACCGTGAAGCTGAGGGGCGTAAGCCCTTCGATGGCCGCCTCGACCCGGTCGCCCGGCGTCAGGGGCCCCACCCCCTCCGGCGTGCCGGTGAAGATCAGGTCGCCGGGCCGCACGGCCCAGAGGGTCGCCGCCTTCTGGACGACCTCTTCGGGACTCCACACCATGTCGTCCAGCCGGCCCGATTGACGCGCCTGACCATTGACGCGAAGGGTGATCGCCGCCGTCGGATCTGGCAGGTCGCCCAGGGTCAGGGCTCCACAGGGCGCGGACTGGTCGAAGCCCTTGGCCGCGTCCCAGGGGCGGCCCGCGGCCTTGGCCGCCGCCTGCAGGTCGCGCCGCGTCAGATCGCAGCCGACCGCCCAGCCGACGATGCGCCCGCCCTCGCCGATGGCGCAGACCAGTTCGACCTCGTGGTGCAGGTTCTGGGTGGCCGACGGATAGGCCGGATCGGCGCCGTCGCAGACCAGGGCGTCGGCCGGTTTGGAGAAGAAGAAGGGATCGGCCCGAGCCTGGCCCATCTCGCGCGCATGGGCGGCGTAATTCTGGCCCACGCACAGGATGCGGCGAACCGGGAATCGCTGCTCCCGGCCTAGGATCGGCAGGGACGGTGTGGGCGCGGGCGGGAACAGCCAGGTCATGGGCCGAGGCGTGACCCCAGGGAAGATCGCTGTCAACGGCTCCCGCATGCTGCGATGCGGGAACCGTCGCCTTTGTGTGGCGTTTTCGGGCGGGGTTCCCTATCTAACCGTCAAGCTTAAGACCGGAGCGCGCATCATGGCCACGACCAAGGCGAGAGAAGACATCAAGAACGACCTGAAGACCCTCAAGGAGGATCTGAAGACCGGAGCGCGCGAGGAAACCGCGCGCCTGCGCGAGAAGGCCGGCGCCGCCGAGGCCCGCATCCGCGAGAAGGCCGGCGAGGCCGGCGCCCAGTTGCGCGCCCGAGGCGATGAACTGCGCCAACAGGCCCGCGGCTATTACGATGAAGCCCGCGTGCGCGGCCGCGAATATTACGACGACGCCGCCGAGCGCCTGGACGAGGCCCAGCGCTACCTGACCGAGCGGGTGCAGGAACGCCCGATCCAGTCGACCGCCATCGCTCTGGGCGTCGGCGTCGTCCTGGGCCTGCTGCTGGCGGGCCGTCGGCGCTGATGCTGGGTCGGGGGCTGGTCAGGAAGGCCGCCGCCGCCGCCGTGGTGGCGGCGTGCGCGTTCGTCGTCGTCGTGGCCCTCGGGGCGGCGGAATTCTACGCTCTGTGCCTGGTTCTGGCGCCCCTGGGCGCGGCGGCCCTGACGGCGTTGACCTTCGCCGTCGTGGCCCTGGTCACGGCGCTCGTCTACCTGAAACGCCAGGATGACGAGGATGAGGAAGAGGATGAACCCATGGGCCTGGGCGAACGCGCCTTCGCCCTGTTCCGCCAGCGGCCCATCCTGGGCACGGCGGCGGCCCTGGCCGGTGGTTTCATCTTCCTGCGCAACCCGGCCCTGGCCTCCATGGTCGCGGCCGCCTTCACGGAAAAACCACACGGTCGTCGGCATCGCTGAGGCGGAACGGCCCGGGTCTCAGAGCGTTGATTTATCAGGCGCGGCACGGTGCCGCCGCCGATTTCTCAACCGAGCGGAGACCCTGAAATGCTGCGTTGGGCCCTTATCTTTCTCGTTCTCGCCCTGGTTGCCGGCGCCCTCGGCGCCGGGGGCGTGGCCGGTCTGTCGATGAACATCGCCTATGTGCTGTTCGTCGTCTTCCTGATCCTGCTGGTCGTGTCCTTCGTGATCGGCGGACTGCGACGCGGACCGCGCGTCTGACGACGTCAGGTTTGTAAAAGCCAAGAAGGCCGCATCTTCGGATGCGGCCTTCTTCATGCCCGCCGCTCAGGCCCCGGCGGCTTCCAATGCGCCGGGGACGGCGGGATCCGGCGCGGTTTCCGCGTGGCGCGTGTCCTGGCGACGCGGCAGACGCCAGGTCTGGCGCGGGGTGAAGGCGCCGTCGATCCAGGCCAGGGCCGTCACCACGATCTCATGCGCGTCCCAGTCGATCTGGTTGAAGCTGGGCGGCGCGCCCCGCTCGCGGTGCGACAGCGTCCCGCAGCCCACGGCGTAGGAACAGCGGTCGGACAGGTCGATGGGCAGGGCGAAGGGCACATGGATATGGCCGGTCATCACCAGATCGACCCCCGCCTCGGCGAAGATCAGGGCCGCCGCATCGCCGCGCTTGACCTCGCCCGTCATGGGGGCGCCGATCATCTCGATCAGGGGGTGATGGCAGGCCAGGATGCGCAGGGCCCCGACCGGCGCGTTTCTCAGAGCCTCGGCCGCGCGGCGCGTCTGGTTCAGGTCGATGACCCCCTTGGACCAGTTCAGCCGCGCCTGCCAGCCCCGGGCGGTGGTTACGCCGCGCACCATGACCGCGTCCGACTTGAACTCATGGTCATGGGCCGGGTGGCCGGTGGCTTCCTCAAAGGCGCGCCAGGGCCAGAACAGCCGCGCCGCCACGTCCCAATAGGGCACGTCGTGATTGCCGACGGTGACGAAGACCGGCGCCGGCATGGCGCGGATCCATTCCCCAGCCTCGCGAAACTCGTCCGGATAGCCCTTTTGGGTGATGTCGCCGGTGATCAGCACCAGATCGGCCGGCGTCGCGTGGGCGTAGTCCAGGGCGGCGCGGCAGGCGTGGACATGCTCGCGGCCGAAATGCACGTCCGAGAACTGAAGAATCCGCCCCATCAGACGCTGTCTTCGCCCGCCGGCGGCCGTGGCGCCAGGGCCCGGAAGGCGCGAGGCAGGAAGGTCACGGTCGCTTCCGGCTCCAGTCGGACGGGTTCGCCGTCGATCACCGCCGGAATGCGCGACCGGGCCCAGACCTTGATGGTCCGGGCTGGCCGGGTCGAGACCGATGGGTCGCTGCGCCAGTCGTCGAAAAGGGCGTGGGCGGCCAGGCGGAAGGCCTCGGCCGCGTGACCGGGGTCCATGGCCGCGGCCTCCAGACCGGTCGGCTCCTCCATCGCGCGCGAGATCATCGGGCTGATCAGGACCAGGGCTTCGGATCGCCGGGCGCGGGCGCCGTCCAGGCTGAAGCGGATGCGGCCGGAAAAGGCGCGCCTCAGCGCCCGGCGGCCATAGGCCCAGGCCAGCTTCAGCTTGCCGGTGCGCACGGCCTCGCGCGCCGGGGCCCACAGGGCCGGGGAACCCAGTATGGCCGCACAATAGAAGGGATGATCCCGGCCGACGCGCCCGCCCGCCACATACTGGGGCTGGCCGTCCTGCAGGGCGCCGCGCAGGGCCGCCTTCCAGTCGGCCGTGCCGTAGAGGGCCTTGGGCAGCATGTTCATTGTGCCGCCCGGCAGGGGGGCCACCAGGGGGCCGTCGGCGCCCGCCCGGGCCGCCACCGCCCCCGCCGTGCCGTCTCCCGCCAGAACGAAGATGACGTCAGGCCGCGCGGCGAAGGCCCGGTCCAGGCAGGCGCCGAAATCGCCGCTCAGGGGGATGATCTTCGCCTTCAGTCCGAACTCGGCGAATATGGTCCGAGCTTCGGCCTGGGCCTTGGGCCCGACGCTGCCCGACAACGGGTTCAGCAGCATCACCACGGTCTTCAGCCGCGCATGCGGCGTACGGGCGAGGCCCGCAGGGGTCTCGCCCTTCGCCACGGGCCGGACTCGCGCCTTTCGCGCGGCCGGTTTCTTATCGGTCAAGCTTGTCGGCATGCCGGCCCGAACGCGCGCCGGGCGCCGACGTTCCGCCCGGACCCGGGATCAGGACTTCTTGATCTCGTCGGCGGCCGAACGGGCGCCGGCCTGGAGAGCGTCGCCGGTCTTGGCGGCGGCCGCTCCAGCCTCGTCCGCGGCCTTCTCGGCCGCCTCGGGCGCCTGGCCGGCCAGCGACCGGACGCCGTTCCAGGCGCCGGAAACCCAGCCGTCCATCACCGCCCCGCCCGCCGAGATCGACCGCTCCTTGATCGACATGACCAGGGTCACAGCGCCGAACAGCGCCAGAAGGGTGACCAGAAGCCCGATCAGCGGGTTACCGCTGGACCGCCGGCTGCGGCGCGCCCACACTGGGCCGTGATCGCCATCGTCCGCCATGCGGACGGGTTCGGGAAAACGCATAGAAACCCCCTCGAATACTCCAGGCAGGCGCCGCTTCGTCGCCCGCCTCTGCTGGAGCATGGTAATACAGGCTTAACCTTCCGCATAGGCGCGGGAACCTGTGCCATAATCCAGCGTTCTCTCCTCCGGGGCGAAACAGGGAAAGAGGACCTCACCATGAAAACGGCCATCATCGCGATCGCCGGCGCCGGCCTTCTGGCTTCCGCCTGCGCCAGCGACCCCTACGGTTACGGCGGGACCAACGAAACCGTCCGTCAAGGCGCCGCCGGCGCTGCGATCGGCGCCGTCGCCGGCGCGGTCATCGGCAACAACACCGGCAGCGGCAATGCGGCCCGTGGCGCCGCCATCGGCGCGGTCGTGGGCGGCGCCGCCGGCGCCATCCGCGGTTCCCAGCAGGATCGCGCCAACCAGCAGCGCTATCGCGACAATCAGGGGCGGTACTACTACTGCTACGACAACCGCCAGACGGAATGTTACTGGGAAAACGGCCAGCGTCGGTATTGAGGCCGTAGCGGCGTTTCGGAGTTTCGGGGCGGCTCGCGGGATGGCGGGCCGCCCTTTTTCTTGGGATTGAGAGGAGGGAGGCATGAGGAGCGGGGTGTGGGCGGCGGTCGCGGGGGCGGGGCTGCTGGCGGGATGCGGGACGATCAGCGGGGCGCCGGCGCGCGAGGCGCTGGTGCGGACGCCGGACGCCTGCGGGCCGCAGAGGTTCGAGGTCTATTTCGCCGAGGCGGAGGCGCGGCTGACGCCGGCGGCGCGGCAGGCGATCACCATGACGGCGACGCGGCTGCAGGGGTGCGAGATCCGGCGGGTGCGGGTCATCGGCCTGGCCGACGCCACGGGGACGCAGGACGCCAACCTGACCCTGTCCGAGCGGCGGGCGCGGGCCGTGGCCGAGGCCCTGGCGGCGGCCGGATGGCCCGCCCCGGCCTTCGAGCTGGTGGCGGTCGGCGACCTGGACGCCCGCAGCCAGGGGGTCAACGAACCCCTGAGGCGGCGCACCGAGGTGCTTGTCGAGGCGGCGTCGCGCTGACGCCAGGCGCGGCTGCGTCCAATTGACGGGGCCGCTTGGCGGCCGGAGGCGGCGAAGGCTAAGGTCGCGCGGCCTCAAGAGGCCCTCGCCCGCAGACGCCAAGAGACCGCCCGTGCGATTGTTCGCCCTGATCCTGATGCTCGGCCTGATGGGCGCGGGACCGGCGACGGCCACGGCGCCGGCGAGCCCGGCCGCGGTGGCCACGCCCGTCGCGGCCGCCGATGCGGTGCGGCGCAGCGAGCGGATCGAGGCGGAACTGGTCCCCATGAGCGCCTGGGCTGCGCCGGGATCGACCGCCGTCGTGGCCGTGCGCCAGAAGATCGCGCCGGGCTGGCACACCTATTGGCGCAATCCGGGCGATTCCGGGGGGGCGACGACCCTGGAATGGACCCTGCCGCCCGGCGTGACGGCGGGCGAGATCGTCTGGCCCACGCCGGAACGTCAGCGGCTGCTGTCTCTGATGAACTACGGCTATTCGGGCGCCGTCTATCTGCCGGTCCCGATCGAGGTCCCGGCCTCGGCCCGGCCCGGAACCACCCTGCCGCTGAAGGTCGAGGTCCTGTTCCTGGTGTGCAGCGACCAGATGTGCGTGCCCGAGCTGATGACCCTGACGCTGGACCTGCCGGTGCGCGAGGGAGCGGCGCCGCTGGACCCGCTCCATGGGGCGGCGGTGGAGCGGACCCTGACCCAGGCCCCGCGCCCGGCCCCGATTGAGGCGCGGATGACCCAGGAGGGCCAGACCCTGACCCTGTCGGCGACCGGCGGCCCCCTGGCCGAGGGGCCGGTGTCATGGGCCTGGTTCTTTCCGTTCAAGGGCGGGCTGATCGACCATGCGGCGGCCCAGCCGGGCGTGGCGGGGCCGGACGGGCTGACCCTGACCCTGACCGCCGGGCGAGGCCTGACGCCGGAGGCCCTGGCCGGGGGGATCGAGGGCCTGCTGCAGACCGACCGGGGCGGCTGGTATGTGACGGCGCAGGCCGGGGCGCCCCTGGCCGGGGCCTCGGGCGGGGCCGCCCTGGCCGACCCCGAGGCGGCGGGTGCGGCATCCGGGGCCTGGAGCCTGGGAGGATTGGTCCGAGCGGCCCTGCTGGCCCTGCTGGGCGGGCTGGTGCTGAACCTGATGCCCTGCGTGTTCCCGGTGCTGGCCATGAAGGCGGCGGCCCTGGCGCGCGGCGCCCATGACCGGGCCGAGGCGCGGCGCGACGGGCTGATGTTCCTGGCCGGGGTTCTGGTCGCCTTCGCCGTCCTGGCGGGCGCGCTGCTGGGCCTGCGGGCGGCTGGACAGGCCGTGGGCTGGGGCTTTCAGCTGCAGAGCCCGATGGCGACCGGCGCCCTGGCCCTGCTGATGCTGGCGGTCGGACTGAACCTGTCGGGGGTCTATGGGATCGGCGCCGGATTGCAGGGCGCCGGAAGCGGCCGGCTCAGCCGCCTGCCCGGCGGGGCGGGGGCCTTTTTCACCGGCGTGCTGGCCGTCGTGGTGGCCGCGCCCTGCACCGCCCCCTTCATGGCCGCGGCCCTGGGGGCGGCCCTGGTCATGCCTTGGCCGGCGGCCATGGCGGTGTTCCTGATGCTGGGTCTGGGCCTGGCCCTGCCCTATCTGGCGGTCAGCCTGACGCCCGGCCTGCTGGAGCGGCTGCCGCGTCCCGGCCCGTGGATGGAGCGGCTGCGCGGCGTCCTGGCCTTTCCCATGTACGCCACGGCGGCCTGGCTTTTGTGGGTGTTCGCGCGCCAGACGGGGGCCGAGGCCCTGGGCCTGCTGCTAATCGGCGCCCTGTTCGCGGCCTTCGGCCTGTGGCTGGTGGGGATCAACCAGGCGCGCCGCGCCGAGGGGGGGACCGCCGTGATCAGCGCGGTCGCGGCGACCCTGAGCCTGGTCGCCGCCGTCGCCGTGACGGCCGCCGCCGCCCGTATCGCCCCGGATTCTGCGGTCGATAGTCCCGGCGCTGCCACCGCCCTGCCGTCGCAGGCCTGGTCGCCCCAGGCGGTTCGGGCGGCCTTGGCGCAGGGGCGGCCGGTGCTGGTCAATTTCACCGCCGACTGGTGCGTGACCTGCAAGATCAATGAGCGCACCGCCCTGTCGTCGCCGCGCCTGGCCCAGGCGATGCAGCGGGCCAACGCGGTCTATCTGGTCGGGGACTGGACCCGCCGGGACGACGCCATCACCCGCGAACTGGAACGCCACGGCCGCTCGGGCGTGCCCCTGTATCTGCTCTACCGGCCGGGCCAGGCAGAGCCGCGCATCCTGCCGCAGCTTCTGACCGACGGTCTGGTGATCGAGGCGCTGGAGCGCTGAACCGTTTCACGCCGTGCGAAGGCAGCGGACCTCTTGTCTCCTCCCCATTCCATGGGGAGGGGACCGCCGAAGGCGGTGGAGGGGCTCTTGGAAGACACGAAAGACCCTCTCCGTCTCGGCCGCTGGGCGTCCGATCCACCTTCCCATCGCTGCGCGACAGGGAGGAGACGGGGTGGCGCCATCATCCGACGCCGAACTCACCCGCCGGAGAAATCCCTCATCCGACCTCGCTGCGCTCGGCCACCCGTCGTCGATCGCATGCGACCTTCCTCCACCCGCAAGGGGAGAAGGAAAACGGCTCCGCCTCAGCCCTTCAGGACCTCGACCAGGGTCGTTCCCAGGCGGGCGGGGGAGGGAGAGACGCGGATGCCCGCCGCCTCCATGGCCGCGATCTTGGATTCGGCGTCGCCCTTGCCGCCCGAGACGACGGCGCCGGCGTGGCCCATGGTGCGGCCCTTGGGAGCCGTGCGGCCGGCGATGAAGCCGGCCATCGGCTTCTTGCGGCCCTTCTTGGCTTCGTCGATCAGGAACTGGGCGGCGTCTTCCTCGGCGCCGCCGCCGATTTCGCCGATCATGATGATCGACTCGGTCTTCGGATCGGCCAGGAACAGCTCCAGCACATCGATGAATTCCGTGCCCTTGACCGGGTCGCCGCCGATGCCGACGGCCGTGGTCTGGCCCAGGCCCTCGTTGGTGGTCTGGAACACCGCCTCATAGGTCAGGGTGCCCGAACGCGAGACGATGCCGACATTGCCCTTCTTGAAGATGGAGCCCGGCATGATGCCGATCTTGCACTCTTCCGGGGTCAGGATGCCGGGGCAGTTGGGGCCCAGCAGGCGGCTGTTCGAGCGGTCCAGCCGCGCCTTGACCCGCACCATGTCCAGGACCGGGATGCCCTCGGTGATGCAGGTGATGAAGGGAACCTCGGCGTCGATCGCCTCGATGATGGCGTCGGCGGCGCCGGCCGGGGGCACATAGATGACGCTGGCGTCGGCGCCGGTCTTTTCCTTGGCCTCGGCGACCGAGGCGAAGATGGGCAGGCTCTCGCCCTCGGACCCATGCCAGGTTTCGCCGCCCTTGGCCGGGTGGACGCCGCCGACCATCTGGGTGCCGTAGTAGCGCAGCGCCTGTTCCGTGTGGAAGGTGCCGGTCTTGCCGGTCAGGCCCTGGACGATGACGCGGGTGTTCTTGTCGACGAGGATGGACATGGGACTCTTTTTCAGGCGGAGAGGAAAGGGTTTTCGACGCGGACCGACCCATAGGTCTGGCCGTGGTTCAGATCTTCGGAATAGACGATGCGCGCACCCAGGCGTTCGGCGGCGGCGATGACGGCGCCGTCCCAATAGCTGATCTGGTAGCGGTGCGATAAGGCGATGCCGTCCAGCACCACGGCCGGTGTTATCGGCTGGCAAGGCTTCATGGCCACCACCCGAACCCATTCACGGGCCTTTTCCGGCGACAGCGGCCGCGCGCTCTTTCTGATCACGTTGTGGTAGAACTCGGCCAGCACCTGACCAGAGGTGCAATAGTCCTGGGTCAGCACGATCTCCCGCGCGCGATGCCACCGATGACCCGCATGATCGCGGCCCAGCGCAGCGTAGAGCAGGACGTTGGTGTCGAGGAAGACGTCAGTATTGGCGATCAAAGCGAGGCTCGCCGCTGTAGGTCTCTTCGCGCGTCGGGGGGCGCCAGCCTTCGCCGCCGCGACCTTCCGACTCGTCGATAAGCTTCAGAAGGGCCTCGCGCGCCTCGTCGGCCTCTTGCTCCTCCTCGACCGCGCGCTGCAGAAAGCCGCGCACCATCTCGTTGACGCTGGTCCGCTTCATGGCGGCCAGAACCCGAACCTTGTCCAGCAGAGCGTCGTCGATGGCGAGGGTCAGGTTGCGGGTCATGACCACAGGTTACACGGGTTATGTGTAACACACAATCCGTGACGAAGGCGTGGGGCCTGCCGGGTTCAGCGATACGGTTGTTTGCCGGACGGTCGAAAAGGTCCGCGCCAGATGGCTCAGCCGACGGCCGCGACGATCTTCTGGGCGGCGTCGTCCAGGTCGTCGGCGGCGGTGATGGCCAGGCCGGATTCGTTCAGGATGCGCTTGCCCTCGTTGACGTTGGTGCCCTCCAGCCGGACGACCAGGGGCACCTTCAGCCCGACTTCCTTGACCGCCGCGACCACGCCTTCGGCGATGACGTCACAGCGCATGATGCCGCCGAAGATGTTGACCAGGATGCCCTGGACGGCCGGGTCGGCGGTGATGATCTTGAAGGCCGCCGCGACCTTTTCCTTGCTGGCGCCGCCGCCGACGTCGCAGAAGTTGGCGGGCTCTTTTCCGTACAGTTTGATGATGTCCATGGTCGCCATGGCCAGGCCGGCGCCGTTGACCATGCAGCCGATGTTGCCGTCCAGGGCGACATAGGCCAGGTCCCATTTGGAGGCCTCGATCTCCTTGGCGTCCTCTTCGGTCTCGTCGCGCAGTTCGCGGATGTCGGGGTGGCGGAACAGGGCGTTGCCGTCGAAGCTGACCTTGGCGTCCAGCACCCGCAGGCGGCCGTTGGTCATGACGATCAGCGGGTTGATCTCCAGCAGGCTCATGTCCTTCTCGACGAAGGCGCGATAGAGGGTCGGGAACAGGTGTTCGCCGTCCTGGGCCGCGGCCCCGTCCAGCTTCAGCGCCGCATTGATCTCGGCAACGTTCGCCGGGGTCACGCCCGCCTCGGGGTCGATGTCGACGGTGACGATCTTCTCGGGGGTGTCGTGGGCCACCGCCTCGATGTCCATGCCGCCCTCGGTCGAGACCACGAAGGAGACCCGGCCCGTGGCCCGGTCGACCAGCAGGGAGCAATACAGTTCGCGGTCGATGTCGGCGCCGTCCTCGATATAGAGGCGGTTGACCTGCTTGCCGGCGGGGCCGGTCTGGGCGGTGACCAGGGTGTTGCCCAGCATCTCGCGGGCGTTGGCGACGGCCTCTTCGACCGACTTGGCCAGGCGCACGCCGCCCTTGGCCTCGGCGCCCAGCTCCTTGAACCGGCCCTTGCCGCGCCCGCCGGCGTGGATCTGGGACTTCACGACATACAGGGGGCCGGGCAGCTGTTTCGCCGCCGCCTCGGCCTGGTCGGCGGCGGTGATGGCCACCCCGTCGGCGACGGGGGCGCCATAGCCCTTCAGAAGCTGCTTGGCCTGGTATTCGTGGATGTTCATGGGGTCGCCGCCGATTGGGGAGGAAGGTCGGGCCCGCTTATAGGCGCGCCGCCTTCGCAGGTGCAACCGGCAGCCGCGCCCTCAGTCGACCCAGTCGCGCTTCAGCGTCCTAGAGGCGGCGATCAGCAGGACCGAGGCCGTCAGGTAGAAGCCCATGCCGGTGTAGATGGCCCACCTCAGGCTCTCGTCGCCGAAGCGGGGGGCCAGAAGGTCGCTCATCCAGCCGAAATAGTAGAAGCCCACGGCGATGCCGAGCAGGTTGTTGAACAGCAGGAACAGGGCCGAGGCGGTCGAGCGCATCGGCGCCGGGACCAGATGCTGCACTGCCGCCGTCACCGGCCCCAGCCAGGCCAGGTTCAGGCCGGTGGGCAGAAGGAAGATCAGGAAGGCCAGGGCCAGCTGCTGGAAATGGGTGCCGCCGCCGGGCAGGACCAGACCGATGATCCAGGGCGAGTTCATCGCCGCCAGGAACAGGGGCGCCGAGATCAGGAAGGCGATCGCCGGGGTCAGGGGATAGGCGCCCTTGCCCCGCCGCGACAGCCGGTCGGCGACCACACCGCCCAGCCAGATGCCCAGAAGGCCGCCGATCAGGGCGATGCCGGAATAGTACCAGCTGACCTGGGTCAGGGTCAGGTCGAAGCTGCGCATGAAGAACAGGGGCAGCCAGCCGGCCACCCCGTATCCGCACACCGAGGACGAGGCCGCGCCCAGGGCCATCAGCCAGAAGCTGGGCTTGGGCATGATCACCGCACAGGTGCGCCGGGCGATGAAGAAGGAGGCCGAGATGACCAGGCACAGGCCGCCGCCGAAGGCCAGGACCAGGGGATTGCCGATCTCCAGTCCACCGAACCGGCCCGCCGCCGCCAGCAGCATCAGGGCCGCGCCCAGCCCCAGGGCGATCTGGCCCGCCAGCCAGCCCTTGCCGGCCGTTGTCGCGGGCGGCGCCAGGGACGTTTCGGCCGGGGCGGAGCGGACGATGTCATGGGCGCCGCGGCGCGGGTCGCGCACCGTCAGCCGCAGGACGGGCGCCACCACCAGGCCCAGCAGGCCGACGACGATGAAGGCGGTCTGCCAGCCGTAGCGCGCCGCCAGAAGGCCGCCCACCAGGGTGCCCGCCGCCGTGCCCAGCGGAATGCCGAAGGCGAAGCCGGCCAGGGCTCGCGCTCTCTGGTGGGGCGGGAAATAGTCGGCGATCAGGGAATAGGCCGGGGCAACGCCGCCGGCCTCGCCCACCCCCACGCCCATGCGGAACAGGAACAGCTGGCCGAACGAGCCGGCGACGCCGCACAGGGCGGTGAAGCCCGACCATACCGCCAGGGCGCCGGTCATGATCCAGACCCGGCTGAACCGGTCGGCCAGCCAGGCCAGGGGAATGGCGAGGGTCGAATAGACCGAGGCGAAGGCGATGCCGCCCAGCAGGCCGAACTGGGTGTCGGTGAGGTTGAAATGCGCCTTCAGGGGCGCCGCCAGGATGCCGATGATCTGCCGATCCAGGAAGTTCAGCATGTAGATCAGGATCAGCACCCCCAGCACATAGAAGCGGTAGCCCGGACGCTCGGTCGGCGCGGCCTGGTCGGTCATGGCGATTTCCCCCTCGGTCTTGATGCGGACGGTAGCGTCGGCGCGACGCGGGAACAAAGAAAAAGGGCGGCGGCCCGTTCGAACCGCCGCCCTGTCAGGCTCAGGAGGTCATTGGAATCAGAATTTGACGCCCAGGGTAGCCGTCACCGTACGCGGCGCGCCGTAGAAGGCGATCAGCGAGTCGCCGGTCAGGGCGCCGGGGAAGCTGTAGCCGCCGATCTTGTAGCGCTCGTCGCTCAGGTTCTTGCCGTGGACGCCGAAGGTCAGCCGGTCGTTCGACGAGGTCCAGACGATGCTGGCGTCATAGATCCAGTAGCTGTCCAGCTGGTCCAGCAGCGGCGCGGGAGTCTCGAACTGCTGATAGGCGCCGCGATAGGCCGCCGACGGCAGGAAGGAGATCGTCGAGCCGTCGCCCATGTACCAGGTGTAGTTGGCCCCGATCGACCCGGTCCATTCCGGCGTGTTCTGGAAGTGGCGCGTGTCGGAGACGTCGATGAAGCAGCCCGGCAGGGTCGGGCAGGAGGTGTTGAGCACGCCGGTCGGAATATAGGCCAGGAACTCCTCGAACTGAGCATCGATATAGCTGAGCGAGCCGTTCAGGGTCAGGTTCGGGGTGACGCGGAAGCGGCCCTCGAATTCCCAGCCGCGGATTGAGGAGGAGCCGACGTTATCGACCACGGAGGCGATGACGCCGCCCGTTCCCGGATACTGGGTCGTGATCTGCTGATCCTTGTACTGCGAGTCGAAGATCGCGGTGGCGAAAGTCAGGCGCCGATCCATCAGGGAGCCCTTCAGCCCCAGTTCGACGGTCTCGACCGTTTCCGGATCATAGCCGTTGACCGTGTCCGGATAGGAGACGGCGTCACCGCGCATGTCGAACCCGCCCGACTTGAAGCCGCGGCTCCACGAGGCATAGGCCGTCATCTCGGGGCTGAACTTGTAGCTGATCGAGGCGCGAGGGGTGAATTCCTCGAAGGTGCGCGAGGCGGTGTAGTTGGTCCGCGGGGCGCCCAGGACGACGGCCCCCGTATTGCCGAAATCGGGGCTGCGGATGCCGGCGTACTGCTGGCGGAAAACGCTGCCTGTCTTGTCATCGCGGGTCCAGCGGCCGCCGACCGAGATCGACAGCGCGTCGGTCATGTCGAAGCTGAAGTCGCCGAAGATGGCGAAGCTCTCGGTGTCGACCGAGCCGGAGGTCAGGGTCGTCAGGCCGACCGGGAAGGTGCCGGGCGGCAGGGCGAAGACGATATTGGCGTCATACAGGCCGACCACGGTGTCGAAGGCGCCCGAGGACTTGGCGTCCATGTAATAGACGCCGGCGACGCCGTTCCAGCGGTCGCCGCTGAACAGCATCTGGAATTCCTGGCTGAACTGCTCGTCGTCATAACGAGCCGGGATGTCCAGGATCGGCTGCGGCAGGTTGTCGAAGTCGATGTTGCCGCGGGTCGAGCCGCTGCGGATTGCGGTGATCGACTTGAAGGTCAGGCTGTCGCTGGCGTTCCATTCGCCGGTCAGGGAGACCCCGCCGGCCAGGACGCGGTTGGCGTCGCCGGCGCCGGCATAGGTGTCATAGACGTCGGCCGGAATCGGCGCGACTTCGCGGTGACCGTGACGGGCGTTGGAATCGTCCTGGACGACATCACCCGACAGGCGGAAGAACAGATCGCTGGTCGGCGCCCATTCGACGCTGAGGCGCGCGGCGGTGACGTCCTTGTTGTAGTGCTCGTGGCCGGTGTTCAGGTTCTCGCCGAAGCCGTCCCGCAGGTAGCGGGCGAACGAACCGGAGACGCCCAGGGTGTCGCTGAGCGGCAGTTCCACGCTGGCGACCACGTCGCGCTGGTTATAGCTGCCGTAGGACGCGCGGATCGAGCCCTCGGGCGAGTCGGCGTCGATGCGCCGGGTCACGTATTTGATGGCGCCGCCGATGGTGTTGCGGCCGTACAGGGTGCCCTGGGGCCCGCGCAGAACCTCGATCCGCTCGACGTCGAAGATGTCCAGGACCGCCGCCTGGGGGCGGGCCACATAGACGTCGTCGAGATAAAGGCCGACGCCCGGCTCGAAGCCCCACAGGGGATCCTGCTGGCCGACGCCGCGGATGAAGGAGATCAGGGTCGAGTTCGACCCGCGCGCCGCGTTCAGCGTCAGGCTGGGGGTCGATCGGGCCAGTTCAGTGATGTCGATGGCGCCCTTGGCTTCCAACTGTTCGCCCGAGACGGCCGTGACGGCCACCGGCACGTCCTGCAGGCTCTCCTCGCGGCGACGGGCCGTGACCACGACGTCATCAAGGGCCGAAGCCTGGGGCTCCTGGGTCAGGGCGTCCTGGGCAAGGGCGGAGGTGGAGACGGCGCTCAGGGCCACGCTGGCCAGCAGGGCGCATTTGACGAATCTTTTCATGGGGCAGCTCCTCGGTCCCGGTGTTTCCGTTGACGCTTTTATTCAGCGTTCAATGATTTTCTGGGAACCTGATCGCCATTCCGCCATCTGTCAAATGACAGGGGGAGGGGCGGCGCCGGTTAAGGGCCTGCTGTGGCGCCGTTGCACAGCGGCGGCCGGACCGCTTAAGGCTGTGGCATGAGCCAGCCCGACCCGCCCACGCCCGCCCGCCGAGGCCGTCCCCGCAAGGCCGGGGGCGGGGGCGACACCAGCGAATCGATCCTGGACGCGGCCGAGGACCTGTTCTCCAAGCACGGCTTTTACGGCGTCACCATCCGCGAGGTGGCGCGCGAGGCGGGGGTCGATACGGCCCTGGTCCACTATTATTTCACCGCCAAGAAAGGGCTGTTCGACGCGGTCTTCCTGCGCCGGGCGGCGATCTGGAACAACGAACGGGTCGATGCGATCAACCGCTACGCCCAGGCCGCCGGCGACCAGATGACCCTGGAAGGGCTGTTCGAGGCCTTCCTGCAGCCGCCGTTCCAGTGGTCGCTGAAGGGCGGACCCGGCTGGAAACACTATGCCGCCCTGGTGGCCCAGACCAACGCCAACCCCGCCTTTGGGGGCGAGACCATGGCCCGCTATTTCGACCCGGCCATCCGACGCCTGATCGAACTGATCAAACAGATCATGCCGCACGCGCGCGACGTCGACCTCTACTGGGCCTATCACAACCTGTCGGGGGCCCTGACCCTGACCCTGGGCGAGACGGGGCGGTTGGACCGTCTGTCGAACGGCCTGTGCCGGTCGGGCGACCTGGAGACGGCCGGGGCCTATATGGTGCGGTTCGCCGCGGCGGGCTTCCGGGCGGTGTGCGCCGAGCCGGACGCCGGCTGATCCGCGCCGCGGGCGACGCGGCGATGGCGGTATCGATCCCGGATGTTGGGCCCGAAGAAGCGCCCCTTGGACCCCGCCGCGCGGAAGGCCTCGACCACCTGGGGCGGCACGGCCTCATAGTCATAGACGTCGCCCGAGACGAAGACGATCCGCAGCCGATGGGCGGCGGGATCGTAGCTGAAACGCCGGATGACGCTGGAGGGCATGGATTCGGAACGGACGAAGGCCGATCAGGCTCCTGCCGCTTGACGGACGACGGAAGCCAAGGAAACCTGCAACCTTCAGCGTTGGTTTCAGGAGGCGCCGGTGGCCCACAAGTTCGAGATCTACAAGGACAAGGCGGGGGAGTTCCGCGTCCGCTTCAAATACAACAGCGAGGTGATGTTCTCGACCGAGGGCTACAGCTCGAAATCCTCGGCCCAGAACGCGATCGATTCGATCAAGAAGAACGGCCCCGACGCCCCGGTCGAAGACAACAGCTGATCCGGCGGATCAGCCGGGCTCCGGCTCGCCGACCTCGGCGGGCCGGAGGACCCGCAGCCAGCCCTGGGCGGCGCGCACCTGGGGCGCCGCCTCGCGCGTGAAGGGCAGATACCAGGTCGCCCCGCCAGAGGCGGGGGCGATCTCCAGCATGTCGCCCGCCCCGAAATTCTGGACCGACTTCACCATGCCGATCACGGCGTCGTCGGCGTCGCGCGCCTCCAGCCCGATCAGGTCGGCCAGGTAGAATTCGTCCTCGTCCGGTTCGGGGAAACGGTCGCGCGGGACATAGAGTTTCAGCCCGCGCAGGGCGTCGGCCTGCTCCTTGGTGGCGACCTGGGACGCGCGGCCGACGAGGCCGCCCTTGTCGGGCCGGGCTTGGGTCAGGGTCAGGCCGACCGTGCCGTCGGCGCGCAGCAGCGGCCCATAGGCGGTCAGGGCCAGAGGGTCGGCGGTATAGGCCGTGACCCGCACCTCGCCCCGGACCCCGAAACCGCCCGCCACCTGGCCCACCAGGATCAGCCTGTTCGTCACCGCGCTCTCCGACATCCGACCTTCCATAGCAGAAGGGCGGCGTCCGTGCAGACGCCGCCCCTCCGTGGTCGTGATCCGACGACCGTTCCCTACCAGATGCGGACGCGCTGTTCCGGCGGCAGGTAGTAGGCCGCGCCCGGCTGGACGTCGAAGGCGTCATACCAGGCGTCGACATTGCGCAGCGGGCCGATGACGCGGAACACCGCCGGGCTGTGCGGGTCGGTGGCGACCTGCTGCTTCAGCGCCTCGTCGCGGTATTTCGACTGCCACACCTGGGCCCAGCCCAGGAAGAAGCGCTGGTCGCCCGTCAGGCCGTCCAGAACCGGCGCGGCCTGGCCGTTCAGCGACAGGTGGTAGGCGTCCAGGCCCACGGCCACGCCGGCGGCGTCGCCGATGTTCTCGCCCATCGTCAGCCCACCCTGGACGTGATAGCCGGGCAGGACCTCGAACTGGTCATACTGCGCGCCCAGCCGCACGGTCAGGGCTTCGAAATTGGCCTTGTCCTCGGGCGTCCACCAGTTGCGCAGCACCCCGTCGCCGTCCGATTTGGAGCCCTGGTCGTCGAAGCCGTGGCCGATCTCGTGGCCGATCACCCCGCCGATGCCGCCGTAGTTGATGGCCGGGTCGGCGTCGGGGTCGAAGAAGGGCGGCTGCAGGATGGCGGCGGGGAAGACGATCTCGTTATTGGCCGAGTTGTAATAGGCGTTCACCGTCTGGGGCGTCATGCCCCATTCGTCCTTGTCGACCGGGCCGTTCATCCGGTTCAGCTGGAAACGCCAGTTGAACAGGCCGATGCGCTCGGCATTGCCGAACAGGTCGTCGGGGCGGATCTCCAGGCCCGAATAGTCGCGCCACTTGTTCGGATAGCCGATCTTGACGGTGAATTTCTCCAGCTTCTCCTGGGCCGCCGCCTGGGTCTCGTCGCCCATCCAGCTCAGGTTGTCGATACGGTGCGACAGGGCGCGGCGCAGGTTGGCGACCAGCTCCTCCATCTTGGCCTTGGATTCGGGCGGGAAATATTCGGCGACATACATCCGGCCCATGGCCTCGCCCAGGGCGCCCTCGGCGAAGCTGACGCCGCGCTTGTCGCGGGCGCGCTGTTCCGGCTGGCCCGACAGGTCGCGGCTGCGGAACTCCCACTGGGCGTCCGAGAAGCGGCGCGACAGGCGGCTGGCGGCGTCGTCGACCGTGTGGAAGGCCTGCCAGGCCTGGATCACCGACATCGGGGTCTCGGCGTAGATGGCCGCGATCTTGGGCATGGCCGTGTCCTGACGCACGATCAGCCGCTCGATCGAGCCCAGGCCGGCGGCGTTCAGATAGCCGGCGAAGTCGAAGCCGGGCGCCGCCTCGGCCAGGCGGGCGGGGGTGTATTCGTTATAGGTGCGGTCGCGGTTGCGGTTCTCGATCGGGGTCCAGTGGGCCTCGGCGATGCGGTTCTCGAACGCCAGGACGGCCTCGGCCGAGCCGGCCGGGTCGTCCCAGCCGATCATCTCCAGCATGCGGGCGATATAGGCTTCGTACTTCTCTTTCTTGTCCGCGTAGCGGGCGTCCAGATAGTAGTCGCGGTTCGGCAGGCCCAGGCCGCCCTGACCCGTGGTGGCGACGTAGCGGGTCGGCTGTTTCTGGTCGATGGTGATGCCGGTGCCGAAGATGGACGAGCCGTAGCGCCCCTGGGTCGTGCCCATGTAGACGGCCATCTTCTCGTGGGTGTCGGCGGCGCGGATGGCCTCGAGGTAGGGCTGCAGCGGCTGGGCGTCCAGGGCCTCGATCCGGGCCTCGTCCATATAGCTGCGATAGGCGTCGGCCACCTTGGCCTCGTCCGAGCCGGCGGTCAGGTCGTCGCGCGCGACCAGGCCGTCGATCATGGCCTTGATACGGTTGTCCGACAGTTCGCGCAGCATGGCGAAGGAGCCGTAGCTGGTGCGGTCGGACGGAATCTGCAGGGCGTCGACGGCGGCGCCGTTGGCGTAGCGGAAGAAGTCGTCGCCCGGCGCTACCGAGGTGTCGCGGCCGGCCAGGTCGAAGCCCCAGGTGCCGTAGCGGGGCGTCTCCACGCCCTGCCAGCCGGGCTGGGCCGGGTCGGCGTCCTGGATCAGGCTGACCATGGTGCAGGCCTCGTCCAGGCAGGCGTGGTCGTGGCCCGAGCCGTCATGGGCCAGGGCGGCGGCGGGGAGCATCAGGGCGCCGAGGGCGGCGCCGGCGACGAGCAGACGTTTCATACGCAGGGATCCTATTCGTTTCCGGACAGCTGCGCCGGCGCAGCCACGGCATTGGAGACCGTCCGGACGGGATCGCCGCAGAGGCGACGCCCGCCCGCCGGACGCCGTTGTAGCGCGCCAGGCGGGGCCGTTCATTAAATCTCGTTAAGGTGCGCGCCGCGCGGCGGCTGATAGGGTCGCGCCGACCCTCCGTGGAGAGCCCCAAGATGAAGACCCGCCTGGCCCTGTCCGTCGCCGTTTCGGCCCTGATCCTGGGCGCCGCCCTGCCAGCCTCGGCCCTGGCCGTCACCGACCAGGCGGCCCCGGCCGCCGGGGGCCAGATCCAGGCCCCGCCCCTGGGCTTCCAGGAGCGCACCCTGGCCAACGGGCTGAAGGTCTACACCTCGCGCGATCCCAACACTTCGAACGTGACGGTCCAGGTCTGGTACAAGGTCGGGGCCAAGGACGATCCGGAAGGCCGTTCGGGCTTCGCCCACCTTTTCGAACACCTGATGTTCAAGGCGACGCGGAACATGCCGCCCGAGACCTTCGACCGCCTGACCGAGGACGTCGGCGGGTCGAACAACGCCTCGACCTATCTGGACCTGACCAACTATTTCGAGACCGTCCCGGCCGAACACCTGGAGCGGATGCTGTTCGCCGAGGCCGACCGCATGGGCTCGCTGGTGGTCAATCCCGAGGTGATGGATTCCGAGCGCGACGTGGTGAAGGAGGAATACCGGCTGCGCGTCCTGTCGACGCCCTATGGCCGGTTCCAGCGGCTGCATGCGCCGGCCTTCACCTTCCAGACCAGCCCCTATCGCCGTCCCGGCATCGGCTCTATCGCCGACCTGGACGCGGCCGACATCTCGGATGTCCTGGCCTTCCACGAGACCTTCTATCGGCCGGACAACGCCTATCTGATCGTCGCCGGCAATTTCGACCAGGCCCAGCTGGACGCCTGGATCGACCAGTATTTCGGTCCCATCGAACGGCCGGAGCGCCCCCTGCCGGTCAACCGGGTCGAGGAGACCTATGGCCCGGCGCGCGAGGCGACCTTCTATGGCCCCAATGTGCCGCTGCCGATGGTCCAGATCGTCTGGCCGACCGCGCCCTACGGCCATGCGGACCGGGCGGCGCTGGACGTTCTGGACGGCATATTGTCGACCGGCGACAGCTCGCGGCTGTATCGCTCCCTGGTCTATGAACAGCAGCTGGCCACCAGCGCCAGCTCCAGCTCCTATCAGCAGCAGCAGGTCGGGACCCTGTCGGTCACGGCGGTGATGAACGCCGACAAGACGCCCGACCAGGGGCTGGACGCCCTGCGCGCCGAGGTCGCCCGCCTGCGCGACCAGCCGGTCACCGAGGCCGAGCTGGCCGAGGCCCGCAACGAGCTGATCGCCAACACCCTGCGCGAGCGCGAGACCATCGACGGCCGCGCCTTCGCCTTCGGCTACAGCCTGATCATGACCGGCGACCCGACTGCGGTGGATCGCGACATCGCCAACTGGCAGGCGGTGACCGCCGCCGACGTCCAGCGGGTGGCGCGCCAGTATCTGCGCGACGACCGCGCCATCACCATGCGTTACCTGCAGGCCGACGAGGCCCATCCCGAGACGCCCCAGCGCGACGATTTCACCGCCCCGATCCAGCTGGCCGACCTGGCCCAGCCGGGGGCGCCGGTCTCCCTGGCGCCCGAAGGCGAGCGCATTCCCCTGCCGGCGCCCGGCCAGCCGGTGGCGGCGGCCACGCCCCAGGTGGCGGAGGTGCGGCTGGCCAACGGCCTGCGCGTCCTTGTCGCCCCGACCCAGGGCGCGCCCCTGGTCTCGGCCCGGCTCAGCATCCGCGCCGGGGCCTCGGCCGACGCCGAGGGCAAGGCCGGGACGGCGGCCTTCACCGCCGGCCTGCTGGACCAGGGAACGGCCACCCGCTCGGCCGTCCAGATCGCCAGCGAGGGCGAGAGCCTGGGCGCCGACATCTCGGCCGGGGCCGGTCTGGACTTCACCAATGTGCTGGTCAATGCGCCGGCCAATGTCTTCCCCCAGGCCCTGACCCTGATGGCCGACCTGGTCCGCAACCCGGCCTTCGCCGAAGAGGAACTGGCCCGCCGCCAGCAGCAGGCGCTCAGCGGCCTGCGGGTCCAGCTGTCGCAGCCAGGGCCGGTGGGCCAGCTGGCCGCCGCCCGCGCCGTGTTCGGCGACGCCCCCTATGGCCGGCCCGCCTCGGGCACCCCGTCCAGCATTCCCGGCCTGACGCGCGAGGACATGGCCGCCTTCCACGCCGCCCGCTATCGGCCCGACAACGCCGTCCTGACCTTCTCGGGCGCGATCAGCCCCGAACAGGCCCGCACCCTGGCCGAACAGGCCTTCGGTGACTGGCGTCCCGCGGGCCAGGCCGCCGTCCCGGTCGCCGATCCGGCCGGCCAGGCCGTGGCGCCGCGCGTGATCGTGGTGGACCAGCCGGGCGCCGGCCAGGCGGCCGTCTTCACCGCCCTGCGCAGCCTGGCGCGTTCGGACGAGGCCTATTTCCCGGCCGTGGTCGGCAACGCCGTCCTGGGCGGCGGCTTCTCGGCCCGGCTGAGCCAGGAGATCCGCATCAAGCGCGGCCTCAGCTATGGCGCCTATTCGGGCCTGTCGGCGCGGCGCGGGGACGGGGCCCTGATCGCCTCGGCCCAGACCCGGAACGACGCCGCCCCCCAGGTGGCGGCCCTGATGCTGGAGCAGATCCGCCGCCTGGCCGACGAGCCGGTGACCGAGGCCGACATGGCCCCGCGCAAGGCCACATTGATCGGCGGCTTCGGCCGGGCGCTGGAGACCGTGGACGGCCTGGGCGGCCTGGTCTCGGACCTGGCGCTCTATGAGCTGCCGATGTCGGAACTGGCCAACTATGCGGACGAGGTGAACGGGGTGACCCCCGGCGCCATCCAGGCCGTGATGCGCGACCGCCTGTCGGCCGACCGGGCCAGCATCGTCATCGTTGGCGACGCCTCGGTCTTCCTGGAGGCCCTGCGCGCCGATCATCCGGGTGTGGAGGTCGTGCCGCTGAGCGACCTCAACCTGGACAGCCCCAGCCTGCGCTAAGCCAGGATCGGTCGGGTCGGACGCGGGTCCGGCCCGACCGGAAGTCCGGCGAACCTCAGCGGCCCGAGGCGCGCAGCCAGGCCTGGCGCGCCGTCGCCAGACGGGCGGGCACCAGGCCGCCCAGGGCGACTTGGCCCTGGCGTTTCAGCCCGGCCTCCAGCCCCTGGCGGCGGACCACCCGCGCCTCGTGCGCCACCCCCTTGCCCAGGTCGATCACCACCACCGCCTCGGGCAGCGCCGTCTGGCGGTGCAGGCGGACCCGCATGCCGGTCTCGGACAGGTCGACGATGGTGCAGGTCGCCTCAAGCTGGGGCGCGACGATCAACCCGGCCGTGTTGGCGGGGCGGCGCGGCTCGGAACGGCGATCAGGACGATCGGAGGAAAACAGGGCCATGGGAGACTCAACGCGGAAGACGGCGGCGGGCCGCATCGGACGGGCGGATCATGTGTCGACCGCGACGATCAGCACCGGACGTCCGGCAACCGTGACCTCATCGCCGGCCCGGCGTCCCGTCAGGGCGACGGCCAGGGGCGAGACGTGGCTGACGCTGCCGGCCGCAGGATCGGCCTGATCCTCGCCGACGATGCGCCAGGTCCGGCGCCGGCCGTCCTCGCGCTCGATGGTGACCGAGCCGCCGAAGCGGACGCGCCCGTCCGGGGCGATCTCGACCGGCTGGGCCGAGGCCCGGCGCGCCGACCAGTAGCGAAGGTCGCGCGTGGCCCGGGCCATGGCCGTGCGGTCGGCGTCGATCTCTCCCCGGGCCTGGGCCGCCGCATAGGCCGCCCGCGCGGCCGCCAGTTCGGCCTCTATCGCCGCCAGGCCCTCGGCCGTGACCCAGTTGGGATGCGGCGAAACCGGCCGGTCCGGCAGGTCGGCCGCCGTGGCTTCCAGATCTTCCTCGCGGGTGAAGGCGACGCTCATGACCGGGCCAGTCTAGAGGTCGCGCGCGGCCGGTTCCAGCGTCGCCGGATCAGTTCAGGATGCGCCGCGCGCCCGGCACGTCCAGGCTGAAGGCGGGAATGGCCGCCTCGAACACCCGCCCCTCGGCGTCGGTCATGGCGTAGCTGCCGACCATGCCGCCGGACGGGGTCGGCAGGGGGCAGCCCGAGGCGTAGGCGTAGCGATCGCCCGGCTGGATCACCGGCTGTTCGCCGACCACCCCGGCCCCGCGCACCTCCTCGACCTGGCCGCGGGCGTCGGTGATGATCCAGTGGCGGGCGACCAGCTGGACCGCCGTCTCGCGCCGGTTCTCGATCTCGACCTGATAGGCCCAGACCCAGCGCCCGGCCTCGGGGTCCGACTGGCCGGCCAGATAGCTGGGGCGCACGCGCACGCGCACGCCCTCGGTCTCGGCCTCATAGGCGGGATCATTGTTCATGGGGCCATGGTCGCCGCTGCATCCGCCGCGTCAAGCCGGTCCGCGCCAGACGCGAACCAAGGGGGCGTGAAAGCCGCCGAAACCGTGTAAACGGGCCTGATGCACGTGTTTCATTCCAGCCGCCCGGGCATCCTGCCCTGCCAGTCCATCGAAGCCCTGATCGCCGGCGGGGCGATCACCGCCGAGACGCCGTTCGACGCCGACCAGGTTCAGCCCGCCAGCCTGGACCTGCGCCTGTCCGACACCGCCTGGCGAGTGCGGGCCAGCTTCCTGCCCGGCCGCCGCAAGGTCGAGGACAGGATCGCCGACGTGGCCATGCACGCCATCGACCTGTCGGGCGGCGTGGTGCTGGAGAAGGGCTGCGTCTATATCGCCCGGCTGCAGGAGCGGCTGAAGCTGCCGCGGGGCCTGATCGCGCGGGCCAATCCCAAGAGCTCGACCGGCCGGGTCGATGTCTTCGTGCGACTGCTGACCGACGCGGGGGCCAGTTTCGACGACGTGGACGAAGGCTATGAGGGGCCGCTGTATCTGGAGATCGCGCCCCAGACCTTCTCCATCCTGGTGCGGCCGGGCACGCGGCTGAACCAGCTGCGGCTGAAGGCGGGCGAGCCGCCCAAGCTGGAGACCCGCAGCGTCGGGGTGGACCTGCAGGGCGGGGATGTCGTCGGCTTCCGCGGGCGGCGCCACGCCGGGGTCATCGACCTGGACAATATCGACGGCCACGATCCGCGCGACTTCTGGGAGCCCCTGTCGCTGCGCCGGGGCGAACTGCTGCTGGACCCGGGCGAGTTCTACATCCTGGCGTCCTCGGACGCGGTGGAGATCCCGGTCGATCAGGCCGCCGAGATGACGCCCATCGACCCCTCGGTGGGTGAGTTCCGGGTGCATTACGCCGGCTTCTTCGACCCGGGCTTCGGCACGGACGAGGCGCATGGGGCGGGTTCGAAGGGCGTGCTGGAGGTGCGGACCCACGACACCCCCTTCCTGTTGGAGCACGAACAGATCGTCGCCCGTCTGGTCTATGAGCCCCTGACCGAGAAACCGACCCGCCTGTATGGCGAGGGCGGCAGCCACTATCAGAGACAGGGGCTGAAGCTGAGCAAGCACTTCAGGCCGTGGTGAGGGGCGGATCGTGTCGGGCGGAATCTTCAGCTTCGAAGGACGCCTGAGCCGACCGGCTCACATGCGTCTGGAGCGTCGGATCCTGTTGCTGGCCGCCGTGGGTTGGCTACGCTGATCACCGGGGCGCCCAGTCTGCTAGCGGTAGCGCCGTTCGCCTGCGTCCCCATCGCCATGTTCATCCTGTTCGCGGCCTATGTAAGGCGCCTGCATGACGTCGGTCGCCACGCGCGTCACGAACTGGCCAGGGGCTTGCTCGTGGCTACCCTTCTCCTGGCCCCGCTCGCCGTTCTGGTCTTCGCGCCGGACCTGCCTCAATGGATGCATCTGTGCATTCTCGGCATCGCCGCGCTACCCTTCCTGGCCGGTATTTTCACGGGTTGGCGCGGATCACCGACCTGGCAGACTGGTGACCCCGGAACAAATGCGTTCGGACCACCACCGCCTAGCTGAGCCGATCCGCCTTCCTCAGCGCCGGGAACATCGCCGCCCATAGCCCGGTCGCCGCCAGCGCCCCGAACCCCCCGAACACCGCCGCGCCGACCGGGCCCAGGATGCGGACCACCAGGCCGGAATAGGCCTCGCCCAGTTCGTTGGAGGCGCCGATGAACAGCATCGACACCGACGACACCCGCCCGCGCATCCCGTCCGGCGTCGACAGCTGGATCAGGGTCTGGCGGATGTTGACGCTGACCATGTCGGCCGCTCCGCCGACGAATAGGGCGGCGGCGCTCAGCCACACCGCCTTGGACAGGCCGAAGGTCAGGGTGGCCATGCCGAACAGGGCCACCGCCCCGAACATCCACAGTCCGCCGCGCCGCACGATGGGGAAGCGCGACAGATAGACCGCCATCGACAGGGCCCCGACGCCGAAGGCGGCGCGCAGCAGGCCGAACCCCTGCGGCCCCACATGCAGGATGTCGCGCGCGAAGATCGGCGTCAGCAGGGCCACCCCCGCGAACAGCACCACGATCAGGTCCAGGGAGATGGCGCCCAGGACAACCTTGGTGGTCCAGACGTATTTCAGCCCCTCGCGCACGGCCTGCCAGCGACCGGCGGCGGCCTCGGGCGTCTGGGGCCGGCCGCTGGTCCGGATCAGCAGGAAGGCGATCAGGGCGAACAGGAACATGGCCAGGGCGACGCCATAGGCCAGGGGCGTCGACACCCCCACGATGACCCCGCCCAGGGCCGGGCCGGCGATGGCCCCGGTCTGGAAGGCGATCGACTGGGCGGCGATGGCGCGCGGCAGGCCCCGGCGGCCGACCACCATGGGCAGGAAGGCCTGGCTGGCGGGGGCCAGGAAGGCGCGGCAGGCCCCGAACAGACAGGCCACCGCCAGCAGGCCCCACAGGGGCGGCGCCCCATGCAGGGCCATGCCAAGGAAGGCCAGGGCGCACAGGCCCTCGACGGCGATGGAGGCGGCCACGGTGGTCTTGCGGTCGCGCCGGTCGGCCATCTCTCCGGCCGGCAGGGTCAGGGCCAGAAGCGGGATGAACTGGGCCAGGCCGACCAGGCCCAGATACAGGCTGGCCTGTTCGATCGGATGGTCGCGCCGGGCGATCTCATAGACCTGCCACAACAGTGCGGACGACTGGACCTGGATGGCCAGGACGGCGGTCAGCCGCCCGCCCCACAGCAGGCGGAAATCGTTCAGGCGCCAGGGGTTGTCGCCATGCGGGTCGTGGGCCGCCTGGGCCACGGACGGGGTGATCGGGGCGGGCGCCTCAGGTGCGTCGGTCATGTTTGGGGTAGGGCGTTCCGTCGCGGTGGAAATAGCGGTCGCCGCCGACCGGCAGGACCATGTCGATGTCGGGATAGTCGGCCCCGTCGCCGCCGGGCGTGCGCGTCCCGACTTCCAGCACGACGGCCTCGACGTCGGATCGGTTCTCGATCCTGTGGCCGTTGGGAACGCCGGCCTTGAAACCCGCGCAATCGCCCGCCGTCAGCACCGTCTCGCCGCCGTCTTCGATCAGGATCACCTCGCCGGAGACGACCCAGACGAACTCGTCCTCATGCACATGCCAGTGTCTCTGGCTGGACCAGGCGCCGGGCGGCAGCTTCAGCAGATTGACCCCGAACTGGCTCAGCCCGGCCGCATCACCCAGCCGCCAGCGGCGGCGCGCCCGGCACGGGGCGTCGAACGGTTCGGGATAGGATGTCCCGTGGCCGGTCGGGGCGGCGTCGATGTCGATCCGGGGCATGGCTCTTCTCGCGCGGGGAGGTTCCTCCTAAAGCATAGGTCCATGAGCGTCATCATCGATCCCGTCGACCTGACCCGCGACCTGATCCGCCGGCCCTCGGTGACCCCGGCGGACGCCGGCGCCATGGACAGTCTGGAACGGATTCTGACCGGCCTGGGCTTCGCCTGTCGGCGCCTGCCGTTCGAGGGGATCGAGAACCTCTATGCCCGGCGCGGGACGGTGGGCCCCAACCTGTGTTTCGCCGGCCATACGGACGTGGTGCCGGCCGGGGCCGAGACCGCCTGGACCGCCGGGCCGTTCGAGGCCGAGGTGCGCGACGGCGTCCTTTATGGCCGCGGCGCCGTGGACATGAAGGGCGGGATCGCCGCCTGGGTCGCGGCCGTGTCGCAACTGCTGGCCGAGGGCGAACCGGCCGGTTCCCTGTCCTTCCTGATCACCGGGGACGAGGAAGGCCCGGCCCTGCACGGCACCAAGCGGGTGGTCGAGGCCCTGAGGGCCGAGGGCGAGGTGATCGATGCCTGCGTGGTCGGCGAACCGTCGTCGCAGCAGGCCCTGGGCGACACGATCAAGATTGGGCGGCGCGGCTCGCTGAACAGCTGGATCACCGTGCGCGGCAAACAGGGGCACGTCGCCTATCCGGACCGGGCGGCCAATCCGGTTCCGGTTCTGGCGCGGCTGTTGGCGCGTCTCGATGCCCATGTGCTGGACGATGGCTATCCCGAGTTCCAGCCGTCGAACCTGGAGATCACCACCATCGACGTGGGCAATCCGGCGACCAATCTGATCCCGGCCGAGGCGACGGCGCGCCTGAACATCCGCTTCAACCCGGCCCAGACGGGCGACGGCCTGATCGACTGGCTGAACCGCGAGGCGGGGGCCGAACAGGCGGCGTCGGGGCTTCAGATCACCCTGGAGCACCTGTGTTCCGGCGAGGCCTTCCTGACCCCCATAGGACCCTTCGTGACGTCGGTGCAGGACGCGGTCGAGGCCGAGACCGGGCGTCGGCCGGAGGCCTCGACCACCGGCGGCACCTCGGACGCCCGCTTCATCCGCGCCATGGCGCCGGTGCTGGAGCTGGGCCTGGTCGGCCAGACCATGCATCAGGTGGACGAGCGCGCGCCTGTGGCCGAGATCGAGGCCCTGGCCCGGGTCTATCGGCGGGTCATCGAGACGGTGCTGGACCGGCTGAAGACCGCCGGCTGAGGTTGCTTTCGGCGGGAAGGCCGCCAAAGTCGGGACCATGCGACCGACCTCGTCCGCCTTCATGATCCTGTTCGCCGTCAGCCTGATCGCTTCGGCGGGCAATATGGGGCTGCAGTCGGTCCTGCCCGCGATCGGGCGGCAGTTCGGCCTGGTCGACACCCTGGTGGCCGGCGCCTTCGCCCTGTCGGCCCTGATCTGGACCCTGGTGTCGCCCTTCTGGGCGCGGCTGTCGGACCGGCTGGGGCGCAAGCGGGTGATGATGATCGGACTGGGCGGCTTCATCGTCTCCATGACCGGCTTCGGCGTCGCGGCCACGGCGGGGCTGGAGGGCTGGCTGGCGCCCCTGGTGGCCTTCGGCCTGATGGCGACGGCGCGCGGGGTCTATGGGTTGTTCGGCTCGGCCGCCCCGGTGGCGTCCCAGGCCTATGTCGCCGACCGGACCACGGCCCAGACCCGCACCCAGTCCATGTCGCTGCTGGCCTCGGCCCAGGGACTGGGCACGGTGATCGGGCCGGTCCTGGCGCCGGTCTTCGTCCTGCCGATCGTCGGACTGGCGGGGCCGCTCTACGCCTTCGCCCTGATCGCGGCGGCCGTGCTGGTGGTTGTCTGGCGCAAACTGCCCAGCGGCGGCGTCGTGCGCATTCCTACCGCCAAGGCCCCCAGGGCCAGCCGCGGGCTTTGGAAGGACCCGCGCATCCGCGACTATATGCTTTTCGGCCTGCTGATCGTCTCGGCCCAGGCGGTGAACATCTCGGTCCTGGGCTTCCATGTCATCGATGAAATGGCCGGTTCGGGCGTCAGCATCGGCCAGGCCCAACCGTTCATCGCCATCGCCATGTTCGCCGGCGCCGTCGGGACGCTGATGGTTCAGTGGGGTCTGATCCCCCTGTTGAAGATGCAGCCGCGCGACCTGCTGCGTTGGGGCGCCGGCCTGGCGCTGGCGGGCAACGTCATCAGCGTTCTGGGGGCCGGTTATTATGGCGCCGTCGTCGGCTATGGGGTGATGTCGATGGGCGTCGGCTTCGCCCGACCCGGCTTCACCGCCGGATCGTCCCTGTCGGTCGAGCCGCACGAACAGGGGGCGGTGGCCGGGCTGATGATGTCGCTGGCCGGCCTGGGCTTCCTGGCGCCGCCGGTGATCGGGGTGGCCCTGTATGAATGGCTCGAGCCGGCGCCGTTTGTCGGCAACTGCCTGCTGCTGGCCCTGGCCCTGGGCCTGTGCTGGTGGAGCGGGCCGCTGCGGCGCGGACCGCCTGACCTGCCCGACCGGGACGAGACTCCGGGCCCCGACCTGCAGCCCGCCTCCCAGCCGGGCCCGGAGGGCGGACGCCGGTTCGCCGCCAGTTCGTGACCGGTTCGGTCACGGGGCCGGCCCATGTTCGGTGGAGGGGCGGTCGAGGCTGCGTCAACCCGGAGAACCGCAGCCCCGCCCCCGGACTCTCGCCAGCCGCTTGCGCGGACCGGCGAGGGGGAGGTGCGCCCCTTACGGAGCGTCTGTTACGACCGCGTGACGGCCGATGTCTTCGCGCGCGCCCTCAAGCAGCAAGCGACCGCGTCGCGAGCGATAGGGCAAGAAACATCCCCTCAAGCAGCGAGCGACCGCGTTGCGAGCGATAGGGCCCTTAAATGTAGCGCCGCAGCGAGCGGGCCAGTTCGGCGCCCCCGTCCTTGCCCCCGCGCTTGACCTGGGGCTGATAGGCGACGCGGGCGTGCTCGACGCAATAGACGCCTTCGGAGGCGCGGCGGCCGCAGAAGCTGAACTCGGTCGAGGACGGATCGCCGATCGGCCATTTGCACATATGGGCGCCCAGGGTCATGACCGTGGCCGTGCCCGGCAGGTCGGGCATGGGCGTCGGAACCGTCGGAGCGGCGGGACGCGGCTGGGCCGCCTCGATCCGGCGCGGGGCCGAGGGGGCCTGGGCGGCGGCCGGGGTCGGACGCGGCCGCGCCGGGCGGAAGGTGGTGCGCGCCGGCTGCGAGGGTGTGGCCCGGCCCGACAGGCCCAGGCGGTGAACCTTGCCGATGACGGCGTTGCGGGTGACGCCGCCGCCCAGCTGTTTGGCGATCTGACTGGCCGACTGGCCTTCCAGCCACAGCTTCTTCAGCGTGCCCACCCGGTCTTCTGTCCAGCCTGCGGTCATGACGCCCTCCCGGCGCAGCGATTCAACATATGGCGCCTGGCAGCCGCTTCCGAGCCGCCGACCCACCACTAATCGTAAACCACTGCCTAACGACCGCAAGATATGCGAATCAGCCTGTCCACAGAATCCAGATGTTGAATCCTGGCGCGGGATCGGCCCGGACCGCTTGCGTGCGCCGGCCGCAGGGGGCATCTGCCAGGCCATGACCGACATCGCCACGCCGCCCCAACCGCGCCGCTACGACGGCATCAACTGGATCGGAGTGCGGACCCTGTATCTGCGCGAGGTGCGGCGGTTCTGGAAGGTGGGGGCCCAGACGGTGGCGGCGCCGGTGGTCACCACCCTGCTCTACATGCTGGTCTTCGTGGTGGCGCTGAAGGGCAGCCGGCCGCCGCTGGCGGGTGTTCCCTTCGCCGAGTTCGTGGCTCCGGGTCTGATCATGATGGCGATGCTGAACAACGCCTTCGCCAACGCCTCCTCCAGCCTGATCCAGGCCAAGATCATGGGCACGGCGACCGATTTCCTGACACCGCCGCTGAGCCCGCTGGAACTGACCATCGGCTTTTCGCTGGGAGCGGCGACGCGCGGCCTGGCGGTCGGACTGGTGACGGCGGTCTGTGTCCTGCCGTTCGCGCCCCTGCATGTCGCCAACCTGTTCGCCATCGTCTGGTTCGGCCTGTCGGCCTGTCTGCTGATGGGGATGGTCGGGGTCTTCGCCGGCCTGTGGAGCGAGAAGTTCGACCATCTGGCGGCGGTGCAGAATTTCGTGGTCATGCCGATGACCTTCCTGTCGGGGGCCTTCTACCTGGTCGAGCGCCTGCCCCAGCCGTTCACCGCCATCAGCCATTTCAACCCCTTCTTCTATCTGATCGACGGCTTCCGTTCGGGCTTCATCGTCCATTCGGAAGGCAGCCTGGCCATCGGCGTGGCCATGACCGGCGCCCTGACGGTGCTGCTGGCCGTCGCCTGCTGGGCGGTGTTTCGCTCGGGCTGGCGGCTGAAGAGCTAGGCCGGATGGCGGTCGAGGGAATCAGCGCCGACCTCGCCCGCCGCATGGCCCTCGCGGCGCAGGGCTTCGCCAAGGCCCGACCCGAGACGCCGGGCGCCCGCCAGGTGAAGGACATCGCCCGACGCCTGGGCGTGATCCAGATCGACAGCGTCAATGTGGTCAGCCGCACCCACTATCTGCCGCCTTTCTCGCGGCTGGGCGCCTATCCGCGCGAGGCGCTGAAGACCGAGGCCTGGGGGCGCAGGCCCAGCCTGTTCGAATACTGGGGCCATGAGGCCTCGCTGATGCCGGTCGAGACCCAGCCCCTGATGCGCTGGCGCATGGCGCGGGCGCGCGGCGGTCAGATGTGGACCGGCCTGGCCCGCTTCGGGCGCGAACGCCGCGATCACATCGAGCGGGTGCTGGCCGAGATCGAGCGGCGCGGGCCGGTGGTCGGCGGCGATTTCGCCGAAGGGCCCAGGGGCGCGCCCGGCTGGTGGGCTTGGTCGGACGGCAAGCGGGCGCTGGAATGGCTGTTCTGGGCCGGGGAGATCACGACCAAGACCCGGCGCGGGTTCGAACGGGTCTATGACCTGACCGACCGGGTCCTGCCGCGCGCCGTTCTGGACACCCCGACACCGACGGAAGGCCGGGCCTGCCGCGAACTGGTGCGGATGTCTGCGCGGGCCCTGGGGGTGGCGACCGAGCCGGACCTGAGGGACTATTTCCGCCTGCCGGTCGATCTGGCGCGGCAGGCCGTGCGCGACCTGGTCGAGGCCGGCGAGCTGACGCCGGTGACGGTGCGCGGCTGGCGACATCCCGCCTATCTGTGGCCCGAGGCGAAACGGCCGCGGCGGGTCGCGGCCCAGGCCCTGCTGTCGCCGTTCGACAACCTGATCTGGACCCGCGACCGGACCGAGCGGCTGTTTGGGGTCAGGGTGCGGCTGGAAATCTACACCCCGGCCGAGAAGCGCAGCCACGGCTATTACGTCCTGCCCTTCCTGGAGGACGATGCGATCACGGCGCGCGTCGATCTGAAGGCCGACCGCAAGGCGGGGGTGCTGCGGGTTCAGGCGGCGTGGCGCGAGGAGCAGACCAGGCCTGAGACGGCGGCGCGGCTGGCGGCCGAACTGAACCGGATGGCCGCCTGGCTGGGCCTGGAGCGGGTCGAGACGATGGGCAAGGGTGATCTGGCGCATAATCTCGACGTCCTGCTTCGAGATCGGGAGTGAACGTGTGATTGTCGTTGAGGATGTCCGGCAGACGCCGCACGAAATGAGGCTGGTCCTGGCCGCGTGGCCCGTCGTGCGGACTTGGGGACTCGCCGTGCGCCTTTGGCTCGCGGCGACGTTCGTGACCACTGCCGCGCTGATCCTTTGGCCGTTCGACATCGATCGGAATCTGTGGCTGCTGGTCAGCTTCTACGCCATGATCGTCGGAGTCATCGCGTTGTCGCTGATCGCCAACCGTCGCATTTCCAAGGCCGCACGCGCCGCCCCTCTGGGTGATGCGCCGAGCCGATGGGTGCTTGATGAGACGGGACTGCGGATCGAGCATGCCTTGAGCACGCAGTCATTGGATTGGCGTGCCGTCGTGAGGGTCGTCGAAGAGAGGGACCGCATCATTTTCGCGGTCCTGCCGAGTCGAAACCACGTCCTGCCTCTGAGGTGCTTGCGGCCAGATCAGCAAGAGGCCGTGAGGAAGCTGATCGCTGAAGCTTCGGAGAGCGGCCGCCTTGGCGCCGGTGTTGACTAGGCCCCGCTAGAGTCCGACAAGGCCTGACCCCTTGAAACGCGGTCCCGACGCCCCGGCGCCGGGGCCGTCTCGCTTTTGGAGACCGACATGTCCGACCATCTGATGGGTGTCTACAACCGCGCGCCGCTGGAGGTGGAGCGTGGCCAGGGCGCCCGGCTGTGGGGGCGTGACGGGACCGAATATCTGGACTGCGTCATGGGCATCTCGACCAACGCCCTGGGCCACGCCAATCCGGTGCTGGTCCAGGCGGTCAAGGACCAGGCCGAGAAGCTGTGGCACGTGTCCAACATCTTCCGCATCCCGGGCCAGGAGGCCCTGGCTGACGCCCTGTGCGACAAGTCGTTCGCCGATGTGGTCTTCTTCACCAACTCGGGCACCGAGGCCGTCGAATGCGCCCTGAAGACGGCTCGCAAGCATCATGTCGCCAACGGCCAGCCTGAGCGGATCGACATCTACGGCTTTGACGGCAGTTTCCACGGCCGCACCTATGGCGCCATCAATGCGGCGGCCAATCCGAACTACACCGAAGGCTTCGGCCCGCCGATGCAGGGCTTCCACCAGCTGACCTGGGGCGACCAGGCGGCGCTGGAGGCGGCGTTCGACAATCCGACCACGGCGGCCATCATCCTGGAGCCGGTCCAGGGCGAGGGCGGGTGCCGTGAAACCCCGGTCGAGACCCTGCGCTGGATGCGTCAGAAGGCCGACGAGACCGGCGTCCTGATCATCTTCGACGAGGTCCAGTGCGGCATGGGCCGCACCGGCAAGCTGTGGGCCCACGAATGGGCCGGCATGGCGCCGGACATCATGGCGGTGGCCAAGGCGCTGGGCGGCGGCTTCCCCATCGGCGCCTGCCTGGCCACGGCGGAGGCGGCCAAGGGGATGACGGTGGGCGTCCACGGCTCGACCTTCGGCGGCAACCCCCTGGCCATGGCGGTGGGCCTGGCCGCCTTCACCGAAATCTCCAAGCCCGAGACCCTGGCCCATGTGAACGAGGTGGCCGGCTATCTGAAACAGCAGCTGGTCGGCCTGGCCGAACGCTTCCCCGACGTGATCGTGGACGTGCGCGGCAAGGGGCTGCTGGTGGGGGTCAAGCTGATCCCCAACAACCGCGAGTTCATGGCCCTGGCGCGCGATACGCAACAGCTGCTGGTCGCCGGCGGCGGCGACAACTGCGTGCGCATCCTGCCGCCGCTGAACCTGACCCTGGACGAGGCCCGGCTGGCCATCAGCAAGTTCGAGGGCGCGCTGGAAGCGGCACGGGCCAAGGCGGCGGCCTGATGGTTCGGCACTTCCTCGATATCCATCGGCTGGACGCGGCCGACCTGCGCGCCATCCTGGACGACGCCCATGCGCGCAAGGCGGCTCGCAGGGGCTGGCCTCAGGGGCGGCCGGACGCCGACGCCCCCGCCCGCGACCGGGTGCTGGCCATGGTGTTCGAGAAGAATTCGACCCGGACGCGCTTCAGCTTCGACGCCGCCATCCGCCAGCTGGGCGGCGCCGCCATCATCGCCAACGCCGGGGACATGCAGCTGGGTCGCGGTGAGCCGGTCGAGGATACGGCGCGGGTGCTGTCGCGCATGGTCGATGCGGTGATGATCCGCGCCAACGACCACGAAGAGGTCGAACGCTTCGCCCGCGTCGCCACCGTGCCGGTGATCAACGGCCTGACCGACCGGTCGCATCCGTGCCAGATCCTGGCAGACATCCTGACCATCGAGGAGCATCGCGGCCCGGTGGCGGGCAAGACCATCGCCTGGGTCGGCGACGGCAACAATGTCTGCCACAGCTTCATCCATGCGGCGCCGAAACTGGGCTTCCGCCTGACCATCGCCTGTCCGGCCGAATACCATCCCGACCTGATGGACCTGGCCAAGGGCGGGGACCATGTCGTCCTGACCTCCGACCCTCAGGAAGCGGTTTCGGGCGCCGATGTGGTGGTCACCGACACCTGGGTGTCGATGGGCGACCAGGACTATGACGAGCGTCTGGCGGCCTTCGAGGCCTATCAGGTGGACGAGGCCCTGATGCAGGCGGCGGCGGCCGATGCGGTCTTCCTGCACTGCCTGCCCGCCCACCGGGGCGAAGAGGTGACCGACGACGTCATCGACGGCCCCCGCTCTCTGGTCTGGGACGAGGCCGAGAACCGCATCCACGCCCAGAAGGCGGTCCTGGCCTGGTGTTTCGCCGGCTGAGGCGCGCGGCCGTCAGGCCAGACCCGCCGCCCGGGCCGTGATCTCCAGGCTGCGGATGCGGGCGTCGATGTCGAACACCATGCCGGTGACCATGATCTCGTCCACCCCGGTCGTGGCGGCGAACTCGGCCAGTTTCGTCCGCACCGTCTCCGGCCCGCCGATGGCGGCATGGGTCAGGCGGCTGTCGACGGCCGCCAACTGCTGGGGCGTCAGGACGGCGGCGATGTCGTCCACCGGCGGCTTCAGCCGGCCGGGCTTGCCGGTGACCACGGCGGCGAACGCCTGTTGCATCGAGGTGGACAGACGCCGCGCTTCTGCGTCCGTATCGGCGGCGAAGACATTGATCGCGGCCATGGCGTAGGGCGCCTTCAACGCCTCGGACGGGCGGAAACCCCGGCGATAGACCTCCAGCGCCTGCATCAGCAGCTCGGGCGCGAAATGGCTGGCGAAGGCGAAGGGCAGGCCCAGGTGCGCCGCCAGTTCGGCCGAGAACAGGCTGGAGCCCAGCAGCCAGATCGGCACGCCGGATCCTGCGCCCGGCCAGGCAGTCACGGCCTGCCCCTCGACCGGCGGGGCCAGGAAGGCCTGAAGCTCCAGCACCTCGCGCGGGAACTGGTCGGCGGCGTCGAAATAGCGGCGCAGCGCCCGCGCCGTCGCCCCGTCCGTGCCCGGCGCCCGGCCCAGGCCCAGGTCGATACGGCCGGGATACAGGGCCACCAGCGTGCCGAACTGTTCGGCCACCACGATGGGCGCGTGATTGGGCAGCATGATCCCACCCGAGCCGACGCGGATGCGATCCGTCGCCGCCGCCACATGGCCGATGACCAGCGAAGTCGCGGCCGAGGCGATGCCCGGCATATTGTGATGTTCGGCCAGCCAGAAGCGGGTGAAGCCCAACCGGTCGGCCGCCTGGGCGTAGAGGCGGGTCTCGCTAAGGGCGCGGGCGATGTCGCCGCCTTCGACGACGGGGGACAGGTCAAGGACGGAGTATGCGGTCATGCCCCGCTAGATCGGGTCCGCCCGTTGCGTTTCAAGACTTTGATCCAGCAAGAGCGGGGCGTCAGACCGGATGGGTCGGCTCGGGCTTCACCGGCTGGGGGGCAGGTTCCGGGGTGGCGGGGACGTCGGGCAGGGGGATGAACTCCAGGTCGTCCTCGTGCGGCAGGCTCATGCGGCCGGCCTTCCAGTCGGCCTTGGCCTGGTCGATGCGGGCCTGGGACGAGGCAACGAAATTCCACCAGATCAGCCGCTCGCCCACCGGCTCTCCACCCAGGGCCATGATCGAGGAGGGGCGCAGGGCCTTGATCGTCGGCTCGTGGTCGGGGGACAGGACGATCATCTGGCCTTCGTGGAAGGTGTGGTCGCCGACCTCGATCTCGCCCCTGGCGACGAACAGGGCGCGTTCGCTCATGCCGCCCTGGCCGCGCGCGGGGGGCGGGGCGGTGCGGACGCCCTCGGCCAGTTCCCAGTGCACATAGAAAAGGGGCGAGGCCGCCGGGGCCGCCGCCTTGGCGCCATAGGCTTCACCCGCCACCAGGCGCGCGAACAGGCCAGCGTTGTCATAGGTAGGCTGGGCGTCCTCGCCCAGGTGGGTGAAGGAGGGGGCCGTCTCTTCCGCCTCGGCCGGCAGGGCGATCCAGGCCTGCATGCCGTGCATGGGGCCGCCCTGGCTGCGCTTTAGCGGATCGGTGCGCTCGGAATGGACGATGCCCTTGCCGGCGGTCATCCAGTTGACCTCTCCCGGGCGGATCGGCTGGGTGTAGCCCAGGTTGTCGCGGTGCAGGATCTCGCCCTCGAACAGATAGGTCAGGGTCGACAGGCCGATGTGGGGGTGGGGACGGACGTTGATCGCCTCGGATCCCGGCGCGAACTCGGCCGGGCCCATCTGGTCCAGGAAGATGAAGGGGCCGACCATACGGCGCGAATGGAAAGGCAGCACGCGCCCGACCTCGAACCCGCCCAGGTCCTTGCGGCGCGCGTCGATCACCATTTCGATCATGTCAGACCCTCCAGACGCCGCAGGAGGGGCGCCGAACCCGATTATCCGACGTGCGGCGTCACTATGCCAAGAGGCAGGGCGGTCACATTCTTCACGCCGCGGGTGACGATGTGGCTCTCGCAGTCCGAGACGATGCCCAGGGCCAGCAGCTTGTCGCGCAGGAAACGGTCGAAGGCGTGCATGTCACGGGTGATGATGCGTAGCACATAGTCCTCGCGCCCGGTGATGGTGGCGCACTGGACCACTTCGGGCCAGTTGGCGACGGCGGCCTCGAACACATCCAGATTGTCCGTGGACGGCAGGTTCAGCTTGACGATCGCATAGACCTCGAACTCAAGGCCCAGCTTGGCGGCGTCCAGGATGGTGACCCGTTTGGTGATCAGGCCGGCGTCCTCCAGCCGCTTGATCCGGCGCCAGCAGGGCGAGGCCGACAGGCCGACGCGATCCGCCACCTCGGCGACCGACAGCCCCGCGTCCTGTTGCAGGATGTCCAGGATCCGGGCGTCGATGGGATCGAGTTCGTCAGCCAATGCGTTTCTCCGTTTGACAGGGCCGCGCAATAAAATACCTGCAAAACGTCAAACGCAAGACGATTTCAAGCGAGCCTTCCCATTCGGCCCGTGCTAGAGCGCGGGAACGAGGAAAACGCGGACGGATCAACCGGACGGCAGGACATGAAGAAGAATACGCGACCGCTTTCGTTGAGGGTGCCGGAGCCCTCGGGCCGCCCCGGCGACACGCCGGACTTCAGCCACATCCGCATGGACGCCGCCGGCGTGGCCGCGCGGCCCGAGGTGCCGACCGCGCCCCATGCCATGCTGGACCACGCCTTCGGCCTGATCCGGGTGCTGGACGATGAGGGCCAGGCCGTGGGGCCATGGAATCCGCGCCTGGACGCCGAGACCCTGAGGCGGGGCCTGAAGGCCATGATCCTGACCCGCGCCTTCGACGACCGGATGCATCGCGCCCACCGTCAGGGCAAGACCAGCTTCTACATGAAATGCACCGGCGAAGAGGCCATAGCGGTGGCCCAGGGGATGCTGCTGCCGCGTGAGGACATGGGCTTTCCCACCTATCGCCAGCAGGGCCTGCTGATCGCCCGGGGCTATCCCCTGGTCGAGATGATGAACCAGATCTATTCGAACGCCGCCGACCCGATCAAAGGGCGGCAGTTGCCGATCATGTATTCGTCCAAGGACTACGGCTTCTTCACCATCTCGGGCAATCTGGGCACCCAGTATCCCCAGGCCGTGGGCTGGGCCATGGCCAGCGCTTGTCGCGGCGACGACAAGATCGCCATAAGCTGGATCGGCGACGGCTCGACGGCCGAAAGCGACTTCCATTCGGCCCTGACCTTCGCCGCCGTCTATCGCGCCCCGGTGATCCTGAACATCGTCAACAACCAGTGGGCCATCAGCTCCTTCATGGGCATAGCGGGCGGGCTGGAGACGACCTTCGCCTCCAAGGCCGTGGGCTATGGCCTGCCGGCCCTGCGGGTGGACGGCAACGACTTCCTGGCCGTCTGGGCCGCCACCGCCTGGGCCGAGGAACGGGCGCGGTCGAACCTGGGCGCCACGGTGATCGAACTGGTCACCTATCGCGGCGCCCCGCACTCGACCTCGGACGATCCCAGCCGTTATCGCCCCGGCGACGAGCACGAGAAATGGCCCCTGGGCGATCCGATCGCGCGGCTGAAACAGCATCTGATCGGCCTGGGCGAATGGTCGGACGACCGGCATGAGGCGGCCGAGAAGGAGGCCGTCGAACAGGTCCGCGCCGCCGGCAAGGAGTCCGAGGCCATCGGCACCCTGGGCCAGTCGCGGCCCAGCGTGAAGACGATGTTCGAGGACGTCTATTCGACCGAGGACTGGCGCCTGGTCGAACAGCGCCGCGAGGTGGGGGTCTGACCATGGCTGAGCAAACCACCTTCACCGAGGCCGACCGCGCCGACGGGATCGAGCCGGACATGGTCGATCAGAACCACGCCCCGAAATCCGACGCCCCGACGGCGCCGGCCGTGACGCCGATGAACATGATCCAGGCCCTGAACTCGGCCATCGACGTCAAGATGACCGAGGATAAGAACGTGCTCTCGTTCGGCGAGGACGCGGGCTATTTCGGCGGCGTCTTCCGCGTAACCGACCAGCTGCAGCAGAAGCACGGCCTGACCCGCAGCTTCGACGCCCCCATCTCGGAGACGGGCATCGTGGCCACGGCCCTGGGCATGGCGACCTATGGGCTGCGGCCGGTGGTCGAGATCCAGTTCGCCGACTACATCTATCCGGCCTATGACCAGCTGGTCTCTGAGGCGGCCAAGATCCGCTATCGCTCGGGCGGCCAGTTCACCACCCCGATCACGGTGCGCAGCCCCTATGGCGGCGGCATCTTCGGCGGCCAGACCCACAGCCAGTCGCCCGAAAGCCTGTTCACCCACATCGCCGGGCTGAAGGTCGTCATTCCGTCCAACCCCTATGACGCCAAGGGCCTGCTGATCGCCGCCATCGAGGACGACGATCCGGTCATCTTCTTCGAGCCGAAACGCCTGTACAACGGCCCCTTCGACGGCTGGCACGAGAAGCCGGTCAGCCCGTGGAAAGCCCAGGACCTGGCCCAGGTCCCGACCGGCAAATACGTCGAACCCCTGGGCAAGGCGCGGATCATGAAGGAGGGCGCCGACGTCACCGTCCTCGCCTACGGCACCATGGTCTGGGTGGCGCTGGCGGGGGCCGAACACGCCGGTGTCGACGCCGAGGTGATCGACTTGCGGTCCCTCGTTCCGCTGGACATCGAGACCATCGAGGCCAGCGTGAAGAAGACCGGTCGCTGCGTCATCGTGCACGAGGCGCCCCGGACCTCGGGCTTCGGAGCCGAGCTGTCGGCCCTGGTCCAGGAGCGGTGTTTCTATCATCTGGAGGCGCCGATCGCGCGGGTGACGGGCTGGGACACCCCCTATCCGCACGCCTTCGAATGGGAATATTTCCCCGGCCCGCAACGCGTGGCCGACGCCCTGAAAGCCGTCATGAGCGGGGGTCGATAAGATGGGTCGCTATGTCTTCAAACTGCCCGACGTGGGCGAAGGCACGGCCGAGGCCGAGCTGGTCGGCTGGCATGTCAAGGTCGGGGATAGGGTGTCGGAAGACCAGATCGTCGCCGACGTCATGACCGACAAGGCGACGGTGGAGATCACCGCCCCCGTCGGCGGCCGTGTCACCGCCCTGCACGGCGAACCCGGCCAGATGCTGGCCGTGCGCGGGCCGCTGGTGGAGTTCGAGGTCGAGGGGGCGGGGAATGCCTCTGCCGACGAGCCCCCCTCCCCGGCTTCGCCGGTACTCCCCCCGGAGGGGGGAGATCATGCCGCCGCCGCCAATCCTCCTCCCTCGGGGGAGGGGGACCGCGTAGCGGTGGAGGGGGCTAACCCCGCCGCCACGCCCGCGTCCGGCGCCAACTATGTCTTCAAACTGCCCGACGTGGGCGAAGGCACGGCCGAGGCGGAACTGGTCGGCTGGCACGTCAAGGCGGGCGACACGGTGTCCGAGGACCAGATTCTGGCCGACGTCATGACCGACAAGGCGACGGTGGAGATCACTTCGCCCGTCGCCGGCGTGGTCGTGGCGGTCCACGGCGCGGCGGGCCAGCAGGTCGCCGTCGGCGGTCCCCTGGTCAGCTTCAAGGTCGAGGGCAAGGGCAACATCGCCTCCACATCGGCTCCCCTCTCCCTTGATGGGAGAGGGGCGGGGGGTGAGGGTGGCGGCGCGAGCCAGAAATCCGCCGCGCCTCCCGCATCGACCGCACCCCGGCCGGCCGCCGACGTCACCTCCGCCCCAACCCCTCCCCCATCAAGGGGGAGGGGCTCGGAGGCGCGGCTGTCCGACCGCAACCAGCGCCCGCTGGCCTCGCCCGCCGTGCGCAACCGCGCCCGCGACCTGGGGATCGAGCTTCAGTTCGTGCCCGGCTCCGGCCCCGCCGGCCGCATCGAGCATGCAGATCTGGATGCCTACGTCGCCTCTGGCGGTCGCGGTTCATCCGTAGGCGGATCGACCGGCTCGACCTATGCCAAGGCGGAGGGGACCATCGAAACCCGCATCATCGGCCTGCGCCGCAAGATCGCGGAGAAGATGGCCGAAAGCGTGCGTCGCATCCCGCACATCACCTATGTCGAGGAGATCGACGTCACGGCGCTGGAGGAACTGCGCGCCCATCTGAACGCCGAGGCCAAGAAGACGGGCAAAGGAAAGCTGAACGTCCTGCCCTTCATCGCCCGCGCCATTGTCGTGGCTCTGAAGGACCAGCCGACGATCAACAGCTGGTATGACGACGAGGCCGGCGTTCTGACGACGCACAAGGCGGTGCACCTGGGCATCGCCGCCCAGACGCCGAACGGCCTGATGGTGCCGGTGGTCCGCCACGCCGAGGCCCGCGATCCGTGGGACACCGCGCAGGAGATCGCCCGCGTGTCCGGCGCCGCCAAGGACGGCAGCGCCAAGCGTGAGGAACTGTCGGGTTCGACCCTCACCATCACCTCGCTGGGAACCCTGGGCGGCGTCGTCCACACCCCGATCATCAACCACCCCGAGGTCGCCATCGTCGGCCCCAACAAAATCATCGAACGGGTGGTGGTGAAGGACGGCCAGATGGTGGTCCGCAAGATGATGAACCTGTCCTCCAGCTTCGATCACCGCATCGTCGACGGCCATGACGCGGCGGTGTTCGTGCAGCGGATCAAGGGCCTGCTGGAGCACCCGGCGACGCTGTGGATGTAATGCCAACTGAGGGTTTGATCCGGGTCCGCTGCCTCAGCAACGCCGAATACCTCACCTTTGACAGGCAATCGTCTCGGCTCACGGAGTCATTTTTCCATCTTGTCGTGAATGATTTCTACTGGGCCAAGCCCGACCTGGAGCATGGTATGTGGCGAGTCTGGGATCTGAGCGGCCAAGACTATCTTTATCCTGAGCGCTATTTCGAACGAGCGGCAGACTGATGACCCAATCCCTCACCACCAAAGTCCTCATTATCGGCGCCGGCACGGGTGGCTACGTCGCTGCGATCCGTTGCGGTCAACTGGGGCTGGAGACCGTGCTGGTCGATGCGTCCGACGGACTGGGCGGGACGTGTCTGAATGTCGGCTGTATTCCGTCCAAGGCCATCATCCATGCGGCCAACAAGTTCGAGACGGTGGCCAAGGCGGCGAACGGCGGGACGCTGGGCATCACGGCGTCCAAACCCTCGGTCGATCTGAAGCAGACGGTCGAGTGGAAGAACGGCATCGTCAAAAAGCTGAACGCCGGGGTCGCGGGCCTGCTGAAGAAGGCCAAGGTCAAGGTGATCAAGGGCTGGGCGACCTTCTCCGACGCCAAGACCTGCACGGTGAAGACGGACGACGGCGAGATCGTCATCAGCGCCGAACACGTCATCCTGGCCACGGGGTCGGAGCCGGTCGAACTGCCCTTCCTGCCCTTCGGCGGCGATGTGATTTCGTCGACCGAGGCCCTGTCGCTGGACAAGGTTCCGGGCAGGCTGGTGGTCGTCGGCGGCGGCTATATCGGGCTGGAGCTGGGCATCGCCTATCGCAAGCTGGGCGCCGAGGTGACCGTGGTCGAAATGGCCGAGCGCATCCTGCCGCTCTACGACAAGGCCCTGACCGATCCCGTCGCCAAATGGATGGAGGCGCATGGGGTCAAGCTGATGCTGGGCGCCAAGGCGGGCGGCTTCGAAAAGGGCGCACTCAACGTCACCGACAAGGACGGCCAGGCGGTCAAGCTGAAGGCAGACAAGGTGCTGGTCACCGTCGGTCGGCGCCCGCGCACCCAGGGCTGGGGCCTGGAGAATATGGGCGTGGCCATGGCCGGGCCGTTCGTGAAGATCGACGACCGCTGCGCGACCAGCATGAAGAACGTCTGGGCCATCGGCGACCTGACCGGCGAACCCATGCTGGCCCACAAGGGCAGCGCCCAGGGCGAGGTGGTGGCCGAGATCATCGCCGGGCGCGCTCAAGCAGCGAGCGGCCGCGCCGCGAGCGATAGCGCCAAGGAACGCAAATTCGATCCCGTGACCATCGCGGCCGTCTGTTTCACCGAGCCGGAGATCGTCTCGGCCGGCCTGGGCCCCAACGATGTCGAGGGCCGCGACGACGTGATCCAGGCGGTCTTCCCCCTGATGGCCATCGGCCGCGCCCTGGCCATCGAGGCGGGCGACGACGGCGGCTTCGTGCGGGTGCTGGCGTCGAAAACCGACCACCGCCTGCTGGGCGTCCAGGCCGTCGGCCAGCACGTCTCGGAACTGTCCAACAGCTTCGCCCAGATGCTGGAGATGGGGGCTGTGCTGGAGGATGTGGCGGGCGTCATCCACGTCCACCCGACCCTGGGCGAGGCCTTCCATGAGGCGTCCCTGCGCGCCCTGGGCCACGCCATCCATATCTGAGGGCAGGGGAGAGACGCCGCCTCTGAAGAGGCGGCGTCAGGATCAGGCCGCCGCCTTCTTGCCGGCGAAGCGTCGGTAGAAGGTCTCGCCCTTGGCTGCCATGTCGCGCAGCAGTTGGGGCGGGGCGAAGCGGTCGCCGTAGCGGGCGGCGTAGGCGTCCGCCTGTTCGACGAAGGCCTTCAGCCCATACTGGTCGATGTAGGTGATCGGGCCGCCGGTCCAGGGCGCGAAGCCCCAGGCCAGGATGGCGCCGACGTCGGCCTCACGCGGGTCGTCGATCACGCCTTCTTCCCAGCAGCGGGCCACCTCTACCGCCTGGCGGAACAGCAGGCGACGCTTCTGGTCCTCGACCATCTCGGGCGTGGAATCGTTGATCTTCACCGGGGCCAGGTCCGCCAGACCGGGCCAGATGACCTTGGGCTTGACGTCATAGTCGTAGAAGCCCTTGCCGTTCTTGCGGCCGTAGCGGCCCAGATCCTCGACCATCCTGCGCACGATCTCGGAGCCCGGCAGCGGCTGGTATTTGTCGCCCAGGTCCTCGGCCGTCTGTTTGGCGATCTTGACCGACAGGTCCAGCGCCACATCGTCGTGCATTTCCAGCGGGCCGCGCGGCATGCCGGTCATGCGGCCGATGTTGTCGATTAGGACGGGGTTGTAGCCCTCTTCCAGCATGGCCATGCCCTCGGCCACATAGGTGCCGAAGCAGCGCGAGGTGTAGAAGCCGCGCCCGTCGTTGACCACGATCGGGGTCTTCCTGATCTTGATGACATAATCCAGCGCCTTGGCGATCGCCGCCTCGCCGGTCTTTTCTCCCAGGATGATCTCGACCAGCATCATCTTGTCGACGGGCGAGAAGAAGTGGATGCCGATGAAGTCCTCGGGCCGGACGCTGGCTTCGGCCAGGCCAGTGATCGGCAGGGTCGAGGTGTTCGAGCCGAACACGGCGCCGGGCGCCAGCTGGGCCTCGGCCCGCCTGGTGACATCGGCCTTGATCTCGCGGTTCTCGAACACCGCCTCGATCACCAGGTCCGACCCCTTGATCAGGTCGTAGTCGGTGGTGGCCGTGACCGAGTTCAGCAGGGCGTCATATTTGGCCTGGTCGATGGCGCCCTTGGACAGGCGCTTCCTCAGCAGGTCGGCGACATGGGCCTTGCCCTTGTCGGCGCTCTCCTGGTCGCGGTCGATCAGTATGGTCTCGATGCCGGCCAGGGCCTGCACATAGGCGATGCCCGCCCCCATCATGCCGGCGCCCAGGACGGTGACCTTCTTGGGGTCCGACTTGGGCACGCCGGCCGGACGCACGGCGCCCTTGTCCAGTTCCTGTTTCGACAGGAACAGCGACCGGATCATCCCCTGCGCCTGGGGCGTCATCAGGGTCTTGATGAAATAGCGGGTCTCGATCCGCAGGGCCGCGTCCATCGGCACCTGGACGCCTTCATAGACGGCCTTCATCAGGTTCAGCACGGCCGGGTAGTTGCCCCAGGACTGCTTCCTGATCATGGCGTTGCCGACCAGGAAATTCTGGATGCCCGCCGGATGATAGGGACCGCCGCCGGGCAGTTTGAAGCCCTTCTCGTCCCACGGCTGGACCGCCTTGGGGGCGCCCTTGATCCAGGCCTTGGCGGCGTCGACCGATTGGCCCTTTTCGACCACCTCATGGACGATGCCGGCGCCCTTGGCGTCGTTGGGGCGGAAGGACTTGCCCTCGCTCATGGCCATCATGGCCGCCTGGACGCCGACCAGGCGGGTCAGGCGCTGGGTGCCGCCGCCGCCGGGGAAGAGGCCGACCTTGATCTCGGGCAGGCCAAGCTGAATCTTCGGATCGTCCTCGACCACGCGATAGTGGCAGGCCAGGGTCAGTTCGAGGCCGCCGCCCAGGGCCAGGCCGTTGATAGCGGCGGCGATGGGCTTGCCGCAGGTCTCCAGCGCGCGCAGGGCGCCGTTCAGCCGCCAGCCGGCGTCATAGGCCGCCTGAAGGTCCGCCCCGCCCAGCATGCCCGACGCCATGTCGCCCAAGTCCGCCCCGGCGCAGAAGCCCGACGCCTTGCCGCTGGTCAGGACCGCGCCCTTGATGGCGTCGTCGGTCTTCACCCGTTCGACCCACTGGGGGATTTCCTGCATCACCGAGGCGGTCAGGGTGTTCATCGACCGGTTCGGCACGTCGAACACAATCGTAGCGACGCCATCCGCGTCGACGTCGATCTTGAAGTTTTCCATATCCATTCGCTCCCGGATCAGACGCGTTCGATGACGGTGGCGGTGCCCATGCCGCCGCCGATGCACAGGGTGACCAGGGCGGTTTCCTTGTTGGAGCGTTCCAGCTCGTCCAGCACCACGCCGGTGATCATGGCGCCGGTGGCGCCCAGGGGGTGGCCCATGGCGATGGCGCCGCCGCAGACGTTGATCTTGTCGTGCGGGATGTCCAGCGCCTGCATGTAGCGCAGGACGACGGCGGCGAAGGCCTCGTTCAGTTCATACAGGTCGATGTCGGCGGGCGTCATGCCCAGCTTGGCCAACAGCTTGTGGGTCACGAACTCCGGACCCGTCAGCATGATCGACGGCTCCGACCCGATGGAGGCGGCGCCCTTGATGCGCGCGCGCGGCTTCAGGCCCAGGGCCTTGCCGGCTTCCAGCGAGCCGATCAGCACCCCGGCCGAACCATCGACGATGCCTGAGCTGTTGCCCGGGGTGTGGACGTGATCGACCCGCGCCACCTCGGGATAGCGCTGCTGGATCACGGCGTCGAAGGCCATTTCGCCCATCATGGCGAAGGAGGGATTCAGCCCGCCTAGGGTCTGCATGTCCGTGTTCGGGCGGATGGTCTCATCGCGGTCCAGCTGGACCAGGCCCAGCTGGTTCCTGACCGGCACGACCGACTTGGCGAACCGGCCTTCTTCCCACGACCGGGCCGAGCGTTTGTGGCTTTCGACCGAATAGGCGTCCACGTCGTCGCGGGTGAAGCCCCATTTCGAGGCGATCATGTCGGCCGAGACGCCCTGGGGCACGAAATAGGTCTTGAAGGCGCTGGTCGGATCGACCGGCCAGGCGCCGCCGTCGCTGCCCATCGGCACGCGGCTCATGGCCTCGACCCCGCCGCCGACGGCGAAGTCGGCCTCGCCGGATTTCACTTTCGCGGCGGCCATGTTCACCGCTTCCAGGCCCGAGGCGCAGAAGCGGTTGACCTGGACGCCCGCCGTGGTCTGGGACCAGCCGGCGTTCAGCACGGCGGTGCGGGCGATGTCGGCGCCCTGTTCGCCCACCGGCGAGACGCAGCCCAGGATGACGTCATCGACCTTGGAAGTGTCCAACCCGTTGCGGTCGCGCAGGGCCTCCAGCACCTGGGTGGCCAGGCTCAGCGCCGTGATCTCGTGCAGGGACCCGTCGGCCTTGCCCTTGCCGCGCGGCGTGCGCACGGCGTCATAGATGTAGGCGTCGGTCATGATCTCTCCTTTGTGTCCCTAACGCTCGGCGCGCGGCGCCTCGCTGCTTGAGGGACGACGGTGCGGCTATCAGGGCGAAGGTCTGGAATCGAAACGTGGTCGTCAGAAACCCTACGTTTACGTCAACGTCAAGTATTTAGGGCGCCGCATCGTCGTTCGCCAGTCGGTCGGCCAGGGCCTTTTCCTCGTCCGATGACAGGGGTGGAGCCTCGCTGAGGGCCGACTTTCGGCCGCGTAGCAGCAGCACGGCGCCGGCGATCAGCACCAGAAGGAACGGCCCGAACCACAACAGCCATGTGCCCGCCCGCACCGGCGGCCTGAACAGGATGTAGTCGCCATAACGGTCCACCAGCCCGGCCCGGATCTGGGCGTCGGTGCGGCCGGCGGCGATCTCCTCGCGCACCAGGCGGCGCATGTCGGCGGCGACACCCGCGGGACTGTCGGCGATGGCCTCGTGCTGGCAGACGACGCAGCGGATGTCGTCGAACAGGGCCTGGGCGCGCGCCTCCTGGGCCGTATCGGCCAGCGGACGGTCGGGCGTCGGGGCGGGTTCGGCCGCCATCAGGCCCATCGCGGCCAGGCTGATCAGCAGGGCGCGCCTCATCCCGGCGTCTCGCCCGGCTTGCGGCGTGCACCGGCGCCCAGGCGGAGGCGTCGGTCCAGCAGAGATAGCAGCCCGCCCAGGGCCATCAGCAGCGGCCCCAGGAAGATCAGCCGCGCCCAGGGGTTGAAATGCATTCGCACGGCCCAGGCCGGGGCCCCGTCCTCGGACCGCCGCTCGCCCAGGGTCAGATAGACATCATCCAGTCCCCGGAAATCCAGCCCGACCTCGGTCGTGGTCTGCCCCCCGGCGGGGAAGAAACGCCGCTCGGCCGTCACCGCCCGCCCGGCCCGGCCGTCGCGGGTCCGCACCGTCAGATGCGCCTGTTCGGCCAGATAGTTCGGCCCCTCGACGATGCGGACATCGTCCAGGGTCGCCTCATAAGGCCCGGCGCTCAGCGCCTGGCCCACGGCCAGGGGGCGGGCCGCCTCGACCTTGAAGCCGGTCTCGACCACGGCCCCCAGGACGAAGACCCCAAGGCCGGCGTGGGCCAGGGCCATGCCCCAGGCGGCCAGGGGCAGGCCGCGCGCGCGGCGCAGGCTTTCATGACCCGGCGCGCGGAACAGGCGGAGGCGCTCGGCGACCTCGGCGACGGCGCCGGCGATCAGCCAGGCGCCCAGGGCGATCCCGGCGGCGGCGAAACCCTGGCGGGGCTGATGCAGGACCAAGGACAGCAGGCCGGCGCCCACGGCGACCGCTCCGGCGAGCCACAGGCGCTGGATCGCGCCCCGGGCGTCGCCGCGCTTCCAGGCCAGCAGGGGGCCGAGCGGCAGGACCAGCAGGGCGACCGCCATCAGGGGGGCGAAGGTGGCGTTGAAATAGGGCGGTCCCACCGAGATGGCCGCACCGGACGCCGCCTCCAGGATCAGGGGATAGAGGGTGCCCAGCAGCACCGTGGCCGCCGCCGCCGTCAGGAACAGGTTGTTCAGGACCAGGGCGCCCTCGCGGCTGACAGGGGCGAACAGGCCTCCGGCCTTCAGTTGGGCCGCGCGCCAGGCGTAGAGGACGAAGGCGGCGCCCGCGGTCATCCCCAGTATGGCCAGCAGCAGGCTGCCCCGCTCCGGATCGACGGCGAAGGCGTGGACCGAGGTCAGGACGCCCGACCGCACCAGGAAGGCGCCCAGCATGGAGAAGGTGAAGGCCAGCAGGGCCAGGAAGACGGTCCATCCCGCCAGGGCCCCGCGCCGCTCGGTCACCACGGCGGAATGCAGCAGGGCGGCGCCCGCCAGCCAGGGCATGAAGCTGGCGTTCTCGACCGGGTCCCAGAACCACCAGCCGCCCCAGCCCAGTTCGTAATAGGCCCAGAAGGAGCCCAGGGCGATGCCGACAGTCAGCAGGGCCCAGGAGGCGAGGGCCCAGGGCCGCACCCAGCGGCCCCAGGCGGGCCAGAAGGGGGCGTTGGCCCGACCCTCGACCAGGGCCGCCACCGCCAAGGAGAAACAGACCGAAAATCCGACATAGCCGGCGTAGAGCAGGGGCGGATGCAGGGCCAGGGCCGGGTCCTGCAGCAGGGGATTCAGCCCCGCCCCCTGCACCGGAGGACTGTCCAGCCGGACGAACGGGCTGGAGGTGAAGACGGCGAAGGCCAGGAACAGGGCCGACAGCGACCCCTGGGCCGCCACGGCCGAGGCCTTCAGCTGGAAGGGCAGGCCCCGCGCCCGCGCCAGGGCGGCCCCGAACGCCGTCATGACCAGGCACCACAGCAGCAGCGACCCCTCATGGCTGCCCCAGGCGCCGGCGACCTTGTAGAGCATCGGCTTGTCGGTGTGGCTGTTGGCCGCGACATTGGCGACCGAGAAGTCCGAGGTCACGAAGGCCCAGACCAGGGCGCCGAAGGCCAGGGCGACTGCCGCGGCCGAGGCGATGGCCGCCCCGTTCGCCGCCCCCGCCAGAACGGGACTGAGCCGGGCGCGCCCCGCCGCCGACAGGCCCGCCTGAGCCAGAGCCAGGGCCAGGGCCAGGGCCAGCAGATAGGCGCCGGTCTCGACGATCATGCGCCGGCCGCCGTCGGGGCGCCGCCCGCTTCAGGCCGCCACTCGCCCTGGGCCTTCAGCCGCTCGGCCACCTCGCGCGGCATATAGGTCTCGTCGTGCTTGGCCAGGACCTGGCGGGCGTGGAAAACGCGGTCGGCGTCGAAGGCCCCCTCCGCGACGATCCCCTGGCCCTCGCGGAACAGGTCGGGCAGGTCGCCGCGATAGATGACGGGCGTCTCGGCGGCGTTGTCGGTGACGGTGAAGGCCACCTCGCCGTCCGCCCGGCGCTGGACGCTGCCGGCCACAACCAGGCCGCCCAGGCGGATGTTGCGGCCCGCCGGCGCGGCGGCCTCGGTCACTTCGGACGGGCTGAAGAAATAGGTCACGCTGCCGCGCATGGCCCAAAGGGACAGGCCGACCGCCAGGGCCAGGACCGGCGCCACGGCCAGGAGCACGATCAGGCGCCGGCGCGCCCGGGGTGAACGGGGCAGCCAGCTCATCGCGGGGCCTGCGGCAGGCGGGAGATAAGGTCGGAGCGGCGCGGATCGGCTGGATCGAGGGCCGCGATCAGCGGGCCCCACAGGTCGCGCACCCGCGCCGCCTCTCCGCGCGACAGGGCCGCCTCGCCCAGGAAATAGCGGGCGCCCAGCTGGTCCGGATCGCGTTTCAGCGCCTCGGAGAAGGCGGCCTCGGCGTCGCCGCCGACGGCGCCCTGGTTGGCGCGCACCAGGCTTTCGCCCAGTCGCGCCCAGCTTTGGGGGTCGTCGGGTGACAGGGTCAGGACGCGGCGGAAGGCCGAGGCCGCGCCGACGGGGTCGCCTGCCTCGAACCGGGCGGCGCCCAGCATGCGCAGGGCCTCGGGATCGTCGGGCCGGTCGCGCACGGCGCGTTCGACCACGGCGGCCAGCTGGGCCGGGTCCAGGGTCTGGGGCTGGGCGGCCCAGGCCTCGACCCGACGCGCGAAGGGCTGGTCCGGCAGGCCCGGCGCGCCGGTCGCGGCGTAGAGGCCCAGGGCGGCCAGGGCGGTCGCGCCGGCGGCGGCCAGGATCCAGCGGCCGTCCAGCGGATGCGGCGCCGGCGCGCGGCCGGGCGCGGCGTTCAGGATGCGGCGTCCCGCCTCGGCGCGGGCGGCGGCCCAGGCGGCCGGGTCCAGCAGGCCGCGCGCGCGCAACCGGTCCAGGGCGGCCAGTTCGTCGCGTCCCGGCTCGACCTCGACGCCCGGCCCGGCCCCGCGCCGGGCGCCGGCCAGCATCAACAGAGCCGCCAGGGCGGTGGCCAGGCCGGTCAGGATCCAGAAGATCGTCATCGGCGAGCCTCTAGACCATTTTCGATCAGGCCGTAATCGGCCCGACGGGGAATCCGCGCCGGGCGGATCAGGCGGCGGAAGACGCGGTCGCGGCCAGAGGTTGGGGATGGGGCAGGGGATGGGGCTGGCAGGCGCCCGCCGCCGCGACGCGACGCCGCACCGCGCGGGCGGCGTCGGCCCGCTCGATCCGCGCCAGGAAGTCCGCCGCCAGCTCGACCCGGGTCAGGGCGCGGTCTTCGTCCGGCGCCAGGCCGGCGTTGATCAGCTCCAGGGCGCTGTCGGCATAGGTCATCAGCCGCTCGTCCAGCGCCGCCAGCAGGCGGGTGCGCGCCGCCTCGCAGGCGAAGACCGCCGCCGGCCGCCGGATCGCCGCGACCAGGGACATCAGGATGCGGGCGCGGTCGACCGCCGCGCGGTCCTCAGGCGCGTCGAAGGCCGGGAGCTCGCGCGTCATCCGGCCAATGGTCTGGATCCGCTCCATCGGCAGGACCTCGTCCACGGCCCGTTCGGCCTCGTTCAGCCGCCGCTCCAGCCGCGCGGCCACGGAATCGCGCAGGGCGCGGATGCGCCGGCCCCAGCGACTGTCGGGCCGGATCTGAAGCGTCAGGTCGATTTCCCCCAAGACGCCGGCGCACCAGGCCAGGTCGGCCGAGACCGCCGCCAGGGCCTCGGCCCCGTCCGATGGCTGGAAGGCCGACAGCCGCGCGGCCCGCGCCTCCATGGCGTCCACCAGCCGTTCGACGAAGACGCCCATTTCGGATTCGCTGAGAAAGGCCTCGCGTCCGGCGGCGCCCGAGGTCTGGACCAGGATCCGCAGAATGCGGGCCGCGTCGTCCAGATGGGCGAAGAAGATCTCGATCAGGCGGATGGCGCCGTCGGGCGACTGTTCGGCCGCGTCGCGGACCATGACGCGCAGCTCCGCCGCCTGTTCGCCATCCGGGCGGTCGGTCCAGGCGGCCAGACTGGACAGGCCCCGCCGCACGGTCGGGGCCAGGTCGAAACAGCGGGCCAGCTCTTCCAGGTCGCCGCCGGCCGCCGCCTCGGCGATTCCGCCGCCGCCCCGGCGGATCGCCCCCGCCGCCAGCAGGCACAGCCGGTCGCCCAGAGCGGGCAGGTCGTCGTCCTCGTCGTCCAGCCGGGCCAGCAGGTCGGGCTGTTCGGCCGCCGCGGCCGCGCGCCAGATCGGGCCCAGCAGGGCCGGGGGGAAGCCGAGGCCGGGCACGCCGTCGCGGCGCGGACGGAACAGGGGCAGGATGGGCGCCAGGGCCAGTCGGCGACGGCGGCGGTCGCGGCCTTCGTCCCGGATCATGGCCGCGAAACCGGCCGCGCGCGCCCCGGGCAGGGCGCCGACCGCGCGTTCCAGCCGACCCAGGGCGGCGTCGTCGCACGCGTCCAGGATACGGGCCAGGGCCTGGCGATGGGCGGCCGACAGCTCGGTCACGCGAAGCTCCCAGTCACGCCATGGCCGGGCGTGCGCGGATGTAGGGACGGCCATTGCGCCACAACAGGGTTAATGCCGCGTTGGCGTCGGCCCGCGTCAGGCCTCGGCGGCGGGCAGCTCCAGCATGGCCTTAAGCCCGCCCAGATCGCTCTCGGCCAGGGTCAACCGGCCGCCATAGGCCCGCACCAGTTCGTCGACGATCGAAAGGCCCAGGCCCGAGCCGGGGGCGGATTCGTCCAGCCGGGCGCCGCGTTTCAGCACCGTCTCGCGCTGGTCGACGGGCAGGCCCGGACCGTCGTCCTCGACCACGGCGATCAGTAGGCCCGGCGCCCCCGGCCCGGCCGAGACCCGCACCCGGCGCCGCGACCATTTACAGGCGTTCTCGATCAGATTGCCCAGGATTTCCTGCAGATCCTGCCGCTCGCCCAGGAAGCCCAGGCTGTCGGGGGCGCGCCAGTCGATCTCGACCCCCTTGGTCTCGAACACCCGCTCCAGCATCACGGCCAGTTCGTCGATGACGTCGGCCACCGGGGTGCGTTCGCCCAGGCCGTGGGCGGCGCGGGCGGCGGCGCGGGCGCGGCGCAGGTGGTGATCGACCTGGGCCTGCATCACCCCGGTCTGGCGCCGGACCATCTCGGGCAGGGCCCCTTCCGCCGTTCCCGCCTCGGCCAGCATGACCGAAATCGGGGTCTTCAGGGCGTGGGCCAGGTTGCCGACGTGGGTGCGCTGGCGCTCCACCACTTCCTGATTGTGGTCCAGGAGCCGGTTGACCTGTTCGGCCAGGGGCTGGATCTCGACCGGATAGGCGCGCTCGATCCGGGCCTTGCGGCCCTTGCGCACGGCGGCGATCTCGTTGCGCAGGCCGTAGAGGGGGCTGAGGCCGATCTGGACCTGAAGCAGGACGGCGGTCACCAGGCCCGCGCCCAGAAGCAGCAGGGCCAGCCAGGTGACGGTGGCGAACTGGCGGGTGTCGGCGTCGACATCCGACCGGTCCAGCCCCGCCAGGAAGACCACCGGCCCGGCCCGGCCCGGCAGCTGTTTCATCGAGGCGGCGACCCGCAGGGGCTCTCCGGCCGGTCCGACGGCGTTGTAGGTGATGGTCTGGCCGATGGCGTCGACCAGCCGGGGGGGCAGGTCGGCCGGGACCGGCAGTTCGGCGTCCCACAGCGACCGCGACCGGGCCAGGATCCTCAGATGGTCGCCGGCCGCCGGCTCGGCCACGCCCCAGTATTTGCCGGAATAGATGTTCAGGGTGCGCTGATCCAGGATCGCGCCGACCGTCACCCCCTTGGCCGTGGCCGAGGTCGCCAGCACGACCTGGTCGATGGTCTCGTTCAGCGAGGCGCCCAGCCGGCGAAGGGCCGATTCCTGGAACAGGGAGGTCAGGACGAAGCCGGTCACCACCAGGGCGATCAGGATCCAGCCCGAGGCCAGCCAGATCAGACGCCGGGTCAGGGACCGCCCCGGCCGCCGGAACCATCCACCCCAGGCGCGAAGCCGGCCCAGCCGCACGGGCCGGGCGACGTCCGGGGGCGGGGCCTCGGTCACCGGTTCACGCGTCGGTTTCGCCCGCCAGGGGCGCCAGCCGATAGCCCAGGCCGCGCACCGTCTCGATACGGTCGGGCCCGATCTTCTTGCGGAGTCGGCCGACGAACACCTCGATGGTGTTGGAATCGCGATCGAAGTCCTGATCATACAGGTGTTCGACCAGTTCCGTGCGGCTGATGACCCGGCCCTGGTGCATCATCAGATAGTGCAGCAGCCGGTATTCCAGACTGGTCAGGCGCAGGGGCTCGCCGTTGACGCTGGCGCGGGCGGCGCGCGGATCCAGCCTCAGCCCGCCGCAGGCCAGGGTGGCCGCCGCATGACCGGCCGAGCGGCGCAGCAGGGCGCGCAGCCGGGCCAGAAGCTCCTCGGTATGGAAAGGCTTGGTCAGATAGTCGTCGGCCCCGGCGTCGAAGCCCGACACCTTGTCCGACCAGGCGCCGCGCGCGGTCAGGATCAGGACTGGGGTGGTCTTGCCCTCGCGGCGCCAGCGCTCCAGCACCGAGACCCCGTCGATCTTGGGCAGGCCCAGATCCAGGACGATGACGTCATAGGGTTCGGTGTCGCCCAGGAAATGCGCCTCCTCGCCGTCGGCGGCGTGGTCGACGGCGTATCCGGCATCGGACAGGGCGCCCTTCAGCTGGCGCGACAGATCGGCGTCGTCCTCGACAAGCAGCACGCGCATGGATTCAACGTTCCCCGATGACGGCGCCGGTGCGGCCGTCGACCATGATGTCGGCCACGCGGCCGCCCGGATATTCCCAACGGATCACATAGACCAGCCGCCCGCCGCTCTGGCGTTCGGACACGCCCAGCATCCGGCCCTGGCGGCCGGAGGACACCCGCCGGACCACTTCGCGCAGGTCCACGCGCTGGCCCTCGCGGCGCTCGTCGCGGGCCTCGTCCTGGCGCAGAGAGCCGGCGAAGGGCGAGCGCACCTGGGCTGTCGCCGCCGGGGCGAGGGCGGCGCCGAGGGCCGCCGCCATCAGGGCGGCCTGCGCGGTGCGGGACAGGATGCGGTTGCGGAACATGGTCGCCGATCTAGGCCTCTTCCGCTGAACAGCGGCTGAACGGCCAGTTTAGGCGTCTTTGGCGTCCAGACCAGAGGCGCGGCGCTTATTATGACCGGCGCGGGGGTGGTCTTCAGGCCCATTACGCCGCGCCGCCAGTGAGAGGCCCGCCGCGCCGGGCCGCAAGATGAACCCCGCCTGACCCGCGCCGTTCAGATCGGGCTCAGCCCCGGGCTGTTTCACTGTCTCCATCGCAGCCGGCCTTTCCCCTGGGCCGGAGGCGGTCCGAACCAAGGAGACGACCGATGAAAAAGACCTTTCTGATCCCCGCCCTCGTCGTGGCCGCGGCCTCCGTCGCCGTTCCGGCCGCCGCCCAGTCCTACGGTCACGGCCCGGCGCGCGGCCCGGCCGCCAGCCATTCCGGCCCCGGTTACGGCGCCTGGCAGCCGATCAACCAGCGCCAGCGCGCTCTGAACGCCCGCATCGACATGGGCGTGCGCGCCGGCCAGATCAGCCGCCGCGAGGCCGTCCGCCTGCGGTCGGAGTTCAACCAGATCGTGCGGCTGGAAGCCCAGTACCGCCGTGGCGGCCTGACCGCCTGGGAACGGGCCGACCTGGACCGCCGCATGGACCGGCTGTCGGCCCAGATCCGCTCCGAGTCGCGCGACCGCAACGGCCGCCGCTACTGAGTAGGAGCGATGTGACGGCGCCCCGTCCCTCCCCTTGCAGGGGCGCCTGATCGAGAGACGCGATCCGAAAGGGTCGCGTCTCTTTTTCATCGTGAGGGGGCGCCGCGCCCGCCCGAGGGGCGAGCGGGTTTGCGGCGGAGGCGGGGTTGGGCTAGAAGGCCCGCCTTTCCCGTTTCAAGAGCCTCGCCTCTCCCATGACCGACACCACCCAAGCGACCGGCCAGATGACCGGCAGCGTCCTGTTCTACAACCAGCCCGAGCCCCTGAACCTGGAGCAGCACGGCAAGCTGGGGGTCAATCCCAGCGACCAGCCGTTCGGCTTTGTCGGCGCCTCGAACCTGGTGCCGGTGACGGTCACCGAATTCGCCCCGGCGGCCCTGTCCTATCCGGTCATCTTCGTCGGCGAGACCCAGAAGCAGCCGGCCGCGGTCATGGGCCTGCGCACGGCCGAGAATTTCTACGTCGAGGCCGACGGCCGCTTCCGTCCGGACGCCTACATCCCGGCCTATGTGCGCCGCTATCCGTTCGTCTTCGCCAATGACGAGGCCCAGGACCGCCTGATCCTGTGCATCGACCGGTCGGCGCCCTTCCTGACGGAAGGCGGGGAAATGCCCCTGTTCGTCGATGGCCAGCCCAGCGACTACACCAAGCAGGCGATGGAATTCTGCAACAATTTCGAGCAGGAGCGCCAGCGCACCGAGAGCTTCGTCAAACTGCTGACCGAACTGGATCTGTTCGAGAAGCGTGAAGCCAACTTCACCCCGCGCAACCCCGACGGTTCGGCCGGAACGCCGCAGAAGCTGGCCGACTATTTCGCCGTCTCGGAAGAGAAGCTGAAGGCCCTGCCGGCCGACAAGCTGACGCAACTGCGCGACAATGGCGCCCTGGGCCAGATCTACGCCCACCTGGTGTCGCTGCTGGGCTGGGACCGACTGATCGCCCTGGCCTTCAGCCGCGCCGCCGAGACACCGCAGGCCGCAAACGCCTGATCGGACGCCAGGTCCGCGAACAAGCGCCCCGTCGGTCTCCGGCGGGGCGTTTTTCGTTCCGTGACATCGCGGAACGAATGGGGCACGAACGCCCCATGCCCGCCGACTCGCTGACCGTTCCGCCCGCCGCCGCCGACCTGGGCGCAGCGCGCGACCTGCTGCGGCGGGTCTGGGGCCATGGCGACTTCCGTGGCCTGCAGCCGGGCGTGATCGCCCAGGCCCTGGCCGGACGCGACGTCCTGGCCGTCCTGCCCACCGGCGGGGGCAAGAGCGTCTGCTATCAGATTCCCGCCCTGCTGCGCCCTGGCCTGGGGCTGGTGGTCTCGCCCCTGATCGCCCTGATGACCGACCAGGTCGAGGCGCTGAAACAGCAGGGGGTTCGCGCCGCCCGGCTGGATTCGGGTCTGTCGATGGACGACCGCGCCGCCGTTTGGCGCGCCGCGCGGGCGGGTGAACTGGACCTGCTCTATGTCTCGCCCGAGGGTCTGGCCCAGCCTCACACCCAGGACCGGCTGGGCGAACTGCCCCTGTCGCTGATCGCCATCGACGAGGCCCACTGCGTGTCCCAGTGGGGCCACGACTTCCGGCCGGACTACCGCACCCTGGGACGGCTGGCCGAACTCTTCCCCGGCACGCCGCGCATGGCGGTGACGGCGACCGCCGACCAGCGGACGCGCGACGACATCCTGGCCTCCCTGCGCCTGAACGACGCCCAGGTCTTCGTCGACAGCTTCGCCCGGCCGAACCTGCAGCTTTCCGCCATCGCGAAGGAGAGCGCCTCGCGCGCCCGCACCGACGCCGCCGTGGTCGATCTGGTGCGCGAGCGCCGGGGCAAGTCCGGCGTTGTCTATTGCGGCAGCCGCGACGGCTGCGAGCGGGTCGCCCAGGCGTTGCGCGACGCCGGGATCAACGCCATCGCCTATCACGCCGGTATGGACGCCGGCGAACGGGACCGCCGCCTGGAACGGTTCCTGGCCGAGGACGCCGCCGTCATGGTGGCCACCATCGCCTTCGGCATGGGGGTGGACAAGCCCGACGTCCGCTTCGTCATCCATGCCGATCCGCCCGGCTCGCTGGAGGCCTATTGGCAGGAGATCGGCCGCGCCGGGCGTGACGGCGATCCGGCCGAGGGGATCACCCTGTACGGCCCGTCCGACATCGCCTGGACCCTGCGCCGGCTGGAGGGGCGGCCGATGGACGAGGCGGTCAAGGCGGCCCAGGTCAGGAAGGCGCGCCAGCTGTTCGCCATGCTGGACGGCGCGGTCTGCCGGCCCCAGGCCGTGCGCCGCTATTTCGGCGAGACGGACGCGGCGCCCTGCGGGGTCTGCGACATCTGCGGCGATCCGCCGGTTCTGGACGAGGTGACGGTGCCCGCCCAGAAGGCCCTGGCGGCGGTCCAGAGGCTGGGCGAACGGTTTGGCCGGGGCCGGGTGATCGACCATCTGACCGGCCGCACCAAGGACGCCCAGCCGTGGGAGACGGCCCTGTCGACCTGGGGCGTGGGCGCCGAACTGAGCCTGAACGCCTGGCGCGCGGTGATCGACCATCTGATGTTCGAGGGGCTGCTGGTCGAGGATCCGAACGAGGGTAAGCCGGTGCTGAGGCTGGGCGACCCGGCCATGGTGCGGGCCGTCTATCGTGGCGAACGCGCCATCGCCGTGCGTCGCGCGCCGGAGCGGGCGCGTCCCGAACGGCCCCGCCGCAACGCCGGGCGCAACCTGGCGGCCGAGGCCCTGGACGGGCCGACGCGGGCGCGCTTCGACGCCCTGCGCGCCTGGCGCCGCGAACGGGCGGCCGAACAGCATGTGCCGCCCTATGTCATCTTCCAGGACCGCACCCTGCTGGAGATCGCCGCGATCCGGCCGCGCGACCTGGACGCCCTGGCGGGGATCTCCGGCGTGGGGACGGGCAAGCTGGACCGCTATGGCGCGGCCGTCCTGGCGGTCCTGGCCCAGGCGGACTGACGCCGCTTCAGGATGACCGATCCTTAAATTGGCGGCCGCCGGCCGGTCGCCTATAGGCGGACAAACAGCGTTATGGAAGTCTCATGAGGCCCTTTCTCCTCGTGACGGCGGCGGTCCTGGCCGCCTCGACCGCCCTGCCGGCCCTGGCCCAGTCCGCTCCGGCCCTGACCGAGCCGCGCGACTGGGGCGCGACCCTGGCGGCGGACGCCCGCGCCCTGCATGACATCATGGCCGACAGCCATCCGGGCAGTTTCGATCCCCTGAACCCCGAGTTCCGCCCGCGGCTGGATCGCGGCCTGGACGAGGCGCTGGAGCGGGCGCGGACGGCGGATTCCGTGGGCGGCTGGTGGTGGGCCCTGCGCGCCTATGTCGCCGGGTTCGAGGACGGCCACGTCCAGATCGGGCTGAAGGACCAGACCTATGGCTTCCCGACCCGCTGGCCGGGCTTCCTGACCGTCTATCGCGGCGCCGACCAGGTGGTGGCCGACCGCGACGCGGCCGACCTCTCCGCCCCGCCCCTGGGGGCCCGTCTGATCGACTGCGACGGGGTCGGGGCCGAGACCCTGGCCGCCGATCGGGTGGGCCGGTTCCAGGGCCGCTGGTTCCTGGAGGCCCAGCGCGCGCGCCACGGCGACAGCCTGTTCCTGAACCCCTCCAATCCCTGGATCGGCGAGATGCGCCAGTGCCGGTTCGAGGTTGAAGGCCAGGCGCGGGCCTATGACCTGGCCTGGCGGGCGGCGCCGGACGATCTGCGGACGCGGCGAGCGCGCCTGGGCCAGCGCGCCGCGACCGACTTCGCCATGACCCGGCTGCAGGACGGCGGGGTCTGGATCTCCGCCCCTTCGTTCAACGGTGATCCGGCGGCGAGGCCTCACGCCCGGCTGACGGCGATCATCGGCCAGATGACCGACGACCAGGACGGCCTGCGGGCGGCGCCCTATGTGGTGTTCGACCTGCGCGGCAACGGCGGGGGGTCTTCGCACTGGAGCGTCGAGATGGCGCGCGCCCTGTGGGGCCAGGCCTGGATCGACGCCCACCCCGAGCCCGGCTCCGACGCCGTGGACTGGCGCACCTCGGACGACAATTTGAAGGCGATCGAGGAGTTCCGCGATTCCCAGAGGGACGGCGGCGATCCCGAGCTTCTGGCCTGGGCCCAGAACGCGGTCGACGGCATGACGGCGGCCCGGGCCGAGGGCCGGCCCTACTGGCGCCAGCAGAACGACGAGGCTGCGCCGGCGGCTGCGCCCGTCGCGGCGACCGACCCCCTGGCTGGCCCGGTCTATGTGCTGACCGACGCAGGCTGCGCCTCGGCTTGCCTGGATGCGGTCGATCTGTGGAAGAGCCTGGGCGCGGTGCAGATCGGGCGCGAGACCTCGGCCGACACCGTCTATATGGAAATCCGCGGCGACGAACTGCCCTCGGGCCTGGCCCGGATCGGGGTCCCCATGAAGGTCTATCGCGGCCGCCCGCGCGGCAACAACGAGCCGCAGCGTCCGACCCACCTGTATGACGGCGACATGGCGGACGACGCGGCCCTTCAGGCCTTCGTCCGGGACCTGGCGGCGGATTGAGTCAGCGCAGGAAGCGTTCGACCGCCGCCTGGAAGGCGTCGGGCCGGTCGATCATCACCATGTGTTCGGCGCCCTCGATCCGCTCGAACCGGGCGGGGGTCCGCAGGCCGCGATAGCCGGCGCGGAACAGGGCGTCGACCTGAGCCCGGGGGTTCATGTCGTCGGCGCTCCAGCCATAGACCACGGTCACTGGCGCGGCGACGTCCGCCAGCCGGCCGCGCAGGTCCACGGTCATGACCTCGTAGAGGCCCTGGGCCAGGACGCGCCGGTCGCCGCCCTGCCAGCCCAGGGTTCCGAAGATGGCTCCGGAGGCGCCGCCCAGATCAACGCCTAGGGCCTGGACCTGGGCTTTCAGCGCATCGTCGCCCAGCAGCAGCAGGGTCGAATAGACGATGCGGGCCAGGGACTCGACATCCCCGGGCCGGGCGTCCGAACGGATGAGGGACGGGAAGAAGGGGGCGGCGTCCACCACCATGACCCGGCCGACGCGGCGCCCCTGGTCGGCCGCGGCGCGCAAGGCGATCTGGCCGCCCAGGGAATGGCCGATCAGGGCCGGCCGCTCCAGTCCGGCCTGGACCATGTAGCGTTCCAGCTCGACGGTGACCGGCCCGCTCAGGGCGCCTGAGGCGTTGGCGCCGGGATCGGTGGGCCCGAAGCCGCGCACCGTCACCAGATGCACCCGGTAACGGTCCGCCAGCCGGTCGGCGGTGCGTCGCCACAGGGTCGAGGTCGAGGCCAGGCCGGGGATCAGCACGACGTCAGGGCCCTGGCCGCGCGTCTCCACCAGGATGCGTTCCGAGCGGAAGGCGGCGGCGCCCGTCGGGGACTGGGCCCGGACCGGCAGGGCGGCCAGCAGGCAGGCGAGCATCAGGATCAGGCGCGTCATGACCGATCCTTGGCCGCCAATCCTGGCCAAGTGACGGCGCCGTCCCGACGTCTGCGTGATCCGGCGCGCCGGTCAGGCGTCGACGGCGGCGTCGAGGGCGTTTTCCTGGATGAACTCGCGGCGCGGCTCGACCACATCGCCCATCAGCTTGGCGAACAGGTCGTCGGCGTCGCCGCCGTGATCGACCCGGACCTGCAGCAGGGTGCGGGCGTTGGCGTCCAGGGTCGTCTCCCACAGCTGTTCGGGGTTCATCTCGCCCAGGCCCTTGTAGCGCTGGATCTTGATGCCCTTCTTGCCCGCGTCCAGCACGGCGTTCAGCAGGTCGATAGGCCCGCGCACGGTCACCGCCTTGTCCTTGCGCCGGAACACGGCCGGGGCGTTGAACACCCCGTCGAAGCTGACAGCCCGTTCCGACAGACGCCGCGCGTCCAGCGACCGGATGAGGGTTTCCTCCAGCACGATGCGTTCCGTCACCGCCCGGCGCGAGCGTTCGAAGGCGATCGCGCCCTGGGTCGCCGCCTGCCCCCCCCAGGGGCCGTCGCCTTCCTCGGCATAGAGGTTCAGGCGCGCGGCCGCGGCGGCCGGATCGCCGCCGTCCTCGGCGAACAGGCCCGCCAGCGCCGACTGTTCGATGGCGAAGGCCGGAGCCCGCTGGCTGAGGCGATCCACCCCCGCCTTGAAGGCCTTGGCCTCGCGCACCAGGGCTTCCAGGTCGCGGCCGGTGCGGCGTTCGCCGCCGGGCAGGTCCAGTTCGGCCTCGGACACGCCCTCCTCGATCAGATAGGCGTCCATGTCCGCCTGATCCTTCAGATAGCGGTGCGACTTGCCCTTCTCGACCTTGTACAGCGGCGGCTGGGCGATGAAGACATGGCCGCGCTCGATCAGCTCGGGCATCTGGCGGTAGAAGAAGGTCAGCAGAAGCGTGCGGATGTGCGCCCCGTCCACGTCGGCGTCGGCCATCAGAATGATCTTGTGATAGCGCAGCTTGTCCGCGTCGAAGTCGTCGCGGCCGATGCCGGTGCCCAGGGCCAGGATCAGGGTGCCGATCAGATCACTGGACAGCATGCGGTCGAACCGCGCCCGCTCGACGTTCAGGATCTTGCCGCGCAGGGGCAGGACCGCCTGGTTCTCGCGGTTGCGCGCCTGTTTGGCCGAGCCGCCGGCGCTGTCGCCCTCGACGATGAACAGTTCGGACTTGGCCGGATCGCGTTCCTGACAATCGGCCAGCTTGCCCGGCAGGCTGCTGATTTCCAGCGCCGACTTGCGCCGGGTCAGTTCGCGGGCCTTGCGCGCCGCCTCGCGCGCGGCGGCCGCCTCGACGATCTTGGAGACGATCATCTTGGCCTCGACCGGATGCTCCTCGAACCACTGGGCCAGGCCCTCCTGGCACAGGCCCTCGACCGCCGGGCGCACCTCGGACGAGACCAGCTTGTCCTTGGTCTGGCTTGAGAATTTCGGATCGGGCACCTTGACCGACAGGACGCAGGTCAGGCCCTCGCGCGCATCCTCGCCGGTGACGGAAACCTTCTCCTTCTTGGCGGCTCCGGCCTGTTCGATATAGCCGCCCATGACCCGCGTCAGGGCCGCGCGGAAGGCCGACAGGTGCGTGCCCCCATCCCGCTGCGGGATGTTGTTGGTGAAGCACAGCATGGTCTCGTGGTAGCCGTCGTTCCACCACAGGGCCAGGTCCAGCTCGATGCCGTCCTTGGTCCCGCGCACACTGATGACGTCCTTCAGCAGAGGCGACTTGGACTTGTCCAGGTGGCGCACGAAGGCCTCGACCCCGCCCTCGTAGTGCAGGATCTCCTCGAACGGCTCGGCCCCGCGATGGTCGGCCAGGCGGATGCGCACGCCCGAGTTCAGGAAGGCCAGCTCCCGCAGGCGGTGCTCCAGCGTCTTCAGGTCGAAATCGATGTGGCTGAAGGTCGTCAGCGACGGATAGAAGGTGACCTGGGTGCCCGTCAGGGGCTCGCCCGCCCTGGGCCCGCTGTCGCGCATCGGCGCCACGCCGGTGACCTCCAGGGATTTGGCCGTGTCGCCGCGCTCGAAGCGCATCTCGTGCACCTGGCCGTCGCGGAAGATCTTCAGCGTCAGCCAGTCCGACAGGGCGTTGACCACCGACACGCCGACGCCGTGCAGGCCGCCGGACACCTTGTAGGAGTTCTGGTCGAACTTACCGCCGGCGTGCAGCTGGGTCATGATGACCTCGGCGGCCGAGACGCCTTCCTCGGCATGGATGGCGGTGGGAATGCCACGCCCGTTGTCGGTGACGGTGACCGAACCGTCGGCGTTCAGGATCACCTCGACCAGGTCGGCGTGACCGGCCAGGGCCTCGTCGATGGCGTTGTCCACCACCTCATAGACCATGTGGTGCAGGCCCGAACCGTCGTCGGTGTCGCCGATATACATGCCCGGCCGTTTGCGAACGGCGTCCAGGCCTTTGAGAACCTTGATGGAATCGGCGCCGTATTCGGGCGAGGCGGCGTTGTCGTCGGTCATGAAATCGTCGGTCAAAGGTCCCTGGGACGGGACGGCCACAGGCGGCGATCAGGCCGCACGAATCGACGCTGGAGACCCCCGCGCCGCTCGCTTGGAAATATAGGAAATTCGGGCTCAAATTGCGAGCCGAAAGGGGCCTTAATCCATGTCCCTGGCCGGGGTGTCGGGCCCGTCTCGATTGATGACGGGAATTGGCGGGAATCACCCCGTTTCGAACGTCCCGCCCGCCACCTTCACGAACTGCGCCCGGCCCTCCAGGGCCTCGAACAGGGGCCGTTCGGTGCCGGTCATCACGGCGGGCAGGCTTAAGGACGCGATTTCGTCGAACAGGGCCGCGCGACGCCCCGCATCCAGATGCGCCGGGGCCTCGTCCAGCAGCAGGACGGGGGCCGCGGCCTGGTCCTTCAGCCGCGTCGCCTGGGCCAGGATCAGGTTCAGGGCCAGGGCCTTCTGCTCGCCCGACGACCCCTCGGCGGCGGGGCGGTTCTTCTCGCGGTGCAGGGCGGTCAGGTCGCTGCGATGCGGCCCGTACAGCGACCGGCCGGCCGCGGCGTCACGGCCCCGGCTGCGCGCCAGCCCCTCGCCGATCAGACCGATCAGGTCCGCTTCGTGGGCGCCGTCGCCCGCCATCCGCTCGGCCTCGCCGGCCAGGCCCAGATCGGCCTGCGGAAACGGCCGGTCCGCCCGGGCGTCGATGGCGGCCTGAAGGGCGGTCAGCGCGCCCGCCCGCGCCATGGCCGCCCGCGCTCCGGCCTCGGCCAGCCGCTGTTCCAGCGCATCCAGCCACAGGGGATCGGCGGCCCGGCCTTCGGCCCCTTCGGTCAGCAGCCGCAGTCGTTCGCGCAACGCCTTTTCATAGGCCGCCACCGTCGCCGCATGGTGCGGGTCGGCCGCGAACACCAGCCGGTCGAAGAATTTCAGCCGCGCCGCCCTTGCATCAGAGAACAGCCGATCCTGCTCCGGCGTCGCCCAGACGGGCCGCAGAAAGTCCAGCAGCCGTCCCGGCGGGGCCGTCTCGCCGTCGATCCGCACAACCCGCCGCGCCGCGCCCGGCGCCTGCACACCCGTGCCCAGCTTCGCCTCGCCGTCCGTGGTCTCCAGCGTCAGGGCCACGGCCCAGGCCCGCCCGACCGTCTCGCCCGGCTCCCGCCGCCCGATCTCGACCGCTGTCGCGCCGCGCAGCCCCTTGCCGGGCGTGAACAGGCTCAAGGCCTCCAGCACATTGGTCTTGCCCGCCCCATTGGCCCCGAACAGCACCAGCGGCTGACCGGTCAGAGTCAGAGACGCCCCGGCGTAGGAGCGGAAGTCGGTGAGGGTGAGGGAGGCGATCACGGCTGCGCCAGTGGCGAGTGGCGAGTGGCGAGTGGCGAGATCGCCCACCGCCCGAACCAGGTCCGATCAATCCTTATTAAGCGCCGACGTTGTCGCGATGAACACCCGCCACTCGCCACTCGCCACTCGCCACCCAGGATCACACCCTCAGCGGCATCAGCACATATTGCACGCCCGGGTCGCCCGGATCGAGCACCAGGGTCGGTGAGGCCGGGTCGGCGAATTTGAACATGGCCGTCTCGCCGGTGATCTGGCCGGCCACGTCCAGCAGATAGCGGGCGTTGAAGCCGATCTCGAACGGCTCTTCGGAATAGCCGATCTCGACCTCTTCCTCGGCCTGGCCCGCCTCCATGTTGCGGACGGTCAGCTTCACCCGGTCGTTGTCGAAGGCCAGTTTCACGCTGCGGCTCTTCTCGGCCGAGATGGTGGCCACCCGGTCGACGGCCGAGGCGAAGACGCCGTTGTCGATGTCGGCCTGTTTGTCGTTGCCCTTGGGGATGACGCGCAGATAGTCGGGGAAGGCGCCGTCGATCACCTTGGACGTCAGACTGGCCTCGCCGAACTCGAAGCGGATCTTCTGGGCCGAGACCTGCACCTCGACCGCGCCCGCGCCGTCGTCCAGCAAGCGACGCACCTGATCCACCGTCTTGCGCGGCACGATGACGCCGGGGCCGCCCGCCGCGCCTTCGGGGGCCGGAGTTTCGGCCAGGGCGAGGCGGTGGCCGTCCGTCGCCACGGCGCGCAGCAGGGGAACCCCCGCCTCGGCCACCGTGTGCAGATACAGGCCGTTCAGATAGTAGCGCGTCTCCTCGGTCGAGACGGCGAAGCGGGTCTTGTCGATCAGGCGGGCCAGGTCTTCCTTGGCCAGGCTGAAGCGCACCCCGTTGGCATCGGCCGACATGACCGGGAAATCCCCCGCCGGCAGGACCGGCAGGTTGAAGCGCGACCGCCCCGCCGACACCACCAGCCGCGGATCGTCGCCCGAATAGGTCAGGGACACCTCGGCGCCATCGGGCAGCTTGCGCACGATCTCATACAGGGTGTGGGCCGGCGCCGTGATCTGGCCCTCGACGTTCACCTGGGCCTCGGCCTCGTCGACCATCTCCATGTCCAGGTCGGTGGCCGCGAACGACAGCCGGTCGCGGCCGGCCGTCAGCAGGACATTGGACAGGATCGGAATGGTGTTGCGGCGTTCGACCACGCTCTGCACATGGCCCAGGGCCTTGAGGAGCGCGGCGCGTTCGATGGTCAGCTGCATATGTCGTCTTCGCCCGAGGCGGCGACTCAGAACCGTCACCGCATAATGAGGGCCTAGGACACTAGCGGATTGGGCGCGAGGGGCAAGGAAGGCAGTAGGTCTTAGGGAGTAGGCAGTAGGGGAAAAATCCAGGCGCGGGCGTCCCTACTGCCTATTGCCTACTGCCTAACCCCTCAATTTGCGCGTCAGCGCCTCGACATCCCGGGCGATCTGTTCGTCGGCGGCCATAAGCTCCTCGATCTTGCGCACCCCGTGCAGAACCGTGGTGTGGTCGCGCCCGCCGAAGCGGCGGCCGATGTCGGGATAGGAGCGGGTCGTGTGCTGCTTGCACAGATACATGGCGATCTGGCGCGGCCTCGCCACGGACCGGGTGCGGCGTTCCGACAGAAGGTCGGCCTGTTTCAGGGCGAAATGCTCGGCCACCGTCTTCTGGATCTCGTCAACCGTGATGCGGCGCTCCGGCCCGCCGCGCAGGGCGGCGCCCAGCAGGCCTTGCGCTTCCTCGACCGTGACCTCGGACAGGCGTCGGCCGGCGGCGGCGGCCAGGGTGTTCACCGCGCCTTCCAGTTCACGCATCGATCCGGGGGTGCGGTCCACCAGCCGTTCCAGCACCTCGGGTCGGGGCTCGCCGACCACGACACCCAGTCCGGCCAGGGCCGACAGCCGGTTGCGGGCCACGGCCATCTTCAGGTCGCGGCCGCCCGGCTCGACCGGGCAGGTCAGGCCCGCGGCCAGATGGCTGCGCAGGCGCGGCTCGACCTCGCTCATGGCCATGGGCGGCCGATCGCCCGACAGGACGATGCGTTTGCCGTCCTCGATCAGGGCCGTCAGGGTCGACAGCAGTTCTTCCTGGGTCGAGGCCTTGCCGCCCACGAACTGGACGTCGTCCAGAAGCAGCATGTCGGCGCCGCGCAGGCTGTCCTTGAAGGCGGCGGTCTGGCGGTCCTGCATGGCCTTGACGAAGGTCGACAGGAAACGCTCGGCGGTCAGATAGATGACCTTGGCGTCGGGCCGCAGGCGCTGGGCCTCCCAGGCGATGGCGTTCAGCAGGTGGGTCTTGCCGTAGCCATAGGGGCCGCAGAAGAAGATCGGGTTGAAATGGCCGTCGGCCCAGCCCGCCGTCTGGCGCGCGATGGCCAGGGCGAAGGCGTTGCTGTCGCCCTCGACGAAACTGTCGAAGGTCAGCCGTTCCTGCAGGCCGGCGGCGCGCACGGCGCGGGCGCCGTCGGTGACGGGGGCGGCCATCGGGGCGGCCAGGGCGGCCGACAGGGCCATCGGCTGGACCGGCGAGGCGGACGCCGCCAGGGCCGCGGCCGGCGGGGCCGACCCCACCTCGGCGCGGCAGCGGACGTCCAGCCGGCGATGCAGGCCGTCCAGGCCCAGCCACAGCTCGTTCATCCGACGCAGGGCGTTCTTGCGCACCCAGTCGCGGGCGTAGGCCGTCGGGGTCACCAGGACCAGCTGGCCCGCCCCGTCCATGCGCACGGCCGAAGGGGCGATATAGGAGCTGAACGGACCCTCGCCGATCTCGGCCCGCAGCCGCAGGGCGGCCTCGGTCCAGATACGGTCCGGATCGGTCATTCCCGACATCGCCGCAGCCCCTGTCATAGCCACCCGCCCTCCAGCGCAGAAGTTCACCAACCGACCCCCGCCCTTCGGTGACGGCCTGTCGGGGACGACTTCTCCTGCCCGGCGAACAGGGTCCGCCGGCGGGGCCGTACTCTCGAACAGACAATCCCCCGCGACGCGAAATCGAGTTCCGCGCCGACTTCATCCGTAGGAGGATGGAAGGGCGTTAGAAGCCAAAACTTACGCTGGGGGCGGGCCGGGTCAACGCAGATTCTCGACCTGATTCGAAGTTAAATTTGTTGACTCCGGTAAAGCCCGTTCCGGCTTGGGAAAATGGCGCTTTCGCCACAAAGGCGAGTGCGAAATCCACCCGATACTCTTAGCGCCGGATATGCCGACGGCGAGGGAGCCTTCGCGCCCTCGCCGTTGAAATCATTGAATTTAACCATGACGACCGCGTGACGGGCCGTCCGGTCGCGGCCGGTTCAGGCGGCGGCCATCTTCTTCAGCTGGGCGGCCAGGCGCGACACCTTGCGCGAGCCGGTGTTCTTGTGAACCACGCCCTTGGAGACGGCGCGCATCAGTTCCGACTGGGCCTCGACGAAGGCGGTCTTGGCGGCCGCGGCGTCGCCGCCCGAAACGGCTTCCTGGAATTTGCGCAGGAAGGTGCGGACGCGCGTGCGGCGCGCCTTGTTCACCTGGGTCCGGGCTTCGATCTTGCGGATCGCCTTGCGGGCGCCGGGGTTGTTGGCCATCAGTCAAACCTTCGAACGGAAAACGCCGCAGACCACACGTCCGCGGCGCGGAAATCTCAAGAGCGCGCGGCTATAGCCGAAGGCGGGGCGGGGATCAAGGGCGGGAAGAAGGCAGTAGGGCTTAGGCAGTAGGCAGTAGGATCGATGCCCTCAAGCCTGCGCCCGGTTCGTATCCCTGCTGCCTATCTGCCTAAGCCCTACTTCCCTTTGAACGCCGGCTTCCGCTTCTCCACGAAGGCGCTCATCCCCTCCTTCTGGTCCTCGAAGGCGAACAGGGAATGGAACAGGCGGCGTTCGAACTGGACCCCTTGCGTCAGGGTGGTCTCCAGGGCGGCGTTGACCATCTCCTTGTTGGCCATGATGGCCAGGAGGCTTTGCGCCGCGATGCGGGCGGCGATCTTGCGCGCCTCGTCCATCAGCGCCTCGTGCGGGAAGACGCGCGACGCCAGACCGGCGCGCTCGGCCTCGGCCGCGTCCATCATCCGGGCGGTCAGGACCATGTCCATGGCCTTGGACTTGCCCACCAGCCGCGTCAGCCGCTGCGATCCGCCGATGCCTGGGGCCACGCCCAGATTGATCTCCGGCTGGCCGAATTTCGCCCTGTCCGAGGCGATGATGAAGTCGCACAGCATGGCCAGTTCGCAGCCGCCGCCCAGGGCGAAGCCGTTGACCGCCGCGATGATCGGCTTCCTGAACCGGGTAATCCGGTCGTGGCCCAGGGCGAAGAAATTGCCGGAATACATCTGGGCGTAGGTCTGGTCCGCCATCTCCTTGATGTCGGCGCCGGCGGCGAAGGCCTTGTCGCCCGAACCGGTCAGGATCAGGCAGCGCACGCTGTCATCCTGCTCCACCGCGTCCAGAAAGGCCGCCAGATCGGCGAACAGGGCCGAGTTCAGCGCATTCAGCGCCTCGGGCCGGTTCAGGGTCACCACCGCATAGCCGTCGGCGTGGCGTTCGATCTGCAGGTTGTCGTAGGCGTCGGCCATGGGGCGCTCCCAAAGTGGCGAGTGGCGAGTGGCGAGTGATTAGTCGGACTGCGAGGTCATGAACAAGGTCTGATGTCCGTGCGCCGCACCAAACCCCGACAGGTCACGTCTTTCCCTCCAGCCCGACCATCTGTCCCAGCTTCAGCACCGTGTTCCAGTTGCGCCCGGTGCCCATGCCCAGCAGGCGCGGCGTGGCCTTCTTGAAAATGCCGCTCTCGCCCTGTCCGTTCGGGAACCAGAAGTAGAGCGCCCCGCCCACAGCCTCGACCCGCTCGCCCTCGGCAGCCAGGTCGCGGCAGGCCTCGACCGCCCCGGCCCTGATCCCGTCCTTCATCACCATCAGCAGCACCTTGGCCGGATGCGCCGCCGCCTCCTGGGCGAAGGGATTGGCGGCGATCAGCCCCGCCCACTGGTCCGGCGTCCGCGCCATGGCCGCGACCTTCAGGCCGAAGGTCGCCTGCATCGCCGCTTCGATCTCGCCTTCCAGCGCCGTCGTCGCCTTGCCGCTCTCGACCACCAGATTGCCGCTGGCCAACAAGGTGCGCGGGTTCCTCAGCCCCATCCTCTCGGCCATGGCCCGTTGTTCGGCCACGGGCGCGCGCACCCCGCCGGTGTTCATGCCGCGGAACAGGATGATGCGATGGGTCATGTCAGCGCTTCTGGCAGGACGGACAATAGAAGGTCGAACGGCCGCCCTGGACGATGCGTTTGACCACGCCGGGACAGGCCTCGTCCCGGCACGGCTGGCCCTCGCGGCCATAGACGTCGAACCGGTGCTGGAAATAGCCCTGGCCGCCCTCGGCGTTGGCGAAGTCGCGCAAGGTCGAGCCGCCGGCTTCGATGGCGTCCTTCAGCACCTGACGCACCTGGGTCGCCAGGGTCTCCAGCCGGGGCCGCGAAACCTTGCCCGCCGCCGCCGGGGGCGAGATGCGCGCCCGGTACAGGGCCTCGCACACATAGATATTGCCCAGGCCCGCCACGATCCTCTGGTCCAGCAGGCTGACCTTCACATTCTGCCTGCGCCCCCTGAAGGCCTCGGCCAGGTGCGCGGCCGAAAACCCGTTGCCCAGCGGCTCGGGGCCCAGACCCGCGAACCACGGATGCGCCTCGACCGCATCGGTGGGGACCAGGCCCATGAAGCCGAACCGGCGCGCGTCCGCGAACCCCACCCGTTTGCGCGACCCGTCCTTCTCGGCGCACAGGCTGACATGTTCGTGCTTGCCGCCTGTGGGGGCGTCCTCCTCGAACTCGCCGATCTCCTGGCCGTCCAGGGTGAAGCGGCCGGTCATGCCCAGGTGGGTGACCCAGGTCTCGCCGGTCGACAGCGGGAACAGAAGATATTTCGCCCGCCGGTCCAGCCGCAACACCGTCGCCCCTTCCAGCCGGCCGACGAAGTCTTCGGGAAAAGGAAACCGCAGGTCCGGCCGGTTCTGGCGCACACGGGTCAGGCGCGCGCCCTGGAGCACGGGCTCCAGCCCGCGACGCACCGTCTCGACCTCGGGAAGCTCTGGCATGGCCCATGCCTAGACGCCGGCTTCCTCAATGGAAAGCGGCGCCTTCCGATCAGGCGGCGGGACGCCCGGAGCGAAGATCTGGGTTCAGTCGATTCCGACCGAACAGAAAATGGTCTAGGGTCCCGCCATGAACATTCTCGACATCCTGATCCTGGTCGCCATCGGGTCGGTGGCCGTCACCCTGGGCTTCGGGCTGAAGGCCCTGTTCACCGACGGGCCCGAGGCGCGCAGCCGGTCGAACAAGCTGATGCGGCTGCGGGTGGCGCTGCAGGCGACGGCGGTGGCCCTGCTGGTGCTGGCGGCCTGGTGGCGTTCCGGCCACGGGGGCTGAGACCATGGTCACCCTGAACCGCATCTACACTCGCACCGGCGACGGGGGTCAGACGCGCCTGGCCTCGGGCGCCCCGGTCTCCAAGACCGACCTGCGGGTCGAGGCCTACGGGACGGTGGACGAGCTGAACGCCGTCCTGGGCGTCGCCCGGCTGCATGCCGGCCAGAACGAGCGGATCGACGCCATGCTGGGTCGGATCCAGAACGAACTGTTCGACCTGGGCGCCGACCTGGCCACCCCGCTGGAGCCGCCGCCCAAATGGGAGGCCCTGCGCATTGTCGCCTCCCAGGTCGAGCGGCTGGAATCCGAGATCGACTGGATGAACGAGAGCCTGAAGCCGCTGGACAGCTTCATCCTGCCCGGCGGCGCGCCCCTGGCGGCGCACCTGCATCTGGGCCGCACCGTGGCCCGCCGCGCCGAACGCGATGCGGTGCGCCTGGTCGAGGCGGGCGAGGCCGTGAACCCCGAGGCGGTCCGCTATCTGAACCGGCTGTCGGACCATCTGTTCGTCGCCGCCCGCCGGGCCAATTTCAACGGCGCCGACGACGTGTTGTGGAAGCCCGGCGCGACACGCTAGGCGCCGTCAAAGGAAAGAATAGGGGTCCACGTCCACCGTCAGCCGCACACTGGCCGGAACCTTCACCCGCGCCAGCCAGGCGCGCAGGAAGCCTTGAAGGTCCACGTCGCGGTCGGCCCGGACCAGCAGCCGTTTGCGCCGCCGCCCGCGCACCAGAGCCAGGGGGGCGTCGGCGGGGCCATAGACCTCCAGCCGTTCGGCGTTGGGGATGGCGGCGGCCAGGTCGGCGGCCGTCTTCTCGACCGCCTGGGCGTTCTCGCTGGACAGGATCAGGGCGGCCAGACGGCCGTAGGGCGGCAGGGCGCCCATCTCGCGCTCGGCCGACTCGGTTTCGGCGAAGGCGTCGCGGTCGCCGGCGGCCAGGGCCTGAAGCACGGGGTGTTCGGGGGTCCAGGTCTGCAGCAGGGCGCGTCCCGGCCGATCCGCCCGCCCGGCCCGCCCGGTCGCCTGGGTCAGCAGCTGGAAGGTCCGTTCGGCCGCCCTCAGGTCGCCGCCGCGCAGGCCCAGGTCCGCGTCCACCACCCCGACCAGGGTCAGGCGCGGGAAATTGTGGCCTTTGGCCGCCGCCTGGGTGGCCACCAGGATGTCGATCTCGCCCTCGATCATGGAGTTGATCAGGGCGCGGGCCGACTTGGCGTCGGGCGCCGTGTCCGAGCTGAACACTGCCGTTCGCGCCTGGGGGAAGAGGCCGCGCACCTCCTCCTCGACCCGCTCCACTCCCGGCCCGACCGAGACAAGGGCATCCTCGGCTCCGCAGGCGGGGCAGACCCTGGGGCGGGCCATGGAGAAGCCGGTGAGGTGGCAGACCAGCCGCCCGGTGTAGCGATGCTCGACCAGCCAGGAATCGGTATCCGGCGCCGTCAGCCGGTGGCCGCAGGTCCGGCACAGGACGACGGGGGCGTAGCCGCGCCGGTTCAGGAACAGCAGGCTCTGCTCCCCCCGGGCCAGGGTCTCGGCGACGGCGGTTCTCAGCGGCGCCGACAGCCAGGTCTCGCGCTCCGGCGGCGACTGGCGCAGGTCGATCAACTGGATATCCGGCAGGACCGCCGCCCCGTGCCGGGCGCGCAGTTTCAGCCAGCCGTAGCGCCCGGCCTGAGCGTTCGCCAGCGTCTCCAGCGAGGGCGTCGCCGAGGCCAGGACCACCGCCGCCCCCTCGATCCGCGCCCGCGCCACGGCCAGGTCGCGGCCGTGATAGACCAACCCCTCCTCCTGCTTGAACGACCCGTCGTGCTCCTCGTCCACCACCAGCAGGCGCAAGGCGACGAAGGGCAGGAACAGGGCCGAACGGGCGCCGACCACGATGTTGCAGCGCCCGGCGCGCACGGCCTCCCAGACGCGGCGTCTCTGGGGCGGGGCGACGGCGGAATGCCATTCGGCGGGGGCGGCGCCGAAACGGTCGGCGATGCGCGCGATCAGGGCCTGGGTCAGGGCGATCTCGGGCAGCAGGATCAGGATCTGCGCCGCCGGATCGGCGCTCAGAATGCGGGCGGCGGCCTCCAGATAGGCCTCGGTCTTGCCCGAGCCGGTAACCCCGTCCAGCAGGAAGGGGGCAAACCCTTGGGTCGAGGCGATGGCGTCGGCCGCCGCCGCCTGGTCCGGGTTCAGGGTCGCCGGGGCGTGGTCGGGATCAGGCGCGGCGAAAGAGGCCTCGGCCGTGATCTCGACGATCTCCAGCACGCCTTCGTCGACCAGCCCCTTGACGACGCCCGTCGAGACCCCGGCCGCGCGGGCCAGGTCGGCGGCGGTCAGGTCGCGGTCCCCCAGGGTGTCCAGCACGGCGGTTCGGGCGGGCGTGGCGCGGAGGGGATCGCTGCCGGGGATGCGGCGCACCCGGCGCTCGGGCCGGGGCGGCGGCGCGCGCAGGCCCTTCAGGGCGGCGGCCGCCATCTCGCCCGGCGGCGACAGGGTCCAGCGCGCGGCCCACTCCACGAAATCCACCGTGCGTTCGGGCAAGGTCGGATCGTCCAGCCGCGCCTCGACCGCCTTCAGACGCCGGTTCGAGCCGGTCGTCTCGCGCACCTCGGACACCACGCCGCGCAGCAGACGCGGCCCCAGCGGAACCGCGACCGGATCGCCCCGCGTCAGGTCCAGCCCCTCGGGAATTTCGTAGTCGAAGGCTTCCGGCACCGGCAGGGGAAGGAGGACGGCGGCGACGATCATGCGAAATCCATCCCTTCCCCCCTCGCGGGGGAAGGTGGCTCGCGGAGCGAGGCGGATGGGGGGGATCTCTCGGCGCGCAGATCGGCGGGGATTGAGGGCCGGTCCAACACCCCCCCCATCCGAGCGGCTCCGCCGCCCACCTTCCCCCGCGAGGGGGGAAGGCGCCGTTGGCCAAGCCCCGCCCTTTCCGCTATCACCCGCCTCATGAAACTGTTTCTCGACACCGCAGACGTCGCCGTCATCAAGGACATGGTTCCTACCGGCATGGTGGATGGCGTCACCACCAATCCGTCGCTGATCGCCAAGTCGGGCCGGAACATCGCCGAGGTCATCGCCGAAATCTGCGCCCTGGTCGAGGGGCCGATCTCGGCCGAGGCCGTGGCGACCGATTTCGAGACCATGGTCAGGGAGGGCGACAAGCTGGCGGCCATCGCCCCCAACGTCGTGGTGAAACTGCCCCTGACGTGGGACGGGCTGCGGGCCACGCGGGCGTTTTCCGACAAGGGGGTCCGGACCAACGTCACCCTGTGCTTCTCGGCCGCCCAGGCCCTGCTGGCGGCCAAGGCGGGCGCGACCTTCATATCGCCCTTCGTCGGGCGTCTGGAAGACCACGGCGCCGACGGGATCGCCCTGCTGGAGGAGATCCGCACCCTGTACGACATCCACGGCTTCGAGACCGAGGTCCTGGCCGCCAGCCTGCGTAACCCGTCGCACGTCTCGGCCGCGGCTCTGGCCGGGGCGGACGCCGCCACCCTGCCGCCGGATGTGTTCAAGGGGCTGATCAAACACCCGTTAACCGACAAGGGGCTTGATGCCTTCCTGGCGGACTGGGGCAAGACCGGTCAGTCGATCCTGTAACTTCGATCTCCCGGAGAGGTCTGTTGAGCGGCTCATTGGACCTCTTCCCTGCGACGGAAACGGACGCCGATCCGTTGCATTGGCCGCGCGTGCGCGCCTGGGTCCAGTCCCATCCCGACAGCCTGACCGAGGATGCCGCCCTGCTGGGCGAACTGGGGCTGGAGCGGCGGGGCAAGGTGGTCGATCTGGGCCGGGCGGCCCTGACCCGATTGGAGGCTGTGGTCGAGCGCGAGGCCGGCGCCCGCAAACAGATCGAGGCCGTGGCCCGCGCCAATTTCGCCGCCCAGACCCAGACCCACGCCGCCGCTCTGGACCTGATGGAGGCGCGCAACCACGCCGACCTGGCGCGGCGTCTCGGCGCCGGCGCCCAGGCCCGGTTCGGCCTGGCCTCGGCCGTGATCGGACTGGAGCGGCCCGGCGGGGTCCCTTTCGGGTGGCGCGCCCTGGCCGAGGACCGGGTGGACCGGCTGATCGGCGACGACGGCCTGCACTGGCTGGGCTCCAATTTCGACGGGCTGGACCTGTTCGGCGCCGCCGAGGCCGAGGTGAGGTCGGTCGCCCTGGTGCGGATGGCGCCCCAGTTCGTCGGCGGCGAGGCGCGCCACGCCCTGTGCGCCTTCGGATCGCCCGATCCGGAGGGCTTCACCCCGGCCATGGGCTGCGAACTGGCGGCCTTCCTGACCCGGGTGGTCGAGCGGATGGCTGAGCGATGGCCGGTCCTGGCCTGAACGCCCCCATGACGGCCGAGGCCGCCCTGGCGGCCTGGCTGGCCCATCTGGCGCACGAGCGCCGGCTGTCGCCGCGCACGGTCGAGGCCTATGGCCATGTCGGCCGGCTTTATCTGGCCTTCCTGCAGGATCATCGCGGCGAAGGGCCGCAGGACGCCGCCGCCCTGGGCGCCGTCACGGCCGCCGAGGTGCGCGCCCATCTGGCCCAGAGACGGGCCGGCGATCGGCCGCTGAACGCCCGCTCCCTGTCCCAGACCTTGGCGGCGATCCGCAGTTTCCACGGTTTTCTGGACCGGCGGCTGGGCGTCGCCGCGCCGCAGCTGGCCCTGGTTCGCGGCCCCCGCGTCAAGCCGACCCTGCCGCGCCCGCTGAACGAGGACCAGGCGCGCGGCCTGCTGGCCGAGACCGAAGCCGACCCGGACGCCGAACCGTGGGAGGCCGCCCGCGACCGCGCTGTCCTGACCCTGCTCTACGGCTGCGGCCTGCGGATCTCCGAGGCCCTGTCCCTGACCCGCGCCGACGCGCCCCTGCCGGAGACCCTTCGCATCACCGGCAAGGGCGGCAAGGCGCGGATGGCGCCCGTCCTGCCCGCCGTGCGCGCGGCGATTGACGCCTATCTGGCGGCCCAGCCCTTCGTCATGACGCCGGCCGATCCCCTGTTCCGGGCGCGGCGCGGGGGCCCCTTGAGCCCCCGTCACGTCCAGGCGGCGGTGCAGAGGCTGCGCGGGCGGCTGGGCCTGCCGGCATCGGCCACCCCCCATGCGCTGAGGCACAGTTTCGCCACCCATCTGCTGGGCGCCGGGGCCGACCTGCGGTCGATCCAGGAACTGCTGGGCCACGCCAGCCTGTCGACGACCCAGAAATACGCCGCCGTGGACGCCGCCCGGCTGATGGCCGCCTACGCCCAGGCCCATCCCAGGGGCTGATCGCCGGATTTAGAGAGCCTGGGGTCAGGCCTGCATGGTCCAGCCCTCGACCCCCATGGCCGCCTGGCGGACGGCTTCCGAGCGGGTCGGGTGGGGGTGACAGGTGCGGGCGATGTCCTCGCTGGCGCCGCCGAAGGCCAGGGTCATGGTGGCCTCCGAGATCATCTCGCCGGCCTGGGGGCCATAGATGTGTACGCCCAGGACCCGGTCGGTCGCGGCGTCGGCCAGCACCTTCACGAAGCCCTCGGTCTCGTGGTTGATCTTGGCGCGGCTGTTGGCGGCGAAGGGGAATTTGCCCTTCCTGTAGGCGATGCCCGCCGCCTTCAGCTGTTCCTCGGTCTTGCCGACCCAGGCGACCTCGGGGCTGGTGTAGATGACGCTGGGGACCAGGTCGTAATCGACGTGACCCGTCTTGCCGGCGATGGTCTCGACGGCGGCCACCGCGTCTTCCTCGGCCTTGTGCGCCAGCATCGGGCCATGGGTCACGTCGCCGATGACCCAGACGCCGTTCTGGCCGGTCTTCAGATGGTCGTTGGCGATGAAGCCGCGCTTGTCGGTCTCGATCCCCACCGTCTCCAGCCCCAGGCCGGCGGTGTAGGGGCGCCGGCCGATGGCCACCAGCACCACATCGCCGCGCACCGTCTCGGCCGCGCCGCCCGCCGCCGGTTCTACGGTCAGTTCGACGCCCGCGTCGTCCACCTTGGCCCCGGTGACCTTGGTCCCCATGCGGAAGCTCATGCCCTGTTTGGCCAGGCCGCGCTGGAAGGCGGTGGCCACCTCGCCGTCCATCCCGGCGCCGACGGAGTCCAGATATTCGATCACCGTCACCTCGGCCCCCAGGCGGCGCCAGACCGAGCCCAGCTCCAGCCCGATCACGCCGGCGCCGATGACGATCAGCTTGCCCGGAACCTTGTCCAGCGACAGGGCGCCGGTGGAATCGATCACCTTGCCGTCCACGAAATCCACGCCGGGCAGGGGGGTCGGCTCGGAGCCGGTGGCGATGATGATGTTCCTGGCCTGATAGGTCGTCCTGGCGCCGTCGGCGGCCTCGACCTCGACCTGACCGGCGCCGGCGATGCGGCCGCGCCCCTTCAGCCAGTCGACCTTGTTCTTCTTGAACAGGAATTCGATGCCCTTGGTCAGGGCCGTCACGCTGTCGGCCTTCTGCTGCATCATCTGCGGCAGGTCCAGCTCGGGCTTGCCGACCTTGATGCCCAGGGTCGGGAACTCGTGGCCCGCGATCTCGAACAGCTCGGACGCATGCAGCAGGGCCTTGGACGGCATGCAGCCGACGTTCAGGCAGGTTCCGCCCAGGGTGTCGCGCATCTCGACGCAGGCGGCTTTCAGCCCCAGCTGGCCCGCGCGGATGGCGGCGTTGTAGCCGCCCGGTCCGCCGCCGATGATCACGACGTCATAGGTGGGGGCGGCGTCAGCCATGGACTTCATCCTTGAGAGAGCGGGGCGCGGGGAGGCATAGGCGCGCCGGACTTACTAGCGTTCGCCCCGATGGGGTCAACCGCCGGGCCTGATATGGGCGCTCAACCCCGGTGACGCGAGGTTTCAGACCGCCAGCTGGCCGGGCGTCCGCGCTCGCCTCCGGCGCCGCGACACCAGGACCACCAGCACCCCGATGACCAGCAGGGCGCCCAGGACGATCCAGGTCGGGTCGATGCCGCCGGCGGCTGGCGCGGCCATGGTGGTGGCCTCGATCGAACGCTCGGCCATGGCGTCCGAGGCCGCTCCGCCGCCGCCCCGGCTATCCAGGGCCAGGCGCAGCACCGCGTCGGCGATGAAGCCCAGGAAATAGGCGACCGCCGCCTTGGGATTGCCGGAGCCCAGCATCAGGGCGGCGATCAGATAAAGGGCGATGGCGCCGACCCACAGAAGGGTCTGGGCCGAGGTCAGGTCGAAACCGCCCGCCGCGAAATCCGACATCCCGCCCTGGACCATGGGGCCCAGAACCGGCCAGGCCAGCCAGCCGACATAGGCGATCACCGCCAGCACCAGGACAAATCGCAGGATCTTCATCGCACCGCCTCCGTCAGGATCGGCGGAAGGTTAACACGACCAGCGGCGGAACGGCGATAGGCCGGATTAAGAGGTCAGGCCGCCCGGTCCTCGGCGCGCGCCAGGGGCAGGGTGACCGCCACCTCGGCGCCTTCTCCGGGGCCGGAGTCGATCGACAGCCTGCCGCCCGACTGGCGGGCGAAGGCATAGGCCTGGGGCAGGCCCAGGCCCGCCGCCCCGGGCTTGGTGGTGAAGAAGGGCTCCAGGGCGCGCGCCGCCAGTTCGCGGTCCATGCCCGGCCCACTGTCGCGCACCGACAGCCGCAGGCCGCCTTCCAGCAGGCTTTCCAGCCGCACGGCCACGGACCCGGCCCCGCCCACCGCCTCGATGGCGTTGGCGGTCAGGGCCCTGACGGCGCCCTCGAAGGCCACCGGGTCCATACGCACCGGCGCCGGCTCGGACGGCGCCTCGACCATCAGATCGACGCCGGGCCCGGCCAGGGCGCGCAGCCGGCTCTCCATGGCCTTGAGCATGACCCCGGCGTCCAGCACCTGCAGGGCCGGCGCCTCGTCATCGCCCTGGGCGAAGGCGGTCAGCCGCCGGGTCAGGGTCTCGCCCCTCTGGCCGGCCGCCAGGGCCGCCTGCCCCAGCCGCCGCACCCGCGCCGGATCGTCGGCCTGGCGCAGCATCATGTCCAGGGCGCTAGTCATCACGCCCAGCAGGGCGTTGAAATCGTGGGCCAGGCCGCCGGTCAGGCGTCCGACATTCTCCATGCGGCGACCCCCGGCCAGATCGGCCTCGGCTTGAGCTTGGGTTTCCTGGGCGGCTCGGCGGGCGCTCTCGGCCTCGGCGCGGGCGGCCTCGGCCTGGGCCAGGGCGGCGTCGCGCTGGGCCGCCAGTTCGGCCTCGCGCGTGTCGATGGCGGCCTGATCGGGGGCCTCGGCGACGACGGCCTCGACCTCGGCTTCGGCGACCGGGGCGCCGGCCGCTTCCCCAGCTAGCAGCAGGGCGTCCTCGGCCCCGTCGACGCCGGGCAGGCGCAGGACGGACCAGGCGACCTGGCGCGACATGATCGGCGCGGCCTCGGCGCCAGTCAGGGCGGACTGCAGGGTCAGTCGGGCGGCCTCGCGGTCCGTCTCGTCCAGGAACAGGTCGGCGAAGTCAGCGTCCGCCGCCGGGGTGTCCCCGGCCAGGGCCTGGGCCACGCCATTGGCCTCGCGCACCCGCCCATCGGCGCCGACGACGACCAGGGCGCCGGGGGCGGCCTCGAACACGCGGCGAGTCAGGTCGGCTTCGGCCGGGGATGCGGCCTCGGCGGCCATGACCGGTTCAATGACCGCCTCGGGGACGGCCAGGGTCTCGGTCTCCACGATGGCGGCGGTCGAGCCGGTGATCTCGCCCAATTCGTTCTCAATCGGCATGGCCGTGACCGAGACCAGCATCTTCCGCCGCGTCGCCGGATTGGCCAGCAGGTGCTGGAATCCCTTGACCGTCTGGCCGCGCAGGGCCCGCGCGCTGGGAAGGAGGTCGGGCGGCACGGGCCGGCCATCGGGATAGGTGATGCCCCAGGTGGCCGAATGAAACCGCAGGCCCAGAAGTTCGGCGTCGCGGCGGCCCAGCAGCTGGTGGGCGGCGCGGTTGGCGAAAACGAATTTGCCCGCCCGGTCGGTCTCGACCAGGGCCACGGGAATGGCGTTCAGGGTTTCGAACAGGCGCCGGTCGGCCGCCTCGGCCACCTTCTGCACCAGGTCCAGTTCGCCGCTGGTGCTGGCGTGGCGCACGCCCCGGCTGACGGCGAAGACCGCGGCGATGACGGCGATCAGGGTCGTGACCCCGGCCGTGACGGCCAGCACCAGCATCCAGTTGATCTCGCCTTCCAGCAGCATCGGTCGTCTTCGCCTGTCTCGTTTAGGGACCGGGATTCGGGCCCGCCCGGCCGCCTGCAAGAGGCGAACCAAACCCGCGGCGCCTCGCCAGACAGGCGAGTATCGACCGGGACGCCGCCCGTCCACCCGGCGGCGGTCACATTGCGGCGAAGGCCTGGGTCAGGCCGCCGGATCGGCCCCCGCCGCGACGCGACGCGCCAGCAGGCCCCGGCCGCGCCGGCGCCGCTCCATCAGATTGGCGAAGAACAGCCCGACCGGGATCAGCCAGTAGCTGAAGCCCGGCGCCCACGGAACCTGGCCCAGGGGCAGGGCCCAGGCCAGGCCGGCCGAGACCAGGCCCGAGATGGTGATGACGCCCCAGACGGTGCGGTTTTCCTCGGCCTCGTCACGATCATCCTCGGCCAGGCCCAGCAGTTCGCCGCGCTTCAGCATGTGCCGGTACAGCAGGAAATACAGCCAGCTCAGAGCCGCGAAGCCGATCCCGTAGATGGTGTAGACGCCCCGCAGCTGGTCCAGAGAACCGATCAGCTCGCGCCCCGGCAGCCGCCCGCCCGTGAAATAGGCCATCCCCGCCTCTGTCAGCAGCCGCAGGGGAAAAACGTAGATCAGCACCATGAAGACGATGGCCAGGCTCAGAAGCGCCGACCAGCCGTCGCGCACCGGCGCCAGCCGGCCGTAGCCGCGATGCCCCAGCCAGAACATGACCACCAGGGCGAACCCCGCCGCGAAGGCCGGAATCCGCCCCAGGGCCCGCAGCAGGTCCGAGAAGTCGTCCAGCGGCTCGGCCCCGGCGATGATCAGCAGGGTCACGGCGAAGGCGAAGGAGGCGTCGACGAAGGCGTCCAGCCGTTCGGTCTCCACGGGGCGGAAGGGGGCGGCCGGCGTGGATGTCATGGACGGCTCCTGATCGAACCGCACTATGCATGAGCGACGGGCCGCGACAAGCGTGCGGGCGGCCCGGCGTCGGCATAGGTCTGGCATATCATGGAAGCCGATGGCATATATCCAGCTTATCTTTCGCCGCGAGCCGCCATGCTGCCCACCCTGCGTCAACTGCATTATCTGAAGCTGCTGGCGGCCCATGGCTCCTTCAGCCGGGCGGCCGAGGCGGCCCATGTCAGCCAGCCCGCCCTGTCGACCGGCATCCAGGAGCTTGAGCGCATCCTGGGGGCGCCGGTGGTCGAGCGGACGCGCGGCGCGGTCATATTGACCGCAGTCGGCGAAGAGGCGGTGGTCAGGGCCGAGGACGTCCTGGCCCGGGCCGAGGACATGGTCGAGGCGGCCCGCAACGCCGGACGTCCCCTGACCGGCCGCTTCCGCCTGGGCGTCATCCCCACGGTCGCCCCCTTCCTGCTGCCGGCCAAGCTGCCGGGGCTCAAGGCGGCCTATCCGGAGCTGCGCCTGTTCATCCGCGAGGACCAGACCGCCCATCTGGTCTCGGCGCTTCGCGGCGGCCACCTGGACGCGGCGGTCATCGCCCTGCCCTACGCCACCACCGGCCTGCGCCATGCCCGCATCGGCTCGGACGAGATCCTCGCCGCCGCCCCGTCCGACCACCCCCTGGCGCGGGCCGAGACGGTCCGGCCCGGCGCCCTGGACGGGGCCGATCTGATCCTGCTGGAGGACGGCCACTGTCTGCGCGATCAGGCCCTGGCCGCCTTCGACCTGGAGGCGCCGCGCGGCGACGACGTCTTCGCCGCCACCAGCCTGCACACCCTGGTGCAGATGATCGGTTCGGGCCTGGGCGTCAGCTTCCTGCCCGAGATGGCGGTCAAGGCCGGCCTGGCCGACAGTCCCGGGGTGGCGGTCCGGCGGATCGAGGGCCGGGGCAAGGGGCCTGCGCCGCACCGTGAGATCGTCGTCGCCTGGCGCGCCGGCTCATCCCGCGCCGCCGAGGCCAGGCTGCTGGCCGAGGCGATGACATTGGAACCATAGGCACGGCGCCGATCGGCGCTTTCCGCGTTGGGCAGGGGTGAATCCACTGGAGCAGCCCATGCATCCTGCCGCCGCCGCCGTCCTGTCCCTTGCCGCCGCCCTTGGCCTTTCGGGGTGTCTGAACCTGTCGCGCTCCGCCCCGATCCAGCCCCTGGACGCCGTGACGGCGCAGGGCGCCCGGGTGGCCGAGGTGCGGCTGACCACCGATCCGGGCGTGACCGTCCGACCCCAATTCGACGGCATCTTCCGCCAGCATGTCCAGGCGCGTCTGGACCGTTGCGCCGCCGGCGCCCGGCCGCTGCGGCTGGAAGCCCTCATCGAAAGGCTGGACCGGGCCAATCCGGCCCAGGTGCTGCTGATCGGCGGCGCCAATGTCCTGCGCGGCTCGGCCCGGCTGGTCGATCCGGCCGATGGCCGCGTCGTCGGCGAATACGAGATCGGCAAGACCATCGTCGGCGGCCGCTGGTCCATCTTCCAGATGGCCGAGAGCGAGGAACAGCTGTCTGACGCCTTCGGGCAGGAACTGTGCGAGCAGGCGTTCGGGGACTGACAAGGCAAGGGGCCGGCGGATCGCTCCACCGGCCCCTTTTTTGGCCTAACGCTCGGCTCGCGGAGCCTCGCTGCTTGAGGCCGGGTTTCCGGCCTGATGTTCCCGCGCCGCGACTCCCGGCGTGAGGCCGTCTGTTACTCCGCCGCCTCGGCCTCGACCGCGCCGCCGGCCAGGTTGCGCAGGACGTAGGGCATGACGCCGCCGGCCTTGAGGTAGTCCAGCTCGGTCTGGTTATCGATGCGGCAGCGGACCGGGAAGCGGGCCATCTTGCCGTCCGACGGGCGGAACATCTCGACCCACAGGTCCTGGCGCGGACGCAGGCGGCCGACATTGGCGTCGGTCAGGCCGCGGATGGTGACGATCTCCTCGCCGGTCAGGTTCAGCTTCAGCCAGCCGTCCTGTTTGAACTGAAGCGGCACCACCCCCATGCCGATCAGGTTCGACCGGTGGATGCGCTCATAGCTTTCGGCGATGACGGCGCGGACGCCCAGCAGGCGGGTGCCCTTGGCCGCCCAGTCGCGCGACGAGCCGGTGCCGTATTCCTTGCCGGCGAAGACGACCAGCGGCCGCCCTTCCGACTGATAACGCATGGCCGCGTCATAGATCGACATGGTGTCGCCCGACGGGAAATGCTTGGTCACGCCGCCTTCGATGTCTGGCGTGATCTTGTTGCGGATGCGGATGTTGGCGAAGGTGCCGCGCATCATGACTTCATGGTTGCCGCGGCGCGCGCCGTAGCTGTTGAAGTCCAGGGCGTCCACATCGTGCGCCGTCAGATAGGCGCCGGCGGGCGAGGCCTTCTTGATCGAGCCGGCCGGGCTGATGTGGTCGGTGGTGATGCTGTCGCCGAAGATGCCCAGGATGCGGGCCTCCACGATGTCGGTCACCGGCGCCGGGGTCATGGTCAGGCCGTCGAAATAGGGCGGGTTCTGAACATAGGTCGAGGCGTCGTCCCAGGCGTAGGTCTGGCCGCCCTCGACGTCGATGGCCTGCCAGTGCTTGTCGCCCTTGAACACGTCCTTGTAGCGTTTGGCGAACATGGCCGGGGTGACCGACTTCTTCTGGATGTCGGCGATCTCCTGGCTGGTGGGCCAGATGTCCTTCAGGAAGACGTCCTTGCCCTTCTTGTCCTGGCCGATCGGCTGGGTCGTCAGGTCGATGTGCATCGAACCGGCCAGGGCGTAGGCCACCACCAGCGGCGGCGAGGCCAGATAGTTGGCGCGCACGTCGGGGTTCACCCGGCCTTCGAAATTGCGGTTGCCCGACAGCACCGAACAGGCCACCAGATCGGCGTCGTTGATCGCCTTGGAGATGGCCGGGTCCAGCGGGCCCGAGTTGCCGATGCAGGTGGTGCAGCCATAGCCGACCAGGTTGAAGCCCAGGGCGTCCAGATCCTTCTGCAGGCCCGCGTCGGTCAGATAGTCGGTGACCACCTGCGATCCGGGCGCCAGTGAGGTCTTGACCCACGGCTTGACCTTCAGCCCCAGGGCGTTGGCCTTGCGCGCCACCAGGCCGGCGGCGATCAGGACCGAGGGGTTGGAGGTGTTGGTGCAGCTGGTGATGGCGGCGATCACCACATCGCCGTCGCCGACGGTGAATTTCTCACCCTCGACCTTGACCCGCTCGGCCTCGGCCGGACGGGCGAACATTTCGCCCAGGCAGGTCTGGAACGAGGACGCAGCCTCGGTCAGCAGAACCCGGTCCTGCGGACGCTTGGGCCCCGCCAGGGACGGCACGACGGTCGAGATGTCCAGTTCCAGCACATCGGTGAAGACCGGGTCTTCGCTGGTCTCGTCGATCCACAGCCCCTGGGCCTTGGCGTAGGCTTCGACCAGGGCGACGCGCGCCTTGTCACGGCCGGTGGCGGTCAGATAGTCCAGCGTCGCCTTGGACACCGGGAAGAAGCCGCAGGTGGCGCCGTATTCGGGGGCCATGTTGGCGATGGTCGCCTGGTCCTCGATGGTCATGCCGGCGATGGCGGGACCGAAGAACTCCACGAACTTCCCGACCACGCCCTTCTTGCGCAGCATCTGGGTGACGGTCAGCACCAGGTCGGTGGCCGTCGCGCCTTCCGGCAGCTTGCCGGTCAGTTTGAAGCCGATGACCTCGGGGATCAGCATCGGGATCGGCTGGCCCAGCATGGCGGCCTCGGCCTCGATGCCGCCCACGCCCCAGCCCAGAACGGCCAGGCCGTTGATCATGGTGGTGTGGCTGTCGGTGCCGACCACGGTGTCGGGATAGGCGACGGTCTTCTTGCCTTCGTCGGCGGTCCAGACCGTCTGGGCCAGGTTCTCCAGGTTCACCTGGTGGCAGATGCCCGTGCCCGGCGGCACGACGCGGAAATTATTGAAGGCCGACGAGCCCCAGCGCAGGAAGCGATAGCGTTCGATGTTGCGCTCGTATTCGCGCTCGACGTTCTGGGCGAAGGCCTTGGCGTCGCCGAAATGGTCCACCATGACCGAGTGGTCGATGACCAGGTCGACGGGGTTCAGCGGATTGATCTTGGTCGGGTCGGCGCCCAGGCTGGTCATGGCGTCGCGCATGGCGGCCAGGTCGACCACGGCCGGAACCCCGGTGAAGTCCTGCATCAGCACCCGGGCCGGGCGGAAGGCGATTTCGTGCTCGACGGCGCCCTTGTTCTCGATCCAGGCGGCCACAGCCTTCAGGTCGGCCTCGGCGACGGAAACCCCGTCCTCGTTGCGCAGCAGGTTCTCCAGCAGCACCTTCATCGAGCGCGGCAGGCGCGAAATCCCCGCCAGGCCCGCTTCCTCGGCGGCCGGAAGGCTGTAATAGGCGTATTTCTTGCGCCCGACGGAAAGGTCCTGACGGGTCTTGAGGCTGTCGATCGACGGCATGGGAGGTTCCTCTGGTCATCGCCGCCCGACAATCCGGTTGCGCGATCGCGCGCTGGACGGCGGGGCGCACAGGTCCCCGACGCGCGCGGCGAACGCCTGCTGCGGCGATGGCGCATATAGCCCCGGTCGCGCATGGCGTCCATGTCGCGCGAAAGTTGCGAATGATTCTCAATGGGTTGGCGGCAGAGGCTGGGCGATGACCGCCGGCCTGACTCTGGACGGCCTGACGGTCCGCCGGGGCGAACGGACCCTGTTTCGCGACCTGTCGGCCCGGATCCCGGCGGGAACCGCCCTGGCCCTGACCGGCGCCAACGGTGCGGGCAAGACCACCCTTCTGCGGATCATCGCCGGCCTGGTCCGGCCCGAGGCGGGGACCGTGGCCCTGGACGGACAGGCAGCCGAGGCGTCGCGCGCGGGCGCCCTGCATCTGCTGGGTCATCTCGACGGGTTGAAGGGCGGGCGCCGCGCGGGCGACGAACTGGCCTTCCAGGCGCGCTGGCTGGGGGCCGACCCCTCGGCGATCGAGGACGCGGTCCAGCGCCTAGCCCTGGGCCCGCTGCTGCAGATCGAGGTGCGGCGGCTGTCGGCGGGCCAGAGGCGGCGGCTGGCCTTCGCCCGCCTGCTGGCGGCCCCGCGTCCCCTGTGGCTGCTGGACGAGCCCTTCGCCCCCCTGGACGCCCGCTGGCGCGCCGAACTGGGTCAGGCCATGGCCCGGCACCTGGCCGACGGGGGCCTGGTGGTGGCGGCGGTGCACGATCCCCTGCCGGTGGCTGCGGCGACCCTGGACCTGGGGGGGCTGGCGTGACGGCCCTGATGATCCTGTGGCGGCGCGAACTGGCCCTGGCCTGGGCCGGGGGCGGAGGCCCGCTCCTGGCCTGCGGCTTCTTCCTGACCCTGACGGTGCTGGTTCCGCTGACGGTCGGTGCGGCGCCGGAGGCCCTGACGCCCCTGTCCGGCGGGATCGCCTGGCTGGCCCTGGCCCTGGCCTCGACCCTGTCGCTGGAACGGCTGTTCGAGCGCGATCATGAGGACGGGGCCCTCGACCTGATCGCCCTGGGCCCGGCGCCGCTGGAACTGGTGGTCCTGGCCAAGGCCAAGGCCCAGTGGCTGGCGGTCGGCCTGCCCCTGGCCCTGACCGCCCCGGTGGCGGCGATCGCCCTGGGTCTGCCGGTCACCCTGGCGCCCCTGGCGGCCGCGACGGCCCTGGTCGGCGCCCTGGGGTTCGCCCTGACCGGCGCCCTGGGGGCGGCCCTGGCCCTGGGGTCGCGACGGGGCGGGCTGCTGATCGCCGTGGTGGTGCTGCCGCTCTATATTCCGCCGGTGGTCTTCGGCGCCGGCGCCCTGGCGCGGGCGGGCCAGGGGGCGGACCCCTGGCCGGCGGCGGCCCTTCTGGGAGCCTATGTGCTGTTCGCCGGGGCGATCACCCCGGTGGCGGGCGCCGCCGCCATCCGCAACGCCCTGGACTGACCCCGGCTCAGAACCGGGTCCGCAGACCCACCACGATGTTTCGGCCGCGCAGCGGGGCCAGGGTCGAGATGAAGGAGGCGTGGTTCAGCGCCGTCTCGTCCAGCAGGTTGGTCCCCCGCACGAAGACCTGGCTGCTCATCCCGCCCGCCTCGAAATCGAAGGCGGCGGTGGCGTTCAGCGTGTTGTAGCCAGGCGTCGCGGTCTCGAAGTCGGCGATGCGATCCTGGTCGAACACGCGCACATATTCGACATTGCCCGACCACGGGCCGCGATAGCCGTCCACCCGCAGGCCCAGCCGCGCCGCCGGGATGCGCGGCAGGGGCCCGCCGCCGTCCAGGCTGGCGTGCACCCGGTCGCCGAACACCGTGGCCGACAGGTCGGGCCGGAAGGCGTAGCGCACCTCGCCCTCGATCCCCGTGAAGGTGGCGTCGGCCTGGGCGTAGCGGATCAGGCGGAAGTCCTCGTACTGATCCAGGGTCTCGGCGTAGATGTAGCCGTCATAGGCGTAGCGATACAGGCTGAACGCGGCCGTCAGCGGTCCCTGGGTCTTGCGCAGCCCCAGTTCGACCGATTGCACCGTCTCTTCCGACAGGTCCGCCGCGCCCAGCTCATAGGTGTTGGTCGCCAGATGGACGCCGTCGGCGTAAAGCTCCTGCACATGGGGCGCCCGCTGCGACCGGGCGGCGCTGATCGAGGCGGCGTATCCGGGCGCGAAATCCCAGGTCACGGCCAGGGAGGCCGAGAAGGGGTTGTGTTCGACATCGGGGCGGCCGACGGCCTTGGCCTTCTGCCATTCCTGACGCAGCGCCCCCTCGACCCGCCAGTCGCCCATCCGCTTCTCCTCGACCAGGAAGACAGCCGTGTTGCGGGTGCGGCTCTGGGGAATGAACTGCTCGTCCTGGCCCGGCAGGCCGGCGATGAAGTCGCTGTCCGAGGTCTGGACGCCGAACACCCCGCGCAGGCCGGCGATCGGCGCATGCTGGATCTCGATCCGGGCGTCGCTGCCCTCGTTGGCGAAGGTGGTGGCCACGGCCCCGTGCTCGATCTCGTCATGGGCGTAGTCGGTGTGGCCGCCGCGGAAGCGGATCCGCTCTATGCCCGCGACCGGGTCGCGCCATTCGCCCCGCACGTCCAGGCGGCGGCTGACCAGATCGACCACCGGCGCCTCGCCTTCCTCGTGATCATGGTCGTGATCGTGATCGTCGTCCTCGTCGTCATGGCCGTGCTCGCCGCAGTGCAGGCTCAGCCCATGCAGGTGGCAGCCCTCGTACTCATGGCTGTGGCCCGGCAGGCCGTAGCGGCCGTGCTGCTCGGTATAGGCGGCGCCGAAATAGCCGCGTGATCCGATCCAGCTGGCGCCGATCGTGGCCGACTGGGCGCTGCTGAACGACCCGGCCAGGCGGTCGAAGCCTTCGGACGCCTCTTCGTCGTGGTCATGATCCTCGTGCGCGGGCGGGGTGTAGAAGGGGACGCGATAGTCGTCGGCCCTCCGGGTCGAGGCCTCCAGCCGCAGAGCCAGGCCGCCGGCCCCGACGGTCATGCCGATGACCCCGGCCCGTTCGTCGTCGGCCGTGCCCAGCCGGACCTCGGCCGCGCCCTCGCCGCCGTCGCGCGGAACGGCGGTGGGAATCTTCTTGTCGATCAGATTGACCGCCCCGCCGATGGCGCCCCCGCCATAGATCAGGGCGCTGGGACCGCGCAGGATCTCCACCCCCTCGACCAGCAGCATCTCGCCGGACACGGCGTGGTCGGGCGAAATCTCCGAGGCGTCAATGATGCCGGCGCCATCGTTCATCACCTTGACCCGCGGCGCGGTCTGGCCGCGGATCACCGGCCGGCTGGCGCCGCCGCCGAAGGTGTCGGCATTGACGCCGGGCACGCCCGACAGGGTCTCGCCCAGGGTCGCCTGGCGCCGATGCACCAGTTCGTCGCCGCCCACCACCGCCACGTTCGAGATGACGTCGTCCTTGGACCGGCCCAGGGGATCGGCGGTCACGATCACCTCGTCCAGCTGGGTCGCCGGGTCGGACGGCCGGGTCTGGGGCGTGTCCTCGGCGCGGGCGGCGCCGGCCAGGACCGACAGGCTGGCGGCGGCGAAAAGGGCGGCTCTGAACGACATGGTCGGCTCCGGCTTCAGCGATCCGAAGCTATTATGTTATACTGTAACAATCCGCAAATTACATTCTTTTCATGTGCCGCGCAAAAGCCCGGATTCCGCCGTTTTCGCGGCGAAACGGCGGCAATGGCGGGTCCAAGACGCTAGGCGCCCGTCAGCGGAGCCGTTACGGTCGCGCCGCCGTAATCGAATATTGAATAATGGAGGTCCGCGTGTCGCCCAGATCTGTCCTGTCCGCCCGCCTGCTGATCGGGGGCTCCGTCGCCGCCCTGCTGTTCGCCGCGGGGGCCGCCGCCGCCCAGGACGCCCCGATCGTCCAGCCGGGCGCGCCCGGCCAGGCGTCGCGCACCCTCAGCGCCTCCGACGCCGCCACCCTGGCCAACAACCGCTTCTCGGCCGACGACGTCCGCTTCATGCAGGACATGATCGTGCACCATAACCAGGCGGTTCAGATGGCCGCCCTGGTCGATGGCCGCACCAGCCGTCAGGGCGTGGTCGCCGCCGCCGGCCGCATCAACGCCACCCAGGCCGACGAGATCGGCTTCATGCAGCGCTGGCTGCGCGAGCGGGGCCAGACCGCGCCCAACCCGGCCGCCGACGCCCACGCCCATCATGGCGCCGGGCATGACATGGGTGGTGCGGGCCACACCATGGCCGGCATGGCCACCCCCGAACAGATGGCCGAGCTGGCGGCCGCCAGCGGCGTCGAGTTCGACCGCAAATTCCTCAGCCTGATGATCGCCCACCACGAGGGCGCGGTCGAAATGGTGAACCACCTGCTGCGCCGTTCGGGTTCGGCCTACGATCCGGTGCTGTTCGAGTTCGTCAACGACGTCCTGAACGAACAGCAGGGCGAGATCCGCCGCATGACCGCCATGTCGCGCGAACTGACGACCGATCCGCGCGCCACCCTGGCCGCCGGATTCCGCGATGCGGGCCAGGCCGGCCACAATCTGAATCTGGTCTCGACCCTGCCCAAGCCGAGGGGCTTCTTCGATCCCAGCAACGAGGCCGGCCTGCCGCCGCCCCTGCCCGAGGCCGAAGGCGAGACCCCGACCCGCAGCGGCGGCGACGACATGTCCGACCGCTTCGGCAAGCGTGCGCCCTTCCTCAGCTTCGCCAACACCGACATGGCTTTCTCGGGCGACCTGATGGCGGTCGGCAACTACCACGGCTTCAACCTGTATCGTCTGGGCCAGGGCGACACGCCCCAGCTGATCACCTCGGTGGTCTGCCCCGGCGGCCAGGGCGACGTCTCCATCGTCGGCAACCTGCTGCTGATGTCGGTCGAGCAGAACTCGGGCCGCGTCGACTGCGGTCGTGAGGGCATCGCCGAGGACATCAGCGCCGAACGCTTCCGCGGTCTGCGCATCTTCGACATCAGCCAGCCCACCGCGCCGCGCCAGGTCGGCCAGGTCCAGACCTGCCGCGGGTCGCACACCCATTCGGTCGTTTCGTCCGACGACCGCAGCATCATCGTCTACAACTCGGGCACCGCCGGCATCCGCAACGAGCGCGAACTGGCTGGCTGCGTCGTGGGTCAGGCGGGCGATCAGCGCACCGCCCTGTTCCGCGTCGATGTCATCGAGATTCCGGTCGCCGATCCCTCGCGCGCCCGCATCATCGACAGCCCGACCGTCTTCGCCGACGGCGACCGCATCGCCGGCCTGTGGCAGGGCGGCGATCATGGCGAGGGCACCCAGAGCACCGCCCGCACCGACCACTGCCACGACATCACGGTCTTCCCGACCCTGAACATCGCCGCCGGCGCCTGCTCGGGCAACGGGCTGATCTTCGACATCACCGACCCGCGCAAGCCGCAACGGATCGACGCGGTGTCGGACCAGGGCTTCGCCTACTGGCACTCGGCCACCTTCAACAACGACGGCACCAAGGTGCTGTTCACCGATGAATGGGGCGGGGGCTCGCGTCCGCGCTGTCGCGTCCAGGACCCGATGCACTGGGGCGCCAACGCCTTCTACGACATCGTCGACCGCAAGCTGGTGTTCCGCGGCTACTACAAGCTGCCGGCGCCCCAGACGGACCAGGAGAACTGCGTCGCCCACAACGGCTCGATCGTGCCGGTGCCCGGCCGGGATATCTTCGTCCAGGCCTGGTATCAGGGCGGGCTGTCGGTGATCGACTTCACCGACTCGGCCAACGCCCATGAGATCGCCTATTTCGACCGTGGCCCGATCGACGCCCAGCACGAGATCCTGGGCGGCTACTGGTCGACCTACTGGTACGGCGGCCACATCTACGGTTCCGAGATCGCGCGCGGCCTGGACGTCCTGACCCTGCAGCCCAGCGATGAGCTCAGCGCCGCCGAGATCGCCGCCGCCGCCATGGCCGACCAGGGCCGGACCTTCAACCCGCAGCGGCAGACGCCCGTGACCTGGCCCAGCCACCCGGTCGTGGCTCAGGCCTATGTCGATCAGCTGGCCCGTCAGCAGGCCCTGCCGGCCGACAAGATCGCGGCCCTGACCTCGACCCTGACCGAAGTCGGCGCCCGCCTGGACGCCGGGTCCAAGGACGCCGCCCTGGCCGGCCGCGTCGACGCCCTGGCCGGCGACCTGAACGTCGGCTCGGACGCCGCGGCCAACCGCCGGGCCACCGCCCTGCGCGGCGTCCTGACCGACCTGTCGGCCAAGCTGCGCTGATCCGGCCGCGAGGCTGAAGTCAAAGAGAAGGCCGGCTGGAGCGATCCAGCCGGCCTTTTCCGTTTCCGGGCGCCGCCGATGATCAGTTCTTGGCCTGTTCGGCGCCCGAGGTGACGGCCGAACCGGCGGCCGAGACGTCGCGGCCGACGCCCGAGATGGTGTTGCAGGCCGAAACGGCCAGGGCGGCGGCGATCAGACCGAGCGTGATGATTTTGCGCATGATGTTCCCCATGGGCAGTGTTGAAACCTTGGCCGTAACGCCAAGCGTGGCCATTGGGTTGCATGGCCAAGATCGGGCCGGTCTGCTAACGCCCCGGCCATGACCCAAGCTCCCGACACCGCCGCCCGCCGCCTCGTCGAAACCCTGGTGATGAACGGGGTGGATCGCGTCTTCTGCGTGCCGGGCGAAAGCTATCTGGCGGTGCTGGACGCCCTGGCCGACGTGCGCGACCGTATCCAGGTGGTCACCTGCCGGCACGAGGCGGGCGCCGCCAACATGGCCGAGGCCTATGGCAAGCTGACGGGCCGCCCCGGCGTCTGCATGGTCACGCGCGGGCCCGGCGCCACCCACGCCAGCATCGGCGTGCACACGGCGCACCAGGATTCCACGCCGATGATCCTGTTCGTCGGCCAGATCGCCCTGACCGACCGCGGCCGCGGCGCCTTTCAGGAGGTGGACTACCGCGAGGTGTTCGGCGGCCTGGCCAAATGGGCGACCGAGATCGAAAGCCCCGAACGCACGGTCGAGGTGGTGGAACGCGCCTTCGCCACGGCGCTTCAGGGCCGGATGGGTCCGGTCGTCGTGGCCCTGCCCGAAGACCTGCTGCACGCCCAGGGCGGCCCGGCGCCGGTCAAGCCTGTGGTCCCGGCCAGGGCGGGCCTGGACCCTGCCTTCGTCGATCAGGTGCGCGAGCGTCTGGGCAGGGCCGAACGCCCCCTGCTGGTGTTGGGCGGATCGGGCTGGACCACCGAAGCCGCCGCCGCCATCGGCGACTGGGCCGAGAAGATCGGCCTGCCGGTCGCCCTGTCCTTCCGGCGCAAGGACATCCTGTCGAACGACCGGCCGAACTACGCCGGGGACCTGGGCCTGGGGTGCAATCCCAAGCTGACGGCGCGGGCCAAGGCGGCGGACCTGATCCTCGCCATCGGCGCCCGCCTGGGCGAAAATCCGACCCAGGGCTACACCCTGCTGGACCGCGCGCGCACGGCCGAGACCCTGGTCCACATCCATCCGGGGGCCGAGGAACTGGGTCGGGTCTGGACGCCATCGCTCAGCGCCACGGCGGACAACAGCCTGGCCGCCCACGCCCTGTCGGTCCTCGATCCGGGCCGCGCCTGGCATGAAGAGGCCAAGGCCGCCCACGCCGACTATCAGGCCTTCTCCACCCCGGTGGACGTCACCGGTGCGGTGAACATGAGCGAATGCATGGCCCATCTGGCCCAGGCTCTGCCGGCCGAGGCCGTGGTGACCAACGGCGCGGGCAATTTCGCCGCCTGGCTGCATCGCTTCTATCGCCACCGAGCCTGCCGCACCCAGCTGGCGCCGACCTCGGGCGCAATGGGCTATGGCTATCCGGCCGCCGTCGCCGCCAAGAGCGTCCATCCGGACCGCGAGGTCGTCTGCATCGCCGGAGACGGCGACTTCATGATGACGGCCCAGGAGATGGCCACCGCCGCCCAGCACGGCCTGGGCGTGGTCGTGGTGGTGGTCGATAACGGGACCTACGGCACCATCCGGATGCACCAGGAAACCCACTATCCGGGCGCGCCGCGGGTGATCGCCACCGATCTGAGGAACCCCGACTTTGTGAAATACGCCGAGGCCTTCGGCGCCTTCGCCGTGCGCTGCGAGACCACGGCCGACTTTCCCGCCGCCCTGGACGCCGCCCGCACGGCGGCGCGGGAACAGGCGCGCCCGGCCCTCGTTCATCTGATCACCTCGGCCGAGGACATCGCCCCCGGGCGCACGATCAGCGGCCTTCGCTCGAAATAGACGAAAGGCGTCCATGCGCGCCCTGGCCCTGATCCCCATCCTCGCCCTTGCCGCCTGCGCCTCCGGCCCGGCCGGACCGGCGCCCGCGTCGCCGATGGCCGGCAACAGCAACGACTGCGCCGTCATCGCCGCCGTGGCCCGCGACCACTACCGTTTCGGCCCGGACAACGCCCCGCCGCCCCTGTGGCTGGACGGCGGGGAGGGCGACTGGTCGCCCCGCTGCGACTGGGCCCGCTACGGCGTCGCCTTTCCCCGCACCTATGATCCCGACGCCCCGCGCGCGCCCGGCGAGCGGATCCAGTGGGTCGCGTTCAAACAGCCCCGCTATCAGGACAACGGCCGCCTCGCCGTGATCGAGGCAGGCATCATGCATGGCCCCCTGGCCGGAATGGGCGTCGAATGCCGCGCCCGCTCCGGCGTCGCCGGCTGGTCCCTCGAAGGCCAGTGCCGCAACACCTGGATCTCCTGATCGCCCTGCCGCCCTGTCTTGGGGCGGCGCCATGTTGCGGCTCGGGGGGACGGGCGGTAGAGCCGGCCCATGACCCTTCGCCTCGCCACCTGGAACATCAACTCGGTCCGCCTGCGTATCGACCAGGTCGCCCGTTTCGTGTCCGAGGCGGGGGTGGATGTCCTGTGCCTGCAGGAGATCAAATGCCTGGAGGACCAGTTCCCGCGCAACGCCTTCGCCGAGATGGGCCTGCCCCACCTGAAGGTCGCGGGCCAGAAGGGGTGGCACGGGGTGGCCATCGCCTCGCGCCTGCCGATCGGCGAGTCCCGGACCTTCCAGGCCTGCCGCCTGGGCCATGCGCGCTGCGTCTCTGCCCGGATCGCCGGGGTGGATGTGCAGAATTTCTACATCCCGGCCGGCGGCGACGTGCCGGACCGGGCGCTGAACCCGAAATTCGATCACAAGATGGACTTCTACGAACAGCTGACCGCGACTGTGGCGGGGCAGGATCGCGGCGCCCCTCTTCTGATGTGCGGCGACTTCAACATCGCGCCCAGCGAGTTCGACGTCTGGAACCACCGCTACATGTCCAAGGTGGTCAGCCACACCCCGATCGAGGTCGAGACCCTGAACCGGTTGCAGTCGGCGGGCGACTTCCATGACGTGGTCCGGGCCGCCTATCCCGAGCCGCAGAAGCTGGCCAGCTGGTGGAGCTATCGCGCCCTGGACTTCCGCAAGTCGAACCGGGGGCTGCGGCTGGATCACATCTGGACCTCGCCCGGCCTGACGCCGGCCGTGGTCCCGGCCAGCGCCGTGATCCACGAACCGGTCCGCGCCTGGGAACAGCCGTCCGACCACTGTCCGATCACGGTCGATCTGGACGTCTGATCCCGGCTCAGAACGGGAAGAAGATCGGGATGGCGACCATGGCCGCCACCCAGGTGACCAGGTTCAGCGGCGCCCCGACCCGCACGAAGTCCATGTAGCTGTAGCCCGCCATCTGGAACACCAGGACATTGGTCTGATAGCCGAACGGGGTGGCGAAGGCGGCCGAGGCGGCCATCATCACCGCGACCAGGAAGGGCCGCGCGTCCACGCCCAGGGCCTGGGCCAGGGCCACGGCGATCGGGGTGATCAGCACCGCCACGGTGGCGTTGGACAGAAGTTCGGTGGCGAACAGGGTCACGCCGTAGAAGATAATCAGGGCGCCCATCGGCCCCAGAGGCTCCACCACCCCGATCAGCGCCTGGGCGCCCGCCTGGGCCAGGCCGGTCACCTCGATGGCCATGCCGACCACCACCATCCCGGCGATCAGCAGCAGTATCTCGGGCCGCAGCCCGGCATAGGCCTCTTCCGCCGTGATCACCCGCGCCAGGATCAGCAGCACGGCCCCTGCGAAGGCCGCCGCCGCTATGGGGGCGATATTCAGGGCCGCCGCCAGGATGACGGCGACGAAGACGGCCAGGGACGTCAGGGCGCGGCCCAGCTGGAGCGGGCGTTCGGCCCCCTTCTCGTACAGGTCGATGTCGCCCAGGACCCCGTCGCCCGAGCCGTCGGGTGTGGCCCGCGCCTCGCCCAGCCGCAGCCGCTCCAGCCAGTCCGGGGCCGGGAAACGCCAGCGGCGGCGTGCGGCGCGCGCCTGGGCCCGGGCCTCGGCCCGGCGCCGGCGCTCCATCGACACCTCCTCGACCCGCGCCGGCCGATCCAGCTGGCGGCCGCCGACCAGATAGAGATAGGCCGCCCCAGTCAGGGCGATGCTCAGACCCACCCCGGTGATCTCGAACAGGCCGAATACCGGCTGGCCCGCATTGCGCGCCATGTCGTTGACCAGCAGATTGGTCGAGGTGCCGATCAGGGTCAGCAGTCCGCCCATGACGACCACATAGCTGAGCGGCATCAGGAACCGCTTGGGCGACAGGTTCAGCGACAGGGCCATGTCCCGCACCACCGGCGCGGCCAGGACCACCACCGGGGTGTTGTTCAGGAAGCCGCCGACCGAGCCGCACAGGCCGATGACCAGCCATATGCCGCGCGCGCCCAGCCTCTGGGTCAGGCGCGTGGCCCTCTGGATCAGCCAGGCCAGCAGGCCCGAAAGTTCGATGGCGTAGGCGATGACGAACAGGCCGGCCAGGGCGATGATGGCCGGGCTGGCGAAGGCGCCCTGGACCTCTCCGGGCCGCACGACGCCCAGGATCAGCAGCACCGCTGCCCCGCTCAGGGCCACCACGTCGGGCCGTATCCGGCCGTGGATCAGCACCCCCACCACGGCCGCCAGCACGACCAGGGCGGCGATCTGGTCGAATGTCATGAACCCTCCCCCTGTCGGCGCGCTTAGGTTTAGATGACCCATGGCGACGCTTGCGTCACCTCTAGCGGTTCGGAGCAGGGAGCGGTTCCATGAAACGATCGGGAGGACGCGCCGGAGGCGCTCTGGCGGCGGTTCTGGCGATCGGCGGCGGCCTGGGCCTGGCCCAGTGCGAGCGGCCGGCCGATCCGACTCCCAGCACGGAACCGCCCCCGTCCCTGACCCTCCCCGCCGGCCTGGGCCGCGCGGGCTTGCTGACGGTCCTGTCCCAGGCCTCGGCGGCGCACGCGGCGGGTCAGGCGGCGGATGATGGCGCCGCCGTCGCCGGTCGGGCGGTGGAGATACGGCTGCCCTTCGGCTGCACCGGCCCGGCCGCCCAGGCGCGCGAGGGTCTGGCCCAGTGGCGCCGGACGACGGATGGAACCGGTCTGGTGTTGAGCCTGACGCCGGCGGACTGGACGCGGTCGCCCCTGGTGCTGGCGCCGGGAACGGCGCCGGGCTGGGAGCGGGCGGAGGGGTTCTGGATCGCGCGGCCGTGGCTGACGTCCGACGGCTGTCCGCGCGCCCCGGCGGCGGCCCCGCTTCCGGCGATGCCGGCCGCAGCCGATACCGACCCTGAACAGACGCAGACGCCCGTCGTGACCCTGCCTGCGCCAGAACCGTCGCCGATGACCGCCGGGCTGGTGATGTTCGAGGGCGCCGGGGCCTCGCGCCTGGGCCGCAGGCCGGGCGAGCCATGGCGGCTGACCCTACGCGGAACGGCCGAACGTCCGGTCGCGGCGCCGGCGGACGGCTATCGGCTGGTGCTGGCGGGTCGGATCGGCCGCTTCCCGGACGGGCGCACGATCCGCTGCACTTCGACGGGGCCCAACGTCAGGCCGGTCTGCCTGGCGGCGGTGGAGCTGGACCGCGTCGCCTTCGAAGACGCCCAGGGCGGGCGGCTGGGCGAGTGGCGGCTGACCTGATCGGGCGTCCTTCGGACCACCCGCCCGCATTTCATGCCGCGCCGGAGCGTTTCCGACGCCGGCGCCGCGGCGCGGCCGGCCGGGCCAGGTCGGCCAGGGCGGCGAACGGGCTGTCGGGGCGCATGCGCGGCGCCTTGCCGGCGGCGGGCGCGGCGGCGCGGCGCGGGGGGCGCAGGGCGGTCAGGATTTCGCGCGCCTGATTTGCGGTCCAGCCCAGTTCGGCCAGGGCGGCGTCGGACAGCCGACCCTTGCCCTCGGCGCGCAGGGCGGCCATCCGCTCGGCCGTCTCGACCGGCACGGTCCAGCGGCCGGCGACAAGCCGGCCGTGGGCCGACAGGGTCCGTTCGCCGGGCGCCGGGTCGCTCAGGCGCATCAGGCCCGCGCCGGGCAGGGCCGGGACGAAGGCCTGGGCCAGCATCAGGCCGCGCGGCTTCAGCACGGCCGGCAGCCAGACCGCGAAGGCGCCGACGCGGATGGCGAACTGTTTCAGGGTCCGCCGCTCGGCCTGGCTCAGGGCCGCCAGATCGCGCTCGATGGCGGCGCGGCCGATCACGCCCCCGGCCTCGATCAGGCGAAAGGCGATCCCGCGCGGCAGGCCCTTCAGCGTCCCGTCCTCGACCGCACGACGAAGCCGGGCCAGGGGACGCAGGGCGCGGCCCGCCTCGGCCGACAGCCAGGCCTCGATGCGGCGGCGCGCGCGTTCCCGCGCGGGCTCAGGCCCAAGGTCGCCCAGCAGCCTCACACGCGGCGAGAACGGATCGCCCTCCGCGACCTGGGCCGCCAAGGCGCCGCGCCACAAGACACCACCGTCGGGGCCTACCGAAAAAGCCGCATCCTCGTCCGCCGCCAACCGACCCAGCCGCCGCGCGATCTCCGGCCCCACGGCGTGGCGGGCGGCGGCGCGCAGGGCGCGATCCGCCAGGGCCGAACCCCCGGCCTCGGGTGCGAACCGCACCCCGTCCAGCCGGCCGACCGATTGGCCCTCGACCAGAACCTCGCCATCGTCGGCCACCTCGACGCCCAGGTCGGGCCGGTCGTTCAGGGCGCGCATCAGGGCGGTGGTCTTGCGGTCGACGAAACGGGCGGTCAGCCGTTCGTGCAGCACGTCCGACAAGCGGTCCTCCAGGGCCCGCGCCGCCTCGCGCCATTCCTGCGGCCGGTCCAGCCAGTCCGGACGGGCGGCGATATAGGCCAGGGTGCGAACGCCGGACAGCCGGGCCGACAGCTGGTCGATCTGGCCGTCGTCGCGGTCCAGGTCGTTGAACCGGGCGGCGAACCAGTCGTGGATCAGGCGGCCGCGCTTGCCCGTCAAGGCCTGGAAGATGTCGCGCGCCAGCCGGGCGTGTTCATCGGGCGTCGTCTTCTGGAAGTCCGGCAGCTGGCACGTCTCCCACAGACGCATGACCGCCCCGCGCGACCGGGCGATCTTCTGGATGTCCGGATCGGCGGCGGCGCGGCGCAGCAGGGTCTCGTCCAAGGCCTGGGCCGTCAGCGTCAGGCCCGATACGCCTGGCAGGACGGTCAGCGACCGCAACAGGTCCGGCAGGGTGTCGAAATCCAGCCGCGCGTTCCTCCATTGCGCCGCTTCCAGCGGATCGAACCGATGCTCGACCACCTGTTCCACCAGATCGGGGTCCAGGTCGTCCGCCTCGCCCGTCACCCCGAACGTCCCGTCGCGCAGATGCCGCCCGGCGCGCCCGGCGATCTGGCCGATCTCATGGGCGTGCAGCCAGCGGGTGCGGCGGCCGTCGAACTTCCTCAGGCCCGCGAAGGCGACATGGTCCACATCCATGTTCAGCCCCATGCCGATGGCGTCGGTGGCGACCAGAAAGTCCACCTCGCCCGACTGGAACAGGGCCACCTGGGCGTTGCGGGTGCGGGGGCTGAGCGAGCCCATGACCACGGCGGCCCCACCCCTCTGGCGACGGATCAGTTCGGCGATCGCATAGACCTGCTCGGCGCTGAAGGCGACGATGGCGCTGCGGCGCGGCAGGCGGGTGATCTTTTTCGACCCCGCGTAGGACAGGGTCGACAGCCGGTCGCGCGACACCACCTCCACATCCGGGACCAGCCGCCGGGTCAGGGGCGCGGCCGTCCCCGCGCCCAGGAACATGGTCTCGAAACGGCCCCGCGCATGCAGCAGCCGCTGGGTGAAGACATGGCCCCGTTCAGGGTCGGCGATCAGCTGGATCTCATCGACGGCCAGGAAATCGACCGACCGCTCCATCGGCATGGCCTCGACGGTCGAGACGACATAGGCCGGGCGCGGCGGAACGATCTTCTCCTCGCCGGTGATCAGGGCGACGGCGGCCGCGCCGCGCACGCGCACGATCCGCTCATAGACCTCACGCGCCAGCAGGCGCAGCGGCAGGCCGATCATGCCCGAGGCGTGACCCAGCATCCGTTCGACCGCCAGATGGGTCTTGCCGGTGTTGGTGGGCCCCAGGACGGCGGCGACGCGCGACGGGGCCATGCCTGCGGAACGGTCGCTCATGACCCCTGGAAGGTGGCGATTCGCAAAGGCTTCCTCAAGCGTCGCGGCGACCTATCTAGAGGGGCGCGAGAGGAGACCGCCCGTGTCCAGCCCCAACCCCAAGACCGCCGTCCTGCACCGCATGGTCATGCCCGGCCATGTCTGCCCCTATGGCCGCAAGGCGCTGTGGCTTCTGAAACGCAAGGGCTATCGGGTCGAGGACTGCTGGCTGGAGACGCGCGAACAGACCGACGCCTTCAAGGCCGAACACGGGGTCAGGACCACGCCCCAGACCTTCATCGACGGCGAACGCATCGGCGGCTGGGACGACCTGAGGCGCCATTTCGGCTGGCGCGTGCGGCCGGCGGACCAGACCACCTATACGCCGGTGCTGGCCGTGTTCGCGGTCACGGCCCTGATGGCCCTGGCGGTCTGCTGGAGCGCGGGTTTCGGCGTCGAGCGCGGGGTGATGCTGTTCATCAGCCTCAGCATGATGGCTCTGGCCATGCTGAAGCTGCAGGACGTGGAGACCTTCTCCTCCATGTTCCTGAACTACGACCTGCTGGCCCAGCGCTGGGTGCCCTACGCCTACCTCTATCCGTTCGCGGAACTGGCGGCGGGCGCCCTGATGACGGCCATGGCCCTGACCTGGGTCTCTGCGCCCCTGGGGCTGGTGATCGGCGGGATCGGCGCCGTCTCGGTGTTCAAGGCCGTCTATGTCGACAGGCGTGAATTGAAATGCGCCTGCGTCGGCGGCGGGTCGAACACCCCGCTGGGCTTCCTGTCCCTGACCGAGAACCTGATGATGGTGGGGATGGCGGTGTGGATGCTGGCCCGGCACGCCGGTTAACGGCGTCGCCCGACCCGGCGGAACAGGCGCGAAACGAATCAGGACCGAATCGCTGACATGTCCCGATTCGGGATTTGTTCCCTACAAGGTCTTGTATCTTAAGGCCCATTAACCACAACGATGGACCGTGATCGCCACAGGGGGGCTAGGCGGCGCGCGCATCTGCCGCTACGTCCCCCTGCGCGTGGCCCCGTAGCTCAGCTGCATAGAGCAAGGCTTTCCTAAAGCCGAGGTCGGAGGTTGGAGTCCTCCCGGGGTCGCCATTTCCAACAAGTCCGCGGCCGATGCGGCCCCAAACCTGGGCCGCGTCCACCCGGCATGATCGCCCCTTCAGATTGAGACGCCCAGACATCGCCTCCTCGTCGCCTCGCTGGTAGCGGGGATCGACAAAGGGGGCGTGATGAAAATCAATCGGTTGAGGCGGCTTGCATCGCCGGCGGCGCGATGGGTCGCCGCCACGGCGGCTATGACGCTGATGTCGCTGGCGACCCCGGCGGGCGCGCAGGAAATCCGTATCGAGACGCCCGCCTACAGCAGTTGGTCCAACGCGGTCGCCTGCACCGTAGGCGACTGCGCCGACTATGCCCCCGGCCAGAAGGTTCAGGGCGTGATCAGCTTGAACGCGCCCCTGCCCCCCAACGCCGCCGGCCTGGACATCAAGCCCCTGATCGCGGCCATCCAGCTGAATGACGGGCCGCGAAACTTCACCCTCACGCCCGGCTTCGTCGTTTCCATGGCCTTCGTCAGCACCGACGCGGCTGGCGTCATAACCTACTTCCAGTTCCAGATTCAGCGCATTCCGGGACCACCCTATCTGGCGAATCTGCCCAATGATCCCAACTCTCGCATCAGCGGCGTCACGGTCACTCCGCTGTGGACCTCGACCTACAGCAATGGCCTGTGCCGTCAGAGATATGCCGCTCCATGGCCGACTGAAGCCTGCGACTGGATTGAGGCGGATTCCCATTCCTCGACGGCCTTCAGCAACAGCCCGCCGACCATCACCTATGTGGCCGCGCCCACACCCGCCGTCGTCCCGACCCTGACCGAATGGGCGATGATCCTGTTCGCCCTGCTGCTGGCCGGCGGCGCCGCCCTGCATCTGCAGCGGCGCCGCAACGCCTGAGCCCACTGTTCCAATTCTGGAGTCCGTTTCCCATGACCATCCATTGGCTCGCCGCCGCCGCCGCGACGGCCGTGATCTCTCTGGCGGGGCCGGCCGCGGCCCAGGCCGTCTACAGCGTTCAGAGCGGGACCTATTCCACCGTCAACGACATGGGCGGCGTCTGCACCGTCGGGCCGTGCTCGCCCTATTCCCTGGCGGACAGGGTCCAAGGCGTCTTCACTGTTCCGGCGCCCTTCGCGCCCAATCTGACCAACTACGACTTCGGCCCGGATCTGCTGGCTTTCGATATCGACGATGGGGCGGTGATCTATGACTCGACGGATCCCCGGGCCCGGATCGCCAACGCCGTCATCTCGACGGACGGGGCGGGAAACATCACCGGCTATCGCCTCGTGCTGCAGGTGCTGCACGGAACCGGCGCGACCTATCCGGTGAACAACTTCGCCGACGTGGAGGCGCGCTTCTCCTATTTCCTCTACGAAGGCGGCTTCGCGGCCGCCGGCCGCAACAACTATGTCTGCCTGGATCGGCGCGGCGACAGCGCCGCTTCGGGGCCGGGAACCTGCGGCTCCAGCAACGGCGGCCCGGACAGTGACATCGACAACAGCAGCCGCTTCACCGGCGGCGGCGCCCCCACCACGCCCGTCCTGGTCTCCTATGCGCCCCCAGTCGCCGTCGTGCCTACGATGACCGAGTGGGCGATGATCCTGTTCGGTCTGCTGCTGGCCGGCGGCGCGGCGATGCATCTGCAGCGGCGGCGGACGGTCTGAGGCGGGGAAATTTGCCTTTTCCGCCCAGGGCCGTGATCCTGGCCGCTGAGGCGGATCTCCTTTCGGGCCACGAAAGTGTTCGCCATTGTTGCTTAGCCGCCGGGGGGCAGCGTCATGGGGTCGGTCCAGGAGACCAACGCCGCCTGGGCCGTTCGTGGCGCGGGGCGGGACGAGGCCTTCGAGCGCTATCGCCAGGGCATGGGCGGGCTTTACGCCATCGAAGGGGTGGCGCCCCGCGCCCGGCGACGCTTTTACAATCGCAGCGGCATGACCCTGGGGCCCATGGGTCTGGTCGGATGGGGCGAAAGCCCGGCCCAGACCATGATCCGCAATCGCGACCTGACGCGGCGGTCCGAGATCGACGGACTGAACCTGGTCGTCAACATGGCGCCGGTGCTCGGCGACTCCGACGGTCGTCCCCTGCGGGCGCGGGCGGGAGACGTGCAGTTCCGGGACCTGTCGCGGCCCAGTGCGGGCCGATACCGCCGGGTCTGCCTGACCACCCTGATGGTCCCGCGCGACAGGATGCCGCCCGCCCTCCTGGCCGCCGATCTGCATGGTCGCGTCCTGCCGGTCGCCAGCGAGGCCGGGCGGGTGCTGAGCGGCCATATCCGGCTGCTGTCCAGACTGTCCTCGGTCCTGTCGCCGGACCAGCTGGAGACCGGGGTGCGCGCGGCCCTGATCATGGCCGGGCGGGCCATGGGCGACGCGCGCGCCCTGGCGCCCGAGGACGAGACCGCCCTGCGGCAGAGCCTGCGCTGGCGGGCCGCCCGGGTGATCGAGCGGCGTCTGCTGGACCCCGACCTGGGGCCGGACCAGGTGGCGCGAGTGTGCGGCGGATCGCGCGCCAGCCTGTACCGCGCCTTCGAGGCCGAGGGTGGAGTCGGCCGCTACATCCAGTCGCGCCGGCTGGAACGGGCCTATCGCCACCTGCTGTCCCACCCCGAAGCCCGTCGGATCGGCGAGGTGGCCCTGGCCCACGGCTTCGCGTCCCAGCCGCATTTCAGCCGCCTGTTCAGAGACCGCTTTGGCTGTACGCCTTCCAGCGTGGGTCCGAACGAGGGCGTGGCCCCGCCCGAGGCGGGCGCCGCGCGGTCCGGCGATATGCGCCACGGCCAGGCCGTGGCCTGGCTAAGGACCCTGTCGGCCGGCGACTGAGGCTGGTTGCGCGCCCCACAGCGGATTGAGACGCACAGACATCGCCTTGCAGAGTCCCTGCTGATAGCCGGTCGGGGACCACGAGGGGGCGCGTCATGGAAAACCATCGACCAGGGATCGCGTCGGCGACGTCGGCGAGGCTTGTCGGCCTGGCGGTCGCGATCCTGCTGTGCGCCACGCCCGCCTGGGCGCAGAACGCCTATATCACCAATCGAGCCTCGCATAATGTCTCGGTCATCAACACCGCCACCGGCGCGCCGATCGCGACCATCGCCGTGGGCCAGGCGCCGTTCGGCGTTGCGGTGTCGCCGAGCGGCGATCGCGCCTATGTCGCCAACAGCCAGTCCAACAGCGTCTCGATCATCGACACCGCCGCCAATACGGTGACCGCGACCGTGGGCGTCGGGTCCGGCCCGGCGGGGGTGGCGGTGTCGCCCAGCGGCGATCGCGTCTATGTCGCCAACGCCGATGCCGACAGCGTATCGGTGATCGACACCGCCTCCGATACGGTCATCGCCACCATAGGCGTGGGCGATCTGCCGCAAGCTCTCGTCGTGTCGCCGGCCGGCGACTACGTCTATGTCGCGGATTTCTGGTCCCATACGGTGTCGGTGATCGATGTCGCCAGCGGCCTCCGGATCGCGGCCATTGCGGTGCCCCTAGGCCCCATGGCCTTGGCCCTGTCGCCCGACGGAAGCCGCCTCTATGTCGCAAGCACCGATTCCAGCCTGTTGTCGGTCATCGACACGGCCACCCGGACGGTGATTGACACCGGCTTCGTCGGCAATCGCCCGCGCGGCCTGGCGATTTCGTCGGACGGCGCGCGCCTCTATGTGGCGAACAGCCAGGACTCTACGGTTGCGGTCGTCGATGCGGCCACACTTGCCGTGACCGCGACTGTAACGGTGGGCCTTTATCCCTGGGGCGTGTCCCTGACGCCGAGCGGAACGCGCCTCTATGCGGCCAACTACGGTTCGAACACCGTGTCCATTATCGACACGGGCGCCAATACGGTGACGGACACGGTGAACACAGGGGCGTCTCCTGCCGCCCTGGGCCAGTTCATAGTCGCCGCGCCGCCTGCGCCGGCAGTCGTGCCGACCCTGTCGGAGTGGGCGATGATCCTGTTCGGCCTGATGCTGGCGGGTGGGGCGGCCCTGCGGCTGCACCGGCGGCGCACGGCCTGATCGGCCGCGCCTTGCGCCGACATCGATGTGCGGGCACAGGATCGTAGGCCTGCGTGGACGGGCCTGCGGGGGAAGACGATGAAACGACTGCTGGCCAATCCGGGCGTCCGCTATCTGCTGACGTTCGGCATCGTGGCCCTGGCCCTGTTCAGCGTCCTGGCGACGCCCTGGGCGGACAAGGGGTTCACCCAGCCCTTCACCCGCTGGCTGGTCGATCTGTCGGCCGGGCTGGTCCGGCCATTCGATCCGCGCGTCCTGGCCCAGGGTGACATCCTGAGGTTCAGCGACGGGCGCGGAGCGGTCCAGGTCCTGGCCGGCTGCAATGCGGTGGAGGTGTGCGCCCTTCTGGTCGCGGCCATCCTGGCCTTCCCCGGCCGGCTGCGCGACGGGCTGGTCGGGGCGGCGGCGGGGGTCGTGGCCCTGCAGGTGGTCAACCTGGGCCGGATCGTCAGCCTGCTGTATCTGTCGCGCGGGTCCGAACATCTGTTCGAATTCTTCCACGCCTATGTCTGGGACGCGATGATCGGTCTGGAGGGGCTGCTGGTCTTCTTCTTCTGGACCCGCTGGCAGGAGCGCCAGGGCCGCAAGGCCGCGGCCCGCGCGGAGGAAGGGTCATGAGCGGCTGGCGCGACATGCTGCGGGCGCGCACCAACGAGGAGGCGGCGCGCCGCCGCTTCGGCCTGTGGGCCCTGTGCGCCCTGGTGGTCCTGCTGCCGCTGTGGTGGTGGGTCGGGGCCGATCTGGCGGCGGCGGTTCTGCGGCCGATCACCGGCCTGTTCGTGCGCCTGTTCGGCCTGACCGGAGAGATCCGCACCGCCTCGGACGGCGGCTGGCTGATGGGAACCCGCCTGCCGACCGCCTCGGGCGAACCCTATTTCCAGCCCCTCAGTCATGAGATGATCCGGCGCATGCTGCTGACGGCGCCGCTGCTGGCGGCCTTCCTGATCGCGCCGCCGCGCACGGTGCGGCCATGGCGCGCCCTGGGCGTCGGGGTGCTGGTGACGGCGGGGCTGTTCCTGGTCTCGGCGACGGCGGTGACCTGGGGCGAGATCGCGCCCATGCTGAACCCCGCCCTGGCGCCGGAGCCCGGCGCGGCGGCGAGCCTGGTCGGCCAGCCGCTGAACCCCGTCGCCGCCCAGGTCGCTCTTCTGGGCCGCTACCTGGGCCTGTCGGTCGGTCCCCTGGCGGCGGCGATCACCACCTGGGCGGTGCTGAATCCGGCGGGCCGCGAAGCCCTGTTGGGCGGTCTGGACGAGACGCCGGCCGGGGGCGCGCCGGACGCCGGGGCGTGAACGGCCTGAGCCCCGCGGACCTGGCCCTGCTGCTGGCGGCCCTGGCGGGGGCGGGGATCTTCGCCGGACTGGTCGCCGGCCTGTTCGGCGTCGGCGGCGGCACGGTGATCGTGCCGGTGCTGTTCTACGCCTTCGGCGTGTTGAAGGTCGGCGGCGCCAGCGACCTGCATGTGGCCGTGGGCAGTTCGCTCCTGACCATCGTTGTCACCTCGTGGCGGTCGCTGGCGGCGCATCGTCGGCATGGGGCGGTGGACGAGGCTGTGCTGAAGACCTGGACCCCCTGGGTCGGCCTGGGCGCCGTGATCGGGGCGGCGGCGGCGGGCCTGGCGTCGATGCAGGGACTGGGCGTCATCTACGCCCTGTGCCTGACGCTGGTCGCGGCCCAGATGGGTCTTTGGCCGGCCGACCGCGCCCCGTGGCGCGACCTGCCCCACGGCTGGGGGCGGCGTCTGACCGGCGCTCTGATCGGCGCCCTGTCGGCCCTGATGGGGGTCGGCGGCGGCAGTTTCGGCGGCATGCTGATGAGCCTGTGCGGACGGCCGATCCATCAGGCGGTGGCCACGGCCTCGGGCTTCGGCATGGCCATCGGCCTGGCGGCCACGGCGGGCTTCGTCGTCTTCGGCTGGGACGCGCCGGGGCGGCCGCCCCTGTCCCTGGGTTATGTCAACCTGCCGGCGGCCCTGCTGATGGGGGCGATGACCGCCCTGACCGCGCCCCTGGGCGCGCGGCTGGCGCACCGGCTGGACCGGCGGGTGCTGAAACGGGCCTTCGCCGCCTATCTGGCCCTGACGGCGGCGGCGGTGGCCATCCGGGCGCTTTAGATCAGGGCCGCAGGGTCAGGGCCGAGGGCGTGGCCTCGAATCCCGACAGCCGGCCCAGATAGCTCATGCCCAGAAGCGAATGCGGCAGGCCGTCCTTCAGCACCAGGGCCTCGACCTCGCGCACCTCGGCGCCGGCGACGGTCACCGAGGCCAGGCGCACGGCGGCGGCCGGGGCGGGGCCCGAGGCGGTGCGGACCACCTGGACGAAGTCGGCCTCGTTCGGCGTGACCCCCAGGCGGCGGGCGTCGTCCAGGGTCAGGGCCACGACGCTGGCGCCGGTGTCGATCATCACCGGCACGGCCCGGCCGTCGATGCGGGCGTCGGCCCAGAAATGGCCGTCGGCGCCCTTCAGCACCTGGGCCGGTTCGCCGCGCGCGGGCGACGGCGGCGCGGCGAAGACGGGGGTCGCGGCCTGGGCCTGGTCGGCCCCGGTGACGCGGTTCATCCAGAAGGCGACGCTGAGCGAGGCGGCCAGGGCCAGGCCGACGACGGCGACGGAGGAAACGGCGGAACGGAACATGGATGGCGCGGTCGATACCAGCGGACGCCTTTTGCGCCCGGTTCCGTTGTAAACCGGCCGGTCTTGGGATGCGGTGAACCGATGTGGTTGACGACCGGTCAACGCCGCCCGGGCCGATCAGGGCTCCAGTTCGATGTCCCAGTAGAGGATATTCGATGCCGCGAACTCTCGTTCTATCCTATTGATAAAGCTGATTTTTCTAAGACCTTAGGAAATCTCAGCGACGATTGGTCACCATATGGTCACCAGAAGAGGGGAAGAGCCAGCAATCTGGATCAATACCCACTTCCTGAAATCCCATAGCAGAAACCCGGTCGGAAATCTCCCGACCAGCGGCCGCTGAGCCGCCGAAAGCCCTAGCCCAACTTAGTGAGCCAGCAGTGGGGTGCGTGCGGGCTATCCTCGCTGTGCGACCAGCAGCCGTTTGCATCAGCAGACGCTGGAGGTGAGAACATCTAATGTCCGCCTCCGATCCGCGATCGGCCCCGAGCTCACCCTTTCGGCGTGCCGAGATCGTTGTTAGTCGGTCAGCGTGCTAGGCTTATGCATCGACCCCGAAGCCTCAATAGCAACTATCACCTCGACACGGAGACCGCCTCCTGGTGAGCGCAAGAACTGCACCTGTCCCCCATGGGCCTTCACTGTGGCGAGGACGATAGAGAGGCCCAGACCGCTCCCTCCGGAAGGTGCATTGGCCGCACGGAAGAAGCGCCTACCCAGCCGATGCAGATCCGAGAAGGCCACGCCCGGGCCGTCGTCCTCGACGATTAAACGCCCGGAAGTCGGGTCGTAACTGATCACGACTGAGGATGCCGCATGCGCCTGCGCGTTGGCGAGGAGATTGGCAGCCGCTGCCTCGAAGCGATCTGGATCCACGTTAAGCAGCGCGTCACCTTCAACGATCGACACCCGATCATCGCCTTCCGCTCCTGCAAACAGCGACCGAAGCGTCACCCAGCGGCGATCTTCGTCGCTAACCGGCATCTCGTCCTCGCGCGCCAAGACGAGAAGACCTGTGACGAGGCGGGCAGTGCGATCGACAGAGGTCTGGATCTGCTCCAGCGCGCGTCTTCGAACGGCCGTATCCGAAGACGACGCCGCAATCTGCGCCTGGACGCGCAGGCCTGCCAGAGGCGTACGCAATTCGTGCGCGGCAGCGGCCGTGAACTCGGCCTCGCGACGTCGCGCTGCGCCAAGGCGTGACATCAAGTCGTTCAGCGCCAGGGCGAAGGGACGGAGTTCGCGGGCGTCCGGCGATACGTCCAACGCCGTCAGATCTTCCGCATCCCGTACCGCAAGGCTGCGGGTCATTTGTCGAATAGGGGTCAGCCCCCGCCCTACCGACCACCAGATCAATACGCCAAGCACCAGCAGACCAAGGACCGCCGGACCGATCAAAGCGGTGACGACATTGCCGACCAGGTGCTCGCGAACGGCCAGATTGTCCCCGACCATGACCCTGAAACCGGCATCACGATCATGCACCGTGTAGACGCGCCAGCGCTCGCCCCGGATCGTGCGTTCTGAAAAACCGTCGCCCCCTTCCGACAACCGCTCCGCAGGCGCGCTTTGGGACCGACCAATCAGATCGCCTTCCAGCGACCAGATCTGGCAGGAGAGCTGACGGTCGTAGACATCGGCGGCCCCGCTTTCCGGAGCCTGCATCGCCGGGCGCACGCTGCCGGCCTGCATCAGGGACGAGACCATGCGGGCCGACTCCATCAGGCGCCGGTCCAGCACCCGTTGCACCTCGGCCCGGGTCTGGATCTCGACCCAGACGACCGCGCCGCCCCAGACGAGGGCGGTCACGAGCGCGAGGGTGGCGAACAGACGCAGGCGGATCGAGCTCATTGCAGGGTGTATCCTACGCCGCGGACGGTGCGGATGAAGCCGGCTCCCAACTTGGCCCGGAGATAGTGGATGTGCACTTCCACCGCGTTAGAGCCGATCTCCTCCTGCCAACCGTACAGGCGTTCTTCTAGCTGACTGCGCGAGAGGACCTGTGCAGGCCGTTCCATCAGGGCCTCCAGGATGGCGAACTCACGTCTCGAAAGGGGCAGGTCCCCCTCTTCACGCCAAGCCAGACGCGACTGGGGATCAAGGGTCACCCCGCCGTGGCGCAAGGCGGGCGCCGAGCGCCCAAGCAGGCGACGCCGCACCGCGCGCAGTCGCGCCGCCAGTTCGTCGAGATCGAAAGGCTTGCCGACATAGTCGTCCGCGCCGGCGTCCAGACCCACAATGCGGTCCCGACTGTCATCGCGCGCCGACAAGACCACCACGCCGACATCCATGTCGCGCTCGCGAACGAAACGCAGCACCGAAAGGCCGTCGCCATCAGGAAGACCCAAATCCAGCACGACCGCATCGAACGCCGAGCTTTCCAGCGCCGCGAGGGCGTCCTCGACCCGCCCGACGACTTCGACCGTCCAGCCGCAGGCGCTGAGCCCGACCTGGAGGCCGTCGGCGAGAACGGGATCATCTTCTATGGCGAGCAGTCTCATGCGGCGTGAGGTGGAAGTTGCGGCTTAAGCCTGACTTAAGCTCGTTTGCCGACGAGATGGCCATGAGGTTTTTCCGCCGACTGTTGCCCGCCGCTCTCGCGATCCTGTCCTTCACCCTTCCGGGTTCGGCATTGGGTCAGGCTCCGCTATCGCCTGACAAGGCCTTCTCCCTGACGGTGACGCGTGAGGCTGACGGCGACCTGGCCTTCGCCTGGGACATTGCGCCTGGCCATTATCTCTATCGTGACCACACCGTCGCCAGCACGCCGGGCGGGAAAGCATCGCTGCCTCTGGAGCTTGCGACCGGCGAAACCAAGGACGATCCGGGCTTTGGCGTCGTCGACGTCTGGCATGACGAGGGTCGCGCGACCCTATCGGCGCAGACCCTGACGCAGGTTGGCGGCCCGACGTCGGTCAACATCACCTACCAGGGGTGCCTCGAGGACTCGATCTGCTACCCGCCGATGACGCGGACAGTGGACGTGCCGACCCGGCCGCAGTCCGAGGTTGCCGCTCGGGAGGCCGATGCGCAGACCGCTCAGGCCGCCGCTCTGCTGGCGATCCAGGCGCCGGGCGCTGCACCCACACCCGCACTCGCGAGTGATGAGGGCGCGTTGGCGCCTCCGCCGGTCGCGCCATCGCCGGCGGTCATCCCGGACCCCAGCCCGGGCTTCGTCGATCGCTTGGCGCTGCAGGGCGGGGCCACCTGGGTCCTGCTCGCCTTCTTCGGTTTCGGCGTGCTTCTGGCCTTCACGCCCTGCGTCTTTCCCATGTACCCGATCCTGGCCGGCGTCATCGGACGCGGCGTGGACGGGCGCGGTACGCGCCGAGGCCTGATGCTCTCGGTCGCCTATGTGCTGGGCCTTTCCGTCGCCTTCGCCCTGCTGGGCGTCGCGGCCGCCTGGTCCGGACAGAACCTGCAGATGGCGCTCCAGTCGGTTTGGGCGATCGGCGCTCTGGTTGTCGTCTTCGTCGTTCTCGCCGCGTCCATGTTCGGCGGCTTCGAGTTGCAACTGCCCTCGGCCTGGACCAGCCGCCTGTCCCGCGACAGCGGTGACGGACGGCGGTCCCTGCCCTCAGCCGCAGGTCTGGGCTTCGTCTCCGCCCTCATCGTGGGCCCTTGCGTCACCGCGCCCTTGGCGGGTGCCCTGCTCTATATCGCACAGACCGGCGACGTTGGGCTGGGCGCGGCGGCCCTGTTCTTCCTGGGCCTGGGCAAGGGGGTGCCCTTGATCGTGTTCGGCACGGTCGGCGCGCGCTTCCTGCCCAAGGCTGGGCCGTGGATGGACCGGGTGAAGATGCTGTTCGGCTTCATCTTCCTGGGCATGGCCTGGTGGCTGGCCGGCCGCATCCTGCCGCCGAGCGCGACGCTGGCTTTCGGCGCGGCGCTGGCGCTCGGTCTGGCGGCGGCTCTCGGCCTGTTCCAGCCGCTGAGCCCGAATCTGAGAAACGGCGTCGCACGTGTCGCTGGCCTGGCGGCCGCGACCTGGGGCCTGTTGCTGCTGGTCGGCCTCAGTCTCGGGGCGGACGACCCGTGGCGTCCGCTTGAGCCCCTGGCGCGGCCCGCTGGAATCTCAGCCGCCGCGCCGGTCGAAACCGCAGCGGTCGTGCTGGATCAGACGGCGCTCGACCGCGCCGTCGCCGATGCCGCCGCGCGCGAACGTCCCGCCCTGGTCTATTTCACCGCCGACTGGTGCGTCAGCTGCAAGGTGATCGAGCGGACGGTGTTCGAGGACCCCGCGGTCATCGCCGGCCTTTCGAACACCGACCTCATCAAGGTCGACGTCACGCGCAGCACGCCCGAGGCGCGCGCGCTTCTTGAGCGGCACGGAGTGATCGGACCGCCGACGATGATCTTCCTGTCGCCCTCGGCGACCGAAGCGCCGGGCAGCCGACTGATCGGAGAGATGTCGGCCCAAGACGTCGCCTCCGCCCTGCAGAGCGCCGGAGCCGCCGCATGAACGCCATCACCCTGGGCCCGCTCGTCCTGTCGGGCGAGCGGTTCGCCATCATCGCCGGCGTGTTCGTCTTCATGATCGGCGTCGGGCTGTTGGCCAGCCGGGTCAGCCCGCGCTTCAACCTGTGGAGCACGGTCCTAGTCTTCGGCGGTCTGGCGGTCGCCCGCCTCGGTCACGTGGCGACGCACTGGGAGTATTTCGGGGCTGACCCGTGGCGGGCGCTCGCGGTCTGGCAGGGCGGATTCAGTTGGATCTGGGTCGCGCCGGTCGTGATCCTGGCCACCATTCTGCTGCTGCGCACGACGCGCGAACGCGCCTGGGCCATTGCGCCTGTGCTGGCCAGCGCCTTGGTTTGGACCACCGCCCATCAGTTGGCCTCGGCGACGCAGCCCATGGCGCCGCCCGCCCTGACGCTGGCCGCGATGGACGCACCGGCGATCGACCTTTCGGCGCCGATCGATCGGCCTACGGTGATCAATCTCTGGGCCACCTGGTGCCCGCCCTGCCGGCGCGAGATGCCGGCTTTGGCCCAGGCCGAAAAAGCCCATCCGAATGTGCGCTTCCTCTTCGTCAACCAGGGCGAGGGCGAAGCCGGCGTTCGGGCCTTTCTGCAGAGCCAGGGGCTGGCCCTCGACCATGTGCTGTTCGACGAGGCCATGGCGCTGCCCCGCCACTACGGTACGGCCGGCATTCCGGTGACCCTGTTCCTCCACGCCGACGGCCGTCTGGCCAAGGCCCACATGGGGGAAATCGCCCCCGAACAGATCGCGACCGAAATCGCGCGTCTGCACTGACCCCCTCGCCTCACGGAGCTTCCATGAACCGCACCTTCGCCCCTGCCTTCGCCGCCGTCCTGGCGCTCGCCGCCTGCGGCCCGGCCGACGCCGACAACGGCGCGGCGCCCGCCAGCCCTTCCGCCGCCTCCGGACAAGACATGCCGCCCATCGCCCAGGTCGGCTTCAATGACCTGCTGCGCGATCCCGCAGCGCCCTTCATCGGCGCCGAGAACGCCGATGTGACCATCATCGGCTTCGTCGATTACAACTGCCCCTACTGCAAGAAGATGCAGCCTGAGATCGACGGCCTGCTGAAGGCGGACACCAAGGTGCGCGTCCTGTACAAGGATTGGCCGATCTTCGGCGACGTCTCGGAGACCGCCGCCCGGACCGCCCTCGCCGCCGCCTATCAGGGCAAGTACGAGGCCGTCCATAACGCCTTCATGCTGTCGCCGTCGCGCATCGGCGACCAGGCGGACATCACCCGTCTGGTCCAGTCGGCCGGCGTGGACATGGCGCGCCTGAATCAGGACCTGGCCGAACACCGCGCAGACATCGACGCGGTGCTGGACCGAAATGGTCGAGAAGCGGCGGCCCTGGCCCTGCAGGGCACGCCCGCCTTTATCATCAACGGCAATCTGATCCCCGGCGGCATGCCCCAGGCGCAACTCGAAGCGGTGATCGGTCGTATCCGCTCCGGACAACCGCTGCGCTGAAGCCGACCATGACCACCCTGACCCTGCTCCAGCTGAACGACCTCCACGGCTATCTCGAGCCGCATCCCGAACTGGTGCGCACCGAAGGCGGCTGGCGGTTCGAACGGCTGGGCGGGGTCGCCCGCATCGCGCGCCTCTTCGAAGAGGCGCGCGCCGAAGGTGCATGCCTGACCCTGGACAACGGCGACACCTTCCATGGCACGCGGGTCGCCGTCGCCAGCCGGGGCGAGGCGCTGGTTCCGATCATGAACGCCCTGAAGATCGACGCCATGACGGCGCACTGGGAGTTCGCCTATGGCCCGGCGGGGTTCAAGGCGTTGGCGGCGGGACTGGATTATCCCGTCCTGGCCGCCAATGTCTTCCGCAAGGATGACGGCGCGCCGGAGTTCGACGGGCGGTGGGTGTTCGAGCGCGGCGGTCTGAGGATCGGCGTGATCGGCCTGGCCTGCCCCATCATCGACAAGACGATGCCCCCCGCCTTCTCTGAAGGCGTGCGGTTTGAAATGGGTGTGGCCGAAGCCCGCGAGCAGCTGCACCAGCTCCGCGAGGAAAAGGTCGATCTGGTCGTCCTGCTGTCGCACCTGGGCTTTCCGCAGGATCTGAAGCTGGCCGCCGAAACGCCGGGCATCGACGTGATCCTGAGCGGTCATACCCATAACCGCCTGCACGAACCGGCCCGCGTCGGCGACACCCTGATCATCCAGTCCGGCTGCCACGGCGCCTATATCGGCCGGCTGGATCTGGAGATTGCAGAGGGCCGCGTGTGCCTGCGGCGCCATCGGCTCATAGCCGTGGACGCTGGCCCCGAAGACGATCAAGTCGCCGGCTTGGTGGAGATGGCCCTGGCGCCCGAGCGCGAGCGTCTGGCGCGCATCGTCGGCCGCACCGCCATCCCCCTTCACCGCTACGCCATGGCCAGCGCGCCGATGGACGACGTCCTGCTGGCGGCGGCGGCGCAGGCGGCGGGCGTGGACATCGCCTTCTCCAACGGCTGGCGCTACGGCGCGCCCGTCGCGCCGGGTCCGGTCACTCTGGGCGACCTCTACAATATGGCGCCGATGAATCCGCCGATCTCACGCACGACGCTGACCGGGGCCGAGTTGCAAGCGATGCTGGAAGAAAATCTGGAGCGCACCTTCGCCGCCGACCCGTATGAGCAGATGGGCGGCTACATCAAACGTTGCCGGGGTCTCACGGCCTTCGTGAAGCTTGAGAATCCCAAGGGGCAGCGCCTCGACCGCCTGCTGGTCGGAGACCGCCCTGTCGAGCCGGAGGCGGACTATCTGGTGGCCTTCGTCACCGCCCAAGGGGTGCCCGAACATTACGGGCGAGACCGCCGGACGCTCGACATCGACACTGTGGGCGCGCTTGAATCCTGGTTCGCCGACCATACGCCTGGCGAGACCGATCTGCCCGTCAGCGTCCTCATCATCTGAAGGAACACCTTATGGACTCCGTCGCCGCCCGCGACTTCTGGAACAGCCGCTATGACCGCCAGGACTATCTGTTCGGCGAGACGCCCAACGCCTTCCTGGCCGCTCAGATCGCGCGGCTCCAGCCCGGCATGACCGCTCTGGCGGTCGCCGACGGCGAGGGCCGAAACGGCGTGTGGCTCGCCGAACAGGGCCTGGCCGTCACCACCACGGATATCGCCCCGCGCGCGGTCGAGAAGGCCCTCGCCCTGGCCGAGCGACGTGGCGTCACACTGGACGCCCAGGTGGCGGACTTCGAGACCTGGGGCTGGCCGCAGGGTGCGTTCGACGTCGTGGTCGCCGTCTTCATTCAGTTCGCCCCGCCTCCCCAGCGCGACCGACTTTTCGAGCGTATGAAGGCGGCCGTGAAGCCTGGCGGCCTGGTCCTGTTGCAGGGCTATCGGCCGGAACAGATCGCCTATGGCACCGGCGGTCCGGGGCAGGTCGAGAACCTCTACACCGAGGCGCTGCTCCGCGACGCCTTCGCCGACTTCGACATCCTGCATCTGAAAAGCCACGACAGCGACGTCTCCGAAGGCGCCGGCCACAGCGGCCGGTCCGCCCTGATCGATCTCATCGCCCGCCGTCCCTGACCCCCAGCGCCCGCACACCGGAACCCGCCATGAAAACCCTCGTGATCGCCCTGTCCTTGGCCGCCTCCCTGGCGGCCTCCCCGAGCTTCGCCCAGGCTGTCTCAGGCTTCGGCGGCTTCAAGCCCCTGCCCGAGGCCGGCGAACAGCCGGATCCGTCGCGCATCTATCGGGTCATCTTCGACGTGTCCCAGGGCGGTGCGGACGACAGGCCGCTGAAGGGATTGGATCGCGTCGCGCGGCTGGTGAATATGCTGGCGGCGGGCGGCGTGGACGCCGACCACCGTCAGATCGTGGTCGTCCTGCACGGCGCCGCCACCCCTGCAGTTCTCTCCGACGCCGCCTGGACCGCGCGCGGCAAGGGCGACGCCAACCCCAACAGCGCCCTGATCCGCGCCCTCATCGCCGCCGGCGTCCAGGTTCGACTGTGCGGCCAGGCCATGGCGGGGAACGGCATCGCGCAAGCCGATCTCGAAGCGGGCGTGAGCGTTGATCTCGCCGCCCTGATGACGGTCATCCACCTTCAACAGGCCGGATACGCCCTGGTTGTGAACTGACGGCTCGGCATAGGCGGAACCTTTCCTGGGCATAAGAACTATTAGTTTGCGTAAGTATGTATGTAATTGTTCATTGGGGCGTCTGAAGGAGATATCGACATGACCGGACTGCCCCGCCTCAACGAACCCGCCCCCGACTTTCACGCCCGCACCACGCACGGGGATCGCAGCTTGGCCGATTACCGCGGCAAATGGCTGATCCTCTTCTCGCACCCGTCGGACTTCACCCCGGTCTGCACGACCGAGTTCATCGGGTTCGCCAAGCATGCGAATGAGTTCGCCGCCATGAACTGCGAGCTCCTGGGCCTCTCGATAGACAGCATCTTCTCGCACCTAGCCTGGACCCGGAACATCAAGGAGAAGTTCGGCGTCGAAATCCCCTTCCCCATCATCGAGGATCTGAAGATGGAGGTGGCCCAGGCCTACGGAATGATCCACCCCGGGGCGGCCGACACCTCGGCTGTTCGCGCCACCTTCCTGATCGATCCGGAAGGCAAGCTGCGCGCCATGGTCTACTATCCCATGAGCAATGGCCGCAGCATCGAAGAGTTCGTTCGGCTGCTCACCGCGCTCCAGGCTTCCGACGCCAACGGGGTCGCGACGCCTGAGAACTGGCGCCCTGGCCAACCGGCCATCGTCCCCCCGCCCAAGACCGCCGAGGCGGCCGAGGCTCGCGCTTCCGAGGGTTACGTCTACACCGACTGGTATTTCTCGACGCGCGACCTCCCCGACGCCCCGAAAGCCGCCTGATCGGATTCCGGCCGGACCTCGCAAGCGGTCCGGCCTTTTTCTTCGCAAACCAAACGGAGCCTTCATGCAGATCATCGACCACGGCGGAGCGCGCATCGCGGCGCTCCACGACAAGAAGACCGGCAGTTGGCAGTATGTCGTCTCCGACCCGGTCAGCCGCAAATGCGCGATCATCGATCCGGTCTGGGATTTCGACGAGAAGGCGGCGGCGACCTCGACCCGCAACGCCGACGCCATCCTGGACTACGTCAAGGCGGAGGGCCTGACCGTCGAGTGGCTGCTGGACACCCATCCCCACGCCGACCACTTCTCCGCCGCGCCCTTCCTCAACGAGAAACTGGGCGCGCCGACCGCCATCGGCGAAAAGGTCATCGGCGTCCAGAAGCTGTGGAAGGACATCTACGGCCTGGACGACGACTTTCCGGCCGATGGTCGCCAGTGGGACCGACTCTTCAAGGCTGGCGACACGTTCGCTGTTGGCGACCTGCCGGCGCGGGTGATGTTCTCACCGGGGCACACCATGGCCTCCATCACCTATGTGATTGGCGGCAACGCCTTCGTCCACGACACCCTGATGATGCCCTATGCCGGCACCTCGCGCGCCGACTTTCCGGGCGGCGACTCGAAGACTCTCTTCCGAAGCATCCAGGACATCCTGGCCCTGCCTGAAGAGACCGCCGTCTTCGTTGGCCACGACTATGGCCCGGATGGCCGCGAGCCCGCCTGCTTCAGCACCGTGAGAGAGCAGAAGGCGGACAACATCCATGTCGGCGGCGGACGCGGCGAGGCGGATTTCGTGCGGCTCCGCGACGATCGGGACGCCACCCTGCCCTTGCCGAATCTGATGCTCTACGCGCTTCAGGTGAACATCCGCGGCGGGGTGCTGCCGCCGGCCGCGCCGGACGGGCGCGTCTATTTCAAGATTCCCGCCAATCACTTCGCCCCACCCCAGGAGAATTCTTGATGCGCCCGTCCGCACTGACGCTGGCCGCCCTCCTGAGCGCAACGGCCCTGGCCGCCCACGCCCAGACGCCCGCCGATCCACTTCATGTCTACGGTCCCGGCGGCCCCTCCCCCGCCATGCGCGACGCCGCGAAGGCCTATGAGGCGCGCACCGGTCGCGCCGTGGCCGTCGTCGCCGGACCCACGCCCCAATGGCTGGACCAGGCCAAGGCGGATGGCGACCTGATCTTCTCAGGCTCCGAGACGATGATGACCGACTTCGTCAGCGCCCTGGAGGGCCGCATCCGCGCCGAGGCGGTCGAGCCGCTCTATCTGCGCACCGCCTCCATCCTCGTTCGGCCGGGAAATCCGGACGGCATCGGCGGCCTTGAGGATCTTTTCCAGCCCGATCGCCGGGTCTTGGTTGTCAACGGCGCGGGCCAGAACGGCCTGTGGGAGGACATGGCCGGTCGCACCGGCGACATCGCCAAGGTGCGCGCCCTGCGTCGTAACATCGTCGTCTACGCCCGCAACAGCGCCGAGGCCCGACAAGCCTGGATCGACGACCCGACGCTGGACGCCTGGATCATCTGGGGCATCTGGCAGGTCGCCAATCCGGACCTCGCTGATGTGGTCGAGGTCGAAGAGCCCTACCGCATCTACCGCGACGCCGGCGCCGTTGTGACAGAGACCGGCCGCCAGGACGCCGACGCCCAGCCGTTCCTCGACTTTCTGAAGTCCGACGAGGGGGCCGCCATCTTCGCGCGGTGGGGCTGGCGGACCGGCCAACCTTAAGCCTGCCTTAAGGTGAACCCTGCGGTGTCGGCGGCATGGTTGATCGTCGCTCCTCAATCCTGAACCGCCGACACCTGCTGGCGGCCGCAGCGGCGCCGCTCTGGGTCTCTACGGCGGCGCGAGCAGCACCCGCGCCCGCCGCCTTTGACATCACTGTTCTGACTACAGCCTTCTACGCCGCCCGCGGCGGTCGCCCCGCCTGGGCGGGGTCCGCGCGCCGGCAAGCCATGGACGCCCTAGCTCTGGCGGACCGCCACGGGCTGTCGGCGCCCGACGGTCTCGCCCTTAGCGAAGCAGAACTGACCCAGGCCGTCCTGATCCTGGCTGAGGCGCTCGCCCATGGCCGGGTCGATCCAGCATCCGTCGAGACGCTCTGGGAGATGGATCGCAACCAAGTCGACACGCCGCCTCTCCTCGCAAAGGCGGTCGACGACGGAACACTTGCGGCGACGATGGCCGGCCTCGCACCCCAGGACCGCGGCTATCAGGGCCTGTGCGACGGCTTCCTCCGCTATCGCGCCATCGCCGACCGCGGCGGTTGGCCGCCCTTTGCCCTGGGCGCGACGATCGAACCATTTGCGTCCGACCCGCGCCTTCCCGCCCTCCTGCCGCGCCTTCGGGTGGAAGGCGATTTAAGCGAAGCCGCCGCCGCGATGGTCGGCCCGTCTGGCGGTGAATACGGATCCATTGTGCAAGAGGCCGTTCGGGCGTTCCAGGTGCGCCACGGTCTTGAAGCGGACGCCCGCATCGGCCCGGCGACACAGCGGGCGCTCTCGATTTCGGCCGAGGCCCGCGCTCGCCAGATCGCGCTGAATTTGGAACGCCGCCGTTGGCTGAAGAGAGACGTCGCCCCGGAACGGATCGAGGTGAACACCGCCGCCTCCATCATGGTCTACTGGAAGGACGGTCGGCCCGTGCATTCGATGCGGGTCGTGACGGGTGACGCCGACAATGCGACGCCCAGCCTCGAACGGCCCTTCGCCTCGGTGGTCGCCAATCCGCCCTGGACGGTGCCGACTTCCATCGCCCAGCGCGAGATCCTGCCACGCGGCGCCGCCTATATGCGGGCGAACAACATGACGATTCAGAATGGCATGGTGGTTCAGCGCGCTGGCCCGAACGCCGCCCTGGGCCAGGTCAAGTTCGAACTTCAGGACAGCTACGCCATCTTCCTGCACGACACCCCGTCGCGGGGTGCGTTCGACCGGAGCTTCCGCCATCTCAGCCACGGCTGCGTGCGGGTGCAGGACGCGGTCGGCTTCGCTCGGCTGCTGCTTGCGCCCGACCCCGCGAGGCTCGCCCGATTCGACGCCGCGCTGGACAGCGGCGAGACCGTCCGGGTGGCGACCGGTCGGCCGATCGACGTGCGCCTGCTTTATTGGACGGCCTTTCTGGACGGCCAGGGCCGCGTCGCCTTTCGCGATGACATCTATCGTCGCGACACCCGTCTGGCGGAGGCGTTGGGTATCGACCTGCACCTGCCGCGGCCCGACGACCGGCGCGCCGATGCGGACGACGTCGGCCCCTGACGGTTATTCGGTCGTGCGGCCGTCGAAATGCTCGTGGTCGGCGGAGGCCTCTTCCACCGTGGCGTGAACCGTACCGTCGCGATGCTCCGGCGGACCATAAAGGGTGTAGAGCCGAAGCGGCTCGGACCCCGTGCTGACCACATTGTGGCGGGCGCCCTGAGGGACGATGACCCCGTCATCCGCCTTCACGGCGTGACGAACGCCGTCGATCCAGATTTCGCCCTCGCCCGCCTCGATGCGGAAGAACTGGTCGCGGTCGTCGTGGACCTCTTCGCCGATCTCCTGGCCGTGCGGAATGGCCATGAGGACGAGCTGCAGATTGTGGCCGGTGTACAGAACGCGGCGAAAGTCTGTGTTCTCTTCCGTCAGACGTTCGATATTGTCGATGAAGCCCTTCACTAGAGTCTCCTGTGCGGGTTTGCCGTCAGCGACGTGCGACGGCGGTGATGCGGGCGAACTGAGCTGTGTCGCCGCGCGCCGGCGTCGATGTGCGGGGCGCCGGGGCGGCGGCTCGCGCGCCGACCGCCTTCGCATCGCCGCAGAAGATTTCGTAGAGCATCCCCATGACCGCCTGGGCGCGCTCGTCGGCGATCGAATAGAAGATCGAGCGGGACTGACGGCGGGTCTTGACCAGGCCATACTGGCGCAGCTCTGCCAGTTGCTGGGATAGCGCCGGCTGCTTGATGCCGAGGTCCGCCTCGAGCTGGCCCACCGAGCGCTCCTCTTCGGCGATATGACACAGGATCAGCAGCCGGTTGGCGTTGGCCAGCTGGCGCAACAGCTCTGCGGCCTCCGGCGCCTTTTCCTTCAACCGCTCCATCGCGGCCGCTTGATCGTCGGTCATGCGCTGCGCTCGCGATAGTACCAGGGTGCATCGCCGTCACCGTCGGCGATGGCGGCGTCCAGTGTGGTGGCGGCCGGCTCCAGCAGTGCGTCGCCGGGCGTCCAGCCCGCCGGCGTGGAGGCCGCCTCACGGTCCGAGGTCTGCAGGGCGGTGACGAGACGCAGCAACTCATCAACCGAGCGGCCGATGTTCATCGGGTACCAGCTGATGGCGCGCACCACGCCTTCGGGATCGATCACGAAGGTCGCGCGCACCGTGGCGCTGTCGCTCGAGCCGGCGTCCACCATGCCAAAGGCGTGGCCGATGGCCATGGAGGGATCTTCGATGATCGGGAACGGCACCTTCACGCCGAAGCGGCGGAAGATGTCCTTCAGCCAGGCCAGGTGCGAATACAGACTGTCCACCGACAGGGCCATCAGATCGCAGTCGATCGCCGCGAAGGCGTCGGCCTGCCGGGCCAGGGCCACGAACTCGCTGGTGCAGACCGGCGTGAAGTCCGCCGGATGCGAGAACAGCACCAGCCAGCGTCCACGGTAGTCGCTGAGGCGCCTTTCGCCCTGAGTCGTGCGCGCCGTGAAGTCCGGCGCCGTATCGTTGATGCGCAGGGCGCGCATTGCGGGGGGATAGACGGCTGGCCCGGTGTCGATCGTGTCCATAGCCGCAAGCTAAGCGCATCCCACCGTTTCCGCTACATTAAAATACATACTTGCACGAACTATGAATGAGTATATGTGTTGAGTCACCGAAACGGAGACACGTCATGTCCTCGCCCACACCCGACCCCGCCCGCGACCACGCCGCCGACATCGTGCGCGCCGCGCTGGGCGATCCTCGCCAACGCCCTGTCGTGAAATCGTTCTTCGACGAAGCCACCTTCACCGTCAGCCACGTCGTGCGCGATCCCGGCTCCGACGTCTGCGCCATCATTGACAGCGTGCTGGACTACGATCCGGCGTCGGGCCGCACCACGCACGCTTCGGCCGATGCGCTCATTGATTACGTGAAATCCGAAGGTCTCACGGTTCAGTGGCTGCTCGAGACGCACGCCCATGCCGATCACCTGTCGGCGGCGCCCTATCTCCAGGAAAAGCTCGGCGGTCAGCTGGCGATTGGCCATGAAATCCTCACCGTCCAGGCGGTCTTCGGCAAGATCTTCAACGAAGGGACCGACTTCCGCCGCGACGGCAGCCAGTTCGACCATCTGTTCAACGACGGCGACCGGTTTGAGATCGGTGGTCTGAAGGCCACGGTCCTGCACGTGCCCGGCCACACCCCGGCCTGTCTGGCCTATGTCATCGGCGACGCCGTCTTCCCCGGCGATACCATGTTCATGCCCGACTATGGTACGGCGCGCTGCGACTTCCCCGGCGGCGACGCCCGGACCCTGTACCGCTCGATCCATCGCCTGACCTCCCTGCCGGACGAGGCGCGGGTCTTCCTGTGTCACGACTACAAGGCGCCGCCGGGCCGGACCGAGTTCGCCTGGGAGACCACCATCGGTGCCCAGCGGACAGGCAACATCCATATTCGCGACGACGTCAGCGAGGACGAGTTCGTGGCCATGCGCACCCAGCGCGACGCCACCCTGCCCATGCCCAAGCTGATCCTGCCGTCGGTTCAGGTGAACATGAACGGCGGCCGCCCGCCCGAGCCCGAGGACAATGGGGTGCGCTACCTCAAGGTCCCGCTGAACGCGCTGTGAGGCGAGGCTCCGATGCTTGAGCCTCTTCCCTTCATCTGGCCGCTGGCCGGCGGTCTGCTGGTCGGCCTGTCGGCCGGTCTCTATCTGTTGCTGAATGGGCGCGTGGCCGGGATTTCCGGCCTGACCGCCGCAGCGACCGGCCTGTCAAAAGGCGCGCCGCGCATTCTGGGCCTGCTTTTCATCGCCGGCCTGCTGGGCGGCGCGGCCCTGGCCTCGGCCCTGATCCGCAGGCCCGAGGTGCAGATCACTTCGGAGGTCTGGCTGCTGGTGCTCGGCGGCCTGATCGTCGGCTTCGGCACCCGCTGGGGCTCGGGCTGCACCAGCGGCCACGGCGTCTGCGGCCTGGCCCGCCTGTCGCCCCGCTCCATCGTCGCCACCGGCGTCTTCATGGCCGTCGCGGCCCTGACCGTCTTCGTCACCCGCCACCTGTTGGGAGGCCTGGCGTGAGCCGGCTGATCGTCGCCGTCCTGTGCGGCTTGTTGTTCGGCGCCGGCATGGTGGTGTCCGACATGATCAACCCGGCCCGCGTCCTGGCCTTCCTGGATGTGACGGGCGCCTGGGACCCCTCTCTGGCCTTCGTCATGGGCGGGGCGCTGATCCCCTCCGCCATAGCCTGGCTGATCCGCCGGCGCATGGAGGCTCCGGTCGCGGCCGACACCTTCCATGTGCCCGAGGGCCGGACCATCGACACCCCTCTGGTCGGCGGGGCCGCCCTGTTCGGCCTTGGCTGGGGCTTGGTCGGCCTGTGCCCCGGCCCGGCGCTTGCGGCGCTGACGACCGGCGCCTGGCAGGCCTTCGTCTTCGTCGGCGCCCTCGCGGCCGGCATGGCGCTGTTCCGCCTGACCCTCGACCGAAACGCCTGAACCAGAAAAGACCCTAGGGAGACAAAGCCATGCATATTCGCCCTTTGGACGAGGCCCTGTCCGCCTCGCCCCAGATCGCCCCGGAAGACCTGCCCGACATCGCGGCCCAAGGGTTCCGGTCGGTGATCTCCAACCGACCCGACGGCGAAGAGCCCGGCCAGCCCAGCTCCGAAGATCTGCGCCAGGCCGCCGAGGCTGCGGGACTGGCTTTCGCCCATGTTCCCGTGGTCGGCGGCGCAATCTCCGACCAGGACGTGGCGGACTTCCGCGAGGCTCTGGCCAACCTGCCCCAGCCTGTGTTCGGCTTCTGCCGCACCGGCACGCGCACGACCACCCTGTGGGCGCTGGCGAACGTCGCCTCGATAAGCGCTGACGATCTGATCGCACGCGCCAAGAGCGCCGGCTACGACCTCGGCGCCCTGCGTCCCCGTCTCGAAGGAGCCGCGTCATGAGCGCCCAGTACGCCCCCCTGGAGTCCTGCGATGTCCTGATCGTCGGCGGCGGATCCGCCGGCATCGCCACAGCCGCCAGCCTCCTGCGTCGTCGCCCCGACCTTGATGTCCGCATCGTCGAGCCATCCGAACATCACTACTATCAGCCCGGCTGGACCATGGTCGGCGCCGGCGTCTTCACGCCCGAGCGGACCCGGCGCCGCACCGAGGACCTGATCCCCCAAGGCGCCCAGTGGGTGCGCGGCTCGGTCGCGGCTTTCGACCCCATCCACGATCGCGTCGAACTGACCGACGGCCGCTGGATCGGCTATCGCATGCTGGTCGCGGCGCCGGGACTGAAGCTGGACTGGGGCGCCATTCCGGGCCTGGCGGAAACGCTCGGGCGCAACAACGTCACCTCCAACTACGGCTATGAGACCGCGCCCTACACCTGGAAGCTGGTCCAGGCGATGCAGAGCGGTCGGGCGATCTTCACCCAGCCGCCCATGCCGATCAAATGCGCCGGCGCCCCGCAGAAGGCCATGTATCTGTCGGCCGATCACTGGCGCGACCACGGTCGAAACGACATCGAGATCGAATTCCACAACGCCGGCCCGGTGCTGTTCGGGGTCAAGGACTACGTTCCGGCCCTGATGGAATATGTCAGCAAATACCGCATCGACCTGAACTTCGGATCGAAACTGGTGGCGGTGGACGGCCCGGCGCGGATCGCGACCTTCGCCGTGACCGGTGCGGACGGTGAAGTTCGCCAGGTTCGGCGCGAGTTCGACTTCCTGCACGTCTGCCCGCCGCAGACGGCGCCGGACTTCATTCGCGAAAGTCCGCTGGCCGCCGAAAGCGGCTGGATCGAGGTGGATGACGCCACCTTGCGCCACAAGCGGTTCGAAAACGTCTTCGGTCTGGGCGACGCCTGTTCGGCACCCAACGCCAAGACTGCTGCGGCCGCCCGCAAACAGGCGCCCGTGGTGGCCGAGAACATCCTGTCGCTGCTGGACGGCCAGCCGATGCGGGCGGTCTATGACGGCTATGGCTCATGTCCGCTCACGGTCGAGCGCGGCAAGATCGTGCTGGCCGAGTTCGGCTATGGCGGCAAGCTCCTGCCCAGCTTCCCGAAATGGATGCTCGACGGGACCAAGCCGACCCGTCTGGCCTGGCATCTGAAGGCCCAGGCCCTGCCCGAAATCTACTGGCTTGGGATGTTGCGCGGTCGCGAATGGCTGGCCGGCCCCCACCACATCGAACCCGCCCCCCAGCTTCGCCCTGCTGTCGCCTGAGCCTGATCATGGACCTGTCTCCGCTGCAGTACGGCCTCGGCGCCGGCGCCGGCTCGCTCGTCGGCTTCACCCTGGGCCTGGTCGGCGGCGGCGGGTCCATCCTGGCCGTGCCGCTGATCGTCTATCTGGTCGGGGTCAAGGAGCCGCACCTGGCGATCGGCACCAGCGCCTTCGCCGTGGCCGCCAACGCCTTCGCCAATGTGATCAATCATGCCCGCCACGGCACGGTGAAATGGAAAATTGCCAGTCTGTTCGCGGTCGCCGGGGTGCTCGGAGCCTTTCTGGGTTCGAGCCTGGGCAAGGCCGTGGATGGTCAGAAGCTGCTGGCCCTTTTCGCCGTCCTGATGCTGGTCGTCGGCGTACTGATGTTGCGGGGCCGCTCCGCCGGCGGAGACCCGAACGTCCAGCTTGATCGGCGCAATGCACCCAAGCTCGTCGGCACGGGCCTGGCCACGGGCGTGATGTCGGGCTTCTTCGGCATCGGCGGCGGCTTCCTTATCGTGCCCAGCCTGATGTTCTCGACCCGCATGCCGATCTACTATGCCGTCGGCTCTTCCTTGGTCGGCGTCACCGCCTTCGGCCTGACCACGGCCTTCAACTACGCCCTTGATGGCTGGGTCGACTGGCCCCTGGCGGCCGTCTTCATCGGCGGCGGCGTGCTGGGCGGTCTGGTCGGCGCACGGCTCGCCAAGGCCCTGTCGGGACAGAAAGGCGTCTTGAATACCGTCTTCGCGGGGCTGATCTTCGTCGTCGCCTTATATATGCTTTACCGCAGCGCCGGCGCGCTCGGCTTGATCGGTTGAAACGCTTCCATGGAACTTGACGCCCTGATCCTGGCTCGGATGCAGTTCGCCTTCACCGTCGCCTTCCACATCGTCTTCCCGGCCTTCTCTATCGGCCTGGCCAGCTATCTGGCCGTGCTGGAGGCCCTGTGGCTGAAGACAGGGCGCGAGCTCTATCTGAACCTTTTCAAATACTGGCTGAAGATCTTCGCCGTCGCCTTCGGCATGGGCGTCGTCTCGGGTCTGGTGATGTCCTATCAGTTCGGCACCAACTGGTCGGTCTTCTCCGACAAGGCCGGACCCGTCATCGGCCCCCTGATGGCCTATGAGGTGCTCAGCGCCTTCTTCCTCGAGGCGGGCTTCCTGGGCGTGATGCTGTTCGGCCTGAACCGGGTCGGCAAGAAGCTGCACTTCCTGGCCACCCTGATGGTCGCCATCGGCACCTTCGCCTCGGCCTTCTGGATCCTGTCCGTCAACAGCTGGATGCAGACGCCGCAAGGCTACGCCATCAACGAGGTCGGCCAGTTCATCCCGGCCGACTGGTTCAAGATCGTCTTCAACCCGTCCTTCCCCTATCGCCTCGCCCACATGCTGCTGGCGGCCTACCTGACGACCGGTCTGGTGGTCGGCGCGGTCGGCGCCTGGCACCTCATGAAGGAGCGGACCAACAAGGGCGCGCGCAAGATGTTCGCCATGGCCATGGGCATGATCCTGGTCGCCGCTCCGGTGCAGATCTTCATCGGCGACATGCACGGGTTGAACACCCTGGAGCACCAGCCCGCCAAGGTCATGGCGATGGAAGGCCACTTCGAAAGCCACCCGGACGGGGCGCCGCTGATCCTGTTCGGCCTGCCCGATCGCGAGGCCGCCACCGTCCATGGCGCGGTCGAGGTTCCGAAGCTGTCGTCCCTGATCCTGAAGCATGATCCAAACGCGCCTCTGGCCGGTCTCGACACCGTCGCCCGCGCCGACTGGCCGCCGGTGGAGATCGTCTTCTGGTCCTTCCGCGTCATGGTGGGACTGGGCATGGCCATGCTGCTGCTGGGGCTATGGGGGTTGTACGCCCGCCTGCGCAGCCGCCTCTATGACGCCCCCTGGCTGCACCGCTTCGCCCTGATCATGGGACCGATGGGGTTCGTCGCCGTGCTGGCGGGCTGGATCACCACGGAGGTCGGCCGCCAGCCCTGGACCGTCTACGGCCTGCTGCGCACCGCCGACAGCGCCGCGCCTCTGGCGGCGCCTGCCGTCGCGACTTCCTTGGCCGCTTTCGCCGTGGTCTATTTCACCGTCTTCGGCGCCGGGGTCTTCTACATCCTGCGTCTGATGAGCCATGCGCCTCATCGCGGCGAGCCGGGCGTGGCGGAAACGCCGATCCGCACGGCGGGCATCACGCCTGCCCCCGCCATCGACCCCGACCGTCCCATCCCGACTGGCGAGGAGACTGATCATGAGCGTTGATCTGACCCTGGTCTGGGCCGGTCTGCTGGCCTTCGCCGTCTTCGCCTACATCGTCATGGACGGGTTCGACCTGGGTGTCGGCATCCTGTTCCCGACACTGAAGGCCGGCGATCAGCGCGACAAGGCGATGAACTCGATCGCCCCGGTGTGGGACGGCAACGAGACCTGGCTGATCCTGGGCGGTGGCGGCCTGTTCGCGGCCTTCCCCCTCGCCTATGCGGTCCTGATGCCGGCGGTCTACACGCCGATCATCGCCATGCTGCTGGGGCTGGTCTTCCGGGGCGTCGCCTTTGAATACCGCTGGCGCACCGTGCGGGCCAAGCCCGTCTGGGATGTCGCCTTCTTCGGCGGCTCCCTCCTGGCCGCCTTCTCCCAGGGCGTCACCCTGGGGGCCATCCTGCAGGGGGTCGAAGTGTCCGGTCGCGCCTATGGCGGCGGCTGGTGGGACTGGCTCAGCCCCTTCAGCCTGCTGACCGGTGTGGCCGTCGTCGTCGGCTACGCCCTTCTCGGCGCCACCTGGCTGAACATGAAGACGGATGGCGCGCTCCAGACCCACGCCCGGTCCCAGGCCTGGAAGTTGGGGCCGGCGACCTTGCTGATGATCGGCGCGGTCAGCCTGGCCACCCCGTTCCTCGACGGCGAATACGCCCGCCGGTGGTTCGACTGGCCCGGCGTGCTTCTGACGGCCCAGGTGCCGTTGCTCGTCCTGATCGTCGCGGCCGCCTTCTTCTGGACCATGCGTCAGAAGCGTGAGGTCTGGCCCTTCCTGCTGTCGCTGGGCCTGTTCGCGGTGACCTTCGCCGGGCTGGGCGTCAGCGTCTTCCCTTACGCCGTACCCGACGAGATCACCCTCTGGCAGGCCGCAGCTCCCGCCTCCAGCCAGCTGTTCATGCTGGTCGGCGCCCTGATCCTGATCCCGATCATCCTAGCCTACACCGCCTACGCCTACTGGGTGTTCCGCGGCAAGGTCGGCGACGACGGTTACCACTGATGCGTCGCGGCTCCACAAACGGGCTCCGGCAGGGCCTCTGGTTCGTCGCGCTCTGGGCGCTGGGCGTGGGCGTCCTGGGCATCGTCGCCTATCTGCTGCGCGGCGTTCTCAAGCTGGCCGGGGGGTGAGCCCGCAGGCGCCGAACCGCTGGCCCTGGCCGCCGCTCATCACGGGCGGCGCCGTCCTTGTCGCGCTCATCACGGCGCGTCTGTGGTCCCCGCCCGCTCTCTTCCCCGGCGCCTTCGCCGCTGGCGGCCTCCTGGTCGGGCTCGCCCTTGGTTTGGACCTCTGGGCCATGCTGGTGATGCGGCGGTGGCGCGCCAACATCCTGCCGCACCGGGCGGCGACCGCTCTGGTCACGACCGGTCCGTTCGCCTGGAGCCGCAACCCGATCTATCTCGCCAACGGCCTGCTGCTGCTCGGCCTCGGCGGCCTGTTCGACAACGCCTGGTTCTTCGTGGCCGCCCCCGTCGCCGCCTTCGCCACCGACCGCCTCGCCATCCGGCGCGAGGAACGACACCTGACGGCCCTCTTCGGGCCAGCCTGGTCCGCCTACGCCGATCGCGTGGACCGCTGGTTTGGGCGGCGGATGCCGTCGCAATCACCTTAAGGCTGGCTTAAGCTTGGCCCGGCCTGTTGCGACAAAACGCAGCAGGAAACGACGATGGGAGACATCAAGAGGCCCGCGCCAACCACGGGAACGCTTGTCCGGTGCTGATGGGCCTCCTCATGAGCGGTGCGATCGCCGCCGCCGGGCAACCCACGGACGCCCAGGATAGCTGGCGCGTCTCCGGATCGGCGCGCGCGCGGGGAGAGACGCTGTCAGGCCAGTTTTGTCCGATGGCGGAGCCAAGCGACGCCGTCCTGACGACGCGGCTGACGCTGGCCGTCGAGCGGGATGTGGGTCACGTGACGTTCGGGCGAGGTGTTCGATTCGCGGGCGTTCGGGCAAGGTCCGCTGTCGTCGGTCGGCGTTGGCGAGGTCAATGCGCTGGAGTTGGTTCAGGCCTACGCCAAGATCCGTCTCGGCGCGCGACGTGAGCGGACACTGAAACTCGGCCGCTTCACCATGGATCTGGGTTCCAAGCGTTTCGTTTCTCGCCAGAATTTTCGCAACACCACCAACGCCTATACCGGCGCCCGTTTCGACACGCCCCTGGCCGACGGCGCGCTGACGGCCTTCTGGGTCATGCCGCAGGTGCGGTTGCCGGACGACAGGGCCGCCATCGAGGACAATCGGATCGCGTGGGATCGAGAGAGTTCCAACCTGCAGTTCGCCGGCCTGTTTTGGACTCGCGACCTCGGCCAGCGGCGGTCGCTCGACCTCTATGTCTACGGCCTGACCGAAAGCGATGACGCGGACCAGCAGACCCGAAACCGCCGGCTGGCGACGCCCGGCGTCCGTTGGCGCCATTCGCCGGCGGCCGGGGCGTGGGATGTCGAGGTCGAGGCGGCGGCCCAGGTCGGTCAGGTCCGGCGCTCGGCCTCGCCCGCAGACACCCAGGATGTGGATGTCAGGGCGGGCTTCATTCATCTGGAGGCGGGACGTACCTTCGCCCACGACTGGTCGCCGAGACTCGCCGCCCAGTTCGACAATGTCACGGGCGATGGGGGACGGGGCGACTATGGCCGGTTCGACACCCTGTACGGCGCACGCCGCTTCGAGTTCGGCCCCGCCGGTCTCTACGGCCCGGTCTCGCGCGCCAACCTCGTGTCGCCCGGCGTTCGCCTCGAGGTAAAGCCCGACCGCAAGCTGGACGGCTTCGTCGCGGTGCGGGGCCTGTGGTTGGAAGACGCGCGCGACAGTCTGGGCGCGACGGGGGTCATCGACCCGTCGAGCGACAGCGGCCGCTTTGGCGGAACTCAGATCGAGGCGCGGGTCCGCTACAAGCTGACCCCCGACGTCACTCTGGAGACCGGCGGCGCCCGGCTCTTCAAGGGCGGCGCCCTGACCGATGCCCCGAACGCGCCGGCGACCGCCGACACCACCTACGGCTATGTGGACGTGACCTATGCCTTCTGACAGAGTCCTCGCCCCATGTCGCTGACCATCGGCCTCCTGCTGGCGCTCAGCTTCCTCGTGTCCTTGCTGGCCCTCGCCTTTCTGATCTGGGCGGTGACGAACCGGCAGCTCCAACTACACCAGGGCCAGGCCTACACCGTCTTCACGCCCGGCGAGGCGGGCACGCCCGACGATGCGACGATGGCCGGCGAGGACACCCAGTCCGTCGGGCCGCATCACTATGACACCGAGCGCGAGGGCATCGATGCGGTCTCGCGCCGCCCCGTGATGATCCTGATCGGCAGCGGCATCACCTGGCTGGTCATCGGCTCCATTTTCGGCCTGATGGCCTCGCTGAAGCTGCACTGGCCGGACTGGCTGACGGACGTCGCGCCGCTGACCTTTGGCCGGGTCCGCACGCTTCATCTGAATCTCGTGATCTATGGCTGGCTGTCGATGACCGGCATCGGCGTGGCGCTCTGGATCGCCCCGCGCATCTTTCATACGGAGCTGCGACATCCCCGACTGCCTGTGATCGGGGCCGTGCTCTGGAACATCGCCGTGGCCTGCGGCGCTCTGGCGATCGCCTCGGGCTGGACGGATGGCGAGGAATGGCTGGAGATCCCCTGGCAGATCGATGGGCTGTTGGCCCTGGCCGGGGCCTTCTTCGTCTGGCCGCTTCTCCACACAGCACTACGGCGCAACGTGGACCACATCTATGTGACCGGTTGGTACTATCTCGGGGCGCTGTGCTGGTTCCCCATTCTGTTCTTCATCGCCAATCTGCCGGGCATCCATTCGGGCGTGCAGGAGGCGACGGTCAACTGGTGGTTCGCCCACAATGTCCTGGGGCTCTGGCTGACCCCGCTGGGCGTTGGCGCGGCCTATTATTTCATTCCCAAGATCATCGGCAAACCCATCTACTCCTACAGCCTGTCGCTGCTCGGCTTCTGGGCGCTCGCCTTGTTCTACAGTCAGGTCGGCATCCACCATCTGATCGGCGGTCCGGTGCCGACCTGGGTGGTGACCCTGTCGATCGTCCACAGTGTGATGATGTTCGTTCCGGTGATCGCCGTGGCCATCAACCAGCACGTCACGGTCGCCCGCAACCTGTGGGCCTTCAAGGCCTCGGTCCCTCTGCGGTTCATCTCGCTGGGGGCGGTCATGTATACCCTGGCGTCCTTCCAGGGGTCGATCGAAGCCTTGCGCACGATCAATACCGTGACCCACTTCACCCAATACACGGTCGGGCACGCCCATCTCGGCGCCTATGGTTTTGTGTCCTTCATACTGTTCGGCGCGGTCTACCACATGGGCCCGCGACTGACGGGACGGCAGTGGCCCGAACCGGCCCTGATCAAGGCCCATTTCTGGCTCGTGGTCATCGGCTTCGCCATCTACTTCTTCGCCCTGACCATCGGCGGCGTGCTGCAGGGTCTGGCCATGCTGGACGCGACGCGCCCCTTCGCCGACAGCGTCACCGTCCTGGCGCCCTATCTTGAGGCCCGGTCTGTCGGCGGCGGGCTGATGACCCTGGGTCACCTCATCTTCGCGGGCCATTTCATAGCCCTGCTGGCCAAGGGCCGCGCGCCCCAGGCCGGGGCCGTCCCCACCGACACCGTTCCGGCGACCACAGCATGAACCGCGTCATTCCTCTGGGCGTCCTCGCCCTCGCCATCCTGGCCTTCGCCACCCTGATGCTGGTCATCCTTCCCGGCATCCAGATCCGCGAGCAAGCGCCCACGCCGGGTCTGCTGCCCTACACGGAGGCGGAGCTTCGGGGACGGGCGGCCTATGTCTCCGAAGGCTGCGTCTATTGTCACAGCCAGCAGCCCCGCGCCCTGGACCAGGCGCCGGACAGCGAACGCGGCTGGGGCCGGGCCGCGGTGGCCTCCGACTATTTCTACGACCAGCCCCATCAACTGGGCACCATGCGCACCGGGCCGGATCTCCAGAATGTGGGCGCGCGACTGCCGAGCGAAGCCTGGCACATGACCCACCTCTATCAGCCGCGCGCGATCTACGACTGGAGCATCATGCCGGCCTATCCTTATCTGTTCGAGGTCAAGGACAAGGCGGCGCCGGGCGACGTTGTCGTTGCGCTGCCGGAACGCTATGCGCCCAAGGGCAAGGTCGTCGTGGCCAGACCGCAGGCGCGCGACCTCGTGGCCTATCTGCGCAGCCTGGACCGGACCTTCCCTGCCCCGCCCACGGCCGTCCGCGACGACGGATACAGCGAAAAGGGCGAGCCGAAATGATCCGCAAAAGGCCGCCTGACGCCCCTCGGCCCCGCGAACCGGACGAGGCCTTCGAACCCTACGAGGAATTCCGGCGCATTCCGCTGCCGGTCTACTGGATCGCCATCGCCCTGGCGATCTGGGGCGCGGTCACCTTGTGGGACAACGCCCAGGCGGTCAGCGTCGGGCGAGAAGAACGCGCCGAGCAGATCGAGGACATCCCCGCCCTCGCCTTGAACAGCGGCGCTCAGGTCTTCGAGGCGCGGTGTTCGACCTGCCATCAGCCCAACGCCGTGGGCGTGCGCAGCGCCATCCCGCCGCTGGCGGGATCCCGGTTCGTCGCCGCCGATCCGGCCGTCATCGTGCAGATCCTGCTGCATGGGATCGACGGCCCGATCGATGTCGGCGGCAAGGTCTTCGACGGCCATATGCCGAGCTTCGCAAGCGTGCTGTCCGACGCCCAATTGGCGCGGGTCGCCACCCATGTCCGCCAGACCTGGGGCGGCGATGACCAAGAGATCACGCCCGCCTTCGTGACGGCGCAGCGCGACCGCTTCCCCGGCCGCGGGGCCTGGCGCGGAGGCGAGGAGCTGGCTCGGGTCGTCGATCCCGGATTGGCGCCTCAACCTCCGGTCGGACCTGTCCGGATCTTCAGTTTCGACGATCCTGGCGTGATGCGTCTGGTCACAGAGGGCCGAGGCGAAGCCTGGGCCTGCGCCTCCTGTCACGGCGCCGCCGGCGAGGGCGGCGCCAACGTGCCCCGACTGGCAGGTCTGCCCGAGGGTTACATCGTCAAACAGCTGCAGGACTATGTCTCGGGCCGCCGTCGCAATGAGACCATGCAGACCGTCGCCGGCGCCCTGAGCGACGCCGACCGACGCGGCCTCGCGCGATACTATTCGGCCCTGCGCACGCCCTCCACAGCGCGGCCGGAGCTTGGCGGCGGACTGAAGCGTGGCGAGCAGCTGGCGCTGTATGGCGACTGGTCCAAGAACCTTCCCGCCTGTTTCAGTTGCCATGGCCCCTCGGGCTTCGGCGTGGCGCCGAACTTCCCCTCCCTGGCGGCCCAGCATCCCGCCTATACGGCCTCGCAGCTGGCCGCTTGGGTCGGGGGGCAGCGCGACAACTCTGACGTCCAGCTGATGAACGAGGTCGCACGCAATCTGTCCGACGCGGACCGACGCGCGATCGCCGACTATCTGGCGACCCTTCCGCCGGTGCCGGCCGCTTCCGATGATGAAAGGCGATGACCATGGATGACGACGCTCCGCCTCCCGCACCGCAGGATCGGCCCGCCAAGGGCCGGTTCGCCCGTGACGTGATCTATGCCGTCGGCGGCGGCTTCGCCCTGTTCGCCATCGCCGCCTACGCCTTTGACGCGGGCTGGCTGCGGGATCGCAAGGCTGGCGAGGCCGACGGCGACAGGAACGTCCACGCAGCCCTGTTCCAGCCGCCGCCGGACAGCGCCATCCCCGACGGGCCGGAAGGCGATGCGATCCGGCGCGGCCAGGCGATCTTCATGAACACCTCGGCCAATGCCTCGGATTTTGTCGGCAACAATCTTTCGTGCTCGAACTGCCACCTCGACGGCGGTCGACGGGCCAACTCGGCGCCCATGTGGGCCGCCTGGACCGTCTATCCCAAATACCGTTCCAAGAATAAGCAGATCAACACCATGGAAGATCGGGTGAAGGGCTGTTTCACCTATTCGATGAACGCCCAGCATTCGCCGACCGGCGGCCCGCCGCCGGCCGGTCACGACGTCTACAAGGACCTGCAAATCTATATGCACTGGCTCGCCACCGGAGCCCCGACGGGCCAAGACTTGGAGGGCGCCGGCTATCCGGAGCTTGAAAAGACCGCGGCGGGTTACGACCCGGCGCGCGGGAGCCGGGTCTACGCCGCCAACTGCGCGACCTGCCATGGTGCGGACGGCCAGGGGCAGTACGACCTGAATGGACGGCCGGTCTTCCCGGCGCTCTGGGGCCCGCGGTCCTATAACTGGGGCGCCGGCATGGCGCGGGTGAACACCGCCGCCGGCTTCATCAAGGCCAATATGCCGCTCGGCCAGAGCGATCGTCTCACAGACCAGCAGGCCTGGGACGTCGCCGCCTTCATCAACAGCCACGAGCGCCCCAAGGATCCCCGCCAGACCGGGACAGTGCAGGAGACGGCCCAAAAGAACCACAGCGGCGAGGAGACGTTTTACGGGCGCACCTACCAGGGCCGTCTGATCGGGGTGGGCACGCCTGAACCGGCCGCTCGCGCCCGGCCTTGAGCGCAGACCCCCGCCAGCAGCTGTTCGCCGTGGACGGCCTCTTCTGCGGCGGGTGCGCGCGCGGTCTAGAGCGTCGGCTTGGCGAAACCGACGGCGTCCTCCTGGCCCGGGTCCACCACCTTTCCGCCTCGGCCCTGGTGCGATGGGACACACAGCGCTGCGATACCGCTCATCTTCGCGCCGTCGTCCGTCAGGCCGGCTATCGCCTGATCGAGCGCGCCGACCCTCAGGATGCGGTGGACCGGTTCGACGGTCAAATCCGCCAGTTGACGCTCAGGCTCGCCGTGTCGGTGGCCTTCGGCATGTGGGCGATGGTCGCAGCGATCGTGATCTATGTGACTCCGAGCCTCGGCGCGAACCTCGGCTGGAGGCTGGCTATCGCCAGCGGTCTGCTGGCCTCGCCGGTGCTTCTCTATGGCGGTTGGGACATCGGCCGCATGGCGATCCGATCCCTGCGTCTCCGCGCGCCCGGGCTCGACCTCCTGGTCACGCTCGGCGTTCTGGGCGCCGTGGCGGCCTCGCTCGTTCATCTGGGGGCCGGCGATCGCCACGTCTACTTCGACACGGCGGTCATGCTGATCACCCTGCTGCTGACCGGACGTCTGATCGAGACCCATATCCGCCGCAGGGCCGCCCAGGGCGTGGTGGCGATGGGCCGTTTGTTCGACGACACGGCCCTGGTCTGGCGGGAGGCGGACGGCTGGCAGGCGGCGCCCAGCGCCAGCCTCCGTCTTGGCGATCTCGTGCGGATCCCTGCCGGCGCCGTAGCGACCGTCGATGGCCTGATCTTGACCGGTAAGAGCCGCCTGAACTCGGCCGTGCTGAACGGCGAATCCGCGCCGCGCGCCATCACTCCGGGAGACCGCATCAGCGCGGGGGCCGTCAATCTCGACCGGATGATCGAAGTCTCGGTTGATCGCGAAGCCGGAGATCGCGACGTGGATCGGATGGGGGGACGGGTGGCCCTAGAACTGGCGACGCGCGGCGGTGACGAGGACCGGATCGCGCGCCTGGCCGGCACGCTGACCCAGGGCCTGATCCTGGCGGCCGTCCTGGTGACGGCAGCGACGCTGGCGGTTATGGCCGACGGGGGCGAGGCGGTGATGCGCGGCCTGGTCGTGCTCCTGGCGGCCTGCCCCTGCGCCCTGGCCCTGGCCGCGCCCCTGGCGCAGGCGCGGCTCTCGGCCAAGGCCGCCGGGCACGGTCTGCGGTTTTCCGATCCCGGCGTCGTCGATCGCATGGCCGGGCTGCGCACCGCCTTTCTGGACAAGACCGGGACCCTGACCCTGGGCCGCCTCGAGGTGGTCGCCGTCGACCCCTGCCCCGGCTGGTCTGTGGCGCAGGTGCTGGACCTGGCGGCGCGTGCGGAGACCGGCATCGCCCATCCCCTTGCGCAGGCCGTCGTCGCCGCCGCGTCGATCGGCGACGCGGTCGTCGTCGGCGGTCAACGCCTGGATCGCGGCGCCGAGACGACGCTGGCGGACGGAACCCACGTCCATGTCGGCGGCGTCGCTAGTTTGCAGGGAGAAACCCGTCTTCGGGTCACCGTGGATGGTCTCGCGGTCGGCGACCTTCTGCTCGCCGATGCGCTGGACCCCAGCGCCGCCGACGGTGTGGCGCAGCTCAAACGGCGAGGATTGCGGGTCGCCATGGCCACCGGCGACGCCGACGGGCCGGCCCTGGCGGTCGCGCAGCGGATCGGCCTGGACGCCGCTGCGGTCCACTGGGGCTGCACCCCCGCCGACAAGGCCGACAGGATCAGGAACACGAGAGGACCTGTGCTCTTCGTCGGCGACGGCGTGAACGACGCCCCCGCCCTGACCGCCGCCGCCTGCGGGGTCTCGGTGGCCCGGGCGCATCCGGCCGCCGCGGCCACGGCGGCGATCGTCATCCTCGAAGGGGGTCTTGAACAGGTCGACGTGGCGCTAAGCCTGGCCGCCGAGACACGCCGCAAAATCCGCCAGAATGTCGTCCTCGCCCTCGCCTACAACATCATCGTCCTGCCCCTGGCGGCTTTGGGCCTGCTTTCTCCCTTGGGGGCCGCAATCGCCATGACCGCGAGTTCCCTGCTGGTGCTGCTGAATGCGTTGCGAGATTGACCGACGGGGCAGTCCGGGGGCCATCCGCCCTCGGCGCCGGACGAACACCGACACCTCATGTCTTGCGTTGAGCGCCGGTTTCGACCCAGCACGGCTGTGGGATTTCGATAGAGGGCCTTTCGCGCGGGCGCTCGGACGACGGGGAACGTCCGGCGATCCTCAGATCTGGAGCCAAGAGACGCCAATGGCTCGGCAGCGATCGCGGGGAAGATGTTGAGCGGAGCACGCTTGTTTCTAGCCCGCCGCTACGAACGATCTGATGGCGATTGCCATGGAGTTCCGCTCAGCAGCCTGCGCCAAAAGTCCGTTCTGCGAATTGGGCGCCCTAAGTCTGATCCGCACGATCCCATCCGCGCATGATGACCCCCTACTCGACGTCAAGATATGCTGATCGCGCATGCCGTCATCCTCCCGCCGAGCGCAGTCAGGAGGATGTGCCCCGGCTTCTTCGGCGCAGCGGTCAGATTCGCTCCGCCGAAAAGACATATATTCATTGGGCGTCACCCGTGGTTGTCTCGATCTGCGCCGGTTAGGGCGCCGCCTGTCGAGGCGCGACCAGCTTAGGGAAGTAGGGCGGCGGCTTGCAGGGCGCGCCGGCGATCAGCGGATGCACCTTGGCGAGTTTCACACCGAGGCATTGCGTTACGAAATCGCCCGCGTCATAGGCCCCTGGCGCGCCTTCAAATGACTGGTGGTGATAGACGGCGTTTCGCGCATCCCGGATGCGGTCGAGCCAAGTCACCGCGAGTTGCTTCGGAACCATTTGCCCCTTGAAGACGAACTTGGGCGCGAAGAGCGACCAGTGGTCCTCAATCAGGAAGACGAGGTGTCCGAAGTCGCAGGCTGTCAGGAGCTCGTTCCCGGTGCGAAAGCTGGTGACCGCGACCTTCTTGTCGATCAGGGACTGCAGGATTCGCCCCATTCGGTAGGGAATCTCGCGGTTGATGTCGACGTTGCCGATGCGCGTCACCGACCGGGGATCCCACGCGCTCGACATCAGCCCTTTGAGTACAGGGTTCCACCAACCTTGGATGCCGTAGTGGGTCTCCAGCTCGACGGCGAGGCTCGCGCGCAGGGCGGTCTCGACCGTGTGGAACATCGGGAACATCTGAGCGTGCTCAGCGACCTTGCGATTGTAGATTCGGTAGATCGCGTCGCGGATATCGCCCTCAGCCGGTTCTTCCGGCAGCTTCTTTTTCGCGGTCGCCGCGATCTCCTGGATGGCGCCGCTCAAAAGCTGCGAGCTGACGACCGACAGGTCCGTTCGGAGACGGTCGATTACGGCTTGGTCGGGTCGCTGCGGCAGGGCGTCGATGAGGGCGTTCAGGGATTCTGTGATAGACTTGGTCACGCGCCGACGCCCCCGCTCCAGCCCGGCGCATTGACGAACCGGGAAACAAACCTCATATTCACGGCACTCCAGCCACGTCGTTCCGTGGGTTCGTTACCAGCCGCAAGGCTGGCGTGGAATGAGTCTAAACAGACTTCCAAGGGCCGCCGCGAGGCGGCCCTTCTACTTTGGGCCTCGATCCGAGCGGTCAGGCCGTCGCCTTCCACCTCGTGCGTCGAGACCGGATCGGTCACGGCTCCACCAAGGGTTCAAGTCTTGAGCGAGAGCTGCAGCTTGTCCTGATAGACCCTGATGCGCTTTTTCGCCCTGGCGACGACGTCGTCGTAGAAGAGGATTTCGGAATAGGTCTCGCCCAGTTGTCGCCTGGCCACCGGGTCGCGGAGCTCACCTGAGGAAAACCAGCCCGTGCCGGTCGGAAACTGGGTCCAGGTCTCGCCGAGCCGCAGCGGGTTGAGCGTGTCGCCGATCAGATAGCAGTAGAAACGGTTGAGCTTGCCGCCGGACTTGGCCGCAAGGAGATGGGCGTACTCCCGCAGGTCGCCGGTGTGATCGTCCATCGACACGCCAGGCGCCTTGAACTCGACAATGATCGCCGACCCCTCCTTGCTGAAGAGCGCGATATCGGGGCGTTTCGCGGCATGGTCATTGGAACGCTCGACCAACAGCTTGGCGAACTCGCGATCGATATCGTCCTCGAAGACGGTCTCGTCCCCCTCCCAGACGATACTGGCCAGCGGAACATCCGACGCGATGTAGTCGTAGTACTGGTAATCCTCGCTCAGCAGCCAGATGTCGTGATCGGTGACGTCGGTGCTGTCCCGCCGCATCGGGAAGAAAATGCTGTGAATGATCCGTTCGTCCTTGCGGCGGACACCATCCGCCAACGACTGCATGGCGAGGTTCTTGCCGCAGGCCAGGGCGAGAATTTCCACGATGGCGGCGCGGCGAACGACGAGCTGGGACAGGTTCGCCATGTCGAAATTCTTGAGCGACGAGGTGTACTTCCAGGCCAGCTGGTTGATCTTCGCACGGAACTCCTCGGAATCCGGTTCGGCGCGGATGATCTCCTCCTTCAAGTCGAAGATTTCCGCCGTCTCCTCGATGACCCGCTCCTGGTACTTCTTGAGCACGCGCTCGACCACGGACTGCGCCGGCTCGCCATAGACGATGCGCGTCGAGGTGTCGGCCAACATGGCTTCGCTCACACCGAACTGGTCGGTGAGCTCCTTGATCACGACCTCCTTCGTCCAATCCGCCGGAACGACCATCTCCTCGATCACGGGATCGATGGCGGCATGGATGTCGGCGTAGGAGAGGGGGTCCGAGGCGAAGAGGTCCGTGGTCGGGATCTCGGCGGGAATGTCGTCGAAGCCGTCGCGCTGTTCGTTCACCCGTTGGTCGAGGAAGTCGCTCTCCACGAGGACGATGTGGTGAAAGCCGCCGACAGGGTTGTTCTGCTCGGTCTTCGTACGGAGGTAATAGCCTGTGATGTCCTGCACCGGAGAGGATTTGGCGCAGAAGGCGATCGCATTCCTGGGCAGGCCGAACTCGGCGGCGTCCAGCTGATAATGCGAGAGCCGGAAGGTCTGATGGACCCCGGTCCCCTCGCCCGTCGACGGATTCCGCTCCTCGACCTCTACCGACCGTGTCGCGGTCACTTTCGGAAGATCGGCCCGCTTCAGCACTTCTGTGTTGGCGTCGCCGTCGCCATGGCGGGTCACAAAGGCGATGCCGAAATCCCCCAGGCGTTCATCCAGCCCGACGAGACGCTGGAGGAAGGCCATGAGCATCTGACGCTTCAGCGCTGCAGCGGAGAAGAGCGTGCTGGGGGCCGCCCCCGCGAAGCGCGGCCGCGCCGTCTCCTTGAAGGCGCCGAGCGACAGCGCCGTGCCGATAACCGTCTCAGCGCCGGGCGTTTCCGAGAAGTCCTCGAAATCGATCTGCTTGGTCGGCTCGGCATAATCCATGCGACGATGGATCGCCTCCCCGCCCCGCCTGAACGTGCTCTCGATCGATAGCGAACCGAAGTAGTGGAAATACTGAATGCGCCCCGCGCCCTTACACTTGCCGATCCCGGCGATGTGCAGGTCGTCCTTGTATGACGTGTCCTTGGTGAGGAACGCCTTCAGCTGATCGTCACCGAGCCCGCAACCGTTGTCGCGACAGCGCACCGACATCACCTCGAGCTCGCCGAACAGATCGCTCGTCCTGAACACCACGTCCACACGGACATCGAGCGCCGGCGCCGAAGGCTCGGCATCCTTCCGGATCAGGTAGGAGTCGATGGCATTCGAGATCAGTTCCTCGAACACAACATAGGGGTTCGTACTGAGCTTCGTATTCTTGATGCTGCCCCGGATATCGAGCGTCATAGTCGTGTCGGCCCGTCTTCGAGGTGTCGCCCTTCCCTCTCCAGACCAGCGCCCAGAGGGCAAGTCAAGACGACTTTCTTCGCTCCACGAGACGTCCGCGACCGCACCTGGCGCAGGCGAACGACTCTGGAACACTCGCGCAATGCGGGTATCATCGCCCCTCGTTCAAGCCGCTGGAATCACTCCGGCGGATCGGGGGAAGTCTTGACGGCGTTCGAAATCCAGAATGAGAACCGGAACCCGGGCTCCGCTCTTCGGAACGAGGCGGCGAACTACCTCAGCGGTCTCTACGGAAACGGCCGCACCGAGATCCTGATCGCTGGAAAGAAGGTCGACGGCGTTTTCGAGCGAGACGACTTCGGAAGCCGCGAGACGATCATCCTTGAGGCGAAGGACTACGCGCGCCCCCTCCATCGGGACGACCTCAAAGCAATCTGGTCGGACTATGAGACGGTTCTGGATGAAGTGCGGCCGGCCAAGCTTCTGGTCATCTCCCGTCACGGTCTGGCTCCCGGCGCACAGGCCTATCTCGATACCCGCCCGCCGATGCGGCACCGCACGATCTGGGAGCTGGAAGACGAGGTGCTGGGCCTGCGACCTCACACCCAGGCGATGGCGGCCGCCTTTGAGGAGGGCGGGCTCAGCCGGTTCTACATCGAGGCCCGAGCCGCCGAGGTCGCGTATGATGCCGACATGGCCGAATCCGAAGGCGAGGTCGTCGGTCTGATCGACGAGGTCGTGGCATGGCTGGCTACGGAAGACCCCACGCCGCTGGCGATCCTCGGCGGTTACGGGGCCGGCAAATCGAGTTTCGCCAAACGCCTCGTGACGCAGCAGGCGGCGCAGGCTCTGACGGATCCCAGCGCTCGCCGTCCGATCCTGATCAAGCTCGGCGGGCTGTCCCGCTACAGCGATCTGGAGGGCTTCCTCGGCGCGATGCTGACGAGTCAGCACAATGTCCGGGGATACAACTTCACCCGCTTCCTGGACTTCAACAGCAAGGGCCGTTTCCTGATCGTCCTCGACGGCTTCGACGAGATGAAGCACGCGATGTCCTTCTCGGAGTTCCGCGCGCAGGTCGGTCAGTTCAATCAGCTCATCACACCGGGGGCGAAGGTGGTTCTGCTGGGCCGCCCCTCCGCATTCACCACCGACGCCGAACACCACTATGTACTGAAAGGGCGCATCCCTGCGCAGGATCGCTGGCGCAAGCTGCCGGGCTGGCCCGAGTTCAGGGAGTACCGCCTCGCCGATTTCAGCGACGCGGAGCGCGATCTCTTCATCGCCGGCTTTCTGGCCTATCAGGCCGGAACCTCGGGCGATGGGGGTGCGGATGCGGAGTGGGTCGACAAGCGTCGCCAGGAGGTGTCCGAACTCGCGGCGGCGGACCCTGCGGTTTTCGGACGCCCCGTCCATCTGAAAATCCTCGCCGAAATGGCGGCGGACCGCGAACAGGATCTGACCCGACTGCGCCGAAGCCCGTCGCGCTGGTCGCTTTATGATGAGTTCTTTCAGTCGCTGGCGCGCCGTGAGGCCGAGAAGCCCGCCCGCACCCCCATCGGCGAGAAAGATCGACTTCGTTTCCTGGCCGAACTCGCCTTTTGGCTTTGGAGAGATCGGGCCGCAGCAACGAGCTTCGTCGCGGAGGTCATTCCATCGGACCTTCTCGCGGACTTGCCGGATGGAGACGCGCACGAGGTCGAACACAAGCGTCGGGAGTATCTCGCCGGGGCCTTCCTGGAGCGGAAAGCCGGCGACATCTATTATTTCCCGCACCGGTCGTTCGCCGAATTCCTCGTGGCCTCCCGGATGTTGAGCTGCCCGCCGCAGGCAGGCGACCATGTCCTCTACGGGACCCTCGCGCAGGAGGGCGTTCTGGAGTTTCTCCAGACCCCCGAAAACCAGCCCCGCCTCCGCGCCTGGGCGGAAACCTTCGTCTCGGCGCAGGGCTCGCTCCGGCCGAGTTACATCCGCCTTTTGATCGATGCTTTCGGCGGACCAACCCCGCTCATCCAGCACATTCCTTCAACCTACTGGACATTGCCGATCCGACTGATCGGCGGATCGTTGAAGATCGATCCGTCGAACCTGGCGCCTCTGCGGACCGCGATGATGCAGGCTCGCGTTCCCGAGCTGGCGCTCGCACTGCAGTTGCTCGAGCCTCACGGCGTTCTCGCCTCTGAAGACACTGTCCGTCAGGCGCTGGAGCCGATGATCGCCGGCGTCCTGATCGAACGAACCCTGGGACACGTCCGAGAGCTGCCGCAGAATGATCGGCTCTCGGTCGATGGCGAAGAGGGCGAGCGCATGCGTGCGCTTGCGACCGCGGGGGTAAAGGAAATCGCGGCCGGCCGCACAGGGCGCGTGGTGTCCATGAACTGGCTTGGACTGCTTGAAGGGGCCTGGGCGGCGAGCCAGGCGCACGGCGTCGTCCTCAAGACCCACGCCCCTCAACAAGCCTCGGGTTACCCACCCCTCGAACTGCCTCTCGATGTCGTGCTCTCGACGATCCCGGTGGCATCCCGCCCACGGATTCAAGGGTTTCTGCATAAGCTTTCCGACCTGCGGCACATCATCGTTGTCGCGCGCCGTAACCCGCGCACGATCGCAGCGGATCGGCCAATCCGGAGGCCCTGAATTCCGCTCGCGCGAAGCCCTTCCCGGCGTCGTGCGGCGCGGTTGTGCAGGCGACGCGCGATCATCGGAGAATGGCCGACCGAGGCCGTGGGTGCGTGGTGAGGTGACGTGGGCGCCGAACGTTTGCACCTGATCGACGGACCGGGACCGCCGACAGGAGCGGCGCGCCGCCCAGCCGTCACTCAAAAGGGCGAGAGCGCCAGGTCGACCCTCTCGATCAGGGCCCGAAAGAGTTCAGCCGTTTCGGTCACATAGGCTTTGGTGAAGACCGTCAGCTTCTCGTTGTTCTTGTCGCGGCCGTTTCGGTGGACGCAGTCGTGACGATGCTGAATCGCGACAAACAGCTTCTCCCTCTGTGTTTGCTCCTTGAGGAGTTCGACCTCCAGAGCGATCCGGTACAGCGTGTCGACCTTCGCGAGGTTGTGGTAGCGGATGTCGGCCAGATAGGCCCCGACCCTGTCTCGGATCAGGCCGGGATTTTCCTGGATCTCCGCCAGGGTGAACCTTTCCTTCGCCAGTTCCTTGTCGCCGGCGAGAAGCCGCCCCAGACGCTTCTCGTCGCCCAGCACTTCCTTGAGAAGCGTGTCGCCGAGGAAGGCTTCGAGAGCCGCAACGTGCTGAGAGAAGACCATCCGATTGATCAGGGCGCCGCCGTCGTCCGAGCCGTGGGCATCGAGATAGGCCTGCGCCTGCTCGAACGACTCCGCCCAGATTGAGAGCGGGTTTTCCGGGAGAGCGTAGTCGGACCAATCCTCCTCGGGAGAGTAGAAGGCGACATCCGCCGAAACCGCCGTCTCAGGATGGGCGTTGAGCCTGACCTCGCAACTGCCTGCGCTGTTCACGACATAGGCCTCAAAGACGGTTTCGCAGTGGGGGCATTCGACCTCGGTTTCGCCCTCGGAGTTCAGGTCCGACATGCTTTCGGCTGCGCTCCAGTCCGGCTCGGGCACCTCCGCGCTCGTGACCGCCAGGGCGTGGCAATCCGGGCATGTGAACTGGATCTGCGTCTCGAAACGTTGGGTCATGCGGGCGCGGTCCTCTTGAATGGGCGGGGGTCGGCATTGGGCCGACCGCGCGAACGCCAGATATCGCGGAACAGGACCGACTTCGCCCCCCAGTTGCTGTCTCTGGACAGACTATCACACGACCGGAGTAGAACGACGCCCTCCGAAGCTCCCAATACGCAAGAAGTTCGGTGATCGTCCGCAAAAAAGTTGCGGGTCACACGCAATCTATTGGCGGTCAAAATATAACCTTGCATTGCATCAAATATATCTGCACTAACTTGTGTAATCGGATCGGCCTCCCCCCGTTTCCCGGTCCGCCCATTGTTCAGTCGAGGGCGTCATGCAGACTTCCGAACCACGAGACCCCTATGGAGCGGCTCTGGGTGCTCTAAAGCGGTTCGCCGAGGCGGGCCGGTTTGTTCCGGGCGAGCCGATCGTGGTGACGGAGCTGGCGGCGGAGGTGGGATTGAGCGCCACGCCGGTCCGGGAAGCCCTGGCCTGTCTCGCGGGACAAGGGCTCATCGAGCGCAGACGCGGACGCGGCTACTTCTACCCGTCGCTGAGCCCGGCGGAGATCATCGACCTGTTCGAACTCCAGCTCGCCTATCTCCACGCCGCGCTGACCCTCTACCCCCGCGGGCTCACACCTTTGCGCAAGGCGGCCGTTGCGGTCGATCCGCTCGACGGCGTTCAGGCCCTTTTCGACGCGATCATCAACCAGTCGACCAACGCCGCGCTTGTGCTGGCCCATCAACGTGTCGTCGACCGGCTCAAGGCCGTTCTCAAGGCCGAGCGCATCCATGAAGAAACTGACGGCGCGACCGTAAGGACCATGGTGGAGGTGATCGTCGACGGGCGGATCCCGGCGCTCCTGGGTCTGCTGGAATCCTATCACGAGCGCCGCTGCTCACGCACAACGATCCTGGTGATCGAGGCCGCCTGATCCCCTCACTCCGTCCCACTTCGCGCCACCTCTTCCCGAGGCCCGACGCCGGCGAAGACCAGAGCGGCCAGTGCGCCAGCCGCTCCGATGCGCCGGTCATGGTAGCGCCCGACGGTCGCAGCGAACGCGGGCGCGGCCTCCTCATTGTAGGCGGTATAGAGCCCTATCGCCTCGTCACAGAGATCGTCAAACAGGGTCGCCTCATGGCGGCGCACCAGATCGAGCTGTCCGCTCACCTTCTGAAATCCGTCCCACAAGGCCTGATTGCCGGCGCTGCAGACGATGGTCGCGAACAGCCGGTTCACGGCCGCTATGGGACGACCGTGTTCGTAAGCGGGCGCCGGCGGACGCACGGCTCCGAGGGCGCGCAGGTTCACCTCGACGGCGATGCGGACGTAGTGGCCATGCATCGCCCAACGGTCACGGGCTGCGGTGGCGTCCAGCCGCAGGGTGACATAACCGCCGGTCGACGCACGCTCGACCAGTCCTTCTCCGCTCAGCCGAGCAAGAGCCTCTCGGATCGGCGTGGTCGACAGGCGCAGCCGCCGGGCCTCGTCCTGAACAATGACCGGCGACCCGCCGGCCAGGGCTCCCGAATGAATACGCTCACGCAAAGACGACAGCGCCTGGGTGAACGGGTCGCGATTACGCGCCATGTTCAGATTCCGATCTGCTCGGACCCCGGTCCGCCCCCTGATCGTCCACCCAAGCATCGTTCCCCAGACCGGCGAGTTCGTCTGCGAAAATCTTCTTCGGACAGGCCGCCATGCTCTGGCGCGCGCCCCGCCGATTTCTTGCGGGTTCTTCGTCTCGCTCTGGAACCATTCAAAAAAGTCGCACACGCCTGCATTGATTCGACACACCCAACACAGCACCTTCAGTGGTGAAAGGTCGAATCGCCTATGCTTTCCGATCCACCAGAAAAGTTGAGTGATGCACGGCTGATCGGTCTGGCGGCGCGGACGGTGCGGCGTGCCCGAAACATGACCGCCCAGCAGGTGGCGACCGCCATGAACCTGCCGCTTCGCACCTACGAATACTTTGAAGCCGGCGCTGGCCGGGTGAACCTCGACTACGTTCACCGGTTCGCCGTCGCGACGAACTGCGACCCGTGGTCGCTCTTGCTCGGCCCTTCGCTCGGCTCGATCGAGTTCGCGCGTCAGACGGCCGACAGCAAGCTCATGCTGATCTTCCTCATCGCCCTGGGCGAGTTCGTCCGGAAGATGGGAGACCGGCTTTTGACGCTCGATCCCCGCGCCCTGATCGAGGCCTTCACCGAGACCTTCCACAAGCTGGAAGAGGAAAACCGCGCCAAGAGCGAAGAGACAGAATCCTGGTTGGACGCAGGCCGCGACCGTCTGGCGGGCAAACCGCCGGAAGATGAGGTCTGAGCCGCAGCAGTTGAAATACACGACAGATATAGATTGCCGCTGGGGTCACCGCGGGCGCTCCATGACCTGCCGCAATCCGCGGCGACTTGCGAATGGAGGCTACCATGACCAGCACCGTTCAGATCCGACTGATCGGCTTCGGACCCGTCACCGCCCTCACCCGGGGCGCCATCGTCGGGCCGCCGCTGGAGATCGAAGAGACGCCGTTCGACGGCGTGGCCTGATCGCCCGGGACGAGCGTCGTTCGCGGCGCTCGTCTTGCCCCACATTGAGGATGACCGGTCGCCCGACAGCCGTCGCGGCGACGTTTGTGCATTCGCTCCTGTCCGATCGACAAGGCTCAAATACACGACAGATATAGATTGCGACCGCCGGCTTCGGAGCGGCTCCATAGGCTGTCGCAATCCTGCGGCCTCACAACCTGGAGGCTCTCATGACTGGCATCGCTCAGATCCGACTGATCGACCTCGGTCCCGTCACTGTTCTGACGAGGGGCGCGGTGATCGGCCCGCCCCTCGAACACGAGGAAATGCCGTACGACGGCGGGGCCTGACGGCCTCGGGGACGGACGCCTCTCGCGGCGCTCGTCCCCAGCCGCCGCGTGCGTGCCCCATGGAGAACCAGGTTTTCGCTCCCGCTGCACCTCTCGCCTCTGGGCCGGACGGCGCTGTCGCCCACCTTTCGGAGCATCTGCATTTCGCCGTCGTCGATGAGGACGTCATTGTGCTCGATGAGCGTACGGACGCCTACAGCTGCCTGCCCGGCGCCGGTGCGGTGATACAGGTCTGTGGCGACCGCATCGTCGCCCCCGAGCCCGTTCTGGAGCAACTTCGGGACGGCGGCTTTCTCGGCCCTGCGGGCGATAGCCGGGCCGTCGCGCCGCCGGCGCCGACCCGAGCCCTGCCCTTGCCGCTGTCGCCCGCGATGGATGTGGTCGCGACCACAAGGTTCTGGTGGTCCTGGTGGCGCGAGGGACGGAAATTCGAATCCCGATCCCTCGCGAAACTGCTCGCCACGCACCGCCGGCACTCCCCCTCCTCGAGCCTGTCCGAAGAGGAGGTCGCCCGTCTGACGGCTGTTTTCGTGCGCCTCCTGCCGTGGGCGCCGGGACAGGGCGCCTGCCTCTACAGGGCGCACCTCCTGCGAACCTTGATCCGTGACGCGGGCGGAGACGTGCGATGGGTGTTCGGGGTTCGCACCTGGCCGTTCTCCGCCCACTGCTGGCTGCAGATCGGCGACGCGGTGCTGGACGACGAGCCGGATCGGGTCGCCGTCTACACCCCGATCATGGTGGTCTGAGGTGGGGCATTTTCTGCATCTCGCCTGGTCGGACACCAGCAATCTCGACCTCGCAGAAAGTCTTGTGGCCGAGGCTCAGGCGCGGGGGTTCGCTCCGGTCCAGGTCATGGAGCAGGCGTGGCTCGGCACGCGAGGTCCGAGGCCCCCGGCAATGCACCATCCCGCCGGTGAGCATCTGCTCGTCCTCGGCGACCTGTTCGATGCCCTCGACGGCGACCGAACCCCTATCGCGACGCACGGCGAAGACGCCGACCGCGCCCGCGCCCTGATCCGGCGATACTGGGGACGGTACATCGCGATGTTCCGGACGCCGCGAGGCCAGGTCCGTCAGATCCTTCGCGATCCATCCGGCGCCCACGAGTGTGCGGCGTGGAGACGCGAAGGGATCCAGGTCGTCACGTCAGAACTTTCCGACTGGCTTATGAAACTGGCCGCGCCGCCCGTTCAGCTCGATTGGGACGTCGTGGGCGGTATTCTCCGCGACCCCATCAATGCGACCGCGGCCAGCCCGCTGGTCGGAATCCGGGTCGCCGAGGCGGGCGACCTGACCGACCTCAACGCCCGACGAAGCACCCCGCTCTGGCGCCCAGCCGACTTCAGCGGCTCGGTCACCTCTGATCCGCGCGAGGCCGCAGCGCGACTGCGGGAGCGGATCGACAGCTGCTTGGCCGGCTTCGCCGACGTCATCGTGCGGCCGGGGATCGAAGTGTCCGGCGGGCTTGATTCCGCAATCGTCGCCGGCGCCTTTCAGGCCGGCGGGGCAACGCCGCACCTGTGGTTCAACATGTTCGGTCCGTTCGCGGAGGGCGACGAGCGCCGGTTCGTTCGAGCCCTCGGGGATCGTCTCGGCTTCGAACCGCACTGCGTCCAGCGGGCGATCAGGCCGATGACGACCGAAGGCTTCGACGTCACCGCCCGAGGTCCCAGAACCGGGGTGAACGGCAGGGACTACTCATTCGACACGGCAGTCGCGGACGCCTGCCGGGAGGCCGGCGTCGACGCCCTCCTGACCGGGAAGGGCGGCGACGGGGTCTTCTTCCAGATGGGAGTCCCGGAAATTTTCACCGACGTCCTTCGCGAGCGCGGCCTCGGCGCCGTCTTCAGCCCCGCATTGCCACAACTGGCGCGCTGGACACGCCGATCGACCTGGTCCCTTCTGCGTACCGCCCTGAGCACGCCGCGACGTGCTCCGCTCGACCGGTCGGCGCGGATGCTGTCGATCTTCAATCCGGAGAGCATTGCGCACGATGCAGAAGCGGCTCTGCATCCGTGGCTGCGCGGACTGGAGACGATCCCGCCGGCCAAACGTCTGCAGATCGAGTCCGTGGCGGCGGGCCTGGCCTATCAAGGCCAGTGCCGCCGGACGGAGGTTGCCGACCTGATCCATCCGCTTCTCGCCCAGCCCGTCGTCGAACTGGCGCTCGGATTGTCCGTCCCCCTCCTCACCGACGACGGCCGGGCCGACCGCAGGCTGGCCCGCGCCGCCTTCGCCGACAGGCTGCCGCCCGAAATCCTGCATAGGCGATCCAAGGGCGAGATGACCGCCTACTTCGGCCGTCAGGCGGCGGCGAGCATCCCTTTTCTGCGAGACCACCTGCTGGAGGGGCGCCTCGCCGCGCGCGGCCTTATCGACCGCAGTCGCACGGAAGCCCTCCTTGACCCTGACCGTCTGCTCTGGAAAGGCAGCGTACCGGACTTCACGATGGCGGCCGTGACGGAGAGCTGGGTCCGGCGCTGGGAGGCGATCGGGGCTGGGGTCTGAGGACCGGCGGGGCTTCGCCCGAGCCGAGGGTGCGGTCGAGGAAGGCCAGGATCTCCGCGTAGAGATCCCGGATATTGTCCGGGCTCCAGAGGTGATGGCCTTCACCCCAGTAGGTGAGAAGCCGCACATCCTTGTTCTGCCGCCAGAGCGCCGAGAACATGATCTCGGACTGGGTGCTCGGCAGAAGATCGCGGTCACCGTGAACGAGGAGTACCGGCGCCGAGATCCGGTTTGCGGCGAACAGGGGGCTGTTCCGGACATAGCGGTCCGGCGCGGTCCAGGGCGGCGCGCGCATTCGCCCCTGGCTTTCCTCGGCCCAACCGATGCGCTGACGTAGGGAGAGTCCGAACTCCGGATTGTCCCGGTTGGCGGGTGAGAACTCGCCCCAGGCGGTCGCAAGATCAGACAGGCCCGCAACGGAGATGATGGCCTTGAACCGGTCCGTCTGCGTGGCGGCGACCAACCCGACATAGCCGCCGAAACTGTGTCCCCAGTGCGCGACGCGGTCCGGGTCCAGATCCGGGTACTGGGCGAGGGCGACGTCGACCACCGCCAGGACGTCCTCGGCGTAGTCCTCCGCAGGCTCCTTCTGCCGGTCGAGGGGCAAGATCGGGATCAGCACCGCATATCCGCCGGAGACGACAAGCTGGGGGTTGGCCCAGGCGTTCAGCGCGGCGGGCTCCGACGGCGCGGCCGCAGGGCCGCCTGGATAGGAGAGAACGACCAGAGGCGTCTTCTCCCCTCGCCACTGCCGGGGGCGATAGAGCCAACTGATCCGCTCTACGCCGTCCGCCCCCCGATGGCGGACCCGTTCGGGCTCGGGGAAGTCGATCTCTCCCATCCAGTCGTTGATCGTCGACATCGTCCGGTCAGGCCGACCCGGCTGCTGAAGGCGCAAGGTCTGGACCCCGTTGTTCACGGTGCGCACGATGACGCCGTCGGCGCCGGCGTAGACGCCGGAGACGATGGCGTCGCCCGTCGCTGTCACGTCAGGATCGAGGTCCGGGCGGACGATCGCCCCACTGGACAGGCGTACCGCCATCCAGCCCCGCCGGGGTGGAGAGTTCCGCTGGCGTCGCTGCGACTCCAGATAGCCCGCGCCGTCGAAGCCGGTGACGACGCCGGGTGGAGCGACCATCGGCACGGCTTCGCCGGAGACGGTCACGGCCCAGGGGCGGCCTCCCGCGACCAGCAACAGCCGCTCCCCATCGATGGCCCCGATATCGACGGACGGCGGACCGAGCGCCGCCGTCAGGTTGACGGCGCCCTCGCGTCCGAGCCGGTGCCAGTCGTTACGTTCGCCCGTCGGGGCGTGGGCGAAGAGGACAGGCCGGTCGCCCAGCCAGTCCGCATAGACGCTGTTGAATGCAGCCACCCCGCCGCCGGTGTAGGGCCTGAGGCCGTCGAGATCGTAGCGCTGCGCGGCTTCACCGTCCGGGTCGACGCCGAGAAGGTCACCGGCCTCCCATCCTTCGGCGCCGCGCGCCCACACCAGCAGGCGGTCCGAGGCCGGTGACCAGGTCAGCAGGCTCGGCGCGACATCGGCCTCGCCCAGCGGCGAGGTCACGGCGCCCGTCCGCAGGTCGGCGACCCGAAGCCTTCGCTCTCGATCGATGGCCTGCGGCTCGAACGCTGTTGTCGGATCGAATGTCGCCGCTGTGGTGGTCTCGACCAGCGCCAGGTGATCTCCGTCCGGGGAGAGCTCGAGGTCGTAGAACCAGCCCGCGGCAAGCGGGGTGGCGATGCCGGAACGAACATCGAGTCTGATCGCCTCGTTCTGGGGAGGCCGGGGCATGTCCTCGGCGAAGGCGCCGCTGCCGAGGGTGGTTCGTTGCGCCGGTCCACCGAGGTCCGTGGCACGCCAGCGCGCCTCAAGCGCCCGTCGGCCTCGCCCGCCGCTGGCCAGCCATTGCGGCAACGATCCGTCGGGTCTCACCAGCAGCACGAGCTCATCGTCGGAACGCCACTGCGCCGCCTCCCCGAAGACAGAGAGCTCGGGCGACAGGGGAAACCAGCGGACCGTGCGATCCGCCATCTCGATGACCCCGGCTTGCCATCGGTGATCTCTGAGGCGGAAGATCAGGAGTCTGCGCCCAGACGGCGACCAGGGTCCAAGGACGTGGCCCTCCCTCTCCTCGGGCCGCAGCAGGTTCTCAGCGGGCCGGTCCGAGGCGAGATCCACCACTCTCAGGCGGCTCACCGTCCACGGATTGCGAAGTCCGAACTCGAACGACGTCGCCTGGTCGTAAGGCGCGCGTTGTTCGAACACCGCCCACCGCCCCGTCGGATCGATGGTGGCGTTGCCGAAGGACTCCGCCGCGAGCATGTCGTCCGTTCGGTATGGACGACCGTGTATCACGAGCGAGCGGGACCCGGTGGCGGCGTCAGCGCCCGTCAGAGCGTTTTGCGGGACCTGCGCGGCGGCGCCCCAACCCGCGCCCGACATCAGGGCGAAGGCCGAGGCGGCCACGAGGACGCGCGAGCGCGCACGGCGTCCCGCGGACGCCCTCTGGCGTCCGCTCGAAGCGGCTTGTGACATGGCGTCCTACCAGCGCTTGATGAGCTGGAATGCCGCGACCCGGCCAAGCGGACCCGCCTGCCCCGGGTCGAAGCCGAAGCCCTGAGGGGAGTCGTAGAACGGCGGATTCGCGTCGAAGACGTTCTGGATCGTCAGGGCGACCTCGACGCCCTCGGCCAATCCGGTCCCGCCCCCCGCCCAGCGCAGCTGAAGATCGGCGGTCGTGAAGGCGTCGATGGTCCGCCCCGCCGCGTCGCGGTAATCGGAGGCATGGTTGACGCCGATCCGCGTCGACCAGTCCCCGCGCGTCCAGGTCGCTGCGGCCTGGGCGCGGAGATCGACGGGGAAGCCGACCAGCCCGAGAACGTCCTCGCGAACGGCCACCGGGGTCACCCGACGGCTGTAATCGAGGAGGTAGGAGGCTGACAGGGAGAGGCCGAAGCTGTTGTCGCCGACGTCGAAATCGTAGCTGCCCGCCAGATCGATGCCTTCGACGTTCAGTTCGCCGGTGTTGGCCCATCGGCCGTCGAGGATCACCGAGTAGGACGAGGCCGGATAGAGGGTCGGCGAGACGAAACGCGGGTCGGCGAGGAAGGCCTGGACGCGGGCCAGATCGGCCGCATTCCCCGGCGTGAGACGGGTGACGAAGGGCGACAGGCTCGGATCGACGAGGATGCTGGTGATGTTCTCCAGCGCCGGTCGACCGATCTTGTTCTCGAAGCGGATGTCGAAATAGCCCGCGCTGAAGCGCATGCCGGGCCGGGGCGCCCATTCCACTCCGAAGGTGAGGCTTTCGGCCGTTTCCGGTTCGAGGTCGGTGTTGCCGCCGGACTGCAGGATCGCCACGCGGCTGACCCCGGAGTCCGACACCGTCAGGGGACCGAGCTGGACCCGATCGAACACTTCGGTGAGGGCGGGGGCGCGAAAGGACGTCCCCCAGCTGGCGCGAACCGTAAACGGGTCCGAGGGCTGCCAAATCAGGCCGACCTTGGGATTGGAGGTCGTGCCGACGTCGTCATAGTCCTCCGCACGCCCGGCCAGGGTGAGCTCCAGACGCTTGATCCCGGGCAGCGCATTGCCTTCGCCCACCAGCGGCGCTCGCACTTCCATGAAGACGGCGCCGATGTCGCGGACCTGGGGGTCGCCGATGGTGATGACCGGCGCTAGGCCCGAAGCGAAGTTCTGGCTGCGACGGTTGAACTCCTCGCGCCGGAACGAAGCGCCGACCGCAATCCGGAGCTCGCCGCCCGGCAGGCTCAGGAGCGAGCCGTCCAGCATCAGATTGGCGGAGCTGATACGGCTGCGGTAGCGGGACCAGGTGTAGCCCTGCGAGATGAAATCCAGAACCGCGTCGCCGTTGGCCCCGCCCGACCCGAAGGGATTGAAGTATCCGTCCCGGAGGGCGCTGTAAGAGGTCGCCGGATTGTCGACGGCGTTGCCCAGCGCTTCGGCGAGGAAGGTGCTGTTGAGCTGGTTGTTCGTCCCGCCTTCGCTGAGCTCCTCGGCGAAGGCGCCGTAGGCTTCCAGCGTCCAGTCCCTCGGAAGCGCGATCTCGATCCCGGCGGTCCCGCCGAGGCTGCGCGACATTCCGTAACTCTCGGTCGGACCGAGGTCGCCGATGAAGTTGTAGGCGATCAGATGGGAAGCCGAACCGGTCGGAGAGACGAAGAAGGGGTTGCTGCGTCCGACCGTCAGAATGCTCACGGGCGCGAGGTTGGCGTACTCGAACGTCCGCCGGCTGAAGCGGGCGTCGGCGGACACTTCGATGTGCGAACCGAATTCTTGGCGGACGCTCGCATAGGCGCTGTGGCGCTCCTGGAGCGGGAGGATGTCGACGTCGGCCCGACGATTGCCGAGGTTGGCGCCGCCCGCCTCGAAGTCCGACGGCGTGCGCGCCGTGCCGTCGGGACCGGGCCGGATCGCATAGGTGCTGCGATAGGCGCCGCGAGACGCGTCGAATACGACGATGCTGCCGGGCGGCCCGTAGAAGCTGCGGCGATCCGTGCCGCCCCAGGGCCTTAGATCGCCCGTGGCGGTGTAGTCGCGGTCCGCCGAGTTCAGCGCCGACTGGTGCTGATATTCGTAGGACAGGAGCGCCGAGCCGGTCTCCCACCGCGTGCCGAAAAGATGGGACGCCAGAAGGTCTTCGCCGCCGCCTTCGGCCGCGGACGCTCGCAATCGCGTTTCCTGGCCCTCGTAGCTCCGTCGAAGGATGACGTTCACCACCCCGGCCACGGCGTCCGATCCGTACAGAGCGGAGGCACCGTCGAGCAGCACGTCGACGCGCTCCACCGCGCCGCCGGGAATGGCCGAGACATCGGCGAACTCCCCCTTCATCCCGGTCCCTGCAAGACGTCGTCCGTTGACCAGAACGAGGGTCGCGTCCGCCCCGAGGCCTCGCAGGTTCACACCCATGGCCGTCGAGGTGTTGCTCCCGAGCGAGTCCGCGCCCAGCAGCAGACTGTTGGGTGTCGCGTTCCCCGAATAGGACTGGGGCAGCCGGACGAGGGCGTCGGCGACCGTGGCGTCTCCGCGCCGGTCTAGGTCTGCCCGTGAGATCACGGTCACGGGCGACGGCGACTCTCCCGGGCCGCGCAGAAGAGACCCCGTGACGATGATGTCGTCGATCTGCGTCGCGTCTGCCATCGCTGCCTGCTGGCTGCCGGCACGACGCAGGACGATCACCCCAGGCCGACTGCGAGACCAGACGACACCGCTCCCCGCGAGCAGGCGATCGAGCGCCGCGTCCGGCTCATGGCGGCCGCTCAGGCCAGGCGTGCGAAGGCCCGCGACGAGGTCGGCGGTGTAGAGCATCTGCACATCCGCCTGCCTGGCATAGGCGATCAGCGCCGCGTCCAACGAACCGCCGGAAATGTTGAACTCGCGGGCCGTCTGGGCCTGTGCGTCAGTGGCGAAGGCCACGGCGGCGATAGGCACGAGCGCGACGCCGGCGAGCAGGCTTCGGGTGCAGATAGTCATGTGGTCAGTCCCCTCCGACGCAAGGGCGCGTCGAACAGGAGACGATGGGGCGTCACCTGATCTGAGTGGGGACCCGAAATTTTTATCCGCCGACGGATCGCGCGGTGAGGCGAACGCCGCCGTCGGCCTGCGGCTGGGCGCTCAGATCGAAGAGATCCGAGACGGCCGCCACGAAGGCGTCACGGTCGCCCGTGGCGAAGGTTCCGTTGACCGCGACCTCTGATGCGGGGCCGGCGGCCAGAACGATCTTGTCCGGCAGGTAGCGATTGACCTCGGCGACGGCTTCGCGAAGCGGCGTGCCCTTGAAAACGAGGTGACCCTGGGTCCAACTCGTCTCGAGGATCGCGTCGACTGCGACCGGCGCAGGATCACGGCCTGCGGTTTGTACCTGCTGTCCCGCCGCCAGCCGCCAGTTGCGGGTCTCGGCCTGGACATCGGTGACCGCGACCGATCCCTCGACGAGGGTCACACGCGCGCCCGTGGTTTCGCGCCGGACATCGAAGACGGTGCCGAGGGCCGTCACCTCCGTCGCGCCGGCTTCCACGCGGAAAGGCCGCGCGGCGTCATGCGCCACGGTGAACAGCGCTTGGCCCTGTTCCAGCACGATACGACGTTCGCCCGAGGCGAAGCGGACCCGTATCCGTGTGTCCGTATCCAGCCTGACCTGTGTTCCGTCGTCGAGCGCGACGACCCGCTGACCACCGATCTCTGTCTCGTAAAGGCCTCGCGAGGGCAACCAGAGGACCAGCGCCAGAGCCACGGCAGCCACGGGGACGAGGACCGCAACGGCCGGGAAGAAGCGTCGCGGCCAGGCGCGTTTCGTCCCCGACCGCGAGGTCCGCAGCGTGGCTTGTGTCAGGTTCTGGATATCGCCATCCGATGAGAGGGATCCCGTGCTTCGCCAAAGTCGCTCGACCCTGCGATAGGCCTCTGCGTTGCCAGCAGTCTCGCGCCAAATCTTGAAGGCATGGAGCGTGTCTGCGGACACGGGGCGTTCCCCGAGCCGGACATGCCACTCGGCCGCTTCACGGTCCGCAACGCCCGTCGCGCTCTGCGGGTCGCTCATGGCGTTCCCCATCGGCTACAGCCGCAACTGGGCTGCGCAGTACTCGAGCGCCTTGATCATCCGCCATTGGACCGTGGTCACGGGGATGTTCAGCCGCTCGCCTATCTCTTGATACTCCAGATGCGCGAAACGGCTCAAGACGAACACGTCGCGCAGGCGGGGCGGCATCGTCAGAATGATCTGCTTGAGAAGGACCATGTCGATCTGCGACGCGGGATCCACCAGCGGATTCGGATCCAGCTTGTCGCTGGAGGCCAGGGGGGCAGGCCCTTGCCGCCTGGCCCGGTCGATGACCAGGTTGTCGACGATCTTCAGAAGCAACGCCTTCGGGTGTTCGATCAGGCCCTTGCGACTGTATGGTGCGGCCCTGATCCAGGCCTCCTGCACCAGGTCTTCGGTCTCGTCGCCGAAGCGCCGCCTCAGCCGCGCCGTAAGCCAACCGGAATAGGTGCGATAGAGATCGTGAAGGCCGTGATCGGCCTCCTTGTCTCCCACACCTCCAGTTCGATCCGACACGGGCTCGCCTCCAGATGATGAGGCGAGCCCGGCCGAAGCACCGGGTGTTGAGACCATGCTTGAGGCATGCGCCGACGCCTTTAGCCCGAAGGCCTGGACATACGCGCCAGCCACACCGCTGCCGCGGAGCGAAGATGTAGAATGATCGTCTCAAGCGAGGTTCTCACGCCTCGGCGCCGCCCGAAGACGACGCACTCAAAGCTTGAATCATGGCGACGGGGTTTGCAAGCGGCGGTGCGTGAGACGGGCCCGTGATCACCAAATCCCCGCTGTCGGGACACAAGCAGTGCGGCTAGGAGCCCCGATCCGCAGCCCTCAGTCCCCATGGCGTCGATTGCATTGGGCAGCTCATATCCTAAAGCCTAGCGCCGGACGCCGATCACCGCAGGAGGAGAGAAACTGTGGCGCCGACCGGCAGATTCTGGCGCCCGGCCGGGGCATCCAGAACTGCGGTCTTCAGGCGGTGAAAGGTCGCGTCGATGCGATCTTCCTGATCGTCCCGGTCACCTCCTTTGCCGCTCGCTTGGCCTCGCCCCGCCCCATTCCCCTTCGGCGCAGCATGAGAGCGGTATGGGCGAGGAACAGCCTGTCCCAGGTCGCCTTGAAACCGGTGTCCGCCACCTCGACGATGATCTTCGGCCGCTGCGGATCATCCTTGAGACGATCCCCCGGCCTACCCGGTTGCACGTAGAGACCGCGGTTCTGGAGGATCTGCTCAACGATGACCCCATGGTTCTTGTTTAGATCGAACTCCACCATCACCACCGCTTCTACTGGTCGAAGAAGGGTCAGAATGAGGGTCACCGTCTCCTCACGGTGCGGGAGCCTGCCCCACTGGACCCGGACGTCGCCCGGCGGCCCATGGTCGTGAGCTGCGATCACCGCGTCGATATCGGGGCGCTCTGTGGTGTCGAGGATAACCAGGGGAAACATCCGACCATCGCCGACCCCCACGGTGGCTATCGATCCGTCAGCGACGATCGGCGCAATCAGCTTTTCATGACTATGGTTCAAGGCGATCATCGCTTTGCGGAACGCTCCCATCATCGGAGGCTCCAGCTTAGCACTTGGGTTTCGAGCGTCGTCTTCTCCTGGTGCGTATCAGTCGCGACCAACTCGTACCCTTCGATGGTCGAACCCTTCAGAAGGTCGGCGGCGACCGCAAAACGCACCCAACCTTCGACGGTGTGATGGGCGTCAATGCGCAACGGCATCTGGAGCACCGGGATGCTCTCGTCGGCATTGGGGACCGCCGGTGCCAACAAGGTCAACGGAATCTCGCGGCGGTGCCGGATGCACAGTTCGAGCGCCGCGACGCTGTTGGCTGTGTCGGTTGGGTTGGCGATCTGGAGATGGATGACGAACGTTCGCTTCCCTTCGATGTCGGCAACCTTGGAGTTGATGAGGCGAAGATCCAGCCGGGGCGCGCGACGGGCTTCCTGCCGCTCCGCCAGTCGCTGAGCGCGGTGCGCCGTGATCCAGCTCAGCATCGCGACGACAAAGGCGGCGAGGGAGACGAGACCGGTCGCGATGGCGATCACGTCAGACGAGGTAAGACCCTTCATCCGATCGTCTCGCGCTTGCGTGCGATGCGCACTTCGGCAGCCGCATCCTGTGAAGCCCTGAAAGGTCCGTAGTCAGCGGAGATCTCGCCAAGGCGCGTGTTGCTCTCCTCATCGCCGACGATCTGCGTGAAGGCGACGCCCAGGGCGATCCCGATCATCAGGATGCGATCGAGTGTGTCGGCGATCCGCTGGGGATCCTCGGGACCGACCAGATAGCCGTTCCAGCTCTGACCGTCGTCAGCCATCCTCATGTGCCGCTGCAGGGACTTGCCGGAGGGGTGAACCGCATCGTCCGACATCACGCGGTAGAGGAGGTACAGATGCTTCAGCGGACCGAGCTCCGAAAGCTTCGAGATGTTCAGGCTCGACACGGATCCGATGTTGTCCACGACCTCCTGAAGCATCGCGGCGTCCGCGGACATGCCGCTGCGGAGGATCGTTTTCGCCTGCCCCTTCTTGGCGGCGGCGGCATCCTCGATCATGACCGCGCGCGCCTTGTCCGGATTGTCGTGAAGCGCGGCCATCAGCAGGGTGTTCTCCAGCAGTCCGCGCGCCAGCGTACGAGCCTCAACATCCATTCCGCGCTCCGCCATTAGCACCGCGCCCTGCAACAGGGCGCAGGACCGATGCAGGAGAAGCAGGGCCATAGGTTCGCGATCGAACGGCATGCCCCGCACGCTTTCGCAGGCCGTAGTGGCGGCTTTCTGAAGGCAGGTGTTGAGGGCTTCGACGAGTTCGAACGGGAGGGCGTTGCTGTTGCGCCGGGCTTGGATGCGGTCCGAGATCGCCGTCGAGAGAAAACCTGTTTCGTTGAAAGTCGTCATGCTGCGGATAACACGGTCGTCCCGCCTTGAAGGCAAGGCGCGTCTCTCCCTACCTAGGATTTGCGCCCAAGGCGCACGGGGAGGGAATATCCAACGGGATGACGCAGCCAGGTTTCAGCGCGAAGGACATGGTCGCCGCCCGCGCCTTGCTGGCGTGGTCGCAAGCCGATCTGGCCAAGGCGGCAAATATTCACCCGAGTGAGGTCGCTGACTTCGAGCTTGATTGGCGCGAGGTCAGCTCTACCGCCGTCGAGGCCATGACTGCGGCGATCGAGGACGCCGGCGTCTGGAACGACGATCAGGGCCTTCGCCTCACCGAAGATCCCGCTGCGCCGGCCCCATTCTCCGGCGGTAACTCGACTCGCTTGATCGAGGCTTCCGACCTTGTCGTCTGGGCCGACAGCCGCGACGGCCAGGCTGGCATGCCCGAGCTTCTGAGCCGATTGATCCGCGCCGAGCGCGGGGTCGCCGCCAGCGTTCGGTTCCCTTCCGGCGACAGCGTCGCTCAACATGGCTGGGACGGCGAGGTCCGCGTTGTCGGCGCGTCGGTCAGAATTCCGGATGGCCAGTCGGGTTGGGAAACCGGGACCGACCAGAAGAAGAAGTCAAAAGCCGATGGAGATATAAGGGCCCGGACGACAGACTACGGCGACCTCGAGCCGGCGAATACGACCTTCATCTTTGTGACGCCCCGTCGTTGGGGAAAGCAGAAGGATGTCTGGGCCAAGGCGCAGCGCGCCAAGCGCATCTGGAAGGACGTCCTGGCCTATGACGCCGACGATCTGGTGGACTGGATCGAATGTCACCCCGGCGTCGGCCAGTGGCTCGCCGTCCGCCTCGGCAAGCGCCCGGCAGGTCTGAAGTCACTTGCGGATCTCTGGGCGGATTGGTCGGACGCGACCCAGGTTCCATTGAGCGGAGAGCTGACCCGCATCGGACGCGACGAGGATGCGGCGGTCGTCCTGCGGTGGCTATCGGATCCCGCCTCAGAGCCGCTGTTTGTTCAGGCCGAGTCCGTCGAAGAGGCGGCGGCCTTTTTCCATGCGACGATCGAGATGTTGCCTGATCGGTACTACCGCGCCATGGAAGCCCGCGTCTTGGCGCCGGAGACATCCGCAGCGGCGGCGGGTCTTGCCGACGGGCTGACGCCGCTCATTCTCATCCTGAACGAGACGGAAGCCGGCGTCGCTCAGAGGCTCTCTCGAAAGGGCCATCACATCTACGTCGCCCTGGGTTCGAACTCGGAGGCGCCGGACTCAGCGCGACGGCTGGCGAAGCCAACCCGGAGCCAGTTGCATCAAGTGCTCGTGCGGATGGGCCTCGAGTACGGCCAGGCGCAGAATCTTTCTCTCGACGCCGGCCGCAGCCTCGCCGTCCTTCGCCGTCTCATGCCTGCGGCTCCGGGCAGTCGTCCATCCTGGTCGATCCCGCAGCCGCCTCGTCCGATGCTCACTGCGCTTCTCGCCGGCGGATGGCTCGAGACGCTGGACGGCGACAAGGCCGTCATCGAACAATTGGCCGGCATCCCGTACGAGGAGGCCGTCAGAGCGCTCGGGCCGTACGCCACCGTCCTGGATGGACCTCTGCGAAAGCGCGAGGACGCGTGGCGACTGAAATCGCCTCGCGACGCCTGGGCCCTCCTCGCGCACGGTCTGACGCCTCAGGACATCGACCGCTTCCTGTCCGTCTATTGCGAAGTCTGCGCCGAGATTGATCCGACCTGGGACATGGCGCCGGACGACCGCTGGCTAGCGAACGTTCGGAACATCCATCCGCGCTTCTCGGCGCTCCTGAAACAGTCGATGACGGAAACGATGGCGCTTCTGTCGCTGTATGGCGACCGGGCGGGTCTGGTGGACGGCGTCGAGGCGAAAGTCGCCAGGACCCTGACGACCATCCTTGACGGTGCAACGGAGGCGATCTGGTGGTCGCTTGGACCCGTCCTGCCGAAGATGGCGGAGGTCGCGCCTTCGGCCTTCCTCGGCGGCATCGAACGTGCGCTCGGACAGACGCCCAGCCCGCTGATTGCCTTCTTCGAGCCGGAGGCCTCTACCCACACCGTCACGCGGCTCCCACAGCTGATGTGGGCCCTGGAAAGACTGGCCTGGGATCCGGCTCTTCTGCCTCGCGTCTCCGACGTCCTGGCGCGGCTCGATGCACTGGATGGGGGCGGCAAGAACGTCGCCCGTCCGAAGCAGGTGCTCACCACGATCTTCCTGTCGTGGTCTCCTCAAACCCACGCGACGCTGAAACAGCGGCTGGCCGTCATCGACGGCCTGCGCAAACGACATGGAGACATCGCCTGGGATCTCATGATCTCACTCCTGCCGCGCTCGCACGCGATCACGATGCCGACGTCGTCTCCGCATTGGCGCAAGGCCGCGCCAACCGACCGCGAGGCGTCGCCTGAGACGGTCGTCCACGACTGCGTCGTAGAGGTCTCAGACCGGCTGATCGAGGATGTCGGCAATCGGCCAAAGCGCTGGAAGGCCCTGCTGAAGGCCATGGAGCTCCTTCTGCCCGACGCTCGGGCTGCGATCGGCCAGAAGTTGCTGGAGGCGGAGCAGACGATCACCGGCGAAGAGGACCGCGACTTCACGCGCACGGCCCTTCGGAAGGTCCTGGCTCGCCACCTGGAATTCCAGGACGCGGACTGGTCGATCCCGGCGGATGAACTGACGGTGTTCCAGACCGCCCTCGAGCAGTTCGAACCCGAGGATGTCCTCTGGAGGCATGCCTGGCTGTTTTCCAATGGCACCGGCTGGATGGGATCCGTGCGCGAGTGGCGTCAGTCGCTGGACGAAGCGACCGCCGCCCGCGCCAAGGCCTTCGACGAGATCGTCGAGGTGCACGGCATCGAAGGCGCCTTGGCCCTCCTCGACCGATGCGATCAGCCCCGCTGGGTGGGAGAGGCGGTTGCGCAGTCCTCCGCTGCAGCGTCCTGGCGGTCAGACTTCATTGAACGCGGACTGGCGTCGGATGACGGTCCCCTCTGGACGGCCGCCGCCGAAGTGATCGGCCTATTGCGCGCGAAGGAAGGCGGCGCCGATTTCGTCAACGGCCTGCTGCTGGCTCCTGGCCCCCAACTGGACGAACGGGCGGTCGGACGCCTGCTCCACTTCCTCCCAGCAGCCCCCGAGACGTGGTCGGCTGTCGAGACCTATGGCCCCTCGTTCGAGGATCGCTACTGGCGGAATCTCGCGGGGTGGGCGGTGGCCGAGAACAAGGAGGAGACCGAACATGCGATCCGGCGCTTCAACGCCGCCGATCGCGCCCCGGCCTCTCTCCAGTTGATCGGGAGCCGCCTTGAAGTCGATCTGGACCCGAAGCTGATCGTCGAAACGCTCCACCTCGCGCTGAAGACCGTGCATGAGGCGAGCGAAGACACCAACGAGCCCGTGATGCGGCTTCACTATCTGACGCGCATCCTCGCCCACCTCGAAGCCCATCCGGACGTGGGGGACGACGTCGTGGTCCTCCTCGAGTGGTCCTACTTCCGCATGCTGCGGTACTCCGAGCGACCCAGCCCCGTGCTCCATCGCGAACTAGCCCGGAGCCCGGATTTCTTCCTCCAGGTGCTAACCATGGCCTTCCTGCGAGAGGACGACGACGGCGGCGCAGACGAAGACCTCCCCGGCGCACCCGCAACGCCGGAGCAGCGGGCCGCCATGGCCCGGCACGGCTACGATGTGCTGGAAGCCTGGAACCGCATCCCGGGCGCAGATGACAAGGGGCGGATCGACGGCGCCGAACTTGAGCGGTGGGTCACGGAAGTGCGCCGCCGCGCGTCGGAGCTGGGACGCAGCCTGCCGGCTGACCTCCGGATCGGCCGCATCCTCGGGATGAGCGCAAAACCGCCAGGCGAGGTTTGGCCTCCCGTCGCCATTCGCGAGGTTCTCGAGAGCGCAGGATCGGAGACGCTCGAGGACGCATTCGTCTCGGGGGCGTACTCGTCACGGGGCGTGATCACGCGGGATCTGAGGGAAGGAGGCCGCAAGGAGCGGACGCTGTCTGGTCGCTACAGAGACCATGCGAAGGCGATGGCGTCAGAATACCCCGTCACCGCCCGGCTACTGAATCACATCGCCGATATCTACGACGGTCGGGCGAAGCGCGAAGACGACGAGGTCGAGGAGCGGAGCTGGCACTGAGATCCCGCCGCGGCGATGTCACCCCGCCGCGCCGCGCAGATGATCGATACGTTCACGGCAGACGCTGGCGACGATGTCGGTTAGCCGGCGTGCCGACGTCGCGAGCATTTCGAGGTCTTCTGGGCTGACGTCGTACTGATCGGAGTAACGCGCTTCGACATAGGCGCGCTTCAACGTCTCGAAGCGCCGACGGTCGGCACGCTGCTCACGCGGCCACGCTTCGACCAGACGCTTGTCGACATCCTCAGCGAGGGATCGAAGGAATTTGATGTTGTGTGAGCGGGGAAAGTAGAAGGTGTGGACGAGCAGGAAACACGCGTAGGCCCTCTCGACCGCTTGGTGCAGCGAGAACGCCGCGTCGCACCGTTCGTCTCGCCGCACATGAAACTCTGCAGCTGCAAGCATGCTGTCGATCCTCGGCAGCCAGTGAGCAAGATAGCGCTCTGCCATTTCAACGGCGTCACTGGCCGTCATCGGTTTCGGAACCGCCAGCGGATGACCCGGCAGTTCGTAAAGTACGACGCCGTCACGAACGATATCGGTCCAGAAGTACTCACCGCGTCCGATGGCCCGGTTCACCTCGGCGAGGTCGTGGACGATGATGTTGACGATCCGGCCGACGGACGGGTCGTGCAAAATTTTGTTCTCGGCCTCCCACCAGTAGTCGGCGATGTCCGTCAGCTTGGGATGGCTGACGATGACCAGCAGGTCGAAGTCCGACAGATAGCCGTTGTCCGGCTCGTCCACCCAGTCGGTGCGGGCGTAGCTGCCGAACAGAATGATCTTGAGGACCTTGCCGCCCTTGCGCCAATCCGACGTGCCGCCCGCGCCTTTCCGGAGCGCCGCCTCGAACTCCGTCAGCAGGGTCGAGCGGATGTGCGCGAGCTCTTGCTGCTGCCGTTCAGGGAGGTGGTCGAGGGTTGATTTCATCGACACGAGTCTAGCCGGAAACTGTGCGTATGATCGACAGATTTCGGCTTTCGGAATGAACGATGCCGGCATGAGCGCTGACAGAGGGACGCGCTCAGAAGAAAGCGCCGGGCTGAACGGGGCCGTCGGTTGCGACCAAGGCCTGAAGAGGCACCGGTTGCGGCGTCGTATGTCGCCCGATCTTCAGCGGAGCGAAGGTTTCGTCGAAGTCCCAGTTGGTGTCCCGCTCCAGCGAGACCTCCGATCGGAAATAGTTGACGTTGGCCCACCTGAACCGCCGGTTCGCCGGTCGGTAAACCCACGTCTCGATCAGATTGGCCATGTAGCGTCCCCGATCGACCTGCCCCTCTCCCGTCGCTTCAATTCCGATGTGGACCACCCCGGGGCGATCGGCAGGAAGCTGACGCTCCGCGCGGACGAGCGTCCGACGGAAGTGACCTGACTTCATCTCCAAAGCGCGGGGGGCCCGACAAGTCCACCCGATCACGCTCGCGTGGTGCAGATCCGTCGCATAGAACGGTCGCCCCTCCGCGGGCGTCCACTGACCCGAGAAACTGTAGTCCCACTCCGCCTGCAGCACGCCCGCCGTGAGTTGGATCATGCGTCGGGAGCCGTAATAGATGTCGTCGTGCGCCATGACCTGCAGCAGTCCCGCCGCATCGGGAGGGCGAAGCCGCCCGATCGCTGTTGCGTCTGCCCAGCCGCCCCGGTTGGCCGCCAGAGCCTCACGCACGCGCTCGACCAGATAGCCGTCCGGCACATCCTGTAGCTCGACGTTGTAGACCGCCTCCAGGACGAGTGACGGCCCCGCCTGGCGAAGGAGGTCATGAACAGGGTTCGCCAGGCGGCCTCCTTGCGCCACCTCGTTGACGGCATAAGTCGATCGATCGAGGCGCTTGCACTCGACTGCCCAGCGGCGGTTTGGCTTGGAGGCGAGGAAGTCCGGGGTCGCGGCGCCGCCGCGCTGCTCCGGGACAAACTCGACCGTCCATCCATCCCTTCGCCAAGCGAGCGCCACCAGCAGTTCATAGACGCCGGCGTCCATAGACGTCCGTCGTTCCGTCAGCAGTCGCCCGGCCCTTTCCTCCGCCCCCGGAATGCCGCGCAGGATCGCCAGATCAGCGCCGAGACGCTTCAGGAGCGGCGTGATCCGCGCCGCTTCCTCGGGCACCGAGTGGCGTCTTCCGTCGGCGAAATCGGCGCCTTGCAGAAGCCACCAGGCCGCCTGATCTTGCCCATCGGTTGGTGGAGCCTGTCCGCCTTCGCGCCAGACAGCCAATGAGGCCTCGAGGCCCTGACGCTGAGTCTCAATACGCGCAGCCACTTCTGCGGCAGGCGCGAGTCCAGTTAGCCAGTCGATAGCGGCCTGAACGTCATCGTCTCGCCAGTCCTGCCCGTCACGTCTCGCAATCCAGAGGGGGTCTTCGTTCGCCATAGGCGCACTAACCGAGAGATCCGCTCCGTATTCAAGTGCCCGGTGACTTGGGGGCCTCGACGGCGCCCTGGCGACAGGTTCTGGCTGAATTGCGATCCGACACCTGGGCGTCTGGATGCTTTAGATCCCCAGCAACAGGTCATCCCAGTCGGTCGGCGGATCGCCCTTGCCCAGCCGCCCCTTGAAGACGGCGTAGGGGTCCGTTTTGGAGCCCGCCTTCCGCAGGGTGCCCTCGTCGTTCACCCAGACGTAGATGATCATCTTCGTCTTCGAGTCGAACCGGTAGAACAGGCGGAACCGCTGCAGGAATTTGGCGCGCCGCCAGTGCCGGTGCGCCGATCCCATGGTGTTGCCGAGCTGGTAGGCCGCCGCGTTCGGATCGGTCGGCACCTCCATCGAGATGATGTCGGTGATGCGTTTGAACAGTTTGGCCTTGGGGTGGCTCGCATAGCCCTTCGGGTCCCCCGTCTTCAGCTGCGCCACCTCGTCACGGAGGCGCTCGTAGTCCGCGCGGAAGCCTGCGTGCATGAACAGTTTCCAGCCGTTGACGACGGCGAACGGGGTCGGATCGGGAGGCCTGGCCATCAGATCCCCTTCCGACGATTGCCGGACGGCCGCGTCGCCGCCCGCTTGGCGGCCTCGGCGTCGAGCGCCGCCTGCTTCATATCAGCCACGATCGCCTCGAGGCGTTTCACCAGCGGGGTCAGGTCGTAGCGGTTCGAAGTCTGTCCCCCCGACGCGGACCGGCGGGCCTCGCTGACGATCAGCTTTTCGTCCTGCAGCCGCTTAAGGCTCCGCTGGATCGTCTTCTGGGACACGCCCAGCCGTTCCGCCAGAGCGCGCTTGGACGGCCAAGGCTGCGATTCCGGCGCCCACCAGTAGTCAATCAGACAGATCAGGGTGGCCAGATCGGTCGCGCCGATGTGGAGCCGCGGAAGGCCTTTCAACAGGGCGGACGGAATGACGGTCCAGCCCATGTCGAGGCTGGTTCGCCATTTGATGCGCAGGGTCTTCTCGCTTTCACGCTCCTTGGGCGTCTCAGCGGTCTCTGCCGGGGGGGTTGCGGTATCGGTCATGGGCGCAATATGATCCGTCAGACGGCCCGAATAAAGGTTCGCGCGAGTGCGACCCCGGGTCGGATATGACATGGGGGCTAGGACTGAGATGTCCAGGCCCCGGTGACGCGAGAGTCCCACGAAGCAGGACGCCTCGTCGCAGCACTCCTGGCGTTAAGGACCATAGGACGTATCGGCCCCTGGACAGGATTGTCCCGGTATAGGAGGCTGTTTGGAACGTACTAATATACGTTCCATGGGCAAGCACGCAGTCAGCTTCGAAGGTTCGGTGACCACCACCGGCAGGTCCGAGGCCGTGCGCCTTGAGAAGGCGTTCTTCCGTGCCCACCCGGAATTTCGCCAGAAGGCGCGCGTGCGCGCCCAGGCGATCGGCGAGGGCCACGTTCTCGTCTCCGTCGCCGAACCCATGATCTCCACGTCCGAAGAGGTCGACCCCGTGGTTTCCGCCTACCTCTCCTTCCTTGAAGCGGACATGGTTGCGCACCCCGAGCGTCTGTCGCCCTTCAGCAGCGCCGACCTCGCAACCGCGCGCGAGCTGGTCCGCGATGTCGTGGTCGCCGACGACGAGGCCCTCCCCGACGACGTCACCTTCTAGGCTCGGAACGCCTGCAGCGATTTGGTGCTTGCGGACGGTCCGTCTGCGCCGGCGTCACACCTGTTGTTCGATGGGTGTCGGATAGAGCTCGGCGATCAGCGCCCGGCATCGGTCAAAGATGACCTTCGCCATATCGGGTGCATAGACGTGATCGCTGCCGTGCGCGATCTCGTTGCGGATCGAAGCCAGCAAGACGTGATCGTCTCCCCAAGCGCTGGGCGGGGGAGCGCTCAGAAGGCCGAGCTTCACCGCGTAGTCCAGCCTCGGCTTCAGGCCGCTCATCTTCGCCGCCGGTGCGCCCAGGCGGGTCTTGAGCGAGAACTCCACCGTCGCGAGGGCCTGTCCGCAGGCGACCACCATCAGTTCGTAGTCAAACCATCCGTAGAGCAGGGCGTGCAGGGCGCGACCGTAGAGGCGCTCGATCACCTCAGGGACCGCCGTCTGCAGGCCAAGCCGGGCGACCATTTCGTAGTGGTCCTCGAAAGTGATCGGCCGCAAACCCGTCTCGGGGTCGTCGATCATGATGATCCGGTAGCGTTCGTCGGGCAGAAGCGCTTGTTCATAGGATTTCATCGGCTCGAGCCCGGGCGATGTCGGTGAGGGTGCGCCGGGCGTTGAGAACATGTGAGATTTGCATGCGCTCACGCCTTTAGCCGAAGCCTGGACATGCGCGTGAGCCGCACCGGGCGGCGTCATCCTAGCCCACTGGGCGGCCGACAGGTAGGTCGCGGCGCTCGTGAGCCATCCTCAGGCCAAGAGTATGGCGGCGGCCTCGGCTGACGTATGGACCATATAGTCCGGCACGGCGGCGCTGAGAGCCGAAGCCGCGCCGTATCCCCAGGACACGGCCATCGCGGCCACATGAACCTGGTGCGCCGCTTCGATGTCCCGCACCTCGTCGCCGACGGCGCAGACGCGGGCCGGTTCGACGTCCAGTTTGCGGATCAGGGATGAGAAGCGCGCGCCCTTCCCGAACAGCGACGCGCCGCAACTGAAGGCCGAGATCAACGACGCCGACGGCCCGAGCACCGCACGGACGTTCTCCTCGCTGTTGGAGCTGACCACAGCGGACCGGACGCCGCTGTCGTGCAGCCGCCGCAGAAGATCGGGGACGCCTTCGAAGAGGGCGATCTGATGCGCCTCATGGGCCATTCGCTTGCGCAGATCGGCGGCGATCCCCGGAAGGCGAAGCGGCGACACGCCGAGCGCCTTGACGACCTCTCGGGTCGGCAGCCCCCGAAGCCGCTCGATCTCCGCAGCGTCCGGAGCCCTGAAGCGATGGGCCTTGGCGAGGCTCGGCAGCTGGGCGATGAACCAGGCCGCGCTGTCGGCGAGCACGCCGTCGAAGTCGAAGAGGACGAGTTTGTATTGGGCCATTCGGATCGCCATAGCGGGATTACGGTCGGCGGGCACGTAGTCCGGCCCCGCTGAGCCCCGACGGCCGCGAAAACAGGGTGAACACGGCCGTTAACGGCGACGCTTAAACGAGCCTTCAGCGCCCGGGACTATGTGACGGGAATGAGTTTTCCCGTCGCCAGACCTGATCGCCGCATTCTCGTGCGCCGCCGGTGCGCCGAACAGTGCGTCATCGAGTACGGCCAGGGGCAGACCGCGCCCGGGGTGCTGCGCCAGCTCGATCTGCACGGTGCTCGCGTCAGTTTGCTCCAACGAGGCGCTGCGCTCTCGGGCGACGTCCGCATCCTCACCCACGCCGGCGACGAGGTTTTCGGCGCGACGGCCTGGCGCATCGGCGATGTGGTCGGCGTGCGGCGGCACTCCCGATCCGAGGCCAGGATCAGGGCGCTCAGGGCGAGCTGAATCCCGCACGATCCACAAGGCGCTAGAAGTCGAAGCCAAGCTGGCCCTCCGCGACGGCCGGCCCGCTTCGACGCCGGGAGCGCGACTTCGTCTTGCTCCCTTTCAGTGCCACGGACGGGTTCGGCTTTGCGTTTGGATTCGCAATGACGTGGTCCTCGCGAGGGCGGGGCGGCGGCGGCCTGATCGGTCGGGCCGCCGGCTCGGGTTCCGGTGTCGTAGGCCCTCGGCTTTCGTTCCAGCGGGCGATGTCGCGCTCGCGCCAGGCCACCCGTCCGGGTGAGATCGGCACCGGCTCTGGAAAGTCTCCGGCCTGACGCATGCGCCACGCGGTCGTGCGGCCGAGGCCCGTCAGATCCCGGACCTGCCGCCAGCCCAGGAACCGCTCGAGCCCTTCGTCATGGGCCATGACGCTTTTCCAGAAGCGCCGTCGCGCGATCCCCCATGACAGAGGCGAGCGCCGCCGCATCGTTGGCCGCGTCCACAGGATCCCGGCTCCACCAGACCAGCAGGACGGCCTTGAGCGGACAACTGACCGTCGGGTCGTTCATCAGGGTCTCGAGACTGGGGCGGTCGGGCGTCATGAGGTCGCCTCCCGGCGCCGGGCCTCCCGCCGCAGCCGCTGACGCTCGCTGGATGAGGCGGCGGGCGCCGTGATCTGGGCCTCGGCCCAGGTCTCCAGCAGGTCCAGTGGATAATAGGGCTTGTTGCGAATGTGGCGGCAAGGCGGGCCGCCTGACCCGGTCGAATAGGCGCGCGCCAGGGTCGTCGGCTTCATCCGGATGCCCTTGCCCTCCAGGAACACGGACGCCTCCGCGCGGGTCAGGAGCGTCTCCGGGGAAGACGGGGCGGCCGCCTCCGCGCCTTCATGAGGGGCGGTCGCGAAGGTCACAGCCCGGCCTCCGCCGGGACGCATTCCCGCGACGATCGCACCCCGCGTCCCGCCGTGAGCGCCAGGTAGCAGTTGATCACCGAGACGACGTAGTTCTGGGTCTCGGCGATGTTCGGGATCCGGCCCAGCCGGGCGACCCGATCCGGACCGGAGTTGTATGCCGCGAGGGCGAGGCGGAGGTCGCCGAAGCGAAGGATCTGGCGGGCCAGATAGTCGGCTCCGCCCCGCAGGTTCTCATAGGGATCGAAGCGGTCGCGCACGCCGAGATCCGCGGCGGTGCCCGGCATCAGCTGGGTCAGGCCGCAGGCGCCGGCGTGGGAGCAGGCCTGGGCGCGATAGGCGCTTTCCACCACGACCAGGGCATGCAGCAGCTTGCGATCCAGACCATGCCGGTCGGCCGCTTCGGCGATGGCGTCGGCGAAGGGCTGGTCGAGGTCCGCCAGACGGACGGCCTCGAGGCCAGCGGCCTCTGGTGCGGGTGCTTCCGGAACAGCCCCCACGAACAGGTCTCCGCCGGCCGGGCGCCAGTCGACGCGGGTCTGGGCCGCGACCGGCGTCGCCGCGAGGGCGATGACGGCGGCAAGGGGAAGCAGGTGGCTCACCATGTCAGGGGCTCCCGATAGACGCCCTCGATCTGGGCGGTCCTCACCGGCCCGAAGTACCGGCTGTCTAGGCTGGACGGCGTATCGCCGAGCAGCAGTCGTTCGTCGGCGGCGAGCCTGCGGCAGCCTCGCCAGGCGGGAAGCGCGACGCCTGTGCGATCCCGTGCGTGGATGCGGACGGTGCGCATCGGCGCGATCAGCCACCGGCCGTCCGAACAGACCGTGTCGCCGCCCGTAGCCACAACCCGTTTGATCAGCCGCACCTCGGCGGGCATCCCCTGGCGCGAGAGATAGAACCGCACGATCTCGGGCTGACGAATGGCAACCACCGCGCCGCGCCCGATGTCAGGGGCGTCGGTGCGGAAATAGACGCCCCGGGGAAGGCTCGGGCTCTCATTGATCAGGGCGACGGCTGGACGCTGCGCGGCGATCGCGCCGATGGCGAGGAGACCGACGGCGGGCGCCACGGCCGCCACGAAAAGGCGACGGAGACGGGTCATCGGCGGTACGGCTCCAGAATGAGGTCGCGGGTGATCATCACCCGGACCGGAGCCCCCGCCCGGACCCGTATGGTCGGCTGGACCCCGAGCTCGCGATCAACAAGCCGTCCGCCGACCTGGGAGGCCTCGATCGAGGCGGCGCTCCCCGCGCTGGCGGCGAACGACCGGTCCTCGGATCCGCCGCGCGCCAGTTCGCCCAGGGTCGTGATGGCGCCCGCGAACAGAGTCGCGACGCCGAGCGGCAGAAGCCGACGATCCACCTCTCCCCGCACGCCGACCGCCCCCTGCGCGTCCACGCCCGGTTCTTCGGACAGGATCAGGCTCTTGCCGTTGGGAAGGATCAGCCGATCCCAGACCAGGAAGGCCCGACGGTCGCCGTGGGCGCTCTCGCCTTCATGGCGTCCGATCAGGCGCGTCCCCTGCGGGACGACGAGATGGCGACCGGTGATGGAGTCGAACACATTCTGGCTGACCGTGGCCACGACCGGGCCGGGACGCGAGGTGTCCACAGCCGTCAGCAGGACGCCCGGGATGATGGCGCCGGCCTTCAGCTCATAGGGGGAAACCGGCGCCAGCAGGCCGTGGGGACTGTAGATCGCGCCATAGTCCCGCATCGCCGGGGACGGCGGCGCATCCGATCGCCCGCCTCCAGCCGGAGCGGCGGCCCCGCTCGACGGGCTTCCGAAGAACAACCCGGACGCCGCCGCCTGCTCCGCCGGTCGCGGCCCGCTGGGCGCCGCGGCGTATGACGGCGCCGGCACGCGTGCGGGCGGCGGCGAGGCGACGGCAGGTTCATCTCCCGGTGTGGCGGCTCGGCGCTCCGGCAAGGCGTCCGCCTGGGCGAGCCGGTCATAGCTCGCGGGCTGGTCCGTCACCCGCTCCGAGGGTCGAACGCTGCCCCGCGCCTCGCTCGCGCCATCGGCCTCGGCGGCGTCCCGGGCCTGACGCGTCATCTGCGGCTGGACGACGAAGGCCCAGGCGAGCGAGCCGGACACAAGAAGGGCGGCGACCATCACCGCGCCCTGGACGACGGGCTTGCGGATACGCACGGCGCCCGGCCGCGGCGCCCGGCCCATCAGGGGCGGCGGGGGCGCCTTGGGCGTCGCTGTCGGGGTGGAGGGAGGCGGCGCGACATCGTCACCAGGGCTGACAGGGGGGAGGAGATTGGGATCGGTCATCGGGCGGCTCCCGGAATGCGACGGATACGGACGATCTGCGGACGACGGTCGCCGAGCCGAAGTTCGGCCTCGTCGAACAGGCGGTCGACGATCAGGACGCCGTCGGCCTGCCGGTAGTTGACCAGCTGGAGTTCCTCGCCGGCCCGGACAAAGAGGGCCGGCGCCTCATCGATCGAGGCTCCCGGCGACAGGGTGATGAAGGTCCGTGCGCCGTCGTTGAAGACAGCAGTCGGAGCCCAGCGCGGGGACCGCCCTCGCGGCTCAATCCTGTAGCGTGCGTCGAGGGGCCCCTGAGGCGTCACCGCCTGCACGTCGAGCGGCGGCAGGCCCGACTGCGGATCGACGACCGGGCGGCTCTGGGCGGCGAGGCCGTAGTCCCAGGCAATGGCGGCGTTGAAGGCGTCGGCGGCGCCGCTGCGCAGGGTCAATAGATAGACCCGCTGGCTGGTGGTCAGGACGAGGTTGGTCTCCAGACCCGCCTGCAAAGGTTTGATCAGAACATGGGTCCGGGCGGAAGCGCCGGCGCCCGACTGGCTCTCGCCGATCTGCCAGCGCACCGTATCCCCGGCCGCCTTGGCGGTGACCGTCTCGCCCGGTGCCAGGGTGAGCGCGGTGACCCGCAGGGGTGCGGTCCAGACCTCGTAGACCCGACCGTCGGACCAGCCGAACACCTGGACCCCGCCCACGAAGCCGTCGGCGCTGGAGGCGGCTCTGGCGACCCGGTTGGCTTCCGCGATTGCGACGCGTCCGGACGGCGTCTCCGGCGGCGGCGTCTCGGCGCGACGCCGGCGCGGAGGGTCCGCCTGAGCGACCGCCTCGAGGTAGGGTCGGGCCGTCGAGCCCGGCTCGACGGGAGGCTGAGACGGCTCGGCCTCCGACGGAAGGACAGGCTCGGGCCCGACGTCGGGTGTCGTGACCTCGGGCGTGACCGCTTCGGACAAAAGGATAGGGTTGGCGTCCGGCCCTCGCAGCAGGGCGCAGCCGGAGAGCGCGAGAGCGGCGGCGGCCGAAAGGGCGGTCACGCTCAGGAAGCGTCGGGGGTCCATGAGACATCCTCGATCTTGAGGCCAAGGGGATTGCGCATCAGCTCCGCCTCGTTACGCGGCGGCTGGTGGGCGACGGTGATCAGGGCGCGCCAGCGCTCGGCCCCGGCCTGCTGGCCGTTCACGAAGCGGGTCTCGCGCCATTGCAGGTCGAAGGTGCGATCGCTGCGGCGGACCACGTTCAGCACCTCGACATTGACCGCTTCCCGGCCGGCCTCCGCGAACGGGTCGTTGGCCTGGGCCCAGTCGTTGAGGAAGGCCGAGGCCTTCGGGGTGAGAAGGTCGTAGGCGCGCAGCCAGTTCTGCCGGATCACGATCGGATCGATCGATTTCGACCGAACGTCCCGGATCCATTGCGCGAGGGCGTAGCCGGTCTGGGCTTCGGTCGGCTCGTACCGGCCCTCCAGGGCCGTGATCCTCTGGGTCTGCCCCCAGTCGGACACCTCGACGACGAAGGGCCGGACCACCGCCCGATCGGCCTGGACCCACCAGCCGGCGCCGAGAAAGGCCGCCAGCGCGAGATTGGCCAGGGCGATGCGGCGCCAGTTGCGGGCATGGGCGATAGAGAGACCCATCCGGTCGTCCCAGACCTGGCCCGCCCTCTGGTAGGGGGTGGCCTCGGGCGACGCGGTCAGGGCGCGCTTGGGCTTGAAGAAGGGATGCATGCTCAATCCTCGTTTCTGACGGTGGGCTTGAGGGCGCCGCTGTTCTCGCCGGCGGGCATGAGAGCGCGACCGGAGTTGGCGATGAAGAAGGCCTGGAGGGCGGCGGATCGGCCGGCGGCGCGCCCCTTCGCCCCCCCGTCCACCGGCCGGTCCTCGGACAGGGACGGGTAGGAGCGGGTGTCAGCCTGGGTCCTGGCCTTGCCCGGAGGCGGACCGGACGAATTCGGTTGAGGGGGCGGCTCCTTCGACGGCGCTGGGGTGGGAGACCCCGGGGCCGCCGCAGCGCCCGAGGTCGGCGCGGCGTCGCCGCCAGAGGGCGCTGGATCTCGCGTGCGCCCGGCCGGCCCTGATCCAGGTCCTGGTCCCGGCGATGGCCGCGGTCCGCCGCCCGAGGGTGCGCCTCCCGAGGAAGGTCCGCCTCCTGATGGTCGCGCCGCAAACGTTGCCCCTGCGGCGGATCTCGACGACCCGCTGACCGCCGCGGCCCGTCCGGCCATGGCGCCCGCGCCCGCGGCGCCGCCGGCGACGAGGGCCCCTGCCCCGGCGACGGCGAGCCCGCCGGTCAGGGCCGCACCCGCCCCGAGGGCGGGGCCGCCGGTCACCAGGGCCGAGGCCAGGTTGGGAATGAAGATCGCCAGCATCGCCAGCAGCAGGGCGGCGACCAGGATGGTGAGGGCTTCATAGATGTCGGGATTGGCGGACGGTTGCAGCTGGTCGAAGATCGTCCGCGCGCCGGACACGACGATGGCCAGGGCGAGCACCTTGAGCCCCGAGGAGACGACGTAGCCGAGGGGCCGTTCGGCCAGGAAGGCGGTCTTGTTCCAGATGCCGAATGGCAGGAGGACGAAGCCGCCAAGGGTGACGATCTTGAACTCCAGCAGGGAGACGATGATCTGGAGGGCCAGAATGGCGAAGGCCAGCATGATGCCGATCATCGCCAGGCCGAGGATCAGGGCGTCGGCCATATTGCCCATGACATCGAGCGGGTTCTCGACCGGCGCCGGCGTTTCCCCCAGCGCCTTCACGATCTCCCAGCCCTGCTGAAGGATCGCTCCGGGGTTCAGGAACTCCTCACGCGACAGGGCGCCTCCCCCCGCCGTCAGACCCAGCTCCAGAAACCCGGCGTAGATGGTCTCGGACAGGGCCTGCCAGTCGTTGATGATCCAGGCGAAGGCGCCGATCAGCAGGACCTTTCCGAAGCCGGACGCCAGGACCTCGCGATTGGGCGAGAGCGCCCACTGGATCCCTGTCAGCGCCACGACGAGCGCGATCAGCAGACCGAAGACGCCGTTGACCGACCCGGACAGGGCGTCGAAGCCGGCGGTGACGGTGTTGGAAAACACCACCATCAGCTCGTTCGGGGTCTCCATTCCGGGGCCGGCCATGACTGCGCTCCTCAGTCCCGCGCGTGGGGCAAGGGGTTGAAGGACGGAGCGGCCGGCGTGGAGGTCGCTCGCTCCCAGAAGCGGCGGCGGGCCTCGATGGCGGCGTCGCGGTCGGCCGCCTGACGCGCCGCGCCCTCGGCCATCAGCCGGGACTGGGCCAGAAGCACCGTCCGCATGCTGGCCAGGTCCTCGGCGAGAACGGACAGCATCTGGGTCGAGGACTGGATCGCGGCCGTCTCGCCCTCCGCTGCCTCGCTCGCGGCCATGGCGCCGCGCAGGCGGCCGTCACGGCTCTGCGCCAGTCGCTCCAGCTCCGCCGCCGTGCGCGCGAGGTCCTCGGCGGTCCGTCGGGCGGTCGTGGACCGATCGGCGCCGAGGGCCGTGAGGTCCGAGAGGGAGAGATCGTCCGGATACAGGTCCGCGAACTGCCGCTGGACGCCGTCAAGGGTCGACGCCGTGCCACGAACCGTGCGCGCCAGCTCGCCGATGTCGCGCAGGGTCTGCGACGAGTCCGCGAGATGGCTGTAAGGCGAAGCGGCGAGGCTGCGGGCCTGATTGGCCAGTGCGCGGGCCTCATTGGCGAGGCTTTCGATCTGCCGCGCGGCCGAAAGCATGGCTTCGACATCGGCCTTGGCGTCATACACCGCCCATTGTGCGCTCGCCGGCTGGGGCGCGGCCACAAGCGTCAGCGAGAGCGCTGCGAGACCACAGAGCCAGCGTCGGCTATTCGGCCGCGAGACGATGGGCGACGGCCGGATCGAAGCTGTCGAAGACGTTGTCGACATGATGGACTCCCTTGGCTTTGAGGAATTCGCGGGCGAAGCGGTCCGGTCGCGGATCGGCCGGATCGAGAGCCGCCAGCACACTCTCGATGAGGGTCTGGTCGTCGGGAGACGAGGCGCCGCAGAGGGCGAGCCCCGCTCCGCTGAGCTTGAGGTCGAAAAGCCGCCGCCCTTCGGGCTGACGCAGGTAGTAGGTGCGCTTGGGGGTGGCCCAGGCGATCAGCTCCAGCTGACGGCGGTTGAGACCGAACATCCGGTAGAGGTCCGCCGACGCCGGCTCGAGCGCGCGGGGGTTCGGCAGGAAGATCTGGGTCGGGCAGCTTTCGATCAGGGCCGACGCGATCGACGAGCGCACGACGTCGTCGAGCGACTGGGTGGCGAAGACCACCGCCACGCCCTTCTTGCGGAGCGTCTTCAGCCACTCGCGGATACGGGCGGCGAAGGCCGTCTCGCCGAGGAACAGCCAGGCCTCGTCAAGGACCAGCAGAGTCGGCCGGCCGTCGAAGCCGCGCTCGACTCCGTGGAACAGGGCCGCAAGCACCGGCGCCACCGCCGACGGGGTCGCCATCAGGCTTTCGAGCTCGAAGCATTCGAAGGCGGCGAACGTCTCGTTTTCCGGAGCGACGCCGTCGATCAGGGCGCCATGAGGCCCCTTGAGCGTCAGGGGCTCCAGGGCCGCGGCCACGGCCTTGTCCTGGACCAGGGCCGTGAAGACGGTCAGCGTCCGCTGCGCGACGGGGGCCTGGGCCAGAGCGCCGAGCGCGGCCCAGATCTCCTCGCGGATGCGGGGCGTCGGCTCGAGGCCCGCAAGCCGGACGGCGTCCGCCAGCCATTCCGAGGCCCAGGCGCGTTCGCCGTCGTCCTCGATGCGCGCCAGAGGCTGGAGGGTGAACGCGCCGCCGGGCTGGAGCGGATGCCAGCGCCCGCCGACAGCCAGGGCCGCGGCCCGCGCGCTGCGGCCCTTGTCGAAGACAACGACCCGCCCCTCAGGATAGCGGAACCATTGAAGGGCGAGGAAGGCGAGTAGCGCGCTCTTGCCCGAGCCGGTCGGTCCAACGACCATCGCGTGACCGACGTCGCCGACATGTAGGGCCAGCCGGAACGGCGTCGACCCGCTGGTCCTTGCGACCGCCAGCGGCGGCCCGTGCAGGCGCGGGTCCGATGTCGGACCGGCCCAGACCGCCGAGACCGGCAGGAGGTCGGCGAGGTTCAGGGTGGAGACCAGAGGCCGGCGAACATCCGCATAGGGCTCGCCCGGCAGGGAGCCCAGCCAGGCCTCCACGGCGTTCAGGTCCTCGGTCCGGGCGACGAAGCCCTGGGCGTTCAGCGTCGCCTCGATCGCCCGGGCCTGCTCCGCCGCCCGCTCGGGGTCGCGCGCCATCACCGTGATCGTCGTGGTCAGATAGCCGTAGGCGCAGGCGTCCGAGCCGAGTGCTTCGAGCGCGCCGTCGCACTCGTCGGTCTTGGCCGCCGCATCCGTATCGAGGAGCGGGACCTCCTCCTTGGTGATGGCCTCGCGCAGCAGGACACCGACACCCTTCCGCTTGGCGAACCAGCGCTTGCGCAGCTTGACGAGCTCGACCTCGGCGTCCGCCTTGTCCAGGCCGATCCAGCGCGCGCTCCAGCGATAGGGGAACGGCAAGGCCCCGAGGGCGTCGAGCAACCCCGGCCGCGTGCTCGCGGGAAGCCCCCGCACGGAGACCACCTTGAGAGTTTGGCCGTCCAGGGTCGGAGACACGCCGCCTAGCAGGGGCGCGTCCGCCAGCCAGGCGTCGAGGAACATCGGCGTCGAAGGCAGCGCGAGCCGGACCGACCTCGGAGACACGCAGTCGTGCAGCCAGGTCAGGATCTCCGCGTCGTCCAGCATCGCGACCTCCGGAAGGGCGTCGGCCAGAAGGTCGACGATCTGCGCGGTCTCGCGGGCGAAAGCGTCCAGGGCGGTGCGCCAGTCCCGGCTCGCCGGATCGGCGCCGTCGAAGAGGACGCGCTCCACCCGACGGGTCTGGTCCGCCGGCGGAAGCCAGGTCAGGGCCGCCCGGTAATCGGTCTCATAGGCCGGCTCACTGGTCTCGAAGAGGCAGCGGCGCTCGGCATCGACCAGCCAGGCCGCGGCGATCTCGAACTCACTCGCGGGATACGGCTGGGCGGGTCGGCGACGCGCCTCGACATGGAGGCACCATCCGCTGCCCAGACGCTTCAGGGCGTTGTTGAGCCGCGCCCGAACCGACATCAGCTCCAGGTCGGAGGCCGACTCCAGATCCGGCCCCCGGAACCGCAGGCCGGAGGTGAAGGAGCCGTCCTTGTTCAGCACCACCCCGGGGGCGACCATGGCCGCCCAGGGCAGATGATCGGCCAGAAGCGCGGGCCGGCGGCGATGTTCATCCAGAAAGCGCATGATCAGCTCTCACGCATCGAGATGGCCCGGCAGGGCCAGGTGGCGGCGAAGGACGTCGAAGAACCGTTTGTCAGCCCGCGCGGCGTAGAGGCCGATCGCGTGGGCGATCGCCCACCAAAGGAGGCCCAGCCACCAGATCCGCAGCGCCAGCCCCAGCACCACCGCGACGGTGCCCATCAGGATGGCGTAGTCTCGAGGCATGCCCGCCAGGGTGACGGGCTCGGTGAGGGCTCCCGCGACCGGGAGATCCCAGCCGGCCGGACGATGATCGGACGGCGCGTCGGACATCAGGCGATCTCCGCCCCGCCGGCGAAGCCGAAGAACTGCAGGAAGAAGGTCGAGGCGGCGAAGGCGATCGACAGACCGAAGAGGATCCCGAGCCCTCGCCGCATGGACGAACCGTTCTCGCTCATGGCGACCCCGGCGCCGAACAACACCACCGCCACGACGGCGGCGGCCTGGACGACCGGCCCGGTGATCGATTCCACGATCTGCTGGAGCGGTCCCTCCCAGGGCATGCCGGATCCGCCCGCCAGGGCCTGTCCGGCGAAGAACAGGCCGCAAGTCACCGTCGCGGCCGAAAGGCCACGTTGAAGTAAACGCCGCATGGTTTGAGTTCCTGTGGTCAGGCCGGAAGGTCGGCGTTGACGATCTACAGCAAGCAAAACCATCCACAGTCTGTCAACGCGGCCTGTGAATATATTTTGACAGCGAACTCTTGCTTCTGGATCGACCGCGAAATCAATCGACCGTCCATCGACGTCTTGCAACGATGCAAGTCGTCCGCGACTTCCTTCATTTCACCCGGAAGGCCCGTCATTCCTGACTTCAGACCTCAATGCGTCCGGATTTCGCCGGATTGCACGACAGGGCGCCGACGAGAGAATCGGATCGACGCCAGGCCTCCCGAAAGGGCGAGCGCATGACGTCAGAAGCTTGTGTGGCCGCCGAATATTGTCGGGCGTGGTCTGCGATGGATCAGCATGGGACGGACGGATGCCCGCGACCGCTCAAAAAGAGGCCCGCTGGGCGTCCGTCAGCGCCCGGAACATTGCTGAAAAGCTGTCGCGGCAGTCGCCCATCGACGGAGACGATCGCGACGACAGCCCCTGAGCCAGATCAGGCGGTCTCGCGCAGGAAGTCGTCCTCGTCCTCGACCTGCGCCTCTTCCCCCTGTCGGTTGGGACGGAACTGACGTCCCATGCTTCGACGGGCGCTCTGGATCGAGTCGTAGAAATCGTCGGCCGCCAGGCTCAGGCTTTCCGGCGCGAGGGCGTGACGCACGGCGTCTGGATCCCATTCCTTGTTGAGCTGCTTGGCCAGGGCGAACACCACCGCCCGACCGACGCGCAGCACCATGCTTTTCTCCGCCTGTCGAACGGCGGCCTCGCGCATGCTGTCGAGGTCGGCGACGGTCGCATAGGAGGCCTCGAGCGCATCCTTCATCTCGCCGATCGACGGATAGAGCATGTTGAGGAACAGCTGGCCGTTCTCGTAGTAGCGACCGGCCCGTCCCTTCAGCTGCTTCTCCTCGATCTCCTCGGCCGTCCGCAGCAGGACGATCTCGGGCGCGCGTTCGCGGTCTTTCCACAGATCGGCCGCCTTCGACCCTTGCGGGGCAAGGTTCAGATCGATGTGCTTCGTCTTCGGCCTGGAGGCCCCGCCGGCTCCGCCCTCGCCGTCACGCTGGGGCTGGGCGCCCACACCGCTCGCCGTATCGACCAGGCGGCTTCCCGTGGGCGTCGGCCTCGGGGAGACTCTGCGAACCCGCAGGTCGTCGAGCAGCTTCTGAAGTTCGTCACGGATGTCGTCGCTGGAGGTGCTCTCCGGCGCGAACGACCGAATGACGTCGATGAGCCACTGGGGGCGATGCTGGGCGACGAGGTCGCCGAAATGGGCGGCTTGAACGGTGTCCTGCTCGCCGGCCTGGTATCGCAGAAACTGACGGTAGGCTTCAGGCAGCACGTCTGCGTCGTCCGGCAGTTCGATATGGACGGAGATGTGCTTCGATCCGAACGGGATCCCGAACAGTGGGGCGTTGATGGACCAGGCGCGTCCGGTTTTCACGTCATAGAGCTCGTCGCGATAGACGACACCGGCGAGACTCAGGGCCGACTGTATGGCGCCGCTGATCGAACGGTTGTGGCTCGGCGACTTTTCGTAGGGCGGGTCGTAGAAATAGTGGATCTTCACGCCGCCCGGCGCCTCGACCGTCTCGGTCCGCTCAAAGACTCCAACGGCGGCGCGTCGCGGCAGGGGCTCGAAGGCCCGGGTTCCGTCTCCGAGCTTGTGCGTCCCAGCCAGCAGGGTCACGCGCACGCCGTCAGGCAGCCGGTAGAACCGGTGATACAGGTAGGTGGCCAGCCACTGCGCATCGACCACCGGATCGCCGTTGTAAGGCGCACGGGCGGTCTCCTGATCCGCTTCGTTTCCCAGCAGGCGAACTTCCGTCCAGTCCTCCGTCAGGTCGTATCCTTCCTCGGCGGCCAGCTCGGTCACATCGATGACCTCGACGAGGTCGCCGTTCTCCAGCGTTCGCCGAAGACGCCCGTACCGCCCGTCGCGCTCGCAGAGGATCACCTCATTGACCGCGCCGGATTTGCAGGAGCGATAGACCATCCCCAGTCGGTTGGACGGCAGGGACGCCACCTTCGCGCCCATCCCGAAGTTCGCGTCCAAGCCCTTCTGCTTGCGGATGGACGAGGCCAGATCGCACATCCGGTAGAGCTCGGCGGCGTCCATGCCCGGTCCGGTGTTCCAGATCGCAAGCTTGGGCGTGTCGTTGAACGTCACAGTGCGGAAGATGACCTGACGACTCCCTTCGGGCGCGAGGGACGCGGCCTCCATCGCGTTCTTGGCCAACTCCCGCACCATCATCGTGCGCGGGCAACGCTCGATGGTGGTCGAGACGAGGAAATCGACGTCGTCGATAAGGATCGGGGTGATGCTGGCGTGGGTCACGGCGGCCTACAGCTTGAAGCCGGACTTGCGCGTCCGAGGAGCCTCGAAGCGGGCCTCGACCTCCGCGACCGCGTCACGCAACGCCCGCATGATCTTCTTCACCTCCGCATCCTCGTACTCATAGACCTGCCGGTTCGACAGGTTGCCGATCCGGGTGATCGCATCGAGCGCCTTGGTGGTGCGACCTTCCGCCAGTTCGCGGAATTTTTCGCGTTTCTGAGTCACTAATGAGCGTCCTTGTGATCGTATTCGTCGATATTTTCGTCGAATACGAACCAGACATCCGCGCAATTTGCAATCACGCGGGTATTCAAGGCGGGGAGAGCGCCGTCGATTCTTGGACGGCCCGAAGTCAGCTCCCAATGGGCAGCAGGTCATCGACGACCCGGCCCGTTCGGGTCCGACGAATGTGCACGATGATGTCGATGGACTGGGTGATCATACGGTGGGGGATCGCCGGCCCGACCTCGGCGATCAGGTCCTCGATCCGAGCCACAGCCTCGCGAGCGGAATTGGCATGGATCGTCGAAAGGCCGCCCGGGTGCCCGGTATTCCAGGCCTTGAGCGTCTCGAGCGCCGCCGATCCTTCGCGCATTTCTCCGACGACGATCCGGTCGGGTCGCATTCGAAGGGCGTCGCGGACCAGATCGACGACACCGATGGGGACCGGATGGCGGCGCGTGAGCGTAGCGACAAGGTCCCACGCGGAGCATTGAAGCTCGGGCGTGTCTTCGATCAGGAAAACACGATCGTTCGCGAAGGCCGGCTCCGCGAGCAGCGCATTGGCGAGGGTCGTCTTACCCGACCCCGTACCGCCCGAGATCAGCAGATTCCTCCGACCCCGGACCGCGGCCCGCAGGACCCCGGCCTGATCCTTCGTCACCACGCCGTCACGCACATAGTCGTCGAGGGTCCAGATCACCGCCGGTCGCTTCCGGATCGAGAAGGCGGGCGCGGCGGTGACCGGCGGGAGAAACCCCTGGAACCGTTCGCCGGTAACCGGAAGAACCCCTGCCAGACGCGGATTCTCGCGGGTCACCGGGTCCCCGACATAGTCCGCGATCAACCGGATGACGCGCTCCCGGGCCTCCGGCTCCAACTGCAAGCCGGTGTTGGCGCGCCCCGTTCCGACGCAATCCAGGACGAGGCGTCCATCCGGATTGACGAGGACTTCGACCACAAGCGGATCGGTCAGCGCCGCAAGGATGTCGGGCCCGAGAGCATGGCGAAGCGCTTCCAGCTTCCGTTCGCTGACGATCGGATGGACGCTCATTCGGACGCCCCGCGTTGCGGCCTGGCGCCCGAGATCAGTCGTGCAGCTGTGTCATCGAGAAGCTGTTCGATCCGCCGATCCACGGCGGCGCGGGCGACGGGATCCCGATCCGTAATGGCGTCCGGCAGGCGCATGAAGAAGGCGCGCGCGACCTCGATGACCAACTCCTGGATGATCTGCACGTCTCGCGCTGTTGACCGCATATGGTCCCGAAGCGCCCGATCCAGTTGAAGAAGCCTGTCGTCCGGATCGGCTGGAAGGCTTCTGGCCAAGCCCTTCGCGAGCGACCGCCCGGCCGCCTGACTGATGGGAATGTTGGCCGAGCGGGCTTCACGCTGCAACGCCGCCACGACTCGGGGATCCGTCACATAGACCTGGATGCGGGTGGCCGTGGTTTCACGCGCGCCCATCGCCGCCTCCCTGCAGACCATCGAGCACCGCCTGCTCCGCCGCGAAGGCCGTCGAAATCCGCTCGTAGGTCTCGGCCGCCTTGGCCGCCACGCGGCGATCATGGATCGCCGCCTCCACCTCCTTGAACAGCGGCAGGGCGGCTTCCGGATCCTCGCCCAGACTGCGGCGCCCTGCCCACGGATGGATCGGCGCGGCGGGCGTATCGACGCGCGTCGCCTGGTCGGGCGGCGGCAGGTCCGCGCGGCCTCGGAAAGGCCTTTCCTTATCGTAGCGCACCTTCTGGGTTCGCAAGGGCCGATGACCGGCCGCGAAGGTCAGCTGCACCTCTTCCGGGAGAGCGCGAACCTCGCCTGGCTCGAGAAGAGGACGTTCGACCTCCGATCGCGAGACCGAGTTGCGCCCGGCGCCCAGGCCGGCGGGCCCGCTGCGGCTGATCTTTCGCTCGAGAATGGTGCCGGTGAGCTTGGAGACCTTGTCCTGGGTCAGCGGGTCGAGCGCGCTGAAAGCGGTGTAGACGTGGCAGTTGTCCAGGATGGTGTTGTTGGCGCCGTAGGTCTCGACGATGTCGTTCAGGGATTGCGCCACGAACATCGTCTTGATGCCGTAGCCGCTCATCAGCCGCAGCGACTTCTCGAAGAAGGCGAGCCGCCCAAGAAGCGGAAACTCATCCATCAACATCAGGAGATGGCGCCGCTTCGCTCGCCCCGCATCGTCGGCGCGCTCGTCGGTCGTGAGGGCCTGAGCCGCTGCGTAGAAGAGGAGGCGGATCACAGGTCTTAAGGCGACTGCGTCCGCGGGGGCGACCTGAACATAGAGGGAGACCGGCGCCTCGGAACACATCAGGTCGCCCAGCGCAAAGTCCGATGCAGAAAGCGACCGGATCAGGTCGTCGCCGGCGAGCCATTTGAGATAGCTCCGCGCCGTGCCCTGCACCGAAGTCCGGAAGCGATCATGCATCGCCGCATAGCCTTTTACCGCGGTCGAGATGAAGGGATGGACTTCCGGAGTCCCGTCAGGACCGTGACGGTGGAGCGTCCGCACCATGACGTCCGCGGCGGCGTCGAGATCGGCCAGCAGGTTCCTCACGGTCAGAAGCGTCTTGTCCGCGTCCGGCGCCGTGTACAGGACATGCAGGATCACAGCCTCGAGGATTTCCGAGGCGGCCTTATCCCAGATCGCCTCGTCGTCCCGTGCGCCCCCAGGGTCGCTCAGAATTGCGACCAGCCGCTGAACCTGCGCCAGTTCCTGCGGTCCTGGCCGGATCTCCGCCAGCGGATTGAACCGGGCGGACGATGGGTCGCGCGGATTGAAGTAAAGGGCGTGGCTGTGGCCCGCTCGCCAACCCGCCGTCACCCGCCAGAGCTCACCCTTGGGATCGTGGACGAGAACGCTGTGCGTCCAGCTCAACAGTGTGGGGACGACATGCCCTCGCCCCTTCCCGGCTCGGGTTCCGCCTGTCACGAGCGTCGGACGAAGATCGGTCGTCGCCAGCAACCGACCCTGCAGACGCCCCAACACGCATCCGGCGTCGTGCCTCAGCCCCGCACGGACAGCTTCAGCGAGACCGCCCCACCCCCGCGTCCGTCGAACCGCGCCGTCGTCAAACAGCAGCATCGCTCCCGCGACGGCGGCCATGACGAGCATGAAAACCGAGAGCGGCATGGCGAAGACGTCCGCTTCCGCGTCGCCGAACCTCTGTCTCCAGACGAGGATCATCCACGGCCAGTAGAACCCCGTCTCCTCAATCCGCAGCGCCGATCCCAGCGCCGGATGATAGCGGTAGAGCCAGGCGAAGGTCTGGGTTGCCGCCTGGAGCGCGACAAGAAAGGCTACGGCAAGACCGGCGAGGCGCGCCTGTGGCATGGACAGCGTCCTTTCGAAGACCATTCATCGTTCGAGGAAGGAAGCTGTTTGAGGCGACTTTCTGGCGGTGACCGGGCACGGGGAGCGCCCGCGCGGCGGATATAGAGGCCGCGCTCCGGACCAGTGGTTCAGGGCGTTTCAGCGCGCCCGGAATATATTATCGCACACCGGGTCGCCGAAGACGCGCGAACGATCAGTTGCCGCCTTCGCGCACCCCGACGGCTCGCATCAGGTCGCCGACGCGCCGACCGTTCAAGCGGCAGCTGGCAATCACCCGGTCGTAGACGATCACTCTTCCGCTGCGGCCGCGCGTCGCGACGCAATCGAGGCGTCGTCCCATCACCAGACGCCGGAGCTGGTCCCGCGCGGCGCGACCGCCCGTTGCATTGAGCTCGGGCGCATTGAAGTCGGCGAGGCGGACCTCGATCCAGGTCGAGGGGTCTGCGCTGTCGCCGACGCAAAGCCCGTCGCCGTCGCCGACATAGCGAACCGCGCCAGAGAAGGCCTGCCCCGCCTGATTGGGCAGTCGACCCTCGCAGGGATCAGCATGCGCGATCGTCGGCGCGGCGAGGATCGGAAGGACGAGCCACCATTTCATCTCCTCAGAGTGAGCCGATCCGGCGTGATCGGGAAGAACGGCCGGGAAGAAAGGAAGGGCGGCCGGGAATGCTCCGATTGGGAGCTTGCTGGAGATCGCCATGCGCCCGTTACCTGACCTCGAACCTGCATTCGACCCAACGGCCCGTTCACCCGACACAACCGCTCTCGCCAACCTCGATGACCGCGCTCTGCTAGGCCTTTTGCTGGGCCGCAATTTGAGACACGCGTCCGGTGCGTCGGTCGACGCGCTCTTCGACCGGTTCGGCGACCTGGCCACAATCGCTTCCGCCGATGTGCCGGAGTTGGCCCGCGCCAGCGGCTTGGGACCGATGGCGCTGACGGACCTCAAGCTGTTCCGCATTCTCAGCGAGCGTCTGGCGCGAGCCGAAGCCTCAAAGCGGCCGGTCATCACGACCTGGACGGCATTGCTGGCCTATGTTCGCGTGGCTCTGGCCGAAGAGCCCAGGGAGCAGTTCCGCGCCCTGTTCCTCGACAAACGTAACCGCCTCCTTCGCGACGAACTCGTCGCGCACGGCACGATCGACCACGCACCTGTCTACCCTCGGGAGGTCGTTCGTCGGGCCCTCGAGGTGTCGGCCGCCTCCATCATCCTCGTCCACAATCATCCGTCCGGAGACCCCGAGCCGTCGAGCGCGGACATCGAGATGACGCGCAAGGTCGTGGAGGCGGCCAAGGTCTTCGGCATCCAGGTTCACGATCATCTCATCGTTGGACGAGAGGGCACGGCCAGCCTGCGCACGCTCGGACATTTTCGATGAGCCTGCGACCGATCGTGGCCGCCCTCGGTGGCGAGCTCTACCAGAACGGGCTGCGCGCCAATGTACCGGCGCCGGGTCACACGACGACTGATCGGTCGGTCTCGCTTCTCCTGAGCGGCGAGCGTGTCGTGATCCACACCTTCGGCGCGGCGGACTGGCGGGAGGTGCGGGACGATCTCCGGCGTCGACAGCTGATCAGCGCTGACGGGCTTCTCCTCGGAGGTCGTGGAACGACGACAGAAGTCCCGGTCGACGATCCCCGACGGCGGGCTGCGGCGACCGCCCTGTGGCAAGACGGCGTCGACCCGGTCCAGACCGGCGTGGTCGGACGCCATCTAGTCGGACGCCACGTCGCATGGCGTCCCGACCTCACAGACCTTCTCGAACATCCCTGCGCGCCCCTTTCGATCTATCGTCCCGGCCGACGGGCCGGACGCGCGATGATGGCGGGGATCAGAAGCCCCTCGAACGTCCTGACAGCCGTCGAACTGACCTACCTCTCCGCGAATGGCCGACTGGCGGCGGGCCTTCGGATCCCCCGCAAAACGATCGGCCGCGTCCTGCCCGGCTCGGCCGTTCGTCTTCGCCCTGCTGCGGCGCGAATGCTCGTGGCGGAAGGTGTGGTCACCACCTTGTCGGCCATGGCGCGCTTCGGCCTGCCGGGTTGGGCCCTCATGTCCGCCGGCAATCTGTCGCGTTGGCGTGCGCCCGTCGGCGTCTCCGCCGTCGTCATTGCCGGGGATCGAGGGGAAGCCGGAGAAGCGGCGGCCAACAGGCTGGCGAACCGCCTGGAGGGCGAAGGCGTCGAGGCGACGCTGGCCTTGCCCCCACTCCCTTTCGGCGACTGGAACGAGGCCGCCCGACCTCCGGCGGAGGGAAAGGAAGGGAGCCGCCGGGCGCCGGAAAGGCGGGGATGGGCCTCGCCTCCGGCAGGAGAGCCCTCATGACCCGTTCCACCGCCGTCGCCGTCGTCGCGACCCCGTTCCAGGTCGCCTCGACGCGCAGTCGCCCGCTGGTTCATCTGCGCGACCTCGACATCGCACCGGAGAATCTCCGTTTCGGCGAGCCGCCCGACGACGACATTCCGCTTCTCGCGGAAACCCTGTTCGCCGCCGGTCAGCTTCAGCCCCTGACCGTACGACCCGGTCGGAAGAAGGAGGCGGCCCATATGGCGCTCGACGGGCGTCGTCGCCTGCTGGCCCTGCGATTGCTGGTCGAACAGGGCCGTATCGACGACAGCTTCCTCGTCGATGTCTTCGTCGAGACCGATCCGGCCCGCCAGGCCGCAGCCGTCCTGCTGACGAACACCGCCGTGCCCGTACACATCGCCGACGTCATCACCGCGATCGGACGGATGCTGAAGGGCAAGCTCGGCGTTCCGACCATCGCAAAGGCGCTCGGCTACGCGGAGCTCGATGTGAAGCGTCTGGCGGCGCTCTCTTCGCTTCCGGATATCGCGCTTCAGGCCCTGAGGCTCGGGCGGTTGAACCTGAGACAGGCGCGTCTGCTCGCCCGTCTGAACGACGCGGACGAGCAGGCGGAGCTCGCCAGGATGACCCTTGAGGGGCACGGCTTCCAGGACTGGCGCGTAACTGAAAAGCTCGACGAAGGTCGCGTGACCGCCCGCGACGCCCGTTGCGCGCTGATCGGCCCGGAGCGCTATACCCAGGCTGGGGGACGGACCGAGACCGACCTCTTCGGCGAGTTGCCGCCCGTTCTGCTGGACCCGTCCATCCTCACCGAGGTCTGGACGAAGCGCGCCCGCGAAATCGCCCTTGTGCATGAAGCCGAAGGTCTCACGGTTCACGTCACGGCGGGTCCCGCGCCGGACCTGCCCGAGGACTTGGAACCTGCCGGCTACGTGTACGGCGGCATGCTTCCTGCAGCTGAGATGGCGGACTATCGCGACAAGCGGGACGCCTTCAACGCCGCGGCCGAGGCGGTCACCGAAGTACTCACCGAGACCACCGACGCCGAGCCGGTCGACATGGCCATCGACGCGATGATCCGGGCGCGACTGGCGATGGATCAGGCGGGATGGGGTGGCCGCGCGGCGACGACCGTCGTGTTGCGGCCGGCGGCGCGCACGGGGATCGAGATCCAGTGCTTCACCCCCGAAGAACCGGAGGTCGAGGAGGAGGCGGACGACCAGGATACGGAGGCGACCTCGCGCGTGGCCCCGGCGCCGACCTATCAACCGCCTTCGGTCGAGACCCCCGAGCCCGAAACCGAGGGCGTAAACCACGCCCTTCACGCCGTGCGAACGGACGTGGCCACGCGAGGTCTGATCCGCGCCCTGGCCGATGATCCCGGCATCGCCTTCACGGCATTGATCGCTCGACTGTTCGGTCAGGTGGCCATCCGGACCCACGGCCAGCGTTCCGAGGCGGCGCTCGCCTTGACGGCTTCGGCTTTCAAGCCGGCAGGCGGTCGGGTGATCGACAGCCTCGACGGAGATGTGTGGCGCCGGATCGAGGATCGGCGAGCCGCGTGGGAGGCGTCGGGTCAAACCGTGATCGCCTGGATTCACGCCCTCGCCCATGGTGACAAGATGGCTCTGCTGGCCGAACTGACCGCTCTGACCCTCGATCTCCGCGAGGAGCGGACGACCTTGATCCGCCGTGCCGCCAGGGCCGAAGCGGCCGAACTCGCCGAACTCTGCGGGGCGGACATCGCCTTGCACTGGACGCCCGATGCGGAGTTCCTGAAGTCCCACTCCAAACCCCTCCTGCTGAAGATGCTGGAGGAGATGGACCGCGCGGACGTTCGGGCGGCCCTGCTGAAGAAGTCGGACCTCATCCCCTGGGTCGAGGAGAACGCCGCCGAGAAGGTCTGGGCGCCGGCCAGCCTGTCCTGGACCACCCCGCCAGAAGCGGATGCGACCGCAACCTCTGAAACGGGCGCCCCGGATGACGATGCGGACCAGACGCCATCGGACGACGGCGCCGGCGCGTTCGAGGTGACGCCTCTGGGCGAGGAAGCGCTCGGCGCGGCCGCCTGATCAGCCGATCCAGAAGGACGAGGCCCGTCGCGACATCGTCGCGGCGGGCCTTCGTCTTGAAGGCGGGAGAAAGGGCGGTCGAGGCGAGCCTGGAGGACCGGAGGGATGAGCCCCCCGCTCCAGGTGATCGGAGCCTCGGCCATGACCGCCGCCTCAGCAGCCAATCTCTCCCTGTTCGCCGCGCCGCGCCCCAGCGACCGCGCCGCCAATCTTCTGGCCGCCGCCAGAGCGCTCGCGGCACAGCTGGCCCGATCTCGTCCACTGGATCGCAAGCTGGTCTCCAGCGTCATGACCACCGGCTTTGGCGGCTCCGACGCCGAAGGCGCGTGGAACTGGCGGGACGCCTATGAGGCGATAGAGGCGGCGACCGTGCTGCAGATCCGTCGGCTGGCGCCGCAGGTTGCCCGCCTTGAAGACGCGCCCGTCGGCATCGCCGCCCTTCTGGCGACGGTCGGCGCGCTGGGCCTGACCCATTCCCGTCGTAGCGAGGACCAGGTCGCGCTCGACCAGTTCTCCACGCCGCCGGAGCTGGCCGCGCTCGTGGTGCTGGCCGCTCAGGTGCGGCCCGGCGATAAGGTGCTCGAGCCCTCGGCGGGCACCGGCCTGATCGCCGCCGTGGCCGAGGCCTGTGGCGGTATCCTGACCCTGAACGAACTGGCTGACGGCCGTGCCGATCTGCTCGACGGCGTGTTCGCCTCGGCGACCCGGTCGCGGGTCGATGGCCGCCATGTTCAGGATCTCTTGGCCGGCGCCGGCGGGTTCGACGTCGTGGTCTGCAATCCGCCCTTCACCAATCTGGAGGCGCATCTGGTCGCGGCCTTCTCGGCGCTCGCTGACGGCGGGCGGGTAGCGGCGGTCTTGCCGATGACGGCCCTGAGCGATGACGGGCTGATGGGTCGGCTGGCGGCCAAGGGGCGCGTCCTCGCGCGCATCGGCTTCCCGCCGCGCGCCTTTGCCAAACACGGAACGAGTGTTGAGACTGGCTTGCTGGTCATGGATCGGCTGGAGGGTCGTTCGGAGATCGCGCCTCTGGTCCACGGAGAGGATCTCGCGGCTTGCGCCGCTTTGACCTCGGCTGTGCCGGAACGGGCAACCGCCAAGCCCCGCGTCAGGCTTGAGGTCGCGGCTCAGGCCCTTCTGGCGCCGCGCGACCGCTCCCTGGCCCTGCCGTCCGGCCGCTTGGGCTTTCTCGCGGGCGCTTCGCCCATCGCCTATGAGACTCGCCCCTGGTCGGGAGAGGGTCGGGACGTCGGCCTCTATCAGGCGCATCGGCTGGCGCGGATCGTCCTGGCCGAGGAGAAGCCCCATCCGTCGCCCCTCGTAGAGTCGGGCCCAATGGCCTCGGTCCCGCCTCCGGCGCCGACCTATCGGCCGGTCCTGCCGCCTGCGGTGCGGGAGGATGGCCGGATTTCGGACGCCCAGCTGGAGACGGTGATCTACGCCGGCGAGGCGCATGCAGGCATGCTCCCGGCCTGGTGGACGCGCGGTGAGGCGGCGCATCAGCTCGGGCTGTCGCGAGAGGAGGACGATAGCGCCGTCCAGTTGCGGCGCGGCTTCTTCCTCGGTGACGGCACCGGCTGCGGCAAGGGCCGGGAGATCGCCGCGGTCATCGCCGACAACATGGCCCAGGGGCGGGTGAAGGCCCTGTGGTTATCCAAGAACGACGCTCTCCTCGACGACGCCCGGCGCGACTGGTGCGCCATCGGCGGCGGGGCTCACGACATCGTCCCGCTGAACAGTTGGAAGCTGGGCGAAGGCGTCCGGCTCGACCGGGGCATCGTCTTCACCACCTACGCCACCCTGCGCCAGCCGGCGCGGGGCCAGAAGATGTCCCGGCTCGATCAGATCGTCGCCTGGCTGGGCGAGGACTTCGACGGCGTCATCGCCTTCGACGAGGCTCACGCCATGGCCAACGCCGCCGGCGGCGGCAAGGGCGCGCGGGGCGCCAAGAAAGCCTCGCTGCAGGGTATGGCGGGTCTGGCGCTGCAGAACCGGTTGCCCAACGCCCGGGTGCTCTATGTCTCGGCGACGGGAGCGACCACGGCGGAGAACCTGGCCTATGCGGCCCGTCTGGGCCTGTGGGGCGGACCGGAGGCGCCCTTCGTGTCGCGCGACGACTTCCTTGAGGCCATGGACAAGGGCGGGGTGGCCGCCATGGAGCTGGTGGCGCGCGAGCTCAAGGCGCTCGGCCTCTATGTGGCGCGGTCCCTGTCGTTCGAGGGCGTCGAGTATGAACCGCTCTTCCACGCCCTGACGGAAGACGACATCGGCATCTGGGACGCATGGGCCGACGCGTTCCAGCTGATTCACGCCAACCTCGGCGAGGCGCTGAAGGCGACCGGGTTCAACGACGAGGATGGCAAGGCGAAGAGCGGCATGGCGGCCTCCGCCGTCCACTCCGCCTTCGAAGGCGCCAAGCTACGCTTCTTCGGTCATCTGCTGGCGGGGCTCAAGGCGCCGACCCTGGCCGCCTCCATCCGAACGGATCTGGCCGAGGGGCGTTCGGCCGTGGTCCAGATCGTTTCGACAAACGAGGCGGTGATGGAGCGGCGGCTGGCCTCGATCCCGCCGGAGGAATGGAACAATCTCTCCATCGATCTGACCCCGCGCGAATACGTCCTCGACTATCTGCGCGAGGCCTTCCCCGTGCACTTGATGGAGGCGATCGAAGGCGACGACGGCGCGATCACCCTGGTCCCGGTCATGGTCGACGGTCGACCCACCGTGAGCCAGGAGGCGCTGCGCCGGCGCGAAGACCTGATCGAACGGATGGCGCTGCTGCCCGCCGTGCCGGGTGTGCTCGACGCCCTCCTTGAGGCCTTCGGCACGGACGCCGTTGCCGAAATCACCGAGCGAGGGCGCCGAGTGGTGATGCGGGAGGGCCGGAAGGTGGTCGAGCGGCGCGGCGCCTCGGCCGCGCGATCCGAGACCGACGCTTTCATGTCGGGGCGGAAACGCATCCTGGTCTTCTCGGACGCGGGCGGGACCGGTCGCAGCTACCACGCCGACCTGTCGGCCCCGAACCAGCAGCGCCGGTCGCATTATCTCGTGGAACCGGGCTGGCGCGCCGACACGGCCATCCAGGGCTTGGGGCGGTCGCACCGGACCCACCAGGCCAGTCCGCCGCTGTTCAGGCCGGTCACGACCGACATCCACGGCGAGAAGCGCTTCACCTCGACCATCGCCCGGCGGCTGGACTCGCTCGGGGCCCTGACGCGGGGCGAGCGTCGCACGGCGGGAGCGGGCCTGTTCCGGGCCGAGGACAATCTGGAAAGTCCCTGGGCGCGCCGGGCCCTTCTGGTCTTCTATGGCGCTCTCGGCTTCGGCGAGCTCTCGTCCATGAGCCTGGAGGACTTCGAGACGAAGACCGGCCTGAAGCTGCGGGATGCCGACGGCGGGCTCAAGCCGTCCGACGATCTGCCGCCGATCCATACCTTCCTGAACCGGCTGCTGGCCCTGCGGATCGCCGACCAGAATGCCCTGTTCGCCGACTTCGACAGCATCCTGTCCGGCATCCTCGAACGGGCCGCCAGCTCGGGTGATCTGGATCGAGGTCTGGAGGACATTCAGGCCGAGGAGCTTGAAGTGGTCGAGGCGGAGACAATCCGCACCGACGTCTCGACAGGGGCCGAGACGGCGCTCGTCACTTTCGAGCTGAAGGTTCGCCGCGAGATTGTGACCTCGGACGCGGCCCTCGACGGCGCCGATGGCTCAGCCTTCCGACTGGTCGTCAACGAGCGCTCGGGCCGCGCCGCCCTGGCGGAGCTGGGCCTGACCACGACCACCGACGACGACCGGCTCGTCCCGGCCGTGCGCCTGCTGCGGCCCGACCAGCATCAGGTCATGCCGGAGAGGGCGTTCGAGGAATCGGCCTGGACCGAGACCGACGAGGCCGGATGGCGCGCGGTGTGGGACGCCGAGGTGGCTGCGACCGATCCGTGGCGGACCCGACGCCTGACCTTGGCGACGGGGCTTCTCCTGCCGATCTGGGGACGGCTGCCGGCCAAGGGGTGTTCGGTCCGTCGCGTCCGCGCGCCGGACGGGCGGCGGTGGCTGGGCCGGGTGCTGGACGAGGTTCAAGCTGCGAGCCTGAAGACGGCCCTGGGCCTGACCGAGGTCGGGGACGCCTGGGCCGATGGCGGGCGCACGGCGACGGCCGTGCTCGACCGCAATGTGCAGCTCGCCCTGTCGGGCGGACTATGGCTCAAGCGGTCGCGCCTCATGGACCGCTGGCGGCTGGAGGTGGTCGGTGGGCGCACCGACCGCGACGCCCTGGTCGCGCTCGGCTGCTTCGTCGAGATCATCGCCTATGCACCGCGGGTGTTTGTCGCGGTGGACCGGCCGGATGTGGTCGAAGCCGTCCTGCGCCGCCACCCTGTTCAGTCAGTGCTTGAGGGCGTCGCCGCCTGACCCAGGCGGCGTTGGACGGTCTTCATCAGGGCCGCGTCCAGCTTGGGCCGGTCCCATGTCCGACCGCCTGGTATGGCGCCGAGAATCTCCGGAAAGCTCAGGTAGGTGAAAACGCGATCGATGACCTCTATCATCAGGGTCTTCATCTCCTCATCAGAGATGCGGCTCAGATCGTTCCATGGAATCTCGCCGTTCGGCGTGACGACCCGGACATCGGAGTAATCCCCCGCGCGCGATTGCGGATATCGACCGGCATGGAAGTCCTCCAGCACGGTGTTTCGAACGCAGAGCTCGACCATAGATTTCGCCAGATCCTCCATCTGGCGACGCTCCTGTGCTGACTGTTCCATGTGTCCTCCAAAGGTTCGCGTGTCGATGGCCAAGGCTGACCTGGTTGCCGCATCGAAGCAGAAGCGGGCTGCGAGCGACCCGCTGGTTAAGCCTCTTGAGCGAAAGTCTCATCTCGAGATCAGATCAGCCAGTGAAACGCGATCTCCGTCTCGCCGGTGACCGCGCCCGTCGCATCGAAGCGCCGTTCCCAGATCCGGCCGCGTCCGGCCCGATCCACGGCGACGACCGTGCTGCATCGCGTGCCGTACAGGTCATTGAGGAGAAAGATCGGTCGATCCACATCGGCTGATCGCCCCTCGATACGATCATCCAGCGGGCCGAGCAGTCCTTCGGGCCGCCTCGGCTCGGCCTCGAGCCAGGCCTGAGCGGCCGTGGTCAGCCGCTCCTTTCGATCCCAGGGCGCGTCCAGAAGTCCGTTCGAAAGGGCGTGCCAACCTCGAGCAAGCGACCGATCGAGCGGTTCGGGGCGATTGGTGCGCTCACGCGCCCGGTCCTCGGCGACGACGATCAGGTTGAAGGGGTTGTAGCGGGAGGCCTGCACCGCCTCGAAAGGGGTCCTGCTGACCAGGGCGTCGTGTACAAGCCCGCCCCGGCTCAACCGGTCTGGAGCGGGCGCGCCCTGTCCCGTGACATTGGTCACGACGGCGAAGCGCGCATGGGGCTCAGAGACGCCCAACCACATGCCGCCGGAGAGCAGATCCCGTCCGCCGATGACGCCGGAGCCGTCGCACCAGCGCGCCAGCGGCGCGGACGGACGAGCATGGGCCTCATCGCGGTTGCCCGCCGCGACCAGCAGCCAGTCCGGATGAATGTCCCAGGCGAGGGTGAGAACGCACATGCCCCAGCATCGCGCGAAACCGGATCGATGGCGACACTCCAGGCGGGGCGCCCGGGCGAGAGCGCCCGGACGGGAGGTTGGGAGGAAGGGAGGTCTCGGGTGAAGCGAGATTGGGGAGATCGGCTCCCCTGCGGCTTCGGATCAACAGGAGACTGACATGCAGACCATGGTGTTCACGGGCCGCCTCGCGGCCGATCCCCAGATCAGCGACGACTTCGGCAAGGCGGTCTTCCGCCTGCTCGAGCAACGCGGGACCGACAATGCCGGCAAGCCCCGGCTGGTCGGCGTCAACTGCGTCAGCTGGTCGAAGGGCCTCAACGAGAAGGTCATCGCCCGCGGCCTGGCCCAAGGATGCGAGGCCGTCGTCATCGGGGCCTTCATCGACACCGCCTACACGGCCCGGGACGGCTCGGAGCGGACGGCGAAGGAGCTGGTGATCAACCGGCTCACCGTCCTCGACTGGGCGGAAGACCGCCATGCCGACACAGATTCCGGGGCGGCTGACGACCGCGCCGCCGCCTGAACCTTCCCCATCCATAATCCTCATTTCCAGGAGACTGACCATGCAAACCCTCACCCTCGAAGGCTATCTGGCCGCCGATCCGTCCATCCTGTCGGCGCAAGGGTCCGGCAAAAAGCGGGCGAGCTTCCGCGTGGTGGAGACCACCCGCTTCCGCCGCGCCAACGGCGAGCCGGGCGAGCGCACCACCGGTTTCAACTGCATCTGCTTCAACGAGGCGACGGCGGAGAACTACATCCAGCCCTACGCCAAAAAGGGCAGCCGCGTCGTGATCCAGGGTCATGTCGAAAACGACACCTGGACCGGCAAGGACGGGGTCGAACACTACGACCTGCGCCTTGTCGTCAGCGACATCCGCCTGAAGAACCGCCGGGCCGCCGCCGAGCCTTCGGGCGACAGATCCGGCGTCGCTGATCGCGGCGTCGAGGCGGGCGGCGGTTACGACCTCAACGACGACATTCCGTTCTGATCCGAGCGGGAGACCTGAAGGGCCCGGGCGCGCCGCGCTCCGGGCCTTTCTCTTTTGAGCAGAGGCGGAGGGAGGGACCGGTCGGGCGAGCCATCGGGGCTCGATGAAAGGAGACCGTGATGTCCGCCTGGACCGAACACCGCATCAATCAACTCAAGCGTCTGTGGCCCGAGGGTAAAAGCGCAGAGACCATAGCCCGCGAACTGGGCGGCGGCCTGACCCGGAACGCCGTGCTCGGCAAGGTCGCCCGCCTGGGCCTCTCCGAGCGACGTGCCGGCGGAAGACCGCGACCAGAGGCGCAAGATCGTGCGCCGCCGGAGCCTCCCGTGAACGGGATCGCCACCATCCTCTCGATCAGACGTCTGGATTGCCGGTGGCCTTATGGCGATCCGGGAGCCGCCGACTTCAGCCTTTGCGGTCGTCCGTCGGAACGCGGCGCCTTCTGCGCTGCCCATGCCGCCATCGCCTATCGCCCGGCCCCTATGTCAGTCGAAGGTCTGATGCATCTCGCTGGCGTCTCTTCGTGACGGCTTCCCTGCCCATGGGGGCGCCGCCGGCCTGCCGGCGTCGACGGATGAGAAGATCGATGCGTCCTCTTCCGCATCGGCGCGACGGCGCCGAATGGGGTCGTCGTCGCGAAGGGCGACGACGACTTGCCCCCACACAACGCCCTCCAACCTTGTCACGTCACCCCGGAAGTCAACGGCTTCGCCGTTCCCCTCCGCGGCCGACAAGCGGTCGCCCGCTCCGGTGACTGCCGGGGACCCCGCCGTGGCCAAGGCCGGGGTCGTTGCGCATGGGGCGCTTCGACATTCTCTTCTTCAAAGGAATGGTTCGATGACCCGCTTCAACACCACCTTCTCCGCGTCCTCGAAGAGCGACTCCGCCTTCGACGACCTGACCGCGTCCCTCGGGGATGCGCGTCCGCACCCGACCGAGGACGCCCTGATCCAGCTCGGGCGCGCGCTCATGACCGAGCTCGTGGACGTGATCTCGGACACCGCTCTGGAAGATTACCAGACGATCCTCGGAGAGGCCCTGATCGGCGCCTTCCACTCGGCGGCCGGACGGATCGAGCGCGACGCGGACCGGGCCCGGGATGCGATGCGGGCCCTGGACCGGGACTTCGACGGATCGGAAGCGGCCGACGTCGAACTGCAGGAGGCGACGGCGAAGGCTCGGGCTGGAGACGTCGCAACCCAGGCCTGCGAAATGATCCGGGATGCGGCGTCGGAGACCTGGACCATCGCGACCGGCGAGGTCTGGACGGCTTGGCGGGGAACGCGGCGAGGCACGCATCTGACGGCGGCGCAGCTGGAGGCGAAACAGGCGATCCGGGCGATCCGTCAGCGGAAGTCGGGAGAGGCGGATCCGGGCGGTCCGGTGATCGCCTTCCGGGGCGCGCCGACGGCGGACACGGCGGAGGATGCGGGGCGGATCTTCGACGCCCTGAACTGGGCGAAGGCGGAGTGGCCGGACATGGCTCTGGCGACGACCGGGGCGAAGGGCTCCGAGAAGCTGGCGATCAAATGGGCGGCGCAGAAGGGGGTGAAGCTCATCCTCGCCCGGGCGGATTTCGACACCCACGGCAAGGCGGCTCCCTTCCGGGCGAACGACGAGCTCATCGCGCTCGAGCCGGAGGTCTGCCTTACGCTGGTCCATTCGGTGGCCGGGGTCCGGGAAGGACAACGGCCCTTCGGACCGGCGCTCAACCTCGGACAGAAGGCGACGGAGAACGGAATGCGGCATCTGCCCATCAGGGCACGAGCCGCCTGAAGCATCACGACTGGATCAACGACCCGCTCGGCTTCGGCCGGGCGGGTTTTTCTTGTCATCCGGCGAGCCTGAAGGGCTTCGAACACGAACCTCATCTATGTCTTGCCGGGGTTTGATCGGTTGTGTTCACTGTTGGAGAGGCTGGTTGGAAATCGTCAGAATGGGGGCTTAGGGCAAGATAAAAGGAGGGTTTTGGCCTTCTGTTTTCTTCAGCCCCGGCAGACACTTGCGACGACTGCGGAGACGGTCGTCGACTTGCGTCGAGTTGACGTCTGATTCCGCGCCCGAGACAGGCCGGAGCACCGATCATGCAGGTCCGAACCGCCATCGAGGTCCGCCTAGCCGAAGCATCGAAGAGCGATGTCTCGAGCCTTCGCGTGCGCCTCCCCCACAAGCTCAAATCCGACAAGACCAGCGTGCGGATCGCGATGTTCCAGCGACTGGCAGCCTCACGTCTCTTCGCTTACGGCGACCGGGCAGGATGTCTGAGGGCGGCCCAGAACCGCTCGGGTCGTCCTTTCCGTCTGGACGTCCGGCAGCGCGTGACGGTGAAGGCGCTCGTGTCGCGGCACATGGGCAAGGGCTTCGCTCGGGGGGCGGCGCTCGGCGCCCACATCGCCTACCTAGGGCGCATGGGCGCCGGAGAGGATGGAGACCAGGCCGCCTTCTTCGGACCGGTCCGCGAGACGGTCGATGCAGCCGGCGCGACGGAAGGCTGGGCGAAGGACAGGCACCATTTCCGCTTCATTATCTCACCGGAGCACGGCGATCGGATTTCGGATCTCCAAGGCTACACCCGGGAGGTGATGTCGAGGGTCGCCGACGATCTCGGAGAGCCGGGTCTGAACTGGATCGCCGTCTGTCATTTCGACACCGACCAACCCCATGCCCATGTGCTCGTGCGCGGTCGGAGAAGCGACGGCCGCGACCTGGTGATTCCGCGCGATTATATCGGCTACGGCTTTCGCGCCCGGGCCCAGGAAGTGGCCCAGGAACGCCTCGGAGACCTCAGCCGTCAGGACGCCGAACGTCGGGTCTGGCGTGAGACCGAGGCCGACCGGTTCACCGCCTTCGACCGCCGTCTCCTGGCAGCCGCGGACACGAACGGCTGTGTCGATGATGGGATCGGCGGCACCGACGCCTGGACGGCCCTGACCCGGGGACGGCTGCGCCATCTGGAGACCCTGGGCCTCGCCACAAGAACAGGGCGGCGCTTCCAACTGGCCCCGGACATGGAAGCCCGACTTCGGAGGCTGCAGCTGTCGAAGGACGTCATTCGCACCCTCAACCAACGGCGTCTCGACGGCGCGCGGTCGGCGGAACAACTAGGCAAGGCGCCGGTCCACGGGAAGGTCGTGAAGACCGGCTTCCACGACGAACTGGGCGGCTCCGCCTATGTGGTGGTGCGCACCGCAGACGGCTCAGAACATTATGGCCGGCTGGGCGTCGGCAAGACCCCGCCGGCCGTGGGAAAGGCGGTCACTCTTTCGCTCGACGCGCGCGGCTTCGCCCAGGTCTTCAGCGGCAAGCAGCTTGGGCAGGATCTGGGTCGGTAACGATTTGCCGAACTCATGCCGCTTCCGGGAAGACCTTCTCGACCGACAGGCTGCCTTCCGGCAGAGCGCGAAGCAGCTCGGCCTCGGGTTTGCGCAGGTCCAACCAATCGCGGGCCGCGTCGGGTCTCAGCAGCACGATCTGGCGATCGTGATAGGGCGCGATGTCCGGTCCCGGCTCCGTAGTCAGCATGGCGAAGGCGCCGTCTCGAACCAGACCGGCGACCCAGAAGATCGGTGCGTCGGCCATGGTGAAGCGCCACTTGGTCTTTCGCTTCTGACCCGGCTCGGCGTCCGTGAACTCGAAAAAGCCGTCGGCCGGGATCAGGCACCGCGTCACCCCGTCGAATGATCGCCCGTCCGATCGGAAGTTGAAGACCGGCCGTCCCTGCGGAGACTTCCAGGCCCAGGGGGACACGATCAGTTGGGCGCCGTCAGGTCCCCGGGTGATGATGGGCGCCCGGTCGCCGATGCGGATCGACGCCATTGGCCCGAAGTTGGGCATGCCGCCGGGAAACACGAGGCGATCGCCGGTCTTGTTGAAGGTCTCGATGACCTCATCGAACGGCAGGATGAGTTGATACTCGTTGCACATGCGGGCCTCTCTTCGATTTCCATTGATCGCTGACTTCGGAAGAAAAGCCAGCGCCGACCGTCTCCAGTCGTTCCGGGAGGCGGTCCACAGAGCCCCCGGCGACGGGGATAAGGGATCGGCGAAGGTTGACTCTTCGCGCGATCCAGAACCAGAACATTACAAGAACATTTATCAGCCTTGGGAACAGGAGGCTTCTCATGCACGCCAGCCTGCCTGCCGGGTTAGAAAGTTTGCGCGATCGAATACGCGCCCTTGAGCAAGGGAGCCGAAGCGCCACGGGCGTCCTCCCGTTCGGGGTCCGCGACCTCGACCGACACCTGCCCGGCGGCGGCCTGTCGCTCGGCGCCCTTCACGAGGTCGCCGGCGGAGGTGAGGAGGCCGTGGACGGCGCGGCCGCAGCCCTGTTCGCGGCCGGGATCGCAGCCCGGCGTCCTGGTCAGGTCCTCTGGTGCGTGACCCGACCCGATCTGTTCGCCCCGGCCCTGCGGCAGGCCGGTCTGGGGCCAGACCGAGTGATCTATGTCGAAGCCGGAGACGAACCCTCGCTCCTTGCCTGTTTCGAGGAAGGGCTTCGTCATCCGGGTCTGGCCGCCGTCGTGGCCGAGACCGCCCGTCTCAGTCTCGTCGCCTCCCGCAGGCTGCAACTGGCCGCCGAGGGCTCGGGCGGCCTTGGTCTGGCGGTGCGACGATGGCGACGCGCCTGCGACGCCGCCGACTTCGGTCAGCACACGGCCTCGGCCACCCGCTGGCGCATCAGCCCGGCGCCCTCGACGCCCTTGCCCGTCCCCGGCGTCGGGCGGGCGCGCTGGTTCGTCGAACTCCTTCGCTGTCGCGGCGCCGAGGCCGCGGATTTCACCCTGGAAGCCTGTGATGAGACGGGTCGTCTCGCTCTACCTGCCGAACTGGCCCGTCGATCGTCTGCTCCGAGGGCTGGGCGAAGCCGCGCCGCCGCCTGACCTTCCCCTCATCCTGGCAGGCCGGGCCGGACGGCGACGGACCGTGCTCGCCGCCAACCGGGTAGCCATGGCCCAGGGCGCACGCGTCGGCATGGCCGCCACCCAGGCCCAGGCCCTGATCCCAGGCCTTGACGTTCGCGAGGCCGATCCAAAGGGCGACGAAGCCGCGCTCGGCCGTCTCGCCGTCTGGGCGATGCGCCGATACGCGCCCGTCTGCCAGCCGGATCCGCCCGACGGCCTGGCCATAGACGCAACCGGCGCCGCTCACCTGAAGGGGGGAGAGGCGGCCATGCTTGCGGACATGATCGAGCGTCTGGGAGCCGAAGGCGTCGCCGCCGACGCCGCGATCGGTCCGACCTATGGGGCCGCCCACGCCGTGGTTCGCTTCCGGCGAACGCACCGGATCATCATGCCGGACGCCATCGACGCGGCCATCGGCGGTCTGCCGCTGGCGGGCCTTCGCCTACCGTCGGAGCTGATCGCCCATCTGAATCGCATGGGCTTCGACCGCATCGCCGATGTGGCGCATCGACCGCGCGCGCCTCTGGCGCTCCGGTTCGGCCATGAGCTCGGACGCCGCATCGACCAGGCCTACGGTCGGCTGGAGGAGCCGCTGATCCCGGTCGAGGCCCCGGAGGTCCCGACAGTCTCGCGAGTGTTCGGAGAACCGATCGGCGCGCCAGAAACCCTGGCCCGCCACATCACGAGCCTGACCTCGGAGCTGTGCACGGCGATGGAGACCTTGGGGCTCGGCGCCCGTCGTCTCGACTGGCTGTGTTTCCGGGTCGACAACCGGATCGAGGCGCAGAGGGTAGGCCTGGCCCGGCCCAGCCGTGACGCCTTAAGGTTGGCGCGCCTGCTGAGCGACCGGATCGAGAAGATCGATCCCGGGTTCGGCATCGAGCGCATGACCCTGTCCGCCGTCCAGGCCGAACCGCTTCACTGGAAACCTGGCGAGAGCGCGCTGGGACAGGCAGAGACGCCCGACCTTTCCGAGCTCGTCGATGTGCTGTCCAACCGCATCGGCGCGCAGCGGCTCTATCGACTGGTCCCGATTGAGAGCGACGTGCCCGAACGCTCCGTCGGCAAGGCTCCGCCTTTGTCCGTCGCGCCGGTGCTGGACTGGACGCCGGAATGGCCACGTCCGGCGAGATTGCTGAAGCGGCCCGAGCCCGTCGAGACGATGGCGCTCTTGCCCGACAATCCGCCAACCCACTTCACCTGGCGGGGCGTACGCAGGCGCGTGGTGAAGGCGGACGGTCCCGAGCGGATCTTCGGAGAATGGCGGCGTCGGGACGCCGAGGTCTGGGCGGTCAGGGACTATTTCCAGGTCGAGGATGAGGCGGGCCGACGGTTCTGGCTGTTCCGGGCGGGTAATGGCGAAGACCAGCGCACCGGATCGCATGCCTGGTTCATGCACGGGCTGTTCGGATGAATGCGCCTTGGCCCACCCACTATGTCGAACTCCAGTGCGCCTCCCACTTCTCGTTTCTGAGGGGCGCCAGTTCCTGCGAGGAGCTCTTCTCGCAGGCGGCCCTGTGCGGCTTGGAAGCCCTGGCGGTGACGGACCGCAACAGCTTGGCCGGGATCGTGCGGGCCCATGTGGCGGCCAAGGTCACGGGCGTGCGCCTGATCGTCGGCTGCCGCCTGGTGCTGGAGGATGGGGCGGAGGTGCTGGTCTATCCGCGGGATCGGCCGGCCTACTCTCGCCTCTGCCGGCTCCTGACCGTGGGCAAGCGGCGCGGCGGCAAGGGCGCCTGTCGGCTCGGATGGGACGACGTCGCCGCCCACGCCGAAGGCCTGGTCGCGGTGCTGATCCCCGAGCGGGCGGATGCGGTTCTGAGGCGGTGGCTAGGCCTGATGGTCGATACGTTCGGTCGGGAGGCCCATCTGGCGCTGACCCTGTTCCGGCGACCCCGTGACCAGTTGCGGCTCCATCAGCTGTCGGAGATGGCGGCCGAGGCGGGAGTAGCCACCGTGGCGACCAACGACGTCCTGTTCCACCACCCGGATCGGCGCATCCTGCAGGACGTGGTCACCTGCATCCGGGAAGGCTGCACCATAGACGACATGGGCTTTCGCCGGAGCCGCACGGCGGACCGGCATCTGAAACCGGTCGAGGAGATGCACCGGCTGTTCGCCCGCTACCCGGAAGCCTTGGCCCGGACTGTGGAGATCGCCGACCGCTGTCGCTTCAGCCTGGACGAGCTGGCCTACCAGTATCCGCGCGAGGCGGCGGCGGGACAGACGCCGCAGGAGGCGCTGGAGGCGCTGACCTGGGCTGGAGCGGCCGAGCGCTATCCGGAAGGTTTGCCGGACAAGGTGCGGGCGTCGCTGGAACACGAACTCGGCCTGATCGAGACCCTGGGCTATGCGCCCTACTTCCTGACCGTCCACTCCATCGTCCGCTTCGCCCGCAGCCGGGACATCCTCTGTCAGGGGCGGGGGTCGGCCGCAAACTCGGCGGTCTGCTTCGTGCTGGGCATCACCTCCATCGATCCCGGTCGCAACGACCTCCTGTTTGAGCGCTTCGTCAGTCAGGAGCGCAAGGAGCCGCCCGACATCGACGTCGATTTTGAACACGAGCGGCGCGAGGAGGTGATCCAGTGGATCTACGACACCTATGGGCGGGACCGGTCCGCCCTGTGCGCCACCGTCATCCGCTACCGCTCGCGCGGCGCCCTGCGCGATGTGGGGAAGGCGTTGGGACTGACCGAAGACCTGATCAAAACCCTGTCGTCACAGGTCTGGAGCTATTCCTCGGAAGGGGTGGAGGACCGGCATGTCGAGGAGCTGAACCTCAATCTGGAGGACCGACGGCTGCGGCTGGCACTGGACCTGTCGCGCCAGTTGATCGGGTTCCCACGCCATCTGAGCCAGCATCCGGGCGGGTTCGTCCTGACCGACGACCGGCTGGACGATCTCGTGCCCATCGAGCCGGCGGCGATGAAGGACCGTCAGGTGATCGAATGGGACAAGGACGACATCGACGCGCTGAAGTTCATGAAGGTCGATATCCTCGCCCTGGGCATGCTCAGCTGCATGCGGCGCGGGCTCGACCTGCTGCGCGAGCACAAGGCCATGAACCTCGACCTGGCCTCGATCCCGGCCGAGGACCCGAAGACCTACGCAATGATACGTAAGGCCGACACGCTCGGGGTCTTCCAGATCGAAAGCCGCGCGCAGATGGCCATGCTGCCTCGCATCAAGCCGCGCACCTTCTACGACCTGGTGATCGAGGTCGCGATCGTTCGACCGGGGCCCATTCAGGGCGACATGGTCCATCCTTACCTGCGGCGCCGCGAGGGGAAGGAGCCGGTCGTCTTCCCCCAGCCGGAACTGGAGAAGGTTCTGGGCAAGACGCTCGGCGTGCCCCTGTTCCAGGAGCAGGCGATGCGGGTGGCGATCGAGTGTGCGGGGTTCACGGCGTCGGAGGCGGACCAGCTGCGCCGGGCCATGGCCACGTTCAAGTTCACGGGCGGGGTCAGCCACTTCAAGGACAAGCTGGTCGGAGGGATGGTCGAGCGGGGCTATACGGCCGAGTTCGCCGAGAAGACCTTCAGCCAGTTGGAAGGCTTCGGCTCCTACGGCTTCCCCGAGAGCCACGCGGCCTCATTCGCCCTGATCGCCTACGCCTCATCCTGGCTGAAATGCCATCACCCCGACGTCTTCTGCGCCGCCCTGCTGAACGCCCAGCCAATGGGTTTCTATGCGCCGGCCCAGATCGTTCGGGACGCGCGCGAGCATGGGATCGAGGTCCGTCCGGTCTGCGTCAACAGCTCGCGATGGGACTGCACCCTGGAGCCGACGGATCGGGAAGACCGGTTTGCGGTTCGGCTGGGGCTGCGCATGGTCCGCGGCCTGTCCAACGGCGACGCCGCCCGCCTGGTGACGAACCGCGGGGATCGGCCCTTCGCCAGCATCGACGATCTCTGGCGACGGGCGATGACGCCCGTCGGCGCCCTGACGCGACTGGCCGAGGCCGACGCATTTCTGGACGGGCTGCGCCTGGCGCGCCGCGACGCCCTGTGGTCGATCAAGGCTTTGCGCGACGATCCGCTGCCGTTGTTCGCGGCGGCCTCGGCGGAGGCGGGAGAGTTGGTGCCCGAGGTGAACGAGCCGGACGCGGCCCTGCCGGCCATGCCCGCCGGTCAGGAGGTGGTGGAGGACTACACCCACGTGGGCGTGACGCTGCGGGACCACCCGCTGGCCTTTCTGCGTGACGAACTCCAGGCCCGACATGTGATGACCTGCGTGGACGGGACGGCGATGCGCGACCGCCGTCTGACCCGTGTCGCCGGCCTCGTTCTGGTCCGGCAGAAGCCGGGCTCAGCCAAGGGGGTGATGTTCATCACGATCGAGGACGAGACCGGTGTGGCCAATCTGGTGATCTGGCCAAGCCTCTACGAGCAGCAGCGGGGGGTGGTGCTGGGCGCCAGCCTGCTGGTGGTCGACGGCAGGGTGCAGCGCGAGGGCGAGGTGGTGCACATCGTCGCCGAGCGGCTGCACGACGGCTCGGACCTCCTGGCGTCCCTAGGTCGGAGGGGCGAGTTCCACTTGCCGCATGGGCGGGGCGACGAGGTCTACCGCGGTAGTGCGCCGGACGCCCGAACGCCGAAAGCACGGGACATCTACATCCCTGACCTGTCGCTTGAAGGCATTCGGGTGAGGACGCGGGACTTCCGATAGCCGCCGCCACCGTTCGAACCAACACATCACGTCAGTGCATTTCGGAACGACGCATCGGCGGTGGCGGCTCCGTCATGTCTAGGCTGTCGATCATGATGTCGATCTCCGCCTGAACGACATCCAGATCTGGTCCCCGAAACATCTGGCCGGCGGCTTCACGCCAAGCCGCGCGGAGGAGCTCGCGCGCGCTGTCAGGCGCTAGATCATCAAGATAGTGCAGGCCAAGCTCGGCGAGCAGGCGTTGAGCGACGATACCCGCGCGGATCGCGATGTCTTGGGATGGAGACGGCGTCGCCGAGGCGCTTGGCTTTCCTGCTTCTGCTCGTCTTCGCACACTACACCTCACCAGTCTCGGTTTCGTCCGCCGCGGCGTTGTGGGCTTGCTTCGCCTCTTCCACCGCCGCTTCGAACGCTGCCTGAAGGTCTCGAACGGACTGTGGGTCGAAGCCGAGGATAGGTCCCAGAGCATCAAGGTCCTCGTCACCCTTGGTGTACTCGAGCGTGGAAGCGACCAATGTCCCCGTCACCTGGAACAGCTCAGGCCGCACATCCGCGCGATGAAGCATGAGGTTTGTCTGCGGAGCTGTGCGGAGATGGCGCAGCAGGCCCTCAGGCGTTGGAGTATCGCCGCGCCACTGATCGTAGATCGCGATGCGGTGCACCACCTCCAGTTTCGGGGAAACCCGATGGTGATGGAGACGCTTGAAGTAGCGGTCCTCGAAGAAACGGGTCAGGCCGGACCAGTCCGAAATCAGCACACCATCCCGGCCGTCGGGCTCGGAGAACGGCTGGCTGAAGAGAATGCAAGGCACGATCTCGTAATCATCGAGCGATATGCCGCCAGCCAGCTCGACGAGCTCAGGGTGAGCTTTCAGCCCCTCGACCTGGCGTTGGGTTTGATCGACGAACTCGTCGATATGCCGGGCGAAGTAGAAGCCCGCCTCGGGATGATTGTCCGACAAGCCCCGGTTCTTGCACTCAATGACGAAGAGATAACGCCCCCACGGCACAAGGACGTCCAGTTGGTAGTTCTCGGTCCCGCGCTTTGCGTCGATCGTGAACGGCTTCAGACCTCGGCTCTCAAAGAGGTCCATCACGGCGCGTTCGAACACCGTTCCCTTATCCTTGGGCGCAACTTCCAGGCTGTTGAGGCGCGAAAGCGTGAGCTGACCCGGATCGGCGTTCAGGGCCGCCATTCCGACCAGCAAAAGCTCGCCGTCGGGCAGCTGCAGAAGAGGCGTGTCGAAGAGATCTCCGCTCCGGCGATGGACGCTTGCATGACGGATAAACGCCTCTGCTGCTTCGATCCCGAGCCCCGCGCCCGTCAAGTGAGCCTCAAGCACGCCCTTCCCGAAATGCAGGAGATGGCGATTCAGCGTCGTATCGCCTGCTGCAGACGCCCGGTCAGCCAACAAGCCTAGCAGCGCGTATCCACGAAGCCACTCCACCAACCGTAGGCCAGCGAAGCGACGGTCATCGTCGAAGATGTCCTGCCCGAGAACCGTGACGAGGTAGCCGGCGCCGTTCAGCTCATGGTCCCGAACTGCCGCCGCCGGCAAGAGGTCCACCGGCCCACCAGAGATGTCCGTGATTGCCGGCGTCCCCTGCTTCAGCAGAAGCGCCTTCGCGAAGCTCTGGATCGCGACCTCCTTGCTGCGCTCGAATGCCGCCCAGTCCAGCAGCTCCGCCTCTCCGGGCATATACTCAAGCGTATCGAGTCCGTCAGAGGACGAAACGGGTCGCGCAGCAACCAACTCGGCAGGCGCGGGCTGACGGGTCCATTCGCCGCCCCAGAACCGCCGACGGCGTTCGAACCTTGCCCAGCGGCGCCAGATCGCGGCCAGCGCCTCGCAGCCGGCCGCAGCCTCCGGCACAGCCGAGCTGAGGCCACCGACGCTAGGGGCGATGATCACATCGTCGGCAGCAAACCATGACCCTTCATAAGCAAGCATCGACAGGTGAATGCGGAACCCCTCAAGGAAGGCGCCCGACACGCCGTCGATCGAAAACTCCGCGCCGTCGTCATCGACGCTGCGGATTTCGTTGCCCAGATTGAGTCGGCCTTGGCGTTCCATCGCGCGCTGCGCGTGCACGAACATCTGCTCGGAACGGTCTGCGAGCCTCGCAAGCAGAACCTCAAGCTCCGCCTGCGGCGCAAGCTTGCGCAGCGGTTGCTGAGCCAGCACCGACCCAATCGCATGGTAGGACGCTTCGACCGTTCGATGGACTTCGAATGCCTCCTCGATAGCTGCAGCGACGTCCACGCCATACCGGGACCCAACCTCGGACAAGACTTCCACGACGAAGGCGTCGCGGCGGGTTTGCCGCGAGGGGTTAGGCATCTGCGAGACGAGGTCATTCGACCTCAAGAGGATACCGACCAGCTTATCGACCTCGGCCTGCGAAAGACCGCCTAGAGGAAGAGCAGCAAGAAATCGGGACGCCGACAGCGCCTTCAAGGCTGGTGTCAGTGTGGCTTGCGATACACCCGTCGAGCTCGCCGGCACGTCTTTTAGCTTCATTCCCGTCGTCCCCAGTCTCCAAAGCCCCGTTCTTAAGAAACTGCGCAGGCAAGCGCATCCGGATAACCGCAGCACGTGGCGACTACCTGCGGGTGGCCCTGCAGACGCGGACGGAGCCGTGGCGCTGGGTGCGTGTCATCACAAGGGTGTGAGAAAACAGAAGAGATCGACCCGATAGAAACCGAGCGAAACAGATCGGACAATGTGCCGATATTTTCCTCAGTGATCTCCGCATGTTCGCTGGTTGCAGTTCGTTCCCGCCAGTGCTTGCTTGATCACAGTTCTGGTTCAGACGGAAAGGAGCGCCACATGGCCGGTCTACATCTTCACGGAACTGAGGAAATGCTGCTGACCCGTAAGGAAGCGTCCACCGAGCTTCTGCGCATGGGCATCCGCCGGTCGCCATCGACACTGGCGAAGGTGTTCTGCACCCGGTCTGACGGACCGCCCTGCACCCATCTCGGGAGGACGCCCTACTACCCCAAGAGCCTGCTGCATGAGTGGGCGCGCAGCCAGCTCTCTGGCCTCCGATCTTCGTCGAGCCAGCCTCGCCAAGCCGGACGTTGGGGCGAGGCCGCTCACGAGAGCGCCTAGCTCCCAATCCCATCCAGTCTCTTCGGCCGCCCGGCGATCCACCGGGCGGCCGTCTTTCAATGGGCCGTCTGTCCTTCCTCAACCGACCAGCCCGCGAGAGAGGCGGCGACGCTCTCGCTGATCCTGTCCGCCGCCGCACGTACCGGGTCATCCGCGAGGTGGGCGTACCGGCTCGTGGTGCTGACGTGGCTGTGGCCGAGAAGCTTGCCAATGAGCTGAAGTCCCTCACCGCCGGCTAGGCCTGCGCTAGCGAAGCTGTGCCGAAGATCATGTATACGTAGATCTTCCATCCCGGCCCGTTTGCGAATGCCGACCCAGGCCCAATCAAGATTAGCGATCGGGCGTTTAGGATCTCTTCGATCCGGGAAGACATAGATGCTCCCGTTCGCGAGCAGGCCCTCGATCAGCTTCAGTGCCGCGCTCCCGAGGCGAATGACCTTCGCCCCGGTCTTGGAATCCTCCAGCCGGAGCATCCCCATGTTGCGATCGATCTCCGACCACTTGAGCCTGGCGATCTCGTTCTTGCGGGCCCCGGTCAGCGCCAGAAGGCGGATGATATTGATGTGGCGCGGATCGCCCCCGTGCTTCTCAAGCTCCGCCAGGACGTCACCAAGCCGGGCCAGTTCGGCTGGCGAGAGGAAGCGATCCCGCCGGTTGTCCTTGTAGCGTTTCACGCCGCGCGTGGGGTTGGTCTTCACGAACTCCCGCTCGATGGCGAACGTGAAGATGCCGCCCAGCAGACCGACCGTGCGAGAGGCCGCATGAATGCCGCCGCGGGTGTGCGGTGTCGCCTCTCCGCGAATGCGACCCGACCCGACATCGACCATCAGCCGCTCGATGTCCGCTCGCCCGATATCGGTGACCTTCATCCTTCCCAGCCGGGGCTTGATGTGGCGGGCGATGCGGATGCGGTCGATCCGAAGGGTCGTCGCTTTCTTCATCGTTACGCCCTCCTTCATGTAGAGGTCGCAGAGCTCCGACATCGTCAGTTCTTCGCGTCTTTCGACTTTGGTCCCCTGAGGGTCACCACCTGACGCGACTTCGGCCAGCACGGCGGCGGCTCTTTCGCGGGCTTCTTCGGCGGTCACGACGCCATGGCGAGCGATGTGAAGGAGCCGGTCAGCGCCGCCGATCGTCCTGTATCGAACGACGTAGGTTTTGGTGTCGCTGACGGCGACGCGCACCCCGAAACCCTTGAGCTGCGTGTCCCAAAGCGTGAAGCGCGCTCCTTCGGGCGTCAGGGCGTCGACCAGGCGTTTGGTGATCTTTCCGGACCTCGGGTTCTGAACCATTCGATCTCTCCTCGGGCCCGCGAGGGGTCCCGTTTCTGGTCCCGGTTTTGGTCACCACATGGTCACCAGCCGGGAGGATTTCGGAGGATAATCGAGAAATCAGCGGTAAAAGAACGAACCCTGAACCTGCCCACCACAAGGGTGTTTGAGCCATTTCGAGCAACTGAAAAGAACCCTAAGGTTCGAGCTCTATGTCCCAGTACAGATAGTCCAGCCAGCTCTGGTGCAGGTGGTTGGGCGGGAAGCGGCGGCCCGCCTGCTGCAGCTGCCAGGCGCTGGGCCGGTGCGGGGCGCGGCGGATCGGCATGCCCGCCTGCTGGGGCGTCCGTCCGCCCTTGCGCAGATTGCAGGGACCGCAGGCCGCGACGATGTTCTCCCACGTCGTGCGGCCGCCCCGGCTGCGCGGCGTCACATGGTCGAAGGTCAGTTCGGTCCGCTCGCCGCAGTACTGGCAGGCGAAGCCGTCGCGCAGGAAGACGTTGAAGCGGGTGAAGGCCGGCTGGCGCTGCTGGTCGACATAGCGGCGCAGGGCGATGACGCTGGGCAGGCGCAACTCGGTCGTGGGCGAACGCACGATCCGGTCATAGGTCGAGACCACGTCGACCCGATCCTGGACCACCGCCTTGACCGCCTCCTCCCACGGCCAGATCGACAGGGGGAAATAGGACAGGGGCCGAAAGTCGGCGTTCAGCACCAGGGCCGGAAAGCCGCCGCCCGGCGATCGCGTATGGGCCTGCATCTCAGGCCCTCCGCCGGCGGCGCGGAATGGTCGATCCGACAGGACTGAAGACACGCTCCTCCTTGTCTGAGGCGCCAAGCCTAGGCCCGATTCGACGACGGCGCCATGACGTCAGGGCGACAATCTGCCCCTGGTCTCGTCTCCCGCGAACACGACCTCGGGGTCGGGCTTGGGCGCATCGCCGCCCGGCCGGTCCAGCCGGCGCAGGATGTGGCGGATGATGTTCAGCCGCGCCGTCTTCTTGCGGTCGGTGGCCACCACGGTCCAGGGGGCGTGGTCCGCATGGGTCTCGGCCAGCATCCGGTCGCGGGCGGCGGAATAGGCGTCCCAGCGCGTCTGGGCCTCGGCGTCCAGGGGCGAGACCTTGAACCGTTTCAGCGGGTCCGTCGTGCGCTGGGCCAGCCGCTCGGCCTGTTCCTGCCGCGATATGTCCAGCCACAGCTTGATCAGCAGCACCCCGTCATCGACCAGCATCCGCTCGAACCGCGGCGCGTCCTTCAGGAACCGGGCCTGCTTTTCCGGGGTGCAGAAGCCCATGACCGGCTCGACCCCCGCCCGGTTGTACCAGGAGCGGTTGAAGATCACCGTCTCCCCGGCGGCGGGCAGGTGGGGGACATAGCGCTGGAAATACCACTGGCTGGTCTCGCGCTCGGTCGGTTTGGGCAGGGCGACGACGCGGGTCTGGCGCGGGGCCATGTTCTCGACGATCCGCTTGATGGCCCCATCCTTCCCCGCGGCGTCCCGCCCCTCGAACAGGATCAGGACACGCAGCCCCTTCTCGATGGCCCAGGCCTGGGTCTCCACCAGTTCGATCTGCAGCCGTTCCAGCTCGGTCTCATAGTCGTCGGACTTGCCCATGGGCCCATCCTGCCGCCGGCGGCCGTTCAGGTCCATCCCGGCCGATTCCGGCGGCCCCCTGCCTGGGGCTCCAGCCGCACGGAGGAAACGCCCCGGAATTCGAAGCTGACCCCTCCGGCCCGCACGCGGAACTCCAGCGGGGCGTGGGCGGGGACCTCGACCTCCATCTCGAAGACCTGCCCCTCGCGGGGTCCGGCCACGGGCAGGGACGCCAGGATGGCGCTCGGCGACACGACTTCGAACAACAGCCGCCCCCCCGCTTCGGCGGCCAGGTTCGCCAGGTCGAACCGCAGGCGGTAGCGGCCGGGGAACAATGGCTTGTAGGGGCCGAAGATCACGGCTCTGGGCTTCCGCGCCAGGGGATGGCGCAGGCGCTGCGCCAGGGATCGCCGGGCCGAGACGGTCAGGACATCGGGGCCTGTCGCGGCCGCGCCCTTGGCCTGGAACTCGCGCGCGCGGAAGGTGCGCGCCGCGTCGCCTTTGCGCAGCCGGTCGGCCACCAGGGCGTCTATGGTGTTTTCGCAGTCGTTCTTGCAGCCCGCGCAGGTCGGGATGGCGTTCCAGCGCTTGTCGTTCAGCGCATCGTACATGCGCCGGCGGGCGCTCCCGGCCAGCACCTCCGCCAGGCTCTGGCTCCGCAGGTTGCCGATGATGCTGCGGCGATGGAAATCCTGGCAGCAGGTCAGGACCGTCCCGTCCCAGTCGACCACCAGGTCCGACAGGATGTCGGGCGAACAGCCCGTGGCGCCCGGGGCCAGAGCCACCTCGTCGAAGGCGTCCGCCTGGCCCGCCCGGTTCATCAGGAAGGGAAAGACCGTGCGGCCCGCACCCCGGGATTCCCAGGCGTCGCGCAGGGGGGCGACCTCCTCCAGGTTGCGGCGGTGAATGGGCGCCACGACATGGGCCGGCTTGCCCGCCCGATCCTCCAGCAGCCGCTCGACGCGCGGAAAGGTTCGGCCGGCCTTCAGCGGGCGCATCGAGGCGGCGTAGACCTCGGGCGAAGCGGCCTCGACATGCACCGCCACGTCGTCGGCCAGGGCCAAGGCCTCGCGGTGCCTGTCCGAGTCATAGAGGGCGCCGTTGGTCGACAGGGTCAGGATCGCCTCGGGCAGGCGCTCGCGGATATACTGCATCCGCCGGGGAAACAGTGGGTCCTGCAACGGCTCGCCGAACAGGCCGAACACGACCCCGCCCTTGAAGCCGATGGCCGCCAGTTCGTCCACCACCCGCTCGAACAGGTCGGGATCCATCCAGCCCTTGGCCTGGGTGCGGGAATAGGCCTTGTTGGTCGGGCAGTGGAAGCAGTTGGCGTTGCAGACGGCGGTGGTGCCGAAGATGACATTCTTGATCGGCAGGCCCTCGGCGTCACCCTCGGGAAAGAAGCGGAACAGGGCTTCGTTGCCCCGATAGTCGTCCACCGGCGCCTGGGTCAGGAAGCGCAGGTGGGTCGTGCCGGCATGGCTGTCCGCAACGCCCTCTACCGTCACCTCGCCCGGCTCGGCCAGGTGGAAACTCAGAATCAGCCCGTCCGCGGCCTCCGATGCGTCCGGCATCCCCCTCTCCAGAACCGCGCGCGCCAGGATCACATCGCCCCGGACGGCGGTCAGGGCCAGGGTCTGATGTTCCGCCAGGGGCGAAAGCTGCACCTGCATCCGCAGGGTGTGGGGTCCGGCCGGAAGGTTCAGGGTCTCGCGGCAGAAGACGCCGCCCGCGGGCGACCGGATCGGGGTCAGGCTCGCCGGGTCGGCGGCGCCCGAGACCGACGGATTCGGTCCGCCGCGACGGACCAGGACGGGGGAGGGCGCACTCATACGCCCGTCAGACTGCCGGACCGACGCCGGGCGGGCAAGGTAAGCCGTAAGGCGGACCGCTTTGCCAGAGGCTCGCAGAGGGTTAAGGCTGTCGTCCCATGGGCCGGGATTTCGCCGATTTCTGGAACCTGCTGTGGGAGGTCGGGCTGGGCCTGTGCGCCGGCTTCGCCCTGTTGAACCTGTTCGCCCCGCATCAGGACCTGCCGTGGAAGCCGCTGGACCTGAATCGGCCGGTAGGGGCGGCGACGGCGTCCAAGGTGGCCGATTTCGAACTGGCCCGCAGCGCCGCGCCCGAAGAGATCACGGCCGTCACCGACGCCTGCATCCAGGTGCTGCGCGAGGCGGGGGTGCAGGTCGAACGCGCGCCCGACCGCGACGACGGCGGCTTCTGCGTCGTGCGCGGCGCGGTGCGGATCACCGGCGGGGCGGTGACGCCGCTGAGCCCCGGCGGCCTGGTGATGCAGTGCCCCCTGGCCGTCCGTTACGTCATCTGGGACCGGCAGGTGCTGCAGCCGGCGGCCCAGGCCGCCTTCGGCGTCGGCGTGTCGCGGGTCGAGAACTACGGCAGCTATTCGTGCCGGCGCATCTACGGCTCGACCCAGGTCAACGACCGGCCCAGCGAACACGCCCGCGCCAACGCCCTGGACGTGGCGGCGGTCCGGCTGGAGGACGGCCGCACCATCGGCGTCTCGGGCGACTGGAACGGCCAGGGGCCGGACGGGACCAGGCGCGCGGGCTTCCTGAAGCGTATCCGCAACGGCGCCTGCCGCGTCTTCTCGACCGTGCTCAGCCCCGATTACAACGCCGCCCACGCCGACCACCTGCACCTGGACGGGGCGCCGCGCGGCCTGTGCGCCTGAAACGGTAACCTTGTTCGCCTGCGGCGCGAATCGCTTTTCCGTTGACCGACCTCGACAGTCAGGGGAAAACATCGCCGCAGTCCGGATACGGCGCGGCGTCCATAGCCGCGTTCTCGCTCTTTCTACCGAACGAGCTGTCCAGTTGGGCTGACGGGCGATCCTGCGGGACGCCCGCCTGGAAAGCGCGTTTACGGAGACGCAAGACATGGCGACCGGCACGGTTAAGTGGTTCAACCCCACCAAGGGCTTCGGCTTCATCCAGCCCGAAGGCGGCGGCTCGGATGTGTTCGTTCACATCACCGCCGTTCAGAAGGCGGGCCTGGCGGGCCTGGATGAGAACGCCAAGGTCGAATACGAGCTGGAAACCCAGCGCGGCAAGACGGCGGCGGTGGACCTGAAGCTGATCGGCTAAAACCGTTCGACTTCCAAGCGTTCGCGGGCGCGGCGGGGAAACCCGCCGCGCCTGTTTTTTGTGCTGGCCCTAACGCTCGCGCCGCGGGCGCTCGCTGCTTGAGGGCATGTTCGGGCCCTAACGTTCGCCGCGCGGCGGCTCTCTGCTTGAGGGCGGGGCGGCCCTGACGTTCGCCGCGCGAATGCCGGGCCGATCGGGGTCAGGCGGGGGCGAAGCCCAGCTGTTTGCGCACGGCCTGCGCCGTCACGCCCCGTTCGCGCAGATCGGCCAGGGTCGCGGCCCGGTCGCGCTTGGCCAGGCGCCGCCCGTCCGGACCCAGGATCAGCCGGTGATGGCGATAGACCGGCGTGGGCAGGTCCAGCAGGGCCTGCAGCACCCGCTGCATGCTGGTGATGGGCGCCAGATCGACGCCGCGCACGATATGGGTCATCCCCTGCGCCGCGTCGTCGACGACCGAGGCGATGACATAGCCGGCCCCGATGTCCTTTCGCCCCACCACCATGTCGCCCAGCATCTGCGGCGCGGCGCGGCGCGGGCCCGGCTCCAGCCCCTCCTCGACCCACGTCAGACGGTCGAAGCCGCCCAGCCGCGCCTCGGCCGCGCGCAGCGACAGACGCCAGGCGAAGGCCTCGCCGCGCGCCAGCCGTTCCGCCTCTTCATCCGCGGGCGCCGGACCGCCGGTGAAGGCCTGGGCGTCCGCCGGATCGTCGCCATGCGGCGCCGCCCCGGCCAGGGCCATCAGTTCCTTGCGCGTCCGGAAACAGCGGTACAGCACCCCCTGGTCCCGCAGGGTCTCCAGGGCCGCGTCGTAGTCGGGCCGATGCTCCGACTGGCGTCGCACCGGCGTCTCCCAGTCCAGGCCCAGCCAGGCCAGGTCTTCATAGGCGCCCGCCTCGTATTCGGGCCGGCAGCGGGTGAAGTCGGTGTCCTCGATCCGCAGCACGAACCGCCCGCTCGTCTCCCGGGCGGCCATCCAGGCGGTCAGGGCGGAAAAGGCGTGGCCCAGATGCAGCCGGCCGGTCGGCGAGGGGGCGAAACGGGTGGCGAACATGCCGCCACGATAGCGGAATGCGGCCCCGATCCGCATAGGGTCGTTTGCCCCCGGCGCCGGGACGGCTAAGGTCTGGCCATGCCCGTCGCCCCCACTCCGGAACAGCTGGCCGCCATGCGCGCGGCCCTGGCCCAGGCCGACCCCGCCCTGGCGCGGGCGCACGCCGAGGCGCCGGTGTTCGAATGGCGGCTGCGGCCCGGCGGATTCGAGGGTCTGTTCCGCATGATCGTGGAGCAGCAGGTGTCGGTCGCCGCCGCCGCCTCCATCTGGCGCCGGGTCTGCGACGGCCTGGGCGCCGTGACGGCCGAGGCGGTGCTGGCGCGCGATGTCGAGACCCTGCGCGCCTTCGGCCTGTCGGGCCAGAAGGCCCGCTACGGCCATGAGATCGCCCACGCCCAGGCCGAGGGGCGGGTCGACCTGGAGCGCATGCAGGCCCTGTCGGACGACCAGGCCGTGGCCACCCTGACCGCCCTCAAGGGGGTCGGCCGCTGGACCGCCGAGACCTATCTGATGTTCTGCGAAGGCCGCACCGACGTCTTTCCGGGCGGCGATGTGGCGCTGCAGGAGGCGATGCGCTGGGCTGACGGGGCGGCGACGCGGCCCAATGAGAAACAGGCCTATGTCCGCGCCGAACGGTGGCGGCCTCATCGCGGCGTGGCGGCGCACCTTCTGTGGGGCTGGTATGGCGCGGTGCGGCGTGGCGAGATCCGCCTGGAGTCCGCGGCGTGAGCGCCCCCTTGGTCGATCCGGCCATCACCGATCCCCAGACCGTCCTGGGGGCGCTGGACTTCGCCGGGGTGGCGGTGTTCGCCGCCACCGGCGCCCTGGCCGCCGCGCGCGAGAAGCACGACCTGGTCACCTTCGTCTTCTTCGCCGCCATCACCGGGGTCGGGGGCGGCACCCTGCGGGATCTGCTGATCGGGGTTCCGGTCTTCTGGGTCCAGGACTGGCGCTATGTCGCCGTCTGCGTGGCCGCCGCCGTGGCCATCTGGATGCTGGGGCGCCGGCCCTGGCGGTTCCGCCTGCTGCTGTGGCTGGACGCCCTGGGGCTCAGCGCCTACGGCGTCCTGGGCGCGGCCAAGGCCGGCGCGGCCGGCGCCACCCCTCTGATCTGCATCGTCATGGGCGCCCTGACGGCCTGTGTCGGCGGCATCGTTCGCGACCTGCTGGCGGGCCAGCCGTCCATCCTGCTGCGGCGCGAGATCACCGTCTCGGCGGCGCTTCTGGCGGCCAGTCTTTTCGTCGGCCTGCGGCTGGTGGGGATCGATCCCTGGCCGGCCGCCGTCGTCGCGGCCGTGGCCGGCTTCGGCCTGCGCGCCGGGGCCCTGCTGTGGGGCTGGAGCCTGCCGGCCTTCCCGGGCCGGGACTGATCGCCATGGTCGCCGACGCTCCCCTGCCGGATGCGGGCCGCAACTGGGTCGACCGCCATGCGCCCGAAGCGATCAAGCCCTGGCTCAAGCTGGGCCGGTTCGACCGGCCGATCGGCATATGGCTGCTGCTGCTGCCCGGCTGGCAGGGGATCGCCCTGGCCCTGGCCCACTACCGCAAGGCGCCGGGCCTGTATGAGTTGTGGCTGTTCATCGGTTTCGCCCTTGGGGCCTGTTTGATGCGGGCGGCGGGGTGCGCCTTCAACGACATCGTCGACCGCGACATCGACCGCCAGGTGGCCCGCACGGCCGCACGGCCCGTGGCGTCCGGCCGGATCAGCGTCCGCGCCGCCCTGGCCTTCATCGCCGGATGCAGCCTGACGGCCCTGCTGATCCTGCTGACGCTGAACCTGACGGCGGTGCTGCTGGGCGTGGCGTCGCTCGGCCTGGTGGCGGCCTATCCCTTCATGAAGCGGATCACCTGGTGGCCCCAGGCCTGGCTGGGCCTGACCTTCAACTGGGGCGCCCTGATGGGCTATGCGGCGGCGGGCGGGTTCGTGACCACCGCCGGGCTCTATCCGCTGCTGGGCGCCTTCACCCCCCTGGTCTGGGCGGGGCTGTGGCTATGGCTGGGCGGGGTGTTCTGGACCCTGGGCTACGACACGATCTACGCCCTTCAGGACATAGAGGACGACGCCATGGTCGGGGTGAAATCCTCGGCCCGGCGCCTGGGCGGCCGGGTGCAAGTCGGTGTCGGGATTTTCTATAGCCTGGCCCTGGTCTTCGCCGCCGCGGCCGGATGGTCCGCCGATCTGGGCGCCGGCTATTTCGGCGTGCTGGTCGCCTACGCCGCCCATCTGGCCTGGCAGGTCCGGTCGCTGAGGCCCGACGATCCGTCCCTGGCCCTGCGGCTGTTCAAGTCGAACCGCGAGGCGGGGTTGATCCTGCTGGTCGCCATCGCCCTCGGCGCGTTAGTGTAGAGACCGCAATATCGGAGCCTCCTCCCCATGACCTCTCCGTCTCCCGTCCTGCGCCTTCTGATCGTCGCCTCGGCCGCCGCCCTGACCCTGGCCGCCTGCAACCGGGATCGGGAAAAGGCCGCCGATCCGGCCGCACCGCCCGCCGCACCCGCCGCGACCCCGGCCGAGGCCGGCGCCCCCCTGGCCTACGAGAGCAAGAACGCCTTCGCCTCGGTCAAGCTGACCCTGCCCCCGGCCCTGAAGACCCAGCCGGACCTGCACGCCGCCCTCTATGCCGGGGCCGTCCGTGACCTGCGCCAGTTCGTCGAGGGCGCCCAGGCCGACCGGACCGAGGCGGGCGGCGACGGCGGCATGGCCCCCTATGAAAAGATCATCGAGGTCCAGCCCGGCGCCGAGACCGGCAAGCTGTTCAGCCTGAAACGCCAGGACTACGACTTCACCGGCGGCGCCCACGGCAACACCCTGTTCGCCGGGGTGCTGTGGGACAAGGCGCTGAAGCGCCAGATCACGGTCGCCGACCTGTTCCGCAAGGGGGTCGATACGCGCGCCCTGGACCAGGCCCTGTGCGCCGCCGCCAACGCCGCCAAGCGCCAGCGCGTGCCCGACGCCGAGCCGGTGTCCCTGAACGGCTCCATGTGGTCCTGCCCCAAGGCGCTGGAGACGCCCTTCGTCCTGACCCCCGGCACGGTGGCGGGCAAGGCAGGCGGGCTGACCTTCCTGATCGGCGCCTATCAGCTGGGCCCCTATGCCGAGGGGCCGTATGAGGTGGTGGTGCCCCAGACCGCCCTGCGCGCCCTTCTGGCCCCGGCCTATGCGGACGAGTTCGCCGGCGCCCCGGTCAAGACCGGCGACGCCCCAGCCCCGCGCGGCTGACGGCGGCCTAAAGCGCCCAGACCGCCGAGCGCTTGATCTCCTGGTCCTCCAGCTCCCGTGTCGTCGGGACCCGGTATTCGGCCAGGAAGGTCAGGCCTTCGCGCGGGAAATAGGTGCGGCCCGGATCGCCGATCAGAACCCGCGTCCCGGCCGCCCTGGCCTGGGCCAGCCAGTCCAGCACCCGGTCGGCCATCGGCCGTTCGTAACAGACGTCCCCGGCGCAGATCACGTCCACTGGCGGCGGCGGCGCCTCCAGCAGGTCACGCGGGGTAAAGTCGGCCGCGACGCCGTTGGCCGCCGTGTTCAGGGACACGGCCGCCCCGCAGAAGGGGTCGATGTCGGCGCACAGCACCCGCGCCGCACCGGCCTTCATCGCCGCGATCCCGACCAGGCCCGACCCGGCCGCGAAATCCACCACCGTCTTGCCCCGCACCTCATCCGGGTTGTCCAGCAGCCACCGCGCCAGCGCCTGTCCCCCCGCCCAGGCGAAGGCCCAGAAGGGCGGCGGCAGGCCCATTCGGCCCAGCTCCTCCTCCGTCAGCCGCCAGATCGGCGTCACCTCGTCCGCCAGCCACAGCGAGATTTCCGGCGCATGGGGCACGGGTTGAAGCCGGGTGTTGGCGACGATGAAGGCCGCCGGATCCTTGATCGTCATGCCCGCGCGGTCGCCGTCTTCAGCACCTGGGCGTAGCCGTCCGCCACCTCCATCCGCGCCCCCTCGGGCCGGGCGTGCAGGGCGCGATGCAGGTCAGGCAGGCGCCAGCAGGGGACGTGCATGAACAGGTGATGCTCGGCGTGGAAATTGACCCAGTAGGGGGCGATAAAGGCCCGCGCCAGCCAGTTCGCGCGCGTGGTGCGGGCGGCGCGGAAGGCGTCGTCGCTCGAGCCTTCGACGCAGGCGTGTTCGGCGATGTTGCGGATCCGCGTCACCATCGGGAACCAGGTCGCCATCGGCAGCAGCCACAGCACGAACCACGCCCACCAGGCCCCCATAAGGGCGCAGGTCGCCAACAGGCCGGCGTTGACCAGCAGGAAGGGCGCGACCGATTTTCCGGTGACCACGGCCCCCTCGGCCAGGTCCTCGTCGCGGGCGTCGCGGAAAGCCTTCAGGGCGAACAGCACCCTCTGCTTGAAGAAGGTCTGGCCCGTCAGGTCGCGCACCAGCTTGCGCCGCAACGAGGCCCGCGTCACCGGAAACGGCGCCGACAGCGGCAGGTCGGGGTCTTCCGCCTGCTGGGCGTATTTGTGGTGCGACAGGTGATAGGGGCGATAGGCGGCCAGGCTGGCCCCCACCGGCACGGCGCACAGCCAGTGACCCAGAAAATCGTTCAGGCGCGGATTGGGCGACAGGCCGCCGTGCGCCGCCTCATGCATCAGTATGGCCAGGCCCAGCTGGCGCGTGCCGACGATCATGATCGACAGGGGGATCAACCAGGGCCAGACCACGCCCACCACCACCGCCGCGACGATGGCGGCCCAGCAATGCAGCACCAGCAGCGGCCCGATCCAGGCCGAGCGCCGCTGGAACGGCGCCCAGTCCTCGGGGCGGAACAGGCTGGCGGCGGCGATGCGGGGCGCGGCGGGCATGACCTCAGGATAGGGCCCTCGCCCTTGCCGGCAAAGGGGCGTCGACCTGTCATCATGGCCTTACATTTTGTCAGGTTGACATGACATATTGGCCATGTCAGGTTGTCCTTACACAAGGAGATCGACATGGAAATGGCTTCCGCCCGTGGGACCAGCGCCCACAAGAAATATCTCGCCCGAACCGCCGCCTTCATGACCGGCTATACGGCCATCAATGTCGCGGCCATCTTCGGCGCCTTCGACGACATCGGCCGCGTCGGCGGCCTGGCCCTGGGCCTGGTCGTCGCCGCCCCGGTGGCGGGTCAGATCTGGGCCACCCTGGCCCTGATGAACGACAGCGACGAGTTCATGCGCGCCCTGATGGCCAAACGGTTCATCGTCGCCTCGGGCCTGGCCATGGCCCTGGCCACCGCCTGGGGCTTTATGGAAAGCTATGGCGACGCGCCCCACGTCCCGGCCTGGATGATCTATCCGCTGTTCTGGGCCCTGTTCGGGGTGGTCACCCCCCTGATCCGGACGACGCGCTGATGCGGAACCGTCTGAAGGTGCTGCGGGCCGAGGCCGGCTGGACGCAGCAGGAACTGGGCGATCGGCTGGGCGTGTCGCGCCAGGCGGTCAACGCCCTGGAGACCGAAAAGCACGATCCCTCCCTGGACCTGGCCTATCGCATCGCCGCGATCTTCGCCCGACCGGTGGAAGAGATTTTCGACAACCCCCACGCCTGACCGTCACGTCAGGATAACCTTACATTAGAGAGACTCCCATGCTGAACCACCTTCCCTCCGCGGGCCATCCGGTCCTGCGCGCCCTGTTCCTGGCCTCGGCCGCCGCCCTGGTCGTGGGCGGCGCGGCCGGCGCCGTGCGCGCCGAAAGCCCTGCCGTCCAGGCCAGCCCCGCCTTCACTTCCGACCGTCTGTCGGTCGAGGTGGTCGGACAAGGGCCTGACGTCATCCTGATCCCCGGCCTGGCTTCGTCGCGCGAAGTCTGGCGGGCCGAGGCCGACCGGCTGAAGGCCACGCACCGGGTCCATCTGGTCCAGCTGGCGGGCTTCGCCGGCGAACCCTGGACCCATGGCGACGGCGCCTTCATGCAGCCCATGGTCGACGAACTCAGCCGTTATGTCGCCGAGCAGACCTCGGGCCGCCCCGCCGTGATCGGCCATTCCATGGGCGCCCTGACCGGCCTGATGCTGGCCCAGCAGCATCCGGACCAGGTCGACCGGCTGCTCAGCGTCGACAGCCTGCCCTTCTTCGGCGCCCTGATGGGGCCGACGGCCACGGCCGACAGCCTGCGCCCGGCGGCCGACAGCATGGCCTCCATCGTCCTGTCCTCGTCCGAGGCCGACTTCCTGGCTGGCCAGCGCCAGACGGCGACAGGCATGGCCAAGGGCGCCGACGACCGCGCCCGGATCGTGGACTGGTCCCTGGCCACCGACCGGCACGCCCTGGCCTCGGCCATGCGGGACGTGATGACCACCGACATGCGGCCGCTGCTGGCGGGCATGACCACCCCGGTCACCGCCCTCTACGCCTCCGATGCCGATGGCGGCGCCCCGGCGGCCATGGCCGACGCCATGTGGTCGTCGCAATATGCCGACCTGCCGGGTGTGCGCCTGGTCCGTATCGACGGCACGCGGCATTTCATCATGATGGACCAGCCCCAGGCCTTCGCCCGGGCGGTGGACGCCTTCCTGGCTCCCTGAGCCGCCAGACCATTTTCGGTTCAGTTGGATCTGCGTCCAGCTGAACCGATTTCGCTCTAGGATTCCGGGGCGGCCTCGGCGGGGTCGTCCTGGACCGCCTCGCCCGGCGCGGGCCGCCCCCGGATCCAGACCGCCCAGGCCAGGCCGACGACCACCACGAAGATCAAGGTCGGCACGATATAGTTGGGCGCCGCGGCCGCGACGGCGGCGATGGCGAACATCAGTCCGACCACGGCGATGGCCATGTCCCCGACCGTCGTCGCCCGGCGCAGCAGGCTGACGCAGCAGACGGCATAGACCGCCAGGGTCAGGACCGAGGTGACCCCGATCAGGAAACCGAACTGGTCGCCCAGGCTGGCCTGGCTCGACAGCAGGGCGACGATGGACATGACGGCCCCGCCCAGCAGGGGGGTGGCGCGGGTGGTGCGGTCGCCCTGTCCGAATCCCCTGGGCAGATAGCCCTGGCGGGCCCCGGCGCGGGCGGTCTCTCCGGCCATCATGACCCAGCCGCCCAGGGTGCCGGTGGCCTTGATCACCGCGCAGGCCGCCGCGACCCCGGCGATCGAGGCCCCGAACACCCGCGCGATCAGGTCGGCATAGGGGCTGGAGGACTGGGCCAGGACCGAGGCCGGGATCACCCCGAAGACGGCGGCCGATGCGGCGACATAGATGACGGTGGCCAGGATCACCCCGGCCACCGAGGCCCGGCCCACGTCGCGCGACGGATCGCGCACGCGCTGGGACAGGACGGCGGCGCTTTCGACCCCCAGGAAGGCCCAGAAGATCACCACCAGCGAGGCGGGCAGGCTCTTGACCAGGGGTTCGCCCGACGGGCTCCATGACGCACGGAAGACCTCGGGGTCGAAGGCCCCGGCGCCGGCGAAGATGGCCACCACGATCGGCGCCAGGCCGATGACCAGGGTCACCGCCGCCAGCCGCGCCGCCGTCCGCACCCCCAGTATATAGGCTCCCGTCACCAGCCAGATCAGGGCCAGGTTGGACAGGGTCGCCCCCACCGGCGTCTTCAGCACCGGGAAGAAGAAGGACAGATAGCCGGTCGCGGCCACGGCGATGGCGACATTGCCGACCAGGGCCGCGGCCCAGAAGGCCAGGGTGGTCTGGAACCCAAAGAACCGGCCCAGGCCGCTCTCGGCGAACCCCGGAAGGCCGTCGGCCTCCGGCAGGGTGCGTCCCAGGGCCGCGAAGACCAGGGCCAGGCTGACCGCGCCGAAGCCCGCGATGACCCAGCCGATCAGGCTGGAGCTGCCGGTCGACGCCAGGGCCACGGGCAGCATATAGACGCCCGACCCGATCATGTTGCCGGCGACCACGAGGGCCGCCAGCCCCCAGTGCAGCCTTCCGTCCAGCTTCATTTGCTGCTCCCCCGAAGTCCCCCTGGATACCCGGTTTCGGGCGAGTCGGGAATGCGCCTCTCGCGCCGCCCGGCCAGGATCCCGGCCAGGATCGGAGCTTGCATCGGGGCAGGGGGATTGTCCCGTTCCGGAACGGAGTGACCATGCCCGTCAGACCCCTTGTCATCGGCGACGCCCCGGCCGTCGCGGATCTGCACGCCGGTGTGGGCTGGGCCGCCCGCAGCGCGGCCGGCTGGCGCTGGGCGGCGGCCAATCCCGCCCTGATGGAAGCGAAGGCGCCCCTGGGCTGGGTCGTGGCCGACGCCGAGGACCGGCCCGCCGCCTGTCTGGGCAACTGGCTGCAGCGGTTCCGCCTGGGCGACCGGATGCTGTTCGGGGCGACCGGTTTCAACCTGATCGTGCCGCCGGACCAGAGGGGGCGCAGCCGTCATCTGGTCAGGGCCCTGCTGGACCAGCCCGGTCTGTTCGCCGCCTGGACCTTCAACGCCAACCCGCGCTCGGCCCCGCTCTACGCCCGCCACGGCATGCAGGCCTGGCCGCAAACCCATTCCCTCAAACTGTCCTGGACCGTCGATCCCCTGGCCTGCCTCGAAGGCCGCGCCTGGCGTGCGGCCATCCGGGCCCGGCCGCGGCTGGCCGATGGGCGGGGTGAGCGGCTGATGAACCCCCGGCTGGACCGGACGCCGGATCTCAGGCTGGACGGGGCGGTGACGCGCCTGGCCGACCTGGGCGACCGGTCGGCCTATGCCGCCTTCTGGCAGGCCCTGGTCTCACAGGGGCGGCTGGTGGCGGATCGAAGCCCGGCCATGCTGCGCTGGCGCCTGGAAGACCCCGACCTTCGGCGCGCGCCGCTGATCCTGGCCTTCTGGCGCGGTTCGGCCATCACCGGGATGGCCCTGGCGACGGTCGCCAAGGGGTCGATCATCGACCCGCCGGTGGTGGAGGTGCTGGACCTGATCGCCCTGGACGGAGAGGCCGAGGCCGTTCCCGCCCTGACGCGGGCCCTGATCGGCAACGCCCGCCGCCTGGGCGCGGCCAAGGTCAGGCTGCAGATGGTGTCGCCGCGCCTGCTGGAACAGCTGGGGCCGCTGGCCGCGCGCGCGCGGCGCGAAGGCGGCTGGGGTCATTGCCATGTGCGCTTCGCTTCGGATGCGCCCGATCCCGACCTGTGGTCGCCCACCCCCTATGACGGCGACTATGCGGTCTGCCTGCGCGAGCCGCCGGCCGCCAGGGCCCGGCGCCGCATCCTCGAGGCCGCCAGCCGGCCCCTGGGCTGGCGCGACAAGTCGCCGGTCAGCGGCTAGGGCCCGGATTCAATTAAAGCTTAGCGAAATCAATCATCCCATATCCTCCGCTCATCCCCGCGAAAGCGGGGACCCAGTCCTTTTGCGAGGCAGTGCGCCGGGGATGAACGTCATCGGGCGCCTGCAAAAGCCGGATCGCCCAAAACACTGGGTCCCCGCTTTCGCGGGGATGAGCGGTATTGAATACGGACCCTAAGGCCGCTTCAGCCGCGCGGCCGGGCCTTCAGCTCGTCGCGGATCTCGGCCAGCAGGGCCTCGGTCGGCGTCGGGGCGGCCGCTTCGGGCTCGGCCGCCTGTTCGCGGCGCATCTTGTTGATCAGCTTGACCATCAGAAACACCACCCAGGCCACGATCAGGAACTGGATCACGGTGTTGATGAAGGCGCCGTACTGGATCGACACCTTCTCGATCGCCTCCGTGGCCGGGTTTTCCGGGACCAGCACCCATTCCAGGTTCGAGAAGTCCACCCGGCCCAGCAGCAGGCCGACCGGCGGCATCACCACCTGTTCGACCAGGCTGGTGACGATCTTGCCGAACGAGGCGCCGATGATGACGCCGACCGCCAGGTCCACGACATTGCCGCGCGCCGCGAACTCGCGGAATTCGGTCAGCAGCCCCATGCTCAGGCGTCTCCGGAGGCGTTCAGCCGCTCGCGCAGCTCCTTGCCGCTCTTGAAGAAGGGCACCGACTTGGCCGGGACGTCCACCGTCTCGCCCGTGCGCGGATTGCGGCCCAGGCGCGCCGGGCGCGACCGCACCGAAAAGGCGCCGAAGCCCCGCAGCTCGACCCGGCCGCCGTCGGCCAGGGCCTGGGTCATCTGGCCCAGCACGATATTGACCACCCGCTCGACCTCGGCGTGGGTCAGGTGGGTGTTCTCGGCCGCCAGCTTCTCAATCAACTCAGACTTGATCATTCAAAGGCCCCCGCCTTCTACCGGACCGCAGCCCCGAGGCGCGGCCGTCATCTCGGCCGCGGCGCCACCCTAGCGGTCGCTTGCCGCGCGAAAAAGGCCCCCGATGTCGGATTCATCACGATAATTGCCGCCAATTCCCGCCGACCGGCCCGACTCGGGGCGAAAAAAGAGCGGCCGGATCGCTCCGGCCGCCCTCATTCTGGTCTGCCCTACCGCTCGCGACGCGGTCGCTTGCTGCTTGAGGGCATGTTGTTCGCCCTGACGCTCGACGCTCGACGCGCGGCGTCTCGCGGCTCGGGGCGAGGCCGGGGATTTACTCCTTGCCGGCCTTTTCGCGCAGGGCGGCGCCCAGGATGTCGCCCAGAGAGGCGCCCGAGTCCGACGACCCGAACTGTTCGATGGCCTCCTGCTCGTCCTTCATCTCCAGGGCCTTGATCGAGACCGAGACGCGGCGGGTGGCCTTGTCCACGGCGGTGATCATGGCGTCGACGCGGTCGCCCACGGCGAAACGCTCGGTGCGCTGCTCGTTGCGGTCGCGCGACAGGTCCGACTTGCGGATGAAGGCCGACACCGGGGCGTCGTCCTCGCCGAACTTGACCTCGATGCCGCCGGTCTCAACCGCGCTGACGGTGACGGTGATCTGCTGGCCCTTCTTGTAGGTGTCGCCCTCCATCGGGTCGCCGCCCAGCTGCTTGATGCCCAGCGAGACGCGTTCCTTCTCGATGTCGACGTCCAGCACCTTGGCCTTGACGGTCTCGCCCTTGCGATAGCGCTGGATGGCTTCCTCGCCCGAGACGTTCCAGTCCAGGTCCGACAGGTGCACCATGCCGTCGATGTCGTTGTCCAGGCCGATGAACAGACCGAACTCGGTGGCGTTCTTGACCTCGCCCTCGACGGTCGAGCCGACCGGGTGGTTGGCCACGAAGGCGTCCCACGGATTGTCCTGGGCCTGCTTCAGGCCCAGCGAGATGCGGCGCTTGGAGCTGTCGACGTCCAGCACGACCACGTCCACTTCCTGCGAGGTGGAGACGATCTTGCCCGGGTGGACGTTCTTCTTGGTCCACGACATTTCCGAGACGTGCACCAGGCCCTCGACCCCGGCTTCCAGCTCCACGAAGGCGCCGTAGTCGGTGATGTTGGTGATGCGGCCCGTGTATTTGGCGCCGACCGGATATTTGGCTTCCACGCCGTCCCACGGGTCCGACTGCAGCTGCTTCATGCCCAGGCTGATGCGCTGGGTGTCCGGGTTGATCTTGACGATCTGCACCTTGACCGTGTCGCCCACGGCCAGGACCTGGCTCGGGTGCGAC
>NZ_JAHBYB010000040.1 GCF_019636155.1 Brevundimonas sp. | reverse complement strand
CGAGCCGGGCACCTGCAAGGACCGCGAGATCATGCGCCATGATCCGCACCTGCTGATCGAAGGTTGCCTGATCGCCAGCTTCGCCATGCAGGCCCACGCCTGCTACATCTATCTGCGCGGCGAATATGTGCTGGAACGCGAGCGCATGGAGGCGGCGGTCAAGCAGGCCTATGAGGCCAAGTTGATCGGCAAGAACAACGTCCACGGCTGGGACTTCGACGTCTATATCCACCACGGCGCCGGGGCCTATATCTGCGGCGAGGAAACGGCCCTGCTGGAAAGCCTGGAGGGCAAGAAGGGCCAGCCGCGCCTGAAGCCGCCGTTCCCGGCGGGCGCGGGCCTCTATGGCTGCCCGACCACGGTGAACAACGTCGAATCCATCGCCGTCGTGGGGACCATCCTGCGGCGCGGGGCCGACTGGTTCGCCGGCTTCGGCCGCCCGAACAACACCGGCACCAAGCTGATGTCGATCAGCGGCCATGTGAACCGGCCGTGCAATGTCGAAGAGGCGATGTCGATCCCGCTGCGCCAGCTGCTGGAAGAGCATTGCGGCGGTGTGCGCGGTGGCTGGTCGAACCTGAAGGCGGTCATTCCGGGCGGGGTCTCGGTGCCCCTGATCACGCGCGAGATGTCCGAGACCGCGCTGATGGATTTCGACAGCTTGCGTGAAATGCGTTCGGGCCTGGGCACGGCGGCGGTGATCGTCATGGACCAGTCCACCGACCTGGTGAAGGCCATCGCCCGCATCAGCTATTTCTACAAGCATGAGAGCTGTGGCCAGTGCACCCCGTGCCGCGAGGGCACCGGCTGGATGTGGCGGGTGCTGGAACGGATGGCGGTGGGCGAGGCGGACCCGTCCGAGATCGACCTGCTGCTGGACGTCGCCGGTCAGGTGGAAGGCCACACCATCTGCGCCCTGGGCGACGCGGCCGCCTGGCCGGTCCAGGGGCTGATCCGCCACTTCCGCCACGAGATCGAGGACCGTATCCAGCAATACCGCACCCGCCGCGCGAACTTCGTCGGCCATGCGGTGGCGGCGGAGTAGGGCGATGCGCGCGCTTCCCCTCATCGCTGTCGGTGTGATCGCACTGTCCGCCTGCGGGCAGCGCGAAGAGACGTCTGCGCCCGCCGCGCTGGCGCCCGTGGCCGACGCCGCGCCGGCGCCGCTCGTGGCGGCCCCGGCCTCGGCGGAGGAGGCCTGCCGCCGGGCCGTGCTGATCCAGTACGGACAGGACGGCCAAGCCGTGGCCTATGATCCTGCGACGGGCCAGGTGTCATGGGCCGCGCCGGTCGATGGCGGCCGCCTCAGCTTCGCCTGCGCCGTTCGCGGGGCTGAGGTCGTGCTGTCGCGTGACGACCAGACCCAGACCGTAACCCTTCCGACTTCGGCGGCCGCGCCCGCCGTCGCACAAGAGGCCCGCTGATGCCTATCGCCAAGGTCAACGGCGTCGAAACCGAGTTCGAGCCCGGCATGACCGTGCTGCAGGTCGCCGAGCGCGCCGGGCACGAGATTCCGCGCTTCTGCTATCACGAGCGGCTGTCCATCGCCGGCAACTGCCGCATGTGCCTGGTCGAGGTGAAGCCGGGGCCGCCCAAGCCCCAGGCGTCGTGCGCCCTGCCGGCCGCCGAGGGGCAGGAGATCTTCACCGAC
>NZ_JAHBYB010000004.1 GCF_019636155.1 Brevundimonas sp. | reverse complement strand
GGCCAACCTGCAGGCCATCGGCCTGGAATCGCGCCGCCTGCCCGGATACGACCTGGAGGCCCTGGTGCGACAGGCGGCGGACGAGCGCGGCTGGCTGATCGCCTATGGGCATGACGTGTCGGACCGGCCGACACCCTATGGCTGCCGTCCCGAGGACATCGACCGGCTGATCGGCTTGGCGAAAGACGCGGGCCTGGACATCCTGCCGGTGGGCGCGGCCCTGGACCGGATGGCGGCTTAGGGTCCGTACTCAATACCGCTCATCCCCGCGAAAGCGGGGACCCAGTGTTTTGGGCGATCCGGCCTTTCCAAGCGCCCGATGACGGTCATCCCCAGCGCTCTGTCTCTTGAAAGGACTGGGTCCCCGCGTTCGCGGGGATGAGCGGTATGGAGGACGGACCCTAACGGTTGGCGCCGCGCCGGCGGCCCGCTATCAACCCCGCTTTCGCGAACCGAGCCCGCCCCCATGTCCGACGCCCTGCCCGACCGTCTCTCCGTCGATCCCGACAGCCCCTATCACGACGCCGAACTGCTGGCGCGCGGCGTGGGCGTGCGGTTCAAGGGCGAGGACAAGACCAATGTCGAGGAATATTGCGTGTCCGAAGGCTGGGTGCGCCTGGCCCTGGGCAATCGCGTCGACCGCAAGGGCAAGGCCCTGACCGTCAAGCTGCAGGGACCGGTCGAGCCCTATCTGCAGGGCGAATAGGCCTTTACCCCCCGGCGGCCGCGCGGATACGGTCCGCGCCGTAACGCCTGGAGGGCTATTCATGACTCGCATCCGTCGTCTTTCCGCGGCCGTGGCCGCCACCGCCCTGCTGGCCGCCGCCGGGGCGGTTCAGGCCCAGGACGCGGACGTCATCCGCGCGGCGGAACAGGCGCGCGACACGGCCCTGGCCGGCAATGTCGCCCTGGACTACGTGACCCAGATCACCACCCGTTTCGGCCCCCGCCCGGCCGGGTCCGAGGCCGAGACGGCCGCCGCCCGCTGGGCCGCCGACTATCTGAAGACCCTGGGCTTCCAGAACGTCCGCATCGAGGCCTTCCCCCTGGTCGGCTGGGAACGGGGCGAGGAGAGCGGGGCCATCGTCGGCCCCCGGCCCCAGCGCCTGTCCGTCGCCGCCCTGGGCCATTCCATCGCCACCCCGCGCGGCGGGGTCGAGGCCGACATCGTCCGCTTCGACAGCCTGGAGGCCCTGAACGCCGCCCCGGCCGGGTCGCTGAACGGCAAGATCGCCTATGTCGACGCCGGCCAGATGGTGCGGATGCAGGACGGCTCGGGCTATGGTCCCCTGTCGCGCATCCGCTCGGCCGGGCCGTCGGCCGCGGCCGCCAAGGGCGCCGTGGCCTTCATCATGCGTTCGGCCGGCAGCGACGAGCATCGCATGCCCCACACCGGCACCACCCGCTATGTCGACGGCCGGGTGCCCCTGCCCAGCTTCGCCCTCAGCGCGCCGGACGCCGACCAGGTGTCGCGCCTGGTCGCCATGGGCGAGACGGTCCGCATCAAGCTGAGCTCGACCGCCCGCACCTATCAGACCGAGTCGCACAATGTGATCGGCGACATTCCGGGCGCCCAGAGGCCGGACGAGATCATCGTCCTGGGCTCGCACATGGACAGCTGGGACCTGGGCACCGGGGCCATCGACGACGCGGCCGGCGGCGCCATCACCATCGCCGCGGCCAAGGTGATCATGGACAGCGGCCGGCGGCCGGCCCGGACCATCCGCGTGGTCCTGTACGGCTCCGAAGAGGTGAACCAGCCGACCGACACGGGCAACGGCGGCGGCGCCTATGTCCGCAACATCGGCGAGGGCGTGGCCCGGCACATCGTGGCCGGCGAGAGCGATTTCGGCGCCGACCGCATCTATGGCCTGGGCCTGCCGCCGGGTTCGGCCGCCACCGACTTCGGCCGCATCGCGGCGCGGGTGCTGCAGCCCCTGGGCGTCCTGCCGGGCGAGCCGGAACTGCATGGCGGCGTGGACATCGGCCCCCTGGCGGCGGCGGGCGTGCCGGTGTTCGGCCTGCGCCAGGACGGCAGCCGCTACTTCGACCTGCACCACACGGCCGACGACACCCTGGACAAGATCGACCCGGCCCAGATGACCCAGAACGTCGCCGCCTGGGCCGCCCTGGTCATGCTGATCGCCGATTCCGACGTCGATTTCCGCGCCACCCGGCCCGCGACGGCGGAACACTGAAACCCGACGCTTGACCCTGCGGCCTCAGATGCGAGGCTGAGGCCGCAGCCTTCCTGGGGGAACCATGTCCGAAGCCGATCCTTACGCCGCCGCGCCCGCGCCGGCCGCACAGCCGACCAACGGCATGGCCGTGGCCTCCCTGGTGCTGGGGGTTCTGTCCATCCTGTTCGTCTGGATCCCCTTCGTGGGTCTGATCTCCTGGGTCCTGGCGCCCGTCGGCCTGGTCCTGGGCCTGGTCGCCCTGGGCAAGCCGACGGGCCGGGGCCTGGCCATCGCCGGCGCCATCTGCTCGGGCATCGGCCTTCTGGGCTGTATCGGCTGGGTCGTGCTGATCGGCGCCGTGGCGGCCGCCGGCGCGGGAGTCTGATCGCCCAAGGCGGTTCACGGCTATAAGCAAGGCCGGACGCCGTTCCGCGCGAGCGTGGCGAAACTGGTAGACGCAAGGGACTTAAAACCGTAACACCGTATGTTTACGTAGTGAAAACAAGCGGTTAGGCGATTTAGAGACTTACACAGGCCTTACACAGTTGCCGGCGACGGCAAGGAGGCGATGTGTCCGAGTCTCACACGCTCATGGACGGCCGGGTCCATGTGTACCGGCGAGAGAACAGCCGATTCTGGCAGTGCGCGACCTATCTCAGCGGTCGTAATCATCGGCAGTCGACCAAGCAGGAGAACCTGGCCTACGCACTTGAGTATGCGCGCGACTGGTACCTCGATCGGGTCGCGGAGGATCGGCTGCGCCGACGCGGCGGGATTGTCGTCGCGCCGGGGCAGCCCTCCATCCCTGTTGAAGCGCCGCGGACGCGGCCGGGAGAGAAGACGTTCCGCGAGGCAGCTTCGGCCTTCCTCCTGGAGTTCGAGGCGATGACCTTGGGCGAACGCAACGCCCAGTACGTCGCCAGCAAGGCGCGGGTGCTACGGCTCTACCTGTTGCCATACTTCGGGGACCTGGCGGTCTCGCAAGTCACAGCCGGGCGCATCCAGGAATACCGAGTCCACCGCGTCACGCCTCCCGCCGAACCTGAGCGAATTCGCTACGTGAGCAACGGACGAGAGCGCATCGGGAAGCTCCGAGCGTGGAAGCGACCGAGCCGTCAGACCCTCCACAATGAGATGGTCTGTCTGCGCCAGGTCTTGAAGACCGCGAACCGCAAGGGGTGGATCGCCGCCTTGCCGGATATGTCCAGTCCCTATCGCGCCTCCGGCAAAGTCAGCCACCGGGCCTGGTTCTCTCCCGAAGAGTACAAGCGCCTCTATGAGGCCACGCGGGAGCGGGCCAAGAACCCGAAGAAGGAGCGGTGGCGCGCGGAAAGCGAACAGTTCCACGACTTCATCCTTTTCATGGTCAATACCGGGCTGCGGCCGGACGAGGCGCAGCGCTTGGAGTTCCGCGATGTCTCCATCGTTAAGGACGATTCGACCGGTGAGCGGATTCTCGAGATCGAGGTACGCGGCAAGCGCGGCACCGGGTTCTGCAAAAGCATGCCCGGCGCGGTGCTGCCCTTCGAACGGGTTCGCAAACGCAAGGATGGCCAGCCGACTGATCTCGTGTTCGGTCTGGTTCAGCGCGAACTGCTGAATGCGGTCCTCGACGAGCTCGATCTGAAGAGGGACCGAGAGGGCAATCCCCGCACGGCCTATAGCCTGCGCCACACCTACATCTCGATGCGCTTGATGGAGGGGGCCGACATCTACCAGGTCGCGAAGAACTGCCGGACCAGCGTCGAGATGATCGAGAAGTACTATGCTTCGCACATCAAGAACGTGCTGGATGCCTCGGCCATCAACGTCCGCAAGCCCAAGCCCGCGAAACGGCGGGGGGCGAGCAGTCAGGCGACGGACGTCGACTGAACTCGCCTTGGGGCGCAGCACGAACGCAGCTATAGAGACGCTTCAGCCTGCGGGCGTGGCGAAATTGGTAGACGCAACGGACTTAAGCTGAGGATTGAGTGCGCCGGGGGAAACCCCGGACGTAGAACCGCTCAAAGTCGGGGAACCCTGTCAGATGGCGATCCCGAGCCAAGCCCGTCTCTGGCGGGAAGGTGTAGAGACTAGACGGGCGGCGTCTAAGGCCTTCGGGCTATGACGAAGGGATAGTCCAGACCACGAACGGTCCGAACCGGGGCCGGCGGCGAAAGCCGAAGTGGTACGAAAATCCGTCGGGCGAAAGCCCTTGCCGGTTCGATCCCGGCCGCCCGCACCAAAGTCCATGAATGACTCTAAGCAGAATATCTGGACGTCTTCTTTTGAGGCTGCGGTGGGACCGGCTACCGGTCGCACTATCGCGCGACATCGATCTATGAGGAGAGGCGGTGGCCTACTTGACGCCACCCACACCGTCGTCGCCTGGTTGCGTCACCGGGGATCGCGCCGCCGACCGTATCCGGATCGAGGCCGAGGATCAGGGCGACGGTCTATGGACCGCGCGGCTCTCGGTGTCCGGTCGGCCCAGTCACACCAGCCACGAGACCGACCTGAAAATGCTCACCCGCGCGGCCAGTTCTTCGACGATACGAGCGCGCGCTGCCGCGACATGGGCGACCCATTGATGTCCCTGCCTCGCCAGGGCGCGGTCACATCTGTTGGATCCGCATTGATGTCTTCGCGCGAGGTCGACGTCGTCGGATGGCCCGCCGAACGCTCGTCGTATCGCCGCTCGACTGAGGCGTTCCTACGGCGGTGACCGTCACCCCGCCGGAAAGGTCCGAACCCCGCGCACGCCGCCTGCGTAGAACGGGTTATCCCATTGAGAGCGGTTGTTGTCGTGGATCACGAGGTAAGGGTGCCCCGGAAAGATCGCGAGGACCGTGGCGTTGTCATAGAGGTGCTGTACGCGCTCGATACGTTCGCCTCTGACCTTCCGGGTGATAATCTTTTCGCCGCCGAGCCGCTGTCCGACGGTCGCCGTCCAGGTGTCGCTGTGGTGGGTGAAGGTGATGGCGTAAAGCCGTTCCCCCGGAGGAAGCGGTCGGGCGCCGCAATGGCGCGCCAGATCTTCGTACACACGCTCGTAGTCGGCGGCGGCCACGAAAGGGACGAAAAAGGGCGGAATCTCGATCATGGTCGCCTCGTGTCGGACGACTACACGGTCGCTCCGTCGGGTTTGAATGCCAAGCGTGACCGCCATTCGCCGCGGGCGGGAAAAAGGCTGAACGTCAGGCCCGGCGCGGGAGCAGGCGAAGCCGACGATCGAAGTAGCGCTTGTCGTAGACGTCGCGTCCGTTCCGCAGACGATAGACGGTCCAGACATAGGCGGCGGCGTCCCTGTCGGTCGAGAGGTCGATCCCTGCGAATTTTTCCATATTGGGACGAGCGGCCGTGCGGCGACATGCCTCGAGAAAGGCCTCGTAGGATGATCCGAAAAAGGCGCTGAGGGCTTCGGGACCGTAGATCTCTTCGTCATCAAAGATTCCGGCCCCGATGCGTTCGCATTCGCCGATCGGCCGCGCCGGCTTAATCGTGCGGAACGTGAGTTCGAAGCCCTTGATCTCGCCCTGAAGCACCTCAACCGGGCGCCGATCGAGGACGTCGCAAACCGTCGTCACATAATCTTCCCGGGCGCGCGGTCCGATGAAGACGCGGCGGAGGGCGTCGTCGAGATAGTGCTTTCGCCCGACCTCGCCAGTCACATAGCGCCATTCCTTCTCATGGCTCCATTCGGCACGTTTGCGGGTGATCCGAGCAATGATCGCCTCTTCGAGCCGGTCGGGCGCCATGTCGGCGACCGAGAGGGGCGACAGCGCCTTGTGGGCGTAGGTGACGGGCCGCAGCGTTTCGTTCTGGAAGTCGCCGATGGTCAACTGATCGGTGTCGAACTCCAGGCACATGCCGGCGAAGTTGCTGGCGTAATAGGCCCACATCGGCAGGTTTTCGAAGGTGCCGGCGAACGATACCAGAGCAAAGCGGTCGATCGTCTCCGACAATAGGCCGTAGAGGTGCTGTAGGCCGCCCGCCGCAGGACCGAGCATCGCCTCCACGATGCGATCACCGGGGCCGCCGGTCTCGTAGAAAGCCTCCATCGGATCGTTCATCGCGCCGAAAGGCGGCGAGTAGAGAAAGCTCTCCCGCAAGGCCGTAAGTTCCCGATCCAGCAGAGCGTCTTCGAGGGGACGAAATCGGTACAGGCATGCGGGCGGGGCCATCACGTCATGCTAGAGCGGGATGTGGGAATGCGGAAGCTGAACTCACCGTGGGCGTCGTTGTGTGCGTTACCGAAGTCAGCGCGGGGCGGTGGGCTTCCGCCTTCGGGCGCTCCGCAAGCGGCCCGTATATGTCCGGCAGGCTATGCGGCCTTGCACCGACGAGGTAGCAGCCCAAAAACATCGGAGTGATCAAGGATCGATCAACTCTTCCGGCGCATTCTACCCTCGCTGGCCCCAGCGATCATGAAATATTGGCCACATTATTGATCGAAGGTTGATGTCGGCAGGGAATGCGACTAGGTAGAACGCCGGAGACCGCCCAGTGAAAACCAAAGCCTGGCCAGCCCTGGCCGAACTCGCTCAAGCGCTTGAGAGCAAGACCGCGCGCGCCCTAAACCCCGCCGTCTTCGACGCGATCGCCGATCGCCTCGAGAGCGCGCTGGCGGCCAGCGACAACGCCGAACTGGCGACGGTCGCCGCCCGTCTGGAAGACATCGCCCGCCAATGGATGGCGTCGGGATCGGACGCGGTGCGCATGGCCCTGCGCGGCGACGCGAGGGCGGACGACGACCTCGTGTCGCTGTTTGTCGCCGGTAGGCTAGCGTTCGCCCAGAACCTCGCCGCCCGCGCGCTCGATCGGCGTGCGGATGACGCCTTTTACGATCTGATCGTCGACCCGCGATACAAGGCATACATCTGCGCCCTCCTTTCAGGCGCCAAGACCGGAACCCAGCTGGCCGAGATTGTCGAAGAGACAGTCGAGACGGTGAGCCGAAAGCTCAAGGGGCTCGAGGAGGCCGGTGTCGTGCGTCGGCGCAAGAGCGGACAGGCCACGCTCAACCTGCTGACACCGGCCGCCCGGCTCTATGCCGAAAACCGGCGGCTGAGCCCGATGGGCGGTCATGTCGTCCAGGCTGCGGTCCAGACCGCGCTCATGGCGCGATCGGAACATATGCCGGATCACCTGCAGGCCTCGCCGGTGCTCGGGCCTGAGCCCATGGGAGCGGGTTGATGGTTGAACCCGTCGGAACCCGCGGCGGTCAGATCATTACCTTCTACTCCTTCAAGGGCGGTGTAGGCCGGACGATGGCCCTCGCCAACGTCGCCTTCCTCGCCGCGATGAACGGCCTGCGGGTGCTGGTTATGGACTGGGACCTCGAGGCGCCGGGTCTCGACTACTATTTCCGCGGCTTGTCCGAGAGCGACAAGGCCCGGGCGATCAAGTCGGCCCCCGGAGTATTGAACCTCGCCTGGGGTTGGAAACGGCGCATCCTCGACGCCCGCGAAGAGCCGGATGTGGATCGGCTCCTCGGTGAGTACGAACGTGGCGATCCGTTTCGCGACTGTGTCTGCAGCATCCTCGATGACAGCCGGTGTGAGCCCGGCTCGCTCGATATCATCGGCGCGGGCTCCAAAATCATCGAGGACCTGGAACCCCTGCCCTACGGCGAGGCCCTGGCGCGCTTCTCCTGGACCGAGTTCTTCGAGAACTACGGCGGCGGCTTCTTCATCGAGCGGATGCGTAACTGGGCCAAGGCCAACTACGATCTCGTCCTGATCGACAGCCGCACAGGCTTCGCCGACGTCGCCGGCGTCTGCACGATCCAGCTGCCCGACACCGTTGCGCTGTCGTTCATCTTCAACCGGCAGAACATCGAGGGCATCGCCGACGTCGCCCGCAATATCCACGGCGACCGAGGCGCCGACGTCAAGCTGCGGGCGGTGCCAATGCGGGTGTCGCGGCAGGGCTTGCTGGATGACGCGGAAGCCCGCTCGCGAGCCGCGACCGCCTTGCAACGAAGCGGTGCATTCACCGCCGAGAGCGTGAGGTCCGATCTGGAGACTCTCGGAATTCGGGCGTCGCTGAGCGTGCCCTTCTATGAAACCATAGCGCCCTTCGCCACGGCGAGCGCGCGCGACGACCAGCTGTCCCTGGACTACCGCAAGCTGGCCGAGGCGATCTGCGGGCGTCCCATGCAGCTGATCGAGGTTCCGCCGTCATGGCGCGAGAGCGTCAGCCGGAGACTCGAATACAAGACGGTCACCCTCGAATATCTCGAGGAGCTGCGCGGTGGCGATCCGGCGCGCGCGACCGAGGAGATCGAGCGGCTGCTCGAGGGCGCGGTCGAGGCCGAACTCTACGATGGCGGCCTGGAGCGGAACTATCTCATCGCGCTTGTCGATCTCGCGATGGACCTGGACGGGATGGTGTTCGAAGACGTCGAGGCCGGCCGCGTCGAGCGCATCGCCGTTCAAGGTTTAGATCTTCTCCGGACTCGCTTCGAGACCGATCCGCTCGAATGGGCTTGGACCTACGCGTCTTATCTCGAGTATTTTGACGATCTGTTCCGGTACAACGCGGAGGAGGCGGAGCAGGAGCAGTTCCTTCGCCGCTACGACGATGTCATGTCGGTCGCGCCTTGGGACGCCGCGAGCATGGTCCGTCGGGCTGGCTATCGTCGCCGGTTGGCGAATTTCGCCGCGGGACGGCAAGACTTCCAGACTGCCCTGTCGCTGCTGGATGAGGCGCAGGAGTTTCTGCACGCCGCGCGTATGGCGGGGGACTCAACCGTCCGACCAGAAGAAACCGACATCCTGGTGCAACGCGCTGGTTTCCTCGAACGCATGCAGCAGCCCGCGGCGGCGAAGGCGGCCGCCTTGGCAGCGCTGAAAAATCTGGAGGGCGAAAAGCGGCCGGACCGACAGCGGGTCGCTGGCGCGATCCACCTGCTGCTCCTGCGATTGGAAGATGATCCGGAGATCGCCATCGGACACCTGACACGCGCCCTAGAAGATGAACTCGTCATGTTCGCGGCACCAGGGACTCTGGCGAAGGTCGTGCAGATCGTCACCCGCTCGAGGGCCGCGCCGAACCACGCCTTGTCAGTTATCCAGCGGATGGCGCCGGTTCGGTCCCGCGCTCGCCAGGCGCCCGCTACCTTCTTTAGCCGAACCCTGCCTTACGCCAAGGAGTTCGTCACCGCCTCGGCGGCCCTCGGCGGCTTGGCGGCGTCCAAACCCCGTCCTGAAACGGCGGCGGCGATCGACGGCCTGCTGAAGGCCAACTCCTCGCTATTGATCCTTCTCACCCGGCGATACACGTCGGTCGGCGTCGCCGGGCCGGTGCGCAAGGAGATCAAGACTCTGCTGAACGAGGCGACGACCCTCGTCCAGATTGGCTCCCTGGTGGGGATTTCCACGGACACCATCGACAGCCTGATCCGGGCGGCCGACGGCCTCAACCTTCTCCTGCACACCACGGATGACGGATGAGCGTCGCTGATTTTCGGGGGCGGACGACTGGCCCCGCGGACCTCTTCCTGCAGCTCTGGGAGCGCGCCGTTGAGTGGAGCCATGTCCAGCGGGAAGACGCGCTGCGTCGACCGGACATTGTTCGGGCGCTGATGACGGATCTCGTCATGGAAGATGACGGCCAGGTCGCCGTCGACGCCCTGATTGAGGCGATCGCTGAGACCTTGGACGGCTCGGACGATCGCGACCGGGGGTCGATCCTCGACGCCATGGAAATCCTCGACGAGGTGTTCGCCGCAGTCCATCCGCGTTCGGCCCTGCTGGCGCCATCCCGTGCGCCGCGGCCGCGGTCGCCGGAATGGCTGCGCGATCTGGGCGAGGCCCGAACCTTGGGGCGACCCTTCGCTCAGTCCGACACACGGATCGTCCTGCCGAGAGGCCCCTTCACCACGACGGCGAGGAGCCAAGCCAATCTGAATGGCGAAACGCTCGAGGACCGGTTCAATTTTCTGACGGTCGCGCCCCGATTTCTCGACGTTCACGGTCGGTCCTTGCCTGTGCGCAGCCAGGTCGTTGGGCACGAGGTCTTCACCGGGGTGCCCGGCCCCGGGAACGCCGGCCGAGAGGCCATAGGCGTGGTCGTCGTAGCCGAGCGGGCAGACGAGCTGGATATACGCCGCGAAGAGCACGATGGCCGGCCGTTTCTTGACATTCGCGCGAGCGAGACGGTGCCCGCCGGCCAACGTTTCTTCGACGGCGTCCAGAAACTGGGCGCTCTGGATATCGCCATGGCGCCCGAGCTGACCATGTCGGAGGTCGAGGCCCTTCGCTACGCCGACGCCCTGTCGAAGGCCCAAGAGCAGAAGCCGCGCCTGAGCATCGCTGGCTCCGGCGCCGGCAGGGTGGGCGATGTGCGCGGCCGGTTCGAAAACGTCTCGCTTGCCTTCAATGCCTCGGGACGCGAGCTCTGGCGCCACAGCAAGGTCTGGCCCTACGCGATGACGCCCGCCCAAGTGGCGGGATTCAAATGGGATCCTATCGACCCCGGACAGAATCTGGCTGAGAGCCTGGTCGATGGCGACCATTTCACCGTGGCCGACATTGACAGCTTGGGCCGTGTCATCACCCTCATCTGCCAGGATTTCCAGATCAAGCCGGCGGTCGCCGAAGCCGTCCGGCTCTACCAGCCGGATTGGGTGCTTGTTCCCGTGCTGGATTCCGGCACTGACTTCGGGCGGTGGACCCACCAGCGTGCCTATGACCTCAGCGTTGAGTCCAACGCCCGTTATGTGGTGGCCAGCAGCCTCGCGCTGTCAGACCAAGCGGAGATCCAGGGGTACCCGGATCTTCCGGTCGCGGTCCTCGTCGGTCCTCGCGGTCCGACACCGGACCCCGACCGGACCTACGCCGCCCGTGCGGTCGGCATCATCAAGTGCCACATTTCGGAGCCAATGTGCGGTCGCCTGAGTTGGGGCGATGGTTCGGAGGCGTGGACGCAAACCAATCTGGCGAGGCCGAAACCCGAGCCCCCCTTCTGACCGGAGTCTGGCCGGCCGATTTGCAGTGACCCCACCACGGCATACGCCCGGGCCGCGCGGCACTCGGGGTCTCCAGGCGACATTGCGTGCGGCGTCTGAGGGGGCCTGCGTCTTCACCGCGACTTTGCCGGCAAGGGTCGTGTCTTGCGCTACTTGATATCTTCCGAATGTCGTGTTTGCAGCCCGGATGGGATGTCCGCTGCTGGCGCGAAGCAGCGACGCCGGCGCACTAGTGCGTTGGGTTGCGACGGGGCTTCGACCTCACTGGATGCGTTCCACCGTGATCCCGGCCTCTTTCAAGATTTGCTGGACGCTGTCGTCGCCGGCGAGATGAAGCGCGCCGACAGCGACGAAGGTCGTGCCGGGCGCGTCGAGCAGGGTTGCGACCTGCTCCGCCCAGCGCCGGTTCCGCGCCACGATTGTGGTCTCGTAGACGATCGGCGTGCGCGCCTTCATCGGCGCAAGGGTGATCTCGTCGATGCCTTCGACGTCCCCTCGCGTCCATGCGTCCGCTAGCTGGCCGAGTTCGACGGGCGCCTCGCCGAACGTGTCGAGTGTATTGCGCAGGAAGGCGATCTGACCTTCTTCGGAGAAGCCTGACAACATCCGCACCTGGTCGGCGGGCGTCTCCAGGCCATGGATCGGCTTTGCCGCCCGGGCTGCGTCGGCGCGGAGAAGTACGTCGACACCGGAGCCCGCTTCGAAACCCCCGCGAGCGGGCAGGGCGGAGGATAGCATGACCCCCGCCAGCCAGGGCCGCAGCGGGTCCATCTGACTTGCTGACGCGCCCAGGGTCCGCGCCGCCGTGTCCAGTCGAACGAGGTCTTCCGCGTTGAGCAGGCTCGACAACGGTCGATCAGGGGACATCCCGTACTGCTGGATCAGGGGCGCGACCGCGGCCTGATCGTCGGGATCGGCGACCTCGAGGAACAGCGCATCGGAGGCCTCCATGGCTTCGGTCACCCTGGCTGTCCGCCAGTCGAGGTCGGGCCGCATGAAATGGATCGTTCCGAAGAGATAGAGGGTCGTGTCGGCGTCCTGCACCAGCCACAGCGCCGGTTTCGGCGGAGGTGCGCCTTGGGCGTGCACCGGGGTGGAGATCAGGGCGATCAGGGCGAGTGCGGCGGCGGTCAGGCTGCGGCGGAACGTGGCGGGTTGGGTCATGGCGAAAGTCCGGGCAAGAGTGGGCAAGCGGGCGCGACCTCGTCACGCTCGGGTGGATGGATAGTGGTGAGGTGCAGAAGGTGCGTCGGTCGGGGCGACGCGCCGGGGTCAGGCGGCCGTCTTCTGTCGCAGACCGAGACCGTAGAGGACGGTCGCTGCGATCCCCGCCACGACGGCGGCGCAACCGCCCGTAAACGCCGCGGAAACCGGCGCGAAGGTCCACAGTCCGGCGTAGGCAAGACCGCTCAGGACCATCGACCAACCGCCGAAACGCTGGACCTGGCGGGCTCTCGCGGCGGGTACAAAGGTCTTGGGCATTCTGTTGCCGTACCAGACCAGCATCAGGCCGATCGCTCCCATCACTAGACGGGTGACGGTCTCGCCTTCGATCAGGCCTGCGTTGCGTGCGGCTGTGGCGGCCAAGGCGAGGGCGATGATGGCGCAGGCGACCGCCAGACTCTTGAGGATCTCTTTGTTCATTTGACTGGGGCCTTTGCCGAGGACGCCTCTGCGCTCGGTTCAAATGTGCTGACGAAGCCCAGCAGCGCGTCTTCGAGCACCGAGAGCTTGAGGTGATAGATGACGGCCTTGCCGACCTTCTCGGCGTGGACGAGGTCCGCTTCCTTCAGAACCGCGAAATGCGCGGACATGGTCGGCTTGGACACGTCGAACTGGTCGCTGATCTCTCCCGCGGCGAGGGGCCCGGCGCGCAGCATCTGCAGGACGCGGCGGCGGGTCGGATCGGAAAGGGCTTTGAAGACCGAACTCATGATGTGACGATTAGCTAACGGTCTAATCATTGTCAATCGGTTGGTCGAACTCTTCGGACGTGACTTTGAGCCGCGGCGGATGGGTGGGTAGCTTGCGTCGGCCGTGCTGACGTCCGCAATCAATCGACCAAACGTCGGATCTCAGGAGGTGATCCAACGTCCAATTCTGGCGCAAAGAAACCGGCGGGTACGACCCGCCGGCTAGTCGTACTTCTTGCCTGGACGCTGGGTCAGCGCTGATCCTGCCGCAGTCTTCGAGTTCTTTCCGGTACGGTCGTCGCGAAGGACCTTCGACGCTGCCTTGCCGGCTTTCTCGCTCGTTTGCTCACCTTTGGCCATGATTACCTCCATCGCCACGCCCCAGATGTTGGGCGTCTTAGAAATGCTAACCCAATATGTTGTGTTCCCGGTTTCAACTAACGTCGGCTTCCGGGCAGCGACCCAATGTCCGCTTCTCTAATCGGGCATGGGGGTCAAGCTGGTTTCGATCGTCGGCCGATCGATCACGCGGGTCACGCTTCTCTTCGCAGTCTGGATGGCTCCTTTCGAGCGGAGCCGCTGCACGCATGCATGGGATCAGGGTCTGGAGAGCCTCGCTTTTGGTCGCGCTCGAAGCGCAGCAGACATTTTCGGCTTCATCCATCCCGTCGTCCGCGTGGGACGATCCGGCCAGGATCGGATTGTGGTGCGGTAGTTCAGGTCATGCCGCAGCCTCCGATCCGTGCCGGAACTCTGTGCCGTCGGCCCACATGCGGTGCAGGACGACAGCCAGCTTGCGGGCCACGGCGACGATGGCCCGTCGGCGGCCCTTGGCCTTCATCAGCCGCATGCCCCAGGCCTTCAGACTCGACCACGCGATCGAGCGCATGAGCATGGCGTTGGCGGCGGCGTAGAGGGTGGCGCGCACGTCAGAGTCGCCGGCGTGGGAGATGCGGCCGGGATTGTCCTTCTCGCCGGACTGGAAGCGTCTGGGCGTCAGGCCGAAGTGGGCGCCGACGGTGCGCGAACTCTTGAAGCGGGCTGGATCATCGACGGCGGCCTTGAAGCTCAGGGCGGTGATCTCGCCGACGCCGGGGATGCCCATGAACCGGGTGCAGACCTCGTCCTCGTGAGCCGCCTTCCTCACGCGCCGGTCAAGCTCCATGAAGGTCTCGAACAGCATCTGCCGCGCGTGCAGCATCGGCAGCAGAGCCCGGCTCAACGCCGGATCGCTCTCGATGGTGTCGCGCACGGCGACGTCGAAGGCGCCACGCGACAGGCGCATGGGCAGCTTCACGCCGAACACCTTCAGCAGGCCCCGGATCTCGTTCTCCAGGTCGATGCACTTGCGCTGCATCACCTTGCGGCTGGTCAGCAGGGCGCGCAGGTGATGGCTCTCGACGCTCTTCACATGCACCCGGCTGTACCAGCCGGAGCGGAGGATCTGGGCGATGCCGCGGGCGTCGTGCCTGTCCGTCTTGTTGCGCATGGCCGACAGCGCCGCGTTGACCTGCCGCGCCTCCATGCACACGACGTCAAAGCCGGCCTCCCGAAGGCCATAGGTCAGGTGCTGGGTCAGCGTGCCGGCCTCCAGACTTACCTGATGGATCGGCTCCCCGAACTCGTTCAAGCAGCGGACCAGGTCCGGCACATCCGACGGCACCGATCGCTCGAGGCGGACCTTCCCGTCGTCATCAATGATGCAGACCGCCACTGAGCGCAGCGACACGTCCAACGCAGCGTAGAACATCGTCGTCTCCCTTCATCTCGGACTGAGCCGAGAACCTTATGGGAGCTTGCCCCTTCGCAGGACCGCCCGATTACGCATGCTTCTGGCGCTGAACAGCTGCAGGGAGCGTAAAATGACCGGCGACAGGGAGGCGACCTCAGTGGAGGTTGGCCATGCGCCAGTCTGACTTGTTCATTCAACCCAAGCGCCCCTGGAACGCCGGTCGACTGATCGGCCCCAAGGCGCCGCTGAAGCCGAAGCACATCTGGGCCATCCGACAGCAGTTGAAGGTGGCCAAGAGAGTGCGCGATCTTGCGATGTTCAACTGCGCCCTGGATGCCAAGCTACGCGCCTGTGACCTGGTTCGGCTCCGCGTCAGCGACGTGGCTCCCGGCGGTGCGCTTCGACAGCGCTCGATCGTCATCCAGCAGAAAACCGGAAGGCCTGTGCCTTTCGAGATCACGGAGCCTGCGCGCGACGCGATCGCGGCTTGGCTGAAGGTCCGCGGCGAGCGCGAAGATGACTGGCTGTTCCCGAGCCGCAGCCGACCTGGTCAGCACATCGGCACCCGACAATATGCGCGGCTCGTCGATCGGTGGGTTCGGATGATCGACCTGGAGCCGCAGGGTTACGGGACCCACAGCCTCAGGCGCACGAAGGTGTCGCTCGTCTACAAGAAGACGGGCAACCTCCGCGCCTGTCAGCTCCTGCTCGGTCACAGGAAGCTGGAGAGCACCGTTAGGTACCTCGGTATCGAGGTGGACGACGCCTTGGAGATGTCGGAGCAGATCGATCTGTGACTCACGGCCGGGTCCGAAAGCGGGCCCGGTCACTGTCCGCCAAGGGTGGGAAGCGGACTCACACCGCCCGACGGTTCCTTACCCAAGTCGCCGCCGCAATCAGAAGGTCGAGCGCGAGGACCGCAGGTGCGCCAAACGCAGTCGGCAACCCGAAGGGCGAATATAGGAGGGTGATGTAACCAACCATCTGGCGCGGATCGTTGGCGTCGAAGCCATACATCTGCATCCCACTGATGCTCACGACTGCGCCGCCGACTAGCAGCAGAACGATCCACATCCCGTAGGCGGCAATCTGCGCTACATCACCAAGCCTCGGTCTGAACAGATGGGTGAAACCTAGACGCACGCCCAGCGCGCAGGCGAACGCCCAACCGAACCAAACAACGCTGAACGCGGGACCCTCCATCGGTCCAGATTACCGACATTCCAGAAGACCGCTACGGGTCGAAAGCCGACGGTCGCCTAAGGGTGGAAAGCGGACCTAATGCTCGGCCCCCTCGCTAGCCACAGCACGAGGTGCCCTCTTGGATCGGGGGGCATGGAGTGTCGCCGTAAGAACAGAACACGCAGCAATCGCCGGGTAGCGGTCGCAGCTTGGTCCCGCAGCCAGTGCAATCGTAGAACCAGATGCAGGCGTCTGTCGGCATGGTTTCGGTAGCCACACGCCCGCAGTCAGGACAGGTGAGGGTGGACTGTAGCAGGATGCCGTCGCTCATCGCGCTGCCATCAAAAGTCTCATTGCCCAAGGCTCAATGAAAGGCCCCCAAGCCAGAGCGAGAGCAACCAGCACGGAAGCCAGAACAAGTAGCCAAAAAGCGGTGCGCGATGGTCGAGCGCAACTCACGTCACTTCGGCACTTTCGGACCCGCCGCCAGTGCAAGAGCCAGCCCAAGACCAAAACGAAGGCCGCAATGGCCGTCAACCATGTTCGCGCTCCCGCGATTACCGCGGCTCCTGCAAAGGAAACCCCAGCGAGGGAGAGAGCCAGAGGCAAGACGCAGCAGGCGGCCCATGCGAAGACCGAGGCAAAGCCCCCGACAGCAGCCGAGGTGCTGACGACAACATCTGGATTAGGGGGTGGCTTGTGGGTCGTCATGGGAAACTCCGTCCAGTGTGATAGAGGCTACAACCCGTAGCCACTACGGGATCAAGGGTGTGAAGCGACAGACGTTGACGATTGGACGGTTGGCCCGCCAAGCCGGGGTGAACCTTGAAACCGTGCGCTACTATGAGCGTATCGGCATCATGCCCGCTCCAGACCGAACCGAGGGCGGACACCGTAGCTACGCTACGGAGCACGCTGAACGTCTGAAGTTCATTCGTAGGTCCCGTGAGTTGGGGTTCGGCATCGAAACCATCCGACGTTTGATTTCGGTCGGCGAGGCCGAGACGCAGGCGTGCTGTGAAGTGCGGGACATGGCCAAGGATCAGATTGCTAGCATTGATGCAAAGATCAGCGATCTGACACGACTCAGGCAGGTTCTGCAGCGGGCCGTAGTCGACTGTGGAGATGGCACCGAAGTTCGTTGCCCTGTCATCCGACAGTTGGGATCAATCGACCAAGGGCTAGCTGGCTCGCCTGAGACTGGCCCCCAATAGAGGATGAATGGAAATCATGAGCATCCGGCCCGGTTTTTACAGCGTCCGCCAATCTGGATCAGACCAGGACCCCATGGACGATGAGGCGTGGGGATTGGCGATGCTCTCGCACTTCAAGGACGGGCGCGTCGTCGGAGTCGATCAGGGCGGATGCCGGGTGAGCGGGACTTATCAGGACCGTCCAGACGGCGGCATCGACCTACACATGACCTACGACCTCAAATGCGGGTCGCATCTGCCTAACGGAGCCGTGCTGGAAGCCGATCACCGCATTGAGGGCGATCTGGTTTTGGCTGGCGAGACGGTCACTGGCGGCCATCAGCTTTTGGACATCGGCCTAGGTGGAATCGACATTCATCGCATCCAGATCATGGCGGCGGCGAGGTGAACGAAGCCTAGGAAGTGAATGGCTCTGCGATCGTAGCGGGTGGCGAAGCGTCGGAAGTGCTTGAGCTTTGAGAAGCAACGCTCGATGCGGTTACGAGCGCGATAGGCTTCAATGTCGTGGGCGATCAGCACCTTGCGAGTGCGGTTGGAGGGGATGACGGCTTGCGCGCCGGCGTCGGCGATGAGTTGGCGCAGGGCGTTGGAATCGTAGGCCTTGTCGGCCAGCACGGCGCGGGGGCGAAAGCCTTCCAGCAGGGCTGGCGCGGCCAGGGCGTCGCCGCTTTGGCCGGCGGTTAGGATGAACCGGATCGGCCGGCCGAGGGTGTCGGCGGCCATGTGGATCTTGGTGGTCAGTCCGCCTCGGGAGCGCCCCAGAGCCTGATCCGAGGCCCCCCTTTTCCGGTCGCCGCCTGCTGGTGGGCTCGGACCAAGGTGCTGTCGATCATCAGGTACTGATTGTCACGGTCCTTGATCAGGTCGGCGAACACCCGATCCCACACCCCGGCCTTCGACCATCGGCTGAAGCGCTTGTGCAGCGTCTTCCAGCGTCCATAGCGCTCGGGCAGATCGCACCAGTGCGCCCCCGAGCGCAGCACCCACAGCACCCCGTTGACGAACAGCCGGTTGTCGGCGGCAGTCCGCCCAGGATCGCCCGCCTTGCCCGGCAGCAGGTCCGCGATCCGCTCCCACTGAACCTGGCTCAACTCGTAGCGCTTGGCTGACATCAAAAGGGCTCCGTCCATCGAACGGAGCCCTATGAATCAGACATCTCAGCGTCTGAGAATCCTGAATGTCGATATCACCTAGGCCCCATGTTTATCAGCTTGGAATGGCTGGCCGAGGGAGTTTGATTTCCTCACAAGGAACGTCCGCTATGGGTCGGGAGCAGACCCTCGCCTGAGGGCGCTAAGCGGACAGAGCCACCGGTCCCAGATACCGCTGACGCCCTGCTATCGGCCTAGCGCAAAATCGACGTGGACCTGAACCTCGCGCGTATTCACGCCCTGCATCACCACAGGCGGAGGCGCTACCGTCTGAACGGTCACCTCTCGTCCCTGGCGCATGTTGTAGATCGGAGAAACGCTGGTTTCGCCGTCGCGGATCGCCAACACCCGCCTCACCCGAAGATCAGCGGCCTTAGCATACGCATCAGCTCGAAGACGTGCGGCGCGGTAGGCGGCGGCGTAGGCGACGTTGTCAGTCGCGCTCGGGTCCGCCACCCTCAAATCAGGTCCCGAGACAATATTGCCGCCCGCTTCTGTGGCAGCGGCGATAGCGGGACCGGCCTTTGCGACATCCCTGATGCGAACCTCGACCATGTTCGCCGCTTGGTAGCGTCCGCGCTCGGGACCGTAGTCGATGCGGTTCAGCGTGACGGAGCGAGTCTGGATGTTCTCAGGCGTGATGCCGAGAGCCCGCAAGGCGTCGGTGACGCGGCCCATGACCACGCTGTTTTCCGCACTGGCCGCAGCGGCGGTTCCACCGCTCGTGCTGACACCCAGGGTCAGCAACGCTTCGTCGGGTGCGGCTTCAGCCTTACCGGTCGCGCTGACCTGCAACAGGACCTCGTCGTTCGGCAGGCCAAGCGCGCTATTGGAGTCCGAACAACCTGCGAGCAGCAGGAAGGCTATCGCGGCACGCTTCATGAGACCACTCCGTTGAAACTGAAACGAAGCGGGGAAAAATGGCTGCAGAAGGGCTGTTTCAGAACAGGCTGGCCTGAGGCCACGCCTTCACCATCAAAGGTCCGCTATGGGTCGAAAGCAGTCCCGGTGCCTGATGCCAGTCACTCGAACCGAACTGTCGCGGCGACCTCGGGGCCGAGTTCGCAGATTTGCCTGCTGCTACAAGACAGATAGATCGTCAGTCCCACGGGCTCGCCTCGACGCTCGCCCCAACGTGTCGGGGTGCCGACATGACCGACCCATCCATGTGGAAGGCCGTCCCCGACATCGCCGGGACGTGTGAAGGCAGCCCACTCCCCCCGCCTGCCATCGACCGTCATTTGGCCGGTGGAGTAGTCGAGGAGCCCGTCTGAGAGAGGAACCGATCCATACATGCCATAGGAGAAACCGAGCCGCAGTCCTTCCCCGCCGAACTCATCCACCTCCGTATCCACGCCGATGACAGGCAGGCGGGATAGTTCTCGGGGGATAGCCACGGAGAACGGGCCTGCGGCCTCCACCCGTCGAAAACGCTCCGGGTCAGGTGTTTCAGGGCGTGGCTCCGAGCCGCATGCGGACAAGAGGATCGCCAAGGCCAAGAAGCCGAGGCCGGTTCGGTCGCGATCGCGGTTGCGCATTACAACTCAACGAACGACCGCTGCGCCGGTTCTTGCCGATCAAGCCGCCTAGGACGGCGAACTGACCGCTGGAAGATGTCCGCAATGGGTCGGAAGCGGACGCTCCGCCGGTCCCGTCACGAATGTCCGCATTCCGCACCTGCGCCAATGTCCGGTCTTGGCGCTAACGTCACCCGCCAACGCCAGCGCCATGGGCTAACCGCGCGACAGGCCCGCACAATCCAGGGCATTCAACCGGCGAGGGGTCAGGGAACAACAGTCGCCGGTTGTGCGTCCGCAGCTCTTTCGCCTAAGCTAATCTTGGGGGGCCGATGCTGTTTCGTGCGTTGAACGCTGACATCTTCACCTTGTTCGCGGGAGGCAATCGCCGCCTGTACGAGGCTGTTCTGCTCGACGTCTACGACGAGTTCTTTCGCGCGGAGATGTTGTTTCCGGCCCAAGGCGAGGTGGTCAGCGCCATCTATTCAAGTCTCGCGCGGAACGCCGAGCATTGGCGGGACGACGAGGCCGAGGTCGTCCTCGACACCCTTTCCGTTCGAGGATCGCGACGGCTCAGACGACGTCGGTCCGAGACCGCGGATGCGGAGGCGAGCGGGGAGGCGATGGCGCGGGCGCGCCATATTTACAATCGCCTGCTCCAGACCGGATGGCTCGACGAGAACCGCTACGGGCTGAAGGTCACCGTCGACATGCCGGCCGGCGCGTTGCGGCTGGCTGAGTTTCTCTGGAGTCTGACCCAGGGGGTCTCCGAGCAGGTCGGCGGTCTGGTGGTTCAGGTCAAGAACGCGCTGGACGCCGCGCGCGTCAATGCGCGGGACAGTGCGCTGGGCGTCAACAAGGCGGCCAAGGATGCGGCCGCCTTCGGCCGCTACCTTCGCAGCGTGCTTTCGGCCTTGCGAGACGTCGACCGTCAGGTGATGGGCAGCCAAAGCGTCGAAGAGCGGCTCAAGTACTACTTCCACGACTTCGTCGAGCAGGTGTTGCTCCGCGATTACGCCGATATCTCGACGACGTCGCATCCTTATCGATTTCGGCACCACATCTTCGAGACCATTCAGGCGATCGAGGATTCGGCCATGGACATGGACGCCCTCGCCGAAGCCTATTTCGAGGCCCGCCTAGGACAGGATATTCGGGATGCGTCAGCGGTGGTCCAGGACGATCTGCTGACGATCCGAACGGTTTTCGACCGGATCGAGGACGCCTTCCGGCGCATCCAGCAGCATCGGGGCCGCCTGGAAACCCGACTGAGGAACACGGTCCGATACGCCGGTCGCCAGACGGGCGGCTTTTTGCAGAGAAGCGAGCGCGTCGTGATCCTCCTCGATCGCCTGCTACAGACGTCGGTCGCCATCGAAGCAACGGGGACCATGGAGGCGCAGAGGGAGTTCCTGTCTCCATTCCTGCTCGCCCGCCCGCGAAGCGCTCGCCCGGCGGTCGTGAGCGGCGTTCTCGATCTGCAAAGCCTGACGCCGTTGCAGATGTATCGCCGCGACCTCCAGCGGCGTTACCTCGACCGCCTCAATGTTCGTCCGGCGCAGGTACAGCGTTTCCTTGAACGGCGAGTGCTTCCGTTGACGAGCCAGGCGGCGAGCGATCTCCATATTGGCGATCTCGATGATTTCCTCGCCTTCGAAGCGCTTCGCGTCGCCGTGGCTGGCGCGGACGGCGGCCAGTCCGCGAAACGACTGCTGACCGCCCTGTCTCAGGATTTCGAGTTCGAGACCAGGGAGGGAGACCTCGTGGACAATGAGTGGATCGCCTGCCGAGGCTTCATCGTCCGGCGCAAGACCGACGCCATCACGCTGGAGCGCTCGCATGCTGATTGAGTTTCAACAGTTGGAGGAGAAAGACGCTCGGCTGTACGCGCGTGTCACCCAGGTCATCGCCCACCTGCTTCGTCACCAGTTCCTGCATATCGACGACCGCGGCGCAGCCGGGCTGATGGAGACGCTGCGAAGAGCGGCGGCCGTCACCCTGCTCAGGGACTATTTCGATGTTGCCGGCTACCGGCTGGTCGTGCGCGAAAGTGAGGGCTGGGCCGGGCTTTTCCCGGACCTCGACCGGATCACGGCGCCGAGGATGCGCATCGAGGACTCTCTGGTCCTGCTCGTCCTGCGCAGGCTCTGGGAAGAAGAGGTCCAGAACGGCGACATACAGCCTCATGCCAGTGTTCTGCTGACCCTCAACGCGGCCTACGACGCCTATCAGGAAACAGTCTCGCGAGCTCGGCGACCGGCGCTGAAGGTCGGGGAGTTTCGCGATGTCCTGCTGTCGCTCGAACGGCGCGCCATAGTACGGCTCGGTCCGGAAGATGATCAGGCGCAGGACCGCGAACTCACGATACGGGCGCTGGTCAGCGAAGTGGCCGGCGACGATTTCCTCACCTCGCTTGAGCAGCTTCTTCAGAGACCGGATGTCGTCGAGGACGATGCCGATGAGGAGCCTGCCGCTCCCGAGGCCGATCGGGCTGAGGTGGAGGTCTCCGCATGATGACCCTCAGCCGCATCGCCCTGGTTCAGTGGCATCTGCTGGCCCGAGCCGACCTTGATATCGTCGGCAACGGCGCGATTTTGGGTGAGAACCGGTCCGGAAAATCGACCCTGATCGACCTGATCCAGACGGTGATGTCGGGCGGGGCGGCCAGCCTTTACAGATACAATCGTTCCGCCGGTGAGGGCTCCGGACGTTCAGAGCGCACGCTCCAGAGCTACTGCCTTGGACGGTTGGACGAGGGCGTGAGCCTGCGCGATCAGACGATCACCCACATCGCCCTGACGTTCGAAGACGCGGAGGGAGATCGCCCTCCGGTCACTCTCGGCCTCTGCGTGGAAGCGACCTCTCGCGACAACGCCGTAATCCTCGGGCGATATGTCGCCGAGGGCGTTCGCGCGGATTCCGCGCTGTTTGTCGAGGAGGTGGATGGCGTCGCGCGTTCTGCGGAGTGGCCAGTCGTGAAACAGAGGCTGGAGGCGGCCTGCGCAGCGGGCGGCTACGAACTCCGGCGACAGACCAAGGCACGTGACTTCATCCGAGAATACATGCGTCTGCTGTTCACCAAGGGACAGCGGTCCGAGCCCGAGCGCTTTGCACGGGCGTTCGTCCTCGCCCTGTCATTCCACCACATCCCGTCCGTCGAAGCCTTCGTTCAGACCTATCTGCTGGAAAAAAACGACATCGACATTGGCGAGCTCCGCGCGTCCATCCAGCGCTACCGCCAGATTCAGCAGGACATTCACGACTTGGAGGACAGGCTTGCCGCCCTTCGTGAACTCAAGATGCAGGCGGATTCGTTCGAGGATCTTCTGCGACGGGAACAGATCGCCCGCAGCGTCGAACAGCTTGCTCAGGTGATCGAAGCGGGCGGAGCCCTGTTCGACAATCTGCGAGCGCATCGCGAGGCCGAGGACCAACGCCGGCGGGTCGAGGAGGATCTTGATCGCTGCGAAGCAGAACTCGCGCTCGCGAAGGATCTCGTCGTGTCCCTGACGGCCCAGATTCAGGCGCAGGGTCGCGGTGCGGAGGAGGCCGTGCTGAACAGCGAAATGACGCTCGCCCTGAAGGAACGGGCCGAACTCCTTGGCCGCCTTCAGGCGCGCTTTCTCCGCGCCGCCCGCGGGGTGTCTCTCCTCGACCAGAGGGCGCTGCTGCAGCCGCTCCGGCTGGGTCAGCTCACGTCCACGCTCGAAGCGATTCAGAAGCAGAGCGAAGGCCGCAATCCCCCCGACTGGCCGCAGGATCCGGCCGGGATGGAAACGCTGCTGAGCACGGCCGCGACCATCGCGGCTGAGAAGATCGAAGGCGTGCGCGAAGAGCGGAACAGCCGCATCGGAGCAAGGGAGGGCATCCGCGCCGAGCTGAAGGAAGCGAAAGCCCAGCTCGGCAAGAGCCAGCAGGGCGCGGCCTTGCTGGACCCGCGAACGGAAGCGCTCATGGCCAAGCTCGCTTCGCTGGGAATGGAGCCCCGCGCCGTATGTGAGGCTGTCAGTCTGACCGACGAAAGCTGGCGCAATGCTGCGGAGGCCCTGCTGGGCCGAGACCGGGAAGCGGTGATCGTAGCGCCGGAGCACGCCTCACGTGCGGTCGAGATTCTTCGCGCCGGACGAGACGCCTTCCGCGGGTGCCGGGTCGTCAACACGCGTAAGCTCCAGGGATCGGCTCGTGAAGCGACGCCAGGGTCTCTCGCCTCGGTGTTCAGAAGTGAGGACGGCCTGGCCATGGCCTTCGTCGTCCAGCGCGCCGGTTCGGTGCGACTGGCCGAGACGCAGGAGGAACTGATGGCCGGCCCGCGCGCCATTATGCGGGACGGCGCCTACAACAGCGGCCTGGTCGTCGAGGTTCTTCATCCGCAAGGCCTCAAGATCGGCCGCGCCGCCGCGGGCCTCATGCAGGCTCGCCTCACCGATGAGATCCGAGACCTGACGGCCATCCTGTCCAAACACGATGCGAACGTCGCCTTCATCGATGACGTGGTGCGGCGACTGGAAGACCTCTCCAGCCCGGTAGAGGCGGCCGATCGCCTCGATACCCTCGTCTTCAGCATCGCCGACGCCGAGGAGAAGGCGGAGGACCGAAGACGACGCTTGGCCGATCTGGCGGCGAACGTCGATCCGGAGCTTGAGCAAGCGCTGGCGGTGGCGCGGCGGCGTCAAGAGATGGCGGAAGGGGAAAGGCTCGCCCTGGTCGAGCAGCGCGGTTCACTGGGCCAGACCCTCCAGGATCTCCAACGCCGTCTCGAGAGCGGCGAGGCCCAGCCAGGCTCAAGGCTGTGCTTGGCCCTGAGGTGGCGAACTTTCCGCCAGCGGCTTCCGGGCCGCGAAGCGTTCCTTCCGGTGCGACAGGCCTACGCGGCGCTCAGAGCGGGCCGTCGTCCGGAGAAGATCGCCCGTGATCAGGCGGCGGAGGCCGAGACGCTTGTTGCTCAATATCGAGAGGTCGAAAGCGCGCTGCGCGTCGACCTCGGTCGCTTCCGCGTGAAGTTCGGGTCCGCATCGGTCCCTGAGCCCCAGGCGCGCATCATCGCGGAAATCATGCCCTGGCTCGAGGAAGGCATCGCTCTTCTCGAGCGGAATCAGCTGATCCAGTATCGCGACCAGGCCGACCGGGCGGCCGAGGAAGTGAGCCATCTCTTCCGGACGTCCTTCGTCCATGAACTGAACGGTCGGTTCAGCGGTCTCAGGAGCGAGATGCTGGCGCTGAACGCAGCCTTGCAATCCCGGCCGCTTCACGGCGAAGTCTACTCGGTCCACTGGGAGATCAAACCCGCCTTCGACGCGCTGTACCGCCTCGCCCGCGACAGCGAGTCCGACGAAGACGTGCTCGCGGCGCTGTTCGGTCGGGGTGAGCCTCGGGACGAGAAGCACGCGCTCGCGCTCAAGGAGGTCGAGCGCCTGATGCAGGACGAAACGCTCGATTTCACGATCTACCAGGACTATCGCAACTACTACGCCTTCGAGCTCCGGATGAAGGACGTGGCCACCGGTCGGCAGACAAGCTTCGACCGGCGGCGCGGTGTGGCGAGCGGCGCTGAACTCCAGGTCCCCTTCTACGTCATCATCGGCGCCGCCCTCGCCAGCATCTATCACGGACGGCGGGTTACGCCCGGCGTCGAACGCGGGATCGGTCTGGCCGTGTTCGATGAGGCGTTCAGCAAGATGGACGGCTCGAACCAACGCATCCTGTTGGACTTCTACCGCGACATCGGTCTGCAGGCGGTGGTGGCCGCGCCGCCGGAAAAGCGTTCGGTCATCTTCGAGAATCTGGACAGCGTCATCGACGTCTACCGCTTCGGCGACGCGGTCACCGCGGAGTCGGCGCGCATCAAGCCGCTGGTCCATGAAACCCTCAGGCGGGCCAATCCGCGCAACAGGACGGATGAGGATCTGATCGCAGAGATGGCGGCCGCGCCCTTGCCCGCTCAATGACGGAGACCCTGGACCCAGTCGCGCTCCTGCACGGGCTGCTGGACCGTCACGAACGCCAGGCTGGCAGCGCGGCGGCGACGGCGCGGATCGACGAGGACCGCTTTCATTCAGTGGCTGACTGGGATGCCTTTCTCGCCGTCCTCGGGACCGTCGAGCGGAAGGGCGGTTTGCGCCTCGTTCGGACCCGCCGAGGCGGCGTGGAGCACATTCGGACGGTGCGGCTCGTCGACCCCGAAGTGGTCTATCAGGTGTTGGGACGCACACCCTCCCGGGAGGGCGCAGCCGCCGCTGTCGCCTCCGTCCCGGAGGAGGCGGATGGAGCCGGGTTCGCATCGGTCATCGCCCGGATCGAAGCGGGGTGGGCGAGGCACAAGACCATTCTCGGGCTGAGGCCCGGCCAAACCGACCGTCTCGACAAGGCGGCGCGGCTGGCGCGGGCGCTTCGACGCCGTTCGCAAACCAACGAGAGCGTCCGCCAGATCGATTACCGCAGCTTCTCCCGGGATGCGGCGGGGGACAGCAAGGCCTTGGCCGATACGCTTGTGACGGTGGCGGCCTTGCTTCAGGCCGACGACCCCGCGAGGCTGGCCGATCTGATCCCGGAAGATGTGGTCGCACTTTACGGAGTGGAGCGTCTGCCCGCGCCGGTGCTCATCAGCGGAGCGGTCGCCTTTGATGGGGCGGTCCTCCCGCGGGCTGAGTATCTCGGGTTCCCGGGAGCAGTCGCCGAACATCTAAGCCCGGGCGCGCCTCCGGCCTACCTTCTGACCATCGAAAACTACACCTCCTTCATCCGACATTCGCGCGAATGCGCGGGAGACGATGGAGGGCTGGTCATTTACACCAGCGGCTTCCCCTCCCGCGCCGTCCTCGCCGCCCTCCTGCGCCTCGCGCGCCTTAGCCAGCCGACGGTCTATCACTGGGGCGACATCGACCCGGGCGGACTGCGCATTTTCCGATCGCTCGAGCAGGCCTTGGCTGCGGAGGGCCGCAAGCTGCGACCTCATCTGATGAGCCTTGAGCTCCTTCGCGAACGCGGTCGTCCCGACCCTCAACGAAGGCGGCTCTCCGTCGGCGCCGCCCAGGGAAGCGCTATCGCCCCGCTCTGGGATGCGATGGCGCGAATGGAAACGCCATGGGAGCTTGAGCAGGAGGGGGTGGCGCCGTCACGTCCAGAAGACCCAGGCGCCTAGAACTGGTCGCTCTCAGCGGTGCGATGCACCGGAACGGCGCGCCTTCTCACCCGCTAGTGAAGCCGCACGCCATCCGGGGCGGACGTGACCATGACGAGGCTGTCGACCATGGCGTCGATCTCGGCGTCCAGCTCGGATATATCCAGGCCGGAGAACCGCTCGCGGGCGGCTTCCCGCCAGGCCGCTCTCAGGAGTTCGCGGGCCGCCTCGGGATCGAGATCCTCGAGATAGATCAAGCCTCGCTCCGCGAGCAGGCGCCTGGCGACCACGCCGGCGCGCCCGGCCAGATCCTGATAGATCTCCGCTTCTTCATCGGAGAGGTCTTCGGTCAGGGCGGTCCTCCGCGAAGACGAATGGGGGACGGGCCTGGAACTTCTGCGAGGAAGCCCGGTGTTTCGGAGCGGATCGCCGCCGACGCCTGAACGTCCCCCGGCTCCCGATCGGCCCCTATCGTCCCGGAACCCGTCACCCCCAGACTACAGCGCGAATGGGAAGGAGCAACACACCCGTTCATCGCCGACCGGAGAACGCCGCGAACAAGCGCATGCGGTGCAAGGAAGGGCTAAGGGCTCCGCCCTCGCGCGGGCCAGGGTGAAGCGGCTGCGCCGCCGGATCGGCCGGTCTCCCCCGCCTTCCGCGCCGGCGACGAGGGCATGGCCCTCCCAAGGGTCAGGCTTGTGCAGGCCGGGCGATCCCCCTCCGGCCGGTCCGCCCTGGCCCTTGCTACCCCGGTCTCGCCGACGGGCAGGGTTTCAGGCGCGCGGTCCGCGTGCCTGCAACCCATGCCCAAAGGAGGCAGACATGACTGCTCAATCCACCCAAGCCCGTGCGGCGGCTGACGCCGCCGCGACCGCAGCGGATCAGGAGCCGGGACACGGCGCGGAGATCGTGGTTCCGCTGAACCGGTTGAAGGCGTCGCCGAAGAACGCCCGGAAGGTGAAGCACACCGAGGCCGGGATCGAGGCGCTGGCCGCCTCCATCAAGGTCAAGGGTCTGTTGCAGCCGCCCGTGGTCGAGATCGAGCGCGGCGAGGACGGCGCCGCGACCGGCGCATACCTCGTCACCATCGGGGAGGGGCGGCGACAGGCCCTGCGGCTGCTGGCCAAGCGCAAGGCGATCAAGCGGACTCACCCGGTCAAGGTGACGGTCGACACGGAAAATGACGCTCACGAAATCAGTCTGGATGAGAACGTCACCCGGGAGGCCATGCACCCGGCCGATCAGTTCGAGGCCTTCAAGCGGCTCGCGGACGAGCGGGGCTATGGTCCCGAGGAGATCGGCGCCCGGTTCGGAGTGTCCGCGCAGACCGTCCGTCAACGGCTGAGGCTCGGAGCGGCGGCGCCCGAACTCATGACGGCCTATCGCGACGGGACGCTGGCGCTCGACCAGCTGATGGCCTTCTGCGTCAGCGAGGATCAGGAGCGCCAGCGTCAGGTGTTCGAACAGTGCGGACCGCACACGCCCGTCTATGCGATCCGGCGGGCAATGACCGAGGCCAAGGTCCGGGCCGACGACAAGCGGGTCCGCTTCGTCGGCATCGAGGCCTATGAAGCCGAGGGCGGGACGGTCCTGCGCGACCTGTTCACCGAGGACGGCGGCGGCTGGCTGGACGACCCCGTTCTGCTGGACCGGCTGGTCGGCGACAAGCTGGCCGGGCTGGCGGAAGACGCCCGTCAGCGCGAGGGCTGGAAGTGGGCCGAAGCCGGGGCGGACTATCAGGACGCCGCCGCCCTGGGCCGGGTCTACCCGGTCGAGGTGGTCCGCTCCGAGGCGGACGCCGCGCGGATCACGGCCCTGTCGGAGGAGTACGACCGGCTCGTCTCCGAGACGGATGCGGCGGACATGCTGCCCCCCGAGGTGGACGCCCGGCTGGAGGAGATCGACAAGGCCCTGCAAGCCTTCGGCCCAGACTTCGACTACCCCGCCGAGGCCAAGGCGCGGGCCGGGCTCATGGTGCTGCTCGGCCACGACGGACTGGCCCGCTTCGAGCGGGGTCTGGTCCGGGCCGAGGACGCCGTGGAGACGCGTCGTCCCGATCCCGAGGCGCCGGAGGGGTGGACCGAAGGCGAAGGAAAGGCCGAGACGCCTCCCGCGCCCGAGCCGGACGCCGACGAGGGTCTGGCGCCCCTGTCCGAGCGGCTGCTGATCGACCTGACGGCCCATCGGACCATGGGGCTTCGCGACGCCGTTCAGGCCGACGTGAATGTGGCTTTGACGGTCGTGGTCCACGCGCTGGCCTTGCAGGTCTTCTATCCCGCTTGGGGGACGTGGACGCCGCTGCAACTGCGGTTGAGCGTGACCGGTCTGGAGCGGCTGGCGCCCGGCGTCAGCGACGGTCCCGCCGGACGGCGCGTGGCCGACCGGCTGGAGGCGTGGGGCGCGCGGCTCCCGGAGGAGGCCCGCGACCTCTGGGCGGTGCTGTCGCCCATGGCGCCGTCGGACTTGCTGGACCTCATGGCCTGTTGCGCGGGCGTGGGCCTCTATGCCGTGCGCGACCCCCACGACCGCAAACCGGATGCGCTGGCCCACGCCGAGACGCTGGCGACGGCGACCGGTCTGGATATGACCGGGACGTGGTCCGCGACCGCTGCATCTTACTTCTCGCGGGTGTCCAAGGCGCGGGTGCTGGAAGCGGTGACCGAGGCCACGACGCCGGAAGAAGCCGGGCGGATCGCCGGGTTCAAGAAGGGCGACATGGCCGAGGCCGCCGAGCGGCTGGTCGAGGGCAGGGGCTGGCTGCCGCCCGTGCTGCGGACGGCGCCTGCGGTCGATCCGGACGCCCCGGAGCCGCAAGGCGAGGCGACGGCGCCGCCGCCGTCCGATGACGACACCTACCGGTTTGCCGCCGAATAGACGGCGGCAGGTCCGAAAACTCGCCGCGCGCCCTTTGGGGCGCGCGGCTTTTTTTGTCGGCGCCGCCTAGCGGACGCCGGTCAAGTAGACGATGGCCGTGAGGGCCAGCACCACCACCACGGCTAGGCCGAAGACGACATCGGCCCGATAAGGCGGCGGTTCGGCCAGGCGAGGGCGCGGGCTCATGCAGAAGATTCAATCATGCCTTGCCCGCAGGCAGGTCATCGGGGAGACTCGCCGAGTGAAGAAAACGCTCGATCATCTGCCGCTGCCCAAGCAGTCCGAACTGCGTCACGTCGTCGATGTGATCCGCGCCTCCTTCGAGGAGGCGATTTCAACGCGGCGCGCCGAGCGCCTGAAGAACGGCAAGATCCTCAAGGTCATCCTCTATGGATCGTATGCGCGGGGCGACTGGGTTCACGACCCGGTCGGGCGCTATTTCTCGGACTTCGACCTGTTGGTCATCGTCGACCACGAGGACCTGACCGATGGCGAGTTCTGGTTCGACGCCACCAACCGGACCATGCCGGGCGAGGGCGAAATCCGCACGCCCGTCAGCATCATCGTTCACAGCCTGGACGATGTGAACGAGCAGCTGGACCGGGGCCGCTACTTCTTCGCCGACATCCAGCGAGACGGCGTCCTCCTCTACGACACTCCCGGCGCCAAGCTGCACAAGCCCGCCGACATCAAGGCGAAGGCCGCGCTGGCCGAAGCCGAGGACTTCTTCACCGAGTGGATGGCGAGCTCGAAGGAGTTTCAGGCTGGCGCAGCGTTCTACGCCGAGCGCGACAGCGGCAAACTGGCGGCTTTCAGCCTGCATCAAGCTACGGAACACCTCTACCACTGCGTCTTGCTGGTGGTGACGCTCTACAGCGGCAAGGCTCACAATATCGCTTTCCTCCGCAAGAAGGCCGAGGCGATCGATGCCCGCCTTGCCGAGGCGTGGCCGCGGGAGACCAAATTCGAGCGTCGATGTTTCGAGCTTTTGCGCGAGGCCTACGTCAAGGCGCGCTACTCCAAGCACTACAAGATCAGCAGCGAGGAACTCGCCTGGCTTACGGAACGGGTCGAAGTGCTACGCGGTCTGACCAGGACGGTCTGCGAAGAACGGCTGCGTGACCTCCGCGAGGAGGCTGGTCGTGACACCGGCTGATAAGCTGGGCGCCCCGTCCTCGATCTGACGCCGAGCCTTGCTGAGTCTCATCAGTAGCTGGCGCCGGCGGACAGACGGCATATTCGAGGTCACCCGGTCCCGAACCGGGTTGGAAGCAGAAGGCCAAGTGGCGCTTCACCTGTCCGGCCGACGGCTCTTCTGGCGGACCTTATCTCGGATGGCGCCTTCGGCATGCTGCCCACGGAGCCGGACGAGGACGGCGCCTCCCATCACGACGTCAGATCGTGCTTCTGGGGCCAAGGACGGTGCAGCCTGGCTCATTCTACAGAAGCGGAAAGCCGAACCGGTGCGGGCGTTGCCCGCCGGGAGCCTCGCCGCAAAAAAGGTCTTCCCGGTCGCGGCCTGAGCGTCGGACATCGGTCGGGTCTACAGCCGCCGTAGGGTGTCATCTATTGCGTTCAGGAGCCCGGCGGCCATCGTCTCGCATCCTCCTCGCGCCGGCCGGCGCGGCCTCTCGATGAGGCGGATCTGACCGAAACCCGGTCGGCTGGCGCAACCGCTCTCGCGACTTTCATCCCCGGCCTGACGGCCTTCCTCGCGAAACAAGAAAGTCTCTCATCGCGGTCCTCCGCTTCGCTGCGGGGGCTCGCTTCGCTCTCCCTGCGCGCCGCCCGGGCCCCGGTCCGTCGATCGCCATCGAGGCCGCGGCAGGCGTGGCCCGAAGCAAAGGAGAGACTGACATGGCCACCATCGGCACCTTCACCGCTCAAGGGGACGGCTACACCGGGTCGATCAAGACCCTCACCCTGAACGTCAAGCAGGCGGTCCTGCGGCCCAACGAGAAGACCGACGACAAGGCCCCCGACTTCCGGATCTTCGCCGGCCAGACCGAGTTCGGCGCCGCCTGGAAGAAGACGAGCCAGCAGAACCGCGAATACCTCTCGGTCAAGCTCGACGATCCCAGCTTCCCGGCGCCGATCTACGCCTCCCTGGTCGAGGTCGAGGGCGGGCACAGCCTGATCTGGTCCCGCTGATCCAGGAGCCGCGGCGGCGCGGGGACCGCGCCGCCGCCCCTTCTTCCCACCATCCATTTCGAGGAGGCCGCCATGACGCGCCCCACCGATCCCGCACGCCCGGACATCCATACCCGGATCACCCAACAGATCCTCGCCCAGCTCGAAGCCGGGGTCCGCCCCTGGACCCAGCCTTGGAAGGCCTCGACCTCCGTCAGCCGCCCTCTTCGCCATGACGGAACGCCTTACAACGGCATCAATGTCGTCCTGCTCTGGGGCGAAGCCGCCAGCCGAGGCTTCAGCCGATCGACCTGGATGACCTTTCGCCAGGCGCTGACGCTCGGCGCCCACGTCCGCAAGGGCGAGCGCGGCGCCACCGTGGTCTACGCCAACCAGGTCGTCCGCGAAGAGACCGACGACACGGGGGCGAGCGTGGAGCAGCGCATCCCGTTCCTGAAGGCCTACACCGTCTTCAACGTCGACCAGATCGATGGCCTGCCCGAACGCTACGGCGAGCCGGAGACGATCGAGATCAATCCGGACGAGCGGATCGCCCGCATCGACGCCTTCTTCAGCAACTGCGGGGCGGAGATCCGCCACGGCGGCGGCTGCGCCTATTACGCGCCGGGGCCGGACCATGTGCAGATGCCGCCGTTCGAATGCTTCGAGAACGCCGACGCCTATTACAGCACCCTCGGCCACGAGATGACGCACTGGACGCGCCATCCCACCCGCCTCGACCGGGACTTCGGTCGCCAGCGCTTCGGCGATCCCGGCTATGCCCGCGAAGAGCTGGTCGCCGAGATCGGCGCCGCCTTCCTCTGTGCGGATCTTGGTCTGGCGCTCGAACCCCGCGAGGACCACGCGGCCTATATCGCCAGCTGGCTGCAGGTGCTGAAGAACGACACCCGCTTCATCGTCTCGGCGGCCGCGCACGCGCAGAAGGCCGTCGACTATCTGCGGTCCTTGCAGTGAAGCGAGCCTCGGGCCGGCGGCGACGCCGGCCCGGGGATGGCGAAGAGCGGTCCGCTCAGGCCTCGTCGTCCCGGAGGCGCGCCAGGCGCATTCGCTCCGGCGGATGAACCTGATCGAACCGGTCGAGCGTCGCGCGCCAGTCATCCATCGCCGGGGACAGCCAACGCGTCATGTCCGCGATCGCCCGATGATGCTTGGGAAGATCCCAGTAGAGAATGGGCTCGTGGTGGGCGATGCGGTTCCGCAGGAGACGCACCTGGGTCAACGGGGTGGCGAACGCCTTGCGCGACAGGAATTTGCCATCGCGGGTCGCGATCCGGTGCAGGGTGCGCTTCCACAGATCGTCCTGCTCGCGCCCGAACATCGAGGTCCAGAAGCTGAAGGTCAGGGCGGCGACGACGCGGCCATCCTCGATCGGCTTGCCCGCTTCCGTCAGTTCGGCGATCGCCGCACGCACCTGTTCAGCTTGACGGTCGGTGACGTGACCGGCCTCGGGCTGGAACCAGCCCGGGCCGGAGGCTTCGGTCATCACCGCGTGAATGCGGTTTCTCAGCGCCACCTCCAGAGCCTGGAGCGGCACATAGAGGGCCTCGGACACCCGGGTGTTTAGCGTATAGAGTTCGACGGCGCGGTGGCGATCGCCCCCGGCCCAGGCCACATAGCGCGCGAACCGTTCGAGGGAGAGCGCCGCCTCCACCCCGTCGGCGTCGGCGACCGCCCTTGCATCAGGGTGGGTCATGGATTATCTCTACCAGCGTACACCCCGGGATCGCCTCTGCTGCAAAGCATGCCCCCGGGGTAAATCAATTTTAGCCCCAGCGATTACGACCGTCGGCGACCCACCGGGGTGGACACGCGCGCACGCGCGGCCTCCCGTTCCTTGCGCGCTTCGGTGAACTCCGGCTCGAGTTTCTTCACCCGTTCGACCAGGCCGTCGAGGTGATAGATGTTGGACGCCCAATCCCCCGCCGCGGTCTTGCGCATTTCCCGGCGCACCAGACCGGCCTGTTCGAGCTGGCGCATGTTGGTCTGGATCGTCTTGGGCTTCACGCCGATCCGACGGCCGAGCTCCGCGCGGGACGGGAAGGGCGCGCGATGGGGGTCGCGGTAGTAGTCGAGCAGCTGAACGAGGATGTTGAACTGCATGGCGGTCAGCCCCAGCCGGGACTGGGCTTGGATCAGGATCGACGGAATGCCGGCGTAGCCGTTGGCGACCACCGCCTTGCCCCAGATTTTCTCCTGGGACGAGGCGGTTTTCGTGCCGGCCTTGGGCGGAAAGGCGAGCACCGTGGATGAGGTAGGTGCGGTCATTGCGTGAACTCCTTCGCAGCGAACCTATGGGTCTCGCCGTCCCCGAACAAGGATCCCGCTGCGGCAGGGTATGGTCTCTTCAGGACCTACCCGACTAGACCTGATTACGCTCGTTCCCGTGATGCGCTGATTCCCGTTGCGCTGATTCAGCGGCAGTCTGGCGCCCGAGGTGGGGCGGGAACGCGCCACACCGGTGGGTCGTCCGCATGGCGTACCTCTGCGGAAGTTTGGGCGAGGATTCCCGAGCCCCGCCCTGGATGGGGCGCCCTCAGGGCGGCGGGCGAGCGGCCGGAACCGGCCGCCGAGGGGAGGGCGGGCAGACCCGTAGGCCTACGGGGCGAAGGGGGTGACGGTCTAGGGCAGGATAGGCTTTGCGCCGGCAATGTCTGACAGACCGACACCCCATGGACCGCCTTACCCTTCGCGTCCCGTCCCATCTCATCCGCCGGTTCGACGCCGCCGCGGCGTCTCGGGGCGGGCGGTCGCGGCTGCTGCGACGTCTGATGGAGGAGGCCGCACAGGCGGCCTTGCCCGAGGCCGTGGAGACATCGTCGGCGCGGCTGAGCGGCAAGCTCGGACTTCGCCTGACGCCCGCCGACCTGACTGTCCTGGAGGCGGAGGCGGCGCGCGCGGGCATGACGCGGACCCAGTGGACGGTCGCCCTGATCCGGGCGCGGCTGCATCATCGGCCGCAGCTGAGCCGTCGTGACGCCGTGGCGCTGATCGAGGTGCAGCGCGAGCTCCGGCGTATCGGGGTCAACGTCAACCAGATCGCCCGAGCCCTGAACACGGCGGTGATGGAGGGCGCGGTGCTGGACCTGGAGGTGGCCCAGCTGGCCGCCTTTTCCGAGGAGATCCGCGCGCATCTGGTCGGGGTGCGCGACGCCTTCCAGGGCAATCTCGCCTATTGGTCGGTCGACGCGTGAACGACTTCCGCATCCCATCCGGTTTCGAGGAGGCCCTGCGTCCGCCCGTCCGCACGAGACGGGCGCGGCTCACCCAGGCGGTTCTTGGCGCCGGCGCGGCCGGAGAGGCCCGCGCGGCCAGAGCCCGGCTCCAGCGTATGGTGCGGCGAGCGCCCGAGGTGATGGTCAAGATCACCGGCAGGACCCGGGACGGAGGCCACCTGCAGCGCCATCTGGACTACATCACGCGCAACGGGAAACTGTTCCTTGAGGGGCCCGACGGCGAGAGTCTGAGCGGTCGCGCGGAGGTCCGGACGTTGGCCGAAGACTGGCGTGACGAGCTCTTGGTGGCGCCGCAGCGACGGGACGCGCCAGTGTCCCTGTCGATCGTTCTGAGCATGCCGGCGGGCACTGATGAAGGACGGGTCCATGATGCGGCTCGCGCCTTCGCCGCCAATTTGTTCGCAGACCGGCACCCCTATGTGTTCGCCCTGCATACCGATGACCGGCACCCGCATGTTCACCTCACCGTTCGCGCCCTCGGGCGAGACGGCGAGCGGCTCAATCCCCGCAAGGCCGACCTGCAGCTCTGGCGGGAGACCTTCGCCGCCGCCCTTCGGGATCGCGGCGTCGAGGCCGAGGCGACGCCGCGTCGTGCGCGGGGCGTGGTGCGCAAGGCCGAACGCACGCCGGTGCGCAAGCTGCGCGAACGGTTCGAACGCGGTGACGGCCCACTGCCGAAGACATTGGCTGGGGCGCTGGAGTCGGCGGCCCGGCCACCGTCCTCCGAACCGGTCTGGGAGGCGCGCCTGCGTCAACGGCAGTCGGCCATACGGCGCAGGCTGGTGGTCGAGGCTTTGCGGCTTCAGGCGTCGAAGGCGGATGGCGACCGTCGGCTTGGGCAGGATCTGGAGCGGTTCATCCGCACCCTGCCGCCCATCCTGACGCAACGCGAGATCCTCGCCCGGGCGCTAGCGGGGGTCCGGGGGGGAGCAGACCGTCGCCGCGACCAAATACGCGAGCGCTAGCTGTGAATCGGTCCTTCGCCTGCGCTTCGCCGAAGCGGGGACTGACGTCAGCGTCCGACAGGCCTCCGCGCCCTTTTAAAGTTCGATAAAACGCGTATTATCGAAATATGGATGCAAAGCTCGCCACCGATTGCTTCTCCGCGCTCGGCCATCCGCGCCGCCTCGAGGTTCTCCGGCTGCTGATCAGGCACGCCCCGGAGGGGCTGAAGGCGGGAGACATCTCGCTGGAGTTCGGACAACCCCCCAGCACCATGTCGTCTCACCTCAGAATTCTGACGGACGCGGGCCTTGTCTCGTCCGAACGCAAGGGTCGCGAAATCTACTTCGCACCCAACATCGAGCGCTTGCGGGGGCTTGTCCTCTATCTTGTCGCCGACTGCTGCGGCGGCCAGGCCGAACAGTGCGAGCCGCTCCTGGCCGAACTCCTTCCCTGTTGCCCCTGAAGCTCGCCATGGACGTCGTCATCTATCACAACCCCGCTTGCGGGACCTCGCGCAACACGCTCGCGCTGATCCGTCACGTCGGCGTCGAGCCGCACGTCATCGAGTATCTGAAGACGCCGCCGTCGCGGGCCATGGTGGCCGGGCTGGCGGCGCGCACCGGCCAACCGTTGCGGGCCTTGTTGCGGGAGAAGGGGACGCCCTACGCTGAACTCGGCCTGGACCACCCCGACCTGACTGATGACCAGCTTCTGGACGCCGTCGAGGCGCATCCGATCCTGTTGAACCGGCCCCTCGTGGTGTCGCCGCGCGGGGTTCGGCTGTGCCGTCCGTCGGAGGCGGTGCTGGACCTGCTGCCGGACGAAGGTCTGAAGCCCTTCGTCAAGGAGGACGGCGAGGTCGTCATTGATGAGGCCGGGCGGAGGGTCCGCTGATGGTCGATACGCCCGTCCGCTACGACGCCGCGCCCCGCCGGTTGTCATTCCTGGACCGGTGGCTGACGCTGTGGATTTTCGCGGCGATGGCGCTGGGCGTTTTGATGGCCACGGTCGTTCCGGGCTTGCCGGCTTGGCTCGACAGTCTGTCGATGGGGACGACCAACATCCCTATCGCCATCGGGTTGGTCCTGATGATGTATCCGCCGCTGGCGAAGGTGAAGTACGAAGAATTGCCTCGGGTCTTCGCCGACAAACAGGTGCTGGCTTTGTCGCTGTTCCAGAACTGGGTTCTGGGGCCGGTGCTGATGTTCGCCCTGGCGGTGATCTTCCTACGCGATCAGCCGGAATACATGACCGGGGTGATCCTGATCGGCCTGGCGCGCTGTATCGCCATGGTGCTGGTCTGGAACCAGCTGGCGCGCGGCGACAGCCAGTATGTCGCCGGGCTCGTGGCCTTCAACTCGGTCTTCCAGATCGTCTTCTTCAGCGCCTATGCGTGGTTCTTCCTGTCGTTCCTGCCGCCGCTGCTGGGATTGGAGGGCAGCGTCGTCGATGTCAGCTTCTGGACCATCGCCGGCGCCGTCCTGATCTACCTCGGCCTGCCGTTTGTCGGCGGCTTTCTGACCCGCCGGACGCTGATCGCCCGCAAGGGCGCGGACTGGTATGAACGCCGCTTCCTACCCCGCGTGGGGCCGATCACCCTGATCGCCCTGCTGTTCACCATCGTCGCCATGTTCAGCCTGAAAGGCGGGGATGTCATCGCCCTGCCGTTTGATGCCCTCCGCATCGCTGTTCCGCTGACGATCTACTTCCTCGTGATGTTCGTGGTCAGCTTCGTCATGGGCAGGCTCATCGAAGCCGACTATCCGCGAACCACGGCGCTAGCCTTCACCGCCGCTTCCAACAACTTTGAACTGGCGATCGCCGTGGCCATCGCAGCCTTCGGCCTCGCCTCTCCGGTCGCCTTCGCGGCGGTGATCGGCCCGCTGGTCGAGGTGCCGGTGCTGATCCTGCTGGTGTCGGTCGCGCTGTGGATGGGGCGGCGCTGGTTTTCGGCCACAGCGCCGAAGAAGGACGCCTGCTGATGACGCGCCTTCGCGAACTGCCGGATGCCGACCACCTGCCGGCGCTGGATCGCGCATACCTGTCGTCCAGTCCGGCGCGAGGGCTGGGTCCGAACGACCAGCCGCCCCGCATCCTGCTGCTCTACGGTTCCCTGCGTCAGCGGTCCTACTCCCGACACTGCGTGGAGGAGGCGGCGCGGTTGCTGCGCTTCATGGGCTGCGAGACCCGCATCTTCGACCCCTCCGACCTGCCGCTACCGGGTTCACCGGGGGACGATGATCACCCGGCGGTCAAGGAGCTGCGTCAGCACGCCTTCTGGTCCGAAGGGATGGTGTGGTGCAGCCCCGAACGCCACGGGCAGGTATCGGGCTTAATGAAACTGCAGATCGACCACCTGCCGCTGAGCGTCGGTGGCGTTCGCCCGACCCAAGGCCGCACTCTGGCGGTGATGCAGGTGTCGGGCGGCTCGCAGAGCTTCAACGCGGTGAACACTCTACGCCTGCTGGGTCGCTGGATGCGGATGATCACCATCCCCAACCAGTCCAGTGTCGCCAAGGCCTTCCAGGAGTTCGACGAGGCGGGTCGGATGAAGCCGTCCAGCTATTACGACCGGATCGTGGACGTGATGGAGGAGCTGGTTCGGTTCACCATCCTGACGCGTCCGCACGCCGCCGCTCTGGTGGACCGCTACTCCGAACGTAAGACCGCGGGCGTGACCGTCGATCCCGACACCGATCTCTCCAGCATCGCCCTTCGCCTTGGCGGGAGGCCCCTAGTCGAGGGAGGGACGCCAGCACCGACCGCTCCGCGTCCGGCGGCAGACCTTTGAGGCGCCCCCGGTCTGATCCGAAACCTTTGCCGGCAGCGCCTGAAGTGAAATGACCTGTCCTAACGCTCCCGACGCCGCTCTGCTCGCCGGTTTGCATCGGCGTCGGGGGCGCGAGGCTTCTCCCTCTCCGGCCGTACCCGAGCCCAGGCCCGTTCCATCAGGCGTGCTTGGGCGGCCGGGTCGGCGATGAGGGTGCGGACCACCACGGCTGCCATTTCGAGGCGGCGCTTGACGGCTTCGTCGGAGGGCTCCTTCCCGGGCTCTGTCGCGGTGCGCCGGCCGGCGGCGCGAGCGGGGCCCTCGTTCGCCGCCTGACGGTCCCGTTCGCTGGGCTTGTAGCCGGCGACCTCCAGACCGAGGCTCCGGCCCTGGACCCAGACCTCGCGGCGGAAGGCCTCGTCCCCCGACACCTTGATCTGCGACCAGTTCCGGTGCTGCGCGACCCGAAGCATGGAAGCGACCGTGTCCGGATAGGCGTGGAGCGACGAGAGGGCGCGCCCATGGTCCCGGAACGCGGGATCTGCGGTCTTGTGGTCGCGATAGTAGCGCTCGGGGCGACCCTGCCGGTCGCGCTCGATCAGATAGCGGTCCAGCAGCTGGGTGGGCACGTCGCCCTTGTCGAGCGAACGCCGCTCCGCAGAGGCGCCGGGCTGCGGCGCCAGCCGGTTGACCGGGGCTGTTCCGGAAGGCGGGCGGGTCATGGTTGACGCTCAAGAGTTGGCGGCGTCGCGGCTGGCGCGGCGACGACCCGGTCGAGCCAGGCCTGCACCTCGGCTTCACCGGCGCCGGGCGGCGGCGGCCTGAGACCCTCGGCGGCGAAGCGGCGCACGATGCTGTCGAAGTTCATGTCGGTGTCATCGATCGACGGGGACCGGGTAGGCGGCGCGGCGAATGACGGCTGGATCGCCGTCGGGAGGCGGGCGGTTTCCGGCGGCGGACGGAGCCTGCCAGTGAAGCGCTTGTCCCGGTAGTAGACGAGCTTGCGTCCCCGGGTGGGCGACAATCCGGCCTTGAGGACGATCAGCGCCTTGGCCGAGAGCTGCATCAGCTCCTGGGGAAGCATCAGGGCGCGCTTCTGGTCGGAGTCGGTCAGGCTGCGCCGGCCCTGGCCGAGGCCGGTCGGGCGGCTGCGGCTGCGCGCCCGATAGGTGTAGTAGCCGAGCCGCTCGCTGAGCTCCTGGGCCACCTTCAGCTCCTTGGGGGCGAAGACGATCTCCAGGCCGCAGTTGGTGAGAATGTCTTCGGTCAGGTCCGGGCCATACAGGGCGCGCAGCTGGGAGGGGCTCTGAATCACGGGCAGCAGCCGCAGGCCGTAACCGGCCACCCAGGCGAAGGCGTGCGCCAGCACCGGGGCCCGGCCGAGCCGGGCGAACTCGTCCAGCAGCACGAGGGTCGGACGACCGCCCGGGGCGGGCAGGGCGCGGCTGTTCAGGTCCACCAGCTGCTGGAAGAGCAAGGCATAAAGCGGGGCGACCCGATCCATGTTCTCGGGCGAGGCGGCCAGGTACAGCGACAAACGACCGTTCCGGATCGTTCGCAGGTCGAAGTCGCTGCCGCTGGTGGCGGCGTCCACAAGGGGGTTGAGCCACAAACCCATCCGGGTGGTGATCGACTGACGGATCGAGGCGAAGGTGTTCTCGCCGGAACTGCAGAAGTCGGTCAGCGCCGTCTCCACCCCCCTGGGCAGGGGATCGCCGTTCTTGCGGCGCTGCTCGAGCAGCTTGGGAAAACGGTCCCGCGGATCGCCCTCGGTCAGCTGGCGGTAGATCTCGCCCAGGGTGAACGGCGCCTCCGGCGTGGCGGCGACGTAGGCGCCGACGCCGATGAAGCCGGTGCGGGCCGCCTCCGACCAGAACGGGTCCGCATGGCTATGGGCGGGGAACAGCATGCCCGCGATGCGCTGCAGCTCGTCCAGCACTGCGACCGGGGATGACCGGTCGATGTGGTCGAGCGGATTGAAGCGCGCCGTGCGCCCGTCGGTCGCAAGCGGGTCGAACAGATGGACGGTCTGGCCGGCCTCGGCGCGGAAGCCGGCGGTGGCCATGAAGTTCTCCCGCTTGATGTCCAAAACCACGACCGAGTCCGGCCAGGCCAGCAGATTGGGAATCACCACCCCGACGCCCTTGCCGGTCCGGGTCGGGGCGTAGAGCATCACATGCTCCGGTCCGTCGCTGATCAGGAGTTCGCCCGCCGCCTCGCCCAGCAGCAGCCCGCTCTTCGCCCGCAGGCCGTGCCTGCGCTGTTCGCCCGCCGTCGACCAACGGGCCGCGCCGTGCAGCGGGCGGCGCACGCCCAGGGCCGCGGCCGTCGCAAGGATCAACAGTATGAGGCCCGTCATGCCGGCGCCGATCGCCAGCCAGCGCCGGACGTCGGGATCATGACGGTAGTAGAGGAACCAGCCCGGCACGCGGGCGGGCTCGATGTCTGCGGAGAAGCGCCCAAGGCCGATCAGGGCGATGGTCAGGGCTCCGACCGCGAACAGGGCGGAGGCGGCGAGGACGGCGACCGCGGCCAGACCGGCCCTAGTCGCCGGCGCGGCGCTTGCGAAGCGGGTCATGCCAGACCTCCGTCATGAGGAACCGGCCGTCCGTCTTCTTCATCTGCACCACCACATCGACCATCAGGTGCAGCAGGGTGCGGATGTCGTCGCGCGGCAGATCGCGACCGCCCTCGGACTCGCGGACCAGCAGGGTCAGCTGCTCGAAGGCCAAAGTGGCGGAATCGGCGTGGACGGTGGTGATCGATCCGGGATGGCCGGAGTTGACGGTGCGCAGGAAGAAGAAGGCCGTTCCGTCGCGCAGCTCCTGCAGCAGGATCCGATCCGGCCGCATACGGAGCGCGCTTTCCAGCAGCGCCTTGGGGCCGACCCTGGCCAGACCCTGGCCGTCCTTGGAGTAGAGCAGGTGGACGACGTTGCGCTGGGGCAGGATCAGTTCGCGCGTGTCCTCGATGGTCAGCAGCCGCTCGTGATCGGGGATGAGCTCGACCAACCCTTTGGCGAAGGTCGTCTTGCCGGACCCGGTCGCGCCCGAGATCAGGATGTTGCGACGGCTTTCGACCGCCAGCCGGAAGAAGCCGACCCAATCTCCCGCTTCCCGCAACTGGATCAGCGCGGCGTCGGTCTCGTCGATCGCCCCGCCGCGCACGGTCTCGGCCGCGTTGAACAGACCGGCGACGCGGAAGTCCTCGAGACTCATGCGCGTCGCGGACGGCTTCCGGATCGTCAGGGAGACGGCGCCGGCGGGGACGACCGGCGGCAGCACGATCTGGCAGCGCGCGTCGCCGGGGAGAACGGTCGAACAGATGGGCCGCTCGGCGTCGACATCCTGTCCCGTGCAGGCGGCGGCCGCCACCGCCAGGGTGCGCAGCCAGCTTTCCGTCAACTCGGGCACCTCATGCCAGCGCCAGCCGTCCGGATGCTCTACCCCGACCTCTTGGGGCCGGTTGACCACGACCTCGGTGACCGGCGCCGGCGCCAGGAAGGGCCGGAGCGGGGCGAGGTAATGGTCGATGACGGAGGTGTCGCGCATCACCTCGGCCGCAGGCGATAGACGTCCGCGAAGTCGAGGTCCTGCGCCACGAAGATCGACACCTCGGACCCCTGGGCCTTGCGCAAGGTGGGGCGGATGCCGATCGAGCCCTGGAGGGCGACGGATGCGGCGTCTGACGGGACGCGGCCCGTGGACTGCAGGGACTGGCCGCCGCCGGCCGCGGCGTAGGCGGCGTCGTCCACGACCGACAGCAGCAGGGCCGCGCCGAACCGGTCCCAGAACCGGGCGTCCACCGCGCCGTCGAAGCCGGCGCGGCCGAGCGCGTCCGCCGCGGGCGAGGCCAGAGCGACCGCGACGCCCGCGGGCGTGACCGCGCGGGTCCACAGCACGAACAGCCGGCCCCGGCCCGGCTCCACGGCCCCGCGGTACTCGCCCAGCACCCGCGTTCCCCGTTCCAGCAGGACGACCGCGCCGTTCTCGGAATAGACATCCCGCGAAATCAGGCAGCTGACATAGCCTGGGGTGGAGCTGTCCATCGCCGTCTGCAGGACGCAGGGCACGCTCGAGCCGGCCGTGATCAGGAGGTTGCGGTCCGGCAGGCGGCCCGCCCGCGCGGAGCCGATCGGGCTCACCCGGCGCAGCGCGTCGAGCTCATGGCCGGGGTCGCCCGATCGATCCGAGGCGAGCAGGGGCTCAGCAACGGCGGCGGCCCGATCCGCGGGGCGGCCGGGGCGGCTGTAGGCGAGCACGGGCGCGCGCTGGGCGCTTTCGGCGAGAGCGCGCCGCTGCTCCGCCGGCGTCGGTCCGGACGACGAACCGCCCCGTGGGCCTGGTTCGATCGCGGGCGCCGGCTCGCCCTCGTCCACGAGCGTCGGTGCGAAAGGGTCCGTGTTGGCTGTCTCGAGCAGGGGCGGCTCGGGTCGACGCGCCGGCTCGAACGGCGCCAGCTGGCGCGGCGGCGTGTCGTCCGCCTCCCGGTCGCGGTCCCGCGCGTCGCCGCGATCCCAGGTGGCGAACAGGAAGACGCCGCAACCCGCCGCGAGGGCGGCAAGCGTGATCATCCGCCCTTGCCGGCCGCCGAACCGGCCCGCGACAGGGGAGACACCCCGATCCCGCACGGCAGTGGGCGTTTCCGGGGTCTCTGCGGGCGGGGGCGGGGTGTCGTCGGTCATGGCCGGTCTCCCGTCACGGTCCGATCGACGGCCGGGGACGCCGTTCCGGTGCCGGTGGCGCGCCCGCGTGGATCGAAGGCGTCGTTGAAGATGCAGAGGACCGACCCGCCATGGCGCAGGCGCAGGCCGGCGACCACGCCGTGGATCACCACGAATTCGCCGCGGACGTCATAGGGCACGAGCCGCTCGGATCCGTCGTGAGCGACTTCGAAGATGGCGGGGACCGGCTGGGCGCCCGGGAAGCGCAGCACGGTGAACCGGCCGTTATCGGTGACCTCGCTGGGCTGGAGCGCCGCATCCCCCTGGACGGAATAGGCGAGGTTGCGCCGTCCCTCGATGGCGCCGGCCTGAAGCTCAAGACCGAGGAGGCGTTCCTCCGCCGCCTCGGCCGACGCCGCGAGGGCGGCGGCCGCCCGGGCCCGTTCGTCGTCAGGATACCGGAACCGGATCTGGTAGGCGGCCTCCCTGGCGGACCGGTCGTGAGCCCGCAGTTCGAAGACGTAGTGGCGGGCGACGCCGCCCCTCTCCGTCACGACCAATAGATTGGTGGACTGGTGTCGCTCGCGCGGCTTCAGGAAGAGGACGGACCCCTCCGCCGCGACCTCCCAGGCCACGCTATCGCCGATGGCGGCGTGCCGGATCGTCTCCTCGGGCGAGAAGATGATCTGGGTCGCCGTGCGAAAGGCGCCGGAGACCTGATAGACGCCATGCGGGGCGTAGGTGAGCTCCTGGATGCGGTCGCTCCCGTCCGATTGGGCCAGAGCCGGGCCCGCTGTCGCCATGACAGCGGCGGCCAAAAGGAGTGTCGGGGTTCTCATCGGATGACCTCCGGGTCGGCGCGATAGGACGTCACCTGGAAGCCGAGCGGGTTGCGGAGCCGATCCGCCTCCGACATCGGGGCGCGGGTGTAGGCGAAGGCGATCGTGGCGATCCAGTCGCTCTCGGCGACCTGTTGGGCCTGGCGAACGGTCCGGCGGAACCGGACGTTGGCGACGCTGTCGTTGATGAAGCCGATCGCGCGGATCGACACCACGGCCTCGCCGTCCTGCCCATAGAGGTTCTGCGGGCTGTCGGGATTGGAGCCGCGGTAGAGTTCGGCCCAGCGACGCTGTTCCGCCGGGGCGGACAGGATCGAGACCTGACGGAAGGCGTCCTCGGCGGCCGGATCGAGGTAACCTTCGCGAGCCCGAACGTACTGGCCCAGGAAGTATTTGCTGACCGCCTCGTCGTAGCGGGCCGGTCCGTCCTCGCCGGAGAGGCCGCGCACGACGTCAACCGATCCGGTCGTTCGATCGACGCGAATGACGAACGGTTCGCTGGTCTTCAGCGGGGTCAGGACGGTCACGGCTGTCGTCGCCGCGATCGCCAGGGCCGCCGCCACGCCGGCCACCGTCCAGGCCAGACCGCGCGACCGCAGGGCGCCGGCCAGACGATCCTGGTCCCACCGCCGCGCCTCTCTGAAATAGCGCTTCAGTTCGTCGGACGGGACGCCGGTCATGCGCAGCCCCCGGCGGAGGGTTCAGACGGGTTCGGCTGAGCCGCGGGCGCAGGCGGGGCCGCCGGCGTTGAGGCGACGAGGATCGAGCCGTGAGGGTTGGCGGGACGGCGATCGCGCCCGTCGCACGTCGCCGGCGCATCCGTGCGGCCGGTGGCGCATCCGCCCAGCAGGGCGCTCAGGATCAGCAGCAGGCGAAGGCTCATGTCAGGCTCCGTTCGGTCGGATGGTTCCGCCGCCCCGGGGCGGCTGACGGCTGGCCTCCTGCGGACCCCGGGCGCGTCCGGACGAACTCGAGCCGAGCGCGGCGGCGTTGGCGAAGTCGGCGAGGCCCGCGCTTGCGCCGCCGGCGATGCCCGCCGCGATCGCCGGCGTCTGCAGGAAGAAGATCGCGCCCAGCAGGCACAGGGCGATGAAGATCAGGCCGCCGATCATGGGGTCGGCGCCCTGGATCGAGCCCCACTGGTCTCGCACCAACGACAGGACCAGCTGGAAGATGACGATGATCAGAGCGAACAGGACGAGGTAGTTCACCGCCTGGCTCAGCCAGCCGAAGAAATAGCGTCGCGTTGCGTCAAACAGGGCGCAGGCGATGAAGATCGGCCCAAGGGTGACGAGAAGCGCCAGCGCCAGCTTGGCGACCAGCACGACCCCGAAGCCGAGGGCGGCGGCCAGGGCTCCGATGATGAAAACACCGGCAGCGACGATGTAGGGGGCCGGGTTGAAGGCCGAGGCGTCCCGGGAAATGTCCTCGCCCAGCCAGGCGGCGTAGGCGAAGAACTGGTCGAAGGCGGCGCCCACGCTGGGCGTCTCCGAACCGCTGACGGCCCGCGTCAGGGCGTTCGGCAGGTCGGTGAACAGAGGCTCGGTGACGAAGGTGGAGTAGGCGGTGGTCGTCGCCAACGCATAGAGCAGGGCGAGCTTGATGGAGCGGACGGCGAAATCCCTCACCGGCTCGGTGATGGCGCCGCGCAGGATGGCGAAGCCGTACAGGACCACATAGAGGAGCAGGGCGACCCGCAACGGCCCGTCCACCTGGGCGATCACCGATGACAGCCGGTCGCCGAGGAACACACTGAGGCTCTCGTCGATGAAGTCGTAGCTCGGCTCAAAGACGCGGAACGACATAGTCAGGGCTCGCCGAACGTCCGGGCATAGGCGTCCATTCGCTCGCGCCGGCGGGCTTCCGTCAGGCCCTCCCGCGCGGCTGCGCAGTCGGGGCGGCGGGTTCCGGCGTCGCAATCGGCGACGACGCGGGCAGCCGCGTCCGGGTCGTCGGCGAAGGCCTTGGCGTCGCGGGGCGGCGGGGAGCAGGCCGCGAGGGCGACAATGCCCAAGAGAAGCCCGCGCCTCACTGGAACACGCGCTCGTAGGTCGCCTGGCGGGCTGCCCGGGCCGCCTCGGCGCGCTCGCGGCTTCTCTGCTCCTCCAGCCGCGCCTCGGCCGCCTGGGTGACGGCGAGTCCCTGAAGACGCAGTTGCTCGTTCTGGATGAGAGCCTGTTCGGCCGCCAGGCGGGCCTCAAGATCCATCACGGCGCGCGCGCTCGGCGCGGTGTCCAGGGCGCGGCGCAGCGTCTCCAGACCCTCGAGTCGACGGTCGGACGCTTCGCCCACGGCTTCGCCGATCGCCAGATCCCGGGCCGTGCGGGCTCCGGCGCGCTCCAGGCTGTCGCGGTAGTAGGCGTCAGCCTCGGACAGGTCGCCCGCGGGCGGGGTGAAGAGGCGCGTCTCGCGCCGGATCGCGCCGGCCCGCTCGGCAAGGGCGCCCAGGGCCGACAGATCGCCTTCGGCGGCGGCGCGCAGGGACCGGCTGTCGGGCAGGGGATTGCGAACCTCGGGCAGGCCGAGCGCCTGAGCCAGTCCATTGACGTCCGAGATGTCGTTGAGGCTCTCGAAGAGCGCCCGCTGCTCCTCGATCTGCGCCTGCAGGGCCTGAAGCTGCTGCAGGCTGGTGCGGGCGTCCTCGATCATCTGCCCGAGAGCTCGCGGATCGTGGACGAGCTGCTGGGCCTGGGCGGCGGGGCCGGCGAGCAGCAGGGCGCCGGCCAGGGCGGCCGACGCCAGATGGCGAAGGGTCATGACATTCTCCTTTGGGCGTGAAAGGGGGCGCGCCAGAGCGCGTAATCGTCGCCGACCTCGGCGCGGATGCGGTCCAGCAAGCCGACGGTCCCGGCGCGACCGGACAGGATCGCCAAGGCGTCGTCCATGCCGTCGAGGTTCAGTTCGACGACGACGCTGTCGTGGCCCTGCTTGACGAGGAAGCGGTGGGACTCCGGCGTCAGCTCCTCGCGCACGAGCCGGAATTCCTCCTGCGTCAGCCCGAAGCCGTCGACATAGTCGCGCGCCTGGCCGTGAGCGTTCGGCAGGAAGATCTGGGTCGCGCACTGTTCCAGGATGGCGTGGGCGATCGGCGAGCGCAGGACGTCCGCCGGCGACTGGGTGCCGAACACCATGAAGGCGTTCTGCTTGCGCCAGGTCTTCAGCCCGTCCTGGGCCAGATCGGTGAAGGCGGCGTCGCCCAGCACCTTCCAGAACTCGTCGATGTCCAGGACCAGCCGCCGACCATCGACCCGCTCCGTGATGCGGTGGAACAGGTAGAGCATGGCCGGGGTCCGGACCTCGTCGTGGTCCAGGACGTGGGTCATGTCGAAGCCAGCGAACCGGGCCTCGAGGCTGAGCGCGTCCTCGTCGTTGTCGAGCACCCAGCCGAGCGGGCCGCCCTTCTGCCAGCGTTCCAGACGGGCGCCGATGCCGCCAGCGTCCGCCTGGCCAAGTAGACTGCGCATGGCGGCGATGGAGCGGCGTTCGCGCGGCAGCGCCTCGAGCGCCGACACGCCTTCGTCGATCGACCGGGCCTGGGCGACGGACAGGGTCTCGTCGGGCCGGGCGACCAGCGTGCGGATCAACCGGACGAGGAAGGCCCGGTTGGACGGAGACGGCGGGAGCGCCTTGAAGGGGGCGAAGCCCGTCGGCTCGCCGTTGCGAAGCGCAAGATAGGTCCCGCCGCTGGCCCGCACGAAGATTTCGGCGCCGCGATCCTTGTCGATGAAGATCTGCTGGGCGCCGAACCGCTCCAGCTGCGCCAGCATGAAGTTCTGGACGACCGTCTTGCCGGACCCCGACGGGCCGCAGATGAAGGTGTGGCCCACGTCGCCGACGTGGAAGTTGAAGTGGAAGGGTGACCCGGCCGTCGTACGCAAAACGGCGACCGCCGGACCCCAGTGATTGCCGTCCGCCTTGCCGACCGGGTGGGCGTGCAGGGGGGCCAGCGCCGCGAAGTTGCGCGAGGTGATCGCCGCCGGTCGGGTGCGGCGGGAGAAGACCCCCGGAAACTGCGACCAGAACGCCGCCTCCAGCCCCAGATCTTCGCGTGCCACCACCAGGCCGGAGTCGGCGAGGATGGCGCGCGCCTTCGACAGATGGTCCGCCAGGGCGACGGGGGTGTCGCCATGGACCAGGACGGACGCCTGATGTTCGCCCATCACGAACCGGTTGCTGACCAGATCATCCAGGGCGTCAGACAGGCCGGCGATCTGGGAGCCGGCCTTGTCGCGGGCCGACACCATCTGGTTCTGCTTGCGCTCCATCACCGCGCGCGCCGCCGCCTTCGACAGGAAGGCGAACGACTGCGACATGACGAAGCCGAAGCGGGCGTTGAGCAGCGCATCCCAAAGGCCTGGGCGTGTCGTCGCCGGGTACTCCTTGATGGCGAGAATTCCGCCGAAACGCTCGCCGGCCGCGCCCCGCAGCTCCACGGTTTCGCGGCCGAAGATCGCCCTGATCGTATAGGCGGCCGCGCCGAGGTGGCCGTAGACGAGCGGCGCGGGCGAACGTCGTCCCGTCAGGATCAGGCCCACGACCTCCAGGGGCTCCGAGAACCAGAGACCGCCCCGCTCGTGCAGCCCCAGGCGGCGCGGGGCGTAGCGATCCAGATACTGGGCCAGATCACGACCGGCCTCCTCGAGCCGGCGGACCTGCGCGACCATCGCCTCGCCGTCGTCACGGCGCGCCTGCCGCAGGCGTCGCATCATGGCGGCGGCGCGGTCGGTGCGGTCGCGGCCGGGCTGCAGCACGAGGGTGACGAACAGCTCGTTGATCCAGAGCCGCCGGCTCGACATCTGGGCGTCGTAGTCGGCGGCCAGGCTGGCCGCGAACGCCGACCGATGGCCTCGGGAAGGCTCCGGGTGAACCTCCCGTCGGACGATATGATGCCAGACCGCCAGCCTCTCGTCGGCGAGGTTTCGCCACGCCTGGTTCAGCTTGAGGTGCCAGTCGTTGAGGTCGCGCGCGTCGGCCGTCTCGAAACTCGCGCCCGCGACCTGGAAGACCATCATGAGCGCGCCGCTGTCGAGGGCGACGACGTGGTCGTTCACATGGCGCGCATAGGGGAGGTGGGACCGGACTTCGGTCTCGCGGCGCAGACGCGACCGGGAGGCGACGCCGTCAGCCACGGCGCAGCTCCGCGACGACGTAACGGCGCACGACGGGCAGAGGCGACACGGAGCTGCCGCCCCACAGCGCGCCGTTGCGGCAGCGGCCCTTGGTGTCGACGTAGACGAAGAGGAGGCGGAAGGCGTTGTGATCGGCGCGGCAGATTGCGCGGAACACCAGGTGAAGGGCCGGTGCGACGAGCAGGTAAAGCAGGCTCCCGCCGATGAGGAACACCACGCCGGAGAGGATGACGTTGACCCCCATGGCCTCCATCGGCACCCCCATGACCATGGCGGGGCGGGTGCAGGCGAGGAAGAGGGGATCCTCCGTTAGGCGTTCCTCAGCCATGGGCGCCTCCCTCCGCGAGCCAGACGCCGGCGCAGATTAGAGCGACCCCGCCGGCTGCGCCGCCCACGAGCTGGGCGAACCGCTTCGGCGAAATCAGGCCCAGGCCCTGGGCGAGACACAGCGCCAGCAAGGCGGCGATCGCGCCGATCAGGAGGGTCGCCGCCGGGGAGGGCATCACGAGCCCCCGGTGATCAGGTTGACGATCTCGGCCGCACCGAAGACCACCACGATCCCGAGCACGACGATGGCCGCCCGGCGAAGGTCGAACAGACCGAACATCCACAGAATGCCGACCACCACCACCGCGAGCACCGCAAGGAGCCGGGCGGTGTTGCCCGTGAGCATGTCGACCACGTTCTGCAGCAGCCCTTCGACGTTGGCGGACGCCAGGGCGGGCTGGGCGGTCAGCGCGGTCGCGGCCAGGGCGATGCACAGGAGCGCGCCCAGATGACGGGCGGGGCGACGAAGGTGCGCAGCTGAAGTCATCGGGATCACCGTGCGGCTGGGTTTGAGATGACGAACAGGTCGGCCCGGGCGCGGCCGAAGATGTCCCAGGGGGGCAGCGGCGCGGCTTCAAGCGAAGGCGAAATCGGCGGCGCGCGCGTGTCCGTGGCGGCGGCTGCGGCCGCTGGACGGGCCAGCCTGAGCGCTATCGCGGCATCCTCGACTCGACCGACGTATCCGTTTCGGAAGCCTCGTTCCGCATCGCCGGTATTGTACCGGGAGAGCGCGATGCGCAGGGCGGCTTGCTGGTCCGAAGCGGCGCTGCTGGTAGCCCGATATCCCGCGCGCAGGACGGTCGCGGCCGCCGCGAGGTTGCGACAGGGGTCGAACGCATCTTCCACCGTCAGGCCAAGCCAGTGCAGGTTGCTGCTGTTGATCTGCGCCAGACCGAGGTCGATGTTTGCCCCGTCGGCCAGTAGCCCCCTCGCCGATCGCGCCGCCTCGGCGGCGTTGCGAGCGCGGGGCGGACGACGTCCGCCGCGGTTGACGCCGATCGCCAGCGGATCGAAGCGACTCTCGACATGGGAGATGGCCGCCAACGTCTCGGGAGCGACGGAGGGCGCACAGACCTGGGACAGGGCGAGAACCGCGACGAGATCGAGCATGCAGGGCTCCTGGCTGAAGGCCGTCACCTCATCCGATCCGTCGCCCGCGAACGACCCGCGACCTTCCCGCCGAAAATCTACGGACGGAAACTGCGGGCCTCACCGCGGCGCTCGCCCTGCGCCAGCCGCGCAACCGCCTGAATGCGAGTCCGAACACCCAGCGCCTCGCACGCCGAGGTCAGATGCTCGTCAACTGTTCGGGGTGAGACTCCGAGGCGTTCGGCGATCGCCGCCGAGGTCAGGCCTTCGGCGGCGAGTTCGAGACACGCCTGCTGGCGCGGAGTCAGGTCGCCCAGGGCGGCGTTTGATGAGGTTGGGGAGGGATCAAGGCGCACCTCGCCATTGGCCGCCGACAAGGCCGCCGCGTCGATCCGGGAAGGTTGCGGACGGGAATTCGCGGTCGGTCAGGCGTCGCCGGAGCCGTCGTCCCGCGCGGGCGTCATCAGTCGCCCTTTCCGCTCCGCGAGCCAGGCTTCGGCTTCAGCGTCCTTGCGGACGGACTGGTCGGCCAGATCCTTCAGCGTCTTGGTGAAGGCGTTGATGATCGTCCGGGCGTCGAGGTCGGCGATCGCGTCTCCCGCCTCCTCGTCGAACTCCTGAAGGACGACCGCGATGATGGTCGCCAGCTTGTTGTCCGCGCACCGCAAGGCGAAGGCCGGAGAGCCGATCGCCAGCGCGGCGAGGATGGCGTGCGCGTCGCTGTTGGTGACCTCGGCGAAGCGGTGGATCCGCTCCAGGTTGATGCGGCCGGCGCCGGACTCGAAGTGCTCGTAGGACCTCAGGGCCATGTTCATCCCGGCGGCCACATCGATGGTCCGCATTCGCCTGTGAGACCGGATGAGACGAAGGCTGGCGGAGAGCACCGCGTTGGGTGACGGGGTTTGCCGACTGTCCATGCTTCGGTCCACCACCCCGTCTTTGGCTTTAGGAAGGGCTCCCTTCACCCCTGCAGGTTGAAAAATGCCTCAGCCTCGCATCAAATGAAAGCCTAATAGGATCAATAGCATAAAAGCTGCGGTCATGGCGCAATGTTCTTGCGGGTTTGAGTATAGGCGCTATCTCGCCGCGTGCGCGCCCCGAAACCGGAGGGTCGTTGACCTACGGGCGGGGCGCATTTCTTGCGGGGATGGCCCGTGAGACAGCGCGATCCTTTCGGCTCCGCGGTGACCAGCCTGCGCGAGGCTCTCGAGCAAGGGCTCGCGCCCGGACAACATCTACCGGTGGCCGATATCGCCGCATCGCTGAAACTCAGCACCAGCCCCGTTCGGGAGGCTCTGTCCCGGCTCTGCGGGGAAGGCCTCGTCGAGGATCGACGAGGCCTCGGATACTTCACCCGCCCCGCGCCGGTGGAAGACATCATCGGCTTGCTCGATCTCGAGGCCGCGCACGTCCGGCTCGCAGCGACCTGCTCGGCCGCTGCGCCTCCTTTAAGCGACGGCTCGGACGCAGCCGTTGAGACCTGGATCGTCGCATTGCTGGATCATTGCGAGAGCCAGCCGCTGGTCGAAAGTCTCATGCGGGTCCGGCGGCGGCTCGCTCCCTTGCGCCGGCTCAACGGGCCGATATCCCCATCGGGGGGGCCGGAGCTGGACTACCTCGATGCCTACTACGCGCGGTGGCGGACCGCAGCCGGCGGCCTAGCCGCGCGGGTCAGGCGGTTGAACGCCGACGGCTCCGAATACATCCGCAATATCGTTTGAATCGATTTGTGGATGGGCGCTGATGGTTCGTCGTCGACCTTCTGTCGACCTTCAGAAAGAGGAGACGACCATGACCACCAAGAGCATCTCGCGCCTCGTTCGCCTAGGCGCCGCTCGCAAGCTCACTCGTGCTGGCGTCGAGGGCACGTTCATCGAGCTGAACCCGCTCGAGCGCTACGACGTCACTCCGGGCGCCTGACCGAAGGGGCTGCCCGACCGGGTCGCCCCGACGCGCGGCACGCCCCGACCGTTGCGATGATCTCAAGGGGTATCACGACAACATGGAGAATGGCGATGAAAGCCACCATTCGAGTACTGCGGCTGGGCCAGGCGCGGCGCCTGACCCGCGCCGCGGTGGACGGCGAGCTCGTCGAGCTCAACTCCCACCTCAAGTGGGACATGCCGGTCGGCTGATGACGGTCGGGCCGTCCTCGCTGACGGCCCGATCTGCCGCCCCGCACCGTACAGCAACAGTCATTTCCTGACCGGAAACGCCTTATGCAGACCGTCGTCTCGCCTTCGTTCGGAGAACGCCACGAGAGCGGCGAACTCGCCGAGACAGTGCATGCTGTAAAGTTGGGCTCCGATCTCGTCCTCCTGGACCTTTCGACGGACGGCTATTTTCTTGTCCCAGACTGCGCCCAGGTTCGGGTCGACGGCGGGTCATTGCGGGCGCCGATGGATCTGATGCTCGATCTGGCCGCGAACGAACTTCTGCAATCGGGTGCGCCGTCGGTTCGGCGGTCGCCACCGCCGCCGATTCCGCTTCGCCGGCTTCCGGACGTTGAGGCCGGGCGGCCGTCCGCCGTGGATATAGCAACTTTCGCGATGCTCTGGGCCGATACAGCGCGACGCAAGCCGACGCTTCAGTCGCTGGCGCGCCAAGTATCCGGGCGGCGCGGCCGCCGAGACGATCTCGACGCCATCGCGGCGCGGGTCCGTCTCTTTCGCCAACTGCTCCCCTACGCCCCGGCCGTCGGCGCCTGCCTGTTTCAGGCCGAGCTGCTGCTCCGGTTTCTGAACGCGGCCGACCTCGATGCGGACTGGGTCTTCGGTGTCCGCGTGTGGCCCTTCCTCGCGCACTGCTGGCTGCAGGTGGACGAGCATTGCGTCAGCCAGTCGCCCGACACCCTGACGATTTACCGTCCCATCATGGCGATCTGACCATGAGCGCTGATGCCTATGTCGTGCTCGCGGCCGATGACGCGGGGGCCCTGGAGACGCTGTCGCGGAAGATCGCCCGACGCTTGGCTGGGGCGGGATGGAGCCGCCGCGTCTCACACCCTTTCATAGCCGTCTACGCGCCCGCGACGTCCCGGCTCGAGATCGTGGCGGCTCTCGACGGTCACGGGGTTATGGTCGGAGAGATATTCGACCATGTCGGGCGATCGCTATCGCCGGAGGAACGGGGCGTCGTTGCCTGTCGCGCTCTCGACGCGAACCGCGCGAGCGATATCGTGTCGACCTTCTGGGGGCGATACGTCGTGGTTCGGCGGACATCAGGCGACGCTGCGATCCTCCGTGACCCGTCCGGGGCCGTCGAGGCGGTCGCCTGGCGTAAGGACGGTGTGACGGTTATCGCCCCGACAGCCCCGCCCGCCCTAGACTGCCTGCTGCCCGATAATCTCACAATCGACTGGGAATCGATGAGGGGGCTTCTCACGCGGGGCGGCGGCTATCGCCACGAACTGGCCCTGTCGGCTCTCACTCCGGTTGCGTCCGGCGCGCTCCTCCACATCGGTCCGGCGGGGGTTCGGTCGCGGCAGATCTGGCGACCGTCGGAGGTCTACCGGAGGGCGCGGGAGCAGGTTCGGCCGGATCTTCGTGAGGTAGTCGATCGAAGTGTGCGAGCGCTGGCGGGCGAGCGAGCTTGGGTCGTGGAAGTTAGCGGAGGGCTGGATTCGGCGATTATAGCGGGCGCGCTCAGCGATCATCAGCGCGCCCGTATCACGCAGTGGGTCAACCACTTCGTAGACGATCCGGAGGGGGACGAGCGCGCCTTCGCGCGTCCGGTGGTCGAGCGACATGGCTACCGCCTGACTGAAGTGAAACGCAACGGACTAAATTTGTCGGCGGCGCGGCTCGCGCTCTCGGCCGATGCCTTCAGGCCCCCGGTTAACGACCTCGACACGGACTACAACGACGACATCGCGGCGAGGGTCGAGAGCTCGGGCGCCTGGGGCTCGCTGACGGGGCAGGGTGGCGACGTCGTGTTTTTCCAGATGCCGAGTTATCTGATTGCATTCGATGAGGTCCATGAAAGACAGCTGCGCACGCGGCCCGAGGTGCTTCACAGCGCCGCGCGCTGGACCGGCCAGTCGCTCTGGCCGAACGCTTGGCTGAAGGCGCGACGGGCCCACACGCGCGCATTGCGCGACCGGAGACACCCTTGGCTCGACGATCTTCAGGGGGTGCCGCCCGCAAAGGCCACCCAAATCCTCGGGCTGGTCAATTCTCAGGCTTTTCAGGGACACGCCGTGAGGGGGCGATATGGCCCGTGCGTCAATCCGCTCCTGAGCCAGCCCGTCATGGAGGCCGGTCTGGCCTGGTCCTCTGTCGACTTGACGTGGGGCGGCCGTGACCGTTTCGCGGCACGTGCCGCCTATGCCGACGCGATCCCTGCTTCCATATTCAATCGCCGTTCCAAGGGGGAATTGGGGGCCTTCTACGGCGAAGCCGTGGCCAGGAATCTGGACTTTCTTCGCAGCTATCTGCTCGAAGGCGAACTGGCCGCAGCTGGGCTCCTGCCGCAGGGCCTCGCGGACGAGACGACACGCGAAGCCCTGGTCTGGCAGGGAGGGTTCGCCAGGCTCGTCACCCTGGCGTTGACGGAGGCCTGGCTACGGCGATGGCAGGCCCGGATCGCGGCACCTCGGGTCTGAGGTATCGGTCGAACCAAGCCGTCAGTTGATCGTAGTAGATCCTAGCGTTGCCGGGATTGTGGATACTGTGATCCTCGCCGAACAGATAGGTGAGTGCTGCCGGCCGTCGAAGTCTCACAAGTGCGGCGTACATCTGCTCGGCGTGTGCCCCTAGGAAGTCCAACTCGCCGTGGATCAGAAGGACCGGCGCTGCAATTCGATCGGCATTCTCGAAAGGACTCCCTCGTCTGTAGCGCTCCGGGTCGGTCCAGTAGGACTGGACCATGCCCGCCTGCCCGGTTTCGAGCCATCGTGCACCGCTCACGGCGTCGGTGGTGTTTCCACCTAGAATGCGCTGGTTCGGCGACATATCGGAGAGCGCGAGTTGCAGGTTGTAAGGGCCATTGAGGGCGACGACCGCCTTGAAGCGTGGCGACTGGGTGGCGCTCATGACGACCGACCAGCCTCCGAAACTGTGACCCCAGAGGCCGATCCGATCAGTATCGATGGAGCCATCGTCGCCTGCGGCGTCGACGACGGCGAGGATCCTGTCCGCGAGGCCGGCGGACGGTTCGGCGTTCGTCGGCAAGTCCGGATAGATCACGGCATAGCCCGCCGCGACCAGCAGTCCCCCGTTCAGCGTCATCTGCACCGCCTCCGGGCGCATGGCCGATGGCGCTGTGGGATAGGCCTTCCCTGGGTAGGGAATGACGATGACCGGCGGGGGCTGGTTCTCCGCCGTCTCGGGCAGATAGAGCCAGCCTCGCGCACCGTTCGGGCCATTGATCAGGCGAGGCTCGGGCACCCAGACGGCGTCCAGCTCCGGGTTGAGACGTCTGATGATCACCGAGCCCGTCTCGCTACGGACCTCAAGGCGGTTCGGCGCGCGGCCCTCGGTTCCGATGCCGACACTGATCCTCTGACTCCAACTGACGCTGGCTCCGGGCATCGCGGCGACGCACGGTGGCGGTGCGGGCTCGGCATCTGCGGAGACGCGACACAACTGACCGCTGTCTCCGATGACCTCCGCCTCGCTTGCGCCCATCGGATCGGTCTGGCGCCGATGTCCGAAGATGCCGAGGGCGCGCGAACGCGTGCCTGTCGGGCCGAGATCCTCCGGCGACAGATCGGAGCCAAGGCGAAGGATGCGACCCCGATCCTCGAACAGAGCCGCCTGTCGTCCCTGGGCGACCACGCGCGCGCTGTCGCTCAAAGTGTTCACAGCGATGACCTCCGACGCTCGCTCAGACCACCAGCCCGTTTCGCCGTCGCGTGTTCCTCGAACGACCACATCGGCGCCAAGCCAGGCTGCGTGCGTCGTTGGGCTCCCGAACACGTCGGCCGTCGTGTCAAGCGACACGCCGGCCGGCGTCCGCTCTTGAACCTGCCCGTGGGGCGTAATGGAGAGTAGCCGGGCGGGTTCGGCGCCGACAACGGTCACCAGCACCGCAGAGGAGTCCGGAGCCCAGCCGAGGAGGCTGGTCGAGATATCGACGGCCTCGGGCGGGTCCACCGACAAGCCCGTCTGCGTCTCGACGAGGCGTAACGAACGCGCCCTGCGAAACTCGGTCGACGCTTCGAGGCCGGGGGGCGGGGCAAGAGGGCCGTCCTTGAGCACTGCGATGTGCTTGCCGTCGGGGGACGCCTCGAAATCCAGGAAGTCGCCCTCTGTGACGACGGTGGCCGTGCCCGTGTCGGCGTTCACCCGCCATAGCGCGCGGGTTTCGCGGACCTCCTCCGGAGCACCCAGTCCGACCGACACAAAGGACGGCTCCCCCCGGGCGGCCTGCGCCCAGAGATCGGGGAGGTGGGTCTGGGTCACGTTCTGCATGGCGAGACGCGGCGGCAGGGCCCCGCCCGGCATGCCGAGCACGAGGACCTCGACGTCCGAGATCCATTGGACCGACCGCCCCCAGGCGCCGCTCTCCGGTGAAAGATCGGTCCAGGCGACAGCCCCGGTCCGCAGGTCAACGATACCCAGCCGAAACGTCAGGTCCTGAAGACGAAAGACGATCAGCCGCGAGCCGTCGGGTGAGAACGGACCCATGGTGTAGCCGGCGTCATCGTCCATCGGCAGAAGGGGGCGGACATTGGCCGGGGTCTCGACGTCGAAACGGTACAGACTGGCGTACCTGAGAGCGCCCTCGGGCTGCAGGTCATAGCGCGGAAGATCGCCACGCGCGCGGCGCTCCTCGAAAACGGCGACGGCACCGGAAGGATCGATCTCGATCCGGCCGAAGGCCTCCAGGCCGAGCAGGGTTTCGAGGGTGAGCGGCTCCGACTGGGCGGACGACGGGCATGTGAGCGCGAGTGCGCCGAGCGCAGTGATCAATGTGTTGCGCATGGCGGATCACCAGCGCTTGACGAGTTGGAGCGACACCTGCCGCCCGAGCGCGTTCGTATTGGCGCCGTCGAAGCCGACCCCGTTTGGGGAGTCGTAGAATGGCGGCGCCGCATTGGAGAGGTTCAGCACATTGAGGCTGAGTGAGAGACCTTCCCCCCAACCCGCCGCGAAATCGTAGCGCACCTGACCGTCGAAGGTGGTCCAGTCGTCGATCTCGCGATTGGTCAGCGGATCGCGCCCCCCGCTGACATAGTTGGCGATCAGGCCCAGGGTGATCGGGCCGCGGACCCACTGACTGCCGGCGCGACCCCGCCATCGGGCCGGGAAGTTCGGATCCCCGAGAAGATGCTCCGTGGGGGAGGTAGCCGTGATCTGGCGATTGTTGGTCAGCAGATGGGTGATGGTCGTGTCGACCATTGCCTGGCCGGCGGCGAAGTCGAACCGATACCGTGCGGACAGGTCCAGACCTTCGACCTCGACGCTCGCCGCATTAACGAAGCGGTTGTCGACGATGACGCCGTAGGACGTCGCCGGGAAGACCGTCGGGTTGAAGTTGCCCGGATGGTCGAGCAGCGACTGGACGAGAGCCCGGTCTTCCGCAGACGTCGTGGGAGAGACATAGCGAACAAAGGGCGCCAGCGCCGGGTCGTTCAGCGCGTTGACGAGGTTCTGGATGACCGGATTGCCGATGCGGTCGTTAAATCGCGTGCGGAACCAGTTCCCCTCGAGGCGCAGACCGTCGTAGGCCGCCGGCGTCCAGACGAAGCCTGCTGTAAGGGAATCCGCTGTCTCCGGTCTGAGGTCGGGGTTTCCTCCGTACTGAATAAGGGTCAGGACGTTGCCGCCGCCGCGGTTCAGGAACGACGGGCCGATCTGATAGGCGCTCTGCAGCTCCCTCAGAGATGGCGCGCGAAAGGACGTCCCCCAGGAGGCACGCAACACCAGATCGGTCGTTGGTCCGTAGAGCAGGCCGACCTTGGGGTTGCTCGTCCTCCCCACGCCCTCGTGGTCTTCGACTCGCCCGGCCAGCGACAGTTCCAGACGCTCGAGGCCGGGGCGAGCATTGGACGGGCCGAATATGGGTACGCGGACTTCGGCGAACGCCGAGGAGACGTCCCGTTCGAACGAGACCGGCGCGGTCACGCGCGGAGCGGTCCCGGACAGGAAGCTCTCCCCACCCGACTCAAACTGCTCGGCGCGGAAGTCGAGACCGAACGCAGCCTGCAACGGACCACCGGGCAACTCGAGGACCGTCCCATCGGTCTTGAGGTTGAACGAAGACACGGTGCTTACGTAATCGGCGTCGGTGTAGCCCGAGCCAATGTGCGCCAGGATAGTCGCCGAGTTCGCGGCCGGGCCGCCGAACGGGTTGAAGAAGCCGTCCGTCGCGGTCCTGAAGGTCGTGGTCGGTATGTCCGCTCGTGCGCCCAGAGCCTCCTGCAGGAAGGTTGTCTGCACACGATTGGATAGCCGGCGGCCGGTGGTCTCCTGTGCGCCGCTGGCATAGGCCGAGACGCTCCAGCCGAGCAGTTCGCCCGAGACGCCGAGCGCACCACCGAGGCTTTCGGTTCGTCCTTCCGACAGGCCCGGTCCGAGATCGTTCACCCACGAGTAGGCGATGTCATGTGACGTCGAGCCGGTCGGCGAGACGAAGTAAGGATTGGCGGCGGTGACGGTGAAGGTCCCCGCGTCCGCGCTGGTCTTCAGGAAGAAGTCGCGCTCGGTGTATCGGATATCGCCGTCCAAACTGAATCCGGCCGGCAGGTTCTGTCTTGCCGCTAGAAAAAGGCTCTGACGTTCTTGATGAGGCAGAAACCACTGGCCTTCTAGTTGATTGGTGCGGTTGATCTGCCCGGCGATGAAGTCGCCGGGCGCGAGGCCGACGCCATTCTGCCCGGAGGGGATCGCGAACAGCGGAATATAGGTCGCGGTGGCTGCGTCGAGGCGGACGATGTTTCCGGGTGAAGCTGTGAGGAGGCGGCGGTCGGTGCCTCCGAAGCGTCGGAGGTCGGCGTCCGCTGTGGCGTCGCGCTCCGCGCCCTGGAGCTCGCTGCGATTGTGATACTCGTAGGCGGCGACGACGCTGCCGCTTTCCCAGCTCAGACCTCCGGCGTGGGAGAAGAGGAACTCCTCGGCCCCGCCGTCGCTCGTACCGCCGACGCGGACCCGGGTCTCGGCGCCTTCAAAGCGGGACTTCAGGATGATGTTGACGACGCCGCCGACGGCGTCAGCGCCATAGAGAGCCGATGCGCCATCAAGAAGGACGTCCGCCCGAGAGATGGCGCTGGACGGGATGTTCGAAATGTCCGCGAAATCCCCTGCATTGCCGGTTCCGGCGACCCGCCGCCCGTTGACCAGCACGAGGGTCGCGTCGGCGCCGAGGCCGCGGAGGTTGACGCCAGTCGCGGATCCGACATTGCGCCCGGAACGGTCGGCCCCGCTATTCGTCGAGCCTTCGTAGGCGGAACCGGTGAAGTTCTGCGGCATGGCCGCGAGGGTCTCCGCGACGGTCGCTCGGCCCTGCCGTTCGACGTCCGCCTGGGTGACGACCGTCACCGGCGAGGGGCTGTCGGCGCCGCGCAGATAGGTGCCGGTCACGACGATCTCTTCGAGCTGGGTCGCGTCTGTCTCGCCTGCATCCGCCCGGGCCGTCGGATCGACGAGAACGAAGACCGTGGGGCGGCTCTGGCGATAGGTCAGCCCGGAATCGCGCAGCAGCAGCGTCAGCGCGGCCTCGGGCGTCAGGTCGCCGCTGACGGCCGGCGACCGGCGACCCGCCACGAGGGCGCTCGGATAGAGGATCTGAAGGCCGCTCTGGCGGGCGAAGGCGGGCAGGGTGCGGTCGAGCGGTCCCGCCGCGATATCGAAGCGGCGCGCGACATCGCTCGATTGCGCGATGACCGGCGTCGCGACGCCCAGCATCAATGCGGCAACCGCCGTCGAAGTGAAACCCTGGCCCATGACCATCCCCCATTTTCTACCCGCGGATGTGCGGGCTGGGGAGGAGACGTTGGGTCGCGGAGGTTCCCCTAAGTCGAGGGCGGATTAATTTCAGGCCGGACCGGTGAGAATGATTCGGCCATCGTCGGTCTCCGTCGGCCGAAGGGCGTAGAGGTCGCTCAGCGCGGCGACGAAGCCGTCGACGTCGCCGGTGTTGAACACGCCGCTGATCTGGATCGATGAGATTCGTTCGTCCCGCAGCTCGATCGACACGCGGCTGTAGCGGTTCATCTCCGCCACGGCCTCGCCGATCGGCGTGCTCTCGAACGTCAGCCGCCCCGTGGTCCAGCTGGTGGCGGCCGGCAGGTTCGCGGCCGCGACCGTCGGACGATCCGTCGAGGTCGTGACCTGCTGACCGGGCGCCAGGGTCCACTGACCGTCAGACGCGGCCTCCCGCCGGACATCGACCCGCCCTTCGACGAGAACAACCCGAGCGCCTGCGCCCGATCGTCGGACATCGAAGCGGGTGCCGACCGCCGTCACCCGGGTGTTGCCGGCCGCGACAACAAAGGGCCGTCCCGGATCGCCTTCGACATCGAACATGGCCTGGCCGGTTGCGAGAGTGACCGAACGGCGGGAATCGTTGAAGCGCACGGCGACCTCCGACGCCGTGTCCAGCGTGATGCGCGAGCCGTCCTCAAGTTGAAAGGTGCGTTGTTCCCCTACCGCCGTGGCGTAGCGCGTCGGCTGCTGGGACAGCCAGACGAAAGCAGTCGCGCCGAAGGCCAGCGCCAAGGCGCCGGCGGCGCCGATCGGTAGGAGGCGGCCGGTCGTCGAACGCCGTTTGGGGGGGGGGCGCAGACCTGCCGCCTCTCGCGCGAGCGCCGACATCTCCGGGCTTTTGGCCAGGGCGCCGGCCGCGTCCCACATGGCCTCGACACGACTGAAGGCCCGCGCATTCTCGGGGTCGCGGCGCCACTCGCTGAACCCCTTCACGTCCGCGGTCGTGACCGTGCGCTGGTTGAGCCGAGCAAACCACTCAGCCGCTTCCCTCCGCCTGATGTCGACGTCACCCTCGATGGTCATCCGTCTTGCCTACAGATCCAGCCGAGACGCGCAGTACTCGATCGCCCTGGCCATTCGCCATTCCACCGTCTTCACGCTTATCTCGAGCGTCAGGGCGATTTCAGGATAAGTCATACCGCCAAAGCGGTTCAGAACGAAGACGTTGCGGTAGAGCGGCGGCATCGAGCGGATGACCTGAGACAGCAGGACATGATCGAACTGGTGGGCGGCCTCCACTTCCGGAGACGGGGCCCCCTCGGTCTCCCGGTTCTTGCGGGCCTCGCGGCGGCTCTCGTCGCGCAGGAGATTCATGGCGATCCGCAGAAGGAAGGCCTTGGGATGGCGGATGTCCGCAAGGGCGTAGGGCGCCGCGCGTATATAGGTCTCCTGTACGACGTCGGCGGCGGCGTCTGGGCCCACGCGCGCGCGAAGGCGGCGACCCAGCCAGGGGGCGTATTGACGGTACAGGCGGTTCAAACCGTCCCGTCCGTCCGCGCCAAGCTGCTTCGCCTCTGTCACCACACCTCTCCGGCCTCTCCGCGAGAGGTCCGGAATCCCGACGCAGCCGCGCCGCCGGGCGCACGCGCAAGAACGCACGGGTCCGAAGCCGTCGGCAACCGACATCCGCGTCGCGCGCGGGGCCGTCGATGATCAGATGTCGCACAGGGGATTCCAGGCCCCACCGGCGCGAGCGCCGGCGGGCGAACCATGAATCAAAGGCGACCTGGGCGCAAGTCAGGCGGTGTCGGCGGAGGGCGGACGCGCGATCTGCGCAAGTTTATTGCGGGCGGCCCGCAATTCTCTGTCGTTGCCGGGTGCGCTGATTCCCGCCGAACGTGCACGGACAACTGTGAGGATCAGCCATGGACTGCGATTCCCCGTCGGAACCTCGACCAGCCACCCCATTGAGCGCGCGCGAATCCGAATGTCTGCTTTGGGTCAGTCGAGGGAAGAGCTCCGTCGATATCGGTCAAATTGTCGGGCTTTCACCCCGCACGGTCGACAGCTATCTGGAGAAAGCCTGCGCCAAATTGAGGGTGCGCACCCGGATCGAGGCCGTGGCGGTGGCGGTGCGCGCCGGGATCATCGACCCGGATGTCGATTGAAGTTCGGCCGTCGGACGGATGAGGGAAGGGGGCGGGTCTGGAACTTCTGTACGGAAGCCGGGAGTTTCAGTTCTGATCGCCGCCGACGCAAAGCGTCCCCCGGCTCAAGATCAGCGCCTATCCATTCCGGAACCCGCCGACGCGAAGTGTAGAGGCCCCCTTCACGGAGTCCAGCATTCCGGCCTGACGCGCTGCGCGATCCGCCATGAGCAGAGCGGCCAGTCGCATACCTCCCAGGACTCCGAATTTTCCGATTACATCCCGATGGTGTCGGACCTTGACGTTCGGCACCAAGGATCTGACCCAGTGCATCCGGCTCGATCTCGACTGCGTCAGGACGCTGCCAGGGCGTGCTTCGGCGAGCGGCGGGACGTCTTCACCGTTGCGCTCGCAGGGGCGGCGCCCGAGGCGGACAGGTCGGTGAGGATCGGGCAGTCCGGCCGGTCGTCGCCTGCGCAGCACCGCGCAAGGTCGCGCAGGGTGTCGGCCATGGAGGTCATCTCGGCGATCCGCGCGTCGAGGTCGGCGACATGCTTGTCGGCGATCGCCTTCACCTCCCGGCTTGATCGGTCCCGGTCCCGCCAGAGCGAGAGCAGATGGGTGATCTCCTCGACCGAGAAGCCAAGGTTGCGGGCTCGGCGAATGAATCTCAACTCGTTCACGTCACGGTCCGAGAAGTCCCGGTAGTTGCTCTCAGTCCGGTCCGCCGGCCGGATCAGGCCAACAGACTCGTAGTAGCGGATCATCTTGGTCGAAACGCCGGTCGCCTTGGAGGCCTGGCCGATATTCATGCGACAACTCCTTCGAAGCGGGTCTTGAAGCCACGGAGGCGCAGCGCGTTGGTGAGGACGCTGACGCTGGACAGGGCCATGGCGCCGGCGGCCAGCATGGGCGACAGCAACCAGCCGAACACGGGGAAGAGCAGTCCTGCGGCGACCGGGATCAGCACTACGTTGTAGCCGAACGCCCAGACCAGGTTCTGGCGGATGTTGCGCATCGTCGCCCGCGAGAGGGCGACGGCGTTCACGGCGCCCCGCAGGTCGCCACCGGTCAGGACCACATCGGCGCTCTCGATCGCGACATCCGTGCCGCCGCCGACGGCGAGCCCGACATCGGCCGCCGCCAGAGCCGGCGCGTCATTGACGCCATCCCCCACGAAGGCGACCCGCCGGCCGCCGGTCTGAAGGGCGCGAACGGCCTCCACCTTGCCGTCCGGCAGAACTTCGGCGCGCACCTCGTCGATGCCCAAACGTCGAGCCACGGCCTCCGCGGTCCGGCGGTTGTCGCCGGTGACCATGGCCACCTTTAACCCGAGGGCGTGAAGGGCGGCGATAGCGGCGGAGGTGGTGGCCTTGATCGGATCGGCGACCGCGATGATGGCGGCGAGACGGCCGTCGATCGCGGCATAAAGGGGGCTCTTGCCTTCTTCACCCAGCCACTGCGCCTGATCGGCGAAGGCGGACAGGTCGAGGCCGAGACCGAGCATAAGGCGGTCAGCGCCGACTTGCACAAACCGGCCGCCGACCCGACCCTCGGCGCCGAAACCGGGACGCGAGGAGAAGGTGTCCGGATCAGGAACGGGAAGGCCTTGCGCCTCGGCGGCCTGAATGATGGCGCGGGCGATGGGGTGCTCCGAGCGCGTCTCCAGCCCGGCGACCAGGCTCAGCACCTCGTCCTCGATGAAGCCCTCGGCCACGGTGAGGTCGGTTAGTTCCGGCCGCCCCTCGGTCAGGGTGCCCGTCTTGTCGAAGGCGACGACCTCGACGCCCTGAAGCGCCTGAAGCGCCTCGCCCTTGCGGAACAGGACGCCGAGTTCGGCGGCGCGGCCGGTCCCGACCATGATCGAGGTCGGGGTGGCCAGTCCCATGGCGCAGGGGCAGGCGATGATGAGCACGGCGACGGCGTTGACCAGGGCGAAGCCCAGCGCCGGCTGCGGTCCGAACACCACCCAGACGCCGAAGGTCACGACAGCGATGGCGATGACAGCGGGAACGAACCAGCCGGTCACCTTGTCGACCAGCGCCTGGATCGGCAGCTTGGCGCCCTGGGCCGCCTCGACCATGCGCACGATCTGCGCCAGCACGGTCTCGGAACCCACCTTCTCGGCCCGGAAACGGAAGGCACCCGTCGTATTGATCGTGCCGCCGACGACCTTGGCGCCCTCGACCTTCTCCACCGGGATCGGCTCGCCGGTGAGCATGGACTCGTCAACGAAGGAGGCGCCGGACAGCACCGAGCCGTCGACCGGAACGCGCTCACCGGGCCGAACCACGATCACGTCGCCTGGCGTGACCTGATCGATCGGCAGCTCGATCTCAGACCCGTCCCGCTCCACGCGCGCCGTCTTGGCTTGGAGCGTCATCAGGCGACGAATGGCCTGGCTGGTCTGCCCTTTGGCGCGGGCCTCGAACCAGCGGCCGACAAGGATCAGCGTGACGATCACGGCGGCGGCTTCGAAATAGACGTTGGCGGTTCCGGCCGGCAGCCACTGAGGGACGAAGGTGGCGACCGTCGAGAAGGCCCAGGCGGCGGTGGCGCCCAGCACGACGAGCGAGTTCATGTCCGGCGTCAGCCGGATCAGGTTGGGCACGCCCTTTCGATAGAAGCGCAGACCCGGGACGAAGAGCACGAAGGTCGCCAGCAGGAAGCTGACGATCCGCCAGGGCGTCATGCCAATCGAGTCCATAAGCCAGGCGTGGGCGCCCGGAACGAAGTGCAGCGCCATCTCGATGACGAACAGCGGCAGGGTCGCGGCGCCCGCGATGGCGACGGCACGACCGAGACTAAGGATTTCCGCCGCCCGCGACGCCTGCTCCCGATCCTCGCTGGTCGTGTCCGGCGCGGACGCCGCCTCGGCGGTGTAGCCCGCCTTGGCCACTGCATCCGTCAAGGCGCGCGCATCAGCGGCGCCCTCCAGCACCCGGACCGTGGCTCTCTCGGTCGCCAGGTTGACGCTGGCGTCCAGAACGCCCGGCGTGGCCTTCAGCGCGCGCTCGACCCGGCCGACGCAACTCGCGCACGTCATGCCGCCGATCTTCAGTTCGATAATGCGTTCGATCGGTTCGTAGCCGGCGGAGCGGATCGCCTGGGTCACGGCCGCCGCAGACCCCACGTCATCCAGTTCCACCCGCGCACGTTCGGCGGCGAGGTTCACCGTGGCGCTTCTGACGCCGGGGGCTGCCCGGATAGCTTTCTCGACCCGCCCCACACAACTGGCGCAGGTCATGCCGAGCACGGGTATATCGAGCGTTCGCAGGGATGTGGCGGTCATCGGGATGTCTCCAGGATGGAAGTCCCTCTCCTGATGAACGTTCCAGTCATGGGAAGGTCAAGGCCCTTTTGGGAACCTCGCGCCACGCCGCCGGTTCGCTAGGCTTCACCATTGGAGAACCACCCATGTCGATAAGACTTAAGACGGGCCTTGCCGGCGTCGCCCTAGCCGCACTGCTGATGGCCTGCACTCCGGCTGAGGACCCCGAGACGAACGATGGCGATACGGCGGCTACGTCGTCCGATCCCGCAATGGCCGCCGGCCCGAGCGGTATGCCGGCCGGCCCTGATACGCCTTACTCTGCGGCTGAGCAGCAGATGCATCTCGCCATGAGCCGGGCGAACGGCGCGGACCCGTCGGAAACGTTCGCCCTCAAGATGATCGAGCACCACCGTGGCGGCATGGCCATATCGGAGGTGCTGATGCAGCAGAACCCCGACCCGGAGCTCCGCCAGATGGCGGAGAAGACCATGACCATGCAGCGGCAGGAGATCGCCGAACTGGAGCAATGGGTGGCCGAGCACCGCTCGGGCGCGGCCGCTCAAGCGCCGGGAACGGGTCAGCCGACTGGCTGATCAAACTCACGTCAGCGAAATCGCACGGGAGTCGAAACTCCCGTGCGAACTCGTCTCGCTGGTGGCTAGGCGGAAGAGCGCAACAGTTCGGAGGGGCCGTTCTTACCGAACCGCTTCTCGAATCTTCGGCTGCATCTCCGGGGTTAGAACGGCCGGGCGCGGAGGAAGGGGGCGCTCGCCGCGCTTCCCATCACGCTCAATCTCAGCGATGAGCAACTTCATTTCCTCGATCTCGCGGACCTGGCTGGCGATGATTTCGTCGGCCAGTTCCCTGACTCGGGGGTCGCTGATCTGCGAGTTGCTGGCGTTGTTGATGGCGATGGAGTGGTGCGGGATCATGGCGCGCATGAAGGTGGTGTCATCCACCAGGGTCTGTGCACGGTTCATATAGAGCATCAGGGCGCCGAGAATTGCGGCCGCCACGACGATGGCCACCTTCGTGCGTCTGCCCTCATACATGCTCCACATGAATCCCAGCATGATCATCGCCATGACGCAGCCCATGATGAGCGACGCCATCAGGCGGTTGAGGCTGAACAGTGCATGGTCGAGGCTGTAGACCAGCTGATACATCAAGAAGAACATCACGACCGTCGAGGTCGCGATCATCGCCGCCAAGCGGCCCCAGCTCATTTTCATCTTCCACGCTCCCGGAATATCGCTGTCGTCCGGCCAACGCGAACAAACGTGGCCTGTTCCAGAAAGCCCCAGCCGACAGGGCCGGGGTAGGTGGCGCCCCCGCCGGCCCAGGTCGGATCAATGCGCATGACGCCTGTGCACCACCGCGTGCCCCTTGCCTCGCGAAATCAGCCAGCGATTGACGGGGAAGGCGACGGCGCCCGCAATCACGAGCGCGGCTCCGAGGCTGCCCCAGAACAGAAACGAGTCCAGATGTGCGTCCATCGCGCCGGGAATGACCAGCATGATGGCGTTGTCGACGATCTCCATGATGGCGATCGAGACAGTGTCCGCCGCCAGAGCCAGCTTCAGAACCGCCCCGAACGCCAGTCCGGCCCGCAGCAACGGGATCATGGTGAAGGCATAGCCGAAGAGGAAGGCGAGCCCCACGGCCAGGCCGATGGTCGACAGGGCGCTCCATCCGAGCGCCGTTCCAATAACCATCCCCAGCACCTCTCCCACGGCGCAGCCTGAAAGGCAGTGCAGCGTAGCGGTAAAGGCGAGACGGTTCAGCGAGGTGCCGTGGGCTTGGACCTGCCCGGCAGGCGTCGTCGAATGGCTGTGGTGTTCATGATACATCATCGTTCTCCTCCGCGCCTCTGCTGCCCCTTCCCATCATGGCAAGGTCAAGTCCGTAGTTGCCCCTTGACCCTCCCACGCTGGGAAACCCCACCTGCCTCATCGTCGATCAATAAAGGAGATGACGATGATCGAGCTAAAGGTTGAACGCATGAGATGCGGCGGCTGCGCCGCGACGGTGAGGGCCGCCGTGGCCGAGGTGGCGCCAAAAGCCCGGATGGAGATCGAGATCGCCACCGGGACGCTGCGGGTGGAAGGCGAGGCCGACGAAGCCCGCGTCCGGGCCGCTATCGAGCGAGCCGGCTACGGCGTCGCATAAGGGTGTCGCGGCCGGTCCTTGGATCGGCCGCGATCCTCCCTCACGAGGGAAGCGCCCGTATCGCGCGTAGTGAAGCACAGGGCCGGAAGCGGCCGAATGTCTGGAGACTGAGTATGCGTAACTTCAATTCCGCGCCCTTCATCGCCGTCGCGGCGGCCGCGGCCTTCATCGCTGGGCCGGCGGCGGCCCACGCCCGTCTCGTCAGCGCGACGCCCGCGCCCAACTCGGCTGTGGCGTCGACCCGAACGCTCACCCTGACCTTTAGCGAGCGCACGGTTCCCGCCTTCTCCGGCTTCGACGTCGTCAATGCGGCGGGGGACAAGGTCGCGATCCGCACTTTGGTCGGCGAGGACGGCAAGACACTGACCGGCACTCTCGCCCGTCCGCTGGCCGCCGGCGCCTATCGCGTCGATTGGCGCATCGCATCGAGCGACGGGCACCGCATGACGGGTTCCTACACCTTCTCGGTGCGTTGACGCCGTGCTCGAAGTCGCGGTCATCGCCCTCCGCTGGCTTCAATACAGCGGCGCTGTCGTCTTGCTCGGCGCGCCGCTGTTCCTGCTCTACAGCTTCAGGCGGGACGACGGTCCGAACCTGACCTGGGCGCGGCAGACGCTGGCCTTCGCCGCGATCGTGGTCGGACTTGGATCGCTTGCTGCCTTGGTGGCCCAGACCGCCGTCATGGCGGGTTCCCTGAGCGAAGCGGTCAAGCCAGCGTCCCTGTCCTTCATGATCACCGGGACCGGACTTGGCATGGCCATGGTGGCGCGGGCCGCGATCGCCCTCCTTGGCCTTGTCGTGGTTGTCGCCTTGACGCCTGGCAGGGCGATCTGGTGGCTGATGGTGGCCCTTGGACTCCTTGTCGCCGCCAGCTTTGCCTGGACCGGCCACGGCGCGGCGACCGAAGGACCGGGCGGCGTCATCCATCTCGTCGCCGACGTCATCCACACGGTCGCAGCAGCCTTGTGGTTGGGAGCCTTGGCCGCCCTGACGATCCTGCTGCTGCGCCGAACCGCGCCGGACGATCTCGCGATTCATAGAGCCCTGCACGGGTTCGCCGGGCTGGGGACCCTCGCCGTTGCTCTGTTGGTGGTGACGGGCTTGGCGAACAGCTGGTTCCTGGTCGGCCCGGAGCGGCTCGAAGGCTTGGGAACCAACCTCTATGGGCAGTTGCTGATCGCCAAGCTGGTGCTGTTCGTCCTGATGCTGGCGTTGGCGGCGGACAATCGCTACCGCCTCACGCCCTCGCTCGGGCTGAAGCTGCAGGGCGCGGAAGATCCAGTCGCGGCCCTCCAGCGGCTTCGACGCAGCATCGCGGTCGAGGCCGCGCTTGGCGCCGCCATCCTTGGACTCGTCGCCGTCATGGGAACGCTTCCGCCGCCAGCCGCGCTGTAGCCCCTCTACGCAGGCGCGCCCGACTCCCCTCGCGCCGCCCTCCTCACCTTTATGTTCTGGAACCGCCCGAACGAAGGCGGGTTGGCTTCGCATCCCCAGCCAAGGAGAGCGCCATGCACGCCCAAGAGATGATAAGCACCCACCCGCACGTCAGGGGTTCGGTCAACACCGCCCTCGCGCGGTGCATCGACGAATGTTATGACTGCGCCCAATCCTGCGTGATCTGCGCTGACGCCTGTCTCGGCGAGGAGATGGTGCAAAGCCTGCTCCAGTGCATTCGACTGAACCAGGACTGTGCTGACATCTGCACTGCGGCTGGCGCCGTCGCCTCTCGCCGGACGGGCTCGAACGAAGGAGTCATTCGGCTGACCTTGCAGGCGTGCGCCGAAGCTTGCCGGCTGTGCGCCGAGGAGTGTGAGCGCCACGCGGACATGCATGAACACTGCCGCATCTGCGCCGAGTCTTGCCGCCGCTGCGAAGAGGCCTGCAACGCCGCTTTTCAGAGCGTTCAGTAGGGCGAGCCAGGCGGCGGCTGGCAGGCCTTCGGTGACGAGCCTTCACGCATCGCCGTATCCTCGTCTAGCGAGGCGCGCGTGACGACCAGTGGATGTGGTGGATGCGCCAGCCGTCGGCGTGCCGCTTGAGGACCATCGTCTCCGTCGTGAGTCGATCCACGGCGCGGCCGTTGAACTGGCCAGTCGTGCGGCCCTCGCTGGTGATCCACGCGATGTCGCCGTCGGCCCAGCCCGATCTGCGCGCCACCGTCGCCTCCGAGGCGGCGGCGAAGGCGGCGTCCGCTCCCAGGTGATGGGACGCATATTCGTCGCGCGACCGCTCCGCGCCGCCTTCTTCGAAGATCATCACATCGGGCGCCAGAAGCGTCAGCGCGCCGACCGTGTCGCCGGCCTTGAGTGCGGCGTGGAAGGCATCGACGGCGGTGGCCGCGTCCGCCGCTTCCGCAGCGACCGCGCCTGGGTCGGAGTGGCCGTGGGCGTGGTCCTGGGCGAAAGCGGGTGTCGCCGAGAGCACAGCGAACGACAGGACGAGGGCAAGGGGTGTGCGAGACATGGCAAGCTCCGGATTGTGGATCACCTGAATGGCCTGAGCATCAGACCGGTCGGTTGTGGCGATTGAACACGCGGGTGGCTCCTGATCGGAGCACCAGCAAAGTGTCGTAAGGTTCCTTTTGCCCCTGGGGCGTCTCCATGCCGGGCGAACCGAGCGGCATGGCCGGCACGGCGATGCCTACCGCCGTCGGTCGCTCGGCCAGCAGCCGGACGACGTCAGCAGCCGGCACATGACCCTCGACGAGATAGCCGTCGATCAGCCCAGTATGACAGGAGGCCAGGGCGTCCGGCATTCCTCGACTGCTGCGGACTGACTGGAGGCTCGGAAGAACCGTGATGGTGGTGCTGAAGCCTGCCTCGCGCATGTGCGCGATCCAGGCGTCGCAGCAAGCGCAGGTCGGCGTCTTGAAGACCGTCAGGTTCCTCGACGGGCGCGTCTGGGCGCAGGCCGTTCCGCTCAAGCCGATGAGGACCCCCGCGCCCAGGAACAGGCGACGGTTCAGGTTCGCAGGGTTCAAAAGGGTTCTCCCTGATCGCTGTGAACGGATCGTTTGGCTTCGATGGGGTCGGCGCGCTGCGGCGCCATCCGCCCCCGGAGCCAGCGGCGGCCGGGCTGCTCGACGAGGACATGGATGGCGGCGGCGACGACGAGCGTCAACACCAGCATGGCGATGAGTTCAACTACGCCCATCCGGTAATCTCCGGGCCAACCCGCGACGGCCTGCGCCGCATTGCGCCAGACCATCAGGATGGGGATGTGGACGAGGTAGAGCGCGAACGAGGCTTCGCCGGCGAACAGGGCGACGGGGTGGGAAAGGAAGGTCCGAACGTCCGCCTTGGCCAACAACGCGAGCGACAGGATGAAGGGCCCAGCGGCCGCCACGATGATGCGATCGTCGGCCCCGATCTGCATCAAGGCGAGCAGCGCGACCGTGGCGGCGAGAGCACCTATGACCGACACGCGCGCTGAAGGCGTCCAGCGCTGCCCGAGGTAGTAGAGACCGATGCCGTAGAGGAATTCAGGGATGATCCGCAGGATGCCCATGCTGTCTTCGGCCCGAGGCAGCACGCGTCCGAACTGCACGCGATAGATCGCATCCAGCGCGACGAACAGTATCGCGGCGAGCGCGATCAGCACCCATGGTCGGGCCCGCAGTCGTAACGCCAAGGCGGCGTAGGCGGGAAACGCGAGATAGGCGAACCACTCCGCAGACAGTGACCATGCCGGTCCATTCCAGAGCACCAGGGTCTCACGCGGAAACCAGGCCTGGACGAGCAGGAGGGTGCCGACGAAGTCTGCGGGATTGAACCGGCCTGGCTCCAGCCCGACCCCGAACAGGGGCGCCGCAAGCACGAGCCCCAGCATGGCCAGCAGGATGAACAGGTGGGCCGGATAAATCCGCGCGAACCGCGCCGCCAGGAACCGCCGATAGTCCAGCGGCCGGTCCCCTTGCAGATAGACGTGCGTCAGGATGAAGCCCGACAGGATGAAAAAGACGTCCACACCCAAGCGCGCGCGGTTCAACAAGCCTGCGCTCTCCGGCGGCAGCGTCCAGTAGAGTTGGTAATGGAACAGCACGACGCCGAGCGCGAGGAAGAACCTGACGCCGGTGAGCGGATCGAGCACATCGGGAAACGGAGCCCTCGCGGGGCCTGACCAGGCGCTCACATCGCTTCCCCCGGATGACAGGGCCGTTCCCGGTCGTTCTCTGATATCTACGCGGGCGACGGCTCGCCCCCTCGCGAGGGAAAGATTCAGCGGGCGCGTATGGGAGAGGGGGCGTGACGCAGGTGCGCAATGACTGACGACATAGACAGACTGATCGGCCAGGTCGCGCCGGGCGACATCGCCGGGCTCGCAGGCGTGGAGGAAGAGGTCTGGGCGCGGATCAGCGAACGCGGAGCGCGGGCTCGTATGGGGCAGGTCCGGCTCGCCGCCATCGCCTTCGCCCTGGTGATCGGCATCGCAAACGGAGGTTTGATGCTCGTGGCGCCCCGACCGGGGCCGTCCGAGTTGCGGGTTTTCACCGTGTCGGCCGGGCTCTCACCCTTCGCCGGTTTGGAGGCTCGCGGATGAGGGCGACGTGGAAGGCCATCGTCATGACCGCGGTTTTGGCGGCCCTGGCCAGCGGCGCGGCGACCTGGGCAAGCGCGGCCTGGATCATGCGCGAGCGCCAACCGCCGAGTCTGCACAGCGTCCTTCATGAAAAGCTCGATCTGAGCGCCGAGCAGGATCGCCGGCTCGACGTCATCGAGGCCCGCTTCGCCGCGAGGCGACCGGCGTTGGAGGCGGAAGTCCGCGCCGCCAATCGCGAACTGTCGGCTGCGATCGCAGCCAGCGATGGCGATACGCCCCAGGTCCAGGCCGCAGTCGATCATTTCCACGCCGCCATGGGAGATCTGCAGAAGGCGACCATCGCCCATGTCTTCGAGATGCGATCGGTGTTGACACCGGCTCAGGCCGAGGTGTTCGACGCCGCGGTGGTCGACGCCCTGCGCGACGACGCCGGCTAAGCGCGGCGCGTGGGGGCCGAAGACAGCATAGAGGCCCGTGCGGCGCGCGGCGATGCAGCCGCATTCACCGCCCTGATGACCGCGTCGAAGGCCGAGCTCTACAGGTTCGTTCGCCGCTATGTCGGCGACGAGGCCGAGGCTCACGACGTGCTTCAGGAAGCCTACGCCTCCGCCTGGCTGGCCTTGCGGCGGTATGATCCGGCGCGGCCATTCGACGTCTGGCTCCGCTCCATCGCCCTGAACAAATGCCGCGATTGGAGCCGTCGGCGTGCGGTGCGCCGTGTCGTGCGAGGGGTCATGGGACTGGATGCGCCCGAGGCGACCGCGGTCGGCGACGAGGCGCCCCTGCCGGAGACCCGTCTGGACGACCGGCGCAGGGCCGAGGCCCTGCAACGGGCGCTGTCCGACCTGCCGGACGCCCTCAAGGCGCCGCTCCTGCTCGCCACGCTCGAAGGGCGGTCTCATGCCGAGATCGCCTCTATCCTGCGCATTACGCCCAAGGCCGTGGAGACTCGCGTGGCTCGCGCTCGCAGGAAACTGGCGGAGGCGCTGGCCTGGTCGCCGAACGCAGACGCTTGACCTTGCCATGATGGGAAGGTGCACAAGGCCACGATCGCGTTGGCTGTGGCGTCCTGACGCAAGGGGCGCGTAGCCGGGATGCGTATCTAAACGAACGGCCGAACAGCCGACCAAGGATTCAATCGCCCATGTCGACCCCAAGTCTCGATCGCCGAATGCTTCTCCGTGGCGCCGCCGCCGGCGGTGGGCTGCTGGGGCTGCAGGGCCTGCTGCCGGCCTGGGCGCAGACCGGCTCGGCCGGCCTGCGGGCGGACATGCCGACGCTGACCGGGCCGAACGTCGATCTGACGGTCGGCCACTCGCCGTTCACCGTCGGAGGTCGGACGGGGCACGCGATTACCATCAACGGCGTCCTGCCGGCGCCGCTGCTTCGCCTGCGGGAGGGCCAGAACGTCCGGCTGTCGGTGGCCAACACCCTGGACGAGGACACTTCGATCCACTGGCACGGCTTGCTGGTGCCGTTCCAGATGGACGGCGTGCCCGGCATCAGCTTCCCTGGCATCAAGGCGCGTGAGACCTTCGTCTACGAGTTCCCGATCCGGCAGTCGGGGACGTTCTGGTACCACAGCCACTCCAATCTCCAGGAGGCGATGGGCCACTATGGACCGATCATCATCGATCCGGCGGGCGCCGATCCCGTCGCCTACGATCGAGAGCATGTACTGGTGCTGTCGGACTGGAGTTTCATGCACCCGCACGAAATCCTGGACAAGCTGAAGAAGAGTCCCGGCTATTTCAACCAGCAGCGAACGACCCTCGCAGGCCTGCTCGACGGCAGCGACCGGATGAGCCTGGAGGAGCGCCGCATGTGGGGCCAGATGCGGATGGACCCGCGCGACATCCTCGACGTCAACGGATCGACCTACACCTACCTCATCAACGGCCACGGACCGCAGGAGAACTGGACCGGGCTGTTCCGGCCCGGCGAGCGGGTCCGGCTGCGCGTCATCAACGCCTCGGCCATGTCGATATTTAACGTGCGTATTCCGGGGCTACCGATGACGGTGGTGCAGGCCGACGGGGAGAATGTGCGCCCGGTCGAGACCGACGAGTTCCAAATTTCGGTGGCGGAGACCTACGACGTCATCGTTCGGCCGACCGAGGACCGCGCCTACACCATCGTCTCGGAAGCCATCGACCGTTCCGGCATGGGCCGGGCGACCCTGGCGCCGCGCCTGGGCATGACCGCCGAGGTCCCGCCACTGCGTGAAGTCCCGAACCTGACGATGCGCGACATGGGCATGGGCGGGATGGACCACGGTTCGATGGACGGTATGTCCGGGATGGATCATGGCGCGATGACCGGCATGCATCATGGAGCCTCGACGCAAGGCGGGGCTCCGGCGGGAGACATGGCCGGAATGTCCATGGCCGGAATGAACATGCGCGACCCCGAGAACGCTCCGCCGGACATGGCGGTCGGCGTCGGCGTAGACGCCATCGCCATGGACCCGGCCAATCGCCTGGGTGAACGGCCGATCGGGCTGGAGGACGTGCCGCACCGGGTGCTGGTCTACACCGATCTGGTGTCCCTCGCCCCCAACAAGGACCAGCGGGCCCCGTCTCGTACCATGGAAATCCATCTGACGGGCAATATGGAGCGGTTCATGTGGGGCTTCGATGGCCGCAAGTTCAGCGAGCTGGTCGAGCCCATCCGCTTCGAGCGCAACGAGCGAGTGCGGGTGACCCTGGTCAACGACACCATGATGGCCCACCCAATCCACCTGCACGGCCACTTCTTTGAACTGGTCACAGGCGGCCCGGCCGGGCACCAGCCGCTCAAACACACCGTCAACGTCGCGCCCGGCGGCAAGGTGACCTTCGATCTGACCGCCGACGCGCCTGGCGACTGGGCCTTCCACTGCCACATGCTGATGCACATGCACGCCGGGATGTTCAACGTCGTCACTGTGCGGCCCATGGACGGAGCCGCGTCATGAACCGCGTCGCCATCGCCCTCGCGCCGCTGATCCTCGCGGCCAGCCCTTTCAGCGCCCAGGCCCAGGACCCTCATGCAGGCCATGCCATGCCGGCGCCAACACGGCCCGCGGCCGAACCGGCCCCCCGCCCCCAAACGCCGGCCCGGCCGACGGCGCAGGACCCGCACGCGGGCCATGTCATGGCCCCCGCCCAAACCGCGCCGGTGAGCGATCCTCACGCCGGCCATCAGATGCCGGCTCAGCCCGCGACGCTGGATCCGCACGCGGGGCACGACATGTCGACAATGCCGCCTGTCGAGCAGATTGATCCGCACGCGGGCCACGACATGTCGACCATGACCCCCGCCCAAGCCGACCCTCACGCCGGCCACGACATGTCGGCGATGAGCATGGGGCCGCCGGACGTGCCGACCAGCGCCGACAACCCTGGGAGGCCGCCAGAGGACCCGCTTCCAGTCGCGGCCCTCGCCGGTCCGGCCCACGCGGCTGACCTGGTCTTCGGAACCGAGGCCATGGCAGCCGCCCGTCAGATCCTGGTGCGCGAGAACGGCGACGTGCGCACCACGGCTGTCATCATCGACCGCCTCGAAGCTGGGTTCGGCGACGACGAAGAGACCTATCTCTGGGACGTCCAGGGCTGGACCGGCGGAGACATTAATCGCTTCTGGTGGAAGTCGGAAGGCGAGGGCGACTTCGGGGGCGATCTCGAAGAAGCCGAACTCCAGGCGCTCTACAGCCGCGCGGTCACGCCGTTCTGGGACGTTCAGGCGGGCGTACGCCAGGATTTCCGACCCGACGGCGAGGACACGACCCATCTTGTCCTCGGGCTTCAGGGACTGGCCCCTTACTGGTGGGAGATCGACGCTGCGGCCTTTCTGTCGACCGAGGGCGACCTGACCGCCCGCGTCGAGGCCGAGTACGACCAGCGCATAACCCAGCGCCTGATCCTCCAGCCGCGCCTCGAAATCGACGTCTCCGCCAGCGAGATTCCAGAACTGGAGATCGGCTCCGGCCTGTCCTCGGTCGAGGCAGGCCTGCGGCTGCGCTACGAGTTCCGCAAGGAGTTCGCGCCCTACGTCGGCGTCGAGTGGAGCCGCGCGCTTGGAGACACCGCCGATTACATTGAGGCCCGGGGCGGCGAGCCCGACGACACCCGCTTCGTCGTCGGTCTCAAGGCCTGGTTCTAGATTGAAGGAGACCTTCCCATGATCCGCACTCTCGCCATCACAGCCGCGCTCGCGTTCGCCGGAGCCGCCGCCGCGCAGGATCCGCATGCGGGCCACACCATGCAGGCCCCGGCGGCAGCGCCCCAGTCGGGCGTCACAACGGTCCCCGCTGACGGCGCGATGACCCATGGCTCGCCTGAGCGGTTCAGCGTGACCTTTCCCCATCCGATGATCCTGAAGACGGTGACTTTTACTGCGCAGGGTCAGGCACCGATCGTCGTCGATGTCCCAGCGGCCGCGGCCGAATCGACCGTCGAGGTTGCGTTGCCGCGCCTCGCGCCGGGGACCTATACCGCGGCGTGGACCGCCGAAGGCGCGGACGGCCACGAGATGTCCGGCTCAATTCGCTTCATGGTTCACTAGGAGGACGACGATGAATGTTTCCAAACTGCTGGCGGCGGCCGGGGCGGCGTTCGTGCTGAGCGCTGGCGCGGCGCTCGCGGCCGAAGGCTGCGAATGCTGCAAGGACATGGCGGCCGACGCCGAGATGAAGTGCTGTGACGAGACCCCTTCAGCTCAGGAAGAACCGGCGCCGCCGTCGCAGCCGGCGACCGGTTCGGCTTCGACCTCCGCGCCGGAAACCGTGCCTCATAGCTGACGTCCTGGCCGGAAGCCGGGCGTTTTAGTCCTGATCGCTGCCGCCGTGCGTCCGCCGGCTCAGGACTGCCGCCCTTTCTGTTCCTGAACTCGCGAGGCGGAGTTCCAGGTTTCCCCTCGCGGAAGGTCCAGCGGGGAGGGCGCCCCGGCAGCCTCCTTTCACCGAGCCCTCGTGACGCGTCAGTGGTGCGGACAAGTCGCATCCTGCAGGACCTCGATCACCTTGCAGGCGGACACCTGCCCGCCGGCGCAGTCCGCCGTCATGCGTGACAGTTCGCGTTCAAGCGCCTTCAGCTGTCGAATCTTTTCCGAAACCGCCCTGAGGTGCTGCTCCGCAATCCGGTTCGCTTCCGCGCAGGTGCGGTCCGGCTGGTCCGCCAGATCGAGAAGAGAGCGGATCGCATCCAGATCGAAGCCCAGTTGGCGTGCATGGCGAATGAAGGCGAGCCGGCGAAGGCCAGCGTCATCGTACAGTCTTCGATCGCTCGCGGTCCGTGGCGGCGCGGGCAACAAACCGGCCTGTTCGTAGAAACGGATCGTAGGAATCTTCACGCCCGTCGCGGCGGAGAGCTTGCCGATGGTGAGGAGAGCAGTGGCGGCCATGAGGGGAAAATAGGCGCTTGATCCTCTAGTGACTAGAGCATGTAGGCAGGTTTCATGGAACAGAATGAAGCCTCATGCGGGTCGGCCGTAGGGTGTTGCGGGTCTGCGGTTAAGTTTGACGGTGCGTCGCCTGCCTACCGGCGCGTGCTGGTCAGCGTGATAGCCATCAACCTCGTCGGCTTCGGCGCCGTCCTGATCGGAAGCATCGCCCAGGGATCTGCCGCGCTCGCGGCGAATGCGTTGGACTTCCTCGCGGACAGCGTCACCTACACCGTGAGCCTCTGGGTCATAGGGCGTTCTGTTCAGGTCCGCGCGACTGCGGCGCTCGTGAAGAGCGCGAGCCTTGCAGCGCTTGGTGTCGGCGTGCTCGCGTTCGCGACATGGCGGGCTCTGACGGGCGCAGCGCCAGAGGGAGTTGTCATCACCGGGCTTGGCGCTTTCGGATTCGCGGCCAATCTACTGGCCGCGGCCTTGCTCATTCGCTTCCGGGACGGCGACGCCAACGTGCGATCCGTTTGGCTCTGCACAAGAAACGATCTGATCCACAGCCTTGGCGTGGCTGCGGCAGGCGGGTTGGTCTGGCTGACGGGCTCGCGTTGGCCCGATCTGGTTGCGGGCGCGCTGTTGGCGGGGATCTTCCTGCATTCCGCCTGGTCGATCACACGTCAGGCGCTTGAGGAAGCTCGTGGCGTCAGAAGGCGCGAGCCTGCCGGGAGGCCGGCATGATTGCCGCCCGACACAGCACCGCCCTCTGTGGAAGCGCTCATCGCGCCGACGTTAACGCGCGGGCCCGGTCAAGCTCAGGCGAGCCGCCTCCAACGTGGCGTCGCACAGGCGCATTCATCGGCCGGTCTCCCGCCCTAGCGGGACAAGCAGCCTCTGTAACGTACTGTGTAACACATTGGCTGGGGCCCCGAACGATAGTATGGAGCGCGCGATGACCTGGTCGACGACGACATGGGCGAAGTTGATTGTGGCGATGACACTTGGCTTCGCCGCCTTTTTCCTCGCGCCCGCCGTTGATGCCGCGACGTGCATCCCGGAGCCTCCGGCCGCCCATGCCGTGGCCGAACACGATCCAGGCGAAGGAGACCACAGCAGCAAGATGGGCGGTCACGGCATCTGCGCCCACGGCCACTGTCACCATACCGCCACCGCTCGAGCCCAAGGGGCGGAACCGATCGCGGCCGCCTTCGGCGAAGCGCCGCTGCGAGGCGGCCGACAGGACGATTTCCGGGCTTCGTTCGCGCCCGAAGGTTTGAAGCGACCGCCCAGACTCTGACCGGAGACCTGCGCCCGCGCGGGCGCCTCTTCGTGATCAGAAATCTGGAAATGGAACATGTCTCCCTCGTTTCGCCGGCGACCGCGTCTCGCGGTGGGCTGCGCGCTCGTCGCCCTCACGGCGACCCTGGCCAGTCCCGCTTGGGCTGACCCCGCCCCGACCTATGCCGAGTTGCTCTCCCAGCTCGGCCAAACCCCCGCCGCCCTCGAGGCCGGCGCCAACTACGACGCCGCGGAAGCCCGCGTCCGGCAGGCGGGCGTGCGCCCCAATCCGGTGCTGGGGCTCGATGTCGAGAATGCGTTCGGCTCGGGTCCCTTCTCCGGAATGGACAACGCCGACACGACCCTGGCGCTGAGCCAGGATCTCGAGCTCTGGGGACGCAGGCCGGCGCGGATCGCCGCCGCCCGCGCCGAGGCCGGCGCTGTCGGCGTGGAGCGCGATCTTGCGGTGATCGACGCGGCCGGCCGTCTGGCCCTGGTCTATGCCGAAGCCGAAGCCGCCCAGCGCCGGGCGACCTTGGCGGAGGAGGCCCTCAATCTTACCGTGGCGGACGCCCGCGCGGCCCTGGCCCTGGTCGAGGAAGGACGCGAACCCCTGCTGCGCGGCATCCAGGGCGAGGCAGAAGCCGCCTCGGCTCGGGCGACCTTCGACGAGGCGGTCGCGGAACGCGACGCGGCCTATGCCCGCCTCACCGCCGTGGCGATGATCCCTGTGCCGGTGACGAGCATCGACGTGAGCCTGCTGGACGAGGCGCCGATGACCGGGCGCTCGGTCATCGGCGACGCTCCCACGGTGCGCGTCGCCGAGGCGCAACGTTCGGCCGCCGAGCGCCGGATCGACGTGCAGCGCACCCAGGTCCGGCCGGACATAAATGCGAGCGTGGGCATCCGTCGTTTCGAGGCGGAGGACGCCACGGCCCTGACTTTCGGGATCAGCATGCCTCTGCCCCTGTTCGACCGGAACCGGGGGAACATCGAGGCGGCACAGGCCGAGTTTCGCGCAGCGGACGCGCGTCTGATGTCGGCCCGGCAGGAGGCGCAGGCCGACCGCGCCGCCGCCGTGGCGCGCCTGTCGGCTTCGGCCAGCCGCGTGCGGGCCGCCGACGGCGGCGTCACCGCGGCCGAGGAAGCCTATCGCCTGTCGCGGATCGGCTTCGAGGCCGGGCGCATCTCGCAGGTCGAGCTGCGCGTCACCCGTACCGCCCTCATCAACGCGCGGTCCGCCGCGGTCGACGCCCGTCTCGCGCGCGTGCGCGCCGAGATCGATCTCGCGCGCCTGGATGGCCGCGCCCCGTTCCAAGGAGCCCAGTGATGCGAAAGATCACGTCCAACAAGACCCTGCTGATCGGCGGCGTCGCCGCCCTGGTGATTTTCGGTGGCGGCGGTCTCTGGCTCACCGCCCAGCGGTCGGAGCCGGCCCCCGCCGCATCGCAAGGCGAGGCCGCTCATGCCGAGAGCGAGCCCGGTCCTGAAGGCGAGGCGCCCGAGGGACGGATCGAACTCTCGGCCGCGCAGATACAGGCTGCCGGCATCACGGTGGTAAGTGTCGGCCAGGGAGGCGGTGGAGAGACCCGTCTCGCCGGTCGGGTCGAGCCCATGGTCGATGCCCGGGCCGCGGTCGCTGCGGCGGTGGGCGGCCGGATCGAACGCGTCCTGGTCGCGCCCGGCCAGTCTGTTCGCGTCGGCCAGCCCTTGGTCAGCGTCGTGAGCGGCGAGGCGGCGACCTTCCGGGCGGAAGCCGATGCGGCGGCTGCCGAGGCCGAGGCGGCGCGACAGGCCTATCAGCGCAATCGCAACCTCGCCGACCAAGGCATCGTCGCCCGGCAGGAGGTGGAGGCCTCCCGCGCCCAACTGCTGAGCGCCGAAGCGGCGACCCGCGCCGCCCGCGCACGTTCCAGCGCGGCCGGCTCGCCGAACGCGTCCGGACGATTGAGCGTAACCAGTCCCATCTCGGGGGTCGTGAGTAGCGTGCAGGTCGGACCCGGCGGCTTCGTCGCCCAAGGCGGCGTGGTCGCCGAGGTCAGCAATCCTGCCCGCGTCGAGATGGTGTTCAACGCACCGCCGGCCTTGGCCGCCAATGTTCGGGCGGGGTCCGCCATGCGGGTCACCGGACCGAACGGCGAGTTCGACGCGGTCGTCACCGGGGTCGCCGCCGACGCCGGTACGGGCGACAGCGGCGCGACCCTCATTCGCGCCCGCCCGGTTGGCGCCGGCCTCCCTCCGGCCGGCTCCGCCGTAACCGGCGCGGTCGTGACCGGTCAGGCCACCGGCGGTCTGACCGTCCCGACCGAGGCGGTCCACACCGTCGAAGGGAACACCGTCGTGTTCGTCCAGGTCGAGGGCGGCTTCCAGGCCACCCCCGTCCTGGTGGGACGCCAGGCGGCCGGCCGCACGGAGATCCTGCGGGGCCTGACCGGCAGCGAACGCATCGCCGCCGCCAACGCCTTCCTGCTCAAGGCTGAGGTGGCCAAGGGCGAAGCCGAGCACGGCCACTAGGGAGGCATCGAATGTTCAAAGCCATTATCGAGGCCTCCGTCCGCTTCCGCTGGTTCGTGGTTCTCGCCACGGCCCTGGTCGCGGCCGTGGGTCTGTTCAACCTCACCAAACTGCCGATTGACGCCGTCCCGGACATCACCAACCGGCAGGTTCAGATCACCACCGTCGCCCCGGCGCTCGCGCCGGAGCAGATCGAGCGGCAGGTCACCTATCCGCTGGAGACGGCGATGGCCGGGATTCCCGGCCTGACCTCGACCCGCTCCCTGAGCCGCAACGGCTTCAGTCAGGTCACGGTCATCTTCACCGACCAGACCGACATCTATTTCGCCCGCCAGCAGGTGGCCGAGCGGTTGGCCCAGGCCCGCGAGTCCATGCCCGACGGGGTCGAGCCGGCTCTGGCCCCGATCACGACGGGTCTTGGCGAGGTGCTGATGTGGACGGTTGATTATAGGCCGTTCAACTCCGAGAACCTCGCACGTCCGGGCCAGCCGGGCTGGCAGGCGGGCGGGGACTACCTTACGCCCGAAGGCGAACTCCTCACCACGCCCCAGGCGCGCGCCACCTATCTGCGGACCGTGCAGGACTGGATCATCGCCCCGCAGATGCGGACCGCACCCGGCCTGGCCGGCGTCGACACCGTCGGCGGCTATGTGAAGGAATACGCCGTCCGTCCGGACGCGGCCCGACTGTCGGCCTATGGCCTCGGCATGGGCGACCTGATCCAGGCGCTCGATCGAGCCAACACCCAGGCCGGCGCCGGCTACGTCCAGCGGGCCGGCGAAGCCCTGACCGTCAGGACCGACGCCCTGGCTCTCACGATCGAGGACCTCGCGCAGGCGCCGGTCGTGAACCGCAGCGGCCTGGTCGTCCGGGTCGCCGATGTCGCCACCGTCGAGATCGGACAGGCCCCGCGGCTCGGCGGCGCCAGCCGTGACGGCCACGAGGCCGTCCTCGGCACCGCTCTGATGATCGCCGGCGGCAACAGCCGCACCGTCGCCCAGGCGGCCGGCGACCGACTTGAGGAAGTGCAGAAGACCCTGCCGCCAAGCATCGAGGCGGTGACGGTCCTGGACCGCTCGGCGCTGGTCAACTCCACCATCGCCACGGTGGCGCGCAACCTGACCGAAGGGGCCCTGCTGGTCATCGTCGTCCTGTTCCTGCTGCTCGGCAACATCCGCGCCGCCTCGATCACGGCCCTGATGATCCCGATCAGCTTCCTGTTCGCGGTCATCGGCATGAACCGCTTCGGGATCAGCGGCAACCTGATGAGCCTCGGCGCGCTCGACTTCGGCCTTCTGGTCGACGGCGCGGTCGTTGTGGTCGAAAACACCCTGCTTATGCTCAGCCAGCGCCGCGCCGAACTCGGCCGGATGCTGACACGGCGCGAGAGGCTCGAGGTCGCTGGCGCGGCCGCGCGGCAGATGGTCAAGCCGGCCGCCTACGGCCAGCTGATCATCCTGCTGGTCTTCACCCCCCTGCTGATGCTGGAAGGGGTCGAGGGCAAGACCTTCATCCCGATGGGGGCGACGGTGATGCTCGCCCTGGTCGGCGCCTTCATCTTCTCCTTCACCTTCGTGCCGGCCATGACCGCGCTGCTGGTGCGGGATCCCAATAAGGTCGAGGTCGACGAACACGGTCACGCGCACGAACACGAGACCTTCATCCTACGGAAGGCCCGGCGCTGGATCGAACCCGCGATCCGCGCGGCGGTCGATCGGCCGAAGATCGTGCTGATCGCCGCTCTAGGCGCACTCGTCGTCGGCGGCGTCGCCTTCACCTCCCTAGGGCGGGAGTTCATCCCGACCCTGGACGAGGGCGACATCGCCATGCAGGCGCTGCGGGTCCCTTCGGCCTCCCTCGAGCAGTCCCTCGCCATGCAGATGGCGCTGGAGCGTGCCATCGCGGCCCAGCCCGAGGTCGAGACCATGTTCTCACGCACTGGCACAGCCGAGGCGGCTGTCGACCCGATGCCGCCGAACATCTCCGACAGCGTCATCGTTCTGAAGGACCGGCGTGACTGGCCCGATCCAAACCTCGAGAAGGAACAGCTGATCGCCCGGATCGAGGAGGTCGCCTCCCAGCAGATCGGCAACAATTTCGAGTTCAGCCAGCCAATTGAGCTTCGCTTCAACGAGCTGATCTCTGGCGTGAGGACCGATCTGGCCGTCATGGTCTACGGCGACGACTTCGCCACGATGCAGCGGGTCGCCGACCAAGTCGCGGACGCCCTGCGCCAGACCCCGGGTTCGGCCGACGTCCGTGTCGAACAGGCCTCAGGCCTGCCGACCCTGACGGTCAGCGTCGACCGGTTCGCCGCGGCCAACTACGGCCTGTCGGCCGCCGACGTGTCCGAGACGGTCTCGGCCGCCATCGGCGGCGCGGAAGCGGGCCGGATCTTCGAAGGCGACCGCCGCTTCGATGTGGTGGTCCGCCTTGCCGATGAGGCGCGCAACGATCCGGCCGCCTTGGCAGCCCTGCCCATCGTGTCCTCGACCGGGGTGACCGTGCCCCTGTCCTCGGTCGCCCGCATCCAGAGCGCCGAGGGGCCAAACCAGATCAGCCGCAACGACGGCAGCCGTCGTATGGTCGTTCAGGCCAATGTGCGCGGTCGCGATCTGGGCGGCTTCGTTTCTGACGCCCAGCAGCGGGTCGATCAGGTCCAGCTTCCGACCGGGGTGCGCCTCGACTGGGGCGGCCAGTTCGAAAACCTGAAACGCGCCGAGCAAAGGCTCGGTCTGGTCATTCCCATCGTCTTCATCCTGATCGGCGTTCTGCTGTTCATGGCTCTGGGATCGTTCGCGGAGGCCGGCCTGGTCTTCGCATGTGTGCCGCTTGCTCTTGTTGGCGGGGCCTTGGCGCTGCTGCTGAGAGGGATGCCCTTCTCGGTGTCAGCGGCTGTCGGCTTCATCGCTGTGTCTGGGGTTGCAACACTCAACGGTCTGGTGCTGATGCAGGCCATTCGGGAGCGGCTGACGGCGGGGGCAGTCCCGACCCTCGCTGCTATCGAGGGCGCCTTCAGCCGGCTTCGCGCCGTGCTCACGACCGCCATGGTCGCCATCGTCGGCTTCATCCCGATGGCGATCGCTCACGGCGCCGGAGCCGAGGTGCAGAAGCCGCTGGCCACCGTCGTCATCGGCGGCCTGCTGACGGCGACCGCCCTGACCCTTCTGGTCCTGCCCACCTTCGCGGCCAAGGCCGTGAAGCACCGGAAAGCGGAAGGGATCGAAGAATGAGCGGAGCCCACGAAACGAACCAGCTCCAGCGCCGCACTCTTCTGGTGGTGTTGGCCCTGAACGCTCTGCTGTTCGTGAGCTTGGGAGTCGGCGGCCTTGCCGCCGACTCCAGCGCCTTGCTCGCTAACGCGGTCGACAACGGGTCCGACGCCGCCGTTTACCTGATCAGTTTTATCGCCGTCGGGCGAGCCCTGATCTGGAAGACTCGCGCAGCCCAGGTCTCCGGAGTCATGCTGCTGATCTTCTCGGCTTTGGTCCTGCTCGACGCCCTGCGACGGACGCTCACCGGAACCGAGCCGGTTGGTCCCACGATGATGGTCCTCGCGGTCGTGGCCGCAGTTATCAACTTGGTGTGCTTGCTCCTGATCCGTCGGCAGCAGAGCAACGACGTCAACATGAAGGCGGCCGAGACCTTCAGCCTCAACGACTTCGCCTCCAATGGGGGCATCCTGATCGCCGGAGGACTGGTCATGTGGCTGGATCAGTCTTGGCCCGATCTCCTGGTCGGCGTCCTAGTCGCAGCCTTGGCCGCCAAGGGGGGCCTCGACATTCTTGGCGACGCGCGGGAGGTGCAGCGGGACGCCAACTCGCCGCCCCCGGGGTGAGCCATTCCTGTTCCTGACCGACACCGCCGTCGGCTTGTTGGTGATGCTGACTAGACCACTTCCGCCCGGATCACTGGCTGAACCAGCTCGTCGAAGGGTTTGAACAACCCCCGGGGCGGGCCGCCTGCGAAGGCTAAGGGCTCCGTCCAAACAGGCTGGTGCAAAAGGCAGACCTTGTTGCAAGCGACCCGGATCGTTGTTCAGCGCTTACACACTCTCTTACACAGTGGGGCGACCTGTGATAGAAAGACGAGCGGTATCAGATGGTTGGAACTGGCCTGTGTGACTTAAAATCCCTCGACCTCGGTCATGCGGGTTCGACCCCCGCCGCTCGCACCATCGGCCGAAGGCTGGCGCCTCTGCTAACCCGCCATAGTCGGCAGCTGGGGTCTGCTCTGGTTTTAGAGGGCTTCCCTCTCCCATCGGGAGAGGGGGCGTGCGGGCGTCGCGTGTCGATTGCGCCTAGCTTTTCAGCCGCCAGGTCGCGCCCTGGGGGCCGTCCATGACGACGACGTTCAGCTCGGTCAGACGGTCGCGGATGCGGTCGGCGGCGGGCCAGTCCTTGGCCGCGCGGGCCGCCGCGCGCTGGTCCAGCAGACTTTCGACCTCGAGGCGCAGGTCGTCCGAGACCTCGCCCTCCAGCCAGGCGGCCGGGTCGGACTGGAGCACGCCCAGGATGTCGGCGCAGGCGATCAGCCGGCCCTTGGCCTCGGCGACCCCGGCCGTATCGCCGGCGGTCATGCCGCGCTCGATCTCGCTGGACAGGGCGAACAGGACGGCCATGGCGCCGGGGGTGTTCAGGTCGTCCTCGATGGATTTCAGGAAGTCGGCCGGCGGTTCGACCTCGACCGCCGGGACCGCCGCCGCCCGGTGCAGGGCGCCATACAGCCGGTCGAGATTCTTCTTCGACTGGTCCAGCAGGCTCTGGTTCCAGTCCAGCGGCTGGCGGTAATGGGCGCTCAGCAGGGCCCAGCGCACCACCTCGCCCGGCATCGACTGGACCAGGTCGTGCAGCAGAAGGACGTTGCCGACCGACTTGGACATCTTTTCCGCGTCCACGGTCAGGAAGCCGTTGTGCATCCAGTAGCGGGCGTATTCGTCGTGTGAGGCGTCACCGTGCGCATGGCCGTGGGCGCAGACGCCTTGCGCGATCTCGTTCTCATGGTGCGGGAAGACCAGGTCGATCCCGCCGCCGTGGATGTCGATGGGCAGGCCCAGGTTCTGCTCGATCATGGCCGAGCATTCGATGTGCCAGCCCGGTCGCCCGTCGCCCCAGGGCGAGGGCCAGGACGGTTCGCCGGCCTTCGAGGGCTTCCACAGGACGAAGTCGTGCGGATTCTTCTTGTAGGGGGCGACCTCGACCCGCGCCCCGGCGATCATGTCGTCCAGGTTCCGCCCCGACAGGGCGCCGTAGGCCGGATAGGCGGCGACATCGAACAGGACATGGCCTTCCGCCGCATAGGCGCAGCCGGCGTCGATGAGGGCCGCGATCTGGGCCACGATGGCGTCCATATGGTCGGTGACGTGCGGGGCGATATCCGGCGGGCTGACGTTCAGCCGGGCCATGTCGTCCAGATAGGCGGCCTCGTATCGGGCCGTGACCTCGCCGATGGGCACGCCTTCCTTGGCCGCCTTGGCGTTGATCTTGTCGTCCACGTCGGTGACGTTGCGGGCGTAGATGACCTTGTCCGCCCCGTATTCCCTTCGCAACAGCCGCGCCAGGACGTCGAACACCACCGGCGGCCGGGCGTTGCCGATGTGGGCGTAGTCATAGACCGTCGGGCCGCAGACATAGAGGGTCACCCGGTTCGGATCGCGCGGCTGGAACAGGCGCTTTTCACGGCGCAGGGTGTCGTGGATGTGCAGCGGCATGGTCGCAGGCTTGCCCAAGTTTTCTTGCAGGACGCTAGGGAAGGTCCATATAGCCGGGCCAGAGGCGAGAAACAGTCACGGCCGATTGTTTATTGCGCCGCCGCGAGAGATCGAGAATGAGCGTCAATCCCGTCAAGCCGGTCCTGGTCGGCGACAACGACCGCAAGCCCCGCCCCAGCCGCGAGGCGGCGATGGAGGCGGTGCGCACCCTGATCGCCTGGGCCGGCGACGATCCTGAACGCGAGGGCCTGATCGACACCCCACGCCGGGTGGTCGACGCCTATGGCGACTGGTTCCAGGGCTATGACGCCGACGTCGCCAAGGAACTGAGCCGCACCTTCGAGGAGGTCGAGGGCTATGACGACATGGTCATGCTGCGCGAGATCGAGGTCGAGAGCCACTGCGAGCACCACATGGCCCCCTTCCTGGGCAAGGCCTATGTCGCCTATGTGCCGACCGACAAGGTGGTGGGCATCTCCAAGATCGCGCGGGTGGTCGAGATCTTCTCGCGCCGGCTGCAGACCCAGGAGACCCTGACCCAGGAGGTCGCCGCCGCCCTCGAATCGCATCTGGCGCCCGCCGGGGTCGCCGTCCTGATCGACGCGGCGCACCAGTGCATGACCACCCGCGGCGTGCATCACCGCCATGTCTCGACCCTGACGACGCGGTTCACGGGGGTGTTCAAGACCGATCCGGCCCTGATGGACCGGTTTCTGAAGCTGGCGGGGCGCGGCTGAGGCGTTTCGCCTGACGCGGGTATTTTTGCGTCGGGAACCTCCGGCCGTCCGAGACCGCTTTACAAGCGCGGCCGGGGACGCCAAGAGACATACTCGAAAGTGCAAGTTCGGCCCGCGCGCCTCGCGTCGGCCCAAGATGGAGACCAGCGCATGGGCGCCAAACTTTCCGGCCCGGGCGGCCAAGGCGGCAAGACCATCGACCAGAACGCGGAGATCAACGTCACCCCGTTCGTGGACGTGATGCTGGTTCTGCTGATCATCTTCATGGTCTCGGCCCCGCTGGCCACCGTCTCGATCCGCCTGGACCTGCCGCCGGCCGTGCCGAACGACGACCCGAACCCCAAGGAGCCGGTGTATATCACCATCCAGGAGACGGGCTCGCTGTTCATCGCCGAACAACAGACCACCATCGAAACCCTGGCCGCCGACGTCTGCGCCGCCCTGCAGCCCACGCCCAACTGCCGCGACGAGCGCGTCTTCGTCCGCGCCCAGCCGGAAGTGCGCTACAACCAGTTCATGGAAGTCATGAACGACATGCAGGAGAACGGCTTCTTCAAGGTCGGCCTGCTGAACGAAGACATCGAATAGGCGTCTCGCCGCTTCGAAACGGATCAGGCCGCGTCCCGATGGACGCGGCCTTTTTCGTGGACCATGGACCGCTCTGGACAGGTGACAGCCGCCGTCGCGCCGCCTAATCCATCGGGATGGCCTACAAGTCCCTGCGCGACTTCATCGACATGCTGGAAGCCGAGGGCGAGCTGGTGCGCGTCGCCCAGCCGGTCTCGACCCAACTGGAGATGACCGAGATCCAGACCCGGCTGCTGCGCAACGGCGGGCCGGCGGTCCTGTTCGAAAAGCCCGTGATGCCCGACGGGTCGATCAGCCCCATCCCCTGCCTGGCCAATCTGTTCGGCACGGTGAAGCGAGTGGCCATGGGGGTGACCCTGGACAAGAAGGCGCGCGCCACGGCCGGCGACCTGCGCGAGGTGGGCGAGCTTCTGGCCTTCCTGCGCAACCCGACGCCGCCGCGCGGCCTGGGCGACGCCATGGAGATGCTGCCCTTGGCCCAGACCGTGATGTCGATGCGGCCCAGGACGGTGAAGACGGCGCCGGTGCAGCAGGTGGTGCTGAAGGGCGACCAGATCGACCTGACCGCCCTGCCCGTCCAGGGCTGCTGGCCCGGCGAGCCGGCGCCCCTGATCACCTGGGGCCTGGTGGTCACCCAGGGGCCTACGGACGCGGCGGAGGACGACTTCAACCTGGGTGTCTATCGCATGCAGGTGCTGGGCAGGGACCGGGCCATCATGCGCTGGCTGGCCCACCGCGGCGGGGCCCAGCACTACGCCCGGCACAGGAAGGCCGGAAAGCGCGAGCCCCTGCCCGCCGCCGTGGTTCTGGGGGCCGATCCGGGGACCATACTGGCGGCGGTGACGCCGGTGCCGGACACCCTGAGCGAATACCAGTTCGCCGGCCTGCTGCGCGGCGCCAAGGCCGAGCTGGTTCCCTGCAAGACCGTGCCCCTGATGGTCCCGGCCCAGGCCGAGATCGTGCTGGAGGGCCATGTGCTGCTGGACGAGCATGCACCGGAGGGGCCCTATGGCGACCACACCGGCTATTACAACTCGGTCGAGACCTTCCCGGTGTTTCAGGTGACGGCGATCACCATGCGCCGCGACCCGATCTATCTGACCACCTTCACCGGCCGGCCGCCGGACGAGCCCAGCGTGCTGGGCGAGGCGCTGAATGAGGTGTTCATCCCCCTGCTGCGCGCCCAGTTTCCGGAGATCGTCGACTTCTGGCTGCCGCCCGAGGGGTGCAGCTATCGCATCGCCGTGGTGTCGATGAAGAAGGCCTATCCGGGCCACGCCAAGCGGGTGATGCTGGGCGTGTGGAGCTATCTGCGCCAGTTCATGTACACCAAATGGGTCATCGTCGTGGACGACACGGTGAACGCCCGCGACTGGAAGGACGTGATGTGGGCCATCTCGACCCGCATGGACCCGGCCCGCGACATCACGGTGATCGAGAACACCCCGATCGACTATCTGGACTTCGCCAGCCCCGAGAGCGGCCTGGGGTCCAAGATCGGCCTGGACGCCACCGACAAATGGCCGCCCGAGACCAGGCGTGAATGGGGCCAGGAAATCCGCATGGACGAGGCGGTGGTCGAACGGGTCAGCGAGATGTGGGACAGCCTGGGCCTGCCCGGTGACGGCGCCCCCATCTGGAAATGACGGCGAAGCGGTCTAAGGTCGCCGCTCCTTCGCCCGCTGGGACCCGAACGCCATGATCCGTCTCGCCGCCCTGGCCGCCCTGTGTCTGTCCTTGTCGAGCCCCGCCATGTCGCAATCCCTGCCCAACGTCGCCCCGTGGGATCAGGCCTTCCTGCCGCCCGCCCCGGAATGGAATGGGGCCAGCCGGGCCCTGTTGCGGGATGGGGGCGACCGCTGGGCCACCGATTTCGAGCGTGATCCGGCCCACGACTTCAGCCCGAACTATGCCGACACCCGCGCCTGGTTCGACCGGCTGGACCAGGCCAGCGACCTGATCCGCATCGAACAGTTCGGCGTCTCGCCCGAGGGGCGGCCCCTCTATGCGGTGATCGCGTCCAGGGACGGCGCGGCCTTTGATCCGGCCAAGCCGGTGCTGCTGGCCCAGGCCGGCATCCATCCGGGCGAGATCGACGGCAAGGACGCGGGGATGATGCTGCTGCGGGACATCGCCTTCTATGGCAAGTCCGAGCTGCTGGACCGGGTCAATCTGATCCTGGTTCCCATCCTGTCGGTCGACGGGCACGAGCGGTCCAGCCCCTATTCCCGGCCGAACCAGCGCGGGCCGCGCATCCAGGGCTGGCGCAACACGGCGACGAACCAGAACCTGAACCGCGACTATCTGAAGATGGACCAGGCCGAGATGCGCGCGGTTCGCGGCCTGATCCTGAAATACCGGCCCGACCTCTATGTCGACATCCATGTCACCGACGGCATGGATTATCAGTACGACGTCACCTTCGGCTACAATGGCGAGAACGGGGTCTGGAGCCGCAGCCCGGCGACGGCCCAATGGCTGGACGCCGTCTTCCGGCCCGAAGTCTATGGCGCCCTGGAGGCCCAAGGGCACATCCCCGGCGAACTGGTGTTCGGCCTGGACGGCGACGATCCGAAGAAGGGGCTGTCGGACGGCGGCCTGGGCGAGCGGTTCTCGAACGGCTGGGGCTCGGCCGCCCATGTGCCGACCATACTGATCGAGAACCACAGCCTGAAACCGCACGAGCAGCGGGTGCTGGGCACCTATGTCTTCCTGGAGGCGGCGATGCGGCTGCTGGCCGAACAGGGCGCGGATCTTCGCGCCGCCGCCACGGCCGACGCCGCCCTGCGCCCGGCCGAGATCCCGACCAATTTCGAGCCGGACCCGACCCCCGCCTACACCCGCGCCTTCAAGGGCATCCGCTACGAGACCTATGTCAGTCCGGCCTCGGGACGGGAGGAAATCCGCTGGCTGGGCCAGGCCGATCCGGAGGTCTGGAACCTGCCCTTCTACGGCTCGCGCCCGACCCTGACCCTGGCGCGGCCGGAGGCCTATTGGGTGCCGGCGCATCGGGCGGACGTGATCGAGCGTCTGCGCGCCCACGGCGTCCAGATGGAGACCCTGACCCAGCCGCGCACCGTGTCGGTCGAGATGCTGCGCCTGGTCGATCCGCAGGTGTCGCCGCGGGCCAATGAGGGCCATGTGCCCATTCGGGTGACCCAGGTGACGCCCGAGCGGCGCGACTGGACCTTCGCGCCCGGATCGGTGCGCGTGCCGACCGATCAGGCCCTGGGCGATGTGGCGATCCTGATGCTGGAACCCCAGTCGGTCGAGAGCCTGTTCGCCTGGGGCCTGTTCCCCGAGGTTCTGAGCCGGGTGGAGTATATGGAGGCCTACGCCATCGCGCCAATGGCCGACCGTATGCTGGCGGCCGATCCGGCGCTGAAGGCCGAGTTCGAGGCGAAGCTGGCGGCCGACGCCGAATTCGCCGCCAACGGCGACGCGCGCCTGGCCTGGTTCTATGAACGGACGCCGTTCCACGACGACCGCTATAGGCTTTATCCGGTGGCGAGGGAGGTTCGCTGATGACCCAAGCCCTTCATGCGGCAGGCCTGTGGACAGGTCTGTTGATTGTTCTTCTGGTGGTGCTGTCCGCCCTGGTGGTGACGCGGCGGCGGCGGCGGCTGGTCGCCTTCGGCGACGGCGGCCACGCGGACCTGACGGCCGCCAGCCGCGCCTTCGGCAACGCCAGCGAATATGCGCCGGTCGGCATCGCGGGCCTGATCCTTCTGGCCCTGCTGGGGGCGCCGGTGGTGACGGTGCATGCGGTGGGGGCGACCCTGTTCCTGGGGCGGATCGTCCATGCCCTGGGCCTGCTGTTCCAGAAGGGGCCGTCGCTGGGCCGCATCCTGGGCATGGTGCTGACCTATCTGGCGCTGATCGCGGCGGCGGCGGGGCTGATCGCCCTGGCCGTGGGCTGAGGCCGGGCGCAGGGCCGTTGCGGCGGGGCGGGCGGTCCGCCATATCGGGGCATGGCCGCCTCCCCCACACCGCCCGCCGAACTGTTGCATGACCTGGTCGCCGACGCCCTGAAGGCCGGCGCCGACGCCGCCGAGGCGGTGACGGCCTTTCGCGCCGCCCTGTCGGTCGGGGTCCGAAACGGAGCCCTGGAGGATGTCGAGCGCGAGGAGAGCCGAGACCTGGGCCTGAGGGTCTTCGTCGGACGGCGGCAGGCGACCGTCTCGGCCTCGGACCTGTCGCCCCAGACGCGGGCGCGCCTGGTCGAGCGGGCCGTGGCCATGGCCCGGCTGGCGCCCGAGGATCCCTATGCCGGACTGGCGCCCGAGGACCGGCTGGCGCGCGGGCCGTTCGCGGACCTGGACCTGCACGACCCGGCCGGCCGGACCGCCCAGCAGCTGGAGCAGGCGGCCGCCGAGGCCGAGGGCGCGGCCCTGGCCGTGGCCGGCGTGGCCCGATCGGAGGGCGGGCACGCCAGCTGGTCCGACAGTGAATGGCGGCTGGTCACCTCTCACGGATTCGACGGCGCCTATCGCGGCAGCGGCTATTCCCTGGGCGTCGGGGTCATCGCCGAAAAGGACGGGGCCATGGAGCGCGGGGGCGAAAGCCGCACCACCCGCCACCTGGCCGATCTGCCGAACGCCCCGGCCATCGGGGCCGAGGCCGGACGGCGCGCCGTCTCGCGCCTGGGCCCGCGGAAGATCGCCTCGACCACCGCGCCGGTCATCTTCGAAAACCGCGTCGCCACCCAGGTGCTGTCGCCCCTGGTCTCGGCCATGGCCGGGCCGGCGGTGGCGCGGGGGGTGTCCTTCCTGAAGGACCGGCTGGGCCAGAGGGTGCTGCCGCAGGGCGTGGACCTGATCGACGACCCGTTCCGGGTGCGCGGCCTGGGCTCGACCCCCTTCGATGACGAGGGCGTCGCGGTCGAACGCCGGGCCATCGTCGAGGACGGCGTCGTGGCGACCTGGCTGCTGAACAGTTCGGCGGCGGCCCAGCTGGGCATGGCCTCGACCGGCCACGCCTCACGCGGGCTGGCGGGGCCGCCGGGGGTTTCCGGACACAATCTGCACCTGGCGCCCGGAGACGCCGACCTGAACGGCCTGATGGCCCGGGCGGGGCGCGGCCTGGTGGTCGCCTCGATGTTCGGGCCGTCGCTGAACCCCAACACCGGCGACTGGTCGGCGGGGGTGTCGGGGTTCTGGTTCGAGGACGGAGAGATCGCCTACCCGGTCAGCGAGGTCACGGTGGCGGGGCGGCTGATCGACCTCTACGCCCGGCTGGAGCGCGGATCGGACCTGGAGTTCCGCGGGGCGTTCAACAGTCCGTCGCTGCTGTTCGACGCGGTGGCGATCGCGGGCAAATGAGCGCCGACGCAACCGACCGGGCCGAGGACCTGGCCCTGATCCGCCAGGCGGCGATCGCGGCGGGCGCCTTGGCCCTGAGCGAACGCGAGGCCGGGCTGAAGATCTGGTCCAAGTCGGGCGGATCGCCGGTCACGAGCGCCGACATGGCGGTGGACCGGGTCTTGCGCGAGACCCTGCTGAACGCCCGGCCCGACTATGGCTGGCTGTCGGAAGAGACGGCGGATTCGGCCGAGCGACTGTCGAGACGGCGCATCTTCGTGGTCGATCCGATCGACGGCACCGTGGCCTATATGAAGGGCAAGCCCTGGTGGTGCGTGCCCATCGCCGTGGTCGAGGACGGGGTTCCCGTGGCCGCCGTCATCCACGCCCCCGCCCTGGACGAGACCTATGAGGCGGTGGCCGGACAGGGCGCGCGGCTGAACGGGCGGCCGATCACAGCCTCGGATGCGGATGCGCTGGACGACGCGGCCATGCTGGCCGATGCGCGGCTGATGGAAGGGCCGCTGTGGCCCGAGCCCTGGCCGCCGATGCGGTTCGAGAAACGCAACGCCATCGCCTATCGCATGGCCCTGGTGGCGGCCGGCGCCTTCGACGCGGCGGTGGCCCTGACGCCGAAGTGGGACTGGGACGTGGCCGCCGGCGCCCTGATCGCCGCCGAAGCGGGTGCGAAGGTGTCGGATCACCGGGGCGAGCCCTGGCGATTCAACCGGCCCGATCCGCGCCAGGCCAGCCTGGTCTGCGCCGCGCCAGCGCTGCACCCGTTGATCGTGGCGCGCTGTGCGACTATCCCGCTGGCCCCATAGTCCCTCCTCCCCCCGCCTTTGCCGGAGCCCCCATGGCCGCGACCGAAACCCAGAACCCGCAACTGCTGCACCTCGTCATCGGCGGAGAGCTGCGCCACCTGGACGCCCCGGTGTTCCGCGACCTGTCCAAGGTCGAGTTCGTCGGCGCCTTCGGCAGCTATGAAGAGGCCAAGAAGGCCTGGAAGGCCCGCGCCCAGGCGACGGTCGACAACGCCCATATGCGGTTCTTCATCCTGCACGCGCACAAGCTGATCGACCCGCGCATCGAGGCCTGACGGAACCGCCCCCTCGCCTGGGGCGCTTTTCCGGGGCAAGCTTCGCCGAAGGAGGTCCGAGCCGTGACCACTCTGATGATCGTTCTGGCCCTGGCGGTCCTGGCCGTCGGCATCGTCTGGTGGGCTGTCCGCCGGACGCCCGCGCGACCCTATGAGCAGCGGCTGGAGCAGGACACGGCCTGGAACGATCCGGTGACGCCGGCCGACGCCAAGCCGGATGCGGCGCCCGCCGACCCCTTCGCCGCCGCGCCGCCCGGCCGGGAGCCGCAACCATGAACCTGTTCGGACGCGAACTGGGGCCGCAGGAGATCGCCAGCCTGGTCGCCATGCTGGCCCTGCTGGCCTACTGGCTGTTCGTGCTGCGGGGCGAGCGCGGCTATGCGCGCTGGTTCAAGCAGTGGGAGGCCGAGCGCAAGGCCCGCCGCGACGCCGAACTGGCCCGCGAGCGGGGCGAGGCCGACCCCGAGAAACACGGCGGCCCCTGGGGCTGAGGCCCTATTCGCGCCGCAGGAGGCTTTCGGTCAGCAGGGTTCCCCACCACGAGGCCTTGAAGGCCGCCTTGATGGCCTTGGGGTCATAGGCCGGCCGTTCGACCCATTGCAGGAAATCCAGGCCGGCGGGCTCGCCTTCGGCGACATAGAGTTCCAGCGTATAGTCCAGCACCCCGGTCAGGCCCTCGCGGTGGTGAAGGGTGCGCTTGCCCAGTTCGGCCATGGCCCGAGACACGGGCTCGCCCAGGTGGAAATGCCGGTACAGAACCGCCATCAGCCCGGCCCGGTCCGCGCCCGACTTGCAGTGGATCAGAGCCGGATACCGGATCATGCGGAACAGGTCGCGGGCGCGCCGCACCCGGTCGGCGCCGGGCGGATCGCGCGAATCCAGGGGCGCGTCGATCAGGGTCAGGCCGAGGCGGCGACAGGCGTCGGCCTCGAGCCAGTAATAGGGTTCGTCGCGGGCGCCGCGCAGATTGATGACCGTCCGCACGCCGCGCCGCTTCCAATAGGCCAGCTGGCCCGGCGACGGCTGGTTTGTGCGCACCAGGTCCGGCCCCAGCCAGTGGGCGTTGGCGAAAGCCGTGCGCAGGAAGGCGTGATCCCCCCAGAAATAGCGCCAGTGGGCCTTGAATCGGCCCCATCGGGTGCTCAGGTCCGCGCGGGTCATGACCTGCTCTTTAGGGGGTGACGCACACCGCGTCATCCATTCGGGTTGACTTGACCGTCCAGCCGTCCGACCGAGGACCGATGACCGAAGCGACCGTTCCCGCAGAGGCCGAGGGCCTGCGCCCCCTGATGGGGCGGATCTGGCGCGACTATCTTTCGCATCATGTCGGCGCCCTGGTCGCGGCCATGGCCTGCGCGGCGGTGGCGGGCCTGATGTCGGCCACGGTGCTGAAACTGCTGGAGCCGGCGATCAACGGCCTGTTCCAGAACGCGCCGGTCGAGGTCTGGGGCCTGATCCGCGTGCCGCCGGGCAAGGCGCCGGTCTATATCCCGGCCATCATCATCGGCGTGGCCCTGGTGTGGACGGCGGCGGCCCTGGGCCAGGCGGCCCTGGTCAACCGGCTGGGCCACGGCATCGTCGGCGACATCCAGATCCGCCTGTTCGGGGCCATGATCCGCGCCGACCTGACCCGGTTGCGCAGCCAGCATTCGGGCGCCTTCGTCTCCAGCGTCCTGTTCGACGCCAACCTGGTGCGCGAGGCCTTCACCAACGGGGTGGTCAACTACACCCAGCATGGGCTGACCCTGGCGGCGGTGCTGCTGTCCATGGCCTTCATCGACTGGCGTCTGACGCTGATCGTGCTGCTGGGCGTGCCGATGATCAGCCTGGTGCTGCGGCGGTTCTCGCGCCGGACGCGCAAGGCCACCACCGGGGCGATGAAGGAGACCGAGGTCCTGTCCACCGCCCTGATGGAGAATCTGGACGGGGTGCGGCTGATCAAGATCGAGAACCGCGAGGCGGCCGAGGAGGCCCGCGTCGGCGAGGTGGTGGGCCGGCGCCAGCGCCATGTGATCAAGTCCGCCGACGCCCGCGCCTTCGCCGGGCCCGCCAGCAATCTGGTGGCCATGATCGTGGTGGCGGCGGTGATGGCCTATGCCGGATGGCGCGCCCAGCAGGGCGGCATGACGGTGGGCGCCTTCGCCGCCTTCATCGGCCTGCTGATGGCGGCGGGCCAGTCGCTGCGTCAGGTGACCAATCTTCAGACCGTGATGACCGAGGGGCTGACGGCCGCACGGCGGCTGTTCGACGCCCTGGACATCCAGCCCGAGATCCGAGAGGCGGCCGACGCCGCCGCCCTGCCGCGCGGCCCGGCCGAGGTGCGGCTGGACGGGGTCTCCTTCGCCTATGGAGACGGCGCCCCGACCCTGCGCGACGTGTCGATCACCGTGCGGCCGGGCGAGACCGTGGCCCTGGTCGGTCCGTCCGGCGGGGGCAAGTCGACGATCCTGAGCCTGCTGCCGCGCTTTTATGATGTCACCGGCGGCGCGGTGACGATCAACGGGCGGGATGTGCGCGGGCTGAAGCTGCACGACCTGCGCGACCACATCGCCCTGGTGACCCAGGAGCCCTTCCTGTTCGACGACACCATCGCCGCCAACATCGCCTATGGCCGGCCGGGCGCGACGCAAGGCCAGATCGAGGATGCGGCCCGTGCGGCGGCGGCGCATGACTTCATCACCGCCCTGCCCGAGGGTTATCAGACACGCGGCGGTGAGGGCGGCCTGCGCCTGTCGGGCGGCCAGCGCCAGCGGATCGCCATCGCCCGCGCCTTCCTGAAGGACGCGCCCATCCTGCTGCTGGACGAGGCGACCAGCGCCCTGGACACCGAGAGCGAGGCCCTGGTCCAGGCGGCGCTGGAGCGGCTGATGCAGGGGCGCGCCACATTGATGATCGCCCACCGCCTGTCGACCGTGCGCGGGGCCGACCGCATCTATGTGATCGAGGCCGGGCGAGTGGTCGAGGAAGGGTCCCACGCCGAACTGCTGGCCCGGGGCGGCCTCTACGCCCGGCTGGCGCGGCAGCAGTCGCTGGACGGCGGCCCGGCGGTGGAGAACGTGGCGTGAGGCCGCTGCGGATTCCCTGGATCCAGGCCAGCCTGGCCTGGGTGCTGGCGTCGTGGATGCGGCTGTGTTTCGTCACCATGCGCTGGTCGCGCGAGAACGAGGCGGCGGCCCAGGCGGTTTGGGACCAGGGCGGCGGGGTGCTGTGCGTCTTCTGGCATTCGCGCCTGTCGCTGGCGCCCGGCGCCTGGCCGCTGGATCGGGCCCAGCCGGTCAAGGGCCTGATCTCCCTGTCCGCGGACGGGGAATTCCTGGCCAAGGCCATGGCGCGGGTCGGCTTTCCCGCCGTGCGCGGATCGTCAGCCAACAAGGACAAGGCGGCCCAGGCCAAGGGCGGGTCGCAGGCCCTGCGCGACGGCCTGCGCCAGCTGAAGGTCGGCGGCCTGGCCATCACGCCCGACGGCCCGCGCGGCCCGGCCGGGGTCATGGCCGAAGGGCTGGGCGTCATGGCGCGGATGTCGGGGGCGCCGGTGGTGCTGATGGGCCTGTCGTGCAACCCGGCCATCCGGCTGAACTCCTGGGACCAGGCCATCCTGCCCCTGCCGTTCGGCCGCGCCGCCATCGTCTGGGACGTGGTCGCCTGGCCCGAGGGCGGCGAGACGGCCGCCGTCCTGGCCGACTGGACCGAACGGCTGAACGCCGCCGAGGCGCGGGCCGACGCCCTGGTCGGGGCAGGGCGGAACTGAGATGACCTTGGGGCTGGTCCTCTACCGCTGGCTGACCTGCCTGGTCGAGCCGCTGGCCCCGCGCCTGCTGGACGCCCGCGTGCGGCGGGGCAAGGAGGACGACGACCGCGTCGATGAGCGGCTGGGCTACGCCGGGGCCGCACGGCCGGACGGCGCCCTGGTCTGGCTGCATGGCGTCAGCGTCGGCGAGGCGGTGTCCCTGCTGCCGCTGGTGGAGCTGTTCCGGAAGGCGCGGCCGGACCTGACCGTCCTGGTCACCACCGGCACGGTGACGGCGGCGGGGGTGATGGCCGAGCGCCTGCCCGTCGGCGTGATCCATCAGTATGCGCCGGTCGATGCGCCGGGCGTGGTCGGGCGGTTCCTGGATCACTGGCGCCCGTCGCTGGCGGTGTTCGTGGAAAGCGAGCTGTGGCCCAATCTTCTGACCCAGGCGCGGGCGCGCGGCGTGCGGACGGCCCTGGTCAGCGCGCGGGTGACGGAAAGGACCGTGACGGGCTGGCGCCGGTTCGCGGGCGCGGCGCGCGAGCTGCTGGGCGGGTTCGACCTGGTCATGCCCCAGGATGCGGACTCGGCCGAACGGCTGGCGTCCCTGGGGGCGCGCATCGACGGCCACGCCAATCTGAAGCTGGCGGGCGGCCCCCTGCCCCATGACGCCAGCGCCTTCAGCCGCCTGTCGGCCGCCATCGGCGACCGGCCCGTGGTCGCCGCCGTCAGCACCCACGAGGGCGAGGAGATCGCCGTCGTCCGCGCCCTGGACCGCCTGACCGAGCGGCTGTTCCTGATCGTGGCGCCGCGCCATCCCGAGCGGGGGCCGGAGGTCGCCCAGGGCCTGGCGCGCGACGGCTATCGCTTCGCCCTGCGGTCCCAGGGCCAGCCGGTGACGGGCGAGACCGACCTCTATGTGGTCGATACGCTGAACGAGATGGGGCTGGTGCTGCGACTGGCGGACGTGGTGGTCATGGGGGGCTCGTTCGCCCCGGCCCTGGGGCGGGCGGAGGTTGGCGGGCACAATCCGCTGGAGCCGGCGAGGTTGGGCAAGCCCATCGTGGCCGGGCCGGACGCCGCCAACTGGGCCGCGGTGACACAAGGCCTGGCGGAGGCCGGGGGCCTGACCGTCGTGGCGGCGCCGTCGGACCTGCCGGGCGTGATCGGGCCTCTGCTGGCCGATCCGAACGCCGCCCGCGCCATGGGTGAGCGGGCGCGGCGCGCGGCGGCAGAGGCGTCGTCGGACCTGGATCGCCTGTGGGCCGCGCTGGAGCCGATCCTGCCGCCCGCGCCGGGCCGGAGGCGTCGATGAGCCTGTCGACCCCCCGCTGGTGGTATCGCCGCGACCGCAGCCATGCGCCGGTGACACGGTTTCTGCTGAAGCCCCTGTCGTGGATCTGGGCCGGGGCGACGGCGCGGCGCATCGCGCGGGCGGTTCCGGTCGATCCGGGCGCGGCGGTGATCTCGGTCGGAAACCTGACGGTCGGCGGATCGGGCAAGACGCCGGTGGCGCGCGAGATTCTGCGTCTGCTGCGGACCCAGGGAATCGAGGCCCAGGCCCTGTCGCGCGGCTATGGCGGGCGACTGGCGGGGCCGACGCGGGTCGATCCGGCCGCCCATACCGCCGCCGATGTGGGGGATGAGCCGCTGATGCTGGCGCGGGACGCCCCGGCCTGGGCCGCGCGCGACCGGGTGGCGGGGGCCAGGGCCGCCGTGGTCGCAGGCGCGCAGGCGCTGGTGCTGGACGACGGGCACCAGAACCCGGCGCTGAGAAAGACCGTCAGCCTGATCGTGGTGGATGGCGAGACGCGCGACGGCGAATGGCCGTTCGGCGACGGATCGGTCTTCCCGTCCGGCCCGATGCGCGAACCGCTGAAGGCCGGGCTGGCGCGCGCCGATGCGGTGGTCATCCTGGCGCCCGGCGACGCCGAATCCATTGACGGCGAACTGTTCGCCCTGTTCCGCCCCCTGCCGGTGTTCGCCGCGCGACTGGTCGCCGCCGAGCCGCCGCCGTCAGGACCGCAAGTCGGGTTTGCGGGGGTGGCCAAGCCGTGGAAGGTCGAGCGGTCGCTGATCGCCGCCGGATGCGATCTGGTGGACTTCGTCCCCTTCCCCGACCACGCCGCCTTCGGCCCCAAGGACCTGGCCTTCCTGGCCGAGCGGGCCGAGGTGATGGGCGCGAGCCTGGTGACCACGGAAAAGGACTGGGTGCGCCTGCCGCCCGAATGGCGCGAGCGGGTGCGCGCCTGGCCCGTGGCGGCCCGGTTCGAGGATCAGGCGGGCTTCACCGCCTTCCTGACCGAGAAGATCGGCGCCTATTCGTCGTCGCGATAGACGACCCCACCCTTCATCACGAAACGCATCCGCTCCAGTTCGGTGACGTCGCTGAGCGGATCGCCCGCCACGGCGACCAGGTCGGCGGGCAGGCCCGGCGCGATGCGGCCGGCCTCGGCCGCCAGGCCCAGGTGTTCGGCGGCGTTGACGGTGGCGGTGCGGATGGCCTCGATGGGGGTCAATCCGGCGCGGACCAGAAGGGCGAACTCCCCGGCGTTGTCGCCATGGGCCGAGACGCCCGTGTCGGTGCCGAAGGCGATCCGCACCCCGCCGGCATGGGCGCGGCGCGCCATGTCCAGCATCTGGGGGCCGGCCTGAAGCGCCTTGGCCGTCTGGGCCGGGGTGAGGAAATTGTCCGGGCCCGAGGCGATGCGGGTCACGAAGTCCCCGGCCATCAGGGTCGGCACCAGCCAGGCGCCGTTCTGGCGAAACAGGCGGATGGATTCGGCGTCCAGATAGGTGCCGTGCTCGATCGAGTCGCCGCCGGCGCGCAGGAAGGCGTTGACCCCGTCGGTCCCGTGGGCGTGGGCGGTGACGCGCCGGCCCATGCGATGGGCGGCCTCGACGATGCCCGCCAGTTCGGCGTCCGAGAACTGCTGGGCCAGGCCGGCGGCGGTGTTGGACAGGACCCCGCCCGTGGCCGTGATCTTGATCACATCGGCCCCGGCCCGCACCTGCAACCGGACCGCGCGCATGCAGTCTTCCGGGCCCGAACAGATGTTCTCGCCGGTGAACATATGCATGATGTCTTCGCGATAGCCGTTGATGTCGCCATGACCGCCATGGACCGACACCGCCGCTCCCGAGGCCAGGATGCGCGGCCCGGGCACGTCGCCGCGCCGGATGGCGTCGCGCAGGGCGAAGATGGATTCATTGGGCGCGCCCAGGTCGGCCACGGTGGTGAAGCCGGCCATCAGGGTCGAACGCGCGTGCCGGGCGCCGATCAGGGCCTGGTCCGATTCCGACTGGGTCACCCCGTCCAGGCGCGAACTGGCGCTGGTTTCGCCGGTCAGATGGACATGGCTGTCGATCAGGCCCGGCAGGACGAAGGCGTGGCGCAGATCGACCACCCGGCCCTCGCCCACGAAGCCGTCGCGGATTTCGACCACCCGACCGTCCCGGATCACGAGAGTTTTATCCCGCTGGACGGAACCTTCCGCCGGGTCGGCCAGCAGCCGCCCGGCCTGGACGAACACGGTTTCGCCCGCCGCGGGAACGCCCTGCGATTCCGGGCCTTGGCGGGCCTGTGCAGGCGCGGAAACGGCGATGGCGGCCACCAGGGCCAGGATGACGGACTTCATGGGCTCCCCCTCAGGAACGGTCCCGCACCATAGACACGAGGTCGCATTCGCCAAGGCTCAGGTTGAAAGCCACGCCCGGTTTTGAAACAACCCGTCACTTCCTGTGAACATGCGAGGGGCGTCGCATGCGGCTTTCGAGACGTGGACTGATCCTGGGCGGCTCCGCCCTTCTGAGCGGATGCGCTTCGGCGGCGTCCACGCGGGTGGCGCCTTCGGCCGTCGCCCTGGCCCCGGCCGCCGCGCCGCAGGCCGAGGCCGCGCCGCGCGTGGTCATGGCGGCGCAGTCCGTCGTCCCGCCGCCGCTGGACCCCCAGAACCGCGTCCGCAAGGACCTGATGGATCGGGCCCTGGTCGCCCTGGACACCCATCACCGCCGCATTCCCCTGCGCGACCGGATGTATCTGGTCGATTTCCAGCGCTTCTCGGGCGAGGAGCGGCTGTATGAGGTGGACCTGGTCACCGGCCATGTCGCGGCCTTCCGCACCAGCCACGGCCGCGGCTCGGACCCGGCGCATTCGGGCTATGCGCGCGATTTCTCGAACACCCCGGACAGCCACATGTCCTCGGTCGGCGCCTATGTCACCGCCGGCGCCGGATGGGGCCGGCAGCAGGGGCCGAACGTGCTGCTGGACGGGCTGGAATATTCCAACGACCGGGCGCGCGATCGGGCCATCATCGTGCACGGCGCCGACTATGCCGATCCGGACTTCCTGGCGCGCGAGGGCAAGCTGGGCCGCAGCTACGGCTGTTTCTCGACCGCCCACGCCGACCTGCCGATGCTGCGCGAACGGATGGGCGAGGGCCGGCTGCTGTTCGCCCTCGCCTGACAAGCGGCGTCGGGCGTCGTAAAGCGGCCTCTGCGATAGAGGACGCGCCATGGACGACACCCTGCACCTTGAACATTTGATCGGCGGCCGCCGTGTCGGCGGGCCGCGCGGCGCCGAGATCCGCAACCCGTCCGACACCGACGAGGTGGTGGCCCTGACGCCCCAGGGCGGTCCCGCCGAGGTGGAGGCCGCCGTCGCCGCGGCCCGCGCCGCCTTCCCCGCCTGGTCCGAGGCCACGCCCGAGGCGCGCAGCGATATTCTGGACCGCGCCGGAACCCTGCTGATGGAGCGGCGCGAGACGATCGGGCGGCTGCTGTCGCGCGAGGAGGGCAAGACCCTGGCCGAAGGGATTGGCGAGACGGTGCGCGCCGGGCGCATCTTCAAATATTTCGCGGGCGAGGCCCTGCGGCGTCACGGGCTGAACCTGGACAGCGTGAGGCCGGGCGTGGAGGTCCAGACCCGGCGCGAGGCGGTGGGGGTGTTTGGCCTGATCACCCCCTGGAACTTCCCCATCGCCATTCCGGCGTGGAAGGCGGCCCCGGCCCTGGCCTTCGGCAACACAGTGGTGATGAAGCCCGCCGGTCCGACCCCCGCGACGGCCAGCGCCCTGGCCGACATCCTGATGGAAGCCGGCCTGCCCGAGGGGGTGTTCAACCTGGTCATCGGCCGCGGCGACGTGGGCCAGGCCATCGTCGATCACCCCGAGGTGGACGGCCTCAGCTTCACCGGATCGCAGGGCGTGGGGGCGGGCGTGGCCCTGGGCGCCGCGAAACGTCAGGCGCGGGTGCAGCTGGAGATGGGCGGCAAGAACCCTCTGGTGGTGCTGGATGAAGCCGACCTGGAGCGGGCGGTTATGGTGGCGCTGGACGGGGGCTTCTTCTCGACCGGCCAGCGTTGCACCGCCTCCAGCCGCCTGATCGTGACCGACGGCATCCACGACCGCTTCGTCGCCGCCCTGGCGGAAAAGGTCGCAAGCCTGAAGGTCGGCCACGCCCTGGCGCCCGACACCCAGGTCGGCCCCGCCGTCAGCCAGGGCCAGCAGGAAAACGACTACAGCTACATCGACATCGCGCGCGAATCCGGGGGCCGCATCGCCGCGGGTGGCGAGCGCATCACCGCCGCCACGCCCGGCTGGTACGTCCAGCCGACCCTGATCGCCGACACCGACCCGGCCATGCGGATCAACCGGGAAGAGGTGTTCGGCCCGGTCGTCTCGACCGTGCGGGTGCGGGATTACGAAGAGGCCCTGGCCGTCGCCAACGGCACCGAGTTCGGCCTGTCGTCGGGCATCGTCACCACCTCATTGAAGCATGCCCGCGATTTCCAGCGGCGGGTGCGGGCGGGGATGGTGATGGTCAATCTGCCGACCGCCGGGGTGGACTATCACGTGCCGTTCGGCGGCTCGAAGAAGTCCAGCTTCGGTCCGCGCGAGCAGGGGTTCGCGGCCATCGACTTCTACACCCAGACCAAGACGGCCTACAGCTGGGTCTAGACGCCCGGCGTTACAGTCGATCACGGCTTGTTACGTCGCCGGGCTTGAATCCCCCGGCGGCCCGCCGCATTGAGACGGCCAACATCACACCTCAGGGAGATCGCCATCATGACCGTTCGTGTCGCCATCAATGGGTTCGGCCGCATCGGCCGCCTGGTCCTGCGTTCGATCGTCGAGCATGGCCGTCGCGACATCGAGGTGGTGGCGATCAACGACCTGGGCCCGGTGGCCACCAATGCCCACCTGCTGAAATACGATTCGGTCCATGGCCGTTTCCCGGGCACGGTCGAGCATGGCGAAGACTGGATCGACGTGGGCCTGGGCAAGATCAAGGTCACGGCCGAGCGGGACCCGGCCAAGCTGCCGCACGCCGAGCTGAAGGTCGACATCGCCCTGGAATGCACCGGCATCTTCACCTCGCGCGACAAGGCCGCCGCCCACCTGACCGCAGGGGCCAAACGAGTTCTGGTCTCGGCCCCCGCCGACGGGGTGGAGAAAACCATCGTCTATGGCGTCAACCATGACGTCCTGACCGCCGACGACATCGTGGTGTCCAACGCCTCGTGCACCACCAACTGCCTGGCCCCAGTGGCCAAGGTGCTGCACGATCTGTTCGGCATCGAGCGCGGCTATATGACCACCATCCACGCCTACACCGGTGACCAGCCGACGCTGGATACGATGCACAAGGACCTGTATCGCGGCCGCGCCGCCGCCCTGTCGATGATCCCGACCTCGACCGGCGCGGCCAAGGCCGTGGGCCTGGTGCTGCCGGAACTGAAGGGCAAGCTGGACGGCTCGTCCATCCGCGTGCCGACGCCGAACGTCTCGGTGGTGGACCTGAAGGTGGTGCCCGGCCGCGACACCACGGTCGAAGAGGTCAACGCCGCCCTGCAGGCCGCCGCCGACGGCCCGATGAAGGGCGTCCTGGTCACCACCACCGACCCGGTGGTCTCCAGCGACATGAACCACATCGCCGCCTCTTCCACCGTCGCCCTGCCCCAGACCCAGGTCATCGAGGGCAAGCTGGTGCGGGTGATGAGCTGGTACGACAACGAATGGGGCTTCGCCACGCGACTGAGCGACACGGCGATGGCGATGGCGAAGTTCCTGTAAGACAGCCGACCGATGGTTCCCTTCTCCCCTCGTGGGAGAAGGTGGCCCGCGTCAGCGGGTCGGATGAGGGGGCTTTCGGCCCGCATGTTCGCGGATCGCGTCGAACACCCGGTTAGGATTGCTCAGCACCGCCTCGTTGCAGAACCGTAAGACGGTGAAGCCTTTCCGCAGAAGATCGGCGTCACGAAGCCTGTCTTCATTCTCTCGTAGGCGATGAATGCCGCCATCCAACTCGACAACCAGTTTCAGCTCGTAACAGCAGAAATCGGTGATCCACGGGCCGATGCGAGTTTGCCGTCGAAACTTCCAGTTCTCGAAACCCCGCCCGCGCAGCAGTCGCCACATCGCCGTCTCGGCGAGCGTCATATTGGACCGCAAGCGATTGGGTTGTTTCGGCATCCCCCTCATCCGTCATGCTGACGCATGACACCTTCTCCCACGAGGGGAGAAGGGATAACAACCCGCGATCCTTTGGAGAGCTGTCTCATGACCTTCCGCACTCTCGACGACGCGCACGACATCGCCGGCAAGACGGCCCTGGTGCGGGTGGATTTCAATGTGCCGATGGACGGGGGGCGGGTGGCCGACGATACGCGCCTGCGCGCCGCCCTGCCGACGATCCAGCGCCTGCGCGACGCCGGGACCAAGGTGGCGCTGCTGGCCCATTTCGACCGGCCCAAGGGACAGCGCGTCCCCTCCATGAGCCTGCAGCCGGTGGTCGATGAGCTGGAGACCCTGCTGGGCGCGCCGGTGCGGTTCGCCGACGATTGCGTGGGCGAGGCGGCCAAGGCGGCGATCGCCGATCTGGACGCCGGCGGGGTGATCCTGCTGGAGAACGTCCGCTTCCACGCCGGCGAGGAGAAGAACGATCCCGCCTTCGCCCAACAGCTGGCCGCCATCGGCGACCTCTATGTCAACGACGCCTTTTCCGCCGCCCACCGCGCCCACGCCTCGACCGAGGGGCTGGCGCGCCTGCTGCCCGCCTATGCCGGCGAATCCATGCGGCGCGAGTTGGAAGCCCTGGACGCCGCCCTGGGCCAGCCCCAGCGGCCGGTGATCGGCATCGTCGGAGGGGCCAAGGTCTCGACCAAGCTGGACCTGCTGAAGAACCTGGTCGGCAAGCTGGACCGGCTGGCCATCGGGGGCGGCATGGCCAACACCTTCCTCTACGCCCAGGGCCACGACATCGGCGGCTCGCTGGCGGAAAAGGACATGGCCGACACGGCCCGCGCCATCATGGCCGAGGCCGAGGCCCAAGGGTGCGAACTGCTGCTGCCGGTCGATGTCGTGGTGGCCGCGGCGGTCAGTCCCGGCGTCGAGACCCGCACCTTGGCCATGGGCCAGCCCCTGTCGGCCGAGGACAAGATCTTGGACGCGGGACCGCAGTCGGTCGATCGCCTGGTCGCGGCCATGGACGCCTCCAGGACCCTGATCTGGAACGGGCCGCTGGGGGTGTTCGAGGTTCCGCCCTTCGACGCCGCCACCGTTGCGGCCGCTCGCCACGCCGGGGATCTGGCCAAGGCCGGACGGCTGGTCGCCGTGGCCGGGGGCGGCGACACGGTCGCGGCCCTGAACCACGCCGGGACGGCCGCCGACATGACCTTTGTCTCCACCGCCGGCGGCGCCTTCCTGGAATGGATGGAGGGCAAGCCCCTGCCGGGCGTCGAGGCGCTCAGATCAGCCTAAAGGGCTGGAATTCCCCGTGTAACAAAGCGTGACTTCCGGGGAGGGTCGGGCTAGACCCTGCGGCAAAAGAAACGGCTCAGGAGGCTATACCCATGGCGCGGATCACCCTGCGACAGCTGCTCGACCACGCGGCCGAGAACGACTACGGCCTGCCGGCCTTCAACATCAACAACATGGAGCAGGGCCTGGCCATCATGGAGGCCGCCGAGGCCGTGAACGCCCCGGTCATCATCCAGGCCAGCCGCGGCGCCCGCAGCTACGCCAACGACATCGTCCTGGCCAAGCTGATCGACGCCCTGGCCGAACTGTATCCGCACATCCCGGTCTGCATGCACCAGGACCATGGCAACGGCCCCGCCACCTGCGCCACCGCCATCCAGTACGGCTTCACCAGCGTGATGATGGACGGCTCGCTGGAGGAGGACGCCAAGACCCCGGCCAGCTACGAATACAATGTCGATGTGACCCGCCGCGTCGTCCAGATGGCCCACAGCTGCGGCGTCTCGGTGGAAGGCGAACTGGGCGTGCTGGGCTCGCTGGAAACCGGCATGGGCGAGGCCGAGGACGGCCACGGCTTCGAGGGCAAGCTGGATCACTCGGCCCTGCTGACCGACCCGGACCAGGCGGTCGATTTCGTGCGCGAGACCCAGGTGGACGCCCTGGCGATCGCCATGGGCACCAGCCACGGCGCCTACAAATTCAGCCGCAAGCCGGACGGCGACGTCCTGGCCATGAATGTGATCGAGGAGATCCACCGCCGCCTGCCGAACACCCACCTGGTGATGCACGGCTCGTCCTCGGTGCCGCAGGACCTGCAGGACATCATCAACCAGTACGGCGGCGCCATGCCCCAGACCTGGGGCGTGCCGGTCGAGGAGATCCAGCGCGGCATCAAGCATGGCGTGCGCAAGATCAACATCGACACCGACAACCGGATGGCCATCACCGGCGCCATCCGCAAGGTCATGGCCGAGAAGCCGGGCGAGTTCGACCCGCGCGCCTATCTGAAGCCCGCCAAGGAGGCGATGCGGAAGGTCTGCATCCAGCGTTTCCAGGAGTTCGGATGCGAGGGCATGGCCGACCGGATCAAGCCCCTGTCCACGGCCCAGATGGCCAAACGCTACGCCGCGGGCGAACTGGATCCGAACTTCGGAGCGGCCCGGGCGGCCTGAACCGGCTTGGGCGCGCGGCGGTGGGCAGGTTAGTCTGTCCGCCGTGACGCCCGCCCTCGAACCCGACGACATTGACGCCGATGGCGAGACCCTGGTCGTCTCGCTGGGCGAGGATGCGCGCGCCCTGCGTCTGGACAAGGCCCTGGCCGAGGCGGCGACGGGCCTGTCGCGGGCGCGCATCCAGGCGCTGATGGACGAGGGGGCGGTGTCGTTCGGCGGGGCGGCCGTGTCGGCCAAGACCAAGGCCCTGCCCGGCGACTATCTGATCGCCCTGCCACCGGTCATCCCGGCCGATCCGCGGCCAGAGGCCATTCCATTGACCGTCCTCTATGAGGACGCGGACCTGATCGTGATCGACAAGCCCGCCGGCATGGCCGCCCATCCGGCGCCGGGCAACGAGACCGGCACCCTGGTCAACGCCCTGCTGAATCACTGCGGCGCGTCCCTGTCCGGCATCGGCGGGGTAGCGCGGCCCGGGATCGTGCACCGGCTGGACAAGGACACCTCGGGCGTCATGGTCGCCGCCAAGTCGGACCGCGCCCACGCCGGCCTGTCGGCCCTGTTCGCTCGACACGATATAGAGCGCACCTACATCGCCCTGACGCGCGGGGCGCTTTCGCCGGCGCGGGGCCGGATCGAGACCCGCATCGGACGCTCCAGCGCCGACCGCAAGAAGATGGCCGTGCTGAAGTCCGGGGGCCGCGAGGCGATCACCGACTATGAGGTCGAGCGGGTGTTCGGCGCCCCCGCCAAGCGTGACGGCGCGCCCATGGCGGCCCGTGTCGCCTGCACCCTGCACACCGGGCGCACCCACCAGATCCGTGTGCATCTGGCCTCGAAGGGCGCGCCGATCCTGGGCGATCCGGTCTATGGCTCCGGCAGTCCCGCCGCCCCGGTCCGCGCCGCCATCGCTGAGACGGGCCTGAACCGACAGGCGCTCCACGCCGCAGTCCTGGGGTTCGTCCATCCGGTGACCGGCGAGGCCCTGCGCTTCGAGACGCCGCCGCCAGGAGACATGCAGGCGCTCGAACACCTGCTGGACGCCCTTTGAGGCGCCTCGTCGCCAGCCTGGCCATTGTCCTTGCCGGTTGCGAGGCGGCAGGCGCACCGGGCAAGGCCAGCCCATCCGCCGAACCCAACGCCGCGGGTCTGGTCAGCCTGCCTTGCGACGGATCGGCTCCCCTGGCTCCGGTCGCGACCCGCTATTGCCGTGAGGATAGGCATTTCGTCCAACCCGCAGCGCGCGACGCCCTGGTCGATGCGGCGCGCGCCATTCGGGCCCGCTATCCGGGCGAGACGCTCCGCTTCATGGACGCCAGCGGTCCGGAAGGGATCAGGCCCTTCCCGCCCCACCTGAGCCACGGGGACGGCCGCCAGGTCGATCTGGCCCTCTATTACACCGATGCGGCGGGACGTCCGTTCGATCCGTTTCCGGTCATCGCCCGCTTCGGCGGCTACTGGCCGGCTGAGCCGCCAGCCCCAGGGGAGGCGCTCGCCTGTCCCGGGGGCCGCCCCGGCAAGGCGCAGAAGCCGGACCCGCCCGCCAATCGGCCATGGCGTCTGGATGACGAAAAGACGCGGGCGCTGCTGGACATCCTGGTCGCCGATCCGCGCGTCCGCCGCATTCTGATCGAACCCCATCTTGAACGGCGGCTGGGCCTCTGGGGCCACCCCAAGCTGCGCTTCGCCGGCTGCCAGGCGGCGAGGCACGACGACCATCTGCACATCGACTTCAACTGACCTTCGATGTCAGTCTTGATTAAGAACTGACTATCTGCTACAGAAACTGAGACCGAAAGATCGTGGCCTTGCCGCCACGTTTTCGACCTGGTGTGACGTTCCGCCTCTGGCCAAGCAGGCAACCGATCCCCAAGTCTTCGGTTGAGGGGTGAGGGCGCGGCGCACATTCGGTGGCCGAACTCGACGGACCCGCTCGGTATCGGTCGGAGGGATCACGGACTATGGCTGCCAACAACACGCTCGCGGTGATGTCGCCTGAACAGGGACTGTCGCGCTATCTTACTGAAATCCGCAAATTTCCGATGCTCAGCAAGGACGAAGAGTTCATGCTGGCAAAGCGCTGGAGCGAACATCAGGATCCCGAGGCCGCCCATCGTCTCGTCACCTCGCACCTGCGCCTGGTGGCCAAGATCGCCATGGGCTATCGCGGCTATGGCCTGCCGATCGGCGAGGTGATCTCGGAAGGCAACGTCGGCCTGATGCAGGCCGTCAAGAAATTCGACCCGGACAAGGGCTTCCGCCTGGCGACCTACGCCATGTGGTGGATTCGCGCCTCGATCCAGGAATACATCCTGCGGTCCTGGTCCCTGGTGAAGATGGGGACCACGGCGGCGCAGAAGAAGCTGTTTTTCAACCTGCGCAAGGCCAAGAGCCAGATCTCGGCCTTCGAGGAAGGGGACCTGCATCCCGAACACCTGACGGCCATCGCCACCAAGCTGGGCGTGTCCGAGCAGGAAGTCACCGACATGAACCGGCGGCTGGGCGGCGACGCCTCGCTGAACGCCCCCTTGCGCGCCGATGGCGAAAGCGAATGGCAGGACTGGCTGGCCGACGATACGGCGGTTTCCCAGGAAACCCAGCTGGCCGAGGACGAGGAAAAATCGATCCGCATGAGCCTGCTGCAGGAGGCCATGGAGGAGCTGACCGACCGCGAGAAGCACATCCTGACCGAGCGCCGCCTCAAGGACGATCCGGTGACCCTGGAAGAGCTGGCCGGCCAGTACGGCGTCAGCCGCGAACGCGTCCGTCAGATCGAGGTCCGCGCCTTCGAAAAGCTGCAGAAGGCCATGCGCGCCGCCGCCGAGGAACGGAACCTGGTCGACGCCTGACCCCGCGGCTCAGGCCGATTTCGTCCGAGGCTCGGGCGCACTGATGGCCAGAAGGGTCGCGATCGGTCCGGCCAGGGCGGGCTTGCTGACCTGTCCGGACGCCACGCACGATTCCAGGGCGCCCGCCGCCGCGGCCAGGGGCGCGTCCGAGGTCTTCAGCGCCAGGGCCTTCAGGGTCTCCGCCTGCTGGCGGACGGCGCGCACGGCCTGGGCCGGGTCATTGTCGAACTGCGCCAGGGCCGCCGCCAGGATACGCAGGGCCTGGTCCTTCGCCGCAGCCGTCGCCTCGGCGGCGGTCCTGGGCGCATCGGCCTGACGCTTGCGCTCGCCGGCGTAATCGCCGGAGTTGAACCGGCGCCGGTCCGGGCCGACATAGCCGACCGCCTCGACCCAGTCGCGCGGCTTCAGGGCCACGTTCTCGATGCGGCGGAACAGGTCGGCGGCCGTGAAGGGCTTGCACAGGAACTCGTGCACCCCGGCGTCGCGCGCGCCCTTGATGGTGCTGGCGGTCGCCTCGGCGGTGACCATGATGATGGGCGCCTTGCGGCAGGTCAGGTCTGATCGGCGCATGCGCCGGGCGAAGGCTTCGCCGTCAAGGCGCGGACCGCTGCGCTCCAGGATCACCAGGGTCGGCTCGCACTCCCGCGCCAGGCCCATCAGCCGGCGGTCGTCCGCCTCCAGGAAGACATCGCGTGCGCCCAGATTCTTGATGATGTCGACCAGCAGCTTCACCGCGGCGGCGTTGGGGTCCGCCACGACCACCCGCTTCAGAGCGGGCGCCAGACGTTGCAAGGCTTTGGAATCGGCGATGAACACGGGACGGCTCCTACAGGCAGCCTTTCTGCCCCAAACCCGTTAAGGGCGCGTTGAACGGCTCAGATCAGGCCGCCCCCTGGAACGGATCGCGCATCAATATGGTGTCGTCGCGTTCCGGACTGGTGGACAGCAGGGCGACCGGCGCCCCGATCAGCTCCTCGATCCGCCGCACATATTTGATGGCGTTGGCGTTCAGGTCCTTGAAACTGCGGACCGAGGCGGTGCTCTCGCGCCAGCCTTCCAGTTCCTCGAACACGGGCTCGGCCGCCGCCTGGTCCTTCAGGCTGGACGGCAGATAGTCCAGCACCTGCCCCCCGACCCGATAGCCGACGCAGATCTTCAGCGTCTCCAGCCCGTCCAGCACGTCCAGCTTGGTCAGGGCGATGCCGTCGATGCCGTTGATGGCCACCGACTGCCGCACCAGCACCGCGTCGAACCAGCCGCAGCGCCGGGCCCGCCCCGTATTGACCCCCACTTCGCGCCCGACGGTCGCCAGGTGTTCGCCGATGGCGTCGTTCAGTTCGCAGGCGAACGGCCCTTCGCCCACCCTTGTGGTGTAGGCCTTGACGATGCCCAGCACATAGCCGACTCCCCGCGGCCCCAGGCCCGACCCCGCCGCCGCCTGACCCGCCACCGTGTTGGAGCTGGTTACATAGGGATAGGTGCCGTGATCCACGTCCAGGAAGGCCCCCTGGGCGCCCTCGAACAGCACCCGCCGCCCATCCCGACGCGCCTCGTCCAGCAGCCGCCACGCCGGCCGGGCGTAGGGCAGGATGCGCGGCGCGATCTCCAGCAACTGATCCAGCAGGACCTCGGGATTGATCGGTTCCAGCCCCAGTCCGGCGCGCAGCGGGTCATGGTGCGACCGCAGCCGGTCGATCTTGACCTTCAGATCGTCAGCGTCCGCCAGGTCGCACACCCGGATCGCCCGGCGACCGACCTTGTCCTCATAGGCCGGGCCGATGCCGCGTCCCGTGGTGCCGATCCGGGCGCCGGGCGCCTTGGCCGCCGCTTCGCGCGCCACGTCCAGCGCGGGATGGATGGGCAGGATCAGGCAGGCGTTGTCGGCGATCGTCAGGGTCTGGGGCGAGATGCGGACCCCCTGGGCCTCGACCATCTCGATCTCGCGTACCAGATGCCAGGGATCGACCACCACCCCGTTGCCGATGATCGACGGCTTGCCCTGAACCACCCCCGAGGGCAGCAGGGCCAGCTTGTAGACCTTGCCGTCCACGACCAGGGTATGGCCCGCGTTGTGGCCGCCCTGGAACCGCACCACCACATCGGCGCGGTTCGACAGCCAGTCGACGATCTTGCCCTTGCCTTCGTCGCCCCACTGGGCGCCGACCACCGCCACGTTCGCCAAGGTTCACGCTCCCGCTGATTGCGGGCCGCAGCCTATAGCGGGGGAATCGCCCCCTGTCCCGTCGCGGCGTATTTATTCCGCCATCGCCATCGCGAACGCCCAGTCCAGCCACGGCGTCAGAGCCTCGATATCCGCAGTATCGACCGTGCATCCGCACCAGATTCTCAAGCCTGCCGGGGCGTTGCGGTGGCTTTCAACGTCGAAGGCCGCGCCTTCGGCTTCCAGAAGGGCCTTCATCCGCCGCACCAGGGCCTGACGGTCCGTTTCTTCCATAGCCAGGACGCGGGGATCGACGATCTTCAGGCAGATGGAGGTAGTCGATCGCGTCTCCGGCGCCTGCGCCAGCCAGTCGATCCAGCCGGTCCGTTCGACCCAGCGGCCCAGGGCCGCCGCATTGGCCTCGGTGCGCGCGATCAGGCCCGCCAGACCGCCGACGCTGACCGCCCATTCCAGGGCGTCGATCCAGTCCTCCAGCGTCCAGACCGAGAAGGTGTTGATCATCGAGCCCCTGGCCAGGGCGCGGTCGAACCCGGACCCGTCGCGCAGTCTCAGCACCTTGGGCACCGGCCGTGGCGGCGCATAGAAATCCAGCCGTTCCATCGCTCGCGGCGACAGGGCCGCGACGCCCAGCCCCGCCTCTCCGCCCAACGCCTTCTGGAATGAGAAGGTCACGACATCCAGCCGGTCCCAGTCCAGGGGCATGGCGAAGGCGGCAGAGGTGGCGTCGCAGATCGCCAGTCCCCTTCGATGACGGGCGATGAAATCGGCGTTCGGAACGCGCACCCCCGACGTGGTCCCGTTCCACGGGAAGACCAGGTCCTTGTCCGGATCGACCCGGCTCAGATCCGGCAGGTCGCCCCAAGGCGCCGCCAGGATTTCCGGCTCCAGCTTCAGGTGGTCGCGGATGTCCGCCGCCCATTGCAGGCCGAAATTCTCGAACGCCAGCACCTGCACCGGCCGCGCGCCCAGCATGGACCACAGCGCCGCCTCCACCGCCCCGGTGTCGGACCCTGGCGCATAGACCAGGGCCCAGTCGTCCGGAACCTCCAGAACCTGGCGCGTCAGTTTCAGCCCGTGGGCGAACCGCGCCACCACCTCCGGCGCGCGGATGCCTCGGCCCAGCAGATCGTGATTCAGAGCCTGGGACGACCACCCCGGCCGCTTCGCCGTCGGCCCCGAGCTGAACCAGGGACGCCGCGGCTTCTGATTGGGCTTGGCGATCATGACGTCTCGGCGTTTTTCGCCCGCCAGGTCTCGGCGTATTTGACCAGGGCCGCGTCATGCGGGTCCGGCAGGGTCACCACCAGCTTGGCCAGCAGATCGCCGCGCCGCCCACCGACATGGCCGCCGCGCCCCTTCAGCCGCAGGACCTTGCCGGAGTTGGACCCCGCGGGCACGGTCATCGAGACTCGCCCTTCCGGCGTCGGCACCATCACCTTGCCGCCCAGGACGGCGTCGGGCGCCGCAATCGGCAGGTCCATCACCAGGTCCGCCCCCTCGCGCCGATAAAGCGGATGCGGCGCTATCTTCAGCTCGATCAGGGCGTCGCCCGCCTGGCCCAGCCGGCCCGGCGCCCCCTGCCCGCGCAGCCGGATGACCTGGCCGTCGCCGGCGCCCTTGGGAATGGTCACGTCCAGGGTGCGCCCATCCGAGAACTGGATGCGTCGCGTAGCCCCGGTGATTGAATCCTCCAGACTGATCTCCAGGGTGGCGCGCACGTCCTGGCCCTTGGGCGTGAAGTCCCTCGCGCCGCGCTGACGACCCTGACCGCCGAACATCCCGAACAGTTCGTCCAGGTCGATGTTCTCGAAATTGCCGCGCCCGCCCGGACCGCCGGCCCCGCCGCCGAAGCCGGAAAAGCCCCCGCCAGGACCGGCCCGACCGCCCCCAGCGCCGCCACCGAACCCCCGGAACTGCTCGCGCCCGTCGGCGTCGATCTCGCCCCGGTCGAACTTGGCGCGTTTGTCCTTGTCGCCCAGCAGGTCGAAGGCGGCCGTCACCCGCTTGAACCGTTCCTCGGCCGCCTTGTCGCCCGGGTTCTTGTCGGGGTGCAGGTCCTTGGCCAGCTTGCGGAAGGCCTTCTTGATCTCCTCCGCGCTGGCGGTCCTCGCCACGCCCAGTTCCTTGTAGGGATCGCCGGCCACAGTCGCTCCATTCCACAGGGCTTCGACCCTCAGTTAAGCCATGCGATCCCGGTTCGAAAGGGCGCCCGTTCAACCCGCCAGAGACATGCGCGCCGGCGGACCCCAGCCCCAGCCGGCGCCCCACTGGTTGACCTCGACCCGGGCCGTCGCCAGGCCCACCGGAAAGTCCGCCGCCCGCTGGACGGCGGTGTAGGTCAGGGCGTCGTCCTCGACCTCCACGACACGCCGTTCGATCACTCCGTCCAGGAACCGGACCCGGAACCAGCCGACAGTCTCGTCCCCGCCGTTCTCGTCCCAGGCGTCGCCATGCACCCTCCGACGCGGGATCCAGGACAAGGTCCAGTCCGGTGCGCCCGTCGCCACCCTCAGATGCGCCGGCGTCCACGGCCGATCATGAACCCCGCGGATTGTCGTTTCCAGCGTGCTGGCCCCCGGTCCTCCCGGCGGCGCTCCGGTGGGCGCTACCCTGACCATCAGGGGCAGGCCCCGCTCATTGCGGCCGATGTCCAGCCTGACCAGAGCCTCATCGGCCAGTATGGCTGTCGCCCCGATCTCGGCGCCGGCTCGCATCTCGACGTCCGTGCCGCCCAGAGCCCGCAGCAACCCACTCAGCCGCCACCGATCACCGCCCAGGGGAACCGCCTCCAAGAAGCCGACGACCTCCCACCCGACCTCCGTCTCGACCAGAATCCGGTTCTCTCCCGACAGGACGGCGGCGCGGCTCCGGCTCTGGGGCGCGCCGCCCTCCAGCCGCGTCTCCAGCACATTGACCCGGTCCCAGCGGCCCAGGACACCGGACTCCAAAGGCCTGGTCAATCGGCCGACCGTCGCCGGCCGGCGCGCCTCCGCGCGCGGTCTCAAGGCTGAGGCGTCGGCGCCCGCATGGACCGTCATGGCGCGCCACGGCTCCACCGCCACCGCCGCGCGCGGACGGGCGTCATCCTCCTCGCCTGGCGTCGCGGGCAGATCCAGCACCACGGCGAAGGGCGCGCCCGACAGGACGGGTGTCTCGGGAATCGGAATCTCCGGCGCCCCGAGCAGGGCGGCAACCGGCGTGACGCGGCGGCGCACCGTCGCGCGCGGCGTCTCTTCCAGGGCCAGGGACTCGACCCGCCACACGCCCTCCGCCCCGGGAAACCGCACCAGATCCCCGCCTTCCAGCGTCAGAGCCGCCGTCGGACCCATCCTCACCGTCCGGCTCTCGGCCTCGCCCCCGGCCGCCAGGGCGACCGCCGCCACTCGCTGCGCCTGTTCCGCGCTGCAAGCCAGCGGCAGGTCGATATCGACGCCCCCGCCGCCCGCGGCCTGATCGGCCCTCATGACCACCGACGCCGTCTGATGGTCGGCCGCCGCGTCGGCGTATCGGACCCGCGCCGTGGCCGGCCGTTCGTCTAGCCGCCGATCCCGGGTCATGGCCTCGCCCGTCTCCGGCAGGGCCAGGTCGTCGTCGGCGAGGGTCTGGACCATGGCCTCCTGCCCGATGACAGCCACCCGCCCGTCCCGCTCCACCACCACCGCGTCCGTGGCCTTCAACAACGGCTCCAGCGCATCGCGCGTCGCCATGGGGCGGTCGATGACGAATCCGGTGACCTCGCCATCCACCCCCTCGATGGTGAAGTCTTCGTCGGTCAGTCCGCCCCGCCTCAGCACGGCGGCGATCATCGCGGCCACATCCCCCACCATCCGGCCGTTCAGCCAGTGGCCGGTGCGCCAGGCCGGGGCGTCGGCCCAGACGTCCCGTCGCGCGGGAAACGCCGGATAGGGCCGCGCGTCCCAGCACCAGGCGTCCATCGCCGCCACCATCCGCCCGCCATAGACACTGGACGTCGGATTGTTCGCCGGTATGCGAAAATGACCCAGCACGGCCTCCAGCGCGCGCCTCTGCATCCGGTCGCTGCGCTGTCCGGTCGAATCGGGCGGCAGGGCGCTTTCGCTGCTCTTGGGGTCGTGGAACAGATTGGGCGCATTGCCGCCGCGATCCACCGCGGCGCAGCCGAACTCGGTCAGGCGGATGGGCTTCATGCGCGGCGTCCAGGCCGTCGCGACCGACGCCCGGGCGCCCCCGACCCTGTCATAGTGGTGGTGGCTCCACCAGCCGATCAGGTCCTTGGGCCGGAACACCCAGTGTTCGCCATGGGCCGGGTCCGCGATCGGCGTCCGGTCCTGGGCCGCCCTGTCGCCGGGGCTAGCGTAGAACCAGTCGAACCCATCGCCGCCCGCCACCCCGTCGGCCAGATAGGCCCGGTCCGCCTGATCGGACGCCACCGCCGCATCCAGCCCGCCGTCTCCCTCGCGCCAGTCGGTCAGAGGCGGGTACCAGTCGATGCCGACATAGTCGATCTGCGGATCGGCCCACAGCGGATCCAGGTGAAACCGCACCTCGCCGCCGCCCGACTGATGTCCGAAATATTCCGACCAGTCGGCGGCGTAGGACAGCGTGACCTCCGACCCGACTATGCTCCGGCACTCGGCCGCCAGCGCCTGATAGGCGGCCACGGCCGGATAGCCGCCCTCCGCGTCCCGCGTCTGGGTCAGGCCCCGCATCTCCGACCCGATCAGCAGACCGTCGGCGCCCGTCTCCGCCGCCAGGCCGGCGTAATGCAGCGCCAGTCGCTTCAGGCCCCAGGTGTCGGCCGCGCCGAAGATCGCCGCCACCTGTTCCGACGCCGTCTCGCCGTCCTCGCCCCTGATGCGGCCGCGCCAGGGATAGGCCGAAAACGCCTCACCCTCGGTTGGTGTCTCTTCTGGCCCCGGCATATCCATGAACACGAACGGATACAGGGTGACCTCCAGTCCCCGGATCTTCAGGGCCGTCACCGCCTGACGTACGCTCTCGTCGGAAGGCGTGCCGCCATAGGCCGGCGTGTCCTCGATGCGGCTGATCAGATGGGCGTCCTCGCGCGTCAGGCCGGCGACCTCCCAGACCCCGCCCTCCGTCATCTTCTCGCGGCTCTCCACCCCCGGCATGACCTGGCAGTCGGCCGCGTCCAGCGAGGTTCCGAACCATCCGACCACCAGGCTGACCCGCTTCAGGTTCGGGCACTGGCTCATCAGCTGGTCCAGGGAGACGGTAAGATCCGTCGCGCTCTGACCGCCGTGCACATTCTCCGCGACCGCCCGGGTCAGGCCCTCGCGGCGCATCACCACATCGGTCGCCAGCACGAACTCCCCGGCCCCGGGGATCAGGCAGACCCCCTCCAGCATCTCCTCAAGCCCATCGCCCTGGGGCCGGCGCAACACCTCGAAACTCAGCTGCGGCGGCCGGTTGCCATAGGGACCAAGGGGCAGGTCCTCGAACACCACATAGGCCGTGCCGCGATAGGCCGGCGCCGCGCCTTCGATGGCTTCGATCAGGGGATCCGGGGTCTGCGCCGCGCCGCCGCGATGGATCCGCACCGTCACCCCGCTCAGGTCCATCAGCCGCCCGTCGGCCCAGATCCGCTCGATGGCGTCGATCTCGCCCTCGCACACCGCCACGGCGAAGCTCAGGGAATAGGCGCTTTCCGAGGTCCGTGGCCCGCCCTTGCCGCCACCGCTCTCGCGCCGCTGTTCCAGAAAGCGCGCGGCCCAGATGATCTGCCCGGCCACCCGCATCCGGCCCAACACACAGGCCATGGGCGCGCCGTCGGCGGTCGACTGCAGCTTCAACCCCTCCAGCCGCGGTCCCGTCCGCCGCGCCGGCAGGACGGCGCCCAGAACGGCCCGATCCGCCACGGCGCCCAGGGTGGCCCCGATCGCCCGGCCCACGCCGCCGCCCAGGGCCGCGCCCACGCCGCCCAGCATCACCTGCACCATCAGTCCTGCTCCTCGTCCGGGCGTTCGGGCCAGGCGAAGACGGCCGCCAGCCTTCGGTGCCACCACGGCCCCATCCAGCTCTCGACCACCGCCCGGCCCCAGTAGGCGTGGATCATCCGCCACTCCGGCCCGCCCACCTCGCTGATCACGGCGCAGTGCTTGACCGGCGAGCCCTCGCTCATACGGAACATGGCCACGTCGCCCGGCGCCGCCGCCCCCAGCGGCCGGGGTTTCAGCCACCGCCTCGCCGCCTCCAGCATCTGTTCCTCGCCCCCCACCTCGGCCCAGTCGGGTCGATACGGCGGGGGCGTCTCGGGCTCGGCGCCCATCACCTCGCGCCAGACGCCGCGCACCAGGCCCAGGCAGTCCGCGCCCACGCCCCGCGCGCTGGCCTGATGCCGATAGGGGGTGCCCAGCCAGCCGCGCGCGGCCCTCACCACATCCAGCCTCATCCGCGTCGGCTCCCGCCGTCGTGGCGCCCGCCCTCGGCCGGAAAGGCCGCCAGATAGTCGTCGCCCGGGATGTCCGGGAAACCCTGGAAATTGGCGCCGTTGTCGAACGTCCCACGACAGGTCGCCCAGGTCTTGTCGCAGTCGCGGCCCGGAAACAGGCTTCGGTTCACCCCGCAGCGCGCATCGCCCAGCACCGCGTCGCACAGCCGGCCATAGGTCCGTCCGACCACCCGCTCCAGCACCGCGGCCGGTCCGTCCAGGTCCGCGACGAAACCCTCGCCCTCGCGCCGGATGCGCCGAATGCGCCCACGCCACAGCCGCACCTTCAGGTCCGGCCGTTCCCAGTCCACGCGCCACAGTTCGATCTCGGCGCCGTCGTACAGCCCGGCCACGATGTCGGCCTCGGTCAGGCCGCCGTCGTCCAGCCCGCCCGAAGCCGAGGCCGCGCCGCCCTGGGTCCCGATCCCGGTTTCGGACACCCCGGCTGTCCAGCCGCTGGCGGCCCGGCAAGTCACCCCGCCGACGGCCAGGTCGCGGTCATGATCGGTGAATCCCATGACGGCCCCATCGGCGCGGGTCAGCCGCCAGACATGGCACAGGGTCGCCGCCCCGCTCTCGATGCGGGCGGTCATCTCTTCCGGAAGGATGCGCATGGCTCAGACCCGCACCTCGATCAGCGGAACCGCGGCCAGCCGCCCCGCCCCGAAGGTCTCCAGGGTGATCTCCAGCCGGTCGGTGTCGAACCGCACCGGGGTGTCGAAGGCGAAGCCCGCCGTCACCGCCACCCCGGACCCCGGCGCCGTCGCGAAGGTCAGGGCGCCCGTGGCGGGGTTCACGTCCCAGCCGTCCGCGACCTCAGCCCCGGCCAGGGCCGCCCTGACCGACCCCGCCACCGGCTTGATGATCGTCCGCTCCATGTCGCCGGAAGCCTTAACCAGCTGGAATATCTTGCGGCTGCCGTTTCCGGTTCCCAGGCTCTGGTCCGTCGCCGTGATCGCCGCACCCGGCGCGCACGATTTGAAGTCCGTGAAGTCCCGGAACCGGAACCCGTACAGCCGCCCTCGCCGCGCCTCGAAGAAGGCCGTCAGTTCGGCCATGTCGTCCAGCGACCTCAGACCCGCGCCGATCAGATAGCGCCGCCGTCCATGCGCCCATGGGCTGGACCGGCGCTCGAACCCCGACGCCAGGGTGACGACCTCGGTTCGCCGCTCCACCCCGCCGGTCGATCCGAACGACAGGCGCGCGGGCAGCCGCACTTCATGAAAGGCCATGCCTCATCCGTTTCTGTTTCGCTTGTTGAGCGAGCGACGTTCGTCCATGCTCGCCTGATCGGGGCCGCGCCCCTTGCATCGCCGGGAGGGGCCGATGACCACCGAACCGTCCACCCAGATTCAGTCGTTCGACTGGCAGGGCCTGCTGTTTCAGTTCGAAGGCCGCACGCGCCGATCCCATTTCTGGATCGGCTGGCTGATCCTGCTGGGCGTCGGCGTCGTGGCCGGCTGGATACCCTTCCTGGGCTGGCTGCTGTCGATCACCCTGATCTGGCCGAACCTGGCCATCGGGGTGAAACGGCTCCACGACATGGGCCATACCGGCTGGCTGATCCTCACTCCCTGGGTCGTCAGCACCGTGGGCGTGATCGTGGGGATCAGCATGATCGGCTTCAGCGCCGTCATGAACGCCGCCGCCCTGGATCAGGGCGATCCGCTCGCCATCATGGGGCTGATCGGCCCGGCGTTCGGGATCTTCGCCCTGCTGCTGCTGGTCAATCTGGGCTTCCTGCTGTGGATCGGACTGACCGACAGCCAGGCCGGCGCCAACCGCTTCGGCCCCAATCCCAAGACGCCGGCCTAGAGGCCTCGCGCGCCCAGGGCCACGGCGCGGGCCAGGCTCTGGGCGATCTGGGCTTCGGACCTCAGCAGGGCGTCCGCGCCCCCGTCGATACGCACATTGACCGTCACCCCGGCGCCGGCGCCGGCTGGCTCGATCATCCCGCCCGTGGCCGGCCGAAACACCTCTGGCCCCCGCTCGCCGACCAGATAGGCGCCGCCGCCCAGCACCAGCCCGCCCTCGGCCCGGGCGCCGCCGAACAGTCCGCCGACCGCCTGGGCCACCGCCGCCGACAGTCCGCTGCCCCTGCCTCCGACGGCCGCGCCCACCGCGTTCAGCACCGCCCGCGCCAGTTCGTCCAGGCTCAGCCGTCCGTCCGACGCCGCCCGCGTCAGGGACCGCGCCAAGCTCTGCCCCGCCCGTCCGAAGGCCGCCTCTATCGCGCTCGCGGCCCGTTCGGCCGGTTCACGCAGTGACTCCAGCGCCGCCGCCGCCTCGGCCGCCTTCTCAGGCACGGCGTCCAGCCCATCGGGCCTGAATTCCTCACTCATCCGGCCACGCCTCCATCATCCGTTCCAGATCGCTGCGCCCCATCGGCCCGGCCCCGGCATGGCCCTCGGTCAGCAGCCGCCATTCGCGCACCGACAGCCGCCAGAACGCCTCGGGCCCGATGCCCAGCACCAGGGCTGTCCGCAGCAGGCCGCCCCAGTCGGCGCGCCCCGTCACGCCGCCGCCGCGAAGGCTCTGGCCACCGCCTCGGCCGCCTCGCGCGGATCGACCGCGCCGGGATCGACATCCGTCTCTCCCCCTCCGCGCAGCAGGGCGCCCAGCACCGCCTTCAGATCCCGCGCCGACAGCCGCCGCATCCGTTCGGCCAGGCCGTCCAGCCCCTCGACCTCCAACGCCGTCTCGATCTCGGCCAGGGCCCCCAGAGTCAGACACAGCCGACGCCGCTCCCCGCCCAACACCGCCACGGCCTCGCCCCTGGCGCCATTCACGCTCATGCCGCCGCCGTGAAGCCGATCTCGCCGGCGCTGGACAGGGTCATGGCGAAACTGGCCTCGCCCTCGTGCTCGCCCGCATACTCCAGGGCCGAGACTAGGAAAGGCCCCTCCAGCACCCCGAAGTCCGGCACCGTCAGGCGCCAGCGCCGCGCTTCCTGGGCGAAGAAGGCCTCCCGGATCCGGGCGTCCGACGCCGCGTCGCGAAACACCCCCTGGCCCGAGACGGACGCCGACTTGACCCCCGCCCCCGCCAGCAGCTCGCGCCACCGCCCGGCGCTGTCCGCGTCGGTCACGTCGGCCGTCTTAGCGTTCAACGAAATGGTCCGCGCCCGTACTCCCGCCACCGTCGTGAACACCTCGGGCGCGCCGCCGTCGCCGATCTTCAGCAGCATGTCCCGGCCCTTCTGTGCGGCCATGTCAGTCCTCCGTTTCCTCCGTCACCGCCCTCAGGCGGATGACGGCGTATGTTCGTTTCAGGTCCGGCGCGCGGAACACGTCGCTGAAGGTGGCGCGCAGATTGATCGTCCGCACCCCGTCCGCCTCCAGCGTCGCCTCGTGCAGGCTGGCCCGCACCGCCGCGATCACCGCTCGCGCCTCCTCCGTCCCGCCGAAGCGCGAGATGCAGGTCAGGCTGATCCGATGCTCCACGCCGCAATCCCCGGCGGCCACCGGCCGGCTTTCCGCCCGGCCGACGATCAGGTGGGGCCACTGGCGTTCGGCCGGCGGCTCGTCCCAGATCCGCGCCGGATGACCCAGCAGGGCCTGCACCGTCTCATCGGCCTTCAGGCGCGCGATCAGCGCCTTCTGCAGCGCCGCCTCATGGTCGATCATCGGCTGCGCTCCAGGTCCAGCGCCATCCGCCCGGCCGACGCCGCCTCGACGCCCCGCACGGTCCAGTCCGCCCCGCCGAAGCGCAGCACCAGTCCCTCGGCCAGGCGCCCGTCTGCCCGGCAACCGGCCTGCATCGTCTCCACCCAGCGCGCCGGCAGGCCCGCCTCGCTGCGCTCGCGCCGCCGCCTCGCCGCACAGGCCAGCCAGACCATCCCGACCGGCTCATAGCTGACGGTCCGCCCGCCATAGGGCGTCTCCGTCTCCACCGGCCGCTCGATCCGGGCCAGCATCCGCATCGCGCCCGGCCCGCTCAAAGCCGCACCACGCGATAGGGCGCGATCCAGGCCTCGACCGGCGCGATCGGCATCTCGGTCTCGTCGCGCTCATAGGCGCGCAGCGTCAGCATCAGGATCGCCAGCCTCAGCGGCGCCGGAGAGACGGCGGTCAGGCTCAGGCCCACCTCCCCCTCAACCCGCGCCCTGGCGGCGTCGATCAAGGTCTGGATCAGCCCGTCCTCCGCCTCGTGCTCGACGCGCAGGAACAGCTTCGCCTCCGTGAGGGTCACGGGTGCGGTCATTTGGGTCTCGCTTTGCTCGATAGTGGCGAGTGGCGAGTGGTCAGTGGCGAGTGACCGCCAATCCCATCCCGCCCCTCGCCCGTCCACGCCGACGTCAGCGGCGAGCGGTCCTTGCTCGCCACTCGCCACTGACCACTCGTCACTCCGCGTCTAGGACGCGGCGAACTTCATCACCTTGATGGCGTCGAAATTCTGCACCCCGCCGCCCACGCGCTTGGTCGTGTAGAACAGCACATAGGGCTTGGCCGAATAGGGGTCGCGCAGCACCCGCACCCCCGCCCGATCCACGATCAGATAGCCGCGCTGGAAGTCGCCGAAGGCGATCGAGAGGCTGTTGGCCGCGATGTCCGGCATGGTCTCGATCTCGGTGACCGGATAGCCCAGCAGGCTGGAGCTGTCGCCGATCCGCGCCGCCGGCTGCCAGATGTAGTTGCCCTCGCCGTCCTTGAATTTCCGCACGGCCGAGACGGTCTTGCGGTTCATCACGAAGCGGCCGTTCGGCCGGTACTGGGCCTTGGGCGCATAGACCAGGTCGATCAGCTTGTCGGTCGGATTGCTGCTGGCGAAGGCGCCGGCCTGACCGGAGGCCACATAGCCGATCTCGCCCCAGGCCTGGCTGGCGTCGGCCACGGTGGTGTAGCTCAGGAAACCCTTGGGCTTGTTGGTCCCGTCGCCGGTGACGAAGGCCGTCGTCTCCTGGGCGGCGAAGGCGTCCTCGACCTCGCCCGCCAGCCATTCGTCCAGGTCCACCAGGGCGTCGTCCAGCAGGTTCTGCGTCGCCGCCGGGCTGGCGTAGAGGTCCGCCGCCGGGAACTCCAGCAGCGCCAGGGTCGCCGGGTCCGTCTCCGGCCGCGCCGCCGTTTCGGCGACCCAGCCAGAGGCGATGCCCGCCGTCGACACCGGCTTCTTGAACACGCCCGCGCCGACCGTGCGCACCGTGGCGATCTCGCGCATCGGCGACGCCGCCATCAGGCGCCGTTCGATGGCCCGTTCCGTCTCCGGCGGCACGACATAGCCGGCCGAGTTGGACGCCGACGACAGGCCCGCCTTCAGCTCCAGCCCCCAGTCCCCGCGCGGCGCCGCGCCGCTCTTCAGATAGCCGTCCCAGGCCGCCTTGGATTCCGGCGCCGTCACCGGCACGGCCGTGCCGGTCAGTTCCGGCCGGCGCGCCTCGCTGGCCATGCGGTCCAGCCGCGCCTGGGCGCCGCTGACGGCTTGGTCGATGCGCGCCACCTTCTCCTCCAGCAGCGTATCGGCCGCCGCCTTCTTCTCGATCTCGGCCAGGCGGGCGTCGTTCGCGCCCTTGAAGGCCTCGAAGGCCGCCATCATCTCGTGCATGGCGGCGCGCTGGCCCGGCGTGGCCGGGGCCTGTTTGGTCTCTCTCATTGCATCTCCGCTGTGTTCCAAGGCGCCGGGGCGCCTCATCCCGCCGGTGACCGGCGTCTGGTCTGGCGAGCATCGAAAAGCTCGGCCATAGTCCTCCCGACAGAGGGAGGAGATCTCATGCGCAACGCCCTGTTCGCCGCCGCCGCGGCCGCCGTCCTTTCGGCCGGCCAACCGGTCCTGGCCCAGGATCAGGCCCCGGCCGCCGCGACGACCGCCGTCCAGGCCAACCCCGCCGACGTGGAATCGATCGAGGCCATCCTGGCGGCCGTCTATGACGTCATCTCCGGCGACGCGGGCCAGGCGCGCGACTGGGACCGTTTCCGGTCCCTGTTCCATCCCTCGGCCCGGCTGATCCCCACCGGCATCCGCCCCTCGGGCGAAGCCGTGGCCTCATTCGCCAGCCCGGAGGACTACATCACCCGGTCCGGCCCCGCCCTGATGCAGGGCTTCCACGAAAAATCCATCGCCGACCGCGTCGAACGGTTCGGCCATATCGCCCACGTCTGGTCGACCTACGAGGCCCGCCGCCAGGCCGACGACGCCGAACCCATGCTGCGCGGGATCAACACCTTCCAGCTCTGGAACGACGGCCAGCGTTGGTGGGTCATGAACATCCTCTGGCAGGCCGAATCCGACGCCTACCCCATCCCGGCCGAATATCTGCCGCCTCAGTGAGGCCCTGACAGGCGCTGCGACTTGGAAGCGGACGTCCGCGCCCGCCCCTGGCCTGGTCTTCGCAGCGCCCAACGCAGGAAAAGCCACTGAACGCCCGCGAACCCCAGGGCGGATAGACCCAGAACGGGCCAGACGAGTTGATCGCCCGACGCGGCGCAGGTCACGCCCGCGTCAATCTCCTGATCGCTCAGGGCGCAGTCGGACATGGCCAGGATCACAAGCGTCGCGAAAACGGCCCATCCATAGAGAACCGCGATCACACAGAATCCCAGACCCGCCAGGCCATACCGAACCAGACCCCTCAAGGCTGACCCTCCCATCAGTGAACCCTAGTCGGTCGAAGCGACAGCGCCACGGCGATCATCGGCCCGGAGAGAACCCTGGGTCTTGCGACGCCGAAAGCGTCACGACGATTTTCGGAGATTATACATTAGCATCGGCGCCGCACTTCCCACGTTCAAACCATACGCGCGCGCACTTTCATGCCAAGCAACGCGGACCGCGGATGCGAGGAACCGCTGGCCACTCGCCGCCCCAGCCCCCAGTCCGCCACGTCTTCCACTTCGAAAACGTCACCGTTCATCTTGTCGATAGCGAACCATCCCATCAGGGTGCTGCCACATACGTCTTCGGCGCAACGGGCTCTAAGCGCCATGACGTAATAGCCGGCCGGGCTGTCGGCTTCGGCAATCTCATCGCAGAAGATCACATGGCGGGCAGGCAGACCGCGCTGGGCCGTCACCCGGGCAGTCACCAAGGCGCATGCCGCCTGGGCCGTCGCAACAGGCCGGCTCTTGGCGCAACCTGGCGCCGAAAGGCCGATGATCGCCAGCAGCATTACGAAGCTCTTGGTCATTGCCGGCCTATCGTAGTTGCCTTCCGCGTGCTTCGTGAGATTGAACACCATGGGGCGGTGTCCGCAACGGAGTAACAAGGGATTCGTCGCCCACCACCCTGAACCGCGCCCCCGGCGCCATCGGGAACGTCACCAGCGACACCTCCCACAACTCCACCCCGCTCAGCACCCTCAGCCGCCCCTGGCGTCGCGCCTTCACGGATCGGAAGCCGATCGACAGGCCGTCCAGGGCGCCCGCCCGCGCCAGGGCCTGGGCCAGCCGCCCCTCGGGCGACCAGTCCATGATCCGTCCACGGACGAACAGGCCCTGGTCGTCCTCCCGCATCTCGTCCCACAGGCCCACCGGCGCCCGGCCTTCGTGCTGATGCAGCATCTTCACCGCCCCTACCCCCGTCCGCGCCAGACTGTCGCCAAAGGCGCCGCGGGCGGTCACGTCGCCGTTCAGGTCGGCCCGGCCCCACAGGCTGGCGTAGCCTTCGATCGTCAGCGCCCCGCTCATCGCCGTTCCTCCAGCCGCCGTTCGATCCGCTCGACCGCCGCGCGGGTCGCCACCCCCTGTTCCTCCAGTCGCGCCAGACGTTCGGCCACCAGCCGCTGCTCGCCCACCTGGCTCTCCAGGGCGCCGATCCGCGCCGCCGCCCCGCCGGCCCAGGTCAGGCCCGCCACCGTCTGGGCCAGAAGCACCCCGATCAGGGGCCAGGGCGCCCGTTTCCATCCCTCCATCAGCCGCCCAGCCCGGCCATGCGCCGGCGCTCCTCGACCGTCAGGAAGGAGGCCGCCTCCAGCCGCGCCCACAGGGCGTCCCGCTCGGCCTGCAGCGCCGGAACCGCGTCCAGGTCCGGCTCGATCCGCACCCCCGGAAACCTCTGCCCCAGCCAGCCCGTCAGCGCCCCGCACATCTTCCTGGCCAGCGGGATCACCGTCTGCCGCCACAGGGCGATGTTGGCCTCGCGATAGTTGGCGTAGGTCGCGTCGCCGGGAATCCCCAGCAGCTGCGGCGGAACCCCGAAGGCCAGGGCGATGTCCCGCGCCGCCGAATGCTTGCCGTCGATGAAGTCCATGTCGGCGGGCGTCAGGCTCATCGGCTTCCAGTCCAGACCGCCTTCCAGCAACAGCGGCCGTCCCGCGTTCGACGCCCCGCCATGGGCCTCGGCCAGTTCGGCCTTCAGCGCCTCGAACTGGTCGGCCGTCAGCCGCTCCCCGTCCCGCGCCCCATAGATCAGGGCGCCCGACGGCCGCGCCGCATTGTCCAGCAGCGCCTTGTTCCAGGCCCCGGCAGCGTTGTGCGCGTCGATGGCGAAGCCGGCCGCCTCCAGCGGCGAATGGCCATAGTGGTCGTCCGTCGGATGGAACAGCCGCACCTGCATCACCGGCGACCATCCGTCCGCCTCGCGCCGGATCGTCACTGATCGTCCGCCCACGGCGTATTGATAGGCTTCGGGCCAGCCCCGCGCGCCTGGAACCACCCGAACCCGGTCGGGCCTCAGCGCCCACAGCTCCTCCGGAACCGGATCGCCCACCGCCTCCAGATAGGCGTTCCCCGCCGTCTGCAGCGCCCCGTACAGCGCCTCCAGCAGCTCCGGCGCCGACTGCTCCGGATTGGGCTTGTGCAACAGACGCGCGACCGGATGATCGGCCGCCCGCAACCCGTCGTGCAGCACGATCAGGGGCGTCGAGGCCGCCGCCTCGGCGATCATCCGCACACAGCGATAGGCCACGGCATTCCTGCCGAACCCCTCGCGCGCCAGGCTGGCGTAGTCGCGCGGCGTCCAGCGCGGCCGCCCAACCCCGGTCATGGCGATCAGCCCGCCGGTGCGGCTGGCCTTGGTCTCGTCCGGGCGCGGGTCGTCCCCGCCGCGCCGGCCGGGCCAGCGCAGTTTCGGCATCGCCATTTCGGCTCCTTCGTCCTGGTTACAGCGGCCGCAGGCGCGGCGCGCCCTGGCGATCCAGCAGCAGATGACTGACCGCCCAGACCAGGGCGTCCGCCCGATCCGGGCTGAACCCCGTCTCGCCGCCGATCGTCAGCAATTCATGCTCCAGCGCCGGCATGGCGGCGCAGTGGATCACCCGATCCTGTTCATACAGGGCCGCCACAGGCTCGGCGCGCGCCCGCTTGCCCCGGCTGGCGAAGACCGACTTCACCCGCGCCCCGCATTTGGCGATCTTCAGCAGGTCCTCGACCATGTCGCCGCCCTGGTTGACCTCGGCGATCACCCAGTCGGCCTCGAACTCGGCCACCGCCTCGGCCGCCTTCCTGGCCCAGTCTCGGGGCCTCAGCCCCCTGACCGTCCGGTCCGCCAACACATAGGCTCGGCCCTCGAACCGCCCGACCACCACGATCCCGCAGGCGTCGCCCCTTGCCGTGGCCGGCGGGTCCAGCCCGACCACCACCCGTTCGAAATCCGGCGGCGCCCGCCCCCGGCAGGCGCTCAGCATCGCCTCGGTCCACAAGGCGCCATCCTCGGCCAGGATACGCCCCTCCAGCTCCTGCGCCGCCAGCCGCGTCCCGCCGTAAAGGGCCTCCAGCCCCTGCAGGAAGTTGGCCGACAGGTTCCACCGATTGGCCGCCGTCCCCGCCCGCGTCGTCACCGTCCCCGGCTCGGCCATCAGGGTCTTCAGCGCCTGGATCGGCCGCGGCGTGGTCGTCACCGCCAGGCGCGGATCGTCGCCCAGCCTCAGTCCCATCCTCAACATGGCCAGCACCTCACCCGGCTTGCGCCAGGCGCAGAATTCGTCGCCCCAGGCGGCATGGAACTGCGGCCCTCTCAGGCTGTCGGCGTCCTCGGCCGAAAAGGCGTAGGCCACCGCCCCGTTCGGCCACACCAGCCGCCGCCGGCTGGTCTCATAGACCGGCCGTCGCCAGGGCGCGGCCACGGCTCTCAGGCCCGACGGCCCCTCGATCATCACCTCGCGCACATCGTGCAGGGTCGGCCCCACCAGGGCCAGGCGCGCCCCCGGCGCCGCCCGCCCGCTCAGCCATTCAGCCCCGGCCCGCGTCTTTCCCGCCCCGCGTCCGCCCAGGAACAGCCAGCTGGTCCACGCGCCGTCGGGCGGCCTCTGCGCCGGCCGGGCCCACAGCCGCCAGTCCGTCCGGATCAGGGTCTCCAGCGCTGGACGGATCGCCGCCAGCAGCTTCCTCCGCGTCGATGGCCCGCGCCAGCGCCACCAGTCGATGATAAAGCGCCTCGCGCAGTCGTTCTTCTCCGGCGGCATCCGGCGCCTCGTCCTCCCCGTTCGACTGGGCTTCGCGTTCCAGCGTCTCGACCAGTGCCTGGCGCAGCTTGACGCTGGCGGTCGCCAGTTTCAGCCGCCGCTCCGCCTCGGCCAGATCGCCGCCCGCGATGGGGTTCAGGATCTCGTCGGTCAGCTTGCCCAGGGCCCTGACCCCCCGCCGTCCCGAAACCCTTTTTCCCGTCATGCCCACACTATAGGGGACCAGCGTCCCTGGGCGCGCAAACAACCTCTACGGCCGGGGGACTCCAACCAAAACAGCCACCTGCTCTGTCCAGCGCTTATAATCAGCGCGCCCGGCTTTCATCCGCGCTCCAGCGCCCACTCCGGCGCCTCGTGATCCAGGGCGTCTTCCTCGTTCTCCAGGTCCAGCTCCGAAATCGTCTGGCCCCGCACCGACACCCCCGCCGCATGCACCGTCTCCGGATCGCCCGAGACCAGCGGATGCCACCACGCCAGCGGCCGCCCCTCATGAATGCGGCGATAGGCGCAAGACTTCGGCATCCACTCCAGCGCCTCGATATTGTGCGGCGTCAGCTTGATGCAGTCCGGCACATGGGCCTTGCGGTTCTCATAGTCCGAACACCGGCAGGCGGCGCTGTCGAACAGCTTGCAGTGCACCTTGGTCGGAATGACCTCGCCGGTGTCCTCGTCCTCGAACCGGATGACGCAGCACAGCCCGCACCCGTCGCACAGGCTCTCCCACTCCCGCGGCGTCATCTCCACCAGGGTCTTGGTTTCCCAGAAGGGCTTGGTCGCAGGGGCGTCAGGCTCTAAATCCACGCCTCCCCATACCGCCCTCGTCGCCCGAAAGCACCCATGTCGGCTCGCCCGCCCCTCGTCGCCCTCAAGGATGTCCGTCTTCAGGACGGCCCTCGCCCCCTGTTCGAGGGCGTCGACATGGCCATCGAGCCGCGCAGCCGCGCCGCTCTGGTCGGTCGCAACGGCGCGGGCAAGTCCACCCTGATGAAGATCGTCATGGGCCTGATCGAACCCGACGCCGGCGACCGTTCCATCCAGGCCGGAACCCGCTTCGCCTATGTGCCTCAGGAGCCTCTGATCACCGGCGAGACCCTGCTCGACTACGCCGCTTCCGGGGCGGCCGAACGCTGGACCGCCGAGGCCTGGCTGACGACCTTCGGCCTCGATCCGGCCAAGCCCGCCGTCAACCTGTCGGGCGGCGAGACCCGCCGCGCCGCCCTGGCCAAGGCCTTCGCCGAAGAACCCGACCTGCTGCTGCTGGACGAGCCCACCAACCACCTCGACATCCTGGCCATCGAGCTCCTCGAGACCGAACTCCTATCGGCCCGCTTCGCCGTCCTGGTGGTCAGCCACGACCGCGCCTTCCTGAACCGCGTCACCGATGCGTGCCACTGGCTGGAAGGTCGCCGCGTCCGCACCCTGGACAAGGGTTTCGACGCCTTCGACGACTGGGCCGCCAAGGTCATGGAGGAAGAGGCCGAATCCCTCCGCCGCCTGACCAAGAAGATCGAGGCGGAAACCTACACCTTCTACCGTTCCATCACGGCCCAGCGCACCCGTAACGAAGGCCGCGCCCGCGCGCTCCAGGCCATGCGCGCCGACCGCGCCGAACGGGTCCGCGATCTGCCGCGCGAACTGAACCTCGGCGTCGATTCCGGCGCCCTGTCCGGCAAACTGGTTGCCGAGGTGAAAGGCGTGTCCAAAGGCTTCGGCGAGCGCACGGTCATCAAGCCCTTCACCACCCGCATCCTGCGCGGCGACCGACTGGCCATCGTCGGGCCCAACGGCGCCGGCAAGACCACCCTGGTCAAGATCCTGCTCGGCGAACTGGCGCCCGACGCCGGAACCGTCCGCCTCGGCGCCAACCTGGAGCCGGTCTATCTGGACCAGTCGCGCGAGGGGCTGAAGTCGGACATGACCCTCTGGGACGCCCTGACACCGGGCGGCGGCGACAGCATCCTGGTGCGCGGCCATTCCAAGCACGTCGCCGCCTACGCCAAGGACTTCCTGTTCCAGGAGGCCCAGCTGCGCCAGCCCATCTCCACCCTGTCCGGCGGCGAGCGCAACCGCCTGCTCCTGGCCCGCGCCCTGGCCAGACCCGCCAACCTGCTGGTCCTGGACGAGCCGACCAACGACCTGGACATGGACACCCTCGACAAGCTGGAAGAGCTTCTCGAGTCCTATGACGGCACCCTGATCCTGGTCTCCCACGACCGCGACTTCGTCGATCGCCTGGCCACCTCGACCATCGCCATGAACGGCCGCGGCGACATCGTCGAGACCCCCGGCGGCTGGACCGACTTCCTGCGCCAGAACCCCGCCTTCCTGGCCCCGCCCCAATCCTCCCCCGCCGGGGGAGGGGGACCGCGCAGCGGTGGAGGGGGCCAGCCCCAGACACCGGCGCCCGCCCGGAAGTCCTCCAAACTCTCCTACAAGGACGCCCGCCGTCTCGAGGAACTGGAACGCCTTCTCGCCGACCTGCCGGCCCAGATCGCAAAACACGACGCCACCCTGGCCGATCCCGACCTCTACGGCCGCGACCCCGCCGCCTTCGACCGCGCCATGGCCGCCGCCACCAAGGCCCGCACCGAGCTGGAAGCCGCCGAGATCGAATGGCTGGAACTCGAGGAAAAGCGCGAAAACCTGGCCAGCTGAAGGCTTTTCAGCCGCTTGTCGCGCCACTGGGGATCGTCGCCTAAACTCTATCCGGCAAACAACAATATTGCCGAAGAAAAGCGCTAATCCACCATCGACGCACAATTCATCCCCAATTCCACCCACAGACGATGGATTTGAGGCGCTTGCCTCATAGCGGGTTTCGTCGGAACGTCAACGGGCCGAGGGACACGGCGGCGCGGAAAACCGGGGCGACCCGGGGCTCAAAGCGAACCGGTCCGGCTCTCTGACCCGGCCTCCGGGCGCGGTCTTCGGACCCGAACGGACGACGTGGCAGGGCCCAGGCTCCCGGACGACGAAGGCTTCGGCCCGAGGCGTTCACGGAGGACCAGGCCGGGATCGACGGACGGCGCACGGCGAAAGTCGGGCGGAACGCCGAAGACCAGGAGCCGTCAGGATACAGCCGACCGCAGACGGAGCTCGCTCCGCCGGCGCCCAGGCCAAGGTCCGGACCCTCAACGGCCAAGTCCAACCCGGACTTGGCGAGGGGACGTACGCAACGGTTCGACCGGGCGCGCGTCCCCTCGCTCAATTCCGGCGCCGCTCGCCCGATCCGCGCGCCCGCTTCCCTTCCCCCACGGCGCGCCCTAAACCAGGGCCATGAGCGCCCCTTCCGCTTCCCGACGCCGCGTCCTGATCGGCGCCGCCAGCCTCGCCGCCCTGACGGGTCCGCTGGCGGCCTGCGGCCGGTCCGAGGCGCCGGTCGACGAACAGGGGCGCGTCCGCCTGCGCTTCGCCACCGACTGGCGCGCCCAGGCCGAACACGGCGGCTTCTACCAGGCCCTGGCTTCGGGCGCCTACGAGCGGCGTGGCCTGAACGTCCAGATCATCCAGGGCGGACCGGGCGTGAACGTGCCCCAGCTTCTGGCCTCCGGCGCCGTCGAACTGGGCATGGGCTCCAACAGCTTCATCCCCCTGAACCTGGTCGCCGAAGGGGCCCCGGTGAAGGCCGTCGCCGCCTTCTTCCAGAAGGACCCTCAGGTCCTGATCGCCCATCCCGATCCGGCGCTGAAGTCGATCGCCGACCTGCACGGCCGGCCCTTCCTCCTGGCCGACGCCTCGATCACCGCCTTCTGGGTCTGGCTGAAGGCCAAATACGGCTTCACCGACGACCAGGTGCGCAAATACACCTTCAACCCGGCCCCCTTCCTGGCCGACCCGCGCGCGGTCCAGCAGGGCTATCTGACCAGCGAACCCTACACCATCCGCCAGGTCGGCGGGTTCCAGCCCAGGGTCTTCCTTCTGGCCGACGAAGGCTATCCGTCCTACGCCACCATGGTCCTGGCGCCCAACGCCTTCGCCCGCGACAACGCCCAGGCGCTGCGCGACTTCATCGCCGCCTCCGCCGAAGGTTGGCGCGACTATATTCGTGGCGACGCCAAGGCGGCCGACGCCCTGATCCGCAAGGACAATCCCGACATGACCCAGGACATCCTGGATCAGGCCCGCGAGACCCTGCGCGCCAACGGCGTGGTCGATGGCGGGGACGCGGCCCTCTACGGCCTCGGCGCAATGACCGCCGACCGCTGGCAGGCCTTCTTCGACGTGACCGCCCAGGCGGGGGTCTATGATCCCGGCCTGAACTGGCGTTCGGCCTTCACCGACGCCTATCTGCCGGGCCGTGGCTGATCAGGCCGGGCCGGTCGCGCGCCTGACCGGCGCCGTCGTCCGCTATGGTCCGCGCGCCGTGGGCCCGATCGACCTGGAGGTTTCTTCCGGCGACATCATCGCCCTGGTCGGCGCCTCGGGCGCGGGCAAGTCGACGGCCCTGCGCCTTCTGGCCGGGCTCGAACCGCCGACCGAGGGGAAGGCCCTGACCGCGCCGGGCCGCACCGGCCTGGTCTTCCAGGCGCCGACCCTGATGCCCTGGGCCTCGGCGCTCGACAATGTCGCCCTGCCGCTGGACCTGGCCCGCACCCCTGACGCCGAGTCGCGTCGTCGCGCCGCCGAGGCCCTGGCCTCCGTCGGCCTGGGCGACCGGCTCGACGCTCGGCCCGGCCAGCTGTCGGGCGGCATGGCCATGCGTGTCGCCCTGGCCCGCGCCCTGGTCGCCCATCCCTCTCTGCTGCTGCTGGACGAGCCCTTCGCCGCCCTGGATTCCGTCACCCGGCGACGGCTGATAGAGGACCTGCATCGCCTGTGGCGCGACGCCCGGCCCCGGCCGGCCATCGTCCTGGTCACCCACGATGTCGAGGACGCGGTCTATCTGGCGGCCCGCACCGTGGTGCTGGACGCCCGCACCGGCGCGCAGGTCGCGCGCCTGACTTCGCCCGGCCCCCTGCCACGTCCCGAGGGGTGGCGGATGGCGCCCGCCTATCGCGAGGCGGTCGAGGGCGTGGCCTCGGCCCTGGCCGCGACCATGGAGGCGATAGCGTGAAGCGGCCGTCCGACCTCCTAGCCCCCCTGGTCCTCCTGGGCCTGCTGCTGGCGGCCTGGGAGATCGCCTGTCGCCTGTTGGCGGTTCCGCCCTATCTTCTGCCGCCGCCCAGCGCCGTAGCCGCCGCCCTGGTCACATCCGCGCCTCTTCTGGCGCGCTCGGCCGCCGTCACCTTCGGCATGGCGTTCCAGGCCCTGGTCCTGGCTTTTCTGATCGGCGGGGGCCTGGCTCTGGCGGTGTCGCTGAACCGCCGGGCCGAGGCGGCGGTGCGTCCGCTGGCGGTCGCCCTTCAGGTCACGCCGGTCGTCGCCATCGCGCCTCTGGTCCTGATCTGGTTCGGCCTGGACCGCGCCGATCAGGCCGTCGTCGCCCTGGCCGCCGCCGTCGCCTTCTTCCCTGTCTTTTCCGGCGTCCTGACGGGGCTGCAGAGCGCCGATCCGGACCTGGAGCGCCTGTTCGACCTGCACGGCGCCACGCCCCTGCAACGCCTCTGGCGGCTTCGCCTGCCCAGCGCCCTGCCCTTCGTTCTGGAAGGACTGCGCGTCGCCGCCGGCCTGGCCGTCATCGGCGCCGTGGTGGCCGAGTTCGTGTCCGGTTCGGGCGCGACCCAGGGCCTGGCCTGGCGCCTGCTGGAAGCCGGCAACCGGCTGCGCACGGCCCAGCTCCTGGCCGCCCTGGCCTGGCTGACGCTGATGGGATTGATGCTCAACGCCGTCATCGCCGCTGCGGAACGGGAAATCATGCGCCGCATGGCCGGCCGTTAGGCGGCGGTTAAGCGCGGCCCGCCATGGTCGAGGCATCGGAGTTCGTTCGGGAATCCCCGCGGTGCGCCACCCCATGATCCTATCCGCCGCACTGTCCGGCCTGGTTGTCGCGGCGGCGACGCCCGCCCCGGCCCAGACGGTTTCCGCCCCGGCGTCCTATCTCAGCTGGGCCGGCAAGCCGACGACCGCCGTCGGCCAACCGACATATACGGCGGCGCCCACTCTCGGCGCCGCCTCGGCGCCGCGTATCATTCCGCATGGCGGCTTCTCGGAGGCTCCAGCCCCGATGCCCGTGCGCACGGCGACTTCGACGCTCGCGCCCGCCGCCCCAACCGCCGCCCGCATCGCGCCCGACGCTGCGCCCCCGCCCGCACCGGCGACCGCAGCATCGCCTTCGGGCGCCCGATACTACTCGGTCCACCGCCAGTATGGCCGCCAGCCGGACGCCATGCCGACGCCTGCCCCGGTGTATCTGGACGCCTTGCCGCTGGAACTGGAGCGGACACCCGAAACCGCCGACCTGGCCCAACCGCCCGAAGCGCCGACCCTGCTGCGCGACGTCAACGGCCGCATCCGGCCCGCAGTCCCGACCGTGGGCGACGAACCGTCATGAGCAAGCCGCCCTCCGGCGGGGCCGCCCCCCAGTCCCGCCTGCCCGACCTGATCGCCCTGGCGCATCAGACCTCCAGCGAGAAGCGGCGCGACCTGCTGCGCGAACTGACCGACCATTTCTTCGGCGCCCCGGTCCATTCGCCCAATGAGCAACAGCTGTTCGACGCCGTCCTGAGCGACCTGGCCGCCGAGATGGAAACGGCCGTCCGCGCCGAACTGGCCGCCCGCTTCGCCACATCGCCCAATGCGCCGGCGGCCCTGGTTCGCGGCCTGGCCAATGACGAGGCGGCCGTGGCCGAAGCCATCCTGCGCGCCTCGCCCGTCCTGACCGACGCCGATCTGATCTCGGTCGTGCGCGACCGCGGTCAGGCGCACATTCTGGCGGTGTCCGAACGCTCCACCGTGTCCGAAGCCGTCTCCGACGCCATCGTCGAACGCGGCGACGACGACGCCCTGCACAGCCTGCTTCGCAACGAAGGGGCCCGTCTGTCGCGCGCGGGCGCCGAGGCCGCCGTCGAGCGGGCCAAGTCCAACCCGGCCCTGCATGAGGCGACGGTGTCACGGCGCGGCCTGGCGCCCGATCTGCTGAACGAGATGTATTTCGTCGTCGAGGCCCGGCTGCGTCAGCAGATCCTCGATCAGAACGCAGCCCTCGATCCCGACCTGGTCGAAAGCGCCTTGGCCGCCGGGCGCGCTCGGGTCGCCGTCGGCGACGGGGCCTTCCCGGCCGACTATGCCGAGAGCCTGGCCTATGTCGAGGAGCTGAAGGCGGCCGGACAGTTGTCGCCCCAGATGCTGGCCCGCTTCCTCCGTTCGGGCGGCCGAACCTCGTTCCTGATCGCTCTCAGCCAGCTGGCCGATGTCGATTTCCATACGGCGCGTCAGATCATCGAGCGGCGCGAGATCGACGCCCTGGCGGTGATCTGCAAGGCCGCCAACCTGGATCGGGCCCTCTTCCTGACCTACGCCGTGGTCCTGCTGAACACCGAGCGGGACGCCATGGCGCGCGCCCACGGCTATGCACGCATGTATGCCGAACTGACCCAGGAAGCCGCCATGCGAACCGTTCGCTTCTGGCGTCTGCGCCGAGGCGCCCAGGCCGCCTGATCCCAACCCCGGGCAAGCAAACGCCCGCCTCCGGACAGGAAGCGGGCGTTGCGGACCTGGATCGTGTCGTCTGGTCTTACTTGCGGCCGCGGCCCGCGCGTGCCGGCTTGCGCCCGCCCTGACCCAGGCCCATCTGCTTGGCCAGTTCCGACCGCGCCTTGGCGTAGTTCGGGGCGACCATCGGATAGTCCTTGGGCAGGCCCCACTTCGCCCGGTATTCCTCGGGGCTCATATTGTATTTGGTCCGCAGGTGGCGCTTCAGCGACTTGAACTTGCGGCCGTCTTCCAGGCAGATCAGGAAATCCGGGCTGATCGACTTGCGGATCGGCACGGCCGGTTCCTGGGGCTCTGGCTCGGGCTCGACGCCGCCTTCCGCCACCTGGGTCAGCATGGCGTGGATGCTCGAGATCAGGCCGGGCAGGGCCTCGACATCGACCGTATTGTTGCTGACATAGGCCGAGACGATGTCGGCGGTCATCTCGAGGATCTGGGGTTGTTCTTCCATGGTCAGGCTTCGACCTTTCGCGGCGGGGGGATTTATCTGATCTATCCAGATCAGATTTCACGGCCGTCCTTAGGGGCGTTCCCGTTGAAACGCAATACAGTCTTGCGCGCGCTGTCCACGGGAACTGATCAGTTCCGTAGCCGCCCTATCGTCCGAAATCTTGCGCCAGCGCCATCATCGCCGTGCGTTCCGGAGTCGAATATTCGTCGATTGAAAGATCATCGCCTTCGCGTATGGCGCGCAACAGCGCCGGCGTGATCGCCGACGACAGCGACCAGTTCCAGTAGCGCAGCACCGTCTGGGCGCGGTCGACCGCCAGCATGTCGAAGGTCGTCTGCACCCGTTCCCAGGCCGGATCCAAGGCCCCGGCGGCATCGACTTCGGGCCGGCGCATCGACCGCCAGAGCGCTCTCAAGTCCGACTTCTCCAGCCCCGTCGCCTTGCACAGGATCGCCGCCGGCTCGCCGCCGATATCGCCCAGGATCTTGGCCCCCGTCAGAGGCTTGACCCCCGCCAGATAAGAGATTTCGGCCGCGATATCGCGGTCCAGGCCCTGGCTGGCCGCCGCCTGAACGGCGTCTTCCAGGCTGGCGAAGGGGCTCTTGGCGATGGCGGCGCGATTGCGCTGGCGCCGCTCGATGAACTGCAGGGCCTTGCGCGAAACGGGATCCTGCCAGTTCTCGGCCGCGGCCATGGGGAAGACGTCGTCGACCACCTCCTGCATCACCTCACGCGACACGGCGAACCGCTGCAGGATGGTGCGCCGGTCGTCGGAACCGCACCACCAGAACATGGCGTAGGCGCCCGACGGCCTCAGTTCCGGCCGCCTCAGCAACAGGGGGCACAGGCCCGGCGCGGTCCGGCTGGCGGCCACCGCCGTCTCTATGGCGCCGTGCGACAGGCGGGCGTTGGCGTTCTTCAGCACGGCCTCGATGACGGCCGGCTCGCCCGTCTCCACCAAGGTTTCGGTGACCATTTCCGACAGGCCTCGTCGGCCCGCCAGCATCAGCCGATGCTCGATCCCCGTGTCCCGCGCACAGCCCACCAGATCGGCGTCCGTCAGAGACGCGCACTGTTCGATCAGCAGGCCGGCGATGTCGGGCTCGTCCCGCAGCAGCAGCCGCGCCAGACTGTTGGGAAGCTCTGACAACGGCGCCAGCCGCGCCGCCACCCGGCGCCGCTCTTCCGGCGCCGCCAGCCTCAGCATCTCGACCAGAAGATCGCCCGTCACCGCGCGCTCGAAGGCGTTGATCCGGCTGGCGGGCAGGGAGACGACGTCGGCCAGACGCTTCAGCAGCGCGTGGCGCGCCTTGAACGCCCCCTCCGGAGCGTCCTCCGCCGGAATCGGAGCCGCTGGGTTCATGCGCACAACCTAAAGCGGAACCGTTAACCGCCGGTATTCGATCACAAACCTTCGAACAGCGCCGTCGACAGATAGCGTTCGGCGAAGCTGGGGATGATGGCCACGATCGTCTTGCCCGCATTCTCATCGAGGGCGGCCTGGCGGAAGGCGGCGGTCAGGGCCGCGCCCGAACTTATGCCGACCGGGATCCCCTCGGTCCGCGCCGCGCGGCGCGCCATGTCGAAGGCCTCGTCGTTGGTCACCGTCTCGACCCCGTCGATCATCGACCGGTCGACCACGGTCGGCACGAAGCCCGCGCCAATGCCCTGGATCTTGTGCGGCCCCGGCGCGCCGCCCGACAGGACCGGACTGTCCGTCGGCTCCACCGCGATCATCCGCACCGACGGCTTGCGCGCCTTCAGCACCTGTCCGACTCCGGTGATGGTGCCGCCGGTGCCGACACCGGAGATGACGATGTCGACCGCGCCCTCGGTGTCGTTCCAGATCTCCTCGGCCGTGGTGGCGCGGTGGATGGCGGGGTTGGCGGGGTTGTCGAACTGGGCCGGGGTGATCGCCCCCGGCGTGGCGTCCAGCAGCTCCTGCGCCCGCGCGATGGCGCCCTTCATGCCCTTCTCAGCCGGGGTCAGCTCCAGCTCGGCGCCCAGCAGCTTCAGCATCTTGCGCCGTTCCATCGACATGCTCTCGGGCATGACCAGGATCAGCCGATATCCCTTGGCCGCCGCCACGAATGCCAGGGCGATGCCGGTGTTTCCACTGGTCGGTTCGATCAGCACCGTGTCCGGCCCGATCCTGCCTGCCTGCTCCAGGGCCTCGACCATGGCCACCCCGATCCGGTCCTTGACCGAGGCGACGGGATTGAAGAACTCCAGCTTGGCCAGAACCCGCGCCTTGGGCTTCAGCTCGGCCGACAGTCGCGGCAGTTCGACCAGGGGCGTGTCGCCTATGGTGTCCAGGATCGAGGCGTAAACCTTGCCCCGTCCCGACTTCACGTGGCGCGAGGGATCATAGGCGACGTCGGACATGGGGAGGTCTCCGCTGGCGTTGGCGTCGTTCCTAGATGAGGCGGCGCCCCCCGCCCGCGCAAGGGCGCCTCATCGGCTCAACACCGCCCGCGCGGGGTCGAAGCCGACGACTTCGCGGATCACGATCATGCTCTGGAAGGCCCGCACATGGGCCGTGGTGGTCAGTTCGCGCAAGCAGAAGGCCTCGTAGTCGGCCATGGATCGCACCGCCACCGTGATCAGGAAATCGGTCTCGCCTGTCACGTCCCAGGCGGCCTGAACCTCCGGACTGGCGACCAGGGCGCGTTTGAAGGCGTCCATCGCCGGCCTGTCCTGGCCCATCATCTCGACCTGGACATGGATGACGATCCGCGGCTCGACCCGCGCCGGATCGACAATGGCCACATCGGCCTTGATGACCCCCTCCGCCCGCAATCGCCTCAGTCGTCTCAGCACGGCGGATTCCGACAGGCCCACCGCCTCGGCCGTGACCCGCGCCGGCTCCAGATTGTTGCGCCGGACCCGCGCCAGCAGCCGATGATCGAAACCGTCCAGATCGACGAAATTCGTCATTTTATGGCTCTTGTTGACGAAAACAGGTGCAATGACGCCTGAAATCGCCGGGAAGCACAAGGCTGGTTCCGCTAACCTTCGGCCATGACCGCCCTGCCCCTTCGCCCTGCCTCGATCCGCGCCCGCTGGACGCCGTTCGTCCCCTATCTGGCGCTGGGCGCGGCGATGATCTCCCTTTGCTTCGGCACCTCCTTCGCCAAGCAGCTCTTCCCCCTGGTCGGAGCCCAGGGCACGGCGGCTCTGCGCGTGGGTCTGGCGGCCATCATCCTGACGGCTCTGTTCCGCCCCTGGCGGGTGCGCCTGACGCGAGCGGACATCGGGCGGCTGGCGGCCTTCGGCGCGGCCATGGGGCTGTTGAACCTGACCTTCTACCTGTCGCTGAAGACCATCCCCCTGGGCCTGGCCCTGGCGATCGAGTTCACCGGCCCCCTGGCCCTGGCCCTGGTCCATGCCCGACGGCCGGTCCATTTCGCCTGCATCGGCCTGGCGGCCCTCGGGCTTGTCCTTCTGTTGCCGCTGAATGGGGCGGCGGCGCTCGACCCGGTCGGCGTCGGCTTCGCCCTGATCGCCGCCGTCTGCTGGGCGCTCTACATCATCTTCGGCAAGCGTCTGGGCCATATTCCGGCCGGCCCATCCGTGGCCATGGGCATGACGGTCGCCGCCCTGGTCATCCTGCCGTTCGGCGCGGCCGAGGCGGGGCTGAAGCTGCTGCATCCGGCGATCCTGGCGGTCGCCGTCGTGGTGGCCATCGCCTCCAGCGCCCTGCCCTATTCGCTGGACATGATCGCCATGCGCGGCATGCCCAAGCGGACCTTCGGCGTCCTGCTCAGCGCCGAACCGGCCATCGGCGCCGTGGCCGGGGTGATCTTCCTGCACGAGCTTCTGACCGGCCAGCAGTGGTTCGCCATCGCCGCCATCGTCGCCGCCTCGGCCGGGGCCATCCTGACCACGCGCCCCGAGACACCGGCCGTCGTCGCGACCCCGCCGGTCCAGCCACCCGCCTGAACGGCGATCTTCACCCCCGGTTAACCATGGCGGCGCAAAGGTTAACGCCTGTTCCGGGGCTTTCCGTTTGCGCAATCTCGTCGCCGCCGTCGAAGCGATCGACCCCTTGGTCGTGACCGGCAAGGTCGCCGGGGTCTCGGGCCTGCTGATCGAATCCCGGGGCGGCCTGTCGCGCCTGGCGGTCGGCGCCCGGGCCGAGATCGGGCGGCGCGGCCTGCCCGCCCTGCCGGCCGAGGTCGTCGGCTTCCGCGACGCCAAGGCCCTGCTGATGCCCTTCGGCCCGGTCGAGGGGGTGGCTCCCGGGGCCGACATCCGCATCATCGACGCCGCCGCCGCCGTGCGCCCCACCACCGCCTGGCTGGGACGCATCATCGACGCCTTCGGAAATCCCATCGACGGCAAGGACCCCCTGCCGCAAGGCCCGGCCCCCTATCCCCTGCGCGCGCCGCCGCCCCCGGCCCATTCGCGCGGCCGGGTGGGCGAACGGCTGGACCTGGGGGTCCGGGCCATGGACGTGTTCACCACCACCTGCCGGGGTCAGCGCCTGGGCATCTTCGCCGGATCGGGCGTCGGGAAGTCGGTGCTGCTGTCGATGCTGGCGCGCCAGGCGACCTGCGACGCCGTGGTGGTTGGTCTGATCGGCGAACGCGGCCGCGAGGTGCGCGAGTTCATCGAGGAGACCTTGGGGCAAGAGGGCCTCGCCCGCGCCATCGTCGTGGTCGCCACCAGCGACGAACCGGCCCTGAAGCGGCGCCAGGCGGCCTATATGACCATGGCCTGCGCCGAGTTCCTGCGCGATCAGGATCTGGAGGTCCTGTGCCTGATGGATTCCGTCACCCGCTTCGCCATGGCTCAGCGTGAGATCGGCCTGGCGGCGGGCGAACCGCCGACGACCAAGGGCTACACCCCCACCGTCTTCACCGAACTGCCCAAGCTGCTGGAGCGCGCCGGCCCCGGCCCCGTGCGCCCGGACGGGACGACCGCCGGGCCGATCACCGCCCTGTTCACCGTGCTGGTGGACGGCGGCGACCATGACGAGCCCATCGCCGATGCCGTGCGCGGCATCCTGGACGGGCACATCGTCATGGACCGCAAGATCGCCGAGCGCGGCCGCTTCCCGGCCATCGACGTGCTGAAGTCGGTCAGCCGGACCATGCCCGCGTGCCAGACCCCGCCCGAGCGCGAACTGAACCGCCGCGCACGCCAGTGCCTCAGCGCCTATTCCAACATGGAAGAACTGATCCGCATCGGCGCCTATCGCACCGGGGCCGACCCGATCGTCGACCGCGCCATCGCCCTGAACCCGGCGCTGGAGGGTTTTCTGACCCAGGCGCCCGACGACGCCACGCCGCTTTCGGATTCCTTTAACCGGCTGGAAGACATTCTGAACACCGGCATGATCAAGGAGTGATGCGATGACCGCCTGGGCCCAATCGCTGATCCGCATCTCCAACTATGAGGTCGAGACGCTGCAGAAGCGTCTGGCCGAGATCACCGCCCGCCGGGCGTCGGCCGAAATGCGCCTCGCTGTCCTGGACGCCGAGGCCGAGGTGGAGCGCGAGCGCGCCCGTCACGACGCCGAATCCGGCCTGCTGCTGCAAGCCTATCTGAACGGCTGGAAGGCGCGCAAAGGCGCCGCCGAGTCTGATCTGAATGAATTGGATGTCGAAGAGCACGGCGCCCGCGACGCCCTGACCGGCGCCTTTGAAGAACTGAAGAAGTTCGAGCACGTGGCCGAAACCACCCGCCTGAACGCCCTGATCGCCGCCGGGCGACGCGAAACCGCCGCCTTCGACGAACTGGGCCTGCGCCGCCGGGCCGTCTGAGGCAGCGCGGCGTTGACGCCGGAATCCTGACGTCACATTCAGTTGACGATAGGATATAGTCCAATCCTGTTGTCAAAGCAGTTTGTCGTCGCTAGGCTGTCGTCAAGCTGCTTGTCGCCAGAATTGGCCCCGAAATGATCGACAAGAGATATGATCTCTCGGGCGCCGCCCACTACCATACGGGGGCCTTCCCACCTCCCACTCTGGATTATCAGAGAATCCTGGGGCCGTTGGAGGACGCCGCCGCGTCCCTCGCTCGATACGATGCGAAGATGTCCAGCCTCGTGAACAGCGAGTTGCTGCTGGCGCCCCTCAGGCGTCAGGACGCCGTCAGTTCCTCGCGAATGGAGGGCACGATATCGACCGTCGAGAACATCTATCTGCTGGAAGCCGAGGAAGAGGCCGGATCATCCACCGCCTATGATCAGGCCCGCAACGACGACATCGAAACCTTCCTCTATTCCCGGGCTCTGCGGAACGCGCAAACCGCCATGGCCGAAGGCGCGCCTTTAAGCGAGCACCTGATCCGCACGGCCCATCAGCAACTGCTGTCATTCGGCCGGGGCGCGCACAAAAGACCGGGCGCCTACAAGGTGGAACAGAATTACGTCGGGGATGACCGGCGAAAGGAAATCTACTTCGTCCCGATCACGCCCGAACACCTGCCCATGGCGATGGAGCAACTGGTCGCCTTCATGAACGGCGACGCCATGCGGCCGCTCATTCGCACCGCCTTGGCCCATGTCGAGTTCGAGGCGCTGCATCCCTTCGAGGATGGCAATGGGCGCATCGGCCGGATGCTGATCACCCTGATGCTCTGGAAGCTGGGGATCATCAGCCAGCCCAACTTCTTCGCGTCCGGATATTTCGAGACCCACAAGTCCGAGTATGTCGAGCGGATGCGGGCCGTCTCGGCAGAAGGCGACTGGACCGGCTGGACCTGCTTCTTCCTGACGGCGATGCATGAGCAGGCCAGGGTCAACATCCGCACCGCCGACCAGATTCACGCCCTGTATGGCGAAATGCGCGAGAGGTTCCGAGAGGTGCTGAACTCACAGCATCATGATCTGGCGCTCGACTTCGTGTTCGCCAATCCTGTCTTTCGCAACGACCGTTTCGTCGCACGATCCGGCATGCCGGACTCGTCGGCCCGCGTCATTTCCCGGCGCTTGAGCGAGGCGGGCCTGTTGAGAACCCTGGTTCCCGCCGCCGGTCGGCGCGCGGCGCTGTTCGCCTTCGACCCGCTTCTGGATGTGTTGCGTATCTGAGGCCCCACGCTGTCTAAGGATCATTCGACCTTGACCCAGGATCATCTCTCCCGCCGCGCCTTCCTGGCCTCGACCGTCGCCCTGGCCGCGTGCGAGCGGGACGCCAGCGCCCAACCCACGTCCTTGGCGAAACCCCGCGCCGCGCCGCCGCTGAAATCCCTGGCGCCGTTTCCGGTCGGAACCTGCGCCATGACGGGCCAGTTCGACGATCCGCAATGGCTGGCCCTGGCCGCCCGCCACTTCTCCCAGCTCACGCCCGAGTGGGAGATGAAGATGGAATACATCCTCAAGCCCGACGGCCGCCGCCGCTGGGACGCGCCCGACCGCATCGCCGACTTCGCCCGCGACCACGGCCTGCGGATGCACGCCACCACCCTGATCTGGTACGCCCAGGACCACCCCTGGTTCAAAAGTCTGACCGGCGACCGCTTCGCCCGCGAATACGACCGCTACATCACCGATGTCGCCGCCCGCTATCGCGGCCAGACCGTGGGCTGGGACGTGGTCAACGAGCCGGTGGCGGAAGACGGGAACGGTCTGCGCGACTGCCTCTACAGCCAGGCCCTGGGTCAGGACGGCTACATGATCCGCGCCTTCGAACAGGCCAGGGCCGCCGACCCCGGCGCCGTCCTGTTCCTGAACGACTACAATCTGGAGAACAATCCGGTGAAGGGCGCGACCTTCCTGCGCCTGCTGGAGCGCCTGCTGAAGGCCGGGGCGCCGGTGGGGGGCGTCGGCACCCAGTCGCACCTGGACATCGAGATTCCGGCCGGCCAGACCGCCGCCTTCATCCGCGAGGCCGCCCGCTTCGGCCTGCCGATCCATGTGTCGGAACTGGACGCCTCCCTGCGCCGCGACGGCCCCTTCGATCCGCGCTCGCCCTCACAACGCCGGGCCCAGCAGACCGCCCGCGTCGCCGAACTGGCCGAGGCCTTCATGGCCCTGCCGGACGCCCAGCGTTACGCCTTCACCGTCTGGGGCGTGCGCGACACCGACAGCTGGCGGCGCCGCGACGACCGCGACGACGGCAGGGACAGCCCCCTGCTGTTCGACCCCGCGGGCGAACCGACGCCGATGTTCAACGCGCTTGCGGGGGCGTTCGGCGGTTAGTCGATGATGCGGGACGGACCGCCGGTCCATGCCGCGTCGATCTTCTCACGGGCGGCCCGAACCTCTTCGGGCGAATGCCCTTGCCAGTCCATGACCTCGCCGACGATCCGCAAAGGCTCGCGCGAGCGGTAGGACAGGGTGATGTTGCCGGAAAACTTCTTGTTGGTCAGGTTGGGGTCGTCCTCGATCAGGCCTGTCGGCTCGACGATGAAGACGCGCGGACGCCCCTCGCCCACCGCCAGTTCGGCGCCCCAGACGGCGGGTTCCAGCAGGCCGGACATGTAGATCCAGGACAGGGGCCGCCGATCCTCCCAATTCGAGGCGAAGCCGGGCCGCAGCAGGTCGCCGACCGACAGGTCGGCGCGGGTGCCGTGATACAGAACATCCGGCGCATGGCCCGCCGCGACCGTGCCATAGGTCGGATCGGTGTTGTCCAGCTTCATCGCGCGCCGCCTCCCGCATCTTCAGAGGCTCCGCAGTCTGCGCACACTTTCGTCCGGCGCAATTCTTGATCCTCAAAATCGTCGGGCCATATCAGCCTTGAATGGACGTGCGCCGCATCGCAGCCCGTTCCGCACAAGAAAACGCCCGCCGGTCATCCCGGCGGGCGTTTCGATGTTCAGGATCCGAACCGGATCAGGCGGCGACGGTCTGCGCGCCTTCCGCCGGGTCACGCAGGACATAGCCGCGGCCCCAGACGGTTTCGATATAGTGTTTGCCGCCCGCCGCCGTCGCCAGCTTCTTGCGCAGCTTGCAGATGAAGACGTCGATGATCTTCAGTTCCGGCTCGTCCATGCCGCCATACAGGTGGTTCAGGAACATTTCCTTGGTCAGGGTCGTGCCCTTGCGCAGGGAAAGCAGCTCCAGCATCTGATATTCCTTGCCGGTCAGATGCACGCGATGGCCGTTCACCTCGACCGTCTTGGCGTCCAGGTTCACGGCGATCTCGCCGGTGTGGATGATGGCCTGGGCGTGACCCTTGGACCGACGCACCACCGCGTGGACGCGGGCGATCAGTTCGTCCTTGTGGAACGGCTTGGTCATATAGTCGTCGGCGCCGCCGCCGAAGGTCTTCACCTTGGTCTCGATCTCGTGGGTGCCTGACAGGATCATCACCGGGGTGTTGATCTTGCCCACGCGCAGCTGGCGAAGCACTTCCAGGCCGTTCATGTCCGGCAGGTTCAGGTCCAGCAGGATCAGGTCGTAGTCATAGATCTTGCCCAGATCGATGCCTTCTTCACCCAGGTCCGTCGTGTAGACATTGAAGCCCTCGGACTTGAGCATAAGCTCGATGCTTTGCGCCGTGGCGTGATCGTCTTCAATCAGCAGAACGCGCATTCATGCCCCTCCAGGCAAAGCTTGGCCGTATGACCCGTCATCGGACGGACGGGTAACCTTGTTCCGACGTTAACGGGCCGAAGCCTTAAGAAGCGTTAACGCCGCCCATTAAGGCGAATCGTAGGCTGATTTGCGAATCGGCGTCGAGAGTCGCGAGTCAAGCGAACTCCTTTTTTGTCCCAACACCGCGCTCATCCGCCTCGCCGAGGCCGTCCGTTCACGTCGGGCGGGCGCACGACCAGATCTGACGTTTCGGTTGTGTAGGACTATTTTCCTATCTCGTCGCGCTTCGCGTTCGACGGGTCCGCGCTTCAGACCAGGGGAGTATAAGAGCGTGTCCGAACCCTATCATGTGCCGGTCATCGAGACCGACCGGTCCAAGGCCGGCCTGGCCATCCATCTGGTCGCCGCCGCCACGGGCCTGTCAGCCGGGCGGATCGCCTCGCGCGAGCGGCTGCGGGACGGGCATTGCCGCGCCCGCTGGCTGGCCATGTATGTCAGCCACATCTGTTTCGGCTGGCCGCTGGAGCGGGTCGGCCATGTCTTCGGCGTCAATCGGGCCACGGCCGGAAACGCCTGCCGCTGGGTCGAGGACGAGCGGGACCGGCCCGAACTGGATGCCCTTCTGGACCGGATCGAGACCCTGATCGGCGCCCTGTTCGAGACGCCTCGCTGCGAGTTGCCGCGATGACCGTGACGCCCGAACGCGCCCGCGCCCTGCTGTCCCGCATCGGCGCCTGGCTGGAGGCGCGGGACGGCGGCTATGCGATCCGGCTGGGTCCGGACCGGCGCTCGCGCATCGTCGCCGTGATCGACGAAGCAGCCTTCGCCGACCTGGTCCGGCGCCCCGGTCTGTCGGTGCGCGGAGGCGGCGGATGGCGGCTGCGGCCCGAGCGGATCGATCCGCCCGACAACGCGGGCCGACCCGGCGTCCTGCCGGGCGAACGGCCGGTCATGCAGGCGGACGGGCGGCTGGCCCTCCGGCGGGCCAATCTGGGCGAAAGCCCCCTGGCCTGGCTGGCGCGGCGACGCGGCGCCGACGGGCGGCCCTTCCTCAGCGCGATCCAGGCCGCCGCCGGCGAACGGCTGCGCGCCGACGCGGAGACGGCCCTGTCCGGTCCCTCCCTGACCATGCGCTGGGACGCCCTGCCCCGCTCGGGCGGCGGGACGTCGGCGCGGGTCGAGCCGGGCGACCGCGCCCTGTCGGCGGCGCGGCGCGTCGCGGCGGCCCTGGCCTCGGTCGATCCCCGGCTACGGCCCATGCTGGACCGGATCTGCGTGCGCGGCTCTTCCCTGCGACTGGCGGAAGAGGGGCTGGGCCTGCGCCGGCGCCAAGGCAAGGCGGTGCTGGGTCAAGCCCTGGACGCTCTGGCCCGCCACTATCGGATAGGCTGATCAGGCCTGGGCCTGGGCCGCTTCCCTGATCCGCCCCACCATGCTGTTCAGCCCATTGGCGCGTTGTCGCGTCAGCGCCTGCGGCAGGCCCAGCCGATCCAGGGCCGCCCGGGCGTCGAAGGCCAGGATCTGATCCGGCGTCCGGCCCGAATACAGCTTCAGCAGCAAGGCGACGTTCCCCTTAGACAGGGCGCTGTCGGAATCGGCCCGGAACCACAGCCGCCCGTCCCGCGCCTCGGACGCCAGCCACACCTGGGCGGCGCAGCCCGGCACCTTGTTGGCCTCCACCCGATCAGCCTCGGGCAGGGCCTCCAGCCCGCGCCCCAGGTCGATGACATATTCGATCCGCCCTTCCCAGTCGCCCAGCAGGTCGAACTCATCGACCAGTTCGGCCAGAATGGCGTCGATCGTCTCTGTCGGAGCGGGGGGGGCGGGGTCCATGGCCGCCAGATAGGGCTTTGGCCCGTTAAGGACAATCGGCCGCCCATCCCCAGGTGAACAGGGTTCGGACCCAGCCGATCCTCGCCTGTCGCGCGATCCGTCTTTAGCCGACTCGCCGCGAAAGTTAGGGTGACGCGCCTTCTCAACGCCGGATTTCCGATTGACCGCCACCGTCCCACAGACCGCCGTCAGGCCCCAGACCGGCGCGCGCCCGGTCCTGGCCGCCTGGCATGCGGCCTGGGCGCTCCTGGCGGCCCTCATCGCCCTGGGCGGTCGTCTGCTGGGGGCGGCGGGTCTGGAAGACACCGTCCTGGCCGGCCTGCTGGTCCTCGCGGCGCCGGGTGCGGCGGGACTGGCCCTGCTCTGGCGCGACGGCCCGGGGCCCCGCGCCCTGGTCCTGGTGGTCTGGTGCCTGGCCGCCACGGCGGTTGCGGGCCTGACGGGCGGCCTGTCCGGGCCCCTGGCGGCGGCGGCCCTCACCCCCCTGGCGGCGGGCCTGATCCTGGATCGCGCCCGCCTCATGCCGATCGCGGGCCTGGGCGCGGCGGCCGCCATCGCCGCCGGCCTGGCCTCGGCCGCCCTGGCCGGACCCGGACCCTCGGCGCCGGTCGTGGCGGCCCTGGTCGGTTTCGCCGTCGTCGCCGCCGCCCTGGCCGCCGCGCGTCTGTCGGACCGCCATCGTCAGGTGCGCCGCGCGGCGACCGACCAGGCCCTGACCCGCGCCGAGGGCCTGCTGACCACCCTGCCGGCCCTGACCCTGGTGCTGGAGCCAGGCGGCCGGATCCTGGCCGCCTATGGCGCCGCCCCGCCGGCCCTGCCTGTCGATTCCCTGTTCGCCCAGGGACTGATCGCCGCCGTTCACGCCCCGGATCGTCCGGCCGTCCTGTCCGCCCTGGACAAGGCCGTCGGCGGACGGACGACTCTGGTGCGGTTCGCCCCGCGCCTGGCCCTGGATCGCCGCATCGTCCTGGCGTTTCAGGGACAGGATGCGCCGGCGCCGGGCGGCCGGATCGTCGCCCTGGCCTTCGACGACACTGCCCAATACGCCCACGAGGTCGCCCTGGAGACCGCCCGCGCCGAGGCCGAGGCCCACAGCGCCGGCAAGACCCGCTTCCTGGCCAATATGAGCCACGAACTGCGCACCCCCCTGAACGCCGTCCTCGGCTTCTCGGACATGATGCGCCAGTCGCTGTTCGGCCCCCTGCCGCCCCGCTACGCTGAATACGCCGTCTCCATCCACGAGGCGGGCAACCACCTGCTCGACCTGATCAACGACGTGCTGGACGTCTCCAAGATCGAGGCCGAGCGCTACGAACTGGTGCTGGAGCGGTTCGACGCGCGCGAGACGGTGTCGGCGGCCGTCGCCCTGGTTCGCATCCAGGCGGTCGACAAGGGCCTGGATCTGGCGGTGGTCCAGCCCGGTGATCCGGTCGAGGTCGCCGCCGACCGCCGGGCGCTGAAGCAGATCGCCCTGAACCTGCTATCCAACGCCCTCAAATTCAACCCCGCCGGCGGCTCGGTCACCCTGACGCTGGAAGCGGTGGGCCCTTATCTGGAGCTGGTCGTGGCCGACACCGGCGTGGGCATCGCGCCGGACGACATCGCCCGGCTGGGCCGCCCGTTCGAACAGGCCGGCGCCGCCGATCAGAAATCTCAGGGCACCGGCCTGGGCCTGTCCCTGGTGCGGTCCCTGGCCGAACTGCACGGTGGCCGGATGACAGTCGATTCCACCCTGGGCGAGGGCACGGCGATCACCGTGCGCCTGCCGGTCGTGACCGGGGCGCGCCCGTCGCCGCCCGCCGACGGCGGACAGGTGGTCCCCCTGATCGTTCCGGCCTGAAGCGGCGCCGGCCCGACAAAGGCCGTTGATCCGAGGCCCCGCCTTGCGCCACGATCCGGCCGACCCGCCTCCCTGCGGAATGACCCGAGTTTCCGGAGCCCTTCATGAAGACCCGCGCCGCCGTCGCCTTCGAGGCCAAACGCCCGCTTGAAATCGTCGAGGTCGATCTGGAAGGGCCGCGCGCCGGCGAGGTGCTGATCGAAATCAAGGCCACCGGCGTCTGCCACACCGACGCCTACACCCTGGACGGGCTGGACTCCGAAGGCATCTTCCCCTCGATCCTGGGCCACGAGGGCGCGGGCGTGGTGGTCGAGGTGGGGCCGGGCGTGACCAGCCTTCAGGTTGGGGACCATGTGATCCCGCTGTACACGCCCGAATGCCGCCAGTGTAAGTCGTGCCTGTCGCGCAAGACCAATCTGTGCACCTCGATCCGCGCGACCCAGGGCAAGGGCGTCATGCCCGACGGAACGTCGCGGTTCAGCTACAAGGGCCAGGCCATCGCCCACTACATGGGCTGCTCGACCTTCTCGAACTACACCGTCCTGCCCGAGATCGCGGTGGCGAAAATCCGCAAGGACGCCCCTTTCGACAAGGCCTGCTACATCGGCTGCGGCGTGACGACGGGCATCGGCGCCGTGGTCAATACGGCCAAGGTCGAGCCGGGCGCCAACGCCGTGGTCTTCGGCCTGGGCGGCATCGGGCTGAACGTCATTCAGGGGCTGAAGATGGTCGGGGCCGACATGATCGTCGGCGTCGACATCAATGCCGACAAGGAAGAATGGGGCCGTCGCTTCGGCATGACCCATTTCGTCAACCCGAAGGAGGTGTCGGACGTGGTCGCCCATCTGGTCGAACTGACCGGCGGCGGGGCCGACTACACTTTCGACTGCACCGGCAACACAGTGGTCATGCGCCAGGCGCTGGAAGCCTGCCACCGCGGCTGGGGCGAAAGCGTGGTCATCGGCGTGGCCGAGGCGGGCAAGGAGATCGCCACCCGCCCGTTCCAGCTGGTCACCGGCCGCGTCTGGCGTGGTTCGGCTTTCGGCGGCGCACGCGGCCGCACCGATACGCCCCGGATCGTCGACTGGTATATGGATGGCAAGATCGAGATCGACCCGATGATCACCCACACCCTGCCACTGGAACGCATCAACGAGGCATTTGATCTGATGCACGAGGGCAAGAGCATCCGCAGCGTGGTGGTGTTCTGATGATGATCGCGACGGCGATTTTCGGCGTGTTGCTTCAGGCCACGCCCTTCGGCGCCTGCGACGCCATGTTCACTAAGGGCGATGCCGTCGAAAGCGTTCCGGCCCCCTGGGTCGCCGAAGCGCTCTCGGCGGGCGAGGTTCCACCTCAGCCCGACGACGTGGGAATCGGTGCGATCGTCTGCGAGCGCGAGAATCTCGTGCCGCAGTCCGGTGACGAACAGATTCTCAGCCGCCTGGGCCTGCCTCTCTACATCGCGGCGGGCGAGCGCGTGGGTGTGCTGGAGGCTCTCGACGGTCAGTTGACCTTTCGCGTCCTCGAAGGCGAACTGGCCGAGGATGAAGTTCCGGCGATGATGGCCTTCCTGAATACGGCGCAGGATGCTGCCCGGCGCCCGGCGCCTGTCGAACAGGAGTAGGGCTCCCGGGATGCCACGACCGATCATTCGTGACCCGGCCCGGTTTGATGGCGCGCCGCATGTAGAAGGCTCTGGCCGGACGGTCGCGGAGATTCAGGCTGTCTGGCGCGAGCCGGGCGTGGGTGCCGTGGAGATGAGACGCCGCTTTCCCGACCTGACCGAAGCGGAACTCGGTGCGGCCGTCACCTGGGTTGAGCCCTCGCGGCCCAAGTATGAGTTTTTCGCCGAGTCGAGCGGCCCGCCCGCCCGCCGCCTGACTCTCTCGGGCGAAGAAGGTAACTGGGTGTTCGAACGCCAGGATCTGACGCCGGGCGCGAAGCCGTATGCCGTTGATTTCTGGGAAGACAGAGTTGAGCAGGTGCTCGCCTATCCGGAATTCCATGCAACGAACAATCTGGTCTGGAAGAACAGTCGGACAGGCGAGGTGGTGGACATCCATGCCTTGACCTTCGATGAGGCATAGTTTCAAAAAGAAACTAACCTGCTGGGAGAGGCTTTCATGTTCACGCACGTCACCTTGGGCGCCAATGACCCCGAGGCGTCACGGCGCTTCTATGACGCGGCGCTGGGGGCTCTGGGAATCGAACCGGCGCAGGGGCCCGATCCCAAGGGCCGCTATTGGTGGCGAACGGCGCGGGGCGCCTTCGCGGTCGGCAGGCCGATCGACGGCGAGCCTGCCTGTCACGCCAACGGCGGCACCCTGGGCTTCCACGCCAGGACGCCCGAGATGGTCCAGGCCTTCCACGACGCCGGGGTGGCCGCCGGCGGCCGATCCATCGAGGATCCGCCGGGCGAGCGCAACGGGCCGTTCGGCACGCTGGTCCTGGCCTATCTGCGCGATCCGGACGGCAACAAGATCTGCGCCCTGCATCGGCCGGGATAGCCCCCGCCGGCCACGGGGTGCTAACCGGACGGCATGACCTTAGAGACCACCAAGACCCACACCGTCCACGGCGGAACCCTGCGCTATCTGAAGCACGACAGCGCGACGACCGGCACACCCATGACCCTGTCGGTCTTCGTTCCGGCGGGCGAGGGGCCGTTTCCGGTGGTGATCTGGTTGTCGGGCCTGACCTGCACCGAGGACAATTTCACCACCAAGGCCGGCGCCTATCGGGCAGCGGCCGACCACGGGGTGATCGTCGTCGCGCCCGACACCAGCCCGCGCGGCGAAGGGGTGGCGGACGATCCGGCCTATGACCTGGGTCAGGGGGCGGGTTTCTACGTCGATGCGACCCAGGCGCCGTGGGCGTCGCATTTTCGCATGGAGACCTATGTCACGGACGAGTTGATCGCCCTGATCGACGCGGAGTTTCCGACCACGGGCGTGCGTTCGGTCATGGGCCATTCCATGGGCGGGCATGGCGCCCTGACCCTGGCCCTGCGCCACCCGGACCTGTTCCGCAGCGTCTCGGCCTTCGCGCCAATATCCTCCCCGACCCGCTGCCCCTGGGGCGAAAAGGCGTTCACAGCCTATCTGGGCGAAGACCGGACCGAATGGGCGCGGCATGATGCGGCCCTGCTGATCGAGAACGCAGCGGCGCGCGGCGCCTTCGACGACATCCTGGTGGACCAGGGCGACGCCGATCCCTTCCTGTCCGAACAGCTGAAGCCGGAACTACTGACGGCGGCGGCCGAGGCGGCGGGCCAGCCCCTGACCCTGCGGATGCAGCCAGGATACGACCATTCCTATTTCTTCATGGCCAGCTTCATCGCCGACCACATCGCCTTCCATGCCGCCCGGCTGAAAGGAGTCCGATCATGACCTATGACGAGGATCTGCACGACCGGCTGGCGCCGATGTTCACGGCTCTCTGCGTCGAACTGGGTTTCTGCCTTCACGACAAGGGCGAACGGCGTGTGGTCGAGGCCCTGCCACAGGGACTGGACGCCGCCGTGAAGGCGGTCTTCCAGGCCGACGGAGTGGACATCATCTCGGCCCCTGGCGACCTGAAACGCGCCGTTCGGGACTGTCTCAAAGCCCACGTCAGGGGTGTCTCCTAGACCCTCATGTCGAACGAACCGGGATGCATCCGGCCCTCGAGACGCCGGTGACTGCGTCCCCTCAGGCGGCGGCGCTCGCGCAGCCTGTCATGAAGGGCGTCGGCGACGTCCAGGACCTGCTCGTCGGTCATCCGTTCCGACAGGTCGATCAGACGTTCGGTCAGCCGGGCGATCTGATCATCCGTGGGCGTGGCGGCGGGATACGCCATAAGACGGCTCCTTTCGCTCGAGGAACGGGAGTATCCCGTCACCCGTTCCCGAGAATCGTGCCTAACGGGCGCTAGCCAAGATTCCGCCGCAACCGCCTTGGGATCGGCGCGCGAGTCCCTAGATGAGGCCCAGCCTCACGTACTGAAAGGAAATGGTCATGGCCTTCACCCTTCCCCCCCTGCCCTACGCCTACGACGCGCTGGAGCCGGCTATCGACAAGGAGACGATGACCTTCCACCATGACAAGCACCATCAGGCCTATGTCGACAATCTGAACAAGGCGGTCGACGCCGACGCCGGCCTGCAGGGCAAGTCGCTGGAAGATCTGTTCGCCGCCATCTCCAAGGCGCCCAAGGCGGTCCGCAACAACGGCGGCGGTCACTGGAACCACAGCCTGTTCTGGGAACTGCTGGCGCCGCAGGGCCAGACCGGCGAACCCTCGGCCGAACTGGCCACCGCCATCGACCGCGACCTGGGCGGGATGGACAAGTTCAAGGAAGACTTCAACGCCGCCGGCGCCGGCCAGTTCGGCTCGGGCTGGGCCTGGCTGATCGTACAGAATGGCAAGCTGAAGATCACCTCGACCCCCAACCAGGACAATCCCCTGATGGACGTGGCCGATGAAAAGGGCGCCGTGGTCCTGGGCGCCGACGTCTGGGAGCACGCCTACTACCTGAAATACCAGAACCGGCGGGCCGATTACCTGAAGGCCTTCTGGAGCGTGGTGAACTGGAACAAGGCCAACGCACTGTTCGCGGCGGCCACGGCCTGAGCTTGACTCTGGCGGGCGGGGCGTCGATAAGCCCCGCCTTCACGCCCCGGTCGCAAGCCCGGGGCGCGATCCATTACGGACGATGCGTGGACCGCCGTTGAGATCGCATTCCCAATACCGGGGATGCCGGGCCGCATCCGCATAGAGAGACGACGCATGTCGAAGCGCCACAGCGCCAAATACAAGATCGACCGCGCCATGGGTGAAAACCTGTGGGGCCGGTCCAAGTCCCCGGTCAACAAGCGCTCCTACGGCCCCGGCCAGCACGGCCAGCGCCGCAAGTCCAAGGTTTCGGACTTCGGCCTGCAACTGAAGGCCAAGCAGAAGCTGAAGGGCTATTACGGCAACCTGACCGAGAAGCAGTTCCGCAAGACCTATGACGAGGCCGCCCGTCGCAAGGGCAACACGCCCGAGAACCTGATCGGCCTGCTGGAAGCCCGTCTGGACGCCGTCGTCTATCGCGCCAAATTCGTGCCGACCGTCTGGGCCGCGCGTCAGTTCGTCAACCACGGCCACGTGACCGTCAACGGAAAGAAGGTGAACATCGCCTCTTATCGCCTGTCGGTTGGCGATGTGGTCGAGGTGAAGGAAAAGTCGCGCAACATGGCCCTGGTGCTGGAAGCCCAGCAGTCGTCGGAACGTGACGTGCCCGACTATCTGGAAATCGGCGATCGCGGCTTCTCGGTCCGCGTGGCCCGCGTGCCGGAACTGGCCGACGTGCCGTATGCGGTGAAGATGGAGCCGAACCTGGTGGTCGAATACTACTCGTCCTAAGGCGTCCTGCAGACGATTTTGGAAGGGCTCCGGAGCGATCCGGGGCCTTTTCTCTTTTGAGACGTTCCTGACCGACAATGTCGAGTTGTGAAGAAAGTTATTTCTCGTCAGTACCTTAAGAGACTTTAACCGTGTTTCTTACCGCTGACGTAATGGCCAAGCCCTATTCGGATGTCCGGACATTGATCAGGGTCTCCTCGCCATGCGTTTCCTTTCCTGCCTTGTCGATCAGCATGATCATGCGCTGACGCTTCTGGCGGCGGTCATCTGCCTGATCGGTTCGCTGGTGACGATCAGAATGTTCCGACGTGTGCGGGCGGCCTCGACGGGCGCGCGGCCGCTTTGGGCCTTGATGGGCGGGGTGGCCGGCGGCGCCACAATCTGGTGCACTCATTTCGTGGCCATGCTGGCCTACCGGCCGGGCGTCGATGTCGCCTATGAGCCGCGACTGACCGCCCTGTCCCTGGTCCTGGCGATGATCGGGTCCTACCTGGTGATGAGCATCGGCGCCCGCCGGAACCGGCGCGCGCCCGCCCTGGCCGGCGGCCTGTTCGGCGTCACCGTCACCATGATGCATTATACCGGCATGGCGGCCTTCACCTCGGACGCCATCGTCTACTGGTCGCCGATCTATGTGACCGTCTCGGTGATCGCCGCGATCATGGGCGGGGTCCTGGCGTTCGACGCCGCCGCCCGCTTCGGCGCGGGGATCAAGGCGCGGATCGGGGCGCTGCTGCTGGTGGTCGCGATCGTGGCGCTGCATTTCACCGGCATGGCGGCGATGACGGTTCTGCCCCTGGCGCCCCTGCCGGGAACGCCGACGGGCGAAGAGGCGCAGAGCCTGCTGGCCATGGCCGTGGCGGCGATCGGCTTTCTGATCATGGGCATTTCGGTGGTCGGCCACATGCTGGACGACCAGTCGCGGCGTCAGGGCGCCCTCCGGCTGAACCAGCTGATCGACAGCACCGTCGACGGCATGGTGGTGGAAGGCCCTGACGGCGTGATCATGGCCAACGGCGCCTTCGCGGAACTGAGCGGCCTTTCAATGGACATCATTCGCGGCGGACGGGTGGCCCAATGGATCGATTCCGCAGACTCCATGGACAGCGGCCTGGTCCAGAGCGAACTGCGGACCAGAGACGGCGCCCTGGTTCCGGTCGAGGTCGCGGTCCGGACGATGAGCGGGGTCGATATCAATGGCCAGGTCCGGGTTTTCGCCGTCCGTGATCTTCGCATGCGGCTGGCCCAGGAGCGACGCATCGCCCACCTGGCGCGCAACGACAGCCTGACCGAACTGCCCAATCGGGCCAGCTTCCTGGAAAAACTGGAACGCCAGGCCGCCCTGGCCGACGATGGCGACCGGTTCGCCCTGTTCGCCATCGACCTGAACCGGTTCAAGGAAATCAACGACATCTACGGCCACGCAATCGGCGACCGCCTGCTGGTCCATGTCGCCGAACAGATGCGGGCCGCCGCGCGGCAGGGCGAATTCCTGGCCCGGCTGGGCGGGGACGAATTCGTGGCCATCGTGCCGGTGGAGGCTCGGGAAGAAGCCTTGACCATCGCCGAGCGGCTGCGCGAGGCGATCATCGCGCCGGTCATGCTGGAAGGTGTCGAAATCGGCTGCGGCGCCAGCATCGGCATCGCCTTCTGGCCCGACGACGCGCAACAGGTTTCGGACCTGGTGAACAATGCCGACCTGGCCATGTATCGGGCCAAGGCGTCCCTGACGACTGACGTCTGCTTCTATGAAAGCGCGATGGACCAGGCCGTGCGGGAACGCCGGCGGATGACCCTGGCTCTGCGCGAAACCCTGGATGCGGGGCGGTTCGAACTGCACTATCAGGTCCAGGCCTCGGTCGAGAGCGGCCGGGTGATCGGCTACGAAGCCCTGTTGCGCTGGCCCCAGGCCGACGGCGGATATATCTCGCCGGAGCATTTCATCCCGCTGGCGGAAGAAACAGGCCTGATCCTGCCGATCGACGAATGGGTGCTCAGAACCGCCTGCGCCGAAGCCGCCGCCTGGCCCGAACCGCACAAGATCGCCGTCAACCTGTCGCCGGTGCAGCTGTCGCACGTCGATCTGCCGCGGCTGGTTCACCAGGTCCTGCTGGAAACCGGCCTGGCGCCCTCGCGCCTGGAGCTGGAAATCACCGAGACGGCCATGATCACCGACCTGGAGCGCACCATTCATGTCTTGCGCCAACTGAAAGCTCTCGGCGTCTCCATCGCCATGGACGACTTCGGCACCGGCTATTCGTCCCTGTCGACCCTGCGGGCCTTCCCGTTCGACAAGATCAAGCTGGATCGGTCCTTCATGTCGGAGCTGGACGGAAGCCCCCAGGCCCGCGCCATCATCCGCGCCGTCCTTACGCTGGGCGAGAGCCTGGACATCCCGGTCCTGGCCGAGGGGGTGGAAACCCCGGGACAGCTGGACTTTCTGCGCGAACAGGGATGCGATGAGGTCCAGGGCTTCCTTCTGGGCCGTCCGGGCCCGCGCAAGACGGCGACCCCGGACGCCACGGCCGAAGCCGCCGCCTGATCGCGGCCCTTTCCTCGTCCTTTCCGTTCCCTTTTGGCGCGAACCAGCGCATTCTACGCTGGCATGGAGCGGAGGCGACAATCGTGAAACGGGCGGCCGCCCTTCTGACGGTGACGGCGATCCTGCTGGCCGGGTGCGCGTCGTGGCGACCCTGGTCCCAGGCGTCGGCCAATCCGCCGCAGGCCGAGCCCATGCCCGGTCAGCTGGAGCCCCTGCACGCTGCGGCCTTCAGCCGCGACATGGCGGTCTTCTGGGTGACGTCGAACGGCTGCACCGAAAAGGACAGCCTGAAGCCGGTGGTCAGCCGACGCGGCGGCGAGGCGGTGATCACCCTTCGCCGTCTTGAAGAAGACCGCTGCGACCGCCCAGTCGCCGACGGGATCGAGGTGAAATGGTCGTTCGAGGAACTGGGTCTGAACCCTGGGTCTCGCGTCTCGGTCAACAATCCGCTGCAACTGCCCCAGGGCTGAAAGCCTCAGGCCCGCACCTCAGCGCTGGAAGGCCGGCAGGATGTCGGCGGGAATGCGGTGCGGCCGCATGGTGGCGGCGTCCACCAGGACCCATTCCGTCACCCCCTGGGCGCACAGCCGACCCTCCCCGTCCTCGATGCGGACATAGCGGTTGAAACGCGGCCCCTGCGGATCTCCGACCCAGGTGCGCGCCTTCACCCCGACGGCCTCGGGCGGGATGGGGCGGAAATAGTCGATCTCGTGCCGGGTCCCGACCCACGACCATTTCCCCCGCGTCTCGGCGTCGAACCGGGCGTTCCAGTGGGCCGTGCCGGCGTCCTGAAGCCAGCCGACATAGACGACGTTGTTGACGTGGCCGTTCTCGTCGATGTGCTCGGGCCGCACATCCAGCGGCAATTCGAAGACCTCACGGTCCGGGCGCGGCGCCAGATGCGGTCGCGCCATCAGTCCTGGCCCAGGGCGACGCCCTTTTCGGCCAGCAGGGTCTGAAGCTCCCCGGCGCCGAACATCTCGCGCACGATGTCCGACCCGCCCACGAACTCGCCTTTCACATACAACTGGGGGATGGTCGGCCAGTCGGTGAAGGCCTTGATGCCCTCGCGCAGGGCCTCGTCCTGCAGGACATCGACCCCGACGAAGGGCGCGCCGACGTGATCCAGGATCTGGACTGTCAGGGCCGAGAAGCCGCAGCGCGGGGCCTCGGGCGTGCCCTTCATGAACAGCACCACCGGGTGCTCGGCCACGGTCTGGGCGATGAAGGCGTGGACGGGGTCGGCGGCGGCGTCGGTCAAGGCGGATCCTCTCGGCAGCAGGCCCGTCAGCTAGGCGCCGAAGGGGGCGCGGTCAAGGCGGGGCCGAAAGTGGATCAGGCCGCCCGGGTGTTGATCCGGGCCATCTCGATCTGGGCGGCCAGACCGGGTGGCATGTCGCGCTCGGTCACCGCGGCCAGGGTCTCGATCCGTCCAGGCGCATCGGCCGAGATCAGAATGCTGGAGACGGCCGGCTCGGTCAGGGCGTAGGCTAGGCAGATGCTCTCGGCGTCCCAGTTCGGCGTCTGATGCACGAAGGCGAAGGTGCCGGCGCCGGCAAGGGGATCATCCTTGGGCCGCCCGCCGCCGCCCAGGCCGAACCAGCCCCGCTTGCGGCCGTCCAGGGCCGCGGCCTTGCGCGCGCTCTGCAGGCTGTCGGGGAAATAGCCATAGGCGAAGATGGCCATGTCCTGTTCGCGCGCGGTGCGGATGCGGTGACGCACCCGCCATTCGGAATTCACATGATAGGGGGTGACCAGGACGTCGAAGGCCCCGGTCGAGACATAGGTGTCCATCACGTCGCCCTCGCCGGCGACGCCCAGCAGCCGCACCCGCCCGGTGGATCGCAAGGCCTTGAGCGCGTTCAGCGACGCCTGGGGCAGTTCGTCCTCGGCGGGTTCCTCCAGCAGGGCGGCGTCGAACCAGCCCAGGCCCGAGACGTGCAGCGCCCGGTCGATGGCGCCGGTCATGCCCTCGGCCGAGAAATCGCGCTCATGGCCGCGCCGTCCGTCGCCCCGGCCCAGGGCCAGGCTGACGCAGACCAGCTTGCGGTCGATGTGCGATAGGGCCTGGCCCACCACCTCGGCCAGCACGGGATCGGCGGTTTCCAGCCGATAGGCGTTGATGCCCGCCTCCAGCGCCGAATAGATCAGTTCCTTGGCTTCGAGCGGACCGCGGCCCAGGGCGTCGAACCCCAGCGAAAGGGTCAGGTTCGAGATGGCGGCGCCGGAACGTCCGAACGGGCGATAACGCATCGGTCAGCCTCCTGTCGGCGCCGAGGTTTCGAGGGCCAGGGCGTGCAGTTCGCCGCCCATCTGGCCCTTCAGGGCGGCATAGACCATCTGGTGCTGGCGCACGCGCGCCAGGCCGGTGAAGGCGGTCGAGACGATGCGGGCGCGATAGTGGTCGCCGTCGCCGGCCAGATCGGTGATCTCGATCTCGGCGTCGGGAAAGGCTTCGACCAGATGGGCGCGAAGCGTCTCGGCGGACATGGGCATGGGCGAGGGTCTCGCTGCGGATCGGGCCCAGCCTGAACGGTAATCCTTAATGTCGGCCTAGGATTTGCGGTCTCAGGCCGCGTCGAACAGCGATCCGGCCCGTTCGATCCGGGTGTCGCCCGCCGCCGTGGTCACCGCATAGGTGAAGCCGGGCTGGAGCGCGAAACCGCCGGCGCGGCCCTGGCGGTCCAGCGCCAGCAGCGCCACCTGCGACGCCGCCACCTTGTCGCCGCGAAGCCGGGCCAGACGCTCGATCACCCGGCGACAGGCGGCCGTGGGATCCAGGCCCGCGCGCATGGCCTCGACCACGGAATGAGAGCCGGCGACCCGCACGATATCCTCGCCCACCCCGGTGCCGGTGGCGGCGCCGACCTCGTCGTCGACATAGAGGCCCGCCCCGACGATGGGGCTGTCGCCGATGCGGCCCCGCATCTTGAAGGCCATGCCCGAGGTGGTGCAGGCGCCCGCCAGATGGCCGTCAGGCCCGATGCTCAGGACGCCGATGGTGTCGTGATCCAGGGGCCCGCCCGGCGTCCGGTTGCGCCAGTCGTCATTCTCGCTGTTGGCGCGCGGGGCGTAATGCGACTCCTTCAGCCATTCTCGCCAGGCCCGTTCCGCCTCGGGCGTCAGCAGCGATTGGGTGGGAAAGCCCTGTTCGACCGCGAAATCGCGCGCGCCGGCACCGGCCAGCATGACGTGCGGCGTCTGCTCCATCACCCGGCGAGCCACCGAGACGGCATGGACAACGTCTTCCAGCGCCAGGACCGCGCCGATATCTCCCTGGTGGTTCATGACCACGGCGTCCAGGGTGACCCGGCCCTCGCGGTCCGGCATGCCGCCCAGGCCGACGGAACTGTTGGTCGTGTCCGCCTCGGCCACCTTGGCCGCCGCCTCGACCATGTCCAGGGCCGATCCGCCCTGACGCATGGCCTGCAGGCCTGCGGCGTTGGCGGTGGCGCCGAAATCCCAGGTCGAGACCAGGACGGCGGGGGCGGCGTCCCGGGCGCGGGCCGTCGTGGCCGCCAGGCCGGCGGTTCCCAGGGCGCCCAGGGCCAGGGCGGAGCGGCGCGACAGGTCGGACATGGTCACATCAATCCCAGTTGCTTGAAGCTGGAGACGCCGTCTCGGGCGACGATCAGATGGTCGTGGACCTGGACGTTCAGCGCCTTGCCCGCCTCGATCACCTGACGGGTCATGTCGATGTCGGCGCGGCTGGGCGTCGGGTCGCCGGACGGGTGGTTGTGCACCAGGATGAGGGCGCTGGACGACAGCTCCAGCGCGCGGCGCACCACTTCGCGCGGATAGACGGGGGCGTGGTCGACCGTGCCGCGGTTCTGGATCTCGTCCAGGATCAGCTGGTTCTTCTTGTCCAGGTAAAGCACGCGGAATTGCTCGCGCGGTTCATGCTGAAGCGCGACGCGCACATAGGCGACCAGGGCGGTCCAGGACGAGATGACGGGGCGTTTCGCGGCCGGTTCTCGGGCCACCCGCTGGGCCACGGCGAAGATCAGTTGCAGGTCCAACGCGACCGCCCGCGACAGCTTGCCCCGCACATGGCCCATGGACTGGGCCACCTGATCCTCGACGGCTTCATGCGTCGCGGCGCCGATGCCCTCCAGACTGCCGAACCGGGCCAGCAGATCCTTGGCCAGGGGCTTGGTGTCCTTGTAGGGGATCGACCGAAACAGCAGCAGTTCCAGCAGCTCATAGTCCGGCAGGGCCTCGATCCCGCCCTTGGCCGCGCGTTCGCGCAGACGGTCGCGGTGGCCCGTGTGTCGGGGCTTGGCTTTCGCGGACGGATCGGCAGCGTCGGTCACGGCTTGACGGTAACCGCTGACGCGGCCCGATCAAGCGCCCATCAGTTCGGGCGGAACAGGTCGGCGGGACTGGCGGTGAAGATCTCGACGCCGTCTTCCGTCACCCCAACCGTGTGCTCGCACTGGGCCGACAGGGACTTGTCGCGCGTCACGGCGGTCCAGCCGTCCGACAGCACCTTCACCGGCGGCTTGCCCAGGTTCACCATCGGCTCGACGGTGAAGAACATGCCGGGCTTCAGCACAGCGCCTTCACCCCGGCGGCCATAGTGCAGGACGTTGGGGCTGTCATGGAAGATGCGCCCGATGCCGTGGCCGCAGAAGTCGCGCACCACGCTCATCCGGTTGGCCTCGACGTATTTCTGGATGGCGAAACCGATGTCGCCGAAGGTGTTGCCCGGCTTCACCTGCTCCAGCCCCAGGCGCAGGGATTCATAGGTGACGTCGATCAGCTTCCTGGCGCGCGGATTGATCTCGCCGACCGAATACATCCGGCTGGAATCGCCGTGCCAGCCGTCGACGATGACCGTGTGGTCGATGTTGACGATGTCCCCTTCCTTCAGCACCCGGTCGCCCGGAATGCCGTGGCAGACGACGTGGTTGATCGAGGTGCAGATGGTCTTGGTGTAGCCCTTGTAGCCCAGGCAGGCGGGCAGGCCGCCGTTGTCCAGGGTGAACTCGCGCACCAGGTCGTCCAGCTCGCCGGTGGTGACGCCCGGAACGACGTGGGCGGCGATCATGTCCAGGGTCTCGGCCACCAGGCGGCCGGCCTTGCGCATGCCCTCGAACCCTTCCGGTCCATAGACGCGGATTTCGGCCGAGCGGGTGAAGCTGTCGGTATCGATGTCCTGGGTTTCGTACATGAGGGGTCTCGTCGTCTCAGTCAGCGATCATAACACATTCAGCGGGGTCAGGCCTTGGCGTAGCCCTTGCCGCCGTTGGAGGGGCGGCGACGGCGGCGCTTCAGCTTGTCGACCGGCTTGGGCTCGACACGCGGATCATTGTTGACCGTGCGCGGCCGTTCGGCGGCCATGGGGTCATAGGCGCGGGCCGGGGGCCCGATGCGGGCGCCGTCGCGGCCGCCCTTGCGCTGGCGGTGCGGCTGGCCGCCGCCCTCGGGACGGACGCCGTCGCGGCGGGGGTTGCGGCGGCGCTGCTGCTGGGGCTCCCCGCCCTCGCGTTCAGGCAGGGTCGCCTTCTTGCCGACGCCCGAGGCCATGATGGTGGCGTCCAGCTGGGCCAGCTGCTTGTCGTTGCGGCGGTCGATGGCCGGGATCTTCTGGCGGGTGACCTTCTCGATGTCCTTGAGCAGCTTCATCTCGTCGCCGGCGACAAAGCTGATGGCCGTGCCGTCGGCGCCCGCGCGGGCCGTGCGGCCGATGCGGTGCACATAGGCCTCGGGCACATAGGGCAGTTCGAAATTGACCACATGGGTCACGCCGTCCACGTCGATGCCGCGCGCGGCGATGTCGGTGGCGACCAGCACCCGCAGCTTGCCCTTCTTGAAGGCTTCCAGGGTGCGTTCACGCTGGGGCTGGGACTTGTTGCCGTGGATGGCCCCGGCCTCGACGCCGCCCGCTTCCAGATAGGCGGCCACCTTGTCGGCGCCGTGCTTGGTCTTGGTGAAGACCAGGCAGCGCGTATAGCCCGGATCAGAGAACAGCTCGGTCAGCAGGGCGCGCTTGCGGCCCTGTTCGATATGGACGACCGACTGTTTGATGCGCTCGACCGTGGTGGCCTGGGGCGTGACCTGGACCTTGACCGGATCCTTCAGCAGTTCGCCCGCCAGCTTGCCGATCTCGCTGGGCATGGTGGCCGAGAAGAATAGGTTCTGGCGTCTCACCGGAATGCGGCTGACGATCTGGCGGATCGGCTTGATGAAGCCCAGATCCAGCATCTGGTCGGCCTCGTCCAGCACGAAGATTTCGCAGGTCGAGAGGTCCAGGGTCTTCTGCTGGATGTGATCCAGCAGGCGGCCGGGCGCGGCCACCAGTATGTCCAGACCCTGTTGCAGGGCGCGTTCCTGGGCGCCGTATTTCACGCCGCCGAAGATGACCGCGACGCGGAAGCCCAGATGTTTGCCATAGGCCTTGAAGCTCTCGCCGATCTGGGTGGCCAGTTCGCGCGTCGGCGACAGGACCAGGCAACGGGTGGTGCGCGGCTTGGGCGCGATGCGGTTGGCCGCCAGGCGATGCAGGATCGGCAGGGCGAAGGCCGCCGTCTTGCCGGTGCCCGTCTGGGCGATGCCCAAGAGGTCCTTGCCGGTCATCACCTGGGGGATGGCCTGCTGCTGGATCGGGGTGGGGGTCTCGTAGCCCTCGGACTTGAGGGCCTGCAGAAGGGCCGGGTTCAGGCCCATGGACTCGAAGGTGATCTTGCTCACGTCGTATCTTTCGAATGCGGCGACGTGCGCGGCCGGGCTTCGCCGGGATGACGCGCGGATCGCCGGCCCCAGAGGCAGGGGCGGGAAACGGGCGTCGCCCCGCGTGATGCGGCGACGGATGATCTAAAAATAGCCGGGCGCTTCTACAGACAGGTCCGAAACGGACCCTCACGCGCTGGAGCACGCCGGTCATCGCGTGGTGCGATGCAGCATCAGATGGGCCTTGAATAAGGCGGCGTCAAGGCGGGGGCCGAGGACGTGAGCCCTCGACCCCCGGATTTCAGCGGTTCAGCAGGGCGAAGACCTGGTCCCAGTTGCCGCTGCTTTCGGCGTGGCGCAGCGGCTTGACCCGCTCGACCAGGATTTCACCGCGCGGCGCATCGCCCGCCTCGATCAGACCCATGACCTCGGCGACATAGTCCGACAGCGGCATATAGGCCGGGTTGTCGGCATGGCCCGGCATCAGGTCGGTGGCCACGCCGGGCGGCGCGATCTCCAGCACCTCGACGGCGGTGTCGCGCAACTGGTCGCGCAGGGCGATGGTCCAGCTGTGCAGCGCCGCCTTGGTGGCGTTGTAGGTCGGGGTCGCCGTCAGCGGGATGAAGGCCAGGCCCGACGTCACGGTCATGATGGTGGCCGACGGCTGGGCGCGCAGGTGCGGCAACAGGCCGGCGGTCAGGCGGATGGGACCCAGCAGATTGGTGCTGATCATCGCCTCGGCCGTGGCCAGGTCGATGGGATCAGCGATCAGGTCTTCGGTCTTCATGATCCCGGCGTTGTGAATGACGCCGTTCAGGGTCGGGTGGTCGCGCACGATGCGGTCGGCGAAGGCGCGGATGGCCGCGGGGTCGTCCATGTCCAGCGTCGCCCAGGCCATGCCGGGATTGGCGTCGGCCACCTGTTTCAGCGGCGCCTCGCGACGGCCGGTGATGATGACCCGGGCGCCGCGCACATGAAAGGCTTCGGCCAGGCCGCGCCCGATGCCCGTGCCGCCGCCGGTGATCAGAAGGGTGGAGTTGGCGATGTCCATCAGGGTTTCTCCTTGCGGTTCGGGGACGAGCGGCTAGGTAGGGCGAACACTCTCTACCCATAAGTAGGCACCAGAAACCGCCATACTTACCCACCAGAAAGAAATGGTCATGACTGGATTCCCCGCCGCGAAAATCGCCCATCCCGAGACGGGTCAGACGGCCGATCCGCGCATCGAGGCGCTGGTGAACGAGGTGATCGGCCGGGTCGCGGACAAATGGACCATGCTGGTGCTGGAGGTTCTGGCCGAACACGGCGAGATGCGTTTCACCCGCATCGGCGAACAGGTCGGCGGCATCAGCCAGAAGATGCTGACCCAGACCCTGCGGGCCATGGAGCGCGACGGCCTGGTGGTGCGGACGGTTCACCCGGTCATTCCGCCCAAGGTGGAGTATCGGCTGACCGACCTGGGCGGATCGCTGGCCGAGGCCTTCTGCGGCGTCTGGACCTGGGCCGAGGCGAACATCGACCGGATCGAAACGGCGCGGGCGGCGTTCGACGCCCGTTAGATCAGTCCCACCGCCAAATTGACCGCCAGGGCCACGATCACGGTGTTGAACAGGAAGGCCATAAGCCCGTGCAGGGTGGCCAGGCGGCGCAGGGGCCGCGACGCGATCTGAACGTCGGCGGTCTGGGCCGCGACACCGATGACCAGGGCGAAATGCAGGAAGTCCCAGTCGTCGGGCGCGTCCTCACCCGGAAAGATCAGACCTCGGCGATCACCGCCGTCGTGGCCTGGAGCGTAATAGCCGTGGGCGTAATGCAGGGCGAAGATGACGTGGGTGAACAGCCAGGACAGGGCGATGGTCGCCATCGCCGCCCCGGCGCTCCAGACCGAAGCCTGCGCACCCGCCGCATGTCCCGCCGCCAGGGCGATCACGATCACCAGGCTGGCCGCCGCCGCCATCAGGCCCAGCGGCAGGACCCAGCCGCCGGCCTGATCCATTTCGGCCGCGCGCTGGCGGATGTCGTCGATCGAACGGCCCCAAGCGCGCGTCAGGGTCAGGCCCAGAAACACCAGCACCCCCGCATCCCAGGCCGCCGCTGCGCGCAGGGGCCAGGACCAGTCGTGCGGCGAGACGACGCCCGCCAGAAACCCGGCCGCCCCTCCGCCCAGAATGGCGCCGTGCAGTCGGAACAGGCGAGCGATGCGCCGGGACGCCTCAGCCATCGGCCGCGACCTTTTCGGTGATGAAATGGCGACCCTGGCGATCCTCGATCTCGACCACCCACAGGTCGGGGTCATAGCCGCGCTGGCGCTGGATATAGGCGTCCAGTTCGCTTTCGAACTCACTCTTCACCGGCTGGATCCACAGCCGCTCGCCGTCGGGGCCGAAGGCTTCGGTATAGAGGCGGGCGGTGCGGTTGGCGGTGTCATAGGCCTTGACCAGCACGGTCCCGGCGCGGGCGTCGCCGCGCTTGACCACTACGGCGGACGCGCCCTCGATCTCGGCCCGGCGGATCAGGGCGGCGACCCAGACGTCTGAGGAAAGAAGCAATTCGCTAACCCTGATCGGAAACCGGACCGGAACCCGAGGGGGCTAGGGTCACGGCATGAGGATAGGCCGAAACCTGTTCAGCGCCAGCCTGATCGCAGCCGTCACCCTGGCGGCGCCGACCCTCGCGCGGGCGGACCCGGCGGCGACCTATTACGAGCGGGCTTTCGTCCTGGCGGCGGACGCCCGCTGCAACCTGTTCTCGCGGCCGGTCGCGGCGGCCCTGGAGGCGGCCGCCTGGCAGGCGCGGGGCGCTGCCCTGCGCGGCGGCGCCGGAGAGGTCGATCTGGCCGCGCGCGCCACAAGGGCGCGGGCGCGGGCCCAGGCTGTGTCGTGCGGCGACGCCGATCTGGCGACGGTCAAACGACGCGTGGACCAGGCCTTCACCGGATGGTCGCGCCTGGCGCGGATGCGGTTCGACGCCGGCGCGGGCGGCTGGGCCGCCGACCGCTACGCCTTCACCCGGCCCGGCTGGCGGCTGGTGCAGGAGGGTCGGACCGGCGCCTCTCCGGTTCGTTTCGGCTATGCGGGCCAGAGCGCGGGCCAAGGTCTGACGGCGGCGGTGTCCTTCGTCGGGCGGCCCCGGCCCTATGCGGCGCGGGTGGTGCTGCGCGATCCCCGACTGGGCGCCCGACCATGGCCCGGCGCCCTGCCCCCCCCGGCCCAGAGGATGACTGTCTGGGCGTCCGGCGTGACGCCCGCGACGGCGCCGGACGGCGGCGATGCCTGGGCCTTCCCGTCCGCCCTGGCCGACGCCCTGTCGCGGCTGGATCCGCGCGAACCCTTCGTGATCGAATTCGTCTTCCGTGACGAAAGCGTGGCCGCCGCGACCTTCCAGGCCGGGGATTTCGCCGCCGGCCGCGCCTTCCTGGCCCTGGGACCCGTCTAAATCTTCCAAGGTGGCCGAATGGCCGTTCGGGGCGCCATAAGCGACCCATGGCCCATCGCAACATCGTCATCCTGACCGGCGCCGGGATCTCGGCGGAGTCGGGTGTGCCCACCTTCCGCGCCTCGGACGGCCTGTGGGAGGGGCATCGGATCGAGGATGTGGCCACGCCCGAGGGCTTCGCCGCCGACCCGGCCCGGGTCCAGGACTTCTACAACCGCCGCCGCCGCCAGCTGGCCGATGTGCGCCCCAACGCCGCCCACCGCGCCATCGCCGACTTTGCCGGCCGTTGGCCCGGCCGCCTGATGCTGGTGACCCAGAATGTCGATGACCTGCACGACCGCGCCCACGCCGAGACGACGCCCGGGCCGGGGTTCAGCCTGATCCACATGCACGGCGAACTGCTGAAAGCGGCCTGCACCGTCACCGGTCGGGTCTGCGACTGGCGCGAAGACCTCGACCCCCGCCATGACAGCCCCTTCAGCCCCGAGGGCTGGCTGCGACCGCACATCGTCTGGTTCGGGGAAATGCCGCTGGACATGCCCCGGATCGAACGGGCCCTGGCGGATTGCGACCTGTTCGTTTCCATTGGCACCTCGGGCGCCGTCTATCCTGCAGCCGGTTTCGTCCAGACCGCGCGCGCGGCGGGCGCCCGTACGGTCGAGATCAATCTGGAGCCCAGCCTGGGCGCGGGGCTATTCGACGAAGGCGTCTATGGCCCCGCCACCGAAACCGTGCCCGCCTTCCTTATGGGGCTGGCGGCCGGTCCCAGCTGATCGCCAGCATGTGGCCGGGCGAGGTCAACCCCGGCTGGGCCACCGCCACCCGGCCCTCGCCGCCCCAGACCGCCGCCACATTACGCCCCTCGCCCCCCTGATAGACCAGGGTCAGACCCAGGCCGTCGAGGTCTTCCTGGCTCCGTTCGACGATCTGCTTGACACCCGCCTCGGCCATGTCGATGGCGCACTGACCCCGTCGCCCCAGCGCCAGGGTCAGGGTCCCGATGTGCCGCGCGTCACCGTTCAGCACGACCCGACGGGGCGGATCGTCGGGGTCGAAATCTTCCGACTTGAACCAGTCGACGGGCTGGTAGCCCTGCTCCATCGCCGTCCGCAGGGCCGCCGCCATGTCGTCGCTCTGCATCAGCGGGCCGCAGATTTCGGTCAGCACCCGTTGCAGGATCAGCGGAACGTTCATCGACTGGGCCGAGGCCGCGCCCGGCGCCAGGGCCAGAAGCAGGCTTAAGGTCAGGGCGGCGTATCGCATGGCGCCACCCTGTCACGCCCGCGCCCTGACGCCGCCTGACGATGACTGACGGCGGCTTGGCCTGCGCCGTCGCACAGGGCATCAAGACGCAATGGCCATGCTGGACCTCCGACGCCTGCTTTCCGGCCCTGGCTGGGCCCTGAGCCTGATCCTGGCCGGGAACCTGATCCCTGTGTTCGGCGTCGCCTTCCTGGGCTGGGACGCGGCCCAGATCCTGCTGCTCTACTGGGCAGAGAATGTCGTGGTCGGCTTCCTGACCGTGCCACGCATCCTGGCGGCCGAAGGCGGGCGCAGGGACCAGGAGGGCAGCCCCGCCGCCAACGGCTGTTTCTTCAGCGTGCATTACGGCGTCTTCTGCATCGGCCATCTGGTCTTCGCCCTGAGCATGGCCAACGACTTCGCCCGGGTGGACGGTCAGGGCGGCGTCTGGTCGCGCACCTTCGGCGACGGCGGCTTCTGGCTAGCCATCCTGGCTATCGCCCTGCTGCATCTGATCGGCCAGGTCCGCGACTGGTGGATGAAGCGCGCCTGGCGCGACGCCAGCCCGATGATGGAGATGTTCCGCCCCTATGGCCGCATCGTGGTTCTGCACATCACCGTGCTGCTGGGCGCCTGGCTGATGCTGGCCCTGAAGGCGCCGGCCTGGACCGTTCTGCTGCTGTGCCTGGGCAAGGCGCTGCTGGAGGTGATCGGCGCCGTGGCGACCGGACGCCTGGCGCGGTCCTAACCAAACCAGCCTAGGTGGGTTCCCAGGATGGACACGCCGATGGCGATCAGGGCGACCCCGCCCAGGAACTCGGCGGCCTTGCCAAACCTCACCCCCACCGCCTTGCCGATCATCATGCCGAGGGTCGTCAGGACGAAGGTGGTGAAGCCGATCGAGGCGGCGATGATCCAGATGTCGGCCCCGATGAAGGCCAGGCCCACGCCCACCGCCGCCGCGTCGATCGAGGTGCCGACCGCCGTCGCCACCAGGGCCAGGACGCCGTTGCGCACGGCCCGCCCGCCCGCGTCCTCGGCGTCCGCGGGCTGGAAGGCCTCCCAGATCATCCTGGCCCCGACCGCCGCCAGCAGGCCGAAGGCGATCCAGTGGTCGATCTTCTCGACCATCCCGGCCGCCACAAGGCCCAGGCCCCAGCCGATCAGGGGAGTGATCGCCTCGATCACCCCGAACACCAGGCCGTTGCGCACGGCGGTCAGGAAGGGCGGCCGGTGCGCCGCCCCGCGCCCGACGGCCGCCGCGAAGGCGTCCGTCGACATGCTCAACGACAGGATGGCGATGGAGACGGGGGTCATGGGGTCAATCCGCCGGACGCATGAGACAGCGCCTTCACACCCCAGCCGGTTAGGGGCGCAAAGCACGCTGGTCTCGCTAGGCGGAAATCTCCGCTGGCCGCGCCACGGACCCGAGGGTCGCGAGTGTGTTGACGCGGTCCCGGCCTGATCGGCGCCGGAAGCTACTCCCCAACGGCGGGGCGTCTATCGGCTGCGGCCGTTCGGATCAAGCCTCGTCGTCCGCGTCCTGACGTCGCTGGGCCGCCAGTCGGGCCAGCACCCGGCCCCGTCCCTTGGCCAGGGCGTGGATCACGCCGCGGAAGGTCGCCACCTCCTGCTCGGTGAAGGCGGCGCGGCCCAGCATGACGCGCAGGTTCTGGCTCATCGACCGCTTCTTCTCGGGCGGATGGAAGAAGCCGCCGGCCTCCAGCTCCGTCTCCAGATGCTCGTACATCCCTACCAGCAGGGCGTTGGACGCCGGCGGGTCGCCCTCGCGGAAGCGCGGCGGCGGGGCGTCCAGCACCAGGGTGCGCCATTCATAGGCGTTGATCGCCACCGCCTGGGCCAGGTTCAGCGAATGGTGGCGCGGATCGATCGGTATGGTGGTGATCCCGGCCGTCAGCGCGATGTCCGTGGTCTCCAGCCCTGCCCGCTCGCCCCCGAACAGCAGGCCGGCCTTCAGGCCCGAGGCCGTGTCGTCCCACAGGATGCGCGCCGTCTCGCGCGGGGTCCGCACCGGCAGGCGGGTCTCGCGCGGGCGCGCCGTGGTCGAATAGACGGTGTTCAGGTCGGCGATGGCCTCGGCCACCGTGTCGAAGACCCGCACCCCCTCCAGCACCCAGTCGGCGCCCGAGGCCGTGGCCCAGGCGCGGTCCTGGGGCCAGCCGTCGCGCGGGTTGACCAGCCTCAGGTCCGACAGGCCGAAATTGGCCATCACCCGCGCCACCGCGCCGATATTGTCCGCCAGCTGCGAGCGGTCGAGGATGACCGCGGGGGGCGAAGGCTCGGCCACCGGGCCTCAGTCCTCGCCCACCATGGCGCCCCAGGGATCGACGGTTCCGGCCTCGACCTCGGCCACCTTGACCGCCGGCCAGCCGATCGAGGCGGTCGCCGAGGCGCGCCAGGCCAGGACGATCAGGTCGCGCAGCTCCGCCGCCCCCGCCCCGATCCGGGCGTTGACGAAGTCGCGGCCGCGCGGATCGACGTCGCGGAAACCACCGGCCTTCTCCAGTCGGTAGAAGGGCAGGACCTCGGCCAGGGTGGTCCTGAGATAGGCGGCGATGCGGCCGTTGATCTCGACCGAGCGGTCGCTGAAGGCGGGCATGGCCGCCTCGACGGCGTCCAGTCGCGCGACCCGGCTGGTGAAGGCGTTCTCGAAATCGCCGTGGGTCTGGCGCGAGGTGGTGAAACCTTCGGGGTTCGGCGTGTTCCGGTCCCAGCCGTTGTAATGGATGGTCGTATGATGCGGCTGCGAGCCGTCGCCGACATAGTGGCCCAACACCCCGATGTCGCGCAGGGTCAGGGCCTCGCGCCGTTCGCGGTCCACCCGATACCAGGCCCGACGTTCCAGATTGGTCTCGCGCGCCTCGGCCGCGGTCAGCACACGGATATAGGCGAAGTCGCGCACCAGTTGCTGCCAACCGTCCATGATGGCGTAGGGCAGATAGCCAGCGTCGTTGACGCTGGACCCCGCCGCGATCAGGGCGGCGTCATAGTCGGATTTCAGTCTCGGCAGGGCGTCGATCGCCGGGCCGCCGGCGTTCATCACCCGGCCGCCGTCGTCCAGATCGACGAAATGGGCGGTGTCCCGCTCCCGATCATGCGGCTGGCCGCCGCCCTTCCAGCGGTCCGGCTCCCGCGCCAGTTCGCCGATGTCGGCCGCCGCGCCCGGCGTCCTCAGGAAGGCCGGCAGGTCGTCGGGAAGGCCGCGCATGGCGGCGACGCCGACCAGGCGGTGGCCGGTGCTGCCCCAGGCATCCACCTGGGCTGCGGGCGCGGCAAGGGCGAGAACGGCGACGGCGGCCAGGGCGAGACGCTTCATGAGGCGGATTCCGGTGCGACGAACGACCCGACCGGGTTAGGCCGCCCCCGCCGCTCCGTCCAGTGAAGTCTTCATCACGCCTGTCCGCACCGGCCGCTCGAAGGATTCATCGGAATGAAATCGATAATCACGGCTCGAACATTTCCCCGAAATCTTCGTCATTCAGACACCGCATCGCTGACTTCATGAGCAACAAGACAGCAATCCATGGCAGTAAGGAAACGATCATCATCCAATACAGCTGAAACAATCCCCTTGGGACAGCCGTAGCGCACAGCCTGCATTCATTCTGATCTCGCAGGCCCGCCCATGCATCTGTGGACAGTTGGTCGCAGCGGGGCGGGTTTGACACTTTTTCGCCCCAGACGCCCGTCACAAGCCCCCCGCCGGCGCGTCGGGACCGGTGTTTCCTGAGTCGAATTGATGCTCGGCACGACTGCCGCAATCGCCCTTGTCTGGTCGCTCGCCTTCGGCGGCATGGCCGGCGAGCCCATCAGCTATGAGGCCGCTGTAGCGGCCGAGGCGGTCGTGGGGGAAACGGCGGACGCGGCGGAAGGTTCAATGGCCGATCTCGACCTGACCGACGAACAGCAGGCCCTGATGGCCGCCGATCCCGATTGGCGCGCCCGCGCCACCCTTTATCACGCGGGCGGCGGCGGGGCGACGGGGAACGATTCCCTGGGCTGCCGCCCCGTGGCCATGCGCACCGTGGCCACCGATCCGCGCCTGATCCCGCGCCGCACCCGCCTGTTCATCCGCGAGACGGTGGGGATGCGGCTTCCGGACGGTTCTCTGCATGACGGCTACTGGTACGCCTCCGACACCGGCGGGGCGGTCAAGGGCGCCAAGATCGACCTCTATACCGGCCACGGCCGCGCCTCGATGCGTCCGGCCATGCGCTGGAACACGCGCACCCTGACGGTCCAGGACGCCGGCCGTTTCGAGGGTTGCCCGCCGTCCTGGGACGACCAGCCCAGCGCCAACGCCCTGATGGCCCGCGCCGCGACCGTCAGCGGCGCCCGATAACGGATCACGGCGTCAGAAGCGCCGCCGCCCGCTCACGGTCTCGAAGAACATCCGCCAGTCGCCCATCAGGCTCCAAAGCGGATATTTGAACGTCGCCGGCCGGTTCTTCTCGAAGAAGAAATGCCCGACCCAGGCGAAGCCGTAGCCGATGACCGGCATGGCCAGCAGCCACCAGGCGTTGCGCGTCACGATGGCGGCGCCCAGGGCGACAAGCACCAGGGCCGACCCCACCACATGGATGCGCCGGCAGATCCGGTTCGAATGCTCGTGGATATAGAACGGATAGAAGGCCTCGAACGAGGCGAAGCGTTCACCGGGCGCGGGCTGTGTCATGGCGCCAGCCTGCCCCTGGAGCCCCTATCAGGCAAGAGGCGGATCACGCCGTCGCGACCGCCTTGGGCGGCAACTCGAACCAGCGGCTGAAACGCACCAGGGCGTTGCGGTCCCCCTCGACCGTCAGGCTCTCGTCAATGCGCGCCTCGACCGTCGCCGGATCGCCATAGACCACCGCCGCCACCGCCTCGACCGGGCCGGTGATCAGGGCGTCCACCCCGTCAGGCGCGCCCCTTTCCGCCGTCAGGACGCCCGCCGCCAGCTGGACGACGAAGGTCTCGTCGCCGAAGCGGAAGCCCAGGGACATCCAGCCGTATCCCGCCTTCTTCGGCTGGAACATGGTCCGGAAGGACAGCATCAGGGACACGGGGCTCAGCGGCAGGGTCGGATCATGGTCGGGCGACCGGGCGGCCCATCGGCCCATGACCTTCAAAATGTCCTCGGCCTCATAGCCCCAGGGGCTCAGTTCATAGACCTGGACCGACGCCGGCGGCGGCAGGCGGCGTCGGATCACGACCCCGGCGGCTTCCAGGCCCTCCAGCCTCTGGGTCAGGACATTGGCGCTGACCCCGGGCAGGCCCGCCCGGAGATCGCCGAACCGCCGCGGCCCCAGCATCAGTTCCCGCACCACCAGCATGGCCCAGCGCTCGCCCAGAATATCCAGCGCCAGGGCGGTGCCGCAGGCGTCGTGATAGCGTCGCCGACCATCAGTTACTTTTTCTAACTTCATAGTTGACTAATATAACCATATGGCTCATTCCTTTCAACACAGGGAACCCGCCGCCCTTTCGCGCGTCCGGGTTTCTCAGCGAAGGAGATCGTCGATGGCCGACAAGATCACCCCCTGCATCTGGTACGATCTGGGCCAGGCGCGCGAAGCCGCCGAATTCTATGTCTCGCTCGACCTGCCCGACAGCCGTGTCGACGCCGTTCACGCCAGCCCGGCCGACAACCCTTCCGCCCCCGCCGGGGCCGAGCTGATGGTCGAGTTCACCCTGGCCGGCCGGTCCTTCCTGGGCCTGAACGGCGGCCCGATCTTTCCTCAGTCCGAGGCCGTCTCCTTCATGATCTTCACCGAGGACCAAGCCGAGACCGACCGTCTGTGGAACGCCATTGTCGGCAATGGCGGCCAGGAGAGCCAGTGCGGCTGGTGCAAGGACCGCTGGGGCGTCAGCTGGCAGATCACGCCCAAACGGTTGATGGCCTTCCACAGCGACCCGAACCCCGCCCGCGCCAAGGCGGCGTTCGAGGCCATGATGACCATGAAGAAGATCGACATCGCCGCGCTGGAGGCCGCCGCCGACGCGGCCGGCTGACGCCTTCCTACAAGACCGCCCCCTGCCCCGGCCTCATCCTGAGGATCCTTCGAAGGAGACTTCCCATGAGCTATGTCACCGGCTTCCTGACCCCCGTGAAGATCGCGGACAAGGACCGCTATATCGAGTCCGCGCGCAAATCCTGGCCCGCCTTCCAGAAATACGGCTGCCTCGAACAGATCGAGACCTGGGGCGAGGACATTCCCCCCGGCAAGGTCACCGGTTTCGACCTGGCGGTGAAGCTGGAAGAGGGAGAGGCGGTGGTCTTCTCCTGGCTGAAATGGCCGGACCGCGCCACCGCCGACGCCTGCTGGGCCAAGATGCAGGATGACCCGGACTTCGCCGACATGGACATGCCCTTCGACGGAAAGCGCATGATGTGGGGCGGCTTCGCCCCGATCTTCGAAGGCAAGTAAGAAAAAGGGCGGCTCGCAGGAGCCGCCCTTCCGTATCAGCTGTCCAGGAAGGATCGCAGTTTTCTGGAGCGGCTAGGGTGTTTCAGCTTCCGCAGGGCCTTGGCCTCGATCTGGCGGATACGCTCGCGGGTCACGCTGAACTGCTGGCCGACTTCTTCCAGGGTGTGGTCGGTGTTCATGCCGATGCCGAAGCGCATGCGCAGCACCCTTTCTTCGCGCGGGGTCAACGACGCGAGCACGCGCGTCGTTGTTTCACGAAGATTGCTCTGGATGGCGGCGTCGATGGGCAGGACGGCGTTCTTGTCCTCGATGAAGTCGCCCAGGTGGCTGTCTTCCTCGTCGCCGATGGGGGTTTCCAGGCTGATCGGCTCCTTGGCGATCTTCAGGACCTTGCGCACCTTCTCCAGCGGCATGGCCAGCTTTTCGGCCAGTTCTTCGGGCGTCGGCTCGCGGCCGATCTCGTGCAGCATCTGGCGGCTGGTGCGGACGATCTTGTTGATCGTCTCGATCATGTGCACCGGGATGCGGATGGTCCGCGCCTGGTCGGCGATGGACCGGGTGATCGCCTGGCGGATCCACCAGGTGGCGTAGGTGCTGAACTTGTAGCCGCGACGGTACTCGAACTTGTCGACCGCCTTCATCAGGCCGATGTTGCCCTCCTGGATCAGATCCAGGAACTGCAGGCCGCGGTTGGTGTATTTCTTGGCGATGGAGATCACCAGGCGCAGGTTGGCCTCGACCATCTCCTTCTTGGCCTGGCGGGCTTCGCGCTCGCCCTTCTGCACCGTCTGGACGATGCGCCGATAGTCGTCGATGGGCAGGCCCGCCTCGGTGGCCACGGCGGCGACGTCGCCACGGATCGTGCCGATCTGGGTCGCTTCGTTCTCGCTGAACTTGGTCCAGCGCACGCCCATCTCCTTGACCTGTTCGGTCCAGCTCGGGTCCAGCTCCTTGCCGAAATAGGCCTTCAGGAACTCGGGCCGCGAAATGCCGTAGCTGTCGGCCAGGCGCAGCAGACGGCCTTCCAGCCCGATCAGCCGCTTGTTAATGGCGTACAGCTGTTCCACCAGCGCCTCGATCCGGGCGTTGTTCAGCTTCAGCGTCTTCAGCCGGCCCGAGATGGCCGCCGTCAGGCCATCATAGGCCTTCTGGTCCTTGGTGCTCAGGGCCTCGCCCTTCAACCGCGCCTCGACCAGCTTGTCCTGCAGCTTGCGGAAGGCGCCGAAGTCGCCGGCCACGGCGTCCAGAACCTCCATCACCCCGTCGCGCAGTTCGGCTTCCAGCGCGGAGATCGACAGGCCGCCGCCGTCGTCGAAATCGTCGTCGTCATCATCTTCGCCCTCGGGCTTCTCGGCCTCAGCGGTTTCCTCCTCGGCCTCCTCCTCGCCCTCGGCGGCCGTGGCGGCGCCCGGCGCGGCGGCGGGGTTCAGAACCGCATAGGTGGCGTCCAGGTCGATGACCTCGCGCAGCAGGATGCGGTTGTTGGCCAGTTCGTCGCGCCACACCATGATGGCCTCGAACGTCAGGGCGCTTTCGCACAGGCCCGAGATCATGGCGTCGCGGCCGGCTTCGATCCGCTTGGCGATGGCGATCTCGCCCTCGCGGCTCAGCAGTTCGACCGAACCCATTTCGCGCAGATACATGCGCACGGGGTCGTCGGTGCGGTCATAGGCGGCCTTGGCGGGGGTCTCGGCCACCGCGGTCTCGGCGGTCGCCGCCACTTCCGTGCCCTGGGCTTCCTGGGCGTCTTCCTCGGCCTCGACGACGTTGACGCCCATCTCGGACAGCATGGCCAGGGTGTCCTCGATCTGGTCGGGGGTCACCTCTTCGGACGGCAGGACCTTGTTCAGCTCCTCCATCGTCACATAGCCGCGGGTCTTGGCCTGTTTGATGAATTTCTTGACGCCGGCGTCCGTCAGATCAAGCAGGGGGCCGTCGGTGTTGACCTCGGTGTCCTGCTGTTCGGTCTGAGCGCTCATTCAATCAGTCTCCAGCGGGCGTCCCCGCTTCAATGGCAACGTGTTTCGCGGCCGAAGGTTACGACCCCGTTGACTCTTCCCATAGGGTTCCGGACCTGATCGCACGGCGAAGCGCGTCCCGTTCGGCCTTCAGCCGACGGAACGTCTCGTCCTGCCCCGGCGTATCGCGCGCCGAAGCCAAGGCGTCCTCCAACGCCGCGATGCGGGTCAGAGCGTCGAACGCCTGCGACCATCGGATCCTCGCCTCGCCGAGGGGCTTGTCTGCAGCCAGGAATGGCGCGCCGGACTTTGCCGCCGCCTTCTCGACCTCGCGCATCAAGGCATCGTGACCCGATCGCGCCAGATGGCGACGCAGGGCCGCGCTGTCAAGGTCATAGGCCGTCAATGGAGGCCAGAGCTCGCCGCCTCGCTCCAGATACTGCCACTCCCCAAATGACGAACCAGCGCATCACGCTCCGATTTCAGCTGAGAAAAAGCCGGAAAATCGAAAGATTGCTCGTCCTTCATTTCGTCCAGTGCTCGATTGAGCGTGAGAATTTTCACCAGCACTTCGAGCGCAACGATCAATTGTTCGCGGTCTGCCGCTCGATCATGTCCCGCCAGAAAAGGTGCACTAGCTCTTGGCGCTACTTGAGCAAGTTGGTGCAGAGTTGCCCCGTGGCCCAAGGCGTGCAGGCGGTTTCGCATCACGCCCTCGTCGGCATCAGGGATGTCAAATGAAACACGAATGATATCGGCGCCGAGCGCGCGGAGTCCTTCATCGCCAAGCCCTTGGTTGGTTAAAGTCTCCATCTTTTCCTGAATGATCTCCGGATACCGAAGGAGCCCCTCCGCCACGGCTGCCGCCAGCGGTTTGGGTGCGTCGGACCACCGCTGGCGAGCGGCTTTACCCTCGGAGGTCGCCCCTTCTATTTTCTTCTGGCGATAATCATCCCAGCGCTTGCGCGCCAGCGCGCGACCGGCCGCGCTCGGCGACATCGATTTGCCGCTTGCCCAGATCGCATCATAGGCATCAAGAAGGTACTGTCGGTACGCTTGGCTAAGATCACCATCTGCTATGGCAGCGGCGGCTTTACGCAACCTAGCCTTCAAAAGCGCTCTTCGCTCTGGCGTGTCGAGCGTACCAATGGCCTCTCTTTCGATGCGGAAGAGGACTTCGGCCAAAGCGTTTGTGGCCGACAACTGCTCCCTCAGCGCCCCGGCCCCTTGTTCGCGCAGAATGTCGTCTGGATCCTTTCCGCCACTCAATCTAGCGAACCGGAATGACCGATCGGGTTTAAGCAGTGGCAAAGCGCGCTCGATCGCGCGAGTAGCAGCTCTTTGACCCGCCGCGTCGCCGTCGAAACACAGCACCGGCTCGGAAGAGATTCGCCACAGCAGGGCCATCTGTTCTTCCGTCAGGGCGGTGCCCATCGGCGCCACGGCCGGCACGCCCGCGCGCTGGCAGGCGATGACATCCATATAGCCCTCGACCACCACGACCGACTGGTCCGAGCGGGATTCCGCCCCCAGGATGCGCCGCGCCTCGGGCAGGCCGTATAGGGTCGCTCCCTTGTGAAACAGCGGGCTTTCGGGCCCGTTCAGATACTTCGCCCGGTCGTCGGGATTCATGGCCCGGCCACCAAAACTGACCAGCCGCCCGCGCCCGTCCAGGATCGGGAACATCAGCCGGTCGCGGAAGCGGTCATAGGGCGCCCCGCCGCCTTCGGGCTGGATCAGCAGCCCCGCCTCCACCAGATCGCCCGGCTTGGCCCCACGCTGGACCAGGGCGGCCTTCAACCCCTCGCGGTCATTGGGCGCATAGCCCAGGCCGAAACGCTCCCACTGGTCTTCCGGCAGGCCGCGCCGTTCCAGATACTCGCGCGCCGCCTTGCCGACCTGACGGCGCAGATTGGCCGCGAACCATTTCTGGGCCAGGTCCATCCAGTCCGACAGCCCCTTGCGCCTCTCCTCGCGCTCGGCCGCCAGCGGGTCCTCGGCAGGCAGGGCCATGCCCGCCTCGGTCGCCAGCCGCGTCACCGCCTCGACGAAGCTCAGCCGCTCGGTCTCCTGCAGGAAGCTGATGATGTCGCCGTGCTTGCCCGAGCTGAAGTCGTGGAAGAAGCCCTTGTCGTCATTGACGAAGAAGCTGGGCGACTTTTCCTTGGTGAAGGGGCTCAGGCCCACATATTCCCGCCCCTGTCGCTTGAGCTTCACCGACCGCCCGATCACGTCGGACGGGCGAAGGCGAGCCTTCAGTTCCTCGATATAGCGGTCATCAAAGCGCACCTTCGCACCCGCTCACACGTCGAAAATCCCGCAAAATGGAAAAGTTGATCCAAAGAAGTCCACCGCCTGCGTCCCCCACAAATCTTTATCCACAGTTGTGAACAATGGGGACGATTCTCAGTCAGATTAAGAACGTTTATTTCCACGCCTCGCCGGACCGTCCCAGGGCGCGGCCCAGGTCGTAGACGGCCTGCATGGAGCCCTGGCTGAAATCCAGGCTGTCGCCGCCGTCGAAGTCCTCAGGTATGGCGGCGACGCGGAAGGTGACGCCGCGCCGCTCGGCAAAGGCGCGGTTGGCCGCCAGGCTCTGGCGCAACTGTCCGCCCAGCACCGTGTCCAGGGCCCGCCCCAGCACCGTCGGCGCCGCATCGCGGGTGACGTGAAAACGCGGGGCGTCCTTGCCGTTGACGATGACATGCACCCGTGCGCCCTCCAGCACCCGGCTGGGGTCGTCCCAGCCCCACATGATCTGCGGCAGGGCGACGAAGGGGTTCATCACCCCGCCGTCGACATGCATCTCCTCGAACTCGGCGCCCCGACCCTGAGCCCGGATCATCACCGGCGGAAACACCCCGGGAATGCTAGCCGAGGCCGCCAGCACCTGCCGGAACAGGTCCAGGGCCTCGGGCCCACCCTGGGCAGCGATGGCGCCCATGTTCCAGATCACCCCGCGCTGGGCGTCCAGATCGGTGGTGGCCACCAGCAGGGTGCGCCCCCTGGCGTGTTCGGCCGCCACCGCCCGCAGCAGCCGGTCGTCCACATGGGCGTCGATCAGCGCCCTGAGCGGCGCGCCGGAAAACACCCCCGAGCCGAAGAAGGCCCTGAGACCCCGGCTTTTCAGCAGACCCGAGGCCTCGCCGTCGGTATAGGCCCGGCGCAGTTCGTCGTCCCAGTCCGACCCCAGGAAGACGAAGGGGGCCGCCAACGCCCCGGTCGAGACCCCGGTCACCACCTCGAAATCCGGCCGCGCGCCGCTTTCGGTCCAGCCGGCCATCAGTCCCGCGGCGAAGGCGCCGTTGGCCCCGCCGCCCGACAGGGCCACCAGGTCGAAATGGCCGTCCGGCCCCTTGGGCACGCCCTGGCTCAACTGCTCGGCGATGCTGCGGGCCGCCGCGTCGTCCTCGATGGAGAAGCGGACGTTCGGAAAGCCGATGGGGGCGGAGGCTTCGCGCTGGCTGAAGCCGAAATCGCTGCGCGCGCCGCTGGCGCAGGCGCCCAGGGTCAGGGCCGCCGCCATCACGGCCAGAACGGCGATCGGACGCGCGCGCGCCATGGATGGCTTCTCCCGGCCGGTCGCCGGACGGCCCGGCTTCAGTCGCCCATATAGGCGCGGAAACGCTCGAACAGGTAAAGGCTGTCCGTCGGCCCCGGCGAGGCTTCCGGATGGTGCTGGACGCTGAACACCGGCCGGTCCTTTAGGGCGATGCCGCAGTTGGTGCCGTCGAACAGGCTGACGTGGGTCTCCTGAACCGCCTCGGGCAGGCTGTCGCGGTCGACGGTGAAGCCATGGTTCATCGACACGATCTCGACCTTGCCGGTGGTCAGGTCCTTGACCGGATGGTTGGCGCCGTGGTGCCCCTGCTCCATCTTCACGGTCCTGGCGCCTAGGGCCAGGGCCAGCATCTGGTGACCCAGGCAGATGCCCATCACCGGCTTGCCGCTGTCGATCAGTTTCCGGATCTCTGGCACGGCGTATTCGCCGGTCGCGGCCGGGTCGCCCGGGCCGTTCGACAGGACGACGCCGTCCGGGTTGCGCGCCAATATCTCTTCCGCCGTCGTCGTCGCCGGAACCACCGTGATCTTCACCCCGGTCGAGGCCAGGGCCCGCAGGATGTTGCGCTTGACCCCGTAGTCCACGACCACCACCGACTTGCCGCCGGCCAGGGTCGGATAGCCCTCGGGCCAGTCCCAGACGCCTTCGTTCCATTCGAACGCCTGCAGGGTCGAGGCCGGCTTGGCCAGGTCCAGCCCGACCAGGCCGGTCCAGGCCCTGGCCTTGGCCGCCAGGGCCTCCAGGTCGAACCCGCCTTGCGGATCATGGGCGATGACCGCATGCGGCGCGCCATGATCGCGGATGCGCTTGGTCAGGGCCCGGGTGTCGATGCCCGCCAGTCCGACCACCCCGCGCCGCTTCAGCCAGGCGTCGAAACTCCCGTCGGCGCGCCAATTGGCCGGATCGGTCGCCAGGTCTCGGAACACGGCCCCCACGGCCGCCGTCTCGGCGGCGCCGCCCATCTGTTCGACATCTTCGACATTCACCCCGACATTGCCGACGTGGGGAAAGGTGAAGGCCAGAATCTGGCTCATATAGCTGGGGTCGGTCAGGATTTCCTGATAGCCGGTCATGGCGGTGTTGAAGACCACCTCGCCCAGGGCGTCGCCCACGGCGCCCACGCCCACGCCCTGGAACACCGTCCCGTCCGCGAGGACCAGAACCCCGGTCGCGCCCTCGATCAGCTTGGTCATGGCGCGCTCCTTATGAAGGGGATTCCGGCGGTCAAACGGCGGCGTGACTATAGGGCGCGGACCCTCCGGTCAAATCAAGCGCGGACGCAGGCGGCCGGTCGTGCGCGCCCCGCCGCGCGACCGGCCCGCCCTCATGCTCGTCAGCTCAGGACGATGATCGCCACGCGTCGGTTCTGGGCGCGGCCGTCGGCCGTGTCGTTCGGCGCCACCGGCGAGGCCTCGCCATAGGAGATGGTCGCCATCCGGTTCAGGGCGATGCCCTGCTGGCTCAGGCTGCGGCGCACGGCCTCGGCGCGCTGTTCACCCAGTTGGCGGTTGTAACGGTCGTCGCCGCGCGAGTCGGTGTGGCCCTGGATTTCCAGATAGACGTTGCGGTTCTCGGCCTTCAGCCTCTGGGCCAGTTCGGCCAGGCGCTGCTCCGCCTCAGGCGACAGCTGGTCGGCGTTGGTCGGGAATTTCACCGAGTCGTCCGACAGGACCATCTCATACAGGAATTTGCCCTCGGCCAGCTTGTGGGCGGCGTTGGCGCGGTTCAGGGCCTCGCCCGCCGTGCCGGCGACCTGGGTCACATTGGCGTCGGTCTGATCGACGCGGGCGTCGACCACGGCCAGGTTGTCACGCACGAAACGATGGCTGGCGCAGCCGCTGGCCGCCAGGCCCAGGATCAGGACGGAACCGGTCAGAAGGACCGAACGGGAAAAGGATCGGGTCAAGGTCGTGTCTCTTTTCGGGGCCGGGGCGCCACTCCCGTGTGTCGCGCGCCCGCACCTCACGGGTCGCTCGCGGCCATGTCATGGCCCGGATAAGGCGCCACGGCGCCAGCTTGACCGTGTCGTGGCCACGATGCTGACGCGGAGCGGTGGGCAGGATCGTGCGGTTCGGCCCGCCAGCGCGGGCGCCGCCGCCGGGCCCCATGTCGCCGCCAGCCAGGGATTCTTCCGTCCGACACCGCCGCGCCGCGCGCCGCTGGGGCGCGGCGGCGCTCAGCGTCCTGGCCCATCTCGCCATCCTGTTTCCGGTGTTGAGCCTGAGGGCGAATTTCCAGCCGCCGCCCGTCCCTTCGCCGCCGCTCGTGGTCACCCTGGAGCCGCCGCCACGACCGATCCCGCCGCCCGCCCCGCCGACGGAGACCCCGGACCCGGCCCCGCCTGCCGGCCCTCCTGTCGCGGCTGCCGCGGCGCCGACGCCCCAGCCGACCCGACCGCCGCCGTTGCGTCTGCATCCGCCGCGCACCCCGCCGCCCTCGGCGCCTCTGCCCGCCGCCGAGCCCGCGCCCGAACCGCCGGGGATCAGCCTGCTGGGCGCCAATCAGACCGCCGGCGCGGCCGTGGCCGGTCCGCCGGGCGGGGGCGGAGGGACGGGCGCGGGCGGTCAGGGATCGGGCGCCGGCGGCGGACGGTGCGACATGGTGCGGCGGCTTCAGGACGCCCTGGCCGACGACGTCGAGGTGCGGGCCGCCGTGCGGATGGCCCATGACGCCCTGTCGGCCCAGGGCCGCGCTCTTCTGGTCTGGGACGGCGATTGGCGGCAGAGCCGGGGCGAGGCAGGCAAGGGGCTGGCGGGCCTGCGTCAGGCGGTGGCGGTCGAGGTCGCCTTCGCGCCCGCCGCCTGCAAGGATCAGCCGATGCGCGGCCTAGGTGGAATCGACATTCATCGCATCCAGATCATGGCGGCGGCGAGGTGAACGAAGCCTAGGAAGTGAATGGCTCTGCGATCGTAGCGGGTGGCGAAGCGTCGGAAGTGCTTGAGCTTTGAGAAGCAACGCTCGATGCGGTTACGAGCGCGATAGGCTTCAATGTCGTGGGCGATCAGCACCTTGCGAGTGCGGTTGGAGGGGATGACGGCTTGCGCGCCGGCGTCGGCGATGAGTTGGCGCAGGGCGTTGGAATCGTAGGCCTTGTCGGCCAGCACGGCGCGGGGGCGAAAGCCTTCCAGCAGGGCTGGCGCGGCCAGGGCGTCGCCGCTTTGGCCGGCGGTTAGGATGAACCGGATCGGCCGGCCGAGGGTGTCGGCGGCCATGTGGATCTTGGTGGTCAGTCCGCCTCGGGAGCGCCCCAGAGCCTGATCCGAGGCCCCCCTTTTCCGGTCGCCGCCTGCTGGTGGGCTCGGACCAAGGTGCTGTCGATCATCAGGTACTGATTGTCACGGTCCTTGATCAGGTCGGCGAACACCCGATCCCACACCCCGGCCTTCGACCATCGGCTGAAGCGCTTGTGCAGCGTCTTCCAGCGTCCATAGCGCTCGGGCAGATCGCACCAGTGCGCCCCCGAGCGCAGCACCCACAGCACCCCGTTGACGAACAGCCGGTTGTCGGCGGCAGTCCGCCCAGGATCGCCCGCCTTGCCCGGCAGCAGGTCCGCGATCCGCTCCCACTGAACCTGGCTCAACTCGTAGCGCTTGGCTGACATCAAAAGGGCTCCGTCCATCGAACGGAGCCCTATGAATCAGACATCTCAGCGTCTGAGAATCCTGAATGTCGATATCACCTAGCCGTCATCGCCCTGCCCGACGGGCCGCGCATCGCCGTGGGCCGGGCCGCCTGGCGCTGGCGCGACCTGACGGGTGCTCGGTAATCGGGCGCGCGATAGGCGTCGTCAGTCCTCGTCCATCTTGAGGGCGGCGATGAAGGCTTCCTGCGGAATTTCGACCTTGCCGAACTGCCGCATCCGCTTCTTGCCTTCCTTCTGCTTCTCCAGAAGCTTCTTCTTGCGGGTGGCGTCGCCGCCATAGCATTTGGACGTCACGTCCTTGCGTAGGGCGCGCACCGTCTCGCGGGCGATGATCTTGCCGCCGATCGCCGCCTGGATCGGGATCTGGAACAGGTGCGGCGGGATCAGCTCCTTCATCTTCTCGACCATGCCGCGTCCGCGCGTTTCGGCGCGTGATCGGTGCACCAGCATCGACAGGGCGTCCACCGGCTCGGCGTTGACCAGGATGTTCATCTTCACCAGGTCGCCGGCGCGATAGTCGGCCAGTTCGTAGTCGAAGCTGGCGTAGCCCTTCGAGATCGACTTCAGCCGGTCGTAGAAGTCGAACACCACCTCGTTCAGCGGCAGGTCATAGACGACCATCGCCCGCGTCCCGACCCAGGTCAGCTCCTTCTGCTCGCCCCGGCGGTCCTGGCACAGCTTGATGACCCCGCCGAGATACTCTTCCGGCGTCAGGATGGTGGCCTTGATCCAGGGTTCGCGGATCTCGATGATCTGCATCACGTCCGGCAGGTCCGCCGGATTGTGCAGGTCGATGTGGCTGCCGTCGCGGAGTTCCAGCTTGTAGACCACCGACGGCGCCGTCGCGATCAGGTCCAGGTTGAACTCGCGGCTCAGGCGCTCCTGGATGATCTCCAGGTGCAGCAGGCCCAGGAAGCCGCAGCGGAAGCCGAAGCCCAGGGCGGCCGAGGATTCCATCTCATAGGTGAAGCTGGCGTCGTTCAGGCGCAGCCGGGCGATGGCGGCGCGCAGGTCCTCGAAATCGGCCGCATCCACCGGGAACAGGCCGCAGAAGACCACCGACTGGACCTCCTTGAAGCCTTTCAGCGGCTCGGCGGTCGGCTTCTTCTCATCGGTGATGGTGTCGCCGACGGCGGCGTGGGCGACCTCCTTGATCTGGGCGGTAATGAAGCCGACCTCGCCCGGTCCCAGGCTCTCGACCGGGGTGTTCTTGGGCAGGAAGACGCCGACCCGGTCGACCAGGTGGGTCGAACCGTTCTGCATGAATTTGACCCGCTGCCCGGCCTTCAGCACCCCATCGAACACCCGCACCAGCAGCACCACGCCCAGGTATGGATCGTACCAGGCGTCCACCAGCATGGCCTTCAGCGGCGCATCGACATCCCCCTTGGGGGCAGGCAGGCGGGTGACGATGGCCTCCAGCACATCCTCGATGCCGATGCCGGACTTGGCGCTGCACATGACGGCGTCCGAGGCGTCCAGGCCGATGACCTCCTCGATCTGGGCCTTGACCCGCTCCGGCTCGGCGGCCGGCAGGTCGATCTTGTTCAGGACCGGCACGATCTCGTGGTTGTTGTCGATGGCCTGATAGACATTGGCCAGGGTCTGGGCCTCCACCCCCTGGGACGCATCCACCACCAGCAGCGAACCCTCGCACGCCGCCAGCGACCGCGACACCTCATAGGCGAAGTCCACGTGCCCCGGCGTGTCCATCAGGTTCAGGACATAATCCAGCCCGTCGCGCGCACGGTAGTTCAGGCGCACGGTCTGGGCCTTGATGGTGATGCCGCGCTCCTTCTCGATGTCCATATTGTCCAGGACCTGGGCGCTCATTTCGCGCGCGGTCAGGCCGCCGGTGGCCTGGATCAGGCGATCGGACAGGGTGGATTTGCCGTGGTCGATGTGGGCCACGACGGAGAAATTCCGGATACGTTCGATGGGGGGCGTAGGCATGGCGCGCGCCTAGCACGGCGCATGGAAATTCGCCAATGCGGACCGACCGCGTCTTGCGGGCCACGATGGGCCGCCTATGTGCGGCTGCGGCCCCGAGCGTGCTTTGAGAGCGGATCGCAACAGGCTAGGTGTCGGCCTAGATATTTCGGCCTCCGGCAGCGGACGGCCACGCCTGCCGCGCCCCCCTGCGTCGGCGGCGCACGGAGGGAAGACGGACGTGGCGATTTTCACCCGGACGGCGCGCGCCGGCCTGATGCTGGCGGGAATGGCGGCCCTGGCGGCCTGCGGCGGCGGCGACAAGAAGGACGAGAAGGCCGCGCCGCCTTCTCGCCAGTCCGTGACGGCCGCGACCGTCAGCCTGGTCAACCTGCCGCGCACGGTCACCGCCTCGGGCAGCGTCTCGGCCTGGGAAGAGGTGCCGGTGGCGGCCGAGACCGGCGGGCTCCAGGCCGTGGCCGTCTATGTCGATGAAGGCGCCTACGTCCGCCAGGGCCAGATCCTGGTCAAGCTGAACGACGCCCTGCTGCGGGCCCAGCTGCGCCAGCAGGAGGCCGCCGTCACCGCCGCCGAGGCCAACGCCGCGCGCGAGGACGCCGAACTGGGCCGCGCCCGCGAGCTGAAGGAGCGCGGCTTCCTATCCCAGGCCTCGCTGGACATGGCCATCGCCGAGCAGCGCTCGGCCGAGGCCCAGCTGGCGTCCGCCCGCGCCGCCCGCGCCGAGACCGCGACCCGACTGGACCAGACCAATCTGCGCGCCCCCGTCGCCGGCCGCATCATCAGCCGCAGCGTGACGCGCGGCCAGATCGTCCAGCCGGGAACCGAACTGTTCCGCATGGTCCGCGAGGGCCGGCTGGAGCTGGACGCCCAGGCGCCCGAGGCCGAACTGCCCCTGATCCGTCCAGGCCAGACAGCGACCATCACCTCGGACCAGGGCGGGACCACCACCGGCCGCGTCCGCATCGTCACGCCGGAAGTCGATCCCCAGACCCGTCTGGGAATCGCCCGCATCACCCTGTCGCCATCCAGCGGCCTTCGATCCGGCATGTTCGCCCGCGCTGTCATCGCCGTCGGCGACCAGCCGGCCCTGACCGTGCCCTCGGCCGCCATCGTCTTCCGCGAGGGCAAGCCCGGCGTCTATGTCATCGGCCAGAACGCCGTGGTGCGCTTCACCCCCATCGCCACCGGCGCCCGTTCGGGCGACGCCGTGGCGGTGACCACCGGCCTTCAGGCCGGACAGCAGGTGGTGGTGCGCGGCGCCGGCTTCCTGGGCGACGGCGACCAGGTGACCATCGCCCGGCCCCAGCCGACGGCGGCCGCCTCGGCTCCCGCGGCGGCCAAATAGGACCCGGCGATGAACCCGAACAACATCTCGCGCTGGGCGATCAAGAACCCGATCCCGGTCGTTCTGATGTTCGTGGTCCTGACGATCGCGGGCATCGGCTCCTATTTCAATCTGCGCACCAACAACTTCCCGGACGTGGACCTGCCCATCGTGGCGGTCACCGTGATCCAGGCGGGGGCGGCCCCGACCGAACTCGAGACCCAGGTCACCCGCCTGGTCGAGGACTCGGTCGCCGGCCTGGGCCAGGTGCGGCACATCACCTCGACGGTGAACGAGGGCGCCTCGACCACCCTGGTCGAGTTCCAGCTGGGCGTGGACCTGGAAAAGGCCACCAACGACGTCCGCAACGCCGTCACCCGTATCCGCCAGGACCTGCCGGCCGATGTGCTGGAGCCCATCGTCCAGAGGATCGAATTCACCTCCATCCCCTTCGCCAACTATGTCGTCCGTGCTCCAGGCATGAGCCCGGAGGAGCTGAGCTGGTTCATCGACAATACCGTGGCCAAGCGCCTGCTTTCGGTGAAGGGCGTCGGCCAGGTCAGCCGCGACGGCGGCGTCAGCCGCGAGATCCGCATCAAGCTGGACCCTGCCAAGCTGGAAGCCTTCGGCGTCACCGCCTCGGCCGTGTCGAACCAGCTGCGGGCCCAGAACATCAACCTGCCTGGCGGCCGAGGCGAGATCGGCGGCGAGGAACAGGCCATCCGCACCGTCGGCTCGGCCCTGACGGTCGATCAGCTGCGCGCCACCCTGATCCCCGTCGGCGCCCGTTCGGTGCGCCTGGGCGACCTGGGCGAGGTGGTCGACGAATGGTCCGAACCGCGCGGCCGCGCCCGCTTCAACGGCGAGGAGGTGGTGGGTTTCGCCGTCTCGCGCGCCATCGGCTCGTCCGAGGTCGACGTCTATCACGCCGCCCAGAAGGCGGTCGAAGCCCTGGACGCCGAACGCGATGACGTGACCATCGAAGAGGTCGCCAACACCACGGTGGATGTGGTCAACAATTTCCACGCCTCGGTCGAAGCCCTGCTGCTGGGCGCCCTGCTGGCCGTGGCGGTGGTCTTCGTCTTCCTGCGCGACTGGCGGGCCACCTTCATCGCCGCCATGGCCATGCCCCTGTCTCTGATCCCGACCTTCTGGATCATGGACCTGGCGGGCCAGTCGCTGAACGTCGTGACCCTGCTGGCTCTGTCGCTGACCATCGGCATCCTGGTCGATGACGCTATCGTCGAGATCGAGAACATCGTCCGGCACATCCGCGACGGCAAGGCGCCCTATCCCGCCGCCATGGAGGCCGCCGACGAGATCGGCCTGGCGGTCATGGCCACCACCGCGACCCTGGTCGCCGTCTTCGCCCCGACCGGCTTCATGCCCGGCATCGTGGGCCAGTTCTTCTCCAGCTTCGCCATCGCCACCTGCGTCAGCGTGCTGTTCTCGCTGCTGGTGGCGCGCACCCTGACCCCCCTGATGGGCGCCTATATGCTGCGCCGCGATCAGGGCAAGGAGCACGGCGATCCGCGCTGGATGAAGACCTATCTGGGCTGGCTGAACTGGTGCCTGGGCAATTCGGCCCCCGAGGGCCTGAAACGCGACCGGGCCTCCGGCCGGGGCGGCTGGTTCGCCCGACACGTGGTGTTCCGGGTGTTCGACCACCGGGTCTGGGTCCTGGGATTCGGGACGATCTTCTTTGTCGGCTCCCTGGTTCTGGCCGCCTTCCTACCGGGCGAGTTCATTCCGGCCGAAGACATTTCCCGCTCCAGCCTGACGGTCCAGCTGCCGCCCGGCGCCACCCTTCAGGAGACCGAGGAGACGGTTCAGAGGATCAACCGCACCCTGATGGCCCGGCCAGAGGTGAAATCGGTCTATTCCTCCATCGGCTCGGCCACCGTCAGTTTCGGCCCCGGCGGCGGCTCCAGCGCCGGCGAGGTCCGCAAGGCCGGCCTGACCGTCAACCTGGTTCCCAAGAGCCAGCGCAGCCTGAACCAGCAGGAATTCGAACGCGACGTCGGCCGTCTTCTGACCCGCGAACCGGGCGCCCGGATCCAGTTCGGCGACGCGTCCGGCGGCGGCTCGTCCCTGCTGAACATCGCCCTGGTCAGCGACCAGCCCGAGGCCCTGCAACAGGCTTCGGCCCGGCTCGAGCGCGAGATGCGCGGCGTGCCGGGCCTCGGCAACGTCCAGTCCACCGCCTCCCTGGTCCGGCCCGAGATTCTGATCACGCCCAAGGCCGACGTGGCCGCCCTGATGGGCGTCAGTTCCGCCGACATCAGCCAGGTCGCCCGCGTGGCCACCATCGGCGACGCCGATCAGCTGCTGCCCAAATTCAACCTCGGCGACCGCCAGGTGCCGATCCGCGTCATGCTGCGAGAAGACGCCCGCCAGGACCTCAGCGTTCTGGAGACCCTGAAGGTGCCCACCGCCTCGGGCGCCCTGGCGCCCCTGTCCGCCGTGGCCGACATCGGCTTCGGCGCCGGTCCCAACCAGATCGACCGGCTGGATCGCCGGCGCGTGGCCACCATCACCGCCGAATTGTCGGGCATCGCCCTCAGTGACGCGACCCGGGCCGTCAACGCCCTGCCGGCCATGACCAACCTGCCCGACGGCGTGTCCCAGCAGCTGACCGGCGACGCCGAGAGCAACGCCGAACTGGGCCAGGGCTTCGCCTTCGCCATCGTGACCGGCATCCTGCTGATGTATGTCGTCCTGGTGCTGCTGTTCGGCAGTTTCTTCCACCCGATCACCATCCTGGCGGCCCTGCCGGTGTCGTTCGGCGGCGCCTTCTTCGCCCTGCTGATCACCGGCAAGTCCCTGTCCATGCCGGCCTTCATCGGCATCATCATGCTGACCGGGATCGCGGCGAAGAACTCCATCCTGCTGGTGGACTACGCCATCATGGCGCTGCGCAAGGGGCTGAACCGGCATGACGCCCTGATCGATGCGGCGCACAAGCGGGCCCGTCCGATCGTCATGACCACCCTGGCCATGGGCCTGGGCATGCTGCCCATCGCCATGTCCTTCATGCCCGGCACCGAGTTCCGCAGCCCGATGGCCATCGCCGTGATCGGCGGCCTGATCACCTCCACGGCCCTGTCGCTGCTGTTCGTGCCGGTGGTGTTCAGCCTGATCGACGGGGTCAAGGTGCGGCTGGAACGCATCCTGGACCGCAAACTCCGCCACGCCCACGAGTAGCTCGACGGCGGCAAGGGGCGGCCTCGGCGGCCCGCCGCGCGGTTGGCTTCCGCGTGGAGCTCTGCCTCGGGGTCCAACGGCTTGGCGGCGTCGGACCCGCCCGCCCGCAGGCCTCTGTCGCCCCGGCCGCAGCCCTGCGCCAAGCAGCTGGCTCGGAGGCGAAGCCGGCCGTGGCGCCCACTTGCGCCGCGCCCCGTGCGGTCGGGGCCGCTTCGCCCGATAAGGCTTGGCATCCATCCTCACACGCCGCCTGGGCCACGGCCGCCTTCTCGCCCGCTTTGGACCTCGGGCCGATCTCAGGCATGAACAGCGGGCCTCAAGCGTGAAAAAGCCGGCCGGGGCGGGCCCCGACCGGCTGTTCAATCTGCGCTGAAGGCGGATCAGTACTTCAGGCGCATCGTCAGGCCATAGGTGCGCGGGGCGCCCAGGAAGGCGTTGTAGGTCATGGTGTCCGCCGCCGGGTTGTAATAGCTGCCGGCGTAGGGCCCCGAGGTCTGCAGGGTCGAGAAGGCGCCGCCCTGCAGCGGGCCGTTGAACACCACCTGATAGTATTCGACGTCGGTCAGGTTCTGGGCCCACAGGTCCAGGGCCCAGCGGTCGTCCTCGGTGGCGATGGTGATGCGACCGTTCAGGATCGTCATCGCGTCGTTCATCTTCAGCGGCAGCAGGTCCGAGCCGGTGTTGTATTCCGACGTGTATTTGGCCGACAGGCTGAAGCCGGCGCGCAGGCCATTGCCGATCGAGCGGTCGAAATTCATCGACAGCGACCCCGACCATTCCGGCGCGAAGGCCATCTGCTGACCCGGCAGCAGCGACAGCGACGGGAAGCGCGACGGCACCGACAGGTCGGACGCGCCGAACTGGCCGAACTCGGTCTTGGCGTAGGTCATGCCGCCCTGGAAGCTGAGGCCTTCCAGCGGGGTGAACCAGACGAAGTCCATGTCGACGCCTTCCGACGTCAGCTCCGGCACCGATTCCACGATGAAGGCGATGCCGGCGAAGGTGTTCAGCTGGAAGTTCTCGTACTTCTGATTGAAGTAGCTGGCGTTGAACAGCAGGGTGCGGCTCAGCAGGGTGCTCTTGAAGCCCAGCTCGAAGCTGTCGACCGTTTCCGGGGCGAACGAGGTGTCGGCGATCGGCCGCACATCGCCCGCCGGCCCGGCCGGGTTCGGCTCGCTGGAGCGTTCCAGGTTGAAGCCGCCCGCCTTGTAGCCGCGCGCATAGGCGCCATAGACCATCAGCGAGGGGTTGAACCGGTACTGGGCGGCGAACCGGCCGGAGATGTCGTCGTCCTCCATCTCCTGGGTATAGGTGCGGCCGTTGAAGTCGGGGTTCAGCTGGTTGATGCACAGGGCGCCGCCCAGCAGGGCCGCCGGAGCGAACGGATTGGCGCGCACGGCCGAGCAGACGGCGTCCGATCCGCCGATGTTGGTCTGGGCCGTGTCCAGGGTCTTGCTTTCACGCGTGTAGCGCAGGCCCAGGGTCAGCTCCAGCTGCTCGCTCACCCGCCAGGTGTTGTTGGTGAACAGGGCGAAGGAGTCCGAATCCTGCTGGTAACGGTCCAGATAGCCCGAACCGGCCGGCACCACCGGACCATAGGAGGGCACGAAGCCCGGGAAGGGCGCGATGGCGCCGGTGCAGACCGCGAAGGTGGTCGGCGCAGCCGTCAGGCACGGCAGGGCGCCGGGGTTGGGCGAGCCCAGCTGCGAGGTGATCAGGGTCGAGAAGAAGGGGGTGAAGGCGGCGCCGAAGATGAAGCTGTCGTTCCGCTTCAGGTCTTCCTTCGAATAGAAGCCGCCGATCAACCAGTCGAAATTGTCGTTCGATCCGGCCAGACGCAGTTCCTGGCTGAACTGATCGACCGAGAAGCCGAAGGTGCCGTCCGGCAGGCGGTAGAACAGGTCCGCGGCGCTGAAGTCGATGTCCGAGCCATTGACCGAGTTCCAGCGGCGGGCCGCGGTGATCGAGGTCAGGGTGGCGCCGCCGAAGCTTTCCAGGTCCAGGTTGATCTCGGCCGAGACGCCCCGGTCCTCGATCAGCTGGTCGGTCGGGCGGTTGGCGAAGACGTCGCGGGTGAAGGCGTTCGGGGCGAAGCCGGCGGCCGGGCCCACGATGCCGTTGCCGCCGGGGCTCAGCCCGTCGATGATCGTGCCCGTCGGGCCGGTGCGGACCTGGGTGGCGACGCAGCAGTATTCGTCGCGCTTGGAATAGTCGGCGATGATGCGGATCGAGGCGTTGTCATTCGGCAGGATCAGCATCTGACCGCGCAGGGTCCAGAAATCCTGGCTCTGGTCATCGGTCTCGCCGCGCGGACCGGCGCCGGTCGAGACATTGTAGAAGCCGCCGCGTTCGCGCTTGGCGGCGTAGAGGCGTAGCGCCACCTGGTCGCTCAGCGGGCCGGTGACCGAACCGGCCAGGCCCCAGGCGCCGTAGTTGCCGACGGTGAACTCGCCGCTGGCGCCGGGGGTGAAGGACGGCGCTTCGGTGATGATGTTGATGACGCCGGCCGAGGTGTTCTTGCCGAACAGGGTGCCCTGCGGCCCCTTCAGCACCTCGATGCGGCTCATTTCGCCCAGGTCGCCGAAGCCGACGCCGTTGCGCGGGCGATAGACGCCGTCGATCACGACGCCGACCGAGCTTTCCAGGCCGGGGTTGTCGCCGACGGTGCCGACGCCGCGGATGCGGGCGGTGGTGATGGTCTCGCTGGTCGTCGAGGTGACAGTCAGGCCCGGGGTCAGGATCTGCAGGTCCTTGATGTCGTGGACGCCGGCGTCCTGCAGGATTTCCTGCGACAGGGTCGTGACCACGATCGGCACGTCCTGAAGGTTCTGTTCACGCTTCTGGGCGGTCACGACGATGTCGTCGACGGTGGTCGGCCCGTCCTGGGCGGCGGCCACCCCGGCGAAGCCGAAGGCGACCGCGCCGACAACGGCGGCGGACACGGTGGAACGAAGGAAATTAGCGCGACGCATGAGCGGCTCCCGGCTCTCGATGGCCCGGCCGCCTGAGAGACGGCCGAGGCGTTCCTGATCCCTTACCCCGGCCTTCCATGGGACGAGGTTATTCTAGGCTCAATGGGTAACGCGACGCCGAGTCCGTGCCAAGCAGCGGCTAAGCCAGAGAGACCGATTCCTCCTTGGCTTCGCCCCGACTGTGACACGAAAGCGACAAAATCCGATTACGTTAGGTCAATATTTGACCTCAACCCGGCCGTTTCGGAAGGACGCTGGGCGATTTCTTTGCGCGAAGCCCGAGAACTCGCGCCCAGCACCGCCGCGCCCCAGGCGACCGACAATAGGGACCCGCCGATCACCCCCAGCTTGACCTGAATCTGCTGGGACGAATCCACGGCTCCCGGAAAGGCCAGGGCGCCGATGAACAGGCTCATGGTGAACCCGACCCCGCAAAGCACGGCGACGCCGTAAAGCTGCATCCAGCCCGCCCCTTCGGGCCGGCGTCCCAGGCCCAGCCGCCAGGCCAGCCAGGTCATGCCCATGACCCCGGCCTGCTTGCCCAGGAACAGCCCGCCGGCGATCCCCACGGCCAGGGGGGTCAGCGCCTCGGCCGGCGAAAGCCCCCCGAACGACACCCCGGCCTTGGCGAAGGCGAACAGGGGCAGGACCAGGAAGGCGACATAGGGATGCAGATCGTGCATGGCCTCCCGCAGGGGACTCTGCCCATCCTCGTCGCGCGGTCGGATGGGGACGATGGCGGCGAAGGCCACAGCGCTGAGCGAGGTCGACAGCCCCGCCTCGACCGTCAGCCACCAGACCAGGCCGAACCCCAGAACCCAGAAGGGGGCGGCGATGCGCCTGTATCGCGCCACGACAGCGCCGCATCCCAGGGCCGCGACCGCCAGCATCAGCGGCGCCCAGGCCACTCCCTGGCTGAACAGGATGGCGATCAGGGCGATGGCCCCCAGGTCGTCGACGATGGCCAGGGTCAGCAGGAAGACCCGCAACGATCCCGGAAGCCCGCGCCCCACCAGGGCGAAGACCGCCAGGGCGAAGGCGATGTCCGTGGCCAGGGGTATGGGCCACCCCTGGTGCGGCCCGCCCAGGGGCGCGACGATCGCCACATAGACCAGGGCCGGGGCGATCATCCCGCCCAGGGCCGCCAGCACAGGAGTGGCCAGCTTCCTGGGATCGCTCAGTTCCCCGCGCAAGATCTCGTATTTGATCTCCAAGCCGACGACCAGGAAGAAGACCGCCATCAGCCCTTCCTTGATCCACTCCGCCACCGTCAGGTCCAGGGCCAGAGGCCCAAGCCGCAATGGCTGCGCGCTCTTCAGCAGGGCGAAATAGTCCGGGGCCAGGGGCGAGTTGGCCACGACCAGGGCCGCCAGGGCCGCCAGTCCCAACACGGCGCCGGACCCGGCCTCGGTCTTCAGGAAATCGAGTGTGAATCTGCGCGCCACGGCGTCCTCCATCGAATGGGACTGTCGTGACGCCCGGTTACCGACGGGCGTCGGGACCGGATTCGCCCTGGGTCCCAGGGCGCCGGCCTGACCGCGCGACGCGGCCCGATCTCTGAGCGGGACAATAGGGCCGCGGCCCGAAGGTTCAAGATGGCGGCGTCACGGTTGCGTCAGGGCCGTCCAGGCCGCATCTGCGGCCCATGCCCGTATCGCCCGCCTACCGCCCCGAGCCGCATGTCTTCGACCTGGGCCCCGACTATGCTGACGCCGTCCGCCCGGCCGACTTCCCCGCGGCCATCGTCCGCTACCGCAACGACCGGGCCGCCGCGGAGGTCGGGCTCGAGACCCTGACCGACACCGAATGGATCGATCATTTCGCCCGGTTCCAGCCCCTGCCTGGCCAGCCGGGGCCGTTGGCCATGCGCTATCACGGCCATCAGTTCCGCACCTACAACCCTGACCTAGGCGACGGCCGCGGCTTCCTGGCGGCGCAGATGCGCGACGCTTCGGGCCGTCTTCTCGATCTTGGCTCCAAAGGTTCCGGCCAGACACCCTGGTCGCGCACGGCGGACGGGCGGCTGACGCTGAAGGGCGGGGTGCGCGAAATCCTGGCGGCCGAGATGCTGGAGACGCTGAATGTCCCCACCTGCCGCATCCTCAGCCTGATCGAGACGGGCGAAGACCTGGAGCGCGGCGACGAGCCCTCCCCGACCCGTTCGGCCGTCCTGGTGCGGCTGTCGCACAGCCACATCCGCTTCGGGACCTTCCAGCGGGCGGCCTATTTCGGCCGCGCGGACCAGATCGAGACCCTGACCGAACACGTCCGCACCCTCTATCACCCCCAGGTCGCGCCCGGCGACGCGCCCGGCCTGCTGGCCGCCGTGGTCGCGGCCTCGGCCCGGCTGGCCGCGCGCTGGATCGCCGCCGGCTTCGTGCACGGGGTGCTGAACACCGACAATCTGAACGTCACGGGCGAGAGCTTCGACTACGGCCCCTGGCGGTTCCTGCCGCATTACGAGCCGGGGTTCACGGCCGCCTATTTCGACCAGTTCGGCCTCTACGCCTTCGCGCGCCAGCCGGAGGCCGTGTTCTGGAACCTGACGCAACTGGCCGGCTGCCTGAAACTGGTCGCCGAGGCCGAACCCCTGACCCAGGCTCTGAATGGCTTCGGCCCGGCCTATATCGCCGAATTGCGCGCGGCCTTCCTGAAGCGGCTGGGGGTCCTCAGCCTGGGCGAGGCGGCGGATCAACGGCTGGTGGACGTCACCCTGGTCCTGCTGCGCCAGGGCGGCGAGGCGTTGCGGTGGGAGCCTCTGTTCTTCGACTGGTTCGCCGGCTTCGCCTCGTCCGAGCGCGCCCTGCGCGGCCCGCGGCGAGGCCTGTATCAGGGCGAGGCCTTCGACGCCTTCCGCTTCGCCCTGTTCGAGCATGAACCTGAGCGGCCCGAGCGGCTGGAGCATCCACTCTTCGCCGCGCCCGAGCCAGAAGAAATGCTGATCGACGAGGTCGAGGCCATCTGGGCCGCCATTGCCGCAGATGACGACTGGACGCCCTTGCACGCCAAGCTGGCCCGTCTGGCGGCGGCCCGCGCCGCCTACGCCTGACGCCCCTGCGCCACTCGCGTCGTCAGGTTCCGGAACTGCCGATCAACTGGTGTTACAGCCAAGCTGGAGCCCTTGAAGCCACAGGGGTCGGGCTTAAGTCAGCGGCCGTTGACTTAAGCCCCGCGCGATACGCCCATGATCTCCTCCTCGACCCGAGCCCACACTCCGGCCCAGCTTCGACTGTGCGCCACCTATCGCAATGTCGGTCTGTGGACCCTGCAGGGGTGGCTGGTCATGTTCTTCGTCGCCGCCGGCTACGCCAAACTGACCGAATCCATGTCCAGCCTCGCGGCCCTGATGGTCTGGCCGGCCGTGGCGGACGAAGGCTTCGTGCGTGGCGTCGGCGCGGTCGAGATCGTCCTCGCCCTGGCCCTTCTGGCGCCCCTGGTCTCCTGGCGCGTCGGCCGGCCCGCGCTGATGATCGGCGCCGTAGGCCTGCTGGTGCTTGAGACGGTAATGGCCGGCGTCCACGCCCTGGGCGGCGACTGGGGCCTGGCGGCGGTGAACCTGGTGCTGATGGCTCTGACCGCCGTCGTCCTGATGGGACGGCGCCAGCCGGGCTGAGGCCCCCGAAACCTTCCCTTTACGTGCGCGTCAAGTTTGGGTTAGATGGCGGCCATGCCGACCGCCGACGATCTGCGCACCTATTCGATCCGTCAGCTGTGCCGCGAGTTCGGCGCGACCGCCCGCGCCCTGCGCTTCTACGAGGACAAGGGCCTGCTGACCCCCGCCCGCAAGGGCCAGACGCGGGTCTATGACGCGCGCGACCGGGCGCGGCTGAAACTGATCCTGAGGGGCCGCCGTATCGGCTTCACCCTGCAGGAGATCCAGGAGATGCTGGATCTGTACGACCACAAGGACCACAACGCCCACCAGATGGCCGTGGCCCTGCGCCGTCACCGCGCCCAGATCGAGGCCCTGAAGCAGCAGCGCCAGGACCTGGACGAGGCCATCACCACCGCCGAGGAAGCCTGCGCCGTGATGGAGGCCAAGCTGGGCGAGCATCGCCCCGACCTTCTGCCGGGCGCCGAGGAATACGCCAGCCTGCTGCGCGAACGCCTGAATCCCGACCACTCCCAGCCCTTCAAAGCGAGAGCCTGACCCATGGCCTACAAGGCGCCTGTCCGCGACCTGACGTTCATCCTGAACGAGGTGCTGGAGATCGACCGCTTCACCAACCAGCCGGGCTTTCAGGACGTCTCGTCCGAACTGGCCCAGCAGATCCTGGAAGAGGCCGGCCGCTTCGCCGACGAGGTGATCGCCCCGATCAACAACCCGGGCGACAAGGAAGGCTGTCATATCGACGGCTCGGTCGTGACCACGCCCAAGGGCTGGAAGGAAGCCTATCACCAGATGGTCGAGGCCGGCTGGCCCTCGCTGATGATGGACCCGCAATACGGCGGCCAGGGCATGCCCTCGGTGATCGGCTCGGCGGTGGGCCAGTTCACGGCCGGCGCCTCGGCGGCCTTTTCGATGTATCCGGGCCTGACGGCGGGCGCCTGGGCCGGCATTCACGCCAACGCCTCGGACGAGCTGAAGGCCAAATACCTGCCCAGGATGACGACCGGCGAGTGGACCGGCACCATGAACCTGACCGAGCCCCAGTGCGGCACGGACCTAGGCATGGTCCGCACCAAGGCGGTTCCGCAGGCCGACGGCAGCTACAGGATCACCGGCCAGAAGATCTGGATCTCGGCCGGAGAGCACGACTTCGCCGACAACATCATCCACACCGTCCTGGCCCGCGTCGAAGGCGCCCCGGCCGGGATCAAGGGGCTGAGCCTGTTCCTGGTGCCCAAATTCCTGGTCAATGAGGACGGCTCCCTGGGCGAGCGCAACAGCCTGGAATGCGCCGGCCTTGAAGAGAAGATGGGCATCCACGGCAACGCCACCTGCGTCATGGCCTATGAGAACGCCACCGGCTGGCTGATCGGCGAGGAAGGCCGGGGCATGAACAATATGTTCGTGGTCATGAACGAGGCGCGCCTGGGCACGGGTCTGCAAGGGCTGGCCATCGGCACCGCCGCCTATCAGGCCGCGGTCGAGTTCGCCAAGGACCGCCTGCAGGGCCGCAGCCTGACCGGCCCGAAGAACCCGGACGGCCCGGCCGATCCGATCATCGTCCACCCCGACGTGCGCCGCATGCTGCTGGAGGCCCGCGCCTTCGTCGAGGGCGGCCAGGCCTTCATCCTGTGGACCGCGCTTCAGGCCGATCTGGAGAAGTCCGAAGACGAGGCCGTGGCCACCAAGGCCAAGGACTATATGGGTCTGCTGACCCCGGTGCTGAAAGCCTATCTGACCGACAAGGGCTTCCACGCCGCCAGCCTGGCCATGCAGGTGCACGGCGGGTCGGGCTACACCGAGCATTTCCCGGCGTCGCAATATCTGCGCGATGCGCGGATCACCATGATCTATGAAGGCACCAACGGCATCCAGGCTCTGGACCTGGTGGGCCGCAAGCTGCCGGCCAACGGCGGCCGCGCGATCATGAGCTGGTTCGCCGACATCGACGCCTATGTGGCCGAACATGGCGCGGCGGAAGAGGCCGTCAAACCCTTCATCGACGGCCTGGCCCAGACCAAGAAGACCCTGCAGGAGGCCACCATGTGGCTGATGCAGAACGGCATGGCCAATCCGGACAATGCGGGCGCCGCCTCGACCGACTATCTGAACATCTTCGGCCTGACAGCCATGGCCTATGTCTGGGCCCAGATGGCGGCGGCGGCGCAGAAGCAGATCGCGGCCGGCTCCACCGACCCCTACTACGCCGCCAAGCTGCAGACCGGCCGTTACTTCGTCGAGCGCATCCTGCCCGACGCCGACGCCCATCTGAAGAAACTGAAGACCGGCGCCGACGTCCTGATGGCCATGCCGGCCGAGGCGTTCTAATCCCCTCTCCCTTCCCCCTTGATGGGGGAAGGGCCGGGGTTGGGGGTGACGCCGGTCCAGTATGAGGCGACTTCGGAGACCTGGCCTCCGCCGCCTTCCACCCCCATCCCAACCCTTCCCCCATCAAGGGGGAAGGGCTTTGTCATGGAGCGCCCCTCATGAACGTCCTCAACCTCCCCGAACCCGACTTCATGCAGGAAGAAGAGATCACCCTCTTCTCGGACTCCGTCGCCAAATGGATCGACGAACACGCGCCGCCCGAGAAGTTCGCCCAGTGGATCGCCGACTCCTCGGTGCCGCGCCAGCTGTGGAACGACGCCGGCGACGCGGGCCTGCTGGGCATCTCCATGCCTGAGGAAGACGGCGGCTTCGGCGGCGACTATCGGCATGAGGTGATGCTGATGCGCCAGCTGGGCTGGAAGGGTGCGGACCATTTCGGCATCAGTCTGCACAATGCGATCGTGATGCCCTACATCTGGCACTACGGCACGGCCGAGCAGAAGGCGCGCTGGCTGCCTCGCCTGCAATCGGGCGAACTGGTCGGCGCCATCGCCATGACCGAGCCGGGCGCCGGGTCCGATCTTCAGGGCGTGCGCACCACGGCCCTGAAACAGGGCAACCAGTATGTGGTGAACGGCTCCAAGACCTTCATCACCAACGGCCAGCTGGCCAACTTCATCATCGTGGTGGCCAAGACCGACCCGGCCGAGGGCGCCAAGGGGGTCAGCCTGATCGTGGTCGAGACGGACGGCGCCGAAGGGTTCGAGCGCGGCCGAAACCTGCACAAGATCGGCATGGAGGCCAATGACACCTCCGAACTGTTCTTCAACGAGGTCAAGGTTCCGGGCGACAACATCATCGGCGGGACCGAGGGCCAGGGCTTCTATCAGCTGATGCAGCAACTGCCCCAGGAACGGCTGAACATCGCCGTCCAGGGCGTGGCCGCCGCCGAACGCGGGCTTGAGGCGACCCTCGCCTACGTCAAGGAGCGCAAGGCCTTCGGCAAGCGGGTCATCGACTTCCAGAACACCCAGTTCAAACTGGCCGAGGTCAAGACCAAGCTGACGGTGGCCAAGGTCTTCGTCGACCACTGCATCGAGCGCCACCTGAAGGGCGAACTGGACGCCGCCACCGCCTCCATGGCCAAATACTGGGTCACCGACATCCAGGGCGAGACCATCGACGAGATGCTGCAACTGTTCGGCGGCTACGGCTATATGAACGAATATCCGATCGCCCAACTGTACAAGGACGCGAGGGTCCAGCGCATCTATGGCGGCACGAACGAGATCATGAAGCTGCTGATCGCGCGGACGCTCTGACGGTCATTCGTCGCGGATTTCACCGCTCGCAAGTCGCTCCAAGAAGCCGTCCACCCCACACTCGTCATCCTCGGGCTTGACCCGAGGATCAGACGCCGCGCCGCACACGAACGGATAGAGGTCGAGCCATTGCGGGTTCCGCCGCTCGATCAGTTGCATCTTCCAAACTCGGTTCCAGCGCTTCAGCGCCTTCTCGCGTCTGATCGCCTCGGTGACCAACTCGTGCACCTCGAACCAGACCAGGATGTCCACGCCGTATTTCGCGGTGAACCCTTGCACCGCTCGCGCCCGATGCTGCTCGCCTCGCGCGTACAGGTTCGACGTCATGCCGACGTAGATCACGCCGAACGGGCGGCTGGCGGTCATATAGGTCGCGATCAGCGGACGGCGCTCGGACTCCATGCGTCGAGTGAGTGGACTGTCTGATCCTCGGGTCAAGCCCGAGGATGACGCAGGGTGTGGTGAAGGCTATGCGGGAACCATGATCCGCCTCCACATCCCCCAGCCTCTCATCCCCGGCGCCGCCGTCGCGCCGACGCTGGATCAGTCGCGCTATCTGACCCAGGTCATGCGGCTGAAGGCGGGGGATGCGCTGCATGTCTTCAACGGCCGCGACGGCGAATGGCGGGCGGTCGTGGCCGAGGTGCTGAAGAAGGGCGTCATCCTGCGCGCCGAGGACCAGGTGCGGCCCCAGACCCCACCCCCCGACGTCGAACTGCTGATGGCCGTGGTCAAAAAGGCGCCGCTGGAGTTCGCGGTCGAGAAGGCGACCGAACTGGGGGTGGGCCGCATCCGCCTAGTCCGCACCCGCCGGACCACGACCGAGCATCTGCGCCTGGATCGGCTGGACGCCATCGCCGTCGAAAGCGCCGAACAGTGCGGTCGCCTGGATGTGCCGCCGGTCGACGATCCCGTGAAACTCGACACCCTGCTGGACAGCTGGGACGCCACACGCCGCCTGATGTTCTGCGACGAGACGGGCGGCCCCGACGCCACCGCGACGCTTGGCGCTTTCAATCCTCCCCCCTCGGGGGAGGGGGACCCTGCGCAGCAGGGTGGAGGAGGCTCGAGGCCGGAGCAGGTTTCAGCCCCCTCCACCGCTTCGCGGTCCCCCTCCCCCGATGGGGGAGGATCGTCTCAGCCATGGTCCATCCTGATCGGTCCCGAGGGCGGTTTCGCGCCCGAGGAACGCGAACGACTGCGCGCCCTGCCCTTCGCCGTCCCCGTCTCCCTGGGCCCTCGCATCCTGCGCGCCGACACCGCCGCGGTCGCCGCCCTGACCCTGTGGCAGTCGGCGCTGGGCGATTGGTCCGCCGCCGCCTCTTGAGCCCGACCCATTCCTCGCCCATCTAGCCTTCGCAACAGGGGCAGGAACATATGGCCGAGGCGCCGCTTTCCCGGAACGATCTGGTCGAGGCCCTGTCCAGGGGGATCAAGCCCAGGGACCAGTGGCGCATCGGCGCCGAACACGAGAAATTCGGCTTTGACCGCCAGACCCTGCGCCGCCCCGCCTATGAGGGCGACAACGGCATCCGCGCCATGCTGTCGGGCCTTACCCGCTTCGGCTGGGCCGAGGTCCTTGAAGGCGGCCACGTCATCGCCCTGGAGCGCCGGAACGCCGAGCGCCTGACCGCCTCGATCAGCCTGGAGCCCGGCGGCCAGTTCGAACTGTCGGGCGCCCCGCTGAAGGACATCCACGACATCTGTTCCGAGACCGGCCAGCATCTGATGGAGGTCAAGCAGGTGGCCGACCAGATCGGCCTGGGCTTCCTGGGCCTGGGCTTCGACCCGATGTGGCGGCGCGAAGACATCCCCGTCATGCCCAAGGGCCGCTATGACATCATGCGCGCCTATATGCCCAAGGTCGGGTCGCTGGGCCTGGACATGATGCTGCGCACCTGCACCATCCAGGCCAATCTGGACTTCGATTCCGAAGCGGACATGGTGCTGAAATTCCGCACCAGCCTGGCGCTGCAGCCGATCGCCACCGCCCTGTTCGCCAACAGTCCGTTCACGGAGGGTCGCCCCAACGGCTTCCTGTCGGCCCGCGCCAATGTCTGGACCGACACCGACCCGGACCGCACCGGAATGCTGGATTTCGTCTTCCAGGACGGTTTCGGCTTCGAGCGATACGTCGACTACGCCCTGGACACCCCCATGTATTTCGCCAAGCGCGGCGAGCGGTATATCGACGCCTCGGGCCAGTCGTTCCGCGACTTCCTGGAGCGGCGCCTGCCCGCCCTGCCCGGCGAGGCGCCGACGAAGAAGGACTGGGCCGATCACCTGACCACCCTGTTCCCCGAGGTGCGGCTGAAGTCGTATCTGGAAATGCGCGGCGCCGACGGCGGGCCGTGGAGCCGCATCTGCGCCCTGCCCGCCCTGTGGGCCGGAATCTTCTATGACGCCCCCTCGCTGGCCGCCGCATGGGATCTTTGCAAGGACTGGGACATCGCCGACCACGAGCGCCTGCGCCGCGATGTGACCCGGCTGGGGCTGAAGGCCGAGGTGGCCGGCCGCAGCGTTCAGGACGTGGCCCGCGACATGGTCGCCATCGCCAAACAGGGGCTGAAGAACCGCGCCCGGTTCAGCGGCGGCATGGTGGACGAGCGCGGCTATCTGTCAGAACTGGAAGACATCGCCGACAGCGGCGTCACCCCCGCCGAGCGGCTGCTGGAGCTGTACAACGGCGCCTGGCAGGGCGACGTGAAACGAGTCTATGCGGACTTCGCCTATTGAGGAGATCAGTATGACCGGACCGGTGCGCGTGGGCGTCGGCGGCTGGACTTATGAGCCGTGGCGCGGGGTCTTCTATCCCGAGGGCCTGACCCAGAAGCGCGAACTGGAGTTCGCCAGCCGCGCCCTGACCTCCATCGAGATCAACGGCACCTATTATTCGACCTTCAAACCCGACAGCTGGATGAAGTGGCGCGACGAGACGCCCGACGACTTCGTCTTCGCGGTCAAGGCCAGCCGCTACTGCACCAATCGGAAAATTCTGTCCGAAGGCGGCGAGAGTTTCGCCCGTTTTCTGGATCAGGGACTGACGGCCCTGGGGCCCAAGCTGGGGCCGATCAACTGGCAATTCATGGCCACCAAGAAATTCGACCCCGAGGATTTCGAGGGCTTCCTGAAGCTGCTGCCGACCGAGAAGGATGGCCTGCGCCTGCGCCATGCGCTGGAGGTGCGGAACCCCAGCTTCGACACCCCGCGATTCTATGACCTGGCGGCGAAATACGGCGCGGCCATCGTCTTTGCCGAGGATGACGAGGCGCCGGAATGGCCCCGCATCGACCAGCCCACGGCCGACTTCAGCTACGCCCGGCTGATGTCCAGTCGCGAGGACGAGCCGACCGGCATGACCGGCGCCGAACTGGACGCCATCGCCGAACGCACTCGCGTCTGGGCGGAACGCGGCGATGTGTTCGCCTATTTCATCGCCGGAGCCAAGGTGCGCAATCCCGCCGCCGCCCAGGCCCTGATCGCCCGCCTGAAAGCCTGATCTCCATGACCCTGCCGACCCGCGCCTTCGCCGCCTACGCCCGTTCTGAGCCTCTGAAGCCCTATGATTTCCAGCGCCGCGGGCCGGGGCCGAACGATGTGGTCATCGCCATCCGCTACTGCGGCGTCTGCCATTCCGACCTGCACGCCGTGGACGGCGAGTTCGGCGGTCGCGCCTTCCCCCTGGTTCCCGGCCACGAGATCGTCGGCGAGGTCGAGGCGGTCGGGTCCGAGGTCGCCCGCTTCAAGGTCGGCGACCGGGTAGGCGTCGGCTGCATGGTCGACAGCTGCCGCACCTGCGCCAGCTGCGTCGAGGGCGAGGAGCAATACTGCACCGGCCCCGGCGGCATGGTCGCCACCTATGGCTCGCGCGATCCCAAGGGCGACCAGGCGGGGGGCGAGCCGATCACCCAGGGCGGCTACAGCGACCGCATCACCGTCGACCAAGATTTCGTCCTGCGTATCCCCGACGCCCTGCCGCTGGACGCCGCCGCCCCCCTGTTGTGTGCGGGAGTCACCACATGGTCGCCGCTGCGCCACTGGAACATCGGCCCCGGATCGCGCGTCGCGGTGATCGGCCTGGGCGGGCTGGGCCATATGGCGGTCAAGCTGGCCGCGGCCCTGGGCGCCGAGGTCACCGTCCTGTCCACCTCGGACCGCAAGAAGGCCGACGCCGAAAGGATGGGGGCGCGGCATTTCCTGATCAACTCCGACGCTGCGGCCATGAAGGCGGCGGCCGAAGGCTTCGACCTGATCATCAACACCGTCTCGGCCACGCACGAGATCGCCAGCCACGTCCGCCTGCTGGCCCGCGACGGGACCATGGTCATGCTGGGCCTGACCGGCGAGGCCCTGCCGGTCCATGCCGTCGCCCTGTTGGTCCGCCGCCGCCGCATCGCCGGCAGCCTGATCGGCGGCATCCGCGAGACTCAAGAGATGCTGGATTTCTGCGCCGAACACGGCATCGCCTCGGACATCGAAGTCATCGCCCCGGACCAGATCAACGAGGCCTACGCCCGGATGCTGAAATCCGATGTCCGCTACCGCTTCGTGATCGACATGGCCCGGCTGTAGCCGCCTCGTCTCCTCCCCATTCCATGGGGAGGGGGACCGCGAAGCGGTGGAGGGGCTCTTGGGTTGCACGACGAAAGACCCCCTCCGTCTCGGCCGCTTCGCCGCCGATCCACCTCCCCATCGGCGATGGGGAGGAGACGTTGGCGCCAAACCTTCAGCCGTCTAAAGACTTTAACCAAACACGGTCCGTCAGAGACCGTGGCTCAAGGGACAAAAGGAAACGCACATGGCACGAGTGGCTCTGGTCACGGGCGGCACCCGCGGCATCGGCAAGGCGATCGTTCAGCGGCTGAAGGAGGACGGCCTGTCCGTCGCCGCCGGCTATTCCGGCAATACCGACGCCGCCGAGGCCACGGCCCGCGAACTGGGCGTCATGGTGGTCAAGGGCAATGTCGGCGCGTTCGAGGACTGCCAGCGCGCCGTGTCCGAGGTCGAGGCTCAGCTGGGCCCCATCGACGTCCTGATCAACAATGCCGGCATCACCCGCGACGGCTTCTTCCACAAGATGAGCGCCGACCAGTGGTCGGACGTGATCCGGGTCAATATGGACAGCGTCTTCAACATGACGCGCCAGGTCATCAACGGCATGCGCGACCGGGGCTTCGGCCGCATCGTCAACATCTCCTCGATCAACGGCCAGAAAGGCCAGATCGGCCAGACCAACTATTCCGCCGCCAAGGCCGGGATGATCGGCTTCACCAAGGCCCTGGCGCTGGAGAACGCGCGCAAGGGGGTGACGGTCAACTGCATCGCGCCGGGCTATATCGACACCGAGATGGTCGGCGCCATGGACCAGAAGGTGCTGGATTCCATCATCGCCCAGATCCCGGTCGGAAGGCTCGGAAAAGGCGAGGAGATCGCCGACATGGTGTCCTGGCTGTCGGGCGAACGTGCCGGATATGTCACAGGCTGCACCCTATCGCTGAACGGCGGTCAGTATCTGGTCGGTTGATCCGGCCCCGCCCAAAATCCGCCGCCGCTCCATAGGATTGCTGTGGGCATGAAGCTCAGGCTCCCGGCCCTGCGGACGTCCGCGTCCCTTGCCGCCGCGACGGCGTTCGCCGTCGTGGCCGCCGGCGCGCCCGCCTGGGCCCAGGTGCGCGGCAATGTCCAGGCCGAGCAGAGCCAGTCCCTGCGCGACCGGCTGTTCAGCCGCAACCTGCCGGCCAATGGCCGCTATGTCTCCGAAACCGGTCAGGGCTTCATCCTGGACCGCAGCGCCTCGACCCCCCTGCTGCGCTTCGACCGCAGCGTCGAGACCTGGGTGCTGCGCCCTACGCCGGCGCCGCGCGGCGATGTCCTTTACCGCAACGACGCCGGCGACCTGGTGCTGCGGGTCACGCCCGACGGGGGCATGACCCTCTATACGCGAGCCGCGCCCGGCGGATCGCCCGTCACCCTGGCCGGGCCGGGCGAAAGCCTGGCCCCCCCGGCCCTGGGTCCGGTCCAGCTGTTCAACCTGATGGCGCGGCGCAGCGCCCTGGTCTCATCGACCCTGGGGCGGCTGGTCGAGATCAACCTGTCGGTCGACCGGTCCGAGGCCCTGTCGGTCGACGCCCTGATCGTGACCACCGACGCCGTCATCCGCATGGCCCGCTCGGCCACGGCGCGCGGCTATCTGACCCGGTTGCGCAGCATCACCATCGTCGAGGGCGACCGCGTCTCGGCCACCTATGCGCGGGGGGACCTGCGCATCGTCGTGGACCCCGACCGCGGCCCCGCCGGCCGCCCCTCCTCCGCCCGCATCATCAACGCCTTCGCCGACGAACCGCGCCGCGGCTCGGGGGCCGGGCGATAGGCGGCCACGGACAGGCTTGATTCCCCGCCCGCCCCGCGCCATATCCCGTCTCGGAGATCGCGGGCGAAGGCTTCGCCAACCTGGTCAGGGCCGGAAGGCAGCAGCCACAACGAATTCCCCTTCGGGTCGCGGTCTCCACCTTCCTTCTTTTTGGCCCTAACGCTCACGACGCGGTCGTTCGCTGCTTGAGGGCGTGTTTCTGGCCCTGACGCTCACGACGCGGTCGTTCGCGGCTTGAGGGCGGGAACTCCCTTCGACCTTGGCCGCTGTTCTGATCCCACTGAAAGAGGATCGGATCATGAGCATTCTGGGCAGAATTCTGGGCGGCATCTGGGATCGGGCCAAGGGCGGCCCCGGCCATAGGCCATCGCAAGGGGGATCGAGCCCCGCGCCAACGGCCGCGCCGGCGCCCGGCGCCCCCGCCGCGAACGCGCCCCAGACCGGCGAGCCTGTCGATGTCGAGGCCATCCTGGACGGCCTGAACCAGGGCAAGAACCTGAACTGGCGCACCTCCATCGTCGACCTGATGAAGCTGACCGGCATGGACAGCTCCCTGGCCGAGCGGCGCGAGCTGGCGCAGGAGCTGGGCTACACCGGCGACACCTCCGACACCGCGACCATGAACATCTGGCTGCACAAACAGGTGATGCAGAAGATCCGCGACAATGGCGGGCGCATCCCCAAGCTGACTGACTGATCCTTACGTTCCGACCGCGAGAGGGGGTGCGCGCGCGCCGCCTTTCGCGCTAGGACGAGGACATGACCGACGTCGATCCGAGTCTCGATGGTCCTCCCTGGGAAGAGGATGACGCCCCCGTTCGGGACGAGAACACCGACGACATGTTCGGGGCGCCGCCCGAGGCGGAACCCACCGCCGTCGCCGAGCCTGAACCGGTCGCGAAACCCGCCAGGGTGAAGAAGGCGCCCGAGGCCGCGCCCGCGCCTGCGATGTCCGACGAGGCCTACACCGTCCTGGCCCGCAAATACCGGCCGCGGGCCTTCGAGGATCTGATCGGTCAGGAGGCGATGGTCCGCACCCTGACCAACGCCTTCGCCACCGGCCGCATCGCCCACGCCTTCATGCTGACCGGGGTGCGCGGGGTGGGCAAGACGACCACGGCCCGGCTTCTGGCCCGGGCCCTGAACAACGAGACGGACAGTATCGACAAACCGTCCCTGGCCCTGACCCCAGACGGCCGGCACGACGCCGCCATCATGGCCGGCCAACACATGGACGTGATGGAGATGGACGCGGCGTCCCACACCGGCGTCAGCGACATCCGCGACATCCTGGACAGCGTCCGCTACGCCCCGGTCGAGGCGCGCTACAAGGTCTATGTACTGGACGAAGTCCACATGCTGTCGACCCAGGCGTTCAACGCCCTGCTGAAGACCCTGGAAGAGCCGCCGCCCCACGCCAAATTCATCTTCGCCACCACCGAGATCCGCAAGGTGCCGGTGACCATCCTGTCGCGCTGCCAGCGGTTCGACCTGCGCCGCGTCGAGGCGGACGTCCTGTCCGAACACCTGGGCCGCATCGCCGAGCGCGAGGGCATGAAGGTCGAGCAGGAGGCCCTGGCCCTGATCGCACGGGCGGCCGAAGGTTCGGTGCGCGACGGCCTGTCGCTGCTGGACCAGGCCCTGGTCCAGGGAGAGCGGGGCGAGACGGTCAAGACCGACCTGGTGCGCGACATGCTGGGCCTGGCCGACCGCAGCCAGACCATCCAGCTGTTCGAATCCATCATGGCCGGCCGCACGCCCGAGGCGCTGGAGGCGTTCCGCACCCTTTACGGCTTCGGCGCCGATCCGGTTCAGGTGGTGGGCGACCTGCTGGAGCATTGCCACGCCGCCTCGGTGGCCAAGATGCTGGGTCCGCAGGCCACCCGCCTGCCCAATGACCAGGCCCAGAAGCTGGCGGCCCTGGGCGCCGCCATCCCGGCCGGAACCCTGTCGCGGGCCTGGTCCATGCTGCTGAAGGCCCTGGACGAGGTGCGGCGCGCGCCCAATCCCGCCGATGCGGTGGAGATGGCCATCGTGCGCCTGGCCTACGCCGCCGACCTGCCCGGGCCGGAAGAGGCGTTGAAGCGGCTGCATGCGGGCGAACCGATCACCGGCGGCCCAGGCGGCGGGTCCGCCCCGCGCGGCGGCGGCGGCGGCGCTTCGGCCCAGCTGGCGGCCCGCCCGGTCCCGGCCCCGGCCCTGCCCGACCCCCAGACCTTTGACGCCGTGGTCGCCCTGATCGGGGAAAAGCGCGAGATCAAGCTGCAGCTGGACGTCCAGCAGCATGTGAAGCTGGTCAGCTTCAAGCCCGGCGCCATCGTCTATGAAAGCGGGCCGAACGCCCCGGCCGATCTGGCGCGGCGCCTGGCCGGGCGGCTGAAGGACTGGACCGGCAAGACCTGGCTGATCGCCGCCAACGGCCAGGGCGGGGGCGAGACCCTGATCGAACAGGAGCGCCGCGGCCGCGCCCAGGAGCGGGCCGAGGTAGCCGAGGACCCCTTCGTCAAGGCGGTGCTGGAGGCCTTCCCCGGCGCCAAGGTCGGCGAGATCAAGACCCTGGCGGCCCCGCTGGAACTGCCGACCATCCCGGACGAGGCCGAGGCGGCGGACGAGGACTGACGAAACCTGTCACCCGCGCCCGGGCCCCTCGGGTTTCGGGCGAAACCATGTTCAGATACCCCCGCTCATCGAGGGGGATTTCATGCGACCTTCCAATTTCGCCCGCGCCCTGGCCGCTGGCTGCGTCCTCGGCCTTGCTGGCGCCGTTGTCCCGGCCTCGGCCCAGGATGGCGACCTGCGCGACCAGGTTTCCGAGATCGCGGCCCAGGTCCAGGCCCGCCTGCTGCCCCTGGCCCAGGCCCTGGACGTTTCCCTGCCCGATGTGCGCGAACAGATGGCCCCCCTGATCCGCGCCGCCGTCCCGGCCGAGGAGCCGGACGCCGAAAACTGGGCCTTCGACATGAATTTCGAAGTGACCATCTCGGTCACCGACAGCGGCGAGGCGCCGGCCGATAACCGCGAAACGGTCTTCAACGACGCCCAGGCCTGCATGGTCCGCTATCCCGAGGGCGGCCCGGTGGTGCATTTCCGGCGCATCCGGCAGGAGGGGCTGCGCGGACACCAGTGCGTCCTGGCCGGTTTCGACGGCGACCAGGCCGTCCTGACCTCCCACACCTATGTCGAGGGGCCGGACCGGCACATGAACGCCCTTTATGTCGCCACCGCCGAGGTCGAGGACGACCCTGCCGCCCTTCTGGCCCTGGTCGATCCGGTGGTCGAAACGAACATCACCCTGGCCTCGGCCATCGCCGACCTGGGCGTCGCCGCCTTGCCCACCGCGCGGGTGCGCAAGACGGACTGATTTCGCCCCTAGAGGATCCGCGCCGCCTCGTCGAAGCTCAGGCGGGGCGAGCGGGGGAACAGGTTCTCGTCCGTGCCGTAGCCCAGGTTGACGATGAAGTTCGGCTCGACCGCGTTGTCGGCGAAGAATTCGCGCTTCACCCCCTCGGGGTCGAAGCCGGACATGGGGCCCACATCCAGACCCAGGGCCCGCGCCGCGATCAGGAAATAACCGCCCTGGAGCGAGCCGTTGCGGAAGGCCGCCTCGCGCCGTCCCGCCGGATCGGCGAACCAGTCGCGCGCGCCCGGCGCATGCGGGAACAGCACCGGCAGGGTGTCGTGGAAGTCCAGATCATGGCCGATGATGACATTGACCGGCGCCTGAAGGGTCTTGGCCCGGTTGCCCTCGCTCATCAGGGGCGCCAGCCGCGCCTTGGCCTCGGGCGAGGTGACGAAGACGAACCGCGCCGGGGTGGCGTTGACCGCCGTCGGCCCGAATTTGGTCAGGTCGTAGAGCCGGCGCAGCAGGGCCTCCGGCACCGGCCGGTCCGACCAGGCGTTGCGCGTCCGCGCCTCTGTGAACAGCTGGGCCAGGGCGGCGTCCGACAGGGCCTGGTCGCGGGCCTCAAGAGCGTCAAAGGGCATGAGAGCAATTCCAAAACTGTAACAGGTGCGGATTTATTTATGGGCCGTCGCAGGCCGTGCAAGAGGCGCCGGCGGCAAAATCTCCATCGGGTCGCCGGGGGCTGTCGCCGCCCGCCGGAACCCCCTATCTAGAGGCCATGAAGGACCTCGGCGCACTGATGCAGCAGGCCCAGGCGATGCAGCAGCGGCTGCAGGACGCCCAGGCGCGAATGGCGGATTCCACGGCGGAGGGCACGTCGGGCGGCGGCCTGGTGACCATCGCCTTGAAGGGCCCCGGCGAGATCACGGCGGTGCGGATCGACGACAGCCTGATGGTTCCGGGCGAGGCCGACATCCTGGCCGACCTGATCCAGGCCGCCCACGCCGACGCCAAGCGTCGCCTGGACGAGATCAACAACGTCCTGATGCGCGAAGCCGCCGGCCCGATGGCGGGGATGAACATCCCCGGCATGCCCAAGCTGTTCTGACGCGTGGCCGCCTCCGCCGGACCCGAGATCGAGCGGCTGATCGGCCTGCTGTCGAAACTGCCGGGCCTGGGCCCGCGGTCGGCGCGGCGCGCGGCCCTGGCCCTGCTGAAACGGCGTGAACAGTTGCTGGAGCCTCTGGCCGCGTCTCTGGCGGAAACGGCGGCCAAGGTGCGGTCCTGCTCCGTCTGCGGCGCGCCCGACACGCGCGATCCGTGCTCCATCTGTTCCGACAAGGCCCGTGACGGCGGCCTGATCTGCGTGGTCGAGGAGGCCGGCGCCCTGTGGGCCATGGAGCGGTCGGGCGCCTTTCGTGGCAAATATCATGTGCTGGGCGGCCTGCTGTCGGCCCTGGACGGGGTCGGGCCGGACGCCCTGCGCGTGGCCGAACTGGTTCAGAGGGCCGGCGATGGCCGCACGCGCGAAGTGGTCCTGGCCCTGCCCGCCACGGTCGATGGCCAGACCACCGCCCATTATCTGGCCGAGCGCCTGGCCGGGTCGGGGGTCGAGGTGACCAGCCTGGCGCGCGGCGTGCCGGTGGGCGGCGAACTGGACTGGCTGGACGACGGCACCATCGTCCAGGCCCTGAGGGCCCGCCGCCCGGCCTAACCGTTCAGACGCCCCTCGCGGTCCGGCAGTTCGGCCATGATCGCGGCGCGTTCCGCCTCCGTCATCCGCGTCCAGTCCGCGATCTCGGACAGGGTCCGCCAGCAGCCCAGGCAATGGCCCGAGGCGCCGTCGACGACGCACACCTTGACGCAGGGCGTGGCGATGGCGCGGGGCGGAGAGCTCGGGCTCAAGATGACGGCCTTGCGAAATACGATCCGATGCCGGACCAAAAAACTTGAAATTCCGGCATCACGATGCTATCTTCACCGTGACGCGAAACGACTATGAGGGTGAGACCCCCGAACAGCACGACGCGTCTCTTTTCATTCGATTGCGAAAGGAGACGCCAAGAATGAACGACAAGGAGCGCAACCTCCAGCACGCCATGATGTCCTTCGCCCTGTGGGGCGGGATGCTGGTGAACACCAAACAGGCGAACGCCGGCCGGGTGGTCAGCCACCCCTCGAACTTCGTCCCCATCGACGTCAAGAAGCGCCGCTGAAGGCGGCTGCCGAGACGATCAAGACCCCGGCCCAACGGCCGGGGTTTTTGCTTTGCGGTCACACGGCGGCGTAGAGCGCCTGGATCAGCCTGAGCGCCCGCGGGTCGCCGACCAGGTGCGGCGACTGGCGGGTCATAACATAGGCGGCCGAAATCCCGGCCGCCGGATCGGCGAAGGCGCACGATCCGCCCCAGCCGCAATGGCCCAGGGCCGCCGGGTTGGGCCCGAAGATGTCCAGGCCCGCGTTCATCGTCCAGCCGGCGGCCCAGCCCATGACGAAGGGCAGGACCCGGTCCTGGCCATGGATGCGTTCGCGCCGCGCGGCGTCCAGCGTGGCCTGGGACAGCACGGGCCGCCCCTCGAACATCCCCTCGTTCAGCACCGCCAGGATGCGCGCCAGGTCGCGCGCCGTCCCGTGCAGATTGGCCGAAGGGATTTCCGCCATCCGCCATTCGGCCGAGCCGCGCCCGCCCGGCGCCGAGCCCCGGTCAAGGAAGGCCGCCCGCTTGATCGCGTCGATCGGTCCCAGGTCGGGGGCCGAGGCGGGCTTGCGCAACTGGGCCACCCGGCCGTGCTCGGCCTCGGGCAGGCCGATCCACAGGTCCAGGCCGGGAAAGTCCTGGCGCAGGGCCGTTCCCATGGTCCGGCCATCGACGATGCGGAAAAGCTCGCCCGCCAGATAGCCGATGGTGATCGGGTGATAGCCGCTGGCCGTTCCCGGCGGCCACATCGGCGCCTGGGCGCACAGGGCGTCCAGCACCGCCTGACGGTCGAACCAGATGGTCGGCTCCACCTGGGTCGAGAATCCCGGCAGGCCCGACTGGTGCGACATCATCTGGCCCACCGTGACTTGGTCCTTGCCGGCCTGGCCGAAGGCGGGCCAGTAGCGGGCGACCGGGGCGTCATAGTCCAGGAGGCCGCGCTCCACCGCCGTGGCGATCAGCAGGCTCATCACCGCCTTGCCGGTCGAGAAGACCGGAACCAGGGTGTCCTCGGTGAAGGGCCGCGACCCGGCGGTGTCCGCATGGCCGGCCCACAGGTCCAGCACCGTCTCGCCGCCGATGCAGACGCTGAACCGCGCGGCCAGTTCGTCCAGCCCCTCGGGCGCATCGGTGAAGTTGGCGGCGAAGGCGTCGCGGACGCCGGCGAAACGGTCGGGGCACAGGCCGTGGATGTCGATCATCTGGTGGCTCTACCCTCTTGGACCAGCCAGTCCAATGCGCCGGCCGCCGCCACGACGCCCGAGGCGAACGACGCCTGTAGCAGATAGCCGCCGGTCGGCGCTTCCCAGTCCAGCATCTCTCCGGCCACGAAGACGCCGGGCAAAGCTTTCAGCATCAGCCGTCCGTCGACCTGATCCAGCGCCACGCCACCGGCCGAGGAGATGGCCCGGTCCAGCCCCTGGACGCCGGTCAGGGTCAGGCGCACCGCCTTGATCCGACGGGCCAGCTTGTCGGGGCCTTGCGGAACCTCGCCCGGTATCTCGCGCAGCAGGGCGAGGGCGGCGGGTGACAGTCCGCCGGCCTTCCTCAGCCAGTTGGCGACGCTGTCCCTGCCGCGCGGCCGGGTCAGGCGCTCGGTCAGGGCCTCCAGGGACACGTCGGGCCGCAGGTCCAGGCTCAGAATTGCGGACCCGTCGCGCATCACGGCCTGACGCAGGTCCGCCGACAGGGCGTACACCGCCCCACCCTCGACGCCATAGCGGGTCAGCATCATCTCGCCGCGCACCGTGCAGCCGGCGTGGCTCAGGGCGATGCTCTTCACCGGCTGGCCCGCGAACCGTCCGATCAGGACCGGCGACCAGGCGACGTCGAACCCGACATTGGACGGGGCGAAGGGCGTCACCGCCACGCCGCGCGCCGCCAGCCAGGGCCGCCAGCCGCCGTCCGACCCCAGACGAGGCCAGCTGGCGCCGCCCAGGGCCAGGACCGTCGCATCGGGCCGTTCGACCTGCTCGCCCTCAGGCGTCGAAAAGGTCAGGGCGCCCTCGCGCCAGCCGGTCCAGCGACTGCGGGTCAGGATTCGCACCCCCAGCGCCTCCAGCCGCCCCAGCCAGGCCCGCAGCAGGGGCGAGGCCTTCATGGCCTGGGGGAAGACCCGACCCGACGAGCCGACGAAGGTTTCGGCCCCCAGGTCGTCGGCCCAGGCCCTGAGGTCCGCCGCCGTGAAGGCCGCCAGCCAGTCGCCGACCACCGCCTGCGCCGGGCCGTAGCGGGCGACGAACCGCTCCGGCGGCTCCGAATGGGTCAGGTTCAGCCCGCCGCGTCCGGCCATCAGGAATTTTCGCGCCGGCGAGGGCATGGCCTCGCGCACCGTCACGCGGGCGCCGCCCAGGGCCAGCCGTTCGGCCGCCATCAGGCCCGCCGGGCCGGCGCCGACGACGGTGACATGCAAGGGCGTGGCGGGGGCGGTCATCCGTCTTCCTTGCGGGCGTCGCCCGACCAGGGCAAGCGCCGCGCGCCGGATGCTGCGATCACCGCTTTCGACCCGGCGCGAAAATGGTCTAGACAGCGGCCATGTTCGGCTTGGCCAATCCCCAGCGCTTCATGCGCTTCACCCGCCCCCTGGCGCCGGTGCTGTGGATCGCGGCCGCCGCCCTGGTCGCGGTGGGGACCTGGCTGGCCTTCACCGCACCCGAGGATTACCAGCAGGGCGATACGGTGCGGATCATGTTCGTCCACGCCCCGGCCGCGACCCTGGGCCTGGCCGCCTATGCGGCGCTGGGCGTCGCCAGCCTGTTCGCCCTGATCTGGCGCCATCCCCTGGCCGACGCCGCCGCCCGCGCGGCCGCCCTGCCGGGCGCCGCCTTCACCCTTCTGGCCCTGGTCACCGGCGCCCTGTGGGGCCAGCCCATGTGGGGGACCTGGTGGGTCTGGGACGCGCGCCTGACCAGCGTCCTGGTCCTGTTCCTCTTCTACCTGGGCTATATGGCCCTGCGCGCCTCGATTGACGACGAGCAGAAGGCCGGGCGCGCCGCCGCCGTCCTGGCCCTGGTCGGCCTGATCAACCTGCCGATCGTCAAATTCTCGGTGGACTGGTGGAACACCCTGCACCAGCCCGCCTCGCTGCTGCGGGCCGAGGGGACCAGCCTGGACCCGGCCTATCTGACCCCTCTGCTGACCATGATGGCCGCCTATGGGGTGCTGTTCCTGGCCGTTTGGGTCACCGCCATCCGCACCGAGGTGAACCGGCGGCGGGTGCTGGCCCTGCGCGCCCGCGCCGTGATGGAGGCCTGAGCCGATGCCGGATCTCGACATGGGCCGATACGCCGCTTTCGTCTGGCCCGCCTGGGGCGTCAGCGCCCTGGTCCTGGGGGCCGTGTCCGCCCGCACCCTGATCATCGCCCGGCGCTGGTCGCGGGCGCTGACGGCCGCCGAGGAGAGCGAGGCGTGAAGCGTTGGCTGGCCTATGTTCCGCCGGTCGTCCTGCTGGCCCTGGTCGTCCTGTTCGCCGGCTGGTCGCTGAAGCGCGACCCGACCGTGCGGCCCGACGCCCGCGTCGGCAAGCCGATCCCCGAGACCCTGCTGCCGATGCTGGACGGCGACGCCGCCGGGCCGGGCCGGGTCGACCTGAAGACCGCCGGGGTCGGCAAGCCGATGATCGTCAATGTCTTCGCCAGCTGGTGCGCCCCCTGCCGGGCCGAGCACCCCCAGCTGATGCGGCTGCAGGCGCAGGGGGTGTCGATCGTTGGCGTGGCCTACAAGGACGATCCGGTCGCCACCCGCGCCTTTCTGGACGAACTGGGCGACCCCTTCCGCCTGGTCCTGGTCGACGCCGAGGGGCGGGCCGGGCTGGACCTGGGGGTGTCGGGCGTACCCGAGACCTTCGCCGTGGACGCCTATGGGACGGTGGTGGCCAAGGCCGCCGGGCCCCTGATCGACCCGGCCGAGGCGGATCGCCTGGCCGCCGCCCTGGCGGTCCCGTCGCGCCACGCCCACCTCTCGCATTAAGACTTTCTGAACCACGCCCGTTAACCCTGCCGGCCATGACCGCCGTGCGCCCCGACCTGCCGTCCGCCCCGATGCCCGCCGCCCCGGCGCCGGCGGCGACGCGCGCGGCCCAGGCCGCCTTCTTCCGCGCCGCCCTGGGACAGGTGGCCCCGCCCCAGACTCCGTCCGCCGCGTCTGCCCCTGCCCCCGCCGCCGGCGCCGGCGCGGCCCCGGAGCCCCGCCGCGAGGGTCGCCCCGGCGCCCTGCTGGACATCCGCGTCTGAGCGGACCGGCGCTCTCTTGAAGATATAAGCATATCTTTATATGTCTGGCGGCCTTCCCGCCCCAAGGAGCCGCCCCTTGTCCCGCACCGCCTTCCACTTCACCTCCGAGAGCGTCTCCGAAGGCCACCCGGACAAGGTCGCCGACCAGATTTCCGACGCCGTGGTCGACTTCTTCCTGGCCCGCGATCCCGAGGCGCGGGTGGCGTGCGAGACCCTGACCACCACCAACCGCGTCGTCCTGGCCGGCGAGATCCGCGGCAAGGGGGTGTGGAACAGCCAGACCGACGACTGGGAGCCGGGCGTGGCCGACCAGATCGAGGCCCTGGCCCGCCGCGTGGTGCGCGACATCGGCTATCAGCAGGACGGCTTCCACTGGGAGACGTTCGACTTCGCCAACCATCTGCATGGCCAGTCGGCCGACATCGCCGTCGGCGTCGACGCCACCGAGACCAAGGACGAGGGCGCGGGCGACCAGGGCATCATGTTCGGCTACGCCAGCAACGAAACGCCCGAACTGATGCCGGCCACCCTGGCCTACAGCCACGAGATCCTGAAGCGTCTGGCCGCCCTGCGTCACGACGGCGGCACGATCCTGGAACCGGACGCCAAGAGCCAGGTCACCCTGTTCTATCAGGACGGCAAGCCGGTGCGCGCAACCTCCATCGTCGTCTCGACCCAGCACGCCGCCGGCAAGACCCAGGCCGAGGTCGCCGCCGTGGTCAGGCCGGTGGTCGAAGCCGTGCTGCCCGCCGGCTTCATCACCAATGAGACGGTCTGGCACATCAATCCGACGGGCGTGTTCGAGATCGGCGGCCCGGATGGCGACACCGGCCTGACCGGGCGCAAGATCATCGTCGACACCTATGGCGGGGCGGCCCCGCACGGCGGCGGCGCGTTCAGCGGCAAGGACCCGACCAAGGTGGACCGTTCGGCCGCCTATGCCGCCCGCTACCTGGCCAAGAACGTGGTCGCCGCGGGCCTGGCCGACCGCTGCACCATCCAGCTCAGCTACGCCATCGGCGTGGCCCAGCCCCAGTCGGTCCACGTCGACCTGCATGGCACGGGCAAGATCGACGAGGCGGTGCTGGAACGCGAACTGCCCGCCCTGATCGGCGGCGCCACCCCGCGCGCCATCCGCGAACACCTGGGTCTGAACAAGCCGATCTACGAGCGCACCGCCGCCTATGGCCATTTCGGCCGCACGCCCGAGGCGGACGGCGGCTTCTCGTGGGAGAAGACCGACCTGGTCGATCGTCTGAAGGCCCTGGCCTGAAGTCCGCCGCCCGGTAAGCCTCTCCGTTGCCCCATCGCCCTTCTCCCCTCGGGGGAGAAGGTGTCATGCAGCGCATGACGGATGAGGGGGCTGGATCTGCGCGATGGTCGTCGGACGATGGGGATGGGTCGGGCTGCCCCCTCATCCGAGCGGCTCCGCCGCCCACCTTCTCCCGCAAGGGGAGAAGGCTTGTTGTTTGCCCTATGCTCGCGACGCAGTCGCTCGCGGCTTGAGGGCGGAATTGGCTCCGCCTTCGCCAGCGGATGCTTGCGAAGTTCGGGAAGGCGGCGGAGCGTCGGGCCTTCGCCCGGCTGGGATGTATGAGTGCCGTGTTCGGCGAGAGGTCTGACGCTCCGCACGGAGGGTTTCCACGAGCTCGGGGCGGGCGCCGATCTTTTCGGCTACTCCCGGAGGCCCGCGGCGGGCGGGCCGGGCCAACGACCCGGTCCCGGAACGGCCAGAGTAACCCCCTCGGCCCTCCCTCTCCCCGAAACCAGCGTCTGAATACGCTCTGGGCTCCGGGTCGCAGGCAGCCGTGTTCGCACACAGCGCCCCGCTTCCTCCGCTCCCGCCGCCGCGAAGTCGCTGGCCGCGCGGCCTCCCCATGCGACGGGACCAGGGGAGTATAGGGCCGGGGCGAACTGAGGCGTGTGGAAGAGAATTAGCGGCGGGATTTGCGAGCGAGATCAGCGGATTAAGTCCGCTGTCGCGCGCAGTTGGCGTTCCTGACCCCTCTCCCGTTGGGAGAGGGCTTGAGGCCCGCAGAGCAAAGCCGATGCGCATAGCCGAAAGGGTGAGGGGTTACGGCGCCCGACGGGCGAGAGCGAAACCCCTCACCCTTTCACGCAAGTCCACTCGCCCTGACGGGCTCTTGGGCGTTCAAGCCCTCTCCCCATGGGAGAGGGTGAGTATGTGTATGGCCGAGGGTCGGAGCCTGGGGCCGGCCCCCTCAACCGCTTCAGGCTACGCGCTGCTCTTCGGGTCGCGGTTCCCCTCCCCCGAAGGGGGAGGATTTGGAGCGTCGGATCTGGTCGCCGGCCCCTCCCGCCCGACGCGGCCGGCGCCCATATGTGGGAGACACACTCGGAGCCCGCCCATGAGCCGCACACTGCACATCGATTTCGTCTCGGACGTGGTCTGTCCGTGGTGCGTGGTGGGTCTGGGCGGTCTTCAGACGGCGCTGGAGCGGCTGAAGGGTGAAGGGATCGAGGCCGAGATCGCCTTCCGCCCGTTTGAACTGAACCCCGACATGCCGCCGGAGGGCGAGACCATCGTCGAACACATCGGTCGCAAATACGGCGCGACGCCGGAACAGTCGGCCGCCAACCGAGAAATGATCCGCGCCCGGGCGGCGGAGGTTGGCTTCGACATGCGGATGGGACCGGACAGCCGCATCTGGAACACCTTCGACGCCCACCGCCTGCTGCACTGGGCAGGCGAGACGGCGCCCGAAAAAGGAACGAAGAATGGGCAGGCCGCCCTGAAGACCGCCCTGTTCCGCGCCCACTTCACCGACAATCGCAACCTGACCGACGCGGGGGTGCTGACCGCCGCCGCCGAAACCGCCGGCCTGAACCGCGCCGAGGCCGCCGAGGTCCTGGCCAGCGGCCGCTACGCCCAGGCGGTGCGCGAGGAAGAGGCCCTGTGGCGCGCGCGGGGGATCAACAGCGTTCCGGCGGTGGTGGTGGAGGGCAAATACCTGATCAGCGGCGGCCAGCCGACGGCGGTGTTTGAAGAGGCGCTCAGGAAGATCGCGACCGAAAACCCCGCTTGATCGTCATCCTCCGGAAAGCCGCCCAGCAGCGCTGGCCGGGGATGATGAAGGAGAGGTCTAGCGCAGGAAGCCATTGATGAAGGTGGCCTTCCCAGCCCTGTTTAGCCCGGCGAGGAGGACGAGGATCGGTGCAGGCATTGCACATCTCAGCGTTGTGAGGCTGACTACGATACTACGGCGAGGGGGAAGCTATTGTCAGAAATCGGTGAGCATGAGTTTGGCAGCCTGTCGACAAGCCTCAAGCTTTCGATGGTTCAGGGATACCTGAAGTCCTACGCCACGTTGATGCGGCCCAGGGGTTTCAAGCTTTGGTACATTGATGCCTTCGCGGGAACTGGCGAGATAACCAAACGCATCGCCGCCGAGGACACCCTAGTCGGCCGCATCCCCGAGACAATCGATCGTCGAAATGGGTCGGCCCAGATTGCGATCGATATTTCTCCTCCGTTCGACCGCCTGATTTTCATGGAGCAAAAGCCCAAGCATGTCGCCGCACTTGAAACGCTGAAGGCAAAACATCCCGAGCGGGACATTACGGTTCACAGAGGCGATGCGAACGAGCTTCTGAAGCTCGCCCAAGGCTGGCCCGGGTGGAAATCCACGCGGGCAGTAGTCTTTCTAGATCCCTATGGTCTTCAGGTGGATTGGGCGACGCTCGAAGCTATCGCGCAAACGAAGGCGATGGACATTTGGTATCTTGTTTCGTTGTCGGGGCTCTACCGCCAAGCGACGAAAGACCCGTCCGATCTATGCGAGGTGAAACGAGCTTCGCTGACACGTTTCCTCGGCACAAACGCCTGGGAGCAGGCGTGGTACAATTCCAAAATCCAACCAAACTTGTTTGGAGAGGAATCAATCGAGACTAAAAGGACAGGTGATCTCAGAGTGCTGGAAGATTTCGTTTCTGAGCGCTTCAGAACGATCTTCCCAAGGGTTGCGGGACCCAAAAGGCTTTACAACGATCAGGGCTCTCCGATGTTTTCACTGTTTTTCCTCATGGCGAACCCAAGTGACGCTGCCTGGAAAGCTGCAAAACCTATAGTCGAGCACTTACTGAAGGCTGGGTAGTTCGTCCCATGTCTGCCCGCGGTATGTTCGCCCCGCTGCCTTCTTGTTCTTTCCACCCCACTGTTTGAAGAAAAACGCGGTTTCCGCACCAAGGCAGGCGAGCCGAATTTCATCGACCCACAACTTCTCCATAGGGCGCGACCTCGGACCGGACTCGCCGCCGACAATCGCCCAGTGAATGCCGGTCAAATCCGCGCCTTTGACCGAGCCAATCAACGGTTCGAAAGAGACGAAGCGGACAACTGCCGGGGTCGCCCTCAGGTCATCGAGGCGCGGCAGCACGGCAGCATCTTCCACGCTTGTGCCGAGCCAAACATGCTCCAGTTTGGGCAGGCCAAGCGAAGTCAGCACCTCCCGCATGCGGTCCGGCCGTTTTGTCAGGATTTGGTAGGTGTGGCGCGGCGTCCTTTCCATAACAGACCACACTCGCGCGATGAAATCTGGCGGCACGTCCGTGTGGAACAGGTCCGACATGGAGTTCACGAAAATCTTGCGAGGCTTTTTCCACTTGAGGGGAATGTCCAGCGAGGCCTCGTCCAATCGAATCTTTCCCGTCCAGACGTAGCGTTGCCCGCTCTTGCGGGTCAGGCCCTCATATTTGGGAACGCCCATCGCTTCGAGCCGGGCGGCCATGCGCATGGCGTAGCAGTTCGTGCATCCGGGAGAGATGACTAGACAGCCCGCGACCGGATTCCAGGTCGCGTCCGTCCATTCGATACTGGTCTCGGCCATGAGAACAAACCATGAACTGATTGCACTTGAATCGCAACCATCGCTGAATCTTGGTTAACCGACTGACTCCAGCCGGTGTCGTCACACCTTCACCTCCACCACCCCGCCCCCGGCGCGGAACTTGGCCGACATCTCCGCCATCCCGGCCTCCGCCAGGCGGGCCCCCGCATCATTCTGCCCGCGCGCCGCATCCCGGATGTCCTGGCTGATCTTCATGCTGCAGAATTTCGGGCCGCACATGGAGCAGAAGTGGGCGGTCTTGTGGGCTTCCTTGGGCAGGGTCTCGTCGTGGTATTGCCGCGCCGTTTCGGGGTCTAGGCCCAGGTTGAACTGGTCTTCCCAGCGGAACTCGAACCGGGCGCGGCTCAGGGCGTCGTCGTGCAGGCGGGCGGCGGGGTGGCCCTTGGCCAGGTCGGCGGCGTGGGCGGCGATCTTGTAGGTGATGACGCCGTCCTTGACGTCCTGACGGTCGGGCAGGCCCAGGTGTTCCTTGGGCGTGACGTAGCAGAGCATGGCCGTGCCGAACCAGCCGATCATGGCCGCGCCGATGGCGCTGGTGATGTGGTCGTAGCCGGGGGCGATGTCGGTCGTCAGGGGGCCGAGGGTGTAGAAGGGCGCCTCGTGGCAGTGTTTCAGCTGCTCATCCATATTGGCCTTGATCTTGTGCATCGGCACGTGGCCGGGGCCTTCGATCATCACCTGGCAGCCGTGGTCCCAGGCGATCTTGGTCAGCTCGCCCAGGGTGCGCAGCTCGGCGAACTGGGCCTCGTCGTTGGCGTCGGCGATGGAGCCGGGGCGCAGGCCGTCGCCCAGCGAGAACGACACATCATAGGCGCGCAGGATCTCGCAGATCTCGTCGAAGCGTTCGTAGAGGAAGCTCTCCTTGTGGTGGGCCAGGCACCATTTGGCCATGATGGAGCCGCCGCGCGAGACGATGCCGGTGACGCGGTTGGCCGTCAGGGGCACGAAGGGCAGGCGGACGCCGGCGTGGATGGTGAAATAGTCCACCCCCTGTTCCGCCTGTTCGATCAAGGTGTCGGCGAAGATGTCGAAGGTCAGGTCTTCGGCCACGCCGCCCACCTTCTCCAGCGCCTGATAGATGGGCACGGTGCCGATGGGGACCGAGCTGTTGCGGATGATCCAGTCGCGGATGTTGTGGATGTTGCGGCCGGTCGACAGGTCCATGACGTTGTCGGCGCCCCAGCGGGTGGCCCAGACCAGTTTGTCGACCTCGTCGTCCACGGACGACAGGACGGCCGAGTTGCCGATGTTGGCGTTGATCTTCACCAGGAAGTTGCGGCCGATGATCATCGGCTCGACCTCGGGGTGGTTGATGTTCTGGGGGATGATGGCGCGGCCTCGGGCGATCTCGTCGCGGACGAATTCGGGGGTGACGAAGTCGGGGATGCAGGCGCCGAAGCTTTCGCCGTCTCTCAGTGGCGAGTGGTGAGTGGCGAGTGGCGAGTTCGATGTGGCGAGCGGCACAGTGGAGCCGTCGGCCAGAGTGATAGTCCGGGCGTCTTCCCTCGCCACTCGCCACTCACCACTCGCCACTTGCTCGCGCCTCATGTTCTCGCGGATGGCGACGAACTCCATCTCGGGGGTGATGACGCCGGCGCGGGCGTATTCCAGCTGGGTCACCGGGCGGCCGGGCACGCCCTTGAACACCTTGTGGCGGCTGGTGTCGAAGCGCGGGGCCAGGTGTTTGCCCGACGCATGCCCGTTGTCCTCGGGCTTGACCTCGCGCGGGTTCGCCACCGGGGCGATGTCGCCGCGATCCAGCCGCCAGGAGGACATGACGCGCGGCAGGCCACGGGTGATGTCGATGCGGGCGTCGGGGTCGGTATAGGGGCCGGAGCTGTCATACATGGTCACCGGCGGCTCGTTGGCGGATGGGTGAACGGCCACCTCGCGGAAGGGCACGCGGATGTCGGGGTGCAGTTCGCCCGCCACATAGACCTTGCGCCCGCCCTCGCGCGGGCCGGTCGGGATGCGGCCATGCTTCTCTGCGACGGCCTTGCGGGCCTCGGCCAGCGGCAGGGTCGAGGATTCCGGCTCGGCGACCGGCGGGGTGTCGGGAGTGACGTGGACGTTCATGGCGGCCTCTTCGCAAAAAAGAGGGACCGCCGGCGCGGTGTGAGGGCCCCGCGCGAGGCGAGGCCGTGTCTCTTCCCTTCGCCGGCATGACCCGGATCAGGTTCGACCGGTCAAGGGAGAGACCCTTATCTCAGCGGCTCGATTGCCGCCCCCGGGAGAACGGCGCCAAGGTGGGCGAGGCGCGAGGGCGCGTCAAGCGCGGCGGAAGGAAGGCGCGGGCCATGGAGACGACGACCCGACCCTATGAACCGGCGGACCGGGAGGCCTGTCTGGCCCTGTTCGACGGCAATACGCCGCGCTTCTTCGATGCGTCGGAGCGGGCGGAATACGACGCCTTCCTGCGGGCGCTGGAGACGCCCTATTCGGTGATCGAGCAAGGGGGGCGAATCGTGGCCTGCGGCGGCCATGCGGTGGAGGCGGACGGGACGACGGCGGTCCTGTGCTGGGGCATGGTGGACCGGGGGCTGCAGGGGACCAGCCTGGGCCGGCGGCTGACGCAGGCGCGGCTGGCGGCGGCGCGGGCGACGCCGGGGGTGACGGCGGTTCGGCTGAGCACCAGCCAGCATACGGAGGGCTTCTATCGCCGGTTCGGCTTCCGCACCCTGAAGGTCGCGCAAGACGGGTTCGCCCCCGGCATCCACAGCCATGAGATGCGGCTGGACCTGTGAAGGGCGGCTTGCGGCGGGCGGCGGGGCGGGCCAAAGCTGGGGCGTGACGAAACAGGCCCTGATCATCGACTGCGACCCCGGCGTGGACGACGCCGTGGGATTGATGCTGGCGCTGAACGCGCTCGAGCTGGAGATCCTGGCCATAACGGCCGTGGGCGGGAATGTGCCGGTGAGCGCGACCAGCCGCAACGCGCGGATGCTGGCCCAGGTGGCGGGGCGCGAGGACATAGCGGTCTTCGCCGGGGCCGACCGGCCGCTGGTGCGGGAGCCGGCCGGGGCGGGCGAGTTCCATGGCGCCGAGGGTCTGGGCGACCAGGCGCCGTTCGAGCCGGCGGCTCCCCTGGCCGCCGGGCACGCCGCCGAGGCGATCATCGAGATCGTGAGGACGCGGCCGGAGAAAGCCGTGGCCCTGGCGGTCATGGGGCCGATGACCAACCTGGCCCTGGCCCTGAGGAAGGAGCCGGGGCTGGCGCGGCGTCTGGGGCCGGTGTCGGTGATGGGCGGGGCGCGGGCCGAGGGCGGCAACATCACCGCCTCGGCCGAGTTCAACATCTGGGCCGACCCGGACGCGGCGGCCGAGGTTCTGGCGTCCGACTGCGAGGTGGTGATGTTCGGCCTGGACGCGACCCACCAGGTGCGGGCCACCGACGACCGGATCGCGGCCATCGAGGCGATCGACAGCGACAGCGCCCGCTGGGCCGCCGCGATGATGCGGTTCTCGCAGCGGGTGGAGAAGACCATCGTCGGCTGGGACGCCCCGCCGGTGCATGACCCCTGCACGGTCGCCTGGCTGATGCGGCCCGAGCTGTTCACGCTGAGGCCCTGCGAGATCCGGGTGGAGACGGCGTCGGACCTGACGCGGGGCCATACGGCGGTGGAGTTCCGAGCGCCGCCGAACCGGGCGCGGCACAGGTGGGCCGTCAGGGCGGACGGCCAGGGCGTGTTCGACCTGATCGCCGAGACCCTGAGAAAGGCCGCGGCATGACGGCGATCACCGTGGCGGGTTCGATCAACCTGGACTTCGTGGCGACGGGGCCTGCCCTGCCCGCGCCGGGAGAGACGGTGACGGGGGCGACCCTGGCGCGGCATCCCGGCGGCAAGGGGGCGAACCAGGCCCTGGCGGCGCAGAGACTGGGTGGGAACGTGTGCCTGATCGGCCGGGTCGGGCGCGACGCCCTGGCGGAGGAGGCGCTGGCCCTGCTGCTGGAGGCGGACGTGGACGTCGGCGCCGTGGCGGCGGATGACATGCTGTCGACCGGGGTGGCCCTGATCGCCGTCGATCCGCAGGGCGAGAACCAGATCGTGGTGGCGGCCGGCGCCAACCATGCGGTGCGGCCCGAACACCTGCCGCAACGGATCGAGACGCCGCTGATCGTGCAGCTGGAACTGCCCATCGAGACGGTGGAGGCGGCGGTGGGCCGGGCCGTCGGCTTCGTCTGCGCCAATCTGGCGCCCGCGGCGCCGGTGTCGGAAATGCTGCTGAGGCGGGCCGACCTGATCGTGGTCAATGAGACCGAGGCGGCCTTCTATGGCGACGCCCTGCATCACGGCGGCGGGCGGGTGGTCGTGACCAAGGGGGCGAAGGGCGCGGCCCTGTATCAGCGCGGGGTCGAACAGGCCTGGGCCACGCCGCCGCAGGTGACGGCCGTGGACGCCACCGGGGCCGGAGACTGTTTCGTCGGCGCCATCACCGTGGCCCTGCTGGAAGGCATGGCGCCGGACGAGGCCCTGAGGTTCGCCTGCGCGGCGGGGGCCCTGGCGGCGACACGGGCGGGGGCGCAGACGTCGATGCCGAGCCGCGACGACGTCGACCAAATCTTGAGGAGCGGAACATGAGCCATCATCCCGAGCGGCTGGTCTATCCGGTCGATCCCCAGGTCGCGGCGCGGGCCCATATGGATCGGGCGGCCTATGAGGCGGCGCGCGTGGCGGCGCGCCAGGACCCGGACGGATTCTGGGCCGAGCAGGCGCGGCGGCTGGACTGGATCAAGGCGCCGACCGAGATCAAGGACGTGTCCTTCCACGCCGAGGACTTCCGCATCCGCTGGTTCGGGGACGGGGTGCTGAACGCCAGCGTGGAATGCGTGGATCGGCATCTGGCGACGCGCCGGGACGAGACGGCGATCCTCTGGGAGGGCGATGATCCGTCGGACTCCAGGGCGATCACCTATGGCGAACTGCACGCCGCCGTCTGCCGCATGGCCAATGTGCTGAAGGCCCATGGGGTCCGCCGGGGCGACCGGGTGACCCTGTATCTGCCCATGACCCCCGAGGCGGCCTACGCCATGCTGGCCTGCGCGCGGATCGGGGCGGTGCATTCGGTGGTGTTCGGCGGTTTTTCGCCCGACAGCCTGGCCGGACGGATCGAGGACTGCGGATCCAAGGTGGTCATCACCGCCGACGAGGGGCTGCGCGGCGGCCGGACCGTGCCGCTGAAGGCCAATGTCGATGCGGCGCTGAAGAAGGTGTCGGGCGTGACCTCGGTGCTGGTGGTCAAACGCACCGGGGCGGACGTGCCGATGGATGCCGATCGGGACTTCGACTACGCCCTGGAGGCCGCGCGGGTCGGCGCGGACTGTCCGCCCGAACCGATGGGGGCGGAGGACCCGCTGTTCATCCTTTACACCTCCGGCTCGACCGGGAAGCCCAAGGGGGTGCTGCACACCACCGGGGGATACCTGTTCTGGGCCGCCTGGACCCACGAGATCGTGTTCGACCACCGGCCGGGCGAGGTCTTCTGGTGCACGGCCGACGTGGGCTGGGTGACGGGCCACTCCTATGTGGTCTATGGGCCGCTGGCCAACGGCGGGACGACCCTGATGTTCGAGGGCGTGCCCAACTATCCGGACGTCAGCCGCTTCTGGCGGGTGGTGGACAAGCACAAGGTCGATGTCTTCTACACGGCGCCCACGGCCCTGCGGGCCCTGATGCGCGAAGGCGACGCGCCGGTGAAGGCCGCCAGCCGCAAATCCCTGCGCCTGCTGGGCACGGTGGGCGAGCCGATCAATCCCGAGGCCTGGCGCTGGTATCACGCGGTGGTGGGCGAAGGGCGGCTGCCGGTGGTGGACACCTGGTGGCAGACCGAGACGGGGGGTGTCCTGGTCTCGCCCCTGCCGGGCGCGACGGACCTGAAGCCGGGATCGGCGACCAAGCCCCTGCCGGGGGTCGAGCTGGAGATCGTGGACGCCGATGGGGCGACCCTGACCGGCGCCGTTTCGGGCAATCTGTGCATCACCGACAGCTGGCCGGGGCAGATGCGGTCGGTCTATGGCGACCCCCAGCGGTTCTTCGACACCTATTTCAGCACCTATCCGGGCAAGTATTTCACCGGCGACGGCTGCCGCCGCGACGAGGACGGAGACTACTGGATCACCGGCCGGGTGGACGATGTGATCAATGTCTCGGGCCACCGGATGGGGACAGCCGAGATCGAGAGCGCCCTGGTGCTGCACGACGCGGTGGCCGAGGCGGCGGTGGTCGGCTTTCCCCATGACATCAAGGGCCAGGGCATCTACGCCTATGTGACGCTGAACGCCGGGGTCGAGCCGACCGAGGCCTTGCGCTCCGAACTGATCAAGCATGTGCGGGCCGAGATCGGGCCCATCGCCGCGCCGGACGTGGTGCAGTGGGCGCCCGGCCTGCCCAAGACCCGGTCGGGCAAGATCATGCGGCGGATATTGAGGAAGATCGCCGAGAACGAGCTGGGATCGCTGGGGGACACCAGCACCCTGGCCGATCCGGCGGTGGTGGACGACCTGGTGCGGAACCGGGCGGTCAGCGGATAAGGCGTTCGCGGATGAAGGCGCGGGCGCGGGCGACGGCGGGGGTCGTCTCGGCATAGTCGAAGGGGCCGCGCGCATCACGGTCGCGGTCCAGGGCGGCGTATTCGGCCGCGACCAGGGCGGCCAGGTCGAGCGCGGCCGCCGACAGGTCCAGCCGGCGCGCGATCTCGGGATAGACGGGCCAGATGGCCGAGGCCGCCAGGGTGTCGGGCGGCGGCGTCGGCCGGGCGACGCGCGCCAGGCCCAGCCGGTCCAGCGCCTGTTCGGCCACCGGCGCCAGGGCATGGATGGTCGGATGGTTGACGGTGTGCATGAAGACGCCAGGCGGCGTCACCAACGAACCGAGGTCGAACCCCAGCCGTCCGGCGCGATCCAGCAGCCGGGCCGCAGCGCTGTCGAAGGCGTCGAAATAGCCCAGGGCGGCGTAGGCGAAGGCGTTGAACAGCCCAAGGGCGCGGGCGGGGGCCAGCCCTTCCTGCCAAGCGGCGCAGGCCAGGGCCGAATGATAGGGACCCATGGCGCCATCGATCGGGGCGTCGTCGCGGAGCACATAGACGCAGTCGGGGTGCAGGCCGTCGAAACTGATGACCGGCCACAGCAGGCCCCCGTCGCCAACCGCGTCGCGCGCGCCGTGGACCAGGGCGGTCAGCGCGGGCTGGGTCTCGCCCATGTTCTGGATCAGCACCCGGTCGCAGGCCGCCAGTTCTGCGACCACGCCGGCCACGACCGCCGGGTCGCGAAAGTCGAAGCGATTGACGATGTGGACGCACGTCTCGATCCCCGGCGAACCGGCCTGAAGCCAGGCGCCCAGTCCCGCCGCCTGGCAATTGCCCAGGACGCCGATCCTCACCGGTCCAGGGTCTCTTCGTCGCAGATGACGTCGGCCAGGGCGGCCTGTTCGGCCGCGCGGTCGGCAGATGGGCGGGGCGCGACGGCGGGGCGCAGGGGCGCGGGCGCGGCGAGGGCGTCCGGGTCCAGATAATGGCGGGCGAAGATCGACATGACCTGGGCCACCCCCTCGGGCCGGACCGAGCGAAGGTCCGGCTCCAGATAGCGCCAGCCGTTGTGCGGGCCGGTGATGATCTCATAGCTGGGGAAGTAGCCGACGCCCTCGTGGGCGGCCGCGACCATCTCTGCGGCCACGCGCAGGACCGACTTGCTGTAGGTGGTGGCGGTCAGGACGTGGCGGTCGGTGATGGTCGCCACCAGAGGCACGGGCGAGACGGTCAGCAGGACCTTCAGGTCGGGCCGCAGCAGGCGGGCGTCGGCGATCAGGGCGTTCAGGTCATCGACGATCTCGGCCACGGTGAAGTTGTGGGGACGATAGGGGCCGTCGTCGTCCGGCCCGCCCGAGACGCCGGGCGCCAGGGGGAAGACGGCGCCGTCGACGGTCGAGACCCAGCCTTCGGTCAGGCCCAGGGTGAAGACCAGGACGTCCGCCTGGTCGAACATGTCACGCACCGCCGCCAGGTGACGGTCGCGGTCGGCGATCAGGGCTTCAGCCGTCGGAAAACCGTCGGGTTCGACCTGGGGGCGGAAGGGGTCGACCCAGGCCTCGCCGCGGCGCCAGGCGGTGTCGTGCGGCTGGAACAGGCCGAAGGCGCGCTGGAACAGCTGGCGGAACTGGCGGGCGGTGTAGAGGTTGCCGAACCGGGCGGGGTAGACGCCGTACTGGCGATCCTGCGGCCCCGGCTCGGTGACCAGATAGTTGAAGCCCCGCGCCTGGATGGCGCGCGAGATATGCTGGGCGAAACAGCTGCCGGCGGTGACGACGCGCTCGTGGGGGCCAATGCGGAAGCCGGCGGCCGCGACGGGATCGACATCCTCGGGCGCCGGTCGGGCGACCGAACGGGACCAGAAGGCGCGGTCGGGCTGGGACTGATAGGGGTTCGGCATGGGACGGCGACGAAACTAGAACTCGACCACCAGCCGCACAACCTCGCCGTCGGCCAGGCGGTCGAAGCCGGCGTTGATGTCGTCCAGGGCGATGCGGCCGCTCATCAGGCGATCGACGGGCAGGCGGCCCTGGCGGAACAGATCGACGTAGCGGGGGATGTCGCGGCTGGGCACGCAGGTCCCGATGTAGGAGCCTTTCAGGGTCCGTTCCTCGGCGACCAGGGAGACGATGTTGACGGCCAGGGCCGCCTCGGGCGGGGGCAGGCCGGCGGTGACGGTGGTTCCGCCGCGACGGGTCATTCTCCAGGCGCTGTCCAGGGCGCGAGCCGAGCCGGCCATCTCGAAGGCGAAGTCCGCCCCGCCGGCGGTCAGGGCGCGGACCTGGTCGACGACGTCGGGGTCGGCGGCGTTGACGGTCAGGACCGGTCCCAGGCCGCGGGCCAGGGCCAGCTTGTCCTCGCTGAGATCGACCGCGACGACCGGCGCGGCGCCGGAGGCCAGGGCGCCCAGGACGCTGGCCAGGCCAACGCCGCCCAGGCCGATCACCACGACCGACTGACCCGCGCGCACCGCGGCGGTGTTGACCACCGCCCCCACCCCCGTCAGGACCGCGCAGCCAAACAGGGCGGCGTGGGCGAAATCCAATTCGGGATCGATCCTGACCACCGACCGCCGCGAGACCACGGCGCGGCCGGCGAAGGCCGAACAGCCCAGGTGATGGTTCAGCGTCTGACCCCCGGCGTCGGTGAGGCGACGGCCGCCGGTCAGCAGCCGCCCTTCCCCATTGGCCGCGGCGCCGGGTTCACACAGGGCCGGGCGGCCGCCGGCGCAGGGGCCGCAGTGGCCGCACGAGGGCATGAAGACCATGACGACGTGATCGCCGATCCGCAGGTCGTCGACGCCGGGGCCCACCGCCTCGACCACCCCGGCCGCTTCGTGGCCCAGGGCCATGGGCAGGGGTCGGGGCCGGTCGCCGTTGATGACCGACAGGTCCGAATGGCACAGGCCCGCGGCCCTGACGCCGACCAGGACCTCGCCGGGGCCGGGCGGGTCCAGGGTCACGGCTTCGATCGCCAGGGGCCGGCTGTCGGCATAGGGCCGGGCGGCGCCCATGGCGCGAAGCACGGCGGCCCGGGTCTGGATACTGGCGGCGGTCATGGGCGCAGGCTAATCCGTTGACGCGACGTCGGCCAAGAGGAAGCGGATATGAGCGAGCGACAGCCACCGGGGCGCCGGGCCGACTACGCCCGGTTCGTGACCCTGACGACCCGCTGGGCCGACAACGACGCCTATGGTCACGTCAACAATGTCGCCTATTACGCCTTCATCGACACGGCGGTGAACCAGTTGCTGATCGAGGCCGGGCTGCTGGACGTGACGGGCGGGGCGGTGATCGGGGTGGCGGTGGAGAGCGGGTGCCGATACCACGCCTCGGCCGCCTATCCGGACATGATCCGGGCCGGCGTTCGGGTGGGGCGCGTGGGGTCCAGCAGCATCCGCTATGAGGTCGGGATGTTCAGGAACGACGAGGACGCGGCCTGCGCCGAGGGCTTCTTCGTCCATGTGATGGTCGCGCGCGAGACGATGCGGCCGGTGGCCATTCCGGAGGGGCTGAGGGCGTTCGTGGAGGGGCTGGCGCGATGAGCGGACCGTGGCGCGAAGGCGGCTGTCACTGCGGCGCGGTGCGGTTCCGGGTGCGGTTGAGCGGCGGTCTGGAGGCGGCGCGGCGTTGTTCGTGCAGCTATTGCGCCATGCGCGGGGCGGTGGCCCCGACGGCGCGCCGGGGCGATCTGGAGGTGGTCCAGGGCCAGGACCGGCTGGCGACCTATCGCTTCAACACCGGGGTGGCCGAACATCATTTCTGTGCGACCTGCGGAATCTACACCCATCATCGCCGGCGCTCGAACCCGGACGAATTCGGCGTCAACGCGGCCTGCCTGGGGATCAGCCCCTTCGACTTCGCCGAGGTGCGTGTGAACGACGGGATCAACCACCCCTCTGACGGCCCGTCTGGGGAGATCGGGGTGCTGAGGTTCATTCCGGCCTAGGACTGGCCCGGCCGGACGTGATGCAGGCCAGGGTGCGGGTCGGGCGCGATAGGTCTCCCTCCCCGTTCGGGGAGGGAGACTCTATGTTCTAGTCGTCCAGCCGGCCCATGAGGGCCAGGGCGCCGACGGCGGTCAGGACGCCCAGGGCGAAGGCGGTGATGATCGAGCCGGTGGCCAGCGCCGTCGAGACGGTGACGGGGCGGGCTTCGTACCATTCGACGATGTCGGCCTGGGCGTAGTCGCCGTGCAGGTCTTCGTCATACAGATCGTCGTCGATCAGAGCTTCTTCGGCGCCCATGGCGGCTTCTCCCGGTTCGACCGGCATAATACGCCGCAAAGCCTTGCGGTTCCGTGACCGTGACAGACGGCCCGACCTGCGTTAGACGGGCGCGCCCGTCCGCCGCGCTCGACCGGAGCGCGCCCGCGGCGCGGGGCGTCAACGGACCCAGACAGAGAGCTTCATGGCCGGCCATTCCAAATTCAAGAACATCATGCACCGCAAGGGGCGGGCCGACGCGGTCCGATCCAAGCTGTTCTCCAAGCTGTCGCGCGACATCACGGTGGCGGCCAAGTCGGGCATGCCCGACCCGGCCATGAACCCGCGCCTGCGCCTGGCGGTGAACAACGCCAAGGCCGAGTCCATGCCCAAGGACAATATCGACCGGGCGATCAAGAAGGCCGTGGCCGGCGACGTCGATACGATGGAGGAGATCCGCTATGAGGGCCGCGGGCCGGGCGGGGTCGGCATCATCGTCGAGGTCCTGACCGACAACCGCAATCGGGCCGGCGCCAATGTGCGGGCCGCCTTCGCCAAGAACGGCGGCGCCCTGGGCGAAATGAACTCGGTCGCCTTCATGTGGGACCGAGTCGGACAAATCAGATATCCCGCCGAGGCCGGGACCGAGGACGCCATCATGGAGGCCGCCATCGAGGCCGGCGCCCAGGACGTCGAGAGCGACCTGGAGAAGCCCGACATCTATGAGGACGCGCCGGGCCACACCATCTGGACCGCCTTCGAGGACCTGAACGATGTGGCCGAGGCCATGTCCAAGGTTCTGGGCGACCCCAAGTCGACGGCCATCGTCTGGAAGCCCCAGTCAGAGGTTCCGGTGACCGGCGACGCCGTGGGCACGCTGATGAAGCTGCTGGACGCCCTGGACGCCGAGGACGACGTCTCGTCGGTCTATTCGAACGAGGACATATCGGACGAGGACCTGGCGAAATACGCCGGCTGATGGATTGACCGAGCCCGACGCTCCACGCCCCGTCGCCGCCGACCGGAATCGGGAACGGTGGATCGACGTGGCCGCGTGGGCGGCGGTGATCGGCGTCCTGGCCCTGGTCGCCCTGGCGGTCGCGGGCGCCTGGCGATGGGCCGAACGGGTCAGCGATCAGGTCGCGGCGATGCCGACGCGCGAGGTTTCGCACCCGCCGCTGCCCCCGCCGCCGCCCGAGCCTGACGGCGAGGGCCGGATGATCCGCAATCCCTCATGGGCGGCGCGCCCCGGCGGTGAGTTTCCGGCCGAGGCGGCGCGCGCCGGCGTGACCCAGGGTTCGGTGAAGATGAGGTGCGAGGCGCTGGCCGAAGGGTCGATCGGCGCCTGCACCATCATGGAGGAGAGCCCGGAGGGTTACGGCTTCGGCGAAGCTGCGCTGGCCGGGGCGCGCCGAGGGCGGCTTTATCCCAGGCTGGTCGACGGCGTCCCCACGGACTCCGACATCACCTTCACCACCCGATTCCGGATCGAGTAGGTCGCTCGGGACTACGGCCATCCGCGGCCGATTCGCCGCTCGCGACGAGGACGGATCGACCCTTTCCGATAATGGTCTAAGCTGACGATTCGTCAGTTTACGGAGAAAGCCTTGACCATCGATCTGACCTTCGTCACGCCGATCCTGTGCGCCATGGCGGCGGGAGGGCTGATCGGGGCGGAGCGGACCTATCACGGGCATCCGGCGGGGTTCCGGACCCATATCCTGGTGTGCCTGACGGCCTGCGTCCTGATGCTGGCGGCCATGCATCAGGCGGTGTGGAGCTTCCTGGCCCTGCCCGGCCAGACGGTGGTGATCGACCCGACGCGGATGCCGCACGGGGTGCTGACGGGGATCGGCTTCCTGTGCGCGGGGGTGATCTTCCGCGAGGGGTTCTCGGTCCACGGCCTGACCACGGCGGCGTCGCTGTGGACCACATCGGCGATCGGCCTGCTGTTCGGGGCGGGCATGACGCAGCTGGCCCTGATGGCGGCGGGGGCGACCCTGACGGTGCTGGCCCTGCTGAGGCTGCTGGACGCGCGCATCCCCAGCCAGGCCCTGATGGACGTGACCCTGCGCTGGAGCCGCGAGGCGGCGCCGCGCGAGCAGACGGTGCGGGCGGTCCTGGCCGAGCACCGGCTGAAGACCCTGAGGATCGGCCATGTGGTCAGCCCGGACGGGTCGATCCACGAACATCACGTCAAGGCGCGCGGCCTGACGCCCATGGACATCGACGCCCTGGCCGACCGGCTGGCGGCCGAGCCGGGGCTGAAGGGGTTCGCCCTGTCGCCGCGCGACGAATAGGCCGGCCGGGACGACGCCAAGACGGTCATTGTCCGTAAACCCTGTTTGCGGCATGACTGGAACGGATGGCGAACGAACCGACTCGAATGCAGACTCGAATTCTGGGACTCGACCCCGGCCTGCGGCGCACCGGCTGGGGGGTGATCGCGGCCGAAGGCTCGCGCCTGCGCTGGATCGCGCACGGGGTGGTCAGTCCGCCAGAGGCCGCGCCCCTGTCGGAGCGGCTGCTGCACCTGCTGGAGGCGGTGTCGGCGATCTGCGCCGACCATGGATGCGACGAGGCGGCGATCGAGGAGGTGTTCGTGAACGTGAACCCGGCCTCGACCCTGAAGCTGGGCCAGGCGAGGGCGGCGGTGATGCTGGCCCCCGCCCGATGCGGCCTGAGCGTCGCCGAATATGCGCCCAACCTGATCAAGAAGGCGGTGGTCGGCGCCGGCCATGCGGACAAGACCCAGATCGCCTTCATGATCCGCCGGCTGCTGCCCGCCGCCGGGGATGTGAAGGCCGACGCGGCCGACGCCCTGGCCGTGGCGGTGACCCATGCGCACCTGAGGCAAAGCCGGAGGGTCGCCGCATGATCGGGCGGCTGCGCGGGGTCCTGGTCGAGGTGGAGGCGGACCACTGCGTCATCGACTGCGCCGGGGTGGGCTATGTGGTGGCGTGCGGGGCGCGGACCCTGCAGCGGCTGCCGGCGCCGGGGGACGAGGCGATCCTGGCGGTCGAGACGAACTGGAGCCAGGAGAACGGCCCGCGCCTGTACGGCTTCCTGACCCGCGACGACCGGCGCGCCTTCACCACCCTGACCGGCATCCAGGGGGTGGGGCCCAAGGCGGCGCTGAGCGTGCTGGACGTCCTGCCGCCCGGCGAATTGGCGGCCGCGGTCGCGCGCGAGGACAAGGCGGCGGTCGCCCGCGCCAACGGGGTGGGGCCGAAACTGGCCCTGAGGATTGTCACCGAACTGAAGGGCAAGCCCCTGGGCGACCCGTCGTTCACGCCTGCGGCGCCGGGCGTCCATGCCGAGGCGGCGCCCGCATCCGCGTCGATCACGGGCGAGGCGGTCTCGGCCCTGCTGGGCCTGGGCATGGCCGAGGTCAATGCGCGGCGGGCCGTGGACCAGGCCCTGCTGCGCCTGGGGGATGAGGCCGAGCTGTCGGCCGTGATCCGGGCGGCGTTGCAGGAGCTGGGACGGTGAGGTTGGAGTGGCGAGTGGCGAGTGACGAGTGGCGGGTGGGTCCGAGCGGAATCCCTGGGTCATGCGCTATCGTTGAAGATGAAAAACGGGCAGACGGCGCGCGTCCTCGCCACTCGTCACTCGCCACTCGCCACTGGACGACGGCATGACCGAAGACCGCATCATCTCCGGCGCCGCGGCGGCCGGCGAGGCCTATGACCGGGCGCTGCGGCCGCAGACGCTGGACGAATTCGTCGGCCAGCCGCAGGCCAAGGGCAATCTGAAGGTCTTCATCGACGCCGCGCGCGGGCGGGGCGAGGCGCTGGACCATGTGCTGCTGTTCGGGCCGCCGGGCCTGGGCAAGACGACCCTGGCCCAGATCACGGCGCGGGAGCTGGGGGTGGGCTTTCGCGCCACCTCGGGGCCGATCCTGGCCAAGGCGGGGGACCTGGCGGCGATCCTGACCAACCTTGAGCCGCGCGACGTCCTGTTCATCGACGAGATCCACCGCCTGGCCCCGACGGTCGAGGAGATCCTGTATCCGGCCATGGAGGACCATGTGCTGGACCTGATCATCGGCGAAGGGCCGTCGGCCCGGTCGGTGCGTATCGACCTGGCGCCCTTCACCCTGGTCGGGGCGACGACGCGGGCGGGGTTGCTGGCCACGCCGCTGAGGGACCGGTTCGGGATACCGCTGAGACTGGAGTTCTATTCGCCCGAGGAGCTGATGCGGGTGGTGATGGGGACCGGGCGCAAGATGGGGGCGGCCCTGAGCGAGGACGGCGCCATGGAGATCGCGCGGCGGTCGCGCGGCACGCCGCGGGTGGCCGGGCGTCTGCTGCGCCGGGTGCGCGACTTCGCGGAAGCCGAGGGGGCGGCGGTCATCGACCGGCTGGCGGCGGCGCGGGCGCTGAGCCGGCTGGAGGTGGACGAGGCGGGACTGGACGGGCTGGACCGCCGCTTCCTGAAGGCCCTGATCGAGAATTATGGCGGCGGGCCGGTGGGGATGGACACATTGGCCGCCGCCATCGCCGAGGCGCGCGACGCGGTCGAGGACGTGATCGAGCCCTATCTGCTGCAACAGGGCTTCATCCAGCGGACCCCCAGGGGCCGCATGGCCTGCGCCCGCGCCTATGCCCACCTGGGCCTGGCCGAACCGCCCAAGACGCCCCAGGCCGGGGACCTGTTCGAATAGGGGTGGGCGGCGGCTGTCCAGAGTCTCCTCCCTGTCGCGCAGCGATGGGGAGGTGGATCGGCGGCGAACAGCCGACGAGACGGAGGGGGTCTTTCGTCGTGTCTCCCAAGAGCCCCTCCACCGCCTGCGGCGGTCCCCCTCCCCATGGAATGGGGAGGAGACGGAGGCGGAAGCCTGGACCGGTCTTGCCAAGCGGCGGCGGGGGGCGTTTGGTGCGGCCCGACTTCCGGGAGAGTTCGATGATCCTTCGCATGCTGGCCGCCCTGGCCGTGACCGTCACGGCGGGAGTCGTCGCCGCCTCGCCCGCGCGGGCGGCCGATCCGGTCTTCACCGACACCCCCTGCCCCGCCGAATGGCCGCAAGGGGTGCGCGAGGTGCGGTGCGGAACCCTGACGGTGGACGAGGCGCGGGGCGGGTCCAGCGACCGTCGCACCGACATCGCCGTGGTCATACTGAAGGCCAGCAACCCCTATCGCGACGCCTCGGGCCAGGCCCTGCCGCCGGTGGTGATGTTCCACGGCGGGCCGGGCGGCGCCATGACGGCGGGGACGGGCAATCTGCTGCGCGCCCTGTCGCAGCAGCCGGAGCGGATGGCGGTGGACCAGGACGTGATCCTGTTCGACCAGCGCGGCGGCGGGCGGGGCGACCCCTCGATGGATTGCCCGGGGGTGCAGCTTACCGACGCCGGGCCGCCGTCGGACGCCGACCGCGATGGGCTGATCGCCTGCCTGAAGGCCTATGAGGCGCAGGGGATCGACCTGAACCAGTACAACGCCGCGGTCATCGCCGACGACGTGCGCGACCTGACCGCGGTCCTGGGGATCGAGAAGATCGACCTGTGGGGCGGCTCCTACGGTCCGCGGATCGAGGCGGCGGTCATCACCCACCAGCCGCAGATCGTGCGCGCCGCGGTGATGGACAGCCCCTGGCCGCCCGAGGGCAACTGGGCCGTCGGCACGCCGGAACAGGTGTCGACCGCGGTGCGGCTGATCCTGAACAAATGCGCGGCCCAGGCCGACTGCGCCGCCCGCCACCCGGACCTGCAGGCCCGGTTCGAGGCCGAGGCGCGCCGATGGCTGGCCGGGCCGGTGACCGGCAAGGACGGGCGCACCTTCAACGTCGACGACCTGTCGGCCTTCCTGATGGACACCACCTATGACCGGATGGGCGTGCGGCGGCTGCCGGCGGACCTGGAGCGGATCATCGCCGGGGACCTGAGCCCCGTGGCGGCGATCGCCGAGGACCGGACCTATTACACCGAGGGCCAGCAGCTGACCCACCTGTGCAAGGAGGAGCTGCCGTTCGAATCGCGCGAGCGCCTGGCCGCCGGCGCGGCGGGCGATCCCGTGGCCGAGGTGCTGGTCCCTTCGCTGGCGCGGCTGTTCGACGTCTGCGCCGCCCTGGACATCACCGCCGCCGACCCGATCGAGAACGCCCCGGTGACCACCGACATCCCGACCCTGTTCGTGGCCGCCGAGATCGACCCCGGATGCCCGCCGCACCTGACCGAGGCGGCGGCGCGCGGCTATGCCAACAGCCAGGTTGTGATCGTGACCAACGCCACCCACGGGGTCATCAACGCCAGCGCCTGCACCCAGAGGATGGCGCGAAACTTCCTGCGCGATCCCTCGGCGCCGGTGGACCGCAGCTGCCTGCCGGCGGCGGACACGCCGCTGGACTTCATCGAAGGCGACGAGGCCTGAGGCCGTGCGGCGCGGCGCGCCGGGACGGATCGTCTGGCCGGTGCTGCTGGCCCTGGCGGTGATCGCGGCCGGGGCCTTCGGGGCCTGGCGGCTGATGGGCGACGGAGCCCTGGGCCGCCACACCGAGACGGCGGCCGAGCGGTCCCTGCGCCAGGTCCGCACCGAACTGGGGCGCAGGGCCGAGGTCCGCTATATCGAGGCGGGGGTGGGGCCGGTGTCGTGCGGATACGCCGCGCGCGGCCGGGGCCAGCCGGCGGTGGCCTTCGTCTCGCGACCGCAGAGGATATTGTTCGGCGACGATCCCCTGCCGCGCGAGTTCGCCGAGACACGCGACCGCTATTGCCCCGGCTTCGCCCGGCGGCCGGCGCCGGCCGGATGAGCGGGGCGCGGGGCCGGCCGGGACTCATGCGGGACCGGCGGAAGGGTTCCGTCAGTGGCGTCGGGGTCGGCGGGCCGCTCTGCTGAGGCGCATGAGCCCGCGCCGCGCCACCCTGATCTGCGACCTGGACCTGGAGACCGCCCGCAGGCGACTGATGGCGGCGATTGATTCGCCCTTCGACCCGAGGGGGAGACGTCCGGTGCGGGGCCGCGTCGGGCCGTTCACCGCGGCCCTGTATCAGCGGCGACGGATGCATAACGCCTTCCAGACGCGGATGGGGCTGGTGCTGGAGCCGCGCGACGAGGCCGAGGGGCGGGGTCTGATCCTGCACGCGGTGTCGGACATCGGGGCGGTCGGGCGCGGCCTGCTGATCGGGATGAGCGCCCTGCTGATCGGCCTGGCCGTCGCCATGCGCCATGAGCTGGGCGAGGGCTCGCCCCTGCCCTTGCTGGCGGCGCTGGTCGGGGCGTTCGGCCTGGGCCTGGTCTATGCGGTCGGCCGGGCCGTGGCGGCCGGTGAGCACGACTTTCTGGTCCGGTTTCTGATACAGACCCTGGACGCGCGGGAGGTCGAGACGCCGCGCGAGCCCTGACCCCGTGCGGACGACGCCATGACCGACCTGCCCACCGCCGGCCGTTTCGAGGGCCGGGAGCATCGCCTGCCCGTGCGGGTCTATTACGAGGACACCGATTTCACCGGCTTGGTCTATCACGCCAACTACATCCGCTATTTCGAGCGCGGGCGGTCGGACTTCCTGCGCGCGGCGGGGGTGGGGCATGCGGAATTGCTGGAGGGCGACCAGCCCCTGGCCTTCGTGGTGGCCGAGATGGCGGTGAAATTCCTCAAGCCCGCGCGCATCGACGACGCCCTGGTGGTGCGGACCCTGTACCAGAGGATCAGGGGGCCCCGCCTGATGATCGATCAGACGGTCACGCGCGGGGACGAAGTGCTGTGCGCCGCGGCTGTGACGGCGGTCTGCATCCATCCGGACGGGCGGCCCCGGCGCCCGACGCAGGCGCTTCTGGACAAGGTGCGGCCGTGGCTGGAATGCGAAGGCTGAGCCGTTCACGCGCCTGTCAGGCGCAGGGGCGTGACGAAGCCCCGGCGCAAGGCTAGACCGGCGCCATACAACCGCCACGCCGCACCGGCGGTATCGGATCGATTCTCGCCGCAGGACCGTTTGATGACCACGCCCGCCGACGCCGCCATGCTGAACCCCGTCGAGCTGTTCATGACCGCCGACTGGGTGGTCAAGGTCGTGATGGCCGGCCTGGCCGCCGCCTCCATCTGGTCCTGGGCCGTGATCATCGACAAGGCGGCCCGCTTCTCGACCCTGAACCGCCAGGCCGACGCCTTCGAACGGGCGGTGGGATCGGGCCGGTCGCTGGAGGACATCGCCGCCCAGGCCGGGCCGGAGCCGGCCCACGCCCTGCCGCGCATGCTGGTGATCGCCCTGGGTGAATGGCGCGAGGCGCGGGCGCGCGGGGCCCTGAACGAACACCAGTCGGACCTGCTGATGGCGCGGATCGACCGGGGGCTGGACAGTCTGATCGCGCGCGAGAGCCAGAGGATCGAGAACGGACTGGGGGTGCTGTCGGTCGTGGCCACCGCCTCGCCCTTCATCGGCCTGTTCGGGACGGTGTGGGGCATCATGAACGCCTTCGGCCGCATCGCAGCGGCGGGGAACACCAACCTGACCACGGTGGCCCCGGCCATCGCCGAGGCCCTGTTCGCCACGGCCATCGGCCTGGCGGCGGCCATCCCGGCCTATATCGCCTACAACAAATTCTCGATCGACGCGGGCAAGTTCACCGGCCGGCTGGAGAGCTTCGCCGACGACCTGCAGGCGGCCGTGGCGCGGCGTCTGGGCGCCCCGTCGGCGCCGGCCCCCGCCCCGACACCGCAGCCCGAACGCCGGGGCTTCTGAGCCATGGCCCTGGGCGGAGCAGGCGGCGGCGGCCATGTGCGGGGCCGCAGGCGGGCGCGCCGGCGTCCGCTGAGCGAGATCAACGTCACCCCCCTGGTGGACGTGATGCTGGTGCTGCTGATCATCTTCATGATCTCGGCGCCGCTGCTGACGGTGGGGGTTCCGGTGGAACTGCCCAAGACCGAGGCCAGCGCGGTCGAGACCAACAATGAGCCGCTGAGCGTGTCGATCGACCGCGACGGCCGCATCTTCGTCGGCGAGGGCGAGGTGGCCTATGAACAGCTGCTGCAGCGGCTGGGCGGCGAGGCCGCGGACGGATCGGCGCCGGCGACCGAGCGGCCGGTCTTCGTGCGCGCCGACGGCCGGGCGCCCTATCAGGCCGTGGCCCGGGTGATGGCGCGGCTGTCGGCCGGGGGCTTCACCAAGCTGAACCTGATCACCGACACGGCGCCGGACGCCGCCCGCATGGCCGCCGTCGCGGCCGCCGAAGCGCCGACCGGAGGCTGAGATGGCCGCCGCGTCGCGCCGGGATTCGCTGTGGCCCGCCGTCGGGGCGGCCGTGGTTCTGCACGTCGGCGTGGCCGGACTGCTGTTCCTGAGCGGTCTTCAGCCGGCGCGCGAGATCCGGCCCCTGGTCGCCGCCGTGCCGGTGTCCATCGTCTCGGACCAGGTGATCGAGGCCGCCGCGGCCGACAATCCGATGGAGACCCCGACCGACGAGGACGGCGCCGCGGCCCCGCCGCCCGAGGCGGTGGAGCCAACCCCGCCCGCGCCCCAGCCTGCGCCGACCCCGCCGCCGCCCGCCCCCACGCCGCGTCCGGCCGAAAAGGCCCCGGCCCAGCCGCCCCGGCCGACGCCGCCGGCCCGGACCCCGCCGGCCGCGACCAAGACCCCGCCGACCCCGCCGCGCCCCAATCCGACGCCGCCGCGCACGGCGCCGCGTCCCGAACCCTCACTGGACCTGGACGCCCTGGCCGGACCGCCGCGCCCGACCCAGAACCGCGGCCGCCCCGCCGCCGGCCAGCAGGGCCGCGGCGCCGCGCCCCAGGCGACGGGGCCGCAGATCACGGCCATCTTCAATCAGGTCTACAGCCACTGGAACGTCTTCATCGCCTGCAGCATGCCGGGCGGCGACGACCTGAGAATCCAGATGGACGTGACGCTGTCAGCGACAGGGCGGATCACCTCGGGCCCGACCCTGGTCAATCCGCGCTCCGACCCGGTGTATCGGGCGGCGGCCGACGAGGCCCTGCGCGCCATGCGGGCCGCCGCGCCGTTCGACGTGCCCGACGGCTTCGAGGGCGGCGCCTATCGGCCGTCCTTCAACACCGAGCGCGCCTGCCGGAATCGCTGACGCCGGCGTGATCGCCTGCGCGGCATGCGACCCCAAAGTCGCCCCATTCGGCGCGATGCTGGTTTTTGTAAACCGGTCCCGCGATAAGGACCGGGCAGGGTCTTCGCCTCGCAGGGATTTATCATGCGTCTGAAACTGCTCCTGGCCTCTGTCGCAGCCTTGGCCGTGACATCCGCCGCCGCGGCCCAGACCCAGCCCGCGCCAGCCCAGCAACAGGGTCCAATCGAGGTCGATATCGATCAGGGCGTGCTGCGTCCCCTTCAGATCGCCATCGCCCCCTTCAGCGGCCAGTACGGGGCCGAGATCGCGGGGGTGGTGTCGGGCGATCTGAGGCGGTCGGGCTTCTTCGAGCCTCTGAACCCCGCCAGCTTCATCGAGACCGGCCTGACCGTGGCCAATGCGCCCAATTTCGCCCAGTGGACGGCCATCGGCGCCCAGGCGGTGCTGTACGGCAGCGTCACCCCGCGCCCGGACGGCCGCAACGACGTGGGCTTCCGTCTGTACGACCCCTATCGCCAGTGCCAGCTGGTCAGCTATCAGTTCACCGCCACGCCGGAACAGTGGCGGCGGATCGCGCACAAGATCGCCGACGTCGTCTATCAGCGCATGACCGGCGAGAGCGGCTTCTTCGACACCCGGGTCATCTATGTGGCCGAGAGCGGCACCCAGCTGAACAAGCTGAGCCGGCTCGCGATCGTCGACCAGGACGGCTACAACCCCGTCTATCTGACCCAGGGCGACGAGGTGATCATGTCGCCCCGCTTCTCGGCCTCCAGCCCCGACGAGATCACCTATGTGGCGCTGGGCCGGGACTACAGCCGCATCTATCTCTACAACCTGACCACCGGGCGACGCGAAAGCCTGGGCGAGTTCGACGGCCAGGTCCTGGCGCCGCGCTTTTCCAACGACGGGTCCAGGGTCGCCTTCTCGATCATTCGCGGCGGCAACACCGACATCTATGTGATGAACCTGCGGACGCGGCAGCTGTCGCGCCTGACCAGCGATCCGGGCATCGACACCTCGCCCAGCTTCAGCCCAGACGGGTCGATGATCGCCTTCACCTCGGACCGGTCGGGCAGCGCGCGCATCTATGTCATGCGGGCCGACGGCTCGGGCCAGCGGGCGGTGTCGCGCGGCGGCGGCCTGTACACCGCCCCGTCGTGGAGCCCGCGCGGCGACCTGATCGCCTTCACCAAACAGTCGGGCGGCCAGTTCCACATCGGGGTGATGAACGCATCCGGCGGGGGCGAGCGCATCCTGTCGTCCAGCTATTTCGAAGAGGGCCCGTCCTGGGCCCCGAACGGCCGCTACATCATGTTCGCGCGCCAGACGCGGGGCGGCGACACCCGGCTGTGGACCGTGGACCTGTCCGGCCGGGTGGTGGGCCAGGCCGGCTATGAGGGGCGGGGGTCGGACCCGGCCTGGTCGCCCCTGCTGGACGCCCCGCCGGCCAACCTGGGCCTGAACCAGGGCGCCGACAGCTGTCCCAGCTGAGGCGCTGCGGAGCCTTACGGGTCAACTGTGCGTTATCGCGTCTGGCGCCGCAATCCGGCCGCAGATAGCAAGCTGAATAACGCAAAGCTTTCGCCCCCTCTGGAGGAGACGACCCCATGAACGCCAAGACCCTGGTTCGCCTGTCGGCGGTGAGCCTCGCCGTCATCGCCGTCGCCGCCTGCACCCCGCGCCGGCCGGCGGTGGACACCGCGACGCCCGGCGGGACGACCGCGCCCGGTCCCGACCAGGGCCGCGCCCCGACCGGAGACGTCAGCGGCGGAACCATCGGCGGCGTCCAGCCCGGCTCGGAACAGGACTTCGTCGTCAATGTCGGCGACCGGGTCTATTTCGACCTGGACAGCTATCAGGTCCGTTCGGACGCCTTCCCGCGCCTGGACGCCCAGGCCGCCTGGCTGAACCGCTATCCGCAGGTCCGCATCCGCATCGAGGGCAACGCCGACGAACGCGGCACGCGCGAATACAACCTGGCCCTGGGGGCGAGGCGCGCGGAGTCGGTGCGCAACCTGCTGATCGACCGCGGCATCTCGCCGGGGCGGATCGACACCATCAGCTATGGCAAGGAACGGCCGATCGCCGAGGGATCGAACGAGGACGCCTGGGCCCGCAACCGCAACGCCCATACGGCCATCGTCTCGGGCGCCCCGCGCTGACCACGACCCGTCCCCGGCGACGCCGGGGATGAAACGAGGCGGGAAGGCGACGATCCCCCAAAGGGTCGCCTTCCCGTTTTTCGTTCTGGCCGCCGGCCTTGCGGCCGATTTTCATTTGCCCGGATCGCGCTTTTGCGGTTTGACCCGCGGCGGGCGTCCGGGGTGCGGCGCCGACGGGGATCGCGGCCATGGACATCGACGCAGCGGGCGGGGCGGCCACGGCGGGCCTGATCGCCGGCGCCCTGGAGCGGCCCGGCGGCCATGCCGGCGAACCCCACGGCGACTGTTCGGACTGCGGCGCCCCGGTCGAGGGGAATTTCTGCGCCAACTGCGGCCAGCCGGCCCATGTGCATCGCACCCTGCTGCACCTGGCCGAAGAGGTGCTGCACGGGGTGGTGCATTTCGACGGCCGCATCTGGCGCACCCTGCCGCTGCTGATCCTGAATCCGGGACGGTTGACGCGCGAGTGGATCGAGGGGCGGCGGACCCGTTATGTGTCGCCCCTGGCGATGTTCCTGTTCACCGTCTTCGTGATGTTCTTCGCCTTCAGCCTGTTCGGCGGCCATGGCGGGGGCGAGACCCAGGTTCCGATCGACCAGCAGATCGCCGCCAAGTCGGCCGAACTGGAGCGGTCGCGCCAGACGCTGGCCCAGGTGCAGGCCGATCTGGCCGAGATTCCGGGCGGGGCCGGAATTCAGGTGGGACAGCAGGCGGCCCTGTCGGCGCTGGAGCGGGAACTGGCCAGCCTGCGCGCGGCCAAGGCGGCGGGCCAGACCACGGTGGTCGCCGGCGAAGGCTGGACCGCGCGAATGTCGGAATCGGTCCGCAGCGGGGCGATCACCATCGATACCGGCGACAAGAAGCTGGACAAGATCCTGACCAAGAAGGCGCTGAACCCCGACCTTGCAGTCTACAAGATCCAGCAGACGGCCTATAAATTCAGCTTCCTGCTGATCCCGCTGTCGATCCCCTTCGTGGGGCTGCTGTTCCTGTGGAGGCGGGGTTTCACCTTCTACGACCACGGCGTCTTCGTGCTGTATTCGATCACGGCCATGTCCCTGCTGTTCACGGCGGCGGCCCTGATCGCGCCCCTGTGGGGTCCGCTGGGGTTCCTGGCCGGGCTGGCGGTCCTGCTCGGGCCGCCCGTGCACATGTTCGCCCAACTGAAGGGAACCTATGGGCTGTCGGTCCCTTCCGCCCTGTGGCGGACCTTCATGCTGCTGATGTTCAGCACCATCGCCATCGCCCTGTTCATCACGGCGATCGTGACCCTGGGCATGACCGGCTGAGACGCCTTGCGGCCGCCGCAAATCGATGGGAGCGTGACCCTATGACGCTGAAGCTTCCCCGCCCCACCCGCACCGCCGTCGCCACCGCCGTGGGGGTCGCCCTGATCGGCGGCGCCGTGGTGGCCCAGACCGTCCCGATGGAGCCGATCCAGTGGGACAAGCGACGACTGGACACCCTGGACCGCAATGTGCGGCGGCTGGAGCGGGCGGTGATGCAGCGCAACGCCGCCGGCCAGCCGGTGCTGGTCGAGCCGGACCCCGAGGTCATCACCCTTCAGGCCCGGTCGGATTCGATGGACCGGCGCCTGGCCGATGTCGAGGACACCCTGCGGCGGGTCAACGGCGACGTCGAGCGGCTGACCTTCGGCCTGGACGAGGCCCAGCGCGACAACGCCGCCCTGCGCGGACGTCTGGTCGACGCCGACCGGCGCATCAAGGTCATGGAGGACGCGGCCAAGGCCGAGGCCGAGCTGAACGGTCCGATCGTGGCCAATTCGCCGACCGGCGGCGCCCCGACCGACATCGCCGCGGCGGTGCGCCTGCTGGAGACCGATCCGGCGCGCGGCGAGCGGGCGCTGCAGACGGTGATCGCCACCTGGCCCGACACCAACCAGGCGCGCGAGGCCAATTCCCGCCTGGGCGACCTCTATGTCTCGCGCGACCAGAGGGCCGACGCGGTGCGGGTCTACGCCGCCGCCCTGCAGGGCTGGCCGACGATCAACTGGGCCGGGGAGACGACGCTGAAACTGGCCGACGCCCTGATCGCCACCGACCGCAAGACCCAGGCCTGCGCGGCCCTGAGCGAATATCAGCGGCGCTACGCCCAGGGGGCGACGGCGCCCCAGCGGACCCGCGCGACCCAGTTGCGCGGCCGCGCCGGATGCCCGGCCAACTGACCGATCTGGACGTTGCAGCTGCCCGAGCGGCCCTGGACGCGCGGCTAAACCGGGACGACGACCGGCCCCTGGCCCTGGCCCTTTCGGGCGGCGGGGATTCCATCGCCCTGCTGGACCTGGCCTGCGAATGGGCGCGGGGGCGCGGACGGCGTGTCCTGGCCCTGAGCGTCGATCACGGACTGAACCCCCATAGCGCCGACTGGAGCCGCAGGGCCGAGGCGGCGGCGCGGGCGGCGGGTGCGGACTGGCGCGGCCTGACCTGGACCGGGCCCAGGCCGGCGACGGGGCTGAGCGCGGCGGCGCGGATGGCGCGACACCGGCTGCTGGCCCAGGCGGCGCGGGCGGCGGGGGCGCGGGTGATCCTGACCGGCCACACGGCCGACGACGCGGCCGAGGCGGACTGGATGCGGGCGCGGGGGACGACCATCGGACGGCTGCGCGACTGGTCGCCGTCCCCGGCCTGGCCCGAGGGGCGAGGACTGATGCTGATGCGGCCCCTGCTGGCGGCGTCGCGCCAGGGCCTGAGAGACCATCTGCGGGCGCGCGGCCTGGACTGGATCGAGGACCCGGCCAACGCCGACCCTCGGTTCGGTCGCAGCCGGGCGCGGCGGGCCCTGGGCGACGGGGATGCGATCATGGACCCCGCCTCCGCCCTTGCCTCTCCGCCCGGCCCGGCGCCGCGCCCGCTGGGCGACGGGGTCTTCGCCCTGGAGCGGGATGTGGACGGGCGGACCCTGGCCATGACCCTGGTCTGCGCCGGGGGCGGGGATCGGCCGCCGCGCGGGCGTCGGCTGGAGGCCCTGAAGGCGCGGCTGGCGGCGGGCGAGGACTTCCAGGCCACCCTGGCCGGGGCGCGTCTGGTCGCGCAGGGGCGGCAGGTGCTGGCGCATCGCGATCCGGGCGACTACGGCCGGGCCGGGCGGCCGGCGGCCGAGGCGGATCTGATCCCCGGCCGGGAGATGGTCTGGGACGGGCGGCTGGGCGTGGTGACGGACCAGCCGGGCTGGCGCATCGGGCCTGCGGCCGGGCGGCGGGCGGGCCTGTCGCCGGCGGATCGCGCACGGCTGAACGCCGCGCCGGCGACCGCGCGCGGGGCCGCGCCCGTCCTGTTCCGGGACGGGGCGGATGGGCCGGTTCTTGCAGGCGATGCGGCCCAGGTCGTCGACTGGGCGGCGCGACGTCTGGCCATGGCGCTGGACCAAACGCCGCACGAAGCCGATCTGAGTTTCGCGCCGGTTGGCGCAAAGGGCCGGGACCGCCTATCTGTGTCCCGAACAGACACCGCTCGGCCCCGTTTGGGCGGCCGAACGACCGAGGACGAGAATGAACCTGCGTAATCTGGCGATCTGGGGCGCCGTCATCCTGATCCTGCTGGCGGCCTATGGGGCCATGACCCAGGGCGGAGGGGCGGTCATGCCCGGCGCCAAGGGCCAGGCGGCCGCGCGGCCGTCGCCCATCACCTATTCCGAGCTGATCCGCCGCGCCGAGGCCGGGGAGGTCAAGTCGGTGGTCATCGCCGGCGACCAGGTGACCGGAGTGATGAAGGACGACAAGCGCTTCACCGCCGTGGCCCCTCTGAGCGACACCACCCTGGCCCTGCGCCTGAACGAGGCCGGGGTGTCGGTGGACGCCAAGACGGTGAAACAGCCGTGGTGGATGGGGCTGGTCGGCCTGTTCCTGCCGATCCTGATCATCGTCGCCATCTGGATCTTCTTCATGCGCCAGATGCAGGGCGGGGCGCGGGGCGCCATGGGCTTCGGCAAGTCCAAGGCGAAGCTGCTGACCGAACACAAGGGCCGCAAGACCTTCGAGGACGTCGCCGGGGTGGACGAGGCCAAGGAGGAGCTGCAGGAGGTGGTCGACTTCCTGAAGGACCCGGGCAAGTTCCAGCGGCTGGGCGGCAAGATTCCCAAGGGGGCGCTGCTGGTCGGCCCTCCGGGCACCGGCAAGACCCTGCTGGCGCGCGCCGTGGCGGGCGAGGCGGGGGTGCCCTTCTTCTCCATCTCGGGCTCGGACTTCGTGGAG
>NZ_JAHBYB010000039.1 GCF_019636155.1 Brevundimonas sp. | reverse complement strand
CCTTCCCAGCCGAAGAACAGCTGCATGAAGTCGGCGGCCGTCACCAGGGCCAGCATGGCGAAGGTGAACAGCGACAGATAGGCGAAGAACCGCGGCTTGTCCGGATCCTCGGCCATGTAGCCCCAGCTATACAGGTGCACCAGCGACGACACGGTGGTGACCACGATCAGCATGGTCGCCGACAGGGCGTCGATGCGGATCGACCAGGCCGACTGGAAGTCGCCGACGTTGATGAAGGGCAGCAGCTCCACCGTGAACGGCGCCATATGGCCCCAGGTGTGGGCGCTGAACACGATCCAGCCCACGGCGCACGAGAAGAACAGCAGGCCGGTGGTGATCGCCTGGGACGCGACATTGCCGATGCGGCGGCCGGTCAGACCGGCGATCACGGCGCCCAGCAGGGGGGCGAAGACGCCCAGGGTGACGAGAGTCTGCAGGTTCACGGTCAGCCCTTCATCACCGAGGCGTCATCGACGGCGATGTCGCCGCGGTTGCGGAAGAAGGTCACCAGGATGGCCAGGCCCACGGCGGCCTCGGCGGCCGCGACGGTCAGGACGAACATGGCCATCACCTGGCCCGAGATGTCGTTCAGGTGCGTCGAGAAGGCGACCAGGTTGATATTGACCGCCAGCAGGATCATCTCGATCGACATCAGGATGATGATGACGTTCTTGCGGTTCACGAAGATGCCGAACACCCCGATGGTGAACAGCATGGCGGCGACCGCCAGATAGTGCTGCAGGGTGATTTCCATCAGCGAAGCTCCTCGGGGCTCACGCCCACGCCGGTCTGGACGCTCTTGACCTCCAGGGCCTTCCTGGCGTCGCGGCCGACCTGGACGCCGACATCCTGGCGTTTGACGTCGGGCTTGTGGCGCAGGGTCAGGACGATGGCGCCGATCATGGCGATCAGCAGCACCACCCCCGCCGCCTGGAAGAAGTAGATGTAGTCGGTATAGAGCACCCGCCCGATGGCCTCGGCGTTCGAGGTGTCGGCGACGGGCGCCGCCGGGCCCTGGCCGTGGCCGGCCGCCCCGCCCTGGGCCACCGTCAGCGAGACCATGATCATCTCGGCCAGCAGCACTCCGGCCACGATCCCCGCCAGCGGCAGGTAACGGGCGTAGCCTTCGCGCAGGCGCACGAAGTCGACGTCCAGCATCATGACCACGAACAGGAACAGCACCGCGACGGCGCCGACGTAGACCACGACCAGCAGCATGGCCAGGAACTCGGCCCCCATCAGCACGAACAGGCCGGCCGAGGAGAAGAAGGTCAGGATCAGCCACAGCACGCTGTGCACGGGATTGCGCGCGGTCACGACCAGAAGGCCCGAGACCACGGCCGTGGCGGCCATGAGGTAGAAGGCGAGTCCTTGCAGCATTTGCGGGACCAGGCCCCTTTCACGATCAGTGCGGCGATCCCCGGCGGGAATCGCGGCGGTGTTTAGCGGTAGGGTGCGTCGAGTTCCAGATTCTTGGCGATCAGCCGTTCCCAGCGGTCGCCGTTCGCCAGCAGCCGGGCCTTGTCGTAATAGAGTTCCTCGCGGGTCTCGGTGGCGAACTCCTGGTTCGGACCTTCCACGATGGCGTCCACGGGGCAGGCCTCCTGGCACAGGCCGCAGTAGATGCATTTGACCATGTCGATGTCGTAGCGGGTCGT
>NZ_JAHBYB010000038.1 GCF_019636155.1 Brevundimonas sp. | reverse complement strand
GGGATTCATCCTTCTGTCAGCGAGCTATTCGACTTCCACCATCGGGGGGTCGGTTCGCCCGCCTTCCCCGTTGCAGGGACAGAATGGCGCGTTCGACTTAAAACCAAGTAAAGCAGACATGATGCCAAAGTTTCCAATCATGGTTTATGGATGATTTACTGAGAATGGAAGCATTTCAGGATTTGTTGAGGTTTGCGCGCGATCCTGCGCGCCTCCTCCAGGGCCTCCGCGCCCGCGTCCTTGAAAGCCTGGCCCATGAGACTGCCCGTCGTCTTCGCCGCGCTGATCGTCGCCGGCGCCTCGAGCGCCGTGGCGCAGAGCCGCCCCCTGACGGTCGAGATCGATCATGCCCAGCGGATCGCCCTGCGCGGCGCCGCGGCCTCGGTGATCGTGGGCAATCCGGCCATCGCCGATGTGACCGTTGTGGACGCCGCCACCCTCTATATCACCGGCAAGGGCTATGGGGTGACCGAGGTCGTGGTGGTCGACGCCATCGGCCGGCCGCTGTTTCAGAACCAGGTCGTGGTCACCGGCGGAACGACCGGGGCGGTGCGCGTCTGGCGCGGCGCCCAGATGACGGAGATGGCCTGCGGCGGATCCTGCGCGCCCAGCATCCGCGCGGCCGGCGCGGGAACGGCCGCCGCGACCCCGCCGACGGTTCCCTGACCGCCATGCGACGGCGGCTGCCATCAGCCTTCAGGCGAGCCCCCGGGCGACGGGGGCGGGGCGGATCGGCCGCGGTCGAATTCGCCATGGTGGCCCTGCCCTTCTTCTTCCTGATGTTTTCGGTGCTGGAACTGGCGTTGGTCTTCGTCATCGACTCGGTGCTGGAGAACGCGGCCATCGAGACGGGACGTCTGGTCCGCACCGGCCAGGCGGCGGAAAAGAATTTCACCGCCGCGACCTTCAAGACCAGCCTGTGCGGCCGCATGAGCATCTTCGCCTCGGACTGCCCGTCCAAGGTGACGGTCGATGTCCGGGTCATTCCCCAGTTCAAGAACCCGACCGTCCCCGACCCCCTGTCGGGCAAGGCCTTCGATCCGACGGTGACCCTCTATGACGGCGGCAAGCCGGGCGACATCGTCCTGGTCCGCGCCTGGTATCGCCACACCCTGTTTACGCCCTTCCTGGCCCAGGGGCTGTCGCGCCTCAACGACGGGGCGGCCGTCCTGACCTCGACCACCGCCTTCCGCAACGAGCCCTGGGACTGATGGCGCACCGGTCTCTGAGCGGCGGACTCCTGACGCGGCTGGCGCGTGACCGACGCGGCGTGTCGGCGGTGGAATTCGCCCTGCTGGCGCCGATCATGATCGGCTTCTATTTCGGCCTGGCCGAGTTCTGTCAGGGCTATATGGCCCAGAAGCGGATGGGCCACGCCTCGGCCATGGTCGCGGACCTGGTGGCCCAGACCGACATCGTCACCAACAGCCAGCTGGACGATTTCTTCGAGATCGGCGGTCTGATCATGAAGCCCTTCTCGGCCTCGCCCCTGAGTCTGCGGGTCACCCAGGTCACGCGCGACAGCAACAATATCGCCAAGGTCAGCTGGAGCCGGGGCAAGGGCATGACCGCCCTGAAGTCCGGCAATACGGTCACCCTGCCCAATGGCCTGATCGACAAGGGTGAAAGCATCATCATGGCCGAGGCGATCTATGACTATGACTCGCCGGTCGATTTCCTGATGCCCTCGATCACCCGCTTCTCGCACACCTATTATCTGCGGCCCCGCCTGACCGAACAGGTCACCCTGGACGACTAGACCGAAATCGGTTCAGTCGGATGAAGTCCAACTGGGCCCG
>NZ_JAHBYB010000037.1 GCF_019636155.1 Brevundimonas sp. | reverse complement strand
GGACTCGGCCTCGGGCAGGTCGAACGGCGGGCGGTTGGTCTCGGCCAGGGCCGAGATGAAGAAGACGATGGCCATCGGGAACATGACGGCGATCAGGGGCCAGGTGTCGGCCCCGCCGCCGAAGGCGTTCCAGTTCCAGATCCAGCCCGACTGCTGGGTCACGATGGAGGTCAGGTTCATCGTCCCGGCCAGCAGGATGACGTTGATGATCACCAGGCCGATCGAGACCTCGTAGGACACCATCTGGGCGGCGGACCGCAGCGAGCCCAGGAAGGGATATTTCGAGTTGGAGGCCCAGCCCCCCATGATGATGCCGTAGACGCCCAGCGAGCTGATCGCCAGGATGTACAGGATGCCGACGTTCAGGTCGGAGATGACCCAGCCCGGCGCGAACGGGATCACGGCCCAGGCCATGAAGGCCAGGATGAAGGTGATCAGCGGCGCCAGCAGGAAGACGACCTTGTCCGACCCGGCCGGAACGACGATCTCCTTCAGCACGAATTTGAAGAAGTCGGCGAACGACTGCAGCAGGCCGAACGGCCCGACCACGTTCGGTCCCTTGCGCAGCTGGACGCCCGCCCAGATCTTGCGGTCCGCCAGCAGCAGGAAGGCCAGGGAGATCAGGATGCCGACCGTGACCAGCAGGATCTGGCCGACAGTGATCAGGGTCCAGCCGACCGGAGTGCTCCAGAATTCCATGGCTTACTCCGCCGCCATCGCGGCCGGGGCGATCCGTTCGGCGGACAGCTCGGCCATGGTCGCGCTGGCCCGCGCGATCGGGTTGGACAGATAGGGATCGGCCACCGGCGAGACGAAATCGCCCTCGCCCAGATCGCCCTTGGCGCCCAGGGAACTGACGTCGAACGCCGCGGCCGGCGCCACATAGTCGATGCGGCCGAAGGTCGGATGGTCGGCCATCAGGCGGGCGCGCAACTGGTCCAGGGTGTCATACGGCAGGGTGTGGCCGACGCGTTCCGACAGGGCGCGGAGAATGGCCCAGTCTTCCTTGGCCTCGCCTTTCGGGAAGACCACCCGCTCGGCCATCTGCACCCGGCCCTCGGTGTTGACGTAGAGGCCCGGTTTTTCGGTATAGGCGGCGCCCGGCAGGATGACGTCGGCGCCGTGCGCGCCTCGGTCGCCATGACTGCCCAGATAGACGCGGAAGGCGTTGGAAGCCGTGGCCTCCACCTCGTCGGCGCCCAGCAGGAACAGGACGTCCAGCGCCTTCGGCTTCAGCATCTCGGCAACGTTCAGCCCGCCCGATGCGGGCACGAAGCCCATGTCCAGGCCGCCGACGCGCGCCGCCGCATGGTGCAGGACGTTGAAGCCGTTCCAGCCATCCGTGACCGCGCCGACCTTCTTGGCCAGGGCGCCGACGGCGTTCAGCACCGCCGCGCCGTTCGGACCGCTCAGGGCGCCCGCGCCGACCACCACGGCCGGACGTTCGGCCTTGGTTAGGGCGTCCATCACCGCCTTGGGCAGTTTCGACAGGGTCTTAGCCCCCGCGCCCAACCAGTTGTAATCATAGGTCAGATCGACCTGCTGACCAACGACCCCGATCTCGGCCTTGCCGGCCAGCCAGCTCTTGCGCAGGCGGGTGTTGACCAGGGGCGCCTCACGCCGCGGATCGACCCCGACCAGCAGCACGGCGTCCGCCGCCTCGATCCCGGCGATGCCCGAGTTCATCAGCCAGCCTTCGCGTGGGCCATAGCCCAGGGCCGCCCCGTCCTGACGGCAGTCGGTGTTGGCCGAACCCAGGGCGCGGAACAGGTCCAGCGCCGCCTTCATCGATTCCGCATCCTGCAGATCGCCGGCGATGACGCCGATGCGTTCCGCCCTGGCGGCTTTCAGCTTCTCGGCCACGACGCCCAGGGCTTCATCCCAGGTGGCGGACCGCAGCTTGCCGTTCTCGCGCACCCACGGCCGGTCCAGGCGGCGCGCGGTCAGGCCGTCGACGGCGTAGCGGCTCTTGTCCGACAGCCACTCCTCGTTGACGCCCTCATTGACGCGCGGCAGCACCCGCATCACCTCGGCGCCGCGGCTGTCGGCGCGGATGTTGGACCCCACGGCGTCCATGACGTCGATGGTCTCGGTCTTCTTCAGCTCCCACGGGCGATAGTGATACTGCCACGGCCGGTGGGTCAGGGCGCCGACCGGGCACAGGTCGTTGACGTTGCCCGACAGCTCGCTGTCGATGTTCTTTTCCAGATAGGTGGTGATCTCGGCGCTTTCGCCGCGCGAGATCATGCCGATGTCCGGCACGCCCGCCACCTCGGTGATGAAGCGGACGCAGCGGGTGCACTGGATGCAGCGGGTCATGAAGGTCTTGACCGTCGGACCCATGTTCTTTTCTTCGACCGCGCGCTTGTTCTCGGCATAGCGCGAGCCGTCGCGGCCATAGCCGACGGCCTGGTCCTGCAGATCGCAT
>NZ_JAHBYB010000036.1 GCF_019636155.1 Brevundimonas sp. | reverse complement strand
CTTCAACGTCAAGGGCGGCCGCTGCGAGGCCTGCCAGGGCGACGGCGTCATCAAGATCGAGATGCATTTCCTGCCCGACGTCTATGTCACCTGCGATGTCTGCAAGGGGCGCCGCTACAACCGCGAGACCCTGGAAATCGTCTTCAAGGGCAAGAGCATATCCGACGTTCTGGACATGACGGTCGAAGAGGCGGCCCACTTCTTCACCGCCGTGCCGTCCATCCGGGACAAGATGCTGACCCTGCAGCGGGTCGGCCTAGGCTACGTCAAGGTGGGCCAGCCGGCCACCACCCTGTCAGGCGGCGAAGCCCAGCGGGTCAAGCTGTCGAAAGAGCTGTCGAAACGCGCCACCGGCAAGACCCTCTACATCCTGGACGAGCCGACCACCGGCCTGCATTTCGAGGATACGCGCAAGCTGCTGGAGGTGCTTCAGGAACTGGTCGAGAACGGCAACACCATCGTGGTGATCGAGCACAATCTGGACGTCATCAAGGTGGCCGACTGGCTGCTGGACTTCGGTCCCGAGGGCGGCGACGGCGGCGGCGAGATCGTGGCCAAGGGCACGCCCGAACAGGTCGCGGCCGATCCCAAGAGCTGGACCGGCCGTTACCTCAAGGAGATGCTGGACCGCCACGAGACGCGCCGCCGGGCGCGGGTCGCGGCCCTGGAAAAGCCGAAGACGCGGGCGCGGGCCAAGGCCTGACCAGCCCGCCCTGGCGCTTCAGCCCCGCACGCCCAGTCCGACCACCCCGTGGTCACGCGTCCGGCCGCGCAGCAGCAGCACGGCCGATCCGACCACCAGCACGCCGGTGGTGATCACACTGGCTTCCGGCCCGAAGGCGGCGCCCGTAAGCCACCAGGGCGTCTGGGCGTTGGTCGCCAGGTCCACCACCAGGGGCGAGGTCGGCAGGGGCTGGCCCGACACCTCCAGGCCGAAGCCCACGCCCAGCAGCCAGTTCCAGGCCGCATGCCACCCGCACACGCCCCACAGCGAGCCTTCGCGCAGGGCGTAGAGGCTGATGAACACCCCGAACAGCACGATATTGGCCAGGCCCAGCCACAGTTCGCGCGACGGCTCGATATTGCCGGCATGCATCAGGGAGAAGACCACCGAGTTCAGGATCAGGGCCAGCCAGATGCCGTGCCGCGAGGCGATCACCTGCATCAGCCAGCCGCGGAACAGGATCTCCTCGGTCGATCCCTGGATGATGAATCCCGCCATCAGGGCCAGGATCGGAACCAGGGCCGCCCCCGCCGCCGCCGTGCCCAGGGCGCCCGGCCCCTCGACCGTATAGCCGCCGATCGCGGCGATGATCCCGACCACGACGCACAGGAAGGCCAGGCCGACGCCGTATCCGCGCAGGAATCGCACCGCCCCCCGACTGTTGAACCCGATCTCGCGCAGGCCGCGGCGCTCGAACAGCCAGACCCAGGCGAAGGTCACCAGGGCCGCCGCCCCGAAACCGACGATCAGCAGATAGACCACCTGGGGCCAGTCGCGCGCGCCGCCCTTCAGATCGATGAACCCGGCCATGACCGCCGGCAGGACCCCCAGGGCCTGGCCGGCGATGGCGAAGACCAGAACCAGGGCCAGGGCCGCCGCCGTCCAGGTGCGCCGATGCCGCGCCCGACGCGGCGCGTAGAGTTCGACCCCGCTCACGCCGCCTCTCCCTTCAGGCCGCGATAGGCCGCCGAGAAGGGCGCATACAGCACCCCCAGCATCAGGGCGCCGATGACGGCGTTGACCAGGGCCGAGGCCAGGACCCACGGATTTCCGTAGTTATAGGCCGCGAAGATCGCCGCCGGATCGTCGCCGGCGGTCGCCATGCCGAGGCCCGACATGATGGTCAGGGGGGTGGAGACGATCATCGACAGCAGGGCCACCAGCAGGGCCATGACCCCGGTGATGATCGCCATGCCCAGCAGGGGCCAGAACCGCCCCCGGGTGACGGCGAATGAGTCGAAGACGGCGATCCGCTTCTCGGCCACGGTGATCGGCACCGCCAGGCTCCAGCGCACGGTCAGCCAGACGATGAAGGCCATGGCCGCCAGGAACAGCAGCACCATCACCACCCAGCCGCCATTGTCGATCATCGAGACCGCCAGTCCGCCCAGGATGCCGACCAGCAGGAAGACCACGCAGCAGATGATCAGGGTCAGGACGAAGATGGCCAGCATGACGATGGCGACCCGCAGTTCGTCCATCCCCAGCCGCACATAGCCGAAGGTCGCCCGCGTCTGGGGAAACAGCACCCCGCGCGCCACCGCCGCCGACAGGACCACGCTGACCGCCAGCGACAGGGGGAAGATCCAGGCCATCCCCCCGACCATCTCGCCATAGGCCTGGAACAGGGGCGCCATGTCCTGGAACGACTGGGGCGGGCTGCTCTCAAGCGTTTCGGCCACGCTCTCCATCCGGGCCAGGCCCGACCCCATCCCGGCCATGGCCCCGATCTGCACCAGGGCCACGATCAAGTAGAGGCCGGTCCAGGCCAGCAGGGCCATGGGATTTCGCCTGACGAGGCGGAACCCCTCGAACGCGGCGTCGGT
>NZ_JAHBYB010000035.1 GCF_019636155.1 Brevundimonas sp. | reverse complement strand
GGCGAAGGCCCGACGCTCCGCCGCCTTCCCATCACTTCGCAGCTCGCAGGCGCTGGCGGAGGCGGAGGCAATTCTTCCCTTCTCCCCTTGCGGGAGAAGGTGGCCCGCGCAGCGGGTCGGATGAGGGGTTTCTCCGGCGTGTGAGTTCGGCCTTCGGATGACGGGAGGCGCCCGCGCGACCCCTCATCCGTCAGGCTTCGCCTGCCACCTTCTCCCACAAGGGGAGAAGGACGCTGCGTCATCTCCTCCCCATTCATGGGGAGGGGGACCGCGAAGCGGTGGAGGGGCTCTTGGGAGACACGACGAAAGATCCCCTCCGTCTCGTCGGCTGGCGCCGCCGATCCACCTCCCCATCGCTGATGGGGAGGAGACGGGAAGACTGCTTCGCCTCTCCACCTTCCCAGCCCCAAAAAGCATGAAGCCGGAGGCGAGGGCCCCCGGCTTCACCGGAACAGGATTGTCGGACGGGTCAGGCCGCGACCTTCTCCACCTGGGCGTATTCCAGGTCGACCGGGGTCGGACGGCCGAAGATGGAGACCGCCACACGCAGGCGGGCGTTGTCCTCGTCCACGCTCTCGACCTGGCCGTCGAAGCTGGCGAACGGGCCGTCGATGACCTTGACCGTCTCGCCGATGTCGAACCGGATGGTGGGCTTGGGACGCTCGACGCCCTCTTCCACCGCCCCGATGATGTTCTGGACCTCGCGCTCGGACACCGGCAGGGGCTTGGCCCCGCCCTGGGCGCCCAGGAAGCCGGTCACCTTGGGCGTGTTCTTGACCAGGTGATAGGCCTCGTCCGTCAGCTCCATCTTCACCAGGACATAGCCGGGGAAGAATTTGCGTTCGGAGTTCACCTTGCGGCCGCGACGGATCTCGACCACGTCCTCGGTCGGCACCAGGATCTCGGAGAAATTCCCCTCCAGCCCCTGCTGCTTGGCCTGCATGCGCAGCTGTTCGGCGACCTTCTTCTCGAAGTTCGAATAGGCGTGGACGATGTACCACTTGTGGCGGGGGTTGGAAGCCGGAGCCGGCGCGGCGTCGGTCATGACGGGCTGTTCCTCAGATCCCCAGGGCGACGATATAGCGGAAGGCGACGCTCAGGACGCTGTCCACCACGAAGAAGAAGGCGGCGGCCAGGCACAGCATGATCAGCACCATGACCGAGGTGATCCAGGTCTCCTTGCGGCTGGGCCACACGATCTTGCGCGCCTCGGCGCGGACCTGGCTGAAGAACTGGACCGGCGAGACGCGCGGCTTGGCGGGCGACGGGGTATCGACCGTCACGGTCTGGCCGCTGGAAGCGGTAGCGGCGGCGGGCGTGCGGCGGCCCATCTTGGTCTTGGCCTTGGCCATTCAGCGTCTCTTCAAGCAATTGATCCTGCCGCCCCCAGATGGGAAGTCCCATCCGGCGGCGACAGGGGGAAGATGGCAGGAGTTGGGGGACTCGAACCCACGACCCCCGGTTTTGGAGACCGGTGCTCTACCAGCTGAGCTAAACTCCTAGACGAAGACCGCGCGACACGGCCTCGCCAGACCGGCGCGTATAGCCTTTGTCGGCGGGCCATTTCAAGGGCGTTGCGGCCCCTTGGCGTCAGTTCCCCGCCGCGGCGGCGCGGGCGGCGGCCTCGGCCTCCGCGTCGATCACCTGGCGGAACAGGAGCTTGTCGATGCGGCGGTCGTCCATGTCGATCACCTCGACCTCGAAACGGCCCAGCTGCAGGGTCTCGCCCTCGTCCGGCACACGCGACAATTCGTGCAGGACCAGGCCCGCGACCGTGTGGAATCCCTCGCGTTCGCCGAAATCCTCGCCCAGTTCGTCGGACAGTTCGTCCAGGTCGGTCTGGCCGTCGACCAGCCAGCTGCCGTCCTCGCGGTGGCGGATCATGGCCTCGGCCTCGTCGTGGGCCTCGTCGAAGTCGCCGGCGATCATCTCCAACAGGTCGGTGGCCGTCACCACCCCCTCGAAGGCCCCGAACTCGTCGACCAGGAAGGCCATGTGCACCCGCGACGCCTTCATGATCTCCAGCGCCTTCAGCACCGAGGTCGACTGGGGGATGAAGGCCGGGGTCTGGACCAGGCGCTCGACATTGAACTCGCCATTGTCCAGCAGGCTGTCCAAGAGGTCCTTCTTGTGAACCACGCCCAGGGGGTTATCGACGTCGTTCTCGCGCGCCACCACGATGCGCGAATAGGGGCAGGTGCGGATTTCCTCGCGCAACTCCGCCTCGGGATCGTCCAGGGCGATCCAGTAGACCTCGTGCCGCGGCGTCATCGCCACCCGGATCGGCCGGTCGCCCAGGGTCAGGATCTCCTCGATCATCTCCTGCTCCTCCGGTTCGATCAGGCCGGCCGAGGTGCCCTCGGCGATCATGGTCTCGACCTCCTCCTGGGTGACGTCGGACCCGTCGCGGTCCTTGACGCCCAGCAGTTTCAGGATGCCGCTGGTCGAGGCCGTCAGCAGCAGGACGAAAGGCTTCAGCACGATGGCCAGGGTCGAGATGGGCGCCGCGGTCTTGGCGGCGATCGCCTCGGGGAAGATCAGCGCCAGCCGCTTGGGCACCAGTTCGCCGACGATCAGCGAGACATAGGTGATGCAGACGACGACCAGGGCGGTGGCGAAAACCTCCGACCAGGCCGCGGCGGCCGGGAAGGCCGCCTCGATCATCCGGTTCAGCTCACCGGCTATGGCCGCCTGGCCATAGGCGCCGGCCAGGATGCCGATCAGGGTGATTCCCACCTGGACGGCCGACAGGAAATGGGTCGGCTCCTCGGCCAGCTTCAGGGCGGCGCGCGCGCCCCGGTCGCCGCGTTCGGCCCGGCTCTGCAGCTTGGATTTGCGCGAGGACACGACCGCCAGCTCGGTCATGGCGAACAGGCCGTTCAGCACCACGAGAAGCAGTACGACGACGATGGCGATGGCTAACATCTAGGGAGGAGCAACCGGCGCGGCGCGACTGACGGCGTCCGCGTGCGCGATACTAGGGCCATTTCGCGGCTCGCGCCATGGCCGATCAGCGCGCGGACGCGACAGGGACGCTCACGGCGGCCCTCGGCGCGGCCGCACAGGCGCTCATGCCGATGACGACCCCGATGAAGATGCCGATATGAAGCGCGCGCCGCATGGTTTCCCAAACCTTAACGTCCGGCTGCAGCTAGACCCCTCAACCCACGCCGGCGCAAGCCGGGTCGCTTCCCAGGAGAGCAACACGGTTAAGACACCCCCAAGCAAAACCCCCGCCGGCTTTCGCTGGCGGGGGCTTGTTCAGTCCGTCGCGGCTGCGCTCAAGCAGC
>NZ_JAHBYB010000034.1 GCF_019636155.1 Brevundimonas sp. | reverse complement strand
CGATGGAGGCGGCGCTGGCCCTGTTCATGGTGGCGCTGGGCTGGGCCCTGATGCGGGGCCTGAGGGGCGCGCCCCCGTCTGTGTCGTGAGCGCGGTCGACCTCGACGCCCAGGTCCGCGGGGCGGACATCGACCGCTGGCTGGCCAGCCGGTTCGTGGCGGACGCGGCGGCGCGGGCGGACCTGATCACCCTTTACGCCTTCGAGGCCGAGCTGATGGCCATTCCGGCGCGGGTGACCCAGCCGATGCTGGCCGAGATGCGCTATCGCTGGTGGGCCGACCAGATGGACGGGGTGTTCGCCGGGGACCCCCAGAAGGGGCATCCGGTGCTGGAGGCCCTGGCGGATGTGGTGCGCCGCCGCGGACTGGAGCGGACGGCGCTGGACGGGCTGATCGAGGCCCATGTGGGTCGGGTGCATGGCGATCCGCATGACCTGGACGCCTTCTATGTCGGCCCGATGCAGGCGGCGGCGCGCATCCTGGCGGGACCGGGGCATGAGGCGGCGGTGGAGGCGGCGGCGCGGGTGCGGGGCCTGGCCCAGACCGGGCGCGTCGATGAGGCCCGCGCCCTGAGAGCCGAGGCGAACCGCGCCCTGAGACGCCTGCCGGCCGAGGCCTTTCCGGCCGCGGCCCCGGCGGCCCTGATCCGCAACGAGGCGCCGGAGCCCGTTCGGCGGCTGCGCCTGACCTGGGCGGTGCTGACCGGGCGGATCTGATCAGCGCGGCGGTCATGCCGGCCATTCCCGGACCGCGTCCGGCCAGACGCGGCGATTGGGCGAGCCGACATAGACCCAGTCCATCAGCCGCTGGGTCGCGCGGACGGCGGCGCGGGTCGGGGCGGGGGCGGCGGGCAGGTCGTGCATGGCCCGCGCCCAGTCGGGCAGCAGGTCGGCGCCGGCGGCCATGATCAGGCCCCCGGCGAAATTCTCGGCCGGGCCGCCGATCCGCTGGCGCAGAACCAGCTGGGCCACCTCATGGGTGCGGGCGTCGGCGCGCAGGGCCGGGCGCATCGACTGGATCAGGGCCTCGGCTTCGGCGCGGTCGGTCGGCACGGGATCGGCGCCCAGGGCGCGGCCGATGCGGGCCATTTCGGCGATATAGGCGTCCTGGTCGGCCGGCGACATGGACGGTTCGGCGTAGCGGATCCAGGCGTCCAGGAAGCTGGTGATTTCCGTCACATGGACCCAGGCCAGCAGGGTCGGGTCGTTGACGCGATAGGCGGTCCCGTCGGGCAGGACACCCTTCAGCTTGTCGTGGATGGAGCGGACCCGGTCGATGGCGGCCTGGCCCGCGGCGGCGTGGTCATAGGTGGTGACGGCGATGAATTTGGCCGTCCGCCGCAGGCGGCCGTGCATGTCGGCGCGGAAGTCGGAATGGTCCCAGACGCCCGCCAGCACCGCCGGGTGCAGCATCTGCAGCAGCAGGCCCGAGACGCCGCCGATCATCATGGTGACGATGTCGCCATTGACCCGCCAGGCGACGGACGAGGTCGAGAACAGGGCGTCGGCCCGGCGCAGGGCCGGACGCTCGCCGCGCTCATAGTCGTTGAACAGCCGGTTGATCCGCTGGCGGATGGCGGTCTTGACGAACTTCATACCCTCTCCCCTTGCGGGAGAGGGAGACCGCGCACGAAGGCGACAGCTTTCGTTCTGGCGCGGTCGGGTGAGGGGTGACGCAGGCTATTGAGCGACCCCTCATCCGGCCCTTCGGGCCACCTTCTCCCGCAAGGGGAGAAGGACATCATTGCGCGTCCCGCCAGGCCTTCAGCGCCGTGAGGGCCCGCACGCTCATCAGCCGCTTCTTGGCCCGGCCGCGGTCCTTGGGCGGGATCTTCCTGCCCTCGGCGTCGACGCGCGGCGCCTCCAGGGGGGGCAGCAGGCCGTAGTTGATGTTCATGGGCTGGAATTTGGAGCCCTCCAGATGGCCGCCGGTGATGTGTTCGACCAGGGCGCCGATCGCGGTTTCGGGCGGGGGCGGGGCGAGGTCGCGCCCCAACGCCTGGGCGGCGGCGAGGCGGCCGGTCAGCAGGCCCATGGCGGCCGACTCGACATAGCCTTCCACCCCTGTCACCTGCCCGGCGAAGCGCAGGCGCGGCATGGATTTCAGACGCAGCTGGCGGTCCAGCAGTTTCGGGCTGTTCAGGAAGGTGTTGCGGTGCAGGCCGCCCAGGCGGGCGAACTGGGCGTTCTGCAGGCCGGGGATCATGCGGAAGGTCTCGGCCTGGGCGCCGTGCTTCAGCTTGGTCTGAAAGCCGACCAGGTTGAACAGGGTGCCCAGGGCGTTGTCCTGCCTCAGTTGCACGATGGCGTGCGGCTTGACGGTCGGATCGCGCGGATTGGTCAGGCCGACCGGCTTCATCGGGCCGTGGCGCAGGGTTTCGCGGCCCCGTTCGGCCATCACCTCGATCGGCAGGCAGCCGTCGAAATAGGGGACGTTCTCCCAATCCTTGAACTCGGCCTTGGGGCCGTCGAGCAGGGCGTCGATGAAGGCCTCGTACTGGGCCTTGTCCATCGGGCAGTTGATGTAGGCCGCCGCGTCGCCGCCGGGCCCTTCCTTGTCATAGCGCGACTGGCGCCAGGCGATGTCGAAGTCGATGCTGTCGGCGTGGACGATGGGGGCGATGGCGTCGAAGAAGCTGAGGCTTTCCTCGCCCGTCGTCTTCAGGATGGCGTCGGCCAGGGCGGGCGAGGTCAGGGGGCCGGTGGCGACGATGACGTTGGACCAGTCCTCGGGCGGCAGGCCGGCGATCTCCTCCCTCGTCACGGTGACCAGGGGGTGGGCCGACAGTTTCGCCGTCACGGCCTGGGAGAAGCCCTCGCGGTCCACGGCCAGGGCGCCGCCGGCGGGCACCTGATGGGCGTCGCCGCAGGCCATGATGATCGAATCCAGCGCCCGCATCTCGGCGTGCAGCAGGCCCACGGCGTTGTATTCCCAATCGTCCGACCGGAAGGAGTTGGAGCAGACCAGTTCGGCCAAGCCGTCCGTATGGTGGGCGTCGGTCTTCACGCCGGGAACGCCGCGCATTTCGTGCAGGATGACCGGAACGCCGGCGGAGGCGATCTGCCAGGCGGCCTCGGAGCCGGCCAGGCCGCCGCCGATGACATGGACGGGAGAAGGAGCAGGGGAGGTCGTCATCGCGGCTTTCTAGCCACGTCGGGGCGCTTCGTCAGCAATCGTCTGGCGGCGGGGCGGCGGAAGAGGTTAAGGTGGGGGCGAAAGGCGAGGGGGCTCGCCGCCACGGCGCCGGGGGGAGCTGTATGGCCAGGACGCGATTTTCGATCGGCGAGGCGCTGGGCGCCCCGTTCCGCCTGGCCGCCCAGCGGCCGGTGACGGT
>NZ_JAHBYB010000033.1 GCF_019636155.1 Brevundimonas sp. | reverse complement strand
CACTTCGCCCTCGGCCAGCTGGCCGACCAGTTCGGTGCGCTGCTCGGCGCGGGCCTCTTCCAGGATGGCGCGGCGCGAGACGACGATGTTGCCGCGCGGGCGGTCCATTTTCAGGATGGCGAAGGGCTGTTCCTTGCCCATCAGCGGGGCGACGTCGCGCACCGGGCGGATATCGACCTGCGAGCCCGGCAGGAAGGCCGAGGCGCCGCCCAGATCGACGGTGAAGCCGCCCTTGACGCGGCCGACGATGGCGCCTTCGACCGGCTCGCCGCGTTCAAACACGGCTTCCAGACGGGTCCAGGCTTCCTCGCGGCGGGCCTTGTCGCGGCTGATGACCGCCTCGCCCATCGCGTTCTCGACGCGCTCCAGATAGACCTCGACGTTGTCGCCGACCTTGGGCAGGACGGCGCCTTCGCCCTGGCCGAACTCGCGCATGGCGATGCGGCCTTCGGTCTTCAGGCCCACGTCGATGATGACGATGTCCTTTTCGATGCCGACGACGCGGCCGTGGACGACCTGGCCTTCGCCAAGGTCGCGGCCCTGCAGCTGCTGGTCCAGAAGGGCGGCGAAATCGTCGCGGGTGGGGGTAAGGGTGTCGGTCATGAAGCTCTGGGGTTTCTGAAAGGCTGATGGCGCGCGGCCGGTCGGCCCCGCACGGGTGGGTGAAAACGGATAGGGTCGGGTCGTCGGGATGCGGGTCGCGTCAACGTCCGGTATCGCCCGCGGAAGCCGAGGGAGGACGCGTTGGATTTGCTTCTCTATCGGGAAGCGCGCGCCGCCTCGACGATACGGCGGGCCGCATCGAAGGCGGCCTCTATATCCATATCGGTCGTATCCAGCAAGACCGCGTCCTCGGCCCTGACCATGGGCGCCGCCCCGCGCCCGGCGTCGCGTTGGTCGCGCCGCTGGATGTCGGCCAGCATCTCCTCGAAGGCGATGACGTCGCCCCGGTCGGTCAGCTGCCGCCAGCGCCGCCGCGCGCGGACTTCGGGTGTGGCGGTGACGAACAGCTTGGCCGTGGCGTCCGGGGCGATCACCGTGCCGATGTCGCGCCCGTCCAGCACCGCCCCGCCCGGCTGGGCCGCGAAATCCTGCTGCAGTTCCAGCAGGGCCGCCCGCACCCCCGGATGACCGGCCACGCGGCTGGCGGCCTCGCCCGCCTCGCCGGTGGTCAGGCGGGCGTCCTCCGTCAGGCCGGCGGGGACCATCGACCGGGCCGCCGCCTCGGCCGCCTCGGCGTCGTCCGGCGAATGGCCGTCGCCCAGCACCTTCACCCCCACGGCGCGATACAGCAGGCCGGTGTCCAGATGCGGCAGGCCATAGTGGACCGCCAGCCGCGCGGCGATCGTCCCCTTGCCCGAGGCGGCAGGCCCATCGACGGCGATGATCAGCCTGCGGCTCAAGATTTTGACTTCCGAGACATCTGCATTCCCAATCCGCCGAGCGCGAAGCTCAAGGCTACCGTGCCCGTAATAGAGGCCAAGGGCAGGTAGCGAATAGTCAGGACGCCTTTGAACGCCTGAGGATGGTCAGCCAAGCGAACGACCCCGCCATGCTTGAGCCGTGTTTCCCCGTCGTATCCGTCAACAAGAGCGGCCCCAACGACGCAAAGCGTCGCCGCAGCCGAAATCAGGGCGGCTCTGAAAAGGCCTCCGGACGTGGATAGAGGCCTATTCTCCAATATCCGCCCCCAGGCCCTGCATCAGCGCCACGAACCCTGGAAAGCTGGTGGCGATCATGCCGGGTTCGTCCACGCTCACGGCCTGTTCCGCCGCCAGGCCCAGGATCAGATGGCTCATGGCGATGCGGTGGTCGCCGTGGGTGGTCACCCTGGCCCCGCCGCGCACCGGCCCGCCGGCGACGATGAAACCCTCCGGCTCCTCCTCCACCGCCACGCCGCAGGCCGAGAGACCGGCGGCCATCAGGGCGATGCGATCGCTTTCCTTGACCCGCATCTCGCCGATCCCGCGCATGACCGTCGATCCGTCCGCGAAGGCCGCCGTCGCGGCCAGGATCGGATATTCGTCGATCATCGACGCCGCCCGGTCCGGCGGCACGACCACGCCCTTCAGCCGGGAATGGCGCGCGGTGACGTCACCCACCGTCTCGCCGCCGCTGTCGCGCGCGTTCGACACCGTCAGATCGGCGCCCATCTCGCGCCAGGTCTCGAACAGGCCGGTCCGCAGCGGGTTCAGCATGACGTTCCGAACCGCCACCTCGGCCCCCGGAACGATCAGCCCCGCCGCCAGGGGAAAGGCCGCCGAGGACGGATCGCCCGACACGGCCACAGCCGTCCCCTTCAACCGCTGGCCGCCCTCCAGGGCGATGCGCCAGCCCCGGCCTTCCTCCTGGACCCGCACCCGTGCGCCGAAGGCCCTCAGCATCCGCTCGGTGTGATCGCGGCTCTTTTCCGGCTCGATCACCACCGTGGTCCCGGCGGCGTTCAGCCCCGCCAGCAGGATGGCCGACTTGATCTGGGCCGAGGCCACGTCCTGCACATGCGCGATGGCCCGCAGGCCCCCGCCGCCCAGGGTCAGCGGCAGGCGATCCTCCTGCCCGGCCCAGTCGAACCGCGCCCCCATGGCCCCCAGGGGGCCGGTCACCCGCTTCATCGGCCGCTGCCGCAACGAGGCGTCGCCGTCGAAGGTCGCGCTCAGATCATAGCCCGCCGCCGCCCCCATCAGCAGCCGCACCCCCGTGCCGGCGTTGCCGCAGTCGATCACGCCCGGCGGGCTGCGGAAGCCGCCGCGCCCCGTCACCCGCCAGCGTCCGTCGTCCAGCCGCTCGACCCCGGCGCCGAAGGCCTCGACCGCCCGGGCGGTGGCCAGGATGTCCTCGGACTCCAGCAGCCCCTCGATCTCGGTCACGCCCTGGGCCAGGCCGCCCAGTATCAGGGCGCGGTGCGAGACGGACTTGTCGCCCGGCGCGGTCGCCGTTCCCGTCAGGCGGCCGCCGGGACGGGCGGTCAGATCGGACGGCGAAGGCACGGCCGGCGGCTCCGGAGAATGCGATTGGGGGCGGGCGCGCCTGCGTCGCGCGAAATCGGGTTTTGACAGCGGGTCCGGGGGGTGGCAAGGGACCGGCCCGATTCCACCCCCCGCCAGAGGTCTATCCCCCGTGGCCAATCCCGAACTGGGCGCCAAGCAGGTCTGCCCCAACTGCCAGGCGAAATTCTACGACCTGAATCGCCGGCCCGCCCGCTGCCCCAAATGCGAGACCGAATTCGATCCCGAAGAGGCCCTGAAGTCGCGCCGCACGCGCGGCCGCGCCGGCTATGCGCCCGAAGAGACCGAAGAGCAGGATCAGGACGATCAGGTCCAGGACAAGAAGAAGGCCGAGGGCGACGACGAGGAGGAGGATGAAACCCCCTCCGCGCCCGAGATCGACCAGGAAGGCCACGAGCGCATCCTGACGCCCGACGACGATGACGACGACGCCGAGAGCGGCGACGACGCCGGCATGGGCACGTCCGACGGCGACGACGACGAGGTGCTGGACGATGACGACGACGACTCCGTCCCCTTCATCGAGGACGAGGACGACGACAGCCTGGACGACGATCTGGTCAAGCCGTCCAAGGACGACGATTGATCCTTCAAATCTCTGTTCCGGCGGGTGTTTTCGCCCGCCGGGGCGGGGCTCAAAAAAAACCCGGAACCGGGCTTGATCGCATCAAGGCCCTGACATAGGTTCCGCCGCCTCGCCGGGGCCCATTCTCAGGAATGTTCCGGCGGACCAGATCCTCGGATC
>NZ_JAHBYB010000032.1 GCF_019636155.1 Brevundimonas sp. | reverse complement strand
GTTAACCTCTGCGAATGGTGAAGCTGGAGGCCGCGTTCCGATGCGTCGGTTTTTCGTCTGGTCGGCCCTGTCGGCCCTGATCGGCCTGCTGCTGGCGGGCGGGGGCTACTGGGCCTACTGGAATTTCTACGCCCGGTTCCAGCCGGTGACCCTGACCCGCCACCAGGCCGAGATCCAGCGCCTGCTGGACGAGGCGTCGTGGGTGTCCGGCGGCGGCGGCGGCCAGCCCCTGTATGTCGTCGGCTATCGCGACAGCGCCGCGACCCAGGCCTATGAGCAGGAGGAGGGCCCCAAGCTGCGCGCCGCAGGGGTGGAGACGCGGGTCGTCCTATTCGCCCGCCCGGACCGCGAGGGCCTGGCCCAGTCCACGGCCGCCGAACGCGCCACCATCGCCGAGCTGTGGCTGAGCCGCGACTGGACCCTGTATCAGCGCTGGACCGCGACCCCCAGCCGCCAGTGGACCGCCGCCGGCGTGCCCGCCGCCGACGGCAACCTGGCCCGTTCGGCCGTGGTCGAGGCCAGCCGCCAATTCTCCGACCGGCTGGGCGGCCTGCTGCGCGACGCGGGCGTCTCCACCCGCTATCCGCTGATCATCTGGCGTGACCGCGAGGGCTTCCTGAAGGCCTGCGCCTGCACCGACAAGCGGTCCTGGGCCTTCATCCGCGACGACCTGGACGCGCCCGACCGGCTGGAGCCCGCGCCTGTGGCCGATCCGGACGCTCCGGCGCCCTTCGTGGCCCCCGGAGACGGGGCGCCCGAAAGCCTGTCCTATCCGACCCTGGCGCCGATCCCACCGGCCGGCGCCGTCACCGACCCCACCGTGACGCCCGAAACGTCGAGCGCCCCGCGCGCGCCGACCCCTCGCGCCGCGCCCCGACCGGCGCCCGAGCCCAAGATGCAGGAAGATTCGACCTTCTTCTGAGGCCGGCTCAGGCCAGGGCGCGGGCGCAGGCGGCGATCAGCCGCTGAACATCGGCCTCGTCCTGATAGGGGCCGAAGCCGAAGCGGATCACGTCGTCCCGCACATCGGACACCACGCCCTGCGCCAGCAGCGCCTTCTGCCAGGCGCCGGCCCGCGGATGCCGGAAGGCCAGGAAACGGGCCCGCGGGCCCGGACCCTCCACCGGGTTCAGCAGTGCGGCGTCCGACAGCCGTCCCGCCGCCCCGGTCGCGACGGCGTCGCAGAAGCGGATCATCAGCCCGCGCGCCTGTTCGGCCATGACCGCCGTGGTCAGCCCCTCGCGCGCCATCATCCGCCGCACGGCGTTGAAGCGGTAAAGCGGCGTCACGTCGAAGGTCGCGCCCCAGAAACGGCCGCCGTCGGTGCGATAGCCGACCCCGCCCGGCGGGCCTTCCAGATCGCCGAACTCGGCGAACCAGCCGGTCACCACCGGCCGCGGGCAGAAGCCCGGCGGGGCGTGCAGGAAACAGGCCCCTTCTCCAGCCATGGCGTATTTGTAGCCTCCGGCCAGGTAGAAGACGCGGTGGGCGACGCCGGACAGGTCGGTCGGGGCGGCCATGAAGCGGTGGTATCCGTCGATGACCACCCAGGGCCCGGCCGGATCGGCCAGGGCGGCCAGGGCCTCCACCGCGTCGAAGGTCTGGCCGGTGCGGAAGAAGACCTGGCTGACCAGGATGATGTCGAACCCGCCGCCCCGCGCCTGGGCCAGGAAGCGTTCGGCGAAGGTGTCGAAGGGGGCCAGGGGCGTGCGGGTCACCACCGCCTCGCCCGCCTCTTCCCAGCGCTGGGCCTGGCGGCGGAAGGAATGGAACTCGCCATCGGTCGACAGGATGCGGACTGGCCGCCGCGGCGCGCCGGAGACCAGGCGCACGATCAGGTCGTGGGTGTTGGGCGAGAAGACGAGGCTGGCCGGATCGGGCAGGCCCAGTTCCGCCGCGACATGGCCCTGGGCCTCGGGGATCACCTCGCCGAACACCAGATCCCATTTGCGGTCGGCGTGGCGGTTGGCGTCTTCCCAGGCCGCCATCTGGCCCTCGAAGGCGGCGTCGGGCCACAGATGGTGGCTGTGGGCCGCGAAATGCAGCCGATCCGGCGCCAGCGCCAGGGCGCGCGAAAACAGGGGCTTCCAGCTCATGTCCCAGCCTTAATCCCTGCGCCGCCCCGCGCCAAACCCCCGCGCTCAAGCAGCGAGCGTCCGCGACGCGAGCGTTAGCGCCCTTAAATGAGCGCCCCGTGGCAGTGCTTGAACTTGCGGCCAGAGTTGCACGGGCACAGGGCGTTGCGCGGGGTGCGCTCCCAGCCGACGGGCAGGGCCCCGACCGGCAGGCCGGCGCGATCGTCGCCCTGAAGCGCGCCTTCCGGCAGCTGGGCCATCGGGTCGTTCATCTCGTTCTCGCCGGTGCCGGGGTTCAGGTGGATCTCCTGGAACTCGGGCAGTTCGGGCGGCGGCTGGAAGCGGAACTCCACCGTCATCAGCCAGCGCGTGACGTTGTGGCGCAGGTCGTACAGCAGGGTCTCGAACAGGTTGAAGGCTTCGGTCTTGTATTCGTTCAGCGGGTCGCGCTGGCCATAGCCGCGCAGGCCGATGACCCCGCGCAGGTGATCCAGGTGGGTCAGGTGCTCGCGCCACTGCATGTCGATCATCTGCAGCAGGAACTGCTTCTCCAGGCCGCGAGTCTGTTCGGCGCCGACCAGTTCCAGACGTTCGGCGGCGCGGGCGTCGGCGGCGGCGGTGATCCGCTCCTCGATCTCCTCGTTCGAGACGCCCTCCTCGGCGGCCCAGTCGTGCAGCGGCAGGTCCAGGCCCAGGGTCTCCCTGGCCTTTTCCTTCAACCCGTCGATGTCCCACTGTTCGGCATAGGCCTTGGGCGGCATATAGCGCTCGACCAGGTCGGCGATGACGTCGGTGCGGAACTCGCCCACCAGTTCGGACAGGTCCTCGGCGTCCATGAACTCCTGGCGCTGCTCGAACACGGCCTTGCGCTGGTCGTTCACCACGTCGTCGTATTTCAGCAGGTTCTTGCGCATGTCGTAGTTGCGCTGTTCGACCCGCTTCTGCGCCGTCTCGATGGCCTTGTTCAGCCAGGGGTGGGTGATGGCCTCGCCCTCTGCCACGCCGAAGCTGCGCATGATGGCGTCCAGCCGGTCGCCGGCGAAGATGCGCAGCAGGTCGTCCTCGCAGGACAGGAAGAATTTGGAGGTGCCGGGGTCGCCCTGACGGCCGGTGCGGCCGCGCAGCTGGTTGTCGATGCGGCGGCTCTCGTGCCGCTCGGTGCCCAGGACGAACAGGCCGCCGGCGGCCAGGGAGACGGCCTTCTTCTCCTCGATCTCGCGCTTGATCTCGGCGGTCTTGTCGGCCTCCATCTCGGGAGTGACCTCTATGGCCAGGTTGCGCTGTTCCTGGCGCCAGCCCTGCAGCCGCATCTCCAGGTTGCCGCCCAGCTGGATGTCGGTGCCGCGGCCGGCCATGTTGGTGGCGATGGTCACCGCGCCCGGCAGACCCGCGTCGGCGACGATATAGGCCTCCTGTTCGTGCTGACGCGCGTTCAGGACATTGTGCGGAATGCCGCGCAGCCTGACCTCGTAGCGGATGTCATAGGCGGCGTCCCCGGCCTTCTGGGCCTCCTTGTCGCGGCCCGCGAACTCGGTCTTCAGGGTGCGGCTGACCTCGACCTTGTGCTCATAGGTCTTGAGCAGTTCCGACAGGGCCTCGGACTTCTCGATCGAGACGGTGCCGACCAGGATCGGCTGGCCGGCCAGGTGGCGCTCGGCGATCTGGGCGCAGATGGCCAGGTTCTTCTCGGCCTCGGTGCGATAGACCTCGTCGTCGTGGTCGATGCGCTGGATCGGGCGGTGGGTCGGCACCTCCAGCACGTCCATCTTGTAGATGTCGTGGAATTCCTGGGCCTCGGTGGCGGCCGTGCCGGTCATGCCCGACAGCTTGGAATAGAGGCGGAAATAGTTCTGGATCGTCACCGAGGCCAAGGTCTGGTTCTCGGGCTGGATCTTGACGCCTTCCTTGGCCTCGATGGCCTGGTGCAGGCCCTCGGACAGGCGCCGGCCCTGCATCATGCGGCCGGTGAACTCGTCGATCAGCATGATCTCGCCGGCGCGGATGATGTAGTCCTTGTCGCGCGTGTACAGGGTGTTGGCGCGCAGGGCCTGGTTGGTGTGGTGCACCAGGCTGACGTTGGCGGCGTCGTAGAGGTCGGTGGTGTCCGGCGCCAGGTGGCCGGCGGCGGTCAGCATCTCCTCCATCCGCTCCGAACCCAGTTCGGTCAGCAGGGACTGGCGCTGCTTCTCGTCCAGCTCGTAGGTGTCGGGATCCTTGATCAGCTCCTTCACCATCCCGTCCAGGATCATATAGAGGTCCGAACGGTCCTCGGTCGGGCCCGAGATGATCAGCGGGGTGCGGGCCTCGTCGATCAGGATGGAGTCGACCTCGTCGACGATGGCGAAGTGGTGGCCGCGCTGGACCATCTCGCGCCGGTCATAGACCAGGTTGTCGCGCAGATAGTCGAAGCCGAACTCGTTGTTGGTGCCGTAGGTGATGTCG
>NZ_JAHBYB010000031.1 GCF_019636155.1 Brevundimonas sp. | reverse complement strand
TCGGTGCGGCAGGGGGCGCACCACATGGCCCACAGGTTCACCGCCACCACCCGGCCCCGGAAATCGGCCAGGCGCACCTCGCGCCCCTCTGCATCCTGGAACGGATGATCGGGTGCGGGCGTCAGCGTCGCCGGGGTCTCCAGCCGCGCCAAAGGGCCGACCGCGAACCGGGCCAGGTCGCTTTTCGCCTCGGATCGAGCGGCGGCGGGCGCGGACCCTTTGAACGGCCCGGCCTTGTTCGCGTATAGCAGGCCGAGGCCGCCGGCCCCCGCCAGCAGCACCACACCCGCGATCACCGCGATCCATTTCGAGCCGCCCATGTCCGCCCCTTCCGACGCCAACCCGACCGGCCAGAGCCTATGGGGCGGACGCTTTTCCGCCAAGCCCGCCGACATCATGCAGGCGATCAATGTCTCCATCGGCGTCGACAAACGCCTGTGGGCGCAGGATCTGGCCGGGTCGCGGGCGCATTGCCGCATGCTGATGGCCCAGGCGATCATCACGGCCGAAGACGGCGAGGCCATCCTGGGCGGGCTGGAGACCATCGAGGCCGAGATCACGGGCGGAACCTTCCCCTTCCGCGACCAGTACGAAGACATCCACATGAATGTGGAGGCGCGGCTGTCCGAACTGATCGGCGAGCCGTCGGGGCGGCTGCATACCGCCCGCAGCCGCAACGACCAGGTGGCGACCGATTTCCGCCTGTGGGTGCGCGACGCCTGCGACCGCACGGGCGAACAGCTGAAAGCCCTGCAACGGGCGCTGGTGGACCGGGCGGATCAGCACGCGGGCGACCTGATGCCCGGCTTCACCCATCTGCAGCCCGCCCAGCCGGTGACCCTGGGCCACCATCTGATGGCCTATGTCGAGATGTTCGGCCGCGACGCCGGGCGGTTCGCCGACGCCCGCGCCCGCATGAACGAATGCCCGCTAGGCGCGGCCGCCCTGGCCGGATCGCCCTTCGCCATCGATCGCCACGCCACCGCGACGGCCCTAGGTTTCGACCGGCCCATGGGCAACAGCCTGGACGCCGTGTCGGACCGCGACTTCGCCCTGGAAAGCCTGTCTGCCGCCTCGATCTGCGCAGGCCACCTGTCGCGCCTGGCCGAGGAGATCGTGGTGTGGATGACGCCCCAATTCGGCTTCGTGACCTTGCCGGACGACCTGACCACCGGATCGTCGATCATGCCGCAGAAGCGCAACCCCGATGCGGCCGAACTGGTGCGGGCCAAGACCGGGCGGATCACCGGATCTCTGATCGCGCTCAGCACCGTGATGAAGGGGCTGCCCCTGGCCTATTCCAAGGACATGCAGGAGGACAAGCCGCCGGTGTTCGAGGCGTTCGACGCCCTGGACCTGGCGCTGAGCGCCATGACGGCCATGGTCGCGGCCCTGCGTCCCGACCCGGTCCGGATGCGGGTGGCGGCGGGGTCGGGCTTTTCGACCGCCACGGACCTGGCCGACTGGCTGGTGCGTGAACTGAACCTGCCGTTCCGCCGGGCGCACCATGTGACGGGCGCGGCGGTCAAGCGGGCCGAGGCCCTGGGCGTGGACCTGATGCAACTGCCGCTGACGGAATTGCAGACGCTTGAACCCGGCGTCACCGAGGCGGTTTACAAGGTGCTGAGCCCTGAGGCTTCCTGCGCCAGCCGCCAGAGTTTCGGGGGCACGGCGCCGGACCAGGTCCGGGCGCGCATCGCGGACTGGAGGAGGCGCCTATGAGGATCAAGACCGTCATCGCCCTGGGAATTCTGGCCCTGGGCGCCGCCGCCTGCGGCCGGATGGCCGATCTGGAGGCCCCGCGGCCGCGCCAGACCGAGCGCGCCATCCGCGACGCCAGTGACCCCGCCCTGCCCGAGCCCGCGACCCTGAACCGGCCGTCCAGCCAGGTGCCGATCGACGGCGGCCCGCCGAACCTGATCGGCGGCACGGCGGCGGGCCGCGAGCCCCAGTAAGCCCGCCTTGCATCATTTCGCGCCGAGGGACGGCGTCCTGCACGCCGAGGCCGTTTCCCTGGAAACGATCGCGGCCGAGGCGGGAACGCCCGTCTATGTCTATTCCACCGCCACCCTGAGGCGGCATTACCGCGTCCTGCGCGCCGCCTGCGACGCGCGCGCGCGGCCCCTGGGCCAGCCGCTGATCGCCTTCGCGGTCAAGGCCTGTTCCAACCTGTCGGTGCTGGCCACCCTGGCGGCCGAGGGATGCGGGGCGGACACGGTGTCGGAGGGAGAAATCCGGCGCGCCCTGGCGGCGGGAATCCCGGCCGACCGCATCATTTTCTCCGGCGTCGGCAAGACGGACGCCGAACTGGCCTTCGCCCTGGACGCCGGAGTGCGCCAGATCAATGTCGAGAGCGAGGTCGAACTGGACCGGCTGGCGGCCGTCGCGGCGGGCCGGGGCGTGCGGGCCACCCTGGCCATCCGGGTCAATCCCGATGTCGGCGCCGGCGGCCACGCCAAGATCACCACGGGCGGCGCCGGCGACAAATTCGGCGTCCCGGTCCAGGAGGCCCTGGCCCTCTACGCCCGGGCCGCCGCCTCGCCGCATCTGCGGCCCGTGGGCCTGGCCTGCCATATCGGCAGCCAGATCCGCGACCTGGCGCCCTTGAAGGCCGCCTTCCAGGTGCTGCGCGACATGACCCTGACGCTGCGGGCGCGGGGGATGACGGTCCAGCGGCTGGACCTGGGCGGAGGTCTGGCCGCCCCCTATGCCGAGACGGACGAGACGCCGGACGTGCGGGCCTATGTCGACATGGCCGCCGGGGTCCTGGAGGGGCTGGGGGTCGAGGCGGCGTTCGAGCCGGGACGTCTGCTAGCCGCCAACGCCGGGGTGTTGCTGAGCCGGGTGATCCAGGTGAACGCGCGGTCGGACGGTCGGCGCTTCCTGGTGCTGGACGCGGCCATGAACGACCTGATGCGGCCGGCGCTCTACGACGCCTTCCACGGCCTGGTCCCTGTGCGGCCGCGCGGGGGCGCCGAGCAGGCCTATGATGTGGTGGGGCCGGTGTGCGAGACGGGCGACACCTTCGCGCGCGACCGGCCTTTGGCGCCGTTGCAGGCGGGGGACCTGGTCGCCTTCACCGGGGCCGGCGCCTATGGGGCGGTGATGGCGGGCGAATACAACAGCCGGCTTCTGGTCCCCGAGGTTCTGGTGGACGGCGACCGCTGGGCCGTGGTGCGGCCCCGGCCGACCTATGAGCAGATGCTGGCGGCAGAGCCGCGCGCACCCTGGCTGACGACGTCCTGAACGCTGGACCCACCGGCCGGGCCGTGCCAGACGCAGGATCATGGACAGCCGCATCGAAAGCCGCGTGGGCGTTCAGGCCGACGCCGAGCTCATCTGGGACATCATCGCCGACCTGGGGGCCTGGGAACGCTGGAACCCCCATGAGGTCCAGGTCTCGGGCGCCATCGCCTATGGCGGGACCATCGAACTGACCGAACGCCTGCCCGGCCAGGCCGAACGGCGCGTCGCCGCCCGCGTCGGCGAATGGCAGCCGATGGCCCAGCTGGTCTGGATGGAGCGTCGCGGATGGCTGTTCCGCGCCATCCGCTATTTCGAGATCGAGGAGCTGGCGCCCGGCCGCTGCATCGTCGCCAACGGGGCCATCTTGTCGGGCCTGCGCGGCGAACTGTTCCACGACCGCCATCGCCAGGCGATCAAGGCCGCCTACGCCGAGATCGGCGAGGGCCTGAGGCGCGCGGCCGAGGGCTGAGGCGGGTCAGCCGCCCTTGGCCCTTCGGCTGACCGTGAAGTCAGCCGCCCTTGGCCCGTCGGTTGACCGCGAGGTCAGCCGCCCTTGGCCATGGTGTCCTGGATGTTGATGATCGCAGGGCCCAGGATCACCACGAACAGCACCGGCAGGAAGAAGACGATCATCGGCACGGTCAGCTTGGCCGGCAGGGCGGCGGCCTTCTTCTCGGCCGCTGCCAGACGCAGGTCGCGGTTCTCCTTGGCCATCACCCGCAGGGCCGAGCCCAGGGGCGTGCCGTAGGTCTCGGCCTGGGTCATGGCGGTGGCCACCGACTTGACCCCCGGATGGTTGGTGCGTTTGGCCAGCCCCTCATAGGCCATGCGCCGTTCGGGCAGATAGCTGAGCTCGGCCGACAGCAGGGTCAGCTCCTCGGCCAGGTCGATGGACTGGCCGCCGATCTCCTGGCCCACCTTCTGGATCGCCGCCTCGATCGACATGCCGGATTCGACGCAGATCAGCAGCAGGTCCAGGGCGTCGGGAAAGGCCTGCATGATCGAGGTGCGACGCTTGGCGATCCGGTTCGACAGATACAGGTTCGGCGCATAGTAGCCGGCCACGGCGGCGGCCACGACGGCGGTCACCCGAGACATCACCGGCAGGCCGAAATCGTTGAACACGAACAGATAGAAGGCGGCCACGCCCAGGAAGATGAAGGGGGCGGCGAAGCGGAAGAAGTAGAAGGTGGTGACCGGCCGCGGCCCGCGGAAACCGGCCTGGGCCATCTTCTCGACCACCTTGGGGTCTTCCAGCAGCTTGCTGAGGTTCAGCCGGTCGACGACCCGTTTCTTGAAGCCCTCGTCGGTATGGCGCAGGCCGCCCGATCCGGCGATGGCCGCGCGCGAGCGGCGCTTCAGCTCCTCGCGCCGCTCGCCGACCGCCTTCATCCGCTTGTCCAGCCTGGCCCCGCCGCCCAGGGAGCTGAGCAGGGTGAAGACGGTGGCGAAGACCAGCAGGCCCACGATCATGCTGAGCAGGCTCTGCGGGTCGGTGAAGAGGGCGACGATCTGTTTCATGTCCGGCCCATCAGAACTTGAACGAGATCATCTTCTTCATCGTCATGATGCCCAGCCCCATCCAGACGGCCGAGCCCAGCAGCATGAACTGGCCCCTGGCGTCGGTGAACAGCAGCATCATGTAGGCCGGGGTGGTGATCATCACGAGCATCATCACCACCGGCGGCAGGGAGCCGATGATGCCGGCCGAAGCCGTGGCCTCGGATGACAGGGCCTTGATCTTCTCGGACATCATCCGCCGCGCGCGCAGCACGGCCGACAGATTGCCCAGGGCCTCGGCCAGGTTGCCGCCGGTCTTCTGCTGGATGGCGATGACGATGGCGAAGAATTTCAGCTCGGGCGTCGGCATCCGCTCATACATCTTGTCCAGGGCCTGGCTGAGCGTCAGGCCGACCCCCATGCCTTCCACCAGCTTCTGGAACTCGGGCCCCAGGGGGGCGGGGCTCTCGCGGGCGATGATCTTGAAACAGTCGTGGACCGGCAGGCCCGACTTGATGCCGCGCACGATGACATCGACGGCGTTGGCGAATTCGCCCGAGAATTTCTTCATCCGTCGCTTGCCCAGGAAGCCGACGGTCCAGCGCGGCAGGCCCAGGCCGAACACCAGGGCCAGGCCCAGGGCCAGGAAGATGTTCAGTCCGAACAACAGGGCCAGGCCCAGGGCGACCACGCCCATCACCACGCTGATCACGATGAAGGTCCGCAGCGACATCGACAGGCCGGCCTGCTTCAGCTTGGCCGCCATGGTCATGCGGGCCTTGCGTTCGCGCCGTTCGGCCTCCTGAAGCTGGGTCAGGATCTGCTTGCGGCGCATCTCGGGCGTATTGGCCGCCTGGGCCTGTTTGCGCGCCAGCTGGGGCGAGGGCCGGTTGAAGGTCTGGGCGCGCTTGACCGCCTGGGCGCCCGAATCGTCGCCGCCGACGAAGACCCAGCCGATGCCGCCGATGGTGACGAAGGCCAGTATGGCCGCCAGGATGGGCAGGAAGCCGCTCATTCCGCCGCGTCCAGGGCCTCGGCCAGTTCGCGCTCCAGCCCATAGTAGCGCGCGCGGTCCCAGAAGCGGGGCCGGGCGATGCCGGTCGAGCGGTGG
>NZ_JAHBYB010000030.1 GCF_019636155.1 Brevundimonas sp. | reverse complement strand
CTTGGCCCGCGCCCTTCCTGGCGGCAACCCGGCCTTAACGCCGCCCGGATAAGGATCGACGCCATGGACATGCTGACGCTCCTCTTGCTGGCGGTGATGCCGGCCCTGGTCATCGTGGCGGGCCTCAGGGACCTGACGACCATGACCATTCCGAACTGGATCTCGGGCGTCCTGATCGTCGCCTTCTTCCCGGCCGCCTTCGCGGCGGGCCTGGACCTGTCGACCATGGCGGCCCATGTCGGGGTGGCCCTGGCGGCCCTGGTGGTCGGGGCGGGGATGTTCGCCCTTCGCTGGATCGGCGGCGGGGACGCCAAGCTGATCGCCGCCGCCTGCCTGTGGCTGGGGGTCACGGGATCGGGCATGTTCCTGCTGTGGACCGGCCTGATGGGCGGGGTCTTCTGCCTGGTCCTTATCTTCGCCCGCTTCTACGCCCGACCCTATATGGTCGGCGTCCAGGGCTGGCTGCCGCGCCTGATGGAGCCCAAGGGCGATATTCCCTATGGGGTGGCCATCGCCGCAGGGGCCCTGATGGCCTTCCCGGCCAGCGACATGCTGGCGGGGTTCGCGGCCGGCCTCTGAAGGCGGCGGCCCCGCCCCACGCGCTTAGGGGCGCGTTAACTCCCGGCCTTCATTCTCGTTAACGGCCGAAGTCGCGCGGACCGTCCACGCGAATCGTCGCTCCGGCCGGAGACCGTCGATGAAGCCCGCCAAGATCGCCGTCATCTGCATCGCCGCCGTCTCGGCCATCGGTCTGGCGCTGGTCGTGCGGGCGATGGGATCGTCGGGGCGCCCCGTCTCGACCGCCTCGGCGGAGGCCGCACCGGCTCGGCCGATGGCCAAGGTCCTGGTCGCCGCGCGCGACCTGGCGCCCGGCCGGCGCCTGACCGACGCCGACCTGACCTGGAAGGACTGGCCCGCCGACGAGGTCAATCCCGCCTTCATCACCGACGGAACCGTTCCCGTCCCTCAGGCCGAGGGCGAGGCCAAGCCCGCCTCGTCGGCCGCGCCGCCGCCCCAGGGCGCGGTGGCCCGCGTCGCCCGCGTGGCGACCAATGCCGCGACGGGCGGGGCCAAGTCCGACTATTTCGGCTCGGTGGTCCGCGAGCCCATCCTGGCCGGAGAGCCGATCATCGGCCGCAAGATCGTGCGCGCTGGCGACAGCGGCTACATGGCCGCCTATCTGGAGCCGGGCATGCGGGCCATGGCCATTCGGGTGAACGTCGAGACCGCCGCCGGCGGCTTCATCCTGCCCGGCGACCGGGTCGATGTGGTGCTGACGCGCGAGACCAACCTGGGCAATATCGGCGCGACGGAAGGCGATCGGTCGAAATTCACCTCGGCCACCGTGCTGCAGAACATCAAGATCCTGGCCATCGACCAGTCGACCCGCGCCGGGGACGACGAACAGGCCGTGGTCGGCGCCACCGCCACCCTGGAACTGGGCCCGCGCGACGCCGAGGCCCTGGCCCTGGCCAAGTCCGAGGGCGAACTCAGCCTGGTGCTGCGCTCTTACGCAGATACGGCCGGTCCGTCCGGACGGGTCCAGACGGCCCGCACCCAGAGCAGCGCCGTGCGCATCTATCGCGGCGGGGCGCCGGAAGTGGTGGTGGTCCAATGAGCCGCGTCCGCACCCTCAAGGTCGTCGCCGCCTCGGCCCTGATCGCCCTGTCCGGGATCGCCCCCACCGCCGGCCTGGCCCAGAGCCGGTCGGTCATCGCCGCCGGCGAACAGCCGCGCATGATCAACCTGCCGCGCGGCACGTCGTTCGCCGTCGACCTTCCGGCCGACGCCCGCGACGTCATCGTCTCCAATCCGCAGGTGGCCGAGGCCATGCTGCATTCACCGCGCCGGATCACCGTCATCGGCCTGGCGCCGGGCGAGACGGACGCGGTCTTCCTGGACGGCGCCGGCCGCACCATCCTGGCCCTGCGGGTCCGTGTCGATGCGGGGGTCAGCGCGCTTCAGGACACCCTGGGCCGCGTCGCGCCAGGCAGCGACATCCGCGCCGAGGCCGTCAACGACACCATAATTCTGACCGGCACGGCCCTGAGCCCCGCCGACGCCGAGCGCGCCCAGCAGGTGGCCCGCGCCTTCGTCTCGGCGCCCGAGAAGGTGCTGAACATGATCGGCGTCGCCGGCTCCGACCAGGTGACGCTGCGCGTCCGGGTGGTCGAGGTCCAGCGCACCGCCATCAAGCAACTGGGCTTCGACACCAACGCCGTGCTGGGGCGGATCGGCGAGGCCCAGGGCATCTTCGGCCAGGCCGCCACCTTCGGCGTCAACGGCGGGCTGCTCGGCGGCTTCACCGGCGGCTACTTCAACGATTCGACCCAGCAGCCGCAGATGCTGGTCCCCTGCTCGGGCGGGCTGGATCCGGACGCCGAATGCTTCCAGATCATCCGCGGACCCAACGATCCAGGCGGTATCGCAAACTGGGACACGGCCCAGCCCCGCTCCACCGTGGGCGACGACGGGCTCAACAAGGGCGAGGCCACCATCAAGGCCTTCGAGCGCGCCGGCCTGATCCGCACCCTGGCCGAACCGAACCTGACCTCGGTCAACGGCGAGGCGGCCAGCTTCCTGGCGGGGGGCGAGTTCCCCATCGTCGTCGGCCGCGACGACCGCGGCACCATACTGACCGAATACAAGCCCTATGGCGTCAACCTGTCCTTCCGGCCGGTGGTGATGAGCGGCGGGCGCATCTCGCTGCAGATCTCGGTCGAGGTGTCGGAACTGACCAACTCGGGCGCCGTGACCATCGGCGCCGGCACGCCCAACGCCATCAGCCTGGCCGGGCTGAACGTCCGGCGCGTGACCAATACGGTCGAACTGCCCTCGGGCGGATCGATGATGATCGCGGGCCTGCTTCAGGAATCCACGCGTCAGAACATCGATTCCTTTCCCGGCCTGATGACCGTTCCGGTCCTGGGGACACTGTTCCGGTCGCGCGACTATCAGTCGGGCGAGACCGAGCTGGTCGTCCTGGTCGAACCCTATATCGTCAGCCCCACCTCGCCGGGCCGGATGCAGACGCCCGCCGACGGCCTGCGGATCGCCTCGGACGCCCAGACCATCCTCTTCGGCCAGTTGAACCAGGCCTATGGTTCGCCGGCGCCCACGGCCCAGGGCACGGGCTGGCAGGGCCCGGTCGGCTATGTGATCGAATGAGGCCGCCGATGACCCGTGACCTTCGCATCCTGATGGCCCTGGGCGCCGCCGGCGTGTTGCTGGCGGGCTGCGCCGGCGGTCCGGCCGACGGCGGCGGCCCGCCGCCCCTGACGCCCCTGCACCGCTATACGCTCCAGGTCGAACCGGACATGGACCGCATCGCCCTGGCCGTGCACGAGACCGGGGTGTCGCCCAACCAGCAGGCCGCCCTGGCCCAGCTGGTCAGCCGCTTCACCCTCGACGGCGCGCCGGCCATCGTGGTCGAGGCGCCGGCCGGCGGCGATCCGGTCGCCAGCGACATGGCCTGGAAGGTTCGCTCGGCCCTGGTCGCGGCCGGCGCGCCCGAATATGCCGTCCGCATCGCCAGCTACGCCGCGCCCGATCCGCGCGCGCCGGTCCTGGCCGGGTTCGAGACCGTCCGCGCTGTCGTTCCGCAATGCGGGACCCAGTGGGGCAGCCTGACCCGCACGGCCAACAATGGCGTCTCGTCCAATTTCGGCTGCGCCGTGAATGCGAACCTGGCCGCCCAGATCGCCAATCCGCGCGACATCGTCCAGCCGCGCGACATGACCCAGGCCGACGCCGGTCGCCGGTCGGTCGTCTTCGACAACTATCGCAACGGCCGCGCGACGGCCGCCGCCCAGGAAGAACTCCTGACCAACCGACGTGTCTCACGAGCGGTGGAATAGGAATGACCAACGCCTACGCGCCGCAACCCTACGACGCCTTCGACGAATTCGACCTGGACGCCGACTTCGGCGATCCGGCGGACGCCGCCGCCTTCCCGGCCGATGCATCGGCGGGGCGCGAGCCGCTGCAGTTCACCCAGATGGGCACGGCCGTCGCGGCGCCCGCGCCGGCCGTGGCCGCGACCGGATACGAGAGCCAGCCGCCCGCCCAGGCCTTCAACCCGGTCGGCGAACTGGTGGCCGGGGCGGCCCAGGCCCTGGCGCCCGCCGGTCCTGCGATCGGCGAGGTGTCGGTGCCGCGCATCGCCATCCACGTCTTCGCCGAACGCCAGGACACCCTGGCCGCGGCCGAGCGTGCGGGCCAGGACCGGCGCCTGTCGCGGGCCACGACCCAGATCCGCATCGGCGGCGCCGCCGCGGCCGTGGACGCCTATCAGCACGAGCCGACCCCGCCCCTGATCGTGGTCGAGAGCCAGGCCGACCCCCAGACCCTGCTGCACGAGGTCGATCGCCTGGCCGAGGTCTGCGACGTCGGCACCAAGGTCATCGTCGTCGGCCCGACCAACGACATCATCCTGTTCCGCGAACTGATGCGGCGCGGGGTCAGCGAATATCTGGTCGCGCCGCTGCAGCCGCTGCAGCTGATCTCGGCCATCGGCGGCCTGTTCAATGATCCGGCCCAGCCCTTCGTCGGCCGCTCCATCGCCTTCGTCGGCGCACGCGGCGGGGCGGGCGCCAGCGCCGTGGCCCACAACACCGCCTATGCGATGAGCGAGCGGATCGGCGCCAACACCGTGATCGTCGATTACGACCTGCCGTTCGGGACCGCCGGGCTGGATTTCAACCAGGACCCCCTGTCGGGCGTGGCCGACGCCCTGGGCCAGCCCGACCGTCTGGACCCCACCCTGCTGGACCGGATGATGGTCCGCTGCACCGACAAGCTGAGCCTGTTCGCGGCGCCGGCCACCCTGGACGTCGACTGGGACGTCAGCCCGGACGCCTTCGAGGAGGTCACGACCCGCATCCGCTCGACCGCGCCCTTCGTGGTGCTGGACCTGCCGCACCTGTGGTCGTCCTGGATGCGACGCACCCTGATCTCGGCGGACGAGGTGGTGGTGGTGGCCGCGCCGGACCTGGCCTCTCTGCGCAACGCCAAGAACATGATCGACCTGGTCCGCCACGGCCGCCCCAACGACGCCCCCCCGCGCCTGGTGCTGAACCAGGTGGGCATGCCGGGGCGTCCCGAGATTCCGGCCAAGGACTTCGGCGCCGCCCTGGGCGTTCACCCCAGCCTGGTCATTCCGTTCGACGCCAAGACCTTCGGCGCCGCCGCCAACAACGGCCAGATGATCCTGGACGCCGCCGGCCGGTCCAAGGCCGCCGAGGCCTTCGAGACCCTGGCCCAGATCGTGTCGCGGCGCGAACTGCCCCAGCTGCCCGGCCGTCGCGCCGGACGGGGCGGTGAACGGTCGTCGCCCCTGTCCAAACTCTTCCGCAGGAAAGGCTGACGGGTCCGGTGTTCGGCAAGCGCACAGCCACGCCAGGCGGATTGGCCGTCGCCCCGCGTCCGGCGCCGGCGTCGGCCCCGGCCGCGCCCCCGGCCCCGCCTCCCGCGCAGCCGGCCCAGGGGGTTCAGACCGAGGCCTTCAGCTTCGGCGACCCCGCCCCGGCCGCGCCCCCGCCGCCCGAACCGGGCCAGCAGCCGGACCGGCTGGACGCCCTGGCGGCCCGCCCGCGGCCGGAACCCGCCGCCCCGGCCAAGCCCGGCGCCGGGCCCAAGGCGACCGCGGGCCTGGAGCAGCTGAAGAAGGCCCAGGCCGTGGCCGAGATCGTCCGCGAGCAGTCGGACTATTACCACGCCACCAAGACGACCATCTTCAACGCCCTGATGAACACGATCGACCTGGCCCAGCTGGCCCAGCTCGATCCCAAGGCGGCGGCCGAGGAGATCCGCGACATCGTCGCCGAACTGGTGGCGATCAAGAACGTATCCATGTCGGTGGCCGAGCAGGAGCATCTGGTCCAGGACATCGTCAACGACGTCCTCGGCTATGGCCCGCTTGAACCCCTTCTGGCGCGCGACGACATCGCCGACGTCATGGTCAACGGCGCCGGAAGGGTCTTCATCGAGGTGGGCGGCAAGGTCCAACTGACCAATGTCCGGTTTCGCGACAACACCCAGCTGATGAACATCTGCCAGCGGATCGTGTCCCAGGTCGGCCGCCGCGTGGACGAATCCAGCCCCATCTGCGACGCGCGCCTGCCGGACGGTTCGCGCGTCAACGTCATCGCCCCGCCCCTGGCCATCGACGGCCCGACCCTGACCATCCGCAAGTTCAAGAAGGACAAGCTGACCATGCGGAACCTGGTGGAGTTCAACTCCATCAGCCCGGAGGGGGCGCGGGTCCTGGGCGTGATCGGCGCCTCGCGCTGCAACCTGGTGATCTCGGGCGGCACCGGCTCGGGCAAGACCACCCTGCTGAACACCCTGACCGCCTTCATCGACCCGACCGAACGGGTCATCACCTGCGAGGACGCCGCCGAACTGCAGCTGCAGCAGCCGCACGTCGTGCGCCTGGAGACCCGGCCGCCGAACCTGGAGGGCCAGGGCCAGATCACCATGCGCGATCTGGTCAAGAACTGCCTGCGGATGCGCCCCGAACGCATCATCGTCGGCGAGGTGCGCGGGCCCGAGGCCTTCGACCTGCTGCAGGCCATGAACACCGGCCACGACGGCTCCATGGGCACGCTGCACGCCAACAGCCCGCGCGAGGCCATCAGCCGGATGGAGTCCATGATCACCATGGGCGGCTATGGCCTGCCGTCCAAGACCATCCGCGAGATGATCGTCGGCTCGGT
>NZ_JAHBYB010000003.1 GCF_019636155.1 Brevundimonas sp. | reverse complement strand
GCCCGTCAGGGCCTGGCGGAGGGCGGCGATCTTGGCCTCGGTCTCCGCCAGTTCGGCGGCCGGATCGCTGTCGGCGACGATCCCGGCCCCGGCCAGGGTGCGGAAGCGCCAACCGTCCGCCCGCCGCTGGAAGGCCGCCGTCCGGATCAGGACCGAAGCCGTCAGGGCGCCGTCGTCCCCGGCCAGGAATAGGGATCCGCACCAGGGTCCGCGCGGCGGCTCATGGGCCGCGATGACCTTCATGGCCTGATGCTTCGGCGCTCCGGTGATCGAGCCGGGTGGAAAGGCGGCGGCCAGGATCTCGGCCGACCCGACGCCGGGCGCGGCCTCGGCCGTCACCGTCGAGACCAGGTGATGGACGGTCGGCAGGGTCTCGATCTCGAACAGGCGTTCGGCCGCCACCGAGCCGGGCCGGGCGGCGCGGGCCAGATCGTTGCGCATCAGATCGACGATCATCAGGTTCTCGGCCCGGTCCTTGGCGCTGGCGGCCAGTTCGGCGGCCAGGGCGGCGTCGGCCGCCGCATCGGCCCCGCGCGCGCGGGTGCCCTTGATCGGTCGGGCCTCGATCCGGCGCCCGTCGAAGGCCAGGAACAGTTCGGGCGAGTTCGACACCAGGGCCCGGTCGCCCAGCCGCCAGAAGGCGCCATAGGCCGAGGCTCGGCCGACCTGCAGCCGCACGAAGGCATCGAAGGGATCGGCCCCTTCCGCCAGCCGCCCGGTCCAGGCGCGGGCGATATTGGCCTGGAACAGCTCCCCGGCCGCGATCCGCCCGACGACCTCGGCCACGGCCGCGCGATAGTCGGCGCCGGACGCCTCTTCGTCGAACGACAGGGCCGGCGGACCCGGGGTCGGGACAGTGGCTTCCGTCCAGGCGGCGGCGCGGTCGGCGGCGGTCCGCGCCGCATCCGCATCCACGCCCCGGCCGACGGCCACGGCCCGTCTCTGGTGCAGGTCGAAGCCCAGCATGGCCGGATAGCGAGCCAGCATCAGGTCGGGCCAGACATCCGGCCGTCGGCCGGTCGCCGGCCGGGCGCCCAGGTCATAGGACGCCAGGCCGACCGTCCCCGGCCCGAAAGCCTCCAGATCGGCGAAGGCGGTCTCGGGGTCTCGCGCGCCGATGAAGACCCGGTCCGGATCGGCGGCGACCCAGGACCAGCGCCCGTGCGGAGCGCCGTCCGATAGCAGGGCGAGCGCGCCGTCGCGGTCCGCCAGACCGGCCGCCACCGCCAGGGGATCGCGCCAGGGCAGGTCGCGCCGAACCACGGCCGGAAGGGCGGCCTTGGCGACGTCGGCGTGAGCGAGAGGAGGGGTCATCCCTGCTCTCTAAGGCCGGATCGCCCGGGACGGAACGGAGTCCGTCCGCTCGTCAGGCCCGCATGTCGCCTATTCCGCCTTGCGCGCCGGAACCCGCATGGCGCGGTCGGGGCCGACGCCGGCCGCCGTGGTGCGCGGGGCGCCCGCCGCCTGGCCCGGTTTCATGAATTTCACCAGCACCCTCTGGCCGATCAGCAGGGGGGCGTCGCCGGCCGAGACCACCACCTCGACCACCCGTTCGTCCGAACGCTGGCTGGGGTCGTCCGAGGCCAGCTTGCGGGCGCCGAACACCGCCGCGCGGCGCAGGACGGCGCCGACATAGACCTTGGTCGGGTCGCCCTCGGGCTGGATTTCGACGGCCTGGTCCACGGTGATGTTGGGGATGTCGCTTTCCACGATCTCGGCGCGGACGATGCGCGGGGCGTCGGGCTCCAGGTCGAACATGGTCGAGACGTTCAGGGTCGAGGCGCCGGCGCCGGGATTGGCGTAGCGGCGCACGATCCGGCCACTCATCGGCGCGCGGATGACCGTCAGCTCCAGATTGTAGGCGGCCTCGTTCAGCCGTGCGCGCGCGGTCTGGACGCTGGCCTGTTGCGAGCCCAGACGGGCCTGGGCCGCGGCCACGGCGTCGCGGGCCTGATCGACCCGCTGGGCGGCGACGAAATTGGTGTCGACCAGCCGCTGCAGCCGCTCCAGCTCGCGCTGAGCGGTGTTGATGTCGACGCGGATGGCGGCCAGCTGGCTCTCGGCTTGGGCCACCTCGGCGTTGGCCCGTTGCAGGGCCAGGCGCGGTTCGTCGTCTTCCTGGCGGGCCAGGATCTGGCCGGCGGTGACGCGGTCGCCTTCCTGCACCAGCACTTCGCGCACCACCCCGCCGCGGCGGGCCGCGATCTGGATGATGCCGCCCTCGACATCGACCTTGCCGTTGGCCACGGCGGCGTAGGGGCTGGCCACCTTTTCGGCCGCGGCCTTCTCCTGCGCCGCCTTCTTCGCGGCATTGCCCTTCTGCATCATGCTGAAGCCGATGAAGAGGGCGACGATCAGGACCAGGCCGATCCAGAGCCACTTGTTTTTCAGGAAGGCGGGCATGTCTGTGTCCTAGGCGGAAATCAGTGGGACGCCAGGGCGGCGTCGGGGTTGGGGGTGCGGCGCTGGTCGTCGGTGATGACGCCGTCCTCGATATGGATCACCCGGTCGGCCCAGGCCTCCAGGCGCGGGTCGTGGGTCACGCAGATGACGGCGGCGCCGTGTTCGGTGGCGGCCCGGCGCAGCAGGCGGATGACCACCTGGCCGTTCTCGCCGTCCAGGGCCGAGGTCGGTTCGTCGGCGAACAGGATCTGCGGGTCCTTGGCCAGGGCGCGGGCGATGGCCACCCGCTGCTTCTCGCCGCCCGACAGGGCCGCGGGCCGCTGGTGCAGGCGATGGCCCAGCCCGACTTCCTCCAGCGCCAGGGCGGCGCGCTTGCGGGCCTTGTCCGGGCTCTGTCCCTGGAATTTCAGCACCGTCTCGACCTGCTGCAGCGCCGTCAGGGCCGGGAACAGGTTGAAGCCCTGGAAGATGAAGCCGCAGTTCTCCAGCCGGAAGCGGTCGATGCGGCCGTTGGACAGTTTCCACAGATTGTCGATGTCCAGGATGTCGACGCGGCCTTCCTCGGGCCGCAGCAGGCCCGACAGGGCGGCGATCAGGGTCGACTTGCCCGAGCCGGACGGCCCCATGACCATGGTCAGGTCGCCGTGGCGGGCGTCGAAGTCCACGCCCTTCAGCACCTCGACGAAGCTCTTGCCCGACTTGAACCGCTTGACCAGGCCCGTGGCCTCGATGGCGAAGTCGCCGTGCTTTCCGTGCGATTTGGTATGGCTCATCGCAGCAGGTCCGCGGGTTGGCTGTTCTTGAGGACGCCCATCGACAGCAGGCCCGACAGCATGGCGATCACGACCAGTCCGCCGCCCACCACAAGCAGCAGGCTGAGAGGCAGGGCGATGATGACCGCATTGGCCATGGCCAGCAGCGACACCAGCCAGGTCAGAAGGATCGCGGCGCCCACGCCGACCACCCCGACCCAGAAGCTGAGCTCCATCACGATCCGGTTCAGCGAGCCCATGCCGACGCCCAGGGCGCGCAGGGAGGCGAACTCCTTGATGTTGGCCATGATGGCGCCGCGCAGGGTCTGCCAGGTGATGGCCACGCCGATGATGGTGCCCAGCACCACACAGCCGCCGATGATGATGACCAGAATGCCTTCCTCGAACATGGCGCTGGCGTTGGCGTCGGCCAACCCCTGTTTGGTCCAGGCCTTCCATTGGCCGTTGCCCATGGCGTTCAGTTGGGCCGCCACGATCTCGGCGTTGGCGGGGTTCTTCAGCTTGACCATCAGGGGGCCGACGCGAGGCCCGGTGTCGGCCTGGCCCAGCATCCGCAGGGTGTCGCGCGACATGACGATCGTCGCCTGCATCATGTTGGGATAGCCGCGGGTGACCGCGATCACGGTCACGGTCTGGCCGTTGTACAGGGCCTTGTCGCCCAGCTTGACGCCCAGCTTGGGCAGGGCCGTCTCATCGACCGCGACCGTATAAGGCTGGCGCAGGGCCTCGACCAATTCGGTCGAATAGTCGGTGGGGATGGTGACCGATCCGGGCGTGGTGTCGATGACCATCGACTGGACGAACTGCTGGCGCGGTGCGCCCTGACGGGCGCGGTCGGCCTGGCTCAGGGTGGGATCGACGTTCTTGACCGACTGGAAGGTGCCGCCGGCGCCGTCCAGCGGCTGGACCTCGACCACCTCGGGATGGTTGTAGACCAGGGGAATGAACCGGCGCGGCACGCCCGACGGCCCGCCGATCAGGCTCTTGGCGCCCGGCTGCATGACGATGATGTCCGCGCCCGACCGTTCGATGGTGGCGGTGAAGCCCTTGCCGATGCCGATGAAGACCCCGGTCATGGCCAGGACCAGCAGGCCCGACAGCGCCAGGGCCATGACCGCCGCCATATAGCGCCGCCATTCGAACAGCAGGGTGGACAGGGCCAGGGACATTCGCGGAACGCTTGCAAAGGAGTATTTTCGCTATGTGCAGGCGCACCCTGTTTCGGCCAAGTTAAATCGGGGTAAGCCGCCGAACTTCCTGCGGGGAAAGTCGTCCGCGGTTGACCGCCTCGGCGCCGCGGGGGCAGGTTGCGGCCGCCCTGTTCCTCGTCGCCGGAGACCCTCCATGCGCAACCCCGCCCTGATCCAGGCCGCCATCCTCGCCACCGTGGCGGGCGCCGCCATCACCGCCCTGGCGGCCGCCCCGGTCCGCGCCGAAGAGGGGATGTGGACGCTGGACAACTTCCCCATCGCCCGCGCCAACCAGCTGCTGGGCACCAATATCGACCAGGCCTTCCTGGACCGGGTCCAGCTCAGCGCGGCCAAATACGGCGGCTGCTCGGCCGGCTTCGTCTCGGGCGAGGGCCTGCTGATGACCAACAACCACTGCGTCCGGTCGTGCGTCGCCGACCTGTCGACCACGGCCACCAACTACACCGAGACGGGGTTCGCGCCGCGCAGCCGCGAGGAGGAACTGAAATGCCCCGGCGGCACGGTCGACGTCCTGACCGACATCGGCGACGTCACCGAACGGATGCACAAGGCCGGCGAGGGCCTGTCGGGCCTGGCCTTCACCCAGGCGCGCGACGCCGAGGCGGGCCGGATCGAGCGTGAGGCCTGCGGTGACGACCGCGACCGGCGCTGCCAGGTGGTCAGCCTGTACCGGGGCGGCCAGTTCAAACTCTATACCTACAAACGCTATTCCGACGTGCGCCTGGCCTTCGCGCCCGAGGCGGCGGCGGCCGATTTCGGCGGCGACCCCTATAATTTCAGCTTCCCCCGCTACTCGATCGATGCGGCCTTCATCCGCGTCTATGAGGACGGCCGCCCGGCGGCGACGCCCAACCATTTCAAATGGACCTCTGACCGTCCGGTCGAGCGGACGCCCGTCTTCGTGGTGGGAACCCCGGGCGCGACCCAGCGGCTGCTGACCCAGGACCAGGTGGCGACGGTGCGCGACGTCTACCTGCCGCTGGACCAGATCATCAGCTCCGAACTCCGCGGCCGGCTGATCCGCTTCTCGGAGGAGAGCGCCGAGAACGAATTCATGGCCTTCGGCGCCCTCAGCGGGGTCGAGAACACCTTCAAGCGCGGCATGGGGCGGATGAAGGCCCTGGTCGACGCCGGCTTCATCGCCCAGCGCGAGCAGGCCGAGGCGGATTTCCGCGCCCGCGTCGCCGCCGATCCGGCCATCGCCGCCGAGGCGGGCGATCCCTGGGGCGCCCTGTCGGCGGTTCAGGACGACTATCGCGACCTGTTCCCCGCCTATCACATGCTGGAAAGCCGGGCAGGCGGCGGATCGGCCCTGTTCAGCTGGGCCCGCACCCTGGTGCGCGCCGCCCAGGAACGCGCCAAGCCGTCCGAACAGCGCCTGCCCGAATACGCCGACAGCCGCCTGCGCGGGGTCGAGAGCGGGCTGATGGCCGAACGCCCCAGCTATCCGACCCTGAACCAGCTGCAGATGGAATGGTGGCTGTCCAAGACCCGCGAGGTCCTGACCGCCGACGATCCGCGGGTGGAGGCCCTGCTGGGCGCCGAATCGCCCGAGGCCCTTTCGGCCCGGCTGGTCGAGGGGACGCGCCTGGCCGACCCGGCGGTGCGTCGCGCCCTGTGGGACGGAGGCCTGGCCGCCATCGAGGCGTCGGACGATCCGATGATCCGGTTCGCCCTGGCCATCCAGGCGCCGACCCGGGCGATCCGCGCCGAGTGGGAAGACCGCGTGGACGGCCCCACCGACCGGGCCTCGGAGGCTCTGGCCGCCGCCCGTTTCGCCGCCTATGGCGACAGCGTCTACCCCGACGCCACCGGCACCCTGAGGGTCAGTTTCGGCCTGATCGAGGGCTCGGACGTTCCGGGCCAGAAATTCGGCCCCTTCACCACCTTCGGCCAGCTGTGGAACCGCGCCACCGGGGCCGTCCCCTTCCAGGCCGCGCCGCGCCTGCTGGCGGCCCGGGACCGGATCGATCCGGATACGGTGCTGAACATGGCGGTGTCGTCCGACACCATCGGCGGCTCGTCCGGCTCGCCGGTGATCACCGAGCGGATGGAGATCCTGGGCGCCAATTTCGACTCCACCGTGATGAGCCAGCGCAACGCCTACGGCTACGACCGCAATGTGAACCGCAGCGTGATCGTCACCACCGCCGCCGTCGCCGCCGCCCTGCGCGACGTCTACGGCATGGGCCGCCTTCTGGAGGAGCTGGAGGCCGAGTGAGCCATCGGGCTGGGCCGCGCCGGCGGCTCAGCCCATCTGCCGCCGGGCTTCGCGGAAATACTGAATTCCGGTCCAGACCGTGATCACCGCCGCGAACCAGATCAGGAAGACGGCGAAGCTCTCGAACGGCCCCTGCCAGGCCAGGGGCGAACCGTCGGCCTCCAGCAGGCCGAAGGCGCCCCACAGCAGGGTCAGCTGAAGCGCCGCCAGGGCGATCATCTGCACCGTGGTCTTCCATTTGGCCATCAGGGTCACCGGCAGCTTGACCGATCCGGCCACCGTTTCGCGCAGGGCCGAGACGGCGAACTCGCGGAACAGGATCAGGCCGCACGGCAGGGCGATGCCCGGCAGGGAGCCCGAGGCCAGCACCCCCAGGATCGCGCCGGTGATCAGAACCTTGTCCGCGATCGGGTCCAGGATGGCGCCCCAGCGGGTGGCCGCGTTCCAGCGCCGCGCCAGCCAGCCATCCAGCCAGTCGGTCGAGGCCGCGACCACGAAGATCCAGAAGGCCCAGATGCCGAACCGGGCCTGGGTCTCGGGCGACAGCCAGGTGTCCAGCGCCCCCGGCGCGGCCCCGGCCATCATGACGAACATCACCACCCCGGCCACCAGCCGCAGGCCGGTCAGGATGTTGGGCAGGGGGTTGGCGTGCGGATTGGGGGTCATTCCGGTCTCCCGCTCAGGGTTTCCAGCACGGACGCCAGCAGGGGATGCGGCGTCTCGGCGAAGGGGTTGGCGACGGTCGTCCCGCGATAGACGAATCCGTCCTGCAAGTCTTCGGACAACAGAAGGATGCATCCGGCCGATGCGGCGGTGGCCAGGATCAGGGCGTCGAAGATTCTGAACCGGGCGCTGGCCGCAAGTTCCAGGGCCTCGGCCAATACGGCGGGGGTGGTCGCCAAGGGGGTGGTCATTTCGGTCAGGCTGGAAACGATCCCCACCGCCTCCGTGCGGGCCACACCGGCCTTCAGCGTAAGAACGTTGTAGAATTCGGCCGCGACCTGCACAGGCAGGCAGGCGTCCGCCAGAACCTGCCCCAGCAGCCGACGCGCCACGGCGGCCTTGGCGGGACCGTTCAGGCCCTCGGCATAGACCAGGACATTGGTGTCCAGGGCGACCTTCAACGGTCGTAAAGCTCGTCTCGGGTCCAGGGACCGATATCGACCACCGGCCGCGCCGATGCGCGCTTCAGATAGGCCGCCGCCTGCTGGCTTCGACGGCGGCGGACCGCCGCATCCGAGATATCCTCGGCCGGCACGATCCGGGCCACGGGCCGCCCATGACGCGTCACCGAAACGCTCTCGCCGTTCTGCACGCGTCGCAGCAGTTCGGAGAAGCTGCGATTGGCCTCGGCGGCGGGGACCTGAATATCCATCCCCCCAATGTAGTGGATTTCACTACTTCTGGCGAATCAGCCCAGCCGCTCGAACCGCGGCGCGGCGGTCAGGGCGCTCAGCACCCCGTCGGCGATGCCGAAATGCAGGCCGGTCAGCCGCAGGGTCCCGGCCGCCTCGCGCTCGGCGATCCAGGGGAAGGTGCGCAGGTTCTCGATCGACAGCCGCACCACCGCCTCTTCCGAGGCCCGCTCGGCCTCCTGGGGCGGCACGGATTCGCAGACCCGGCGCACGACCTCGGCGCCCTGGTCGACCCAGGGGCCGACGAAGTCGCGGCAACTGGCCGGGGTTCCGGTTCGCATCGCCGTGACCCCGCCGCAATAGGCATGGCCCATGATGACGATCCGCCCGACCTCCAGCACCTTGACCCCGAACTCCAGGGCCGCCGACACCCCGTGCAGTTGGCCGTCCGGCTGATAGGGCGGGACCAGGTTGGCGACGTTGCGCACCACGAACAGTTCGCCCGGCGCGGCGTCGAAGATCAGGGCCGGGTCGGCCCGGCTGTCGGAACAGGCGACGATCAATGTGTGCGGCTTCTGCCCGGCCGCCAGGGCCTCGTATTCGGCGTGCGCCTCCGGCCAGCGCAGGTCGCGGAAGCGGCGATAGCCCTTCAGCAGCGGATCGTTCGGTCCCTGGGTCATGGCGTCTTCTAGCGCTCTAGCGGACAGGGCCTCAATCGATCCCTGGACAAAGATTATTTCGTAGTTCATATTTTTATGAATTTCGTCGGAGGAACTGAAATGATCACGGTTGAAACGCGCGCCCGAGCGCTTCTCGCCACCCTCAACCTTCGCCCTGCGACCCAGGCCGCCAGCGGCCGCTATCAGCGCTCGGTCCCTGTTCGCCCGGGTGTTCGATATTGGGCCACGTCCCAAATCCGCTCGCGTAAGGATCTGGTCGGCATCCAGTTCTATGGCGAAGGCCTGGCCGAGGCGCGCCGCCTTCGGGGTCGGCTGGAACAGGCCGGCTTCCGCCCACGCTCGCCCCAGACCGGACAGGAGACCTTCGCCAAGCCCGTCCCCTTTTCGACCGCCGACGCGATCGACGCCGCCGCCCTGCGGTCGCTCCGCAGGGAGCTCGACGCCATCCTGGCCGAAGCCGACCTGGCTGGAGTCTCCGAAGCGGCTCGAACCTTCCGCCAATTCATGCTGGCGTCGCCCCTGTCCGATCAGCCGATTGAGCCGCCTGAGCGATCCGCGCCGTGGCGGGAGATCGATTGATGTGGCTGTTCGACACCGTGGCCCTGTCGGAGGCCGCCAAACCGCGTGCAAACCCCGGCTTCGTCGCCTGGCTGGACCGGCTCCCTACGCACGACATCCACACCAGCGTCCTTTGCATCGGCGAGATTCGGCGCGGCGTGGAAATGCTTTCCTCAAGTCCGAAGCGCGAAAGCCTGATGCGTTGGCTGGAAGAGGACCTTGTCGCATGGCTTGGCCCCCGCGTGCTGCCCGTGGACGCCCAGACCGCTCAGGTCTGGGGCCGCCTCGGCGCTCGAGGCAAGGTGTCGCCGATCAATGCATTGATCGGCGCCACCGCCGTCCAGGCCGGCCTGATCGTCGTGACGCGAAATGTTCGGGATTTTGACGGCCTGGGCGTCGCGATCATCAACCCCTGGACCTGATCCCTAACCGCGACGGAAGAAGGCGTGGATGCGCTGGGCCAGGGCCTCGCTGACGCCATCCACCTTGACCAGGTCGGCCACCGCCGCGCGCGACACCCCCTTGGCCGAGCCGAAGGCGTGCAGCAGGGCCTTCTTGCGCCCCGGCCCGACGCCCTCGATCTCGTCCAGCGGATTGCGCTTGATGTCCATCGACCGGCGCTTGGCGTGGGCGCCGTTGGCGAAGCGGTGCGCCTCGTCCCGCAGCCGTTGCAGGTAATACAGGGCCGGCGACTTCAGCGGCAGCATGAAGGGCGGCTTGCCCGGCATGAAGAATTTCTCCATCCCCGCGTCCCGATCCGGCCCCTTGGCCACCCCGACCACGGCGATGTCGTCGACGCCCAGGTCGGCCATGACCTTCAGCACCTCGGCCAGCTGCCCCGCCCCGCCGTCGATCAGCAGCAGGTCCGGCCGCTCGACCGCCTCGCCCTCGTCCTCGTCCTTGACCAGGCGGCTGAACCGGCGGCGCATCACCTCGCGCATCATGCCGTAGTCGTCGCCCGGCGTCAGATCGGCGCCCTTGATGTTGAATTTGCGGTACTGGCTTTTCCGGAATCCCTCCGGCCCCGCCACCACCATGCCGCCCACGGCGTTCGTGCCCTGGATGTGGGCGTTGTCGTAGATCTCGATCCGCTCGGGCCGGGCGTCCAGGCCGAAGGCCTCGCACACCTCGTCCAGGATCTTCCCTTGCGCCGAGCTTTCGGCCAGCCGCCGCCCCAGGGCCTCCTTCGCATTGGTCAGGGCGTGATCGACCAGCGCCTTGCGATCCCCCCGCCGGGGCTGTTCGATCGAGACCACGCGGCGACCATCGTCCTGTTTGGCCTTCAGCGAGAAGGCTTCTTCCAGCAAGGCCTGCTCCAGCGGCAGGACATTGGCCAGGATCAGGCGCGGGACCGGCTTGTCCTCATAGAACTGGCCCAGGAAGGCCGACAGGATGGCGGCGTCGGCGTCGCTCTTGTCCACGCGCGGGAAATAGGCCCGGCCGCCCCAGTTCTGGCCGCCGCGATAGAAGAAGACCTGGACGCAGGCCTGCCCCCCCTCGGCGTGCAGGGCGAAGACGTCGGCCTCGGCCAGGCCTTCGGCGCTGACGGAATTCTCCATGCTGATGGCCGACAGGGCGCGGATGCGGTCGCGCACCCGGGCCGCCCGTTCGAAATCCATCTCGTCGGACGCCGCCTGCATCTCGGCCGACAGGCGGCCGATCACGGCCCGCGACTTGCCGCGCAGAAAGGCCTCGGCCTCGTCCACCAGCGCCCCGTATTCCTCCAGCCCGATCAGGCCGGTGCAGGGCGCCGAGCAGCGCTTGATCTGATGCAGCATGCAGGGTCGGGTGCGCGTCTCGTAGACGCTGTCCGAACACGACCTCAGCAGAAAGGCCTTCTGCAGGGTGTTCAGCGTCCGGTTCACCGCCCAGGTCGAGGCGAAGGGCCCGAAATAGTCGCCCTTGATCGTGTGGGCCCCGCGATGTTTGCGCACCTGGGGCGCGCGATGGTCCTTGCGGATCATCAGTTCGGCGAAGGATTTGTCGTCGCGCAGCACCACATTGAAGCGGGGCTTCAGCTGTTTGATGAAGTTGGATTCCAGCAGCAGGGCCTCGGTCTCGGTCGCCGTGACCACCAGCTGCATCGACCGGGTCTGCGACACCATCAGGCCGATGCGCTGGGTGTGAAACCGCCCCTGGGCATATTGCAGGATGCGCTTCTTCAGGCTGCGCGCCTTGCCGACATACAGGCACGACCCGTCCTCGCCGTACATGCGATAGACGCCCGGCTTGTCCGGCGCCCGGCGCGCCTCGTCGCGGATCAGATCGGCCGCCTTCAGGGCCGATTCGGTTTCGGGCGTCGCCTCGGTCATCGCCGCCAATATAGGCTCGGGCGCGCCGCCGTGCAGCGGGTCAGAACCGGCGCACCATCACCACCCCGGCGATGACCAGGGCGGCCCCGGCCAGACGCCCCAGGTTCATCGGCTGGCGCGGCACGCCGAAGGCGCCGAAATGGTCCAGGATCAGCCCGATCAGAAGCTGCCCCGCCACCATCAGGGTGATGGTCAGGGCCACCCCCAGCCGCGGCACGCCCCAGGTCGCCGCCACCACGAAGATCGCCCCATAAAGACCCCCGACCCAGGCCCACCAGGGCAGGGCCCGGGCCGCCGCCACGTCGGGCCGCGCCTGCATCATCAGGGCCAGGACGCCCAGGGCCACGGTCCCCACGGCGAAGGAGACGAAGGCCGCGTTCACCGGCGACCCGACGGCCGCCATCAGCCGGGCGTTGGTCGGCGCCTGCAGGGCGGTCGCACCCCCGGCCAGGACGATGGCGACGATGAAGAAGATCATGGGGTTCATGGCCCCTGGCTAGCATCCGTCGCGCCGCGGCGCACCCTCGGCTTGAACCCGACCCTCCGGCGCTTTATTGCGGGCGCAAGATCGGGAGTTTCCTCATGCTGGCCATCGCCGTCATCCTCGGCTTCGTCGCCGTCCTGGCCGTGATCAACTTCGTCGAGTTCGGCCGGGTTGACTGAGGCCGCCGCCCGTCGCGGCGCGGCCCTGGTCACGGGCGGGTCGCGGCGCATCGGCCGGGCCATCGTCCTGACCCTGGCGCGCGCCGGGTGGGATGTCGCCGTCCATCATCGCGATTCCGAATCCGACGCCGCGCGGGCGGCCGAAGAGGCGCGCGCCCTTGGCGTCCGCGCCGCCGTCATCCAGGCCGACCTGGCCGACGAGGCCCAGGCGCGCGCCCTGGTCGGCCGGGCCGTCGCCGCCCTCGGCCCCCTGTCGGTCCTGGTCAACAACGCTTCGGTGTTCCGCGACGACCGGGTCGGCGCCCTGGATCGCGCCATCTGGGACGCGCATATCGAGACCAACCTGCGCGCCCCCCTGGTCCTGGCCGAGACCTTCGCCGCCCAGGCCCCGGACGGATCGGCCATCGTCAACCTGCTGGACCAGCGGGTGCTGAAGCCGGACCCCCGCTTCGTCTCCTACGCCCTGTCGCGCAACGGCCTGTGGTGGGCCACCCGCACCCTGGCCCAGGCCCTGGCCCCGCGCATCCGGGTCAACGGCGTCGGTCCCGGACCGACCCTGCCTTCGATCCACCAGACCCCGGCCGAGTTCGCGGCCGAGGCGGCCAGCACCCTGTTGCAGCGCCCGATCCGTCCCGAGGCGGTGGCCCAGGCGGTGCTCTGGCTGATTGACGCCGACCATGTGACGGGCCAGATGATCGCCGTCGACGGCGGCCAGCACCTGGGCTGGCGCACCCCCGACATCCAGGCCGGCGACCCGGAGTGACCCACGCGTGACCCAGCCCGTCGCCGCCTTTCCCGCCCCCGACGCCGATCCGCGCCCCGAAGGGCTGACGGTCCATGTCCGGGGCCTGACGATCCAGGCGGGCATCGGCGTCTATGATCATGAGCAGGGCCGGCTGCAGACCCTGGTGGTCTCGGTCCGCCTGACCCTGGCGCCCCAGTCGGTCGAGCGGCTGTCCGACACCGTCAACTACGAGACCGTGGCCGCCGCCGCCCGCGCCATCGCCGCCGAAGGCCATGTCGGCCTGGTCGAGACCTTCGCCCAGAGGCTGGCCCTGGCCTGTCTGGACGACCCGCGCGTGCGCCGGGCCGAGGTGACGATCGACAAGCCCGGCGCCCTGGCCGGCGCCGAGGCGGCGGGCTGCACCGTCGTCTTCAGCCGCTGAGCGGTTGCGCCCGGCGGCGCGCCCGGCCATTGTCGGCCCGCCGCGTGGTCGGCGTTTGAGGAGACCGATGGCCGAACCCGGCGATCCCCACCGTCCCGTCGATGCGCCCGGGCCGTCCGCGCCCGCCTCGGATCACGACTGGAACGACGACCTGATCGGCTTCGCCTCGGCCGCCAGCCTGGGGGGCAAGCCCGCGCCCCGGCCCGAGCCGGAACCCCCGGTCGAACCCGAGCCGGAGGCCCAGCCGGAACCGGCGCCCGAGCCGGACCTGTTCGACGGGGCCGACGAACCCGCCCCGACGATCGCCGCCGCCACGCCGCCGCTGGTCGAACGCCCGGACCCCGTGACCGCGCCGTCGCGCCGGGACGCCGCACCGGACCGGCCCCAGCCCCCGGGGGTGCTCAGCCTCTATTCGGTCTATGCCCTGATCCTGTTCGCCGTGCCGACCTTCGGGGTCTCGGCCCTGATCGGCCTTCTGGCCGTGACCGGGCGCGAACCGCCGGCCGATCCCCTAGCGCGCAGCCATTTCATCTATCAGCAGCGCACCCTGTGGGCCGCCGGGCTTGCCGCCCTGCTGGGGGTCATACTGATCGTGGTCAATATCGGGGTCTTCGTCCTGTTCGCCCTGTCGCTCTGGATCCTGGCGCGGGGCGCCGTCGGCGTCTTCCGGCTGAAGGCCGGCCGCCCCATATCCGATCCTCGCCACTGGCTGTTCTGAAGGAGCCGCGCCCCATGACCGACCAGCCCCGGTTCCAGCCCGGCCACGAGAGCGAGGGCAAGGCCGCCGCCCTGGTCGCCTGGGCGCTCTACATCCTGTCGATCCCCAGCGCCAACATCCTGGTCCTGGTCGGGCTGGTGGTGGCCTATGCCGCGCGCGGATCGGCCACCGGCCTGGCCCGCGCCCACATGGACGCCCAGATTCAGCTGTTCTGGTCGGTCTTCTGGTGGACCATCGCCCTGTGGGTGCTGATCCTGATCAGCGGGGTCCTGTCCGTCGTCCTGGTCGGCATCCCCTTCCTGCTGCTGTTCCTGCTGCTGTGGTTCCTGCTCAGCGTCTGGTTCACGGTGAAGAGCGTCCTGGGCCTGCTGGCCCTGGCCGGCGACCGGGCGCCCTAACCGGCCGGTTTCGGCGTCATCTTGGCCGCCGCCGCGGCCATCTCGACCATGTTGAACTTCATGCCGCCGGGAATGACCATGTCGCCCGGCTTCATGTCCGCGGGGCAGGGCCCCTCATAGGCGCCCTCGCCCGTGATCGTCACCACCCCGTTCATGTGCGCCACCTGGGCGCCGGTGGTGGTCACCGTGGTGCGGCTGGCGTAGGCGGTCGCCAGGTCGCCGGTCATCACGCCTTCGGCCACGCTGGTCCCGCCGCCCAGGGCCGACTGGTCGCAGACGGTGCGATAGCGCCAGCCCCCGCCGGGATTGGCTGAGGTCTCGGTCGGTTGGCAGGCGCCGGCCGCCTGGGCCCCGAACACGCTCATCCGCGCCTGGACGGCGTCGTCCAGGCACATGCGGCTGACGCCCTGGGGCGCGCCGTCGCCGGCGTTGGTCACCCGCCACAGGCCAGCCTTCAGCCGGGGCGTCGCCGGGGCGGCCGTCCTCGGCGCCTCGGCCGGGGCGGGCGCCGCCCCCTCGTGGGCCGTCTTGTCCTTGTCTCCGCAGGCGGTCAGGCCCAGAAGGCCCAGGCCGATCAGGGCCAGGCCGACAGTGTTGCGTTTCGACATCGGTGTTCCTCGCTCACGCCTTCGTCAGGGTTCGACAGGGAACGGGCCGTCCCCTCTTCGGTTCGAAGGACGAGACTAGACCAGGATGCGCCCATGACCCAGTTCCGAGATGTTCCCGCCGCCCACCGTTTCGAACAGGGGTTCACCGATGGCGACGGAGAACTGCGCGCCGTCTTCGCCGACTATGCGGTCCAGGGCGACACCCGCGCCATCCTGCATGTCGAGGCGGACCCGGCCCTGCGCGGCTCGGGCGCGGCGGGCCGGTTCATGCAGGCCCTGGCCGAACACGCCCGCGCCGAGGGGCTGAAGCTGCACCCGGTGTGCAGCTACGCCGTCGCCTGGCTGAAGCGGCATCCGGAATACGAAGACCTTGTGGCCTAGCCGCCGCCGTATCCCCCGATGATCGGCAGCACCTCGCCGGTGATGTAGCTGGAGCATTGGGGCGAGGCCAGGAAGACGAAGGCCGGGGCGATCTCTTCCGGCTGGGCCGGGCGTTTCATCACCGTCTGGGACCCGAAGGTCGCCGCCTTGTCCGCCGCCTTGTCGGCCGGGTTCAGCGGCGTCCAGACCGGGCCAGGCGCCACCACGTTCACCCGGACGCCGCGCGGCGCCAGATGGGTCCCCAGCGACCGGGCGAAGGCGTGCAGCCCGCCCTTGGTCAGGGAATAGTCCAGCAGGTCCTTGTTGCCCTCTATCCCGGTGACCGATCCGGTCACCACCACGGCCGCGCCAGGCTTCAGATGCGGCAGCGCCGCCTTCACCAGGTTGAAACAGCCATAGAGGTTGGTCTTCATGGTCCGGTCGAAATGCTCGAACGACAGGTCCTCCAGCGCTTCCACATGTTCCTGGAAGGCGGCGTTGGACACCACCACGTCCAGCCGTCCGAAGGCCTCCACCGCGGCCCTGACCGCGCCTTCGCAGAAGGCCGGGTCGGCCACGTCGCCCTTCAGCACCACGGCCTTTCGTCCCTCGGCCTCCACCGCCCGTTTCGTCGCCTCGGCGTCCCGGTCCTCGTCCAGGTGGCAGACGGCGACGTCGCAGCCCTCGCGCGCGAACAGGACCGCCACCGCCCGGCCGATGCCGCTGTCGGCGCCGGTGATGATCGCCGCCCGGTCCTGCAGCTTGCCCGATCCCTTCCAGAAGGGGGCGTCGTACATCGGCGCCGGATCCAGCCGCCATTCCTCGCCCGGCTTGCGCTGATGCTGTTTCGGAAAGGGCGGTTCCGGATAGGCGCGGGCCCCGGCCTGGACCGCGCCTTCGTGCGCCTTTCCGCCTTCGGATTTGCCGGCCTTGGCGTCGATCGGCGCCTGGATGGCGCGTTCGCGTTCGGCGACGGTCTCGGCGCGGGCGGCGTGACGGTCTTCCATGGTCGGTCCTCCTGACGGCTCGCGGAACAAGCGGCTGGAGCCACGGCCGGTTCCGGCGCATTGTGCGGCGATGGACGCGATCCCGACCGCCTTCCTGACCACCTGGGTCCTGCCCCTGCTCCTGGGGCTGGGCCTGGCCTCGGCGACGGGCCTGCGCACCTTCCTGCCCCTGCTGCTGCTGGCCCTGGCCGCCAAATTCGAGTTCGCGGGCGTGCGGCTGAACGATCAGATGGCCTGGCTGGCGGGCTGGCCGGCCATCGCCGCCCTGGGCGTCGCCGCCGTGGTGGAGTTCGCGGGCGACAAGATCCCGGCCGTCGACCACGCCCTGAACGCCCTGGGCTTCGTCACCCGGCCCATCGCCGGGGCCGTGGCGGCCGGCAGCGTCCTGTGGGCCGTGGACCCGACCGCCGCCGCCGTCGCCGGCGTCATCGTCGGCGCTCCGGCGGCCCTGGCCTTCAACGCGGCGCAAGGGGGAATGCGGGTGGCCTCCACCGCCACGACCGGCGGCCTGGGCAATCCGGTGGTCAGCCTGGTCGAGGACGTCCTGGCCGTGGTCACCAGCCTGCTGGCCCTTCTGGCGCCCATCCTGGCGCCGGTGCTGCTGATCCTGCTGATGATCGTCGTCTTCCGCATCGGCCGGCGGCTGCGCGACGCCCGCGCCCTGTCGTCCTAGATCAGGAACCGTCAGCGGCGAACGGCCGCGATACCCGTCAGGGATGACGGCGGCCCGCTTGTCGTTTCGCGGAACGGCCGTATCGTCATCGCCGGGTCGTGGGAGGCGGACATGTCCGATCAGGCGGAAATCGGGGGCGACGATCCCTTCGCCCAGCTGCAGGCGGCCTTCGCGGGGCGACGCGCCCTGCTGTTGGAGGACGACCCGGCCCTTTCCGAACACGTCGCCTGCCGACTGAAGGCCGCCGGGTTCGCCGTCGTCGATCGGTTCGAGGCGGGCGAGCACGCTGCGGCGGCGGCCCAGGCGGCCGCCTTCGACATCCTGGTGCTTGACCGGCTGACCGCCGGCCTGGACGGGCTGGAGACCCTCAAGCGCATCCGCGCCGGCGGCGGGCCTTCCGCCGACGCCCCGGCCCTGATGCTGACCGCCCTTGGCGGCGAGCGCCAGAAGGTCGAAGGGCTGATGGGCGGGGCCGACGACTATCTGGCCAAGCCGGTGGGGGACGAGGAGCTTCTGGCCCGGATCGCGGCCCAGCTGCGCCGCGCGGCCCGCCCGGCCAAGGCGGTCGGCGGCGGCGAGGTGGTCAACGGCCCGTTCCGCCTGGCCCCCGGCCCGCGCACCCTGAAGCTGGAGACCAACGGCCACAGCCGCCTGATCGACCTGTCGCCGCTGGAGTTCGCCATCGTCGCCGAGCTGATGACCGCGCGCGGCCAGCCGGTGACCAAGACCATGCTGTGGGACCGCTGCTGGGTGGAGTGGAAATTCCTGCCCGAGAATTTCGTCAACATCATCGACGCCCGCATCTCGGCCCTGCGCCGGCGGCTGAAGGAACAGGCGCCCGAACTGCCCGAGGAATGGCATCCCCTGATCGTTTCGGCCCGCAGCCAGAGCCTGGTGTTCCGCGACCTGGACGGGGCGGTCTGAGGGTGGCGCCCTTGGCGGCCCTGGGACGCTGGGTCGGTCGGCGCACCACCACCCAGCTGGCCGCCGCCCTGGCGGTGCTGGCGGCCGTGGCCCTGTCGGCCTCCCTGATCGCCACCGGCATGGCCGCCCGGATGGACCAGAGGGAACAGGCGGCCCTGGCGGCGCTGGATGACTACGGCGCCCTGGTGTCCAAGCTGGGCGAACAGTCGACCCTGGCGGCCGAGGCCCTGACTCCCGGGGACGCGGCCTTCCTGTCGGCCTGGCTCAGCGCCTTCCAGAACGGCCCGACCCGCGACCAGCGCAGCCTGGAGGAAACCTGTCGCACCGGGCGCGGCGGCGCGGGGGTGCGCTTCATCCGCGCCCCGGTCGGAAAGCCGGCCGGCCTGGCGGCCCTGGAGACCGAGCGGGCGGTGCGGGCGCCCCGGCTGGGCGCCGACATCTATCTGGTCCGGCTGGAGCGCGGCGCCCTGTGCCCCAATCGCGCGGTCGAGGCGGTGGTGGTCAGTCGCAACGCCGGCTCCCTGCGGCTGATCGTCGGCCGGGTGGTGGAACCCTCGGGCGAGGCCTGGGGCTGGGCGGTCCTGGCGGTCCTGGCGACCGGCGGGGTGATCCTGGTGTCGGGGATCACGGCCGCCGTCTTCGCTCGGCGACGGCTGACCGCCGTGCTGGACGACGTCAACCTGGCGCTGGAGCGGGCCGCCGTGGGCGATTTCTCGCGCCGCGCGCCCGAGACCGGGGTGGCGCCCGAACTGTCGGAACTGACGCTTAAGGTGAACCAGACCCTGGACCGGCTGGAGGAGCTGCTGGGCTGGCTGCGCGATTCCTCGGACCAGCTGGCGCACGATTTCCGCACCCCCCTGGCCCGGGCCACGGCCCGGCTGGCCCAGTTGAGGACCGCGTCCGGCGCGGCCCGGCGCGACGCCCTCCTGGGGGGGGCGGAAGAGGACCTTCAGGCCCTGACCCGCGCCATGAACGACGCCCTGGCCCTGCGTGACGGCGAGGCCTGGGTGTTCGAGGACATCCGGCTGGACGCCCTGCTGCGCCAGGTGGCCGAACTGTACGAGCCCCTGGCCGAGGCGCGCGGCGTCACCCTGGCGGTCGTGGCCGAAGGGGCGGTGACGGTCCTGGGCGTCCGCACCCTGCTGCAGCGGGCCCTGGCCAATCTGGTGGACAATGCCGTCAAATACTCGCCCGACGGCGGGCGCATCGCCCTGCGCGCCTGGTGCGAGGCGGACGGCTGCGCCCTGTCGGTGGCGGACCAGGGGCCGGGCTTCGACCCCGCCCGGCCCGAGCGGCGCGACGGCGTCGAAAGCCACGGCATGGGCCTGCCCTTCGTCCGCGCCGTGGTCCAGCGGCACCGCGGACGGCTGACGGTTGATGACGCATCGCCAGGGGCTGTCGTCACGGCGCGTTTCTATCGCTAGTCTGGCGTCCTCCGACACGAGGTTTCCATGCGTCGCGCCCCCAACCGCCTCCATCCCGTCCCTTCCGGCCCCTTGGCCGCCGCCCTGCTGATCGCCGCCCTGGCGACGCCGGGCCTGGCCCAGACCCCCTATCAAAGCGCGATCCAGCAGGCCGGCCCGACGGGCGAATTCCCCATGCCCTACGACAGCCGGCGCGGGGTGTTCAGTTTCGCCGCCGGGCTGGAGGCCAGCCTGCCCGCCGTGGTCCAGATCACCACCCTGGGCGTGTCGCGCGGCCCCACCAGCGGTGACAACGAACCCACCGAGATTTCCGGCGGCTCGGGCGTCATCGTCGACGCGGCCGACGGAATCATCATCACCAACAACCACGTCATCAAGGGCGGCCAGAAATTCACCGTCGACCTGCTGGACGGCCGGCTGTTCGACGCGCTGCTGATCGGGGCCGATCCGGCCACCGACATCGCCGTGCTGAAGATCGAGGCCACGGACCTGACCCAGGTCGAGACGATCGATTCCGACACCCTGCGCACCGGCGATCTGGCCTTCGCGGTCGGCTATCCCCTGGGACTGGACCAGACCCTGACCATGGGGGTCATCTCGGGCCTGAACCGGTCTGGCCTGGGCGATGCGGTCGAGGACTATATCCAGACCGACGCGGCGGTGAACTCGGGCAATTCCGGCGGACCGCTCCTGGACAGCCGGGGCCGGCTGATCGGCATCAACACCTCCATCCTGTCCGGCGGCCTGGGCGGGGGCAACGACGGCATCGCCTTCGCCGTCCCGACCCGCATCATGCTGTATGTGGCCCAGCAGCTGCGCGAACATGGCGAGGTGCGGCGCGGCCGCACCGGGGCCATCTTCGGCTCCCTGAACGCCAAGCGGGCCCAGGCCCTGGGCCTGCGCATCGTGCGCGGCGCCGTGGTCGATGACGTGGCGCCGGGCTCCCCGGCCGAGCGCGCCGGCCTGATGCGTAACGACGTCATCACGCGGATCGAGGATCGCCCGGTCGCCAACGCCGGCTCGGTCCAGGCGGGCGTGGGGGTGGCCGCCCCCGGCTCGACCCTGCGCATCGTCTATCTGCGCGACGGGCGCGAGGCCTCCGCCAGCCTGGCGGTCGAGGCGGATTCGGCGCCGCGCGTGGCGGTCGGCCGGTCGGTGGTCGTCGCCCTGGGAGGCCAGTTCGGGGATCGGGACGGCGCCCTGGCGGTCCTGGCGGTCGAGGCCGGTTCGCCGGCGGCCGCGGCGGGCCTGCGGGCCGGCGATGTCGTCCAGGCCGTCGGCCGGCGCGAGATGGCCGACCGGGCGGCCCTGGCGGCCGCCATCGGCGACGGGTCGCGGCCCATCGCCCTCACCCTGCGGCGCGGCGAGGAGACCCTGCGTCTGACGATCGGGGAATAAAGGCAGGTTCCGGACAGCAAAACGCCCGCTCGGCCAGGAGGGGGGAGGGATCGGCGGAGCGGGCGTCTCGCTTGGAGGAAGCATCGGCCCGCCGGAGCCCTTGCTGGAACATCCAGGGGGCTGGGGGGGCTGTTCAGGATCCGGGACGGTTCCGGACTCCGGCGAGCCGATGAAACCCTTTTCAATGGCCAACCGGGCGGGCGAAGGACCGAAACAGGGCCTTTTCGTGTCGATTGAACCCGGCGTTCGCCGGACTTCGCGCGGGCGCGGCGGCCGCCCCGTTGCGCGGGGGCGCGAGGCGGCTCATCTCTAGGCCATGACCCGCGACGCCCTGGCCGTCCCGCCGCCCGGCCCGATCTTCTTCGACCGGCATGAGCTGACCCGGATCCTGTCCGTCTACGGCCGGCTGGTGGCGGCGGGCGAGGCCCGCGACTACGCCATGAGCGACGGACGCGAGGCGGCCGAGTTCGCCCTTTACCGCCGCACCGGCGACGCCCCGGCCTGGCGCATCGAGAAACGCCCCGCCCTGCAGGCGCGCCAGGGCCAGTGGGCCGTCTTCGGCGAAGGCGGCCACATCCTGCGCCGGGGCCGCGACCTGGCCCAGGTCCTTCGCGTGTTCGACAGCCGCCGCTTCTCGGTGATCGACTGACCCGCCGGGTGCGACAATTCGCACCATCGGCCCTAGCGCGGCGTCCATCCCGCCTGCCATGATGGGGCGAAGCGTGGGGGGCGGATGACCGGGCACGGCGGAGGCGACTACAAGGACTTGATGGTCTTTCTGGCGGCGGCCGGGGTTCTGGTCCCGCTGTTCAGCCGCTTTCGCATCAGTCCGGTGCTGGGCTTCCTGGCCGCGGGGGTGCTGCTGGGCCCCGGCGGCCTTGGCCGGTTCGCCGAGGCCGCCCCCTGGCTGCGCCACCTGACCCTCAGCGACGAGGCCCAGATGCGCCAGCTGTCAGAGCTGGGCGTCGCCTTCCTGCTGTTCATGATCGGTCTTGAGATGTCGTGGGAGCGGCTGCGCGCCATGCGTCGGCTGGTGTTCGGCCTGGGCATGCTGCAGATCGGCCTGTGCGCCGCGGCCCTGACCGGCGGCTTCATGCTGCTGGCCCACGCCTCCTTCGCCGGGGCGGCGGTGCTGGGCATGGGCCTGGCCCTGTCCTCCACCGCCATCGTCATGCCAGTCCTGGCCGAGCGCGGCCGCCTCAAGGGATTGGTCGGCCGGTCCGCCTTCGCCGTCCTGCTGGCCCAGGACCTGTCCGTGGCCCCCATCCTGATCACCGTCACCGTCCTGGCCGCCCTGGCCCAGGGCGGCGGCGCCCTGGATGCGACGGTGCTCAGCTCGGCCCTGTTCACCCTGGCCCCGGCCGCCCTGGGCCTGGCGCTTCTGGTCGTGCTGGGCCGGCTGGTGCTGCGCCCCCTGTTCCGCATGGCGGCCCGGTCGCGCAAGCCCGACCGGGGCAGCGAACTGTTCCTGGCCGCCGCTTTGCTGGTGGTGGTCGGCGCCGGCGTCGGCGCCCAGGCGGCCGGCCTGTCGATGAGCCTGGGCGCCCTGATCGCCGGCGTCCTGCTGGCCGAGACCGAGTTCCGGCGCGAAGTCGAACTGGCCATCGAGCCGTTCAAGGGCCTGCTGCTGGGGGTCTTCTTCGTCGGGGTCGGACTGGGGCTGAACCTGGACGTGGTCTTCGCCGATCCCGTCTCCGTCTTCGGCATGGCCGCCCTGATCACCGCCGCCAAGGCCGCCATCATCTTCAACCTGGCGAGGGTGTGGGGCCTGCCGGTCCGCGCCTCGGTCGAGACCGCCCTGGTCCTGGGCCCGGCGGGAGAGTTCGCCTTCGTCATCCTGGGCGCCGGCATGGTCGAGGGACTGGTCTCGCCCGGCCTGGCCGCCGTGGTCCTGCCGGCCGCCACCATCAGCATGTTCACCATCCCCCTGATGGCCATGATCGGCCAGAAGCTGAACGTCGCCGCCGCCCCGCCGCCCGCCGACGGCGTCGCCCCCGCCCCGACCCCCGTCGATCCGCCTCGCCAGGGGGCGGTCATCCTGGTCGGCTTCGGCCGGGTGGGAAGACTGGTCGGCGATCTTCTGGCCGAGCACGACCAGCGCTTCATCGCCCTGGACACCGACCCCGCCACGGTGGCCCAGGCGCGCAAGGACGGGATAGAGGCCTATTACGGCGACGCTGGCCGGGTCGAGATGCTGGCCCTGTGCGGCATCGAATCGACCCGCGCCCTGGTGGTCACCATGGACGCCCCGACCAAGGTGGACGAAGTGGTCCGCGCCGCCCGGGCCGCCCGCGACGACCTGATCGTCATCGCCCGGGCCCGCGACGACCGGCACGCGGCGCGGCTCTACGCCCTGGGCGTCACCGACGCCGTGCCCGAGACGACCGAGGCCAGCCTGCAGCTGGCCGAGAACACCCTGGTCGATCTGGGCGTGCCCATGGGCCTGGTCCTGGCCTCGGTGCACGAAAAGCGCGAGCAGTTCCGCACCGTATTCCAGGCCGCCGCGCCCGCGGGTCGGGCCCGCCGGCCCAACCGCGCCCTGCGCCGCACCCCGACGCCGAGCAAGGCCTGAGCCGCGACCGATCGTCCCGGTTAAATTCCCGGCAAGGAACAAGACCCAATTTGGTCATCGTTCCGTGATCTTTGTCCGGCCCTCGGTCGACCTCCCCCTCTTCGACCGCTTCAAAGCCCTCTGTGACCGCTGCACGGCCCGGCCGGGCGGCCCAATCGAGTCGAGTACGCTTTCCCCATGCGAGACATCCCCTCCCCCGTCCCCGGCGAACCGCGCCTGAACCGTCGTCAGGCCGCCAAGATCCGCACCCGCGGCAAGGTTCTGGACGCCGCCCGCACCCTGTTCGCCGAGCGGGGCTATGACGCCGCCACCATCCGCGACATCGCCAAGGGCGCCGGCATGTCCACCGGCGCCGTCTTCGCCAATTTCCAGGACAAGGCCGAACTGTTCGAAACCGTCCTGGCCGACGAGATGGGCGACCTGCTGACCGCCCTTCAGGGTGGCACGCCGCGCGACGGCCGCGTGGCCGAACGCCTGACCGCGGCCCTGGCCGCCGGCTATCACCGCTCGCTGGACCAGCTGCCCCTGATGCAGGCGACCATCGCCCGCTCGTGGTTCCAGCCGGTCGAGGCCGACCGCCGCAGCCGCCTGCTCAGCCAGCCGCTGATCGATTCGGTCATCGCCGTCTTGCGCGAAGGCGTGGCCTCCGGCGAGGTGAAGCAGGACGCCGACGTGACCCTGCTGGGCGGTCTGATCTGGACGGTCTTCACCGGCAATTTCCGCCGCGCGGCCTATGACGGCTGGGACCTGGCCCAGCTGGAATCCCACCTGAAGACCCAGATCGACGCCATCCTGGCCGGTCACCTGACGCGCTGACGCCTTCGCGCGACGCCCGTTCCGGCCCGCCGCGGCCGGAACGCGGCGGCGCGGATGACGCATCCGTGTTCATAATCCTTTTGCGCCCTGGAGCGTTCTATGCTGCCCTGCAGCATCGGCGGGGGCCGCGTACAGGATTCCATGCTCTATTCCCTACATGAGCTCGCCTATCAGTCGGCGGCTCCCTTCCGGATCGGCGCGCAGATGGCGCGGCAGTTCTGGACCTCTCCCCTCAATCCCTGGGCGGAAACGGCGATCGGCCGCACAGCCTACGCCTCGGCCGAGCTGTTCGAGAACCTGACCCGGCGCTACGGCAAGCCGGATTGGCGGCTGGACTCGATCCAGATCGACGGCAGGCCGGTGCGCACCACCCAGCGCGTGGCCTGGTCCTCGCCCTGGTGCCGGCTGTTGCGTTTCGTGCGCAATCCGGCCGATCTGAAGAAGGCGGGCAAGCCGACGGCGGCTCCCGCCGTCCTGATCGTCGCCCCCCTGTCGGGCCATTACGCCACCCTGCTGCGCGGCACGGTCGAGACCTTCCTTCAGGACCACGACGTCTATGTCACCGACTGGGAGAACGCCCGCAACGTGCCGATGCTGGAAGGCCGTTTCGACTTCCACGACTATATCGACCACATCCGGACCATGCTGGCGCGCATAGGCCCCGGCGCCCACGTCGTGGGCGTCTGCCAGCCGGGGCCGCCGGTCCTGGCCGCCTGCGCCCTGATGGCCCGGGACGACGACCCCAGCCGGCCCGCCTCCATGACCTTCATGGGCTCGCCGATCGACGCCCGCCTGTCGCCGACCGTGACCAACCAGCTGGCCGAGGACCGGCCCTTCGCCTGGTTCAAGTCGAACATGATCCACACCACCCCCCTGCCCTATCCGGGCGCGGGACGGCGGGTCTATCCGGGCTTCGTCCAGCTCTACAGCTTCATGTCGATGAACGAGGACAAGCACGTCGACGCCCACGGGCGCTATTTCCAGGACCTGGTCGCCGGCGACGGCGACAGCGCCCAGAAGCATGCGGAATTCTATGACGAATACCTGTCGGTCCTGGACCTGACCGAGGAATTCTACCTCCAGACCATCGACATCGTCTTCCAGCAGCACCTGCTGCCGCGCGGCCTGTTGGAGCATCGTGGCCGCCCGGTGGACCTGGCCGCCATCACCGACATCGGCCTGATGACGGTCGAGGGCGAGATGGACGACATCTCCGGCGTCGGCCAGACCCAGGCGGCGCATGGCCTGACGCCCAACATCCCCGACGACCGGCGCGAACTCTATGTCCAGCCGGGCGTGGGCCACTACGGCGTGTTCAACGGCCGCCGCTTCCGCGACGAGATCTATCCCCGCGTGCGCGACTTCATCGCCCGCAACGAGGAGGCCGCCGGTGGCCTATCAGCACGGCCAGCGGCTGCGGCTTGACGGCCTGACGGCGGAACCCCTGACCCTGCGGCTGTCGGTCAACCGGCGGGCGCGGCGTGTCTCGATCCGCATCGACGCCCGAGCCGGAGAGGCGGTGGTCACGGCGCCCAGCGAACGGCGGCTGAGCGACGGGGTGGCCTTCGCCCGGCAGAAGGCGATCTGGATTTCCGAACGTCTGGCGGCCCGTCCCGCCGCCTCGCCCCTGGCGCCGGGTCAGACGATCCTGCTGCACGGCCGGCCGGTGCGGCTGGAAGCGACCGGCGGCGCCGGTGCGGCGCGCCTGGTCCAGACCGACCAGGGGCCGGTCATCCTTTCGGGCGGCGAGGGCGAGGCCTACGCCCGCCGGGTCGAGAACCTGATGAAGCGGCTGGCGCGCCAGGCCCTGACCGAACGCACCGACGTCCACCTGAAGGCCCTGGGTCAGAGGCCGGTCCGGCTGTCCATCGCCGACGCCCGGTCGCGCTGGGGCAGCTGCAGCCCCCACAACCGGACCATCCGCTATTCCTGGCGCGTGGTCATGGCCCCGCCGGCGGTGCTGGACTATCTGGCCGCGCACGAGGTGGCCCATCTGGTCCACGCCGACCACAGCCCCGCCTACTGGTCGGTGGTCCAGCGGCTGATCGGCGACCACCGCCCCCATCGCCGATGGCTGCGCGACCACGGCGCCGCCCTGCACGCCGTCGGCCGCTGAAGACTCACTTTTTCCCTTGCGGAGGAAGCATTGTCTCCTCCCCATTCATGGGGAGGGGGACCGCCGAAGGCGGTGGAGGGGTTCTTCACGACACCAAGACAGACCCCCTCCGTCTCGTCGGCTGCGCCGCCGTTCCACCTCCCCATCGCTGCGCGACGGGGAGGAGACGGGGCGCCCCTGATCGGACCTAATCCAGGTCCGGCCGGCCCCGGCCGCTCTTGACGCCCGACCGGCGCGACTTGGCCTCCAGCCGGCGCTCCTTCGAGGCGCGGGTGGGCCGGGTCGGCACGCGGAAGGTCGGCGCCACGGCGGCCTTGTCCAGCAGGGCCTGAAGCCGTTCGACGGCGTCGGCCCGGTTCCGTTCCTGGGTGCGGAACCGCACGGCGTTGATCAGGATCACCCCGTCCGCCGTGGCCCGCGACCCCGCCAGTTTCAGCAGCCGCGCCTTGACCGGCTCGCTCAGGCTGGGCGAGCCGCGCGCGTCGAACCGCATCTGCACCGCCGTGGCGACCTTGTTGACGTTCTGCCCGCCCGGTCCCCCGGCGCGGTAGAAGCGGAACTCCAGCTCCTCCTCGGGCACGGCGATCATGGCGCGGCCCTCAGCGCCCGCACCACCGCCGCGTCCAGGGCCTGGAGAAAGCGCGACCGGTCGGCGGCGGCGAACGGCGGCGGCCCGCCGGTGACCGCCCCGACCGACCTCAGGTGCTCGCCGATCATCCGCCCGGCCAGGGCCGAGCCGATGGAGTCCGCGCTGAAAACCTGGCCGTTGGGCCGGATCGCCTGGGCCCCCGCCTTCAGGCAGCGGTCGGCCAGGGGGATGTCGCTGGTGATCGCCACATCGCCGACCCCGGCGCGTTCGGCGATCCAGTCGTCGGCGACGTCGGACCCCGCGTCCACCACCACCTGTTCGATCAGAGGCTCGCGCGGGACGTTGATCCAGGCGTTGGAGACCACGAAGACCTTCAGCCCACAGCGGCGCGCCACCCGATAGATCTCCTCCTTCACCGGACAGGCGTCGGCGTCGATGTAGAGGGTGGTTCCCATGTCCTGACGCTCAGCGCCCAGGCCCCATCAGCGGGCCGTAAAGGTCCGTGCGGCGGTCGCGGAAGAAGCCCCAGGCGGCGCGGTGCCGGTCCAGGAAGTCCAGGTCGAAGCTGTGAACCAGCACCCCTTCCTGATCCCGGCCGAGGCTTTGCACCAGGTCGCCCCGATGATCGGCGATGAAGGAGTGGCCATAGAAGGTCTGGCCCGCCGCCGTCACCTGTTCATGCCCGATGCGGTTGGCGCCGACCACCGGCACGACGTTGGACACGGCGTGGCCCTGCATGGCGCGGCGCCACGGTTCGGCGGTGTCCAGGCTGTCGTCATGCGGCTCGGTGCCGATGGCGGTGGGATACATCAGCACCTCGGCCCCCATCAGCATCATGGCGCGCGCCGTCTCGGGGTACCACTGATCCCAGCAGATGCCGACGCCGACCCGGCCGAAGCGGGTGTTCCAGACCTTGAAGCCCGTATCGCCCGGCCGGAAATAGTATTTTTCCTGATACCCCGGCCCGTCCGGAATATGGCTCTTGCGATAGACGCCCAGGGCCTCACCGTCGGCGTCCAGCATGACCAGGCTGTTGTAATACTGCGGCCCCGCCCGCTCGAAGATCGAGACCGGAATGGCCACGCCCAGCTCCCTGGCCACCGGCGCCAGCTGGGTCACGCACGGATGCTCGCGCCATTCATAGGCGTGGGCGAACCAGTGCTCCTCTTGGCTGACGCAGAAATACGGTCCCTGGAACAGTTCGCTGGGCAGGATGACCTGGGCGCCCTGGGCCGCCGCTTGGCGGATCAGGGCGATGGTCTTGTCGATATTGGCCTGGATGTCCTCGCCATAGGAGGTCTGGAGGGCCGCGACGGAAAGAGTGCGTGTCATAGTGATAAGTGATTAGTGGTAAGTGATTGAGGCATCATGATTTCTGCCTCCGTTTGAGTGATGCGATCAGCGCGACGAGCATGCGGCTGATTTCGGCCGCGGCGCTCAGAAGGCCTTCGATGTCGGGCCTGGCGGTATATCCAAAGCGCCCGGCTAGAATCAGTTGCGCCTCCGCCTCCGCCTCCGCCTCCGCCTCCGCCAAAGAACCCCGGGCCATGCCCAGGAACTGCACGAATTCTCCCGTGCTTTGCCGCGCACAGCCTTCGGCGATGTTGGAAGGCACCGAAACCGATGCCCGCCGCGCCTGACTGATCAGGCCAAAACGCTCGTCGGCCGGCCAATGCGCCGTGGCTTCGTAAACTGCCTCGGTCCAGTCCATGGCGGACTTCCAGACCTGCAAGTCCCGATAGCTCCGCACCCCCTCGGTCACCAGAACCCCCCAATGGCCAGCAACCGTCACTATTCACTAATCACTCCCCACTCGCCACTCATCCCGGCTCCTGCTGGGAAATGCAGTGGAAGGATCCGCCGCCGGTCAGGATGGCGGTCGACGGCAGGGGGATGATCTCCCGATCGGGATAGACGGTCGCCAGGGCCTCGCAGGCCAGGCGGGCGGCGGTCTGGTCGCCATAGGTCGGCACGATCACGGCGCCGTTGGCGATCAGGAAATTCATGTGGCTGGCCGGGATCGGCCGCTCGTCCTCGTCCACCACCAGGCCGGGCGAGGGAAGGCGCAGGGTGCGGAATCCGGCGGCCGACAGGGCGGCGGCCGTGGCGTCATAGACCTCGGCGTTCGGGTCCTTCGGACCATAGGCGATGGGGCAGGCCACCACCCCCGGCGCCACGAACCGCGCCAGATTGTCGACATGGCCGTCGGTATGGTCGTTCAGCAGGCCGTCGCCCAGCCACACCACCCGCGCCGCGCCCAGGGCCGCTTTCAGCGCGTCTTCGGCCGCTCCCTCGGTCCAGCCCCTATTGCGGTTGGGGTTCAGCAGACACTGGCGGGTGGTCAGGATGGTCCCGGCCCCGTCGTGGTCCAGGGCGCCGCCTTCCAGGATGAAATCATGACGGTCCAGGGGAACGCCGGCATGGGCGCCGATCTGGTCGGCCACCGCGTCGTCATGCTCCAGTTCGTATTTGCCGCCCCAGCCGTTGAAGCGGAAGGCGGCGGCGCGCGCCGATCCCGCCCCGAAGATCGGCCCGGTGTCCCTCAGCCAGATGTCGCCGAACCGGCCCGGCACGACCTCGACGCCGGTCACGCCGTCAAAGCGCGCGCGCGCATCGGCCAGGGCGTCGTCGTGCCCGACCAGCAGCCGCACCTGTTCCCGCCCCGGCCCGGCCAGGGCGCGGACCAGGGCCTCGACCTCAGCCTGGGCGGCCTCCAGGTCGTCCCCCCACAGTTCGGCGTGGCTGGGCCAGCCGACCCACATGGCCCGGTGCGGGGCCCATTCGGCGGGAATGAAGCTCATGACGGTCTCGATCCTGCGGCGTCCCGAGAGGGAGCGGGCCAGATAGCCATCCCGTTCCCCCCATTCAACCGGCGGCGGCGCAAAAGAAAAGGGGCGGTCCCTTGCGGAACCGCCCCCAACCTCTTCAGCCCATAAGGCTTAGAAGCGGTAGCGCATGCCCAGCTTCACCTGCCAGACGGCGGTGGTGCTGAAGGTCGAGGCGGTGCGGTTGGTGAAGGTGTTGTACTGGTAGAAGTTTCCAGTCGCCCCACCGGCGCAGGTGCTGCGCTGGCAGTTCAGCGCCCCGACGTTGGTCGAGTTGTAGGGGAAGCCGACCTGCTGGATCACGCCCCACTCGTCGTTCAGCAGATTGCCCAGGTTCTCGATGTCCATATAGGCCTCGAGGCGGGCGCCGCCGGGGAAGAAGGCCGGCAGTTCCTGCGACAGGTGCAGGTCAAAGGTGGTGACCGCGGGCGAGTTGTAGGCGTTGCGGGTGCTGATGCTGCCCGCTTCGTTGATCAGACCCGAGCTCTTCAGGAAGGCGTTGAAGGCGGCCAGGTCGAAGGTCGGACCATAACGGACCAGCGGGTCGCTGGTGGCCGTGACATTGCCCGAGGCGTCGGTCTGCGGGACGTAGAACAGCTGACGCTGGGTCGTGTAGTTCTCGCCGAACAGGGTCGCCGGGCTGGTGCCGAAGGTATAGCTGAACGGCAGGCCGGAGCGGCGCTGGCCGAACAGGCCGACGCGGGTGCGATAGTCGCCGAAGAAGGCGCGGCTATAGCTGAGGCGCAGCTTGGTGGCGTGCTTGATCTCGTAGTTCGAGGTCGAGACCACCGAGGCGTTCGGGTCCGAAGCGATCAGGTTGCCGTAGTTCGACGAGGCCGTCGAAGAGGTGGCCGCCGACGGATCGGTCGAGTCCAGGTAGGTGTAGGACAGGTTGAAGCCCAGGCCTTCCAGCCAGCCCTCGTTCCAGTCCTTGTTCAGCGACAGGGCGATCTGGTCGGTCTTACCGCCCTTGAAGTTGGTGATCATGATCACCTGCTGGGTGCGGTTGCTGCTGCCGTTCGGCCCGTAGGTCGGACGGCCGTCCGGCGCCTGGCCGTTGACGGTCTGAAGCATGTTCAGATCCACCCAGCCGATCGGGTCTTCCAGTTGCGAGTGGACGTATTCGGCGGTCACGTCCCAGCCGTCGCCCATGCCGAAGCGGCTCAGGTCGAAGGCCTTGTTGAAGCCCAGCGAGGTCTTCCAGATCGACGGGGTTTTGAAGCTCGGGTCGATCACATTGATGTTGCCGGTGCCCAGGTTGGCGCTGGAGGTCACGCCCGCCTGGACCTGCGGATTGACGTTCAGCCCATCGACGTTGGTCAGATAGCTGGCGTCCGGGCAGACGGCGAAGTTGTTGGCGAAGTTCGACGAATAGTTCGACGAAATCCGGCAGTTGAACGATCCGATCAGGTTGCCGGGGTTGGTGTAGCTGTTCGAGATCCAGACGTTCGGCGAACCGCCCTGATAACGGCCGAAGCCGCCGTAGATGGTCAGGCCGGGGGCCGGACGCCAGTTGAAGCCGAAGCGCGGCTGATAGATGGTGATCCCGTCCAGGGTGGTGTCGTTGCCGAAGCCGAAACGGCTGACGAAGGCCGGGTTCAGCTTGGGACGGTCCGACATCTCGTACCAGTCGGCGCGCAGGCCCAGGGTGATGGTCAGCACGTCGTTGGCTTCCCAGGTGTCCTGCACATACAGGCTGTTCTGGGCGTAGCCGAACGAGGCCGCGGCGTCGCTCTTCACATTGGTGCCGGCGTTGGAATAGCCGACCGACGAGGCGATCCGGTTGCGGAAGTCGGCGATCGAGGCGAACTCGTATTCCGCGTTCGCCACCTGGACGAACAGGTTGAAGATGTCCTGTTCCTCGCGCTCGATGCCGGCCATCAGACGGTGGCCCAGGCCGGTGTCATAGTTGGCCACGAAGCGATAGGTCGTGGTGTCGACCGTCAGCGAGTTGGCGTGACGCGAGCGGTCCGGACCGAAGCGGATCGAACGTTCGCCGCCCGGACGCGGCGTGCTGCCCGTCGGGTCGTCGATATAGACCTGGAACGAGGCGAAGTCGTCGCCGCCGGGGTTGGTCGTGATGCCCTCGACTTCCTTGTAGGCGACCGAGAACTCGGTCGAGAAATTGTCGGTCCAGTCCGAGAACAGCTGGGCCTTGGTCGAGCGCAGGTTGTTGTTGACGTAGTAGGACGACGACAGCAGGGCCAGGGCCGGATAGGCGCCGGTCGTGGCGTTCGGGCCCAGGCGGAAGTCGCCGCCTTCGGTCTGCTGGTAGGACAGGACGGCGCGGTGGCGGTCGCTGATGTTCCAGTCCAGCTTGCCGAACCACTTCTCGTCGGTGACCGTGATGCTGTCGGTCGACCAGTCCATGGCGTCATAGCCGTAGACGGTGCGGGCGATCTCGCGCACCTCGTCGACCATGGCCTGGGTGACGCCCGGAACCGGGTTCGGGGCGCCCGAGCCTTCCGGACCCGTCAGGGCCGGCTGGACCGATTCATACTTTTCGTAGCTCAGCAGGAAGAACAGGCGGTCGCGAATGATCGGGCCGCTCAGGGTCGCGCCCCAGGTCTTCTCGTCGAACTCGCCCGACAGGGTGCGGTCGAACTGCTGGCCGGTCTGGAAGTCGGTGTAGCTGAAGGTGTCGCCCTGCAGGCTGTCGTTCGTGGTTTCCCAGAAGACTTCACCGTGGAACTCGTTGCCGCCCGACTTGGTCACCGAGTTGACCACCCCGCCGGTGAACGAGCCGTACTGCACGTCATAGGGCGAGACCGACACGTTGACCGCCTGGATCACCGACATCGAGATCGGCGAGTTCAGGGTCGGATAGCCGTTCGAGTTCAGGCCGAAGTCGTCGCCCTGGCGGACGCCGTCGACCAGGAAGGCGTTGTAGCGGGTGTTCTGGCCGCCGATCGACAGGGCGTTGACGTTCGACGGATCGACGGTGGCGAAGGCCGAGGTGCGGACGATGTCCTTGATGTCACGGCTGATCGACGGCTGGGTTTCCAGGTCGTTCAGGTTGAAGTTGGCGGTCGGCGAGGTGCCGCGCGAACGCGCACCGGTGACCAGCACGTCGTCCACGGCCACGCCCTCATCGGCGTTCAGGAAGACGTCCAGCGAGGCCGGCGAACCAATGGCCACGGCCGGCAGGGCCGAGAAGCCGGCGCCCTGGGCCGACTGGACGGTGACGACATAGGGGCCGCCGACGCGCAGGTTGCGCACGCTGTAGCCGCCGTTCTGGTCGGTCATCGTCGTGGACGAGGTGCCCGACGGCTGGTGCAGCACGGTGACCGAGGCGCCGGCGACGGCGTTGCCCGCCGCGTCGAAGACCTGGCCACGGATGCCGCCGGTGGTTTCCTGGGCGTGGACGGCGGTGGCCGAGACCAGCGCGATGGCCGCGAGGGAGACCCCACAGCTGAGCTTCTTCATGAACATCGAGATCCCCTAGATGACGGCCGTTCGCAGCGGTCGAGGGGCCGAATCCCCTCTCCCAGGCCGGATTGAGGCCCCTCTAGGCCCTCGATTGAACGCATCGGCGACAGATATGTGACAGCCGTGTGACGCTCGCGGAGGGTGGCGCGGAGGCCACACTGGCCGCGCCCGGATTCTCAGGCGCGCTCGGCGAAGACCCGCGTCAGGCCCTCGGCCGTGGGACGCAGGGCGTCGGGCTCGTGATAGTTGCCGTTCACCTGGCTCATGGCGATGACATGGGCCCGGAAATTGACGAACAGATCGGGGTCCGGCGCCTGGGCCGCCGTCCAGAAGGCGTCCAGCGGCCCCTGGTGCGTCAGGCCCTCGATATCGAAGAAGGCCTCGCCCAGCACCTTGACCGGGGTCTGGAAGCCCAGGGCCGACAGGGCGGCCGAGGAGTTGTTGACCACCATCCCGCGCGAGGCCCGGCACAGCTGGGCCAGGTTGCCGCCGTCGATGAAATCGACCCGGTCGGCCAGGCCGCGCTCGATGGCCAGGACGCGGGTCATCTTGGCCAGGTCCACCAGGCCGGGGTCCAGGGGATGGTTCTTGACCACCAGCCGCGCCTCGGGCGCCGCATGGCGGGCGAAACTGGTCATCACCTCGGCCAGGAAGGCGGTATTGTCGGCGAAATGCGAATAGCGCAGCAGCTGGGCGTCGCCCTCGCGCTGCAGGCAGGCCAGGTAGAAGGGGCCGCGCGCGGCGATGACGGCCGTGTCGGCGTCGGACTTGCGCCGGAAGGCCAGGCTGAAATAGCGCCGGATATGGCCCAGGCACTGCAGCCACGGCGGCTGGGTGTAGGGGGCGACATAGCGCGGATACAGCGGCCGCCCCAGGGCCTGCATCAGATGATACAGGCTGATGTTGATCACATGGTGCGGCAGGATACGGCCGGAAGGGCGCACATCGGGCAGGTCCGCGGCGGGCGGGCCATAGGCCTCGGGCCGTCGCGGCAGGCTGCTGGAGGCGTTGACCCCGTTGCGCTCGACCGTGATCCAGTCGGGGCGGAAATAGCCGTTCTCCAGAACCCAGACCTGGGCCTGGAGCTGTTCGGCCTGGGTCAGGACCGCCTGGTTGTAGGCGCCGCCCTCGCCGAAGACGAGAATGTCGGTGAAATAGGGCGCCAGCTGCGCCAGGCGCCCGGGCCACTGCCGCACCGCCCCCTTGAAGCGGATGCCGCCCGGGCGGCGCCAGTTCACGGCGTCGCCGAAGTTGAACAGCATGCGGGACACCTGGGCCCCCTGGGCCGTCAGCCTGTCCGCCAGAACCCGTCCGAACGGGCCGAACGGGGCGGTGACGATCAGGAACCGTCGTCCCGCCAGGGGCGCCGCGCGGTCATAGGGGGCCGCCGCGACCGAGGCGACCGGCGCATCCCATGCGCGGGCCTTGGCGTCGGGCTTGCGTCCCGCGCGGGCCACGGCCGAGGGGGCCGTCAGACGGCGCTCGTCACGCAGGGGCGGGCCGAAGACGTCCGCGGGGCTGCGAAGATCGGTCATCTTACGGTCGCCCTCCCCGCGGCCGGATCGATCCGGTCGCCAGGCCGCCGCGGCCCATGGGCTCGCGCACGCCTCCCGATCGGGGATGTGCGGTCTTTGTCGCCGTCATCGTCGCAAGGATCAACTGACTTGTCCTGAAAGGCGAAACCTCGCGCCGGAAACGACGTCACTGCCCCATCAGGGGGGCGAATTCGTGTCCCTTGGCCCGGGGCGAATAGCAGAAAACCGCCCCCGGGCGCGAGACCCGGGGGCGGCTTTTCTCGTCACGCGTCATCGACGCTTCCGATCTTGGGGTCGGGGAGCCGGCGTTTCATCCGGCTCCCCGCTCCGCGTCTCAGAAGTTGATGTCGATGGTTGCGCGGCGGTTCAGCGGCTCGCGGACGCCATCGGCGGTGGCGCGGGCCAGCTGGGTTTCGCCCTTGCCGTCCAGAGCGATCACGCCGCCGTTCACACCCTGGGCGACCAGGGCGTCCGCGACGGTGCGGGCGCGGCGGTTGGACAGGCCGACGTTATAGGCGGCCGAGCCCGAGGTGTCGGCGTGGCCGACCACCAGCACGCGGGTCGGGTTGCCCGACTTGGCGTAGTTGGCCGCCTGGGTCACCACCGAGCGGGCCTCGGCCGTCAGGTCCGAGCGATCCCAGTCGAAATAGACCACGAACTGCCGCGCCGTCGGAGCCGGCGGAGGCGGCGGCGGGGGCGGAGGCGGCGGAGGCGGCGGGGGAGGCGGCGGCGGGGGCGGAGGCGGCGGCGGCGGGGGCGGAGCCTCCGGAGCGCCGAACGCATAGCGCAGACCCAGGCTCACCGTGTGCGACTGGTCATAGTCGCCGTCCCAGGTGCCGAACTGCGTCGCCGTGCCGGTGCCCGAAGACAGGCTGGCCACCTGCATGTCGCCGCTCAGATAGCGGTAGGTCAGGTCGATGTTGGTGCGGTCGCTGACCTGCCAGCTCAGGCCGGCGATGGCCTGGGCCGCGAAGCGGGTCGAGCTGTCGTCGGCGGCCAGATAGGCCGGACGGTTCTGACGCTGACGGCCCACCACGTCCAGGTTGACCTTGTTCACGCCGACACCGACGCCCACGAACGGACGCACGCCCCAGCCTTCCCAGCCGAAGTCGTAGATGATGTTGGCCATGACCGTCATCGAGGTCATGTCGCCTTCCGGCGAATAGCAGGCGCCCGAAGCCGGGGTCACGTTGCACAGGCCCTGCGGACCCGTCACCGCGCGAACGCGGCCGATGTCGCCCGAGCGATAGCCGCCTTCCAGCTCGACGCGCCAGTTCGGATCGAAGCGATAGCCCAGACGGCCAAAAGCCGCCCAGCCGCTGTTCACTTCCCAGTTCCAGTTCGCACCGGTCGTCGACGACTCCAGATTGGCGTCGTCCATCTGATGATAGCCCGCGTCAGCCGCGCCATACCATCCCGGCGTCTGTGCGGCGGCCGCGCCGGCGGCGAACAGCCCCGCCGCGGCGACACTGGCCAGAAGTTTGAGCTTCATGGTGTCCCTCATTCCATTAGATAATTGCACGACGCCGTCGCTCCAGCTTTGGCGCACGAGGGCCGAACGGCATGTGGCGGCCTCGGTTCCACGACAAGGTTGGGGAATCGCCCCGACTGTGGCGCCGTTTCAACACATTGGGGTCCGTTCCCCGGCGACGACCGATCAAGACCAAGGCTTGCGCGGGGCCTGACGCCCGGCTCTAACACCTTCACACGCTCGATAAGGACCTCCCCATGCGCGAAGCCGTCATCGTCTCCACCGCCCGCACCCCGATCGGCCGCGCCTATCGCGGCGCCTTCAACGACACCCAGCCGCAGCAGCTGGGCGCCCACGCCATCCGTCACGCGGTCCAGCGGGCGGGCGTCGATCCGGCCGAGATCGAGGACGTGGTGTTCGGCGCGGCGCTCCAGCAGGGCTCGACCTCGCCCAATATCGCGCGCCAGGTCGCCCTGGCGGCGGGCCTGCCGGCGACGGTCGCGGGCATGAGCCTGGATCGCCAGTGCGCCTCGGGCCTGATGGCCATCGCCACGGCCGCCAAACAGGTGATCACCGACGGCCAGCAGGTCGCCATCGGCGGCGGGCTGGAGAGCATCTCCCTGGTCCAGAACCCACACATGAACCTGTACCGGATGAAGGACGAGGCGCTGCTGAAGCTGTCGCCCCACATCTATATGTCCATGCTGGAAACGGCCGAGGTGGTGGCCGACCGCTACGGGATCAGCCGCGAAGCCCAGGACGAATACGCTCTCCAGTCCCAGCAGCGCACCGCCCAGGCCCAGGCCGAAGGCCGGCTGGACGCCGAGATCGTGCCGATGACCACGACCATGCAGGTGGTGGACAAGGCCACCGGCCAGGCCTCGGCGAAGGCGGTGACCCTGTCCAAGGACGAGGGCAACCGCGCCGACACGACGCTTGAGGGCCTTCAGTCGCTGAAGCCCGTCTTCGGCGGCGGCGAGGTGATCCAGCAGGGCCGGTTCATCACCGCCGGCAACGCCAGCCAGCTGTCGGACGGCGCCTCGGCCTCTGTCGTCATGGAGGCCAGGGAGGCCGAGCGGCGCGGGCTGAAGCCCCTGGGCGCCTATCGCGGCATGGCCGTGGCGGGCTGCGAGCCGGACGAAATGGGCATCGGCCCGGTCTTCGCCGTGCCCAAGCTGCTGAAGCAGCACGGCCTGACCGTCGACGACATCGGCCTCTGGGAGCTGAACGAGGCCTTCGCCGTCCAGGTGCTGTACTGCCGCGACCGGCTGGGCATCCCCAATGACCGGCTGAACGTCTCGGGCGGCGCCATCTCCATCGGCCACCCCTACGGCATGTCGGGCGCCCGGATGACCGGCCACGTCCTGATCGAGGGCAAGCGGCGCGGCGCCAAATACGGCGTCGTCACCATGTGCGTCGGCGGCGGCATGGGAGCGGCGGGGCTGTTCGAGATCTTCTGATCCGGCCGTTTCAGGCCGCGCCGGTCCCCGAGGTCGGCGCGGTCTTCAGCGCCCGGACGAAGGCGTCGCGCCAGCCGGCCACGTCGGTGTCGCGCACCACCTGCATCAGGGCCTCCCATTTGCGGCGGCGTTCGGCCAGGGGCAGGGCCAGGGCCTTGTCTATGGCCTCCGACAGCTCCTCGCGGCTGAACGGATTGACCAGCAGGGCCTCGCCCATCTGTTCGGCCGCCCCGGCGAAGCGCGACAGGATCAGCACGCCCGGATCCTCCGGATCCTGGGCCGCCACATATTCCTTGGCCACCAGGTTCATGCCGTCGCGCAAGGGGGTGACCAGGCCGACCCGCGCCGCGCGATACAGGCCCGCCAGCTGGTCCCGCCGATAGGTGCGGTTCAGGTATCGGATCGGCTGCCAGTCCATGTCGCCGTATTCGCCGTTGATCCGCCCGGCCAGGGCGTCCAGCCGGGCGCGGATGTCCTGATAGGTATCGACCTCGTCGCGGCTGATCGGCGTCACCTGCAGCAGAAAGACCTTGCCGCGCTGTTCGGCATGGTCGTGCAGGAACTGCTCATAGCCCAGCAGCCGCTGCTCCAGCCCCTTGGAATAATCCAGCCGATCGACCCCGACGATCATCGAGCGGAAGGCCGCGGACGCCGCCATCCGGTCGTAGGTCCGCTCTCCCCCGGCCGAATCCCGCGCCCGCACGAAGCCGTCCACATCGATGCCGATGGGGAAGATGCCGGTCTGGACCCGCCGCCCGAAACACTCCAGCCCGCCCCGGCCGTCCAGCTCGCCGTGGGCCTCGGTCACCACATAGTCGCGGAACAGGTCCAGCCATTCCTCCGTGTGGAAGCCGACCAGGTCATAGGCGAACATCGATTCCACCAGCCGCCGATGGTGCGGCAGGGTCACCAGCAGCTGGCGCGCCGGCCACGGCGTATGCAGGAAGAAGCCGATCCGATTGGTCACCCCCAGCCGCCGCAGGTCCCGCGCCAGGGGGATCATGTGATAGTCGTGCACCCAGATCACGTCGTCCGGCTGGATCAGGGGCGCCAGCACCTCGGCGAAGCGGCGGTTGGTCCGCTCATACCCCTCGCCATATGACCGTTCGTAGGCGGACAGATCGACCCGATGGTGGAACAGCGGCCACAGGGTCCTGTTGGCGTAGCCGTTGTAATATTCCTCGACATCCTGGGCCTCCAGGTCGACCAGGGCCACCTGCACCCCCGCCCGGTCCTGATGCTTCAGTTCGCCGGTGAAGGTCTCGACCGTCTCGCCGGACCAGCCGAACCACAGGCCGTCATAGGTCTTCAGCGCCGCCGACAGGGCCATGGCCAGGCCGCCGGCCGAACCGGCGGCCGGATCGACGGGCGCCGACACCCGGTTCGACACCACGATCAGCCGGCTCATCGCACGTCCGTCCACGACCGGCTCAGCAGCACGGCGCAGTTGATGATGCCCACCAGGGAATAGGTCTGCGGATAATTGCCCCACAGTTCGCCCGTCTCCACCGCGATGTCCTCGCTCAGCAGGCCCGCATGGGTGCGGCGGTTCAGCATCTCCTCGAACATGGCCCGCGCCTCGTCCGAGCGGCCGTTCTGGTGCAGGGCCTCGATGAACCAGAAGGTGCAGAAATTGAACGCCGTCTCCGGCTCGCCGAAGTCGTCGGGCTCGACATAGCGGAACAGATAGGGGCCCTTCTTCAGGTCCCGTTCGATGGCGTTGAAGGTTTCCACCTGGCGCGGGTCCCGGGCGTCCAGGAACCCCAGGTCGGTCAGCTGCAGCAGGCTGGCGTCCAGTTCCCGCCCGCCGAAACTGGCGCCGAAACGGCCCTCGTCCGGCAGGAAGGCCTCGGCCTCGATCCGTTCACGGATGATCCGGGCCCGTTCGCGCCAGACCTCGGCTCGGGGGGCCAGGCCCAGATGGTCCGCCGCCTTGGCCAGCCGGTCGCAGGCGGCCCAGCACATGACCGAGGAATAGACATGCACCCGGGCGATGGTGCGGAACTCCCACAGGCCGGCGTCCGGCTGGTCGTGCAGGGCGAAGGCGCGCTCGCCGACCTTTTCCAGCGCATGGAAATCCTCGACCGATCCGGGCCGCACCAGCCGCTGGTCATAGAGGGTCTGGACCAGGGGCAGGACGATCTGTCCGTACACGTCATGCTGCAGGTGTTCGCGCGCCTGGTTGCCCACCCGCACCGGCTTCATGCCGCGATAGCCGGCCACGGTCTCGACGATCCGTTCGTCGATCTCGGCCTCCAGCCCGACCCCATAGACCGGCTGCACATGCCCCCCGCCCGAGGCGTCGACCAGGTTCCTGAGATAGCCGAGGTAGTTCTCCAGCAGGTCCACCGCCCCCAGCCGGTTCAGCGCCCGCACGACGTAATAGGCGTCGCGGATCCAGCAATAGCGGTAGTCCCAATTGCGCCCGCTTTCGGGGAATTCTGGAACCGAGGTGGTCAGGGCCGCGACGATGGCCCCGGTCTCTTCATAGGCGCACAGCTTCAGGGTGATGGCCGCGCGGATCACCGCCTCCTGCCAGTCCAGCGGCAGATAGAGGGTCCGCACCCAGTCGCGCCAGTAGGCGACTGTCCGGTCCAGGGCCAGGGCCACTCCCGGCCCGACCGCCTGGTCATAGCCCTCGTCCGGCCCCAGGAAGAAGGCCAGGGCCCGTTCCAGCCGGAAGGTCCGCTCGTTGATCACATGCGACACCGGACAGTCGGTGGTCAGGCGGAAGGTCGCCCCCGTGCACAGATAGCGGATGTGGTTCGAGCCCGCCGTCCGCTCGGCCCGGCGCGCGCCCCAGTCGGCCGCCGGCCTCAACCGCACCCGGATGCGCGGCACGCCCGCGATCGGCCGCACCACCCGGGCGAAGGCCAGGGGGCGATAGGTCCGGTCGTGCTTGGGGTGGCGCGGGGCGAAGTCCAGGATCTCGACCGCCGCCCCGTCCTCGGCCGTCAGCACCGTGCGCAGCACCGGGGTGTTGCGGACATAGGCCTGATCGACCCGCTTCAGCCCCTCCAGCTGGATGTCCCAGAATCCATGCTCGGGATCGTCCCCGTCCATCAGGGCGGAAAACAGGGGATCGCCGTCCACCCTGGGGGCGCAGGCCCAGACGAACCGTCCGTTGCGGTCGATCAGGGCGCTGAGGGCGCAGTTGCCGATCAGGGCGAGATCGAGGTTCGGCCGGTTCATCCGTCCGCCTCCGCCACCGCTTCCAGCCAGTCCAGCACCTGGCCCTGGTCCGCCAGGCGCCGGGTCGCCGCCGTCTCGCGCGCGGGCCCCACCAGCACCCCATAGCCGCCCAGGGCCGCGGCGGCGCGGAAGGCGTCCTCGTCCGTCAGGTCGTCGCCCAGCATGACCGGGACCGCCCCCGCGAACGGCGGGCTCTGCATGAAGGCCGTCAGGGCCGCCCCCTTGTCGGCGCCGGGCGTCCGCAGCTCGACCACCATGTCCCCGCGCTGCAGGCTCAGGCCGCTGGCGTCGGCCAGGTCGCGGGCCAGGTCCAGGGCCGCATGGGCGTGATCGGGCGCCAGGCGATAGTGCAGGGCCGTGGCCAGCCCCTTGTCCTCGACCCGTGCGCCCGGCCGGTCGCGGGCGAAGTCGCGGAAGGCCTGGACCGCGTCGCCCAGGGCCGGGTCGGCGGCGACGCGCAGGGTCCGGCCGTCCTGGCGCCGCTCCAGCCCATGCACCCCGGCCGCCGCGGCCAGGGGCGTGCCGGCGATCCGGTCGATCTCGGCCAGGGTCCGACCGCTGAGGATCGCCAGCCGCCCGTCCAGCTTCCGGGCCAGCCGTTCCAGCACCGCCGTGCGGCGCGGGTCGGGGCCGACCCCTTCCGGCGTCGCGGCGATGGGCGCCAGCACGCCGTCGATGTCCAGGAACAGGGCCACGCCGGCGGCGCGGACCGGAGGCGTGGGGGGCGACGGCTGTGAGTTTCCGGCTTGTGTCGGCATGGATCCTTCGATGTGGCGCTGGGGTCCCGGCGCGTTCAACGCCTCAGGCCGGCTAAGGTTGTCGGCCTTCGCCCGGTTGTGCAACCGGCCGCCCTGGTGCAATTCCCGGTCATGAACGCCGAGATCGCGCCTTCGACCCCCGAAATCCTGTCCGCCATGACCGACCGCGCCCGCGAGGTCGTCCGGCTGAACATCGCCGCCCTGGACGCCCTTGAGCGGTCGATCGACGTCAGCCTGGCCCGCGCCTGCGAGGTGATCCTGAGCCGCCCCGGCTATGTGGTCGTCACCGGCATGGGCAAGTCGGGCCACATCGGCGGCAAGATCGCCGCCACCCTGGCCTCCACCGGCACCAACGCCTTCTTCGTCCACCCGGCGGAAATGAGCCACGGCGACCTGGGCATGCTGCGTTCGGACACCACCCTTCTGGCCCTGTCCAACTCGGGCGAGAGCCGTGAACTGCGCGATCCGCTGATCTTCTGCCATCGCAACGACATCCCCGTCATCGGCATGACCCAGCGGGCCTCCAGCTTCCTGGCGCGGCATTCGGACGTCACCCTGCTGATGCCCAAGGTGGCCGAGGCCTGCCCCAACGGCCTGGCCCCCACCACCTCGACCCTGATGACCCTGGCCCTGGGCGACGCCCTGGCCATGGTGCTGATGGACCGGCGCGGTTTCTCGGCCATGGATTTCGGCCTGCACCACCCCGGCGGCGCCCTGGGCATGAGCCTGCAGAGCGTGCGCGAATGGATGGGCGACAACCACCCCGCCCCCGCCAGCGTGCCGGAATCCGCCAGCTTCGCCGAGACCGTCTCGGCCATCACCGAGGGGCGAAAGGGGGCCGTGGCCGTGGTCCGCGCCGACGGAACCCTGGCGGGGATGGTCACCGACGGCGACCTGCGTCGCGCCTTCGCCCAGGACATCTCGGCCCTGAGCGCCGCCGACATCATGAGCCCCCGGCCGATCACCGTCGGCCCCGACGCCCGGATGAGCGACGTGGTCGACCGCCTGGCGTCCAACCGGATCAACAATCTGTTCGTCGTCGACGACGGCCGCCCCGTGGCCATCGTCCATATTTCGGAGCTGATTCAGGCGGGATACGTGGCCTGACCGCCACCGCCGGTTGACCGTCTTCCGAGGCGGTGGGATACCGCCGGGGCCCGAGGGGGGCGATGTGAATCCCGGTTCCGAATGACTTCCATCTGTATCGACGGCTTCAACCTGGCCCTGGCCAAGGGCTCGGGCATCGCCACCTACGGCCGGAACCTGCTGATCAACGCCCAGGCCATCGGCATGGGGACCCAGGTCCTCTACGGACCCGGCGCCCCCTATCGCAAGAACCCGGTGCTGAACGAGATCGCCCTGACCGACGCCGCCTCGGCCAAGGCGCCGCCCTTCCTGGCGCGCCATGCCGGCCTCTACGCCAGCCGCTATGGCCGCAGCGCCCGGCCGGTGCGCCCGACCGGCGAGGTGATCTGGCCCCGCACCGGCGGCGGCATGCCCCGGGCCGACTATTTCTGGTCGTCGCGCAACCTGTTCCGCTCGGCCAACAACGCCTTCGCCCGCTACCGCACCTTCACCCCCCTGTCCTTCGACGCCCGGGGCGCCCAGGGCGCGACCGAGGCGACGCCGGACGTGATGCACTGGACCTGCCCCCTGCCGCTGGAGGCGCGGGGCGTGCCGAACATCTACACCATCCACGACCTGATCCCTCTGCGCCTGCCGCACACCACCCTGGACAACAAGGCCGCCTTCCTGCGGCTGTGCCGTCGCATCGTCCGGCGCGCCGACCACATCGCCGTGGTCTCGGAAAAGACGCGCGAGGACGTGGTGCGCCTGCTGGGCGTGCCCGAGGACCGGGTCACCAACACCTACCAGTCCGTCAGCGTCCCCCCGGCCCTGGCCGACCGCCCCGACGAAGAGGTGGCCCGCGAGCTGGCGGGCATCTTCGACCTCGGCTGGAAGGACTATTTCCTCTATTTCGGCGCCATCGAGCCCAAGAAGAACCTGGGCCGGATCGTCGAGGCCTATCTGGCCTCGGGCGCCGACAGCCCCCTGGTCATCATCGGCGGGCGGGCCTGGCTGGAAGAGGGCGAGACGGCCCTGATGGGCCAGATCAAGAAGTCCGAGAGCAGCATGTCCGAGAAGCTGCTGACCTACGAATACATGCCCTTCGCCATGCTGGTCAGCCTGATCCGCGGGGCCAAGGCGACCCTTTTCCCCTCCCTTTATGAAGGCTTCGGCCTGCCGGTGCTGGAATCCATGGCCCTGGGCACCGCCGTCCTGACCTCGACCGGCGGCTCCCTGCCCGAGGTGGCCGGCGACGCGGCCTACAGCGTCGATCCCTACGACGTCCCGGCCATCACCCGCGGCATCCGCGCCCTGGACGCCGACGCCGGCCTGCGCGACGCCCTGATCGAGAAGGGGCGGGTCCAGGCGGCGAAATTCTCGCCCGAAGCCTATCAGGCCCGTCTGCGCGAGCTGTACGCCAAAGTCGGGGCCTGATGCGCGGCCAGATCCTGTTCGACGCCAGTCGCCTGCTCAGCCGCACCGAGCGGGCGGCCCCGACCGGCGTCGACCGGGTCTGCCTGGCCTATGCCGAATGGCTTCTGTCCCTGCCCGAGGTCTCCCTGTCGCCGGTGCGGTCGCGGCGCGACGCCCTGGTGGCGGTCGATCCGGCCTGGTTCGCCGACAGCGTGGCCGAGATGCGCGGGAAATGGGCCGGGGCCCACGCCGCCCGCGCCCTGACCCCGCACGAGAAGCGGCTGTTCGACGCCCTGCGCGCGCCGGCGCCCCCGGCCCATTCGGTGCTCAGCCCCCCGCCCCCGCCCGAGGGCGAGACCGCCGGCCGGGTCCGCCGGCCCCGCCGGGTCTGGCGCCAGTTCCTGAACTCGCGCGCCCTGCCCGCCGACCTGTCCGGCGGCCTCTATTTCAACGTCGGCCACACCAGTCTGAACACTCCGGGCATCCTGTCCGGCCTGGCCGCCCAGGGCACGCGGCGGGTGGCGATGATCCACGACCTGATCCCGGTCACCCATCCCGAGTTCTGCCGCGCCGGCGACGCCGCCAAACATCGCCGCCGGGTCCGCATCGTCCTGAACCACGCCTCCCATGTGCTGGTGAACTCGCAATATACGGCCGACGAACTGACGGCCTTCGCCGCGGCCGAGGGCCTGGCCCCGCCGCCGGTGACCGTGGCCCATCTGGGCATAGAGCCGGTCTTCCACCGCAACGGCCCGCCGGGCGAGACCCCGCCCTATTTCGTCCATGTCGGCACCATCGAGGCGCGCAAGAACCTGGCCTTCCTGCTGACCGTCTGGCGCCGCCTGGCCGAAGGGATGGGGCCCGCGGCCCCGCGCCTGGCCCTGATCGGCCGCTACGGCTGGGAGAACGAGGCCGTGCTGGACCTGCTGGAGCGGTCGCCCGCCCTGCAGGGCCTGGTGCATCAGGCCTCCGACCTGCCCGACGCCGCCCTGGTCGAGCTGATGCGCGGCGCCCGGGCGGTGCTGGCGCCCTCGTCGGTGGAAGGGTTCGATCTGCCGGCGGTCGAGGCCTCGGCCCTGGGGGTGCGCCTGATCGCCTCGGACATCCCGGCCCACCGGGAACTGACGCCGCAGGCCCGGCTGATCGATCCCCTGGACGGCCTGGGCTGGCTCCGTGCCCTGGAAGAGGCCGCCCGCGCGCCCGCCGCCCCGGCCGAGACCGCCCCCTATCCCGCCCCCAGCTGGCAGGCCCATTTCCAGCGCGTCGCCCAGGCCCTGGACGGGGCCTGAGCGCCCGGCGGCGCATCCCCACTGGCCCCTTGCCCTAAAGCCTATTAAGCAAGGCGGCGTTCGACCTTCAGAGGCGCCATGTCGCGTTCCATCCTGACCCTGATGCTCCTGGCCGCCCTGGGCGGCTGCTCGACCCTGCCGCGCGACGGGCCGTCCAGTCGGGCGATCGACCGCGGCGCCTCGGCTCCCGACGCCATGGGCGGCTACGCCCTGGTGCCTCTGGACTTCGCCCTGACCGAGCGAATCAAAGCCGTCCCGCCCCAGTTTCTGGGCAGTCTGGCCGAGGCCTCCAGCGACGCGCCCCTGGACGTGATCGGCATCGGCGACGCCTTGGCCGTGGCGGTGTTCGAACCCTCCGGCGCCCTGTTCGGCCGCGGCGTGGGCTCGTCCACCGGCGGACCCAGCGTCCAGTCCGGCTCCCAGACCCTGCCGCTGATGGTCGTCGACCGCGACGGCCAGGTGGGCGTGCCCTTCGCCGGACGCGTGCGGGTCGACGGCCTGACCGCGCCCCAGGCCGCCGACGCCATCCGCCGCGCCTTCCAGGGCCGGGTCGGCAATCCCCAGGTCACCGTCTCGGTGGCCCAGAACAACTCCAACACCGTCACCATCCTGGGCGATGTGCGCCAGCCCGGCCGCGCCCCGCTCAGCGCCAACGCCGACCGCATCCTGGATGTCCTGGCCACCGTCGGCGGCCCGACCCGCCCGGCCGACGACATCGTCGTCAACATCCGCCGCGAAGGCCGCACCTATTCGGCCCCCCTGGGCGCCGTCGCCACCGACATGACCGAGAACGTCCGGCTGCGGCGCGACGACATCATCAACCTGGCCTACAAGCCGCGCCGCTACGCCACCTTCGGCGCCCTGGGCGCGGTGCGCCAGCTGGACATGCCGGCCGGCCAGCTCAGCCTGACCGGCGCCCTGGGTTCGGTCGGGGGGCTGAACTCCGGTCTGGCCAACGCCCGCCGGGTCCTGATCTTCCGCTTCGAGCGGCCCGAGACGGCCCAGGCCCTGGGCCTGACCCAGGCCCCCACGGTGCGCGGCGTCCCGGTCGTCTATCAGCTGGACCTGACCGAGGCCTCGGGCTTCTTCATCGCCAACAATTTCATGATCCAGCCGGACGACGTCATCTACGCCCCGCACGCCGGTGCGGCCGAGATGCGGAAATTCTTCGAATTCGTCCAGAGCATCAGCCGCGTGGTCTATGACATCTCGGTCACCAGCGCCCTGAACATCGACTGAGCCATGGCCTGGGGCTCCGGTTCCGGCGGCTGGGGCGGACTGTTCCGCCGCCGCTCGCCCACGGCCTGGTTCGAGGCCGAGGACGACCCCTTCGCAGAGGCCGGTCGCGCCGAGCCCGAGGCCAACGCCCTGACCGCCCTGCTGGACCAGGTCGAGGCCACGGCCCTGTCGGTCTATGCCGAGCACGGCCTGCCCACCCGACGCGGCCATTATCGCAAGGGGCCGCGGGCCAAACGCTGGCGCTGGATCGCCGAACGGGTCAGCCCCGAGGACCGTTTCGCCATGGTCCTGGCCCGCCCGCCCGAGCAGGGCTGGCGTCATGGCGCGCTGGAGGACATCGGCGCCCTGGAGCGCGGCGGCCCCCGCCTGGTCGAGGCGGCGCGCCTGCTGGCCGGGGTCGCCCTGCTGCGGCGGCGGCTGCGCGAGGGGGCGATGTTCGAGGACCTGGCCGCCGCCCTGGCCCTGGGCGCCGACTGGCGGGCTCTCAGCCAGGCCGTGGCCTTCAGTCCGCCGCCCCGTCGGCTGGCCCTGAAGCCGCCCGCCGGCGCAACCCGTTCGCGCCGACCCGATCAGGGCGACTGAACTTCGCCGCGGATTCCGGCTGGACCGAAAATGGTCTAAGCCCCCGCCATGACCGATCCCGCCTCCCTCTCCGACCTGCCCCAAGGCCAGCCCGTCGGCCGCGTCGTGGCCATGCCCGCCGACACCAATCCCGAAGGCGACATCTTCGGCGGCTGGCTGCTGGCCCATATGGACCTGGCCGGCGCCACCCCGGCCTTCGAACGGGCGCAGGGGCGCTGCGTCACCATCGCCCTGGACGGCATGGTCTTCCACCAGCCGGTGGCCGTCGGCGACGAGGTGTCGATCTACGCCCGCATCCTGAAGACCGGCCGCACCTCCATCCGGGTCCATGTCGAGGCCTGGAAACGGTCGCGCAACCGCGCCAGCGCCCCGCCCGTGCGGGTGACCGATGGGGTCTTCACCTATGTCGCCATCGACGCCCAGCGCCGCCCCCGCGACCTGCCGCCCCAGGATGCGGCATAACCCACCGCCCCGCTGGGAAATCTTGACCCCGGACGCGCCGGGCCCTACCTGACCGCCATGGCCATCCGTCGCATCCTGACCATCGACAACGCCGCCGACCTGGCGATCCTGAAGCAGGTCTCCGCTCCCGTCGCCGGGGTGGACGACGCCGTGCGCGCCCTGATGGACGACATGCTGGAGACGATGTACGCCGCCCCCGGCATCGGCCTGGCCGCCGTCCAGATCGGCGAGCTGAAGCGGGTCATCGTCATGGACCTGGGCGACCGCGACGGCGCCTGCGAGGTCGAAGAGGGCGAGGAAGAGACCCCCGAGGCCGCCGAAAAGCGCCGCAACCCGCGCCATTTCGCCAATCCCGAGATTCTCTGGTCCTCGGATGAGATGTTCACCTACGAGGAAGGCTGCCTGTCGATCCCGGAATATTTCGACGCCGTCGAACGCCCGGCCCGGGTCCGCATCCGCTATCTGAACTACGACGGCCAGACCGTCGAGGAAGAGGCCGAGGGCCTCTACGCCGTCTGCATCCAGCACGAGATGGATCACCTGAACGGCGTCCTGTTCATCGACCACCTGTCGCGGCTGAAGCGCGAGCGCGCCGTGGCCAAGGTCAAGAAAAACGCCCGGATGGCCGCCTGATGCGCCCGCGCCGCCGCCGCCACCTCCGCAAGGGTTTCAACCGCGTCATCGACGCCTCGGGCCGCCGCCGCCTGACCCGCGCCGAAAAGGCGGGCGTGGCCTCGGTCGCCACCCTGGTCGGGGTCGGGGTGATCGGCCTGGTCGCCGGCCTGCTGATCGACCGCCTGCTGGATTTCGACGAGGTCCTGGACACCGGCGGCGAGTGGGACGAGGGCGGCGGCGTCTTCACCCGCTGGGACTGAGGCTTCACCAGCGCTCTTGAGGTCGTGACGCGGTCGCTCGCGGCTTGAGGGCGGGACCCCGGTTTTGGATTTGCCAATGCGCCTCGCCTTCATGGGCACCCCCGAATTCGCCGTGCCGTCCCTGGCCGAGCTGATCGCCGCCGGGCACGAAATCGTGGCCGTCTATTCCCAGCCGCCCCGCCCCCGGGGCCGGGGCCAGAAGCTGACCCCCTCGCCCGTCCACGCCTTCGCCGAGACCATGGGCCTGTCGGTCTTCACCCCCCAGACCATGAAGACGCCCGAGGCGGTCGAGATCTTCCAGAGTCTGGATCTGGACGCCGCCTGCGTCGTCGCCTTCGGCCAGATCCTGAAGCGCGAGGTGCTGGAGGCGCCGCGGCTGGGCTGTTTCAACCTGCATGGGTCGCTGCTGCCGCGCTGGCGCGGGGCGGCGCCGATCCAGCGCGCCATCATGGCCGGCGACGCCCAGACCGGGGTCCAGATCATGCGGATGAGCGAGGGTCTGGACGAAGGTCCCGTCCTGCTGGGCGAGGTCATGGCCATCCGGGCCGACGACACGGCCGCGTCCCTGGGCGAACGGATGGCCACGGTGGGCGCCGCCCTGTGGCCCCGCGCCCTGGCCGCCATCGAACGCGGCGCGGCGACCGAAACGCCCCAGGAGGGCGAACCCACCTACGCCCGCAAGATCACCCCGGCCGAGGCCCGGATCGACTGGAACCGCCCGGCGGCCCAGGTGGACGCCCACATCCGAGGCCTGTCGCCCTTCCCCGGCGCCTGGTTCGAGGTTCAGGGCCCTGATGGGCCCAACCGCATCAAGGTCCTGATGTCCGCCATGGCCAACGGCTCGGCCGCGCCTGGAACCGTGCTGGACGACTCCTTGACCGTGGCCTGCGGTTCGGGCGCGGTGCGCCTGGTCCGGGTCCAGCGCGCGGGCAAGTCGGCCCAGGGCGCGGACGAGATGCTGCGCGGCTTCCCCCTCGCGCCGGGAACGGTGCTGGGCTGATGCCGCGCTATCGCGCCACGGTCGAATACGACGGCTCGGCCTACAACGGTTTCCAGGCCCAGGCGGGCCAGCCGACGGTTCAGGGGGCGATCGAGACGGCCATCACCGCCTTCTGCGGCGAGACGGTGCGTATCGCCGCCGCCGGCCGCACCGACACCGGGGTCCACGCCACCGGCCAGGTGGTCAGCTTCGATCTGGACAAGGCCTGGCCCGCGCGCACGGTCATGAACGCCCTGAACGCCCATATGGTCGAACAGGCCACGGCCATCCTGGACTGCGTGGTGGTCGATGACGACTGGCACGCCCGCTTCTCCGCCGTCGGCCGGCGCTATCTGTATCGCATCCTGAACCGGCCCGGCCGCCCGGCCCTGGACCGGGGGCGGGTCTGGCATGTGAAGGGCGATCTGGATGTGGCGGCCATGAACGCGGCGGCCGCCCATCTGGTCGGGCGGCACGACTTCACCACCTTCCGCGACGCCGGCTGTCAGGCCGCCAGCCCGGAAAAGACCCTGGACCTCGCCCATGTCGAGCGCGCGGGCGATGAGGTGCATCTGCATTTCGCGGCGCGCAGCTTCCTGCACCGCCAGGTCCGGTCCATGACCGGCTCCCTGGTCCAGGTCGGCCTGGGCCGCTGGTCGCCCGACGACCTCAAGGGCGCCCTGGACGCCCGCGACCGCGCCGCCTGCGGCCCCGTGGCGCCGTCGGACGGCCTGTATCTGACCGGCGTCGACTACGGCTGAGCCCCTGGGTGGGCCCATAAACGCGTCACCCTCGGGCCTGTCCCGAGGGTGACGAGATGTATTCGGATTGATCCGAACCGATGGTGGCCTACTGCAGGGTCTCGCCCGCCGCCTCGTCCAGGTCGAAGTCCAGACGGCCCGGCGCCACGGCCTTCAGGGTCTCGACCACCCCCTTGACGTCCTGGGCCCGGTTCAGGTCGCAGACCAGGACCGCGTCCTTCTCGACGATGATGGCCAGGTCGCGCACCCCCACGGCGGCGACCACCACGCCTTCGGGCGCGCGGATCAGGCAGTTCTCGCCGTCCACCAGGACCTGGGTTCCGGCCGATCCGGCTCCCGTCGCCGCGATCGCGTCCCAGGCGCCCAGGTCGGACCAGTCGAAATCGACCTCCAGCACGCTGGCCACATCGGTCTTCTCCATGACCGCATAGTCGATCGAGACCTTGGGCGCGGTGCGGAAGTCTTCGTCCAGCACCGTCGCCTCTCCCTCGGGCAGGGCCGCCCGCGCGGCCGCCAGGACGGCCGGGGCGTGGCGCTCCAGCTGCTCCACCAGGGTCGCCGCCGGCACGATGAAATTGCCGCTGTTCCACAGATAGCCCGCGCCGATATAGGCCTCGGCCGTCGCCTCGTCGGGCTTTTCGACAAAGGCCTGGACCGGACTCAGCCCCCGCCCCGACGGCTTGATATAGCCATAGGCCGAAGAGGCCGCGCGGGGCCGGACGCCCAGGGTCACGATCCGCCCCTGGGCCCCGGCGGCGCTCGCCGCCTCGCGCACCGCCCGTCGGAAGGCGTCGTGGTCGGGAATGAAATGGTCCGAGGCGACGAAGGCGGCCACCCCGTCCGGGTCGCGCGCCGCGATCCAGGCCGCCGCCGCCGCCATGGCCGGGGCGGAATCGCGCGGCTCGGGCTCCAGCAGCACCGTGGCCTCGACCCCCAGGTCGGACAGCTGGCGGTCGATCCATCCGGCGTGGGCCGCCCCCGCCACCACGATCAGCCGCCCGGCGCCCGAGGCCAGGGGCGCGCAACGCGCCACCGTCTCCTGGAACAGGGACCGGTCGCCCACCAGGGCCAGGAACTGCTTGGGCCGCGACGGCCGCGACGCCGGCCACAGCCGGGCGCCGGCGCCGCCGCACATGATGACGGGATAAAGGGCCATGCCGCCTTCTACCCGCCTGTGATGTCGGACGAAAGACGATGACGCCCGCCGGTTGCGCCGCCCGCCCGCGTCTGCGATCAGGCGGAACCGGAATCGAGGGAAGGCGCATGACCGATCGCACGGCCTATGTGGTGCTGGGCATGCACCGCAGCGGGACCTCCTCGGTCGCCGGAACCCTGGCCCTGCTGGGCGCCGCCCCGCCCCGCACCCTGATGCGCCCGGCCGAGGACAACCCCAGGGGCTTCTGGGAAAGCGAGGTGGTGACGGCCTTCAACGACCGGCTGCTGGCCGCCGCGGGCTCGTCCTGGGACGACGGGCGCCGTCTGGACCCCGCCCGCCTGTCCGACCCGGCCTGGGCGTCGGAAGCGGCCGGGGTGCTGCACGCCGAGTTCGGCGACGCGGACGCCATCGTCCTGAAGGATCCGCGCCTGTGCCGTTTCTTCCCCTTCTGGCGCCGGGTGCTGCAGGGCGCGGGCTACGCCCCGGTCGTGGTCGCCCCGATCCGCGATCCGCTGGAGGTCGCCGCCAGCCTGAACGCCCGCAACGGCATGGACCCGGCCCGGGCCGTGCGCCTGTGGCTGCGCCATGTGCTGGAGGCCGAACGCGCCGGCCGCGGCCTGCCGCGCCACCTGATGGCCTGGGACGACTTCATCGCCGACTGGCGCGGCCAGGCCGGGCTGATGTCCCAGCGCCTGGGCCGCCCCCTGACGCCGACCCCGGACCAGGCCCAGGCCATCGACGCCTTCCTCAGCCCCGATCTGCGCCGCCAGCGTCCCGGCGCCGCCCGCCCCGCCGCCCTGGCCGCCCGCACCCACGCCGCCCTGCTGGCCCTGGCCCGCCACGGCGAACACCCGGACCTGCACCACGCCCTGGACGCCCTTTCCGCCCAGTTCGACCAGGCCTGCGCCCTGTTCCCCGACGCGGCCTGAAAATCCTCTCCCGCGGGGGAGGGGGACCGCGAAGCGGTGGAGGGGGCCCGGCCGCGGACGCCGTCGCCTGGTCACCCCCCGCCGGTCCGCCCCACCGCCTTGCCCGTGCCTTCGCACACCGGACAGGTCTCTCCGTCCGGCAGCACCGCCGCCCCCTGGCACTCGGGACACAGGGTCGCGTCCACATGCTGCAGGGACGCCGGGTCGGCCGGGTCCGAAGGCGTCAGGTCGCGGTCGTCGATCTCGGTTTCCTTCATCCAGGCTGAACGGCCCGGAACGGCCCCGGTTTCATCGTGACTTCGCCGCGTCCCGGCGCTATCGCACCGGCCATGGAAGAGACCGAACGCCAATCCGACGAACGCGCCTGGGACACGGCCCGGACCCTGGCCGAGGCCCTGCCCTATATCCAGGTCTATGACCGCGAGACCGTGGTCATCAAATACGGCGGCCACGCCATGGGCGAGAGCGCCGTGGCCAGGCAGTTCGCCGCCGATGTGGTGCTGCTGAAACTGATGGGGGTGAACCCGGTCGTCGTCCACGGCGGCGGACCTCAGATCAGCGCCATGCTGGACAAGGCGGGGGTGAAATCCAGCTTCGTCGACGGCCTGCGCGTCACCGACGCCGACACCATGCAGGTGGCCGAGATGGTCCTGTCCGGCGCGGTCAACAAGGAGATCGCCGCCTGGATCACCCATGCGGGCAAGGAGGCTGATGTGCGCGGCGTCGGCCTGTCGGGCAAGGACGCGGGCCTGCTGACGGTCGAAAAGACCCGCCGCACCAAGCGCGATCCCGACAGCATGATCGAGCATGAGGTGGACCTGGGCTTTGTCGGCGAACCGACCCGGGTGGACGCCAAGCTGATCACCCGCCTGATCGAATCCGACGCCGACTGGGTGCCGGTCATCGCCCCCATCGGCGTTTCGGAAGACGGCCAGACCTTCAACGTCAACGCCGACACCGTGGCCGGCGCCGTCGCCGGCGCCCTGGACGCCAAGCGTATGCTGCTGCTGACCGACGTTCCGGGCGTCAGGGGGGCGGACGGCCAGATCATCCGCCAGATGACCCTGGCCGAGGCGCAGGGACTGATCGACACGGGCGTGGCCACCGGCGGCATGATCCCCAAACTTCAGACCGCCATGGCCGCCGTCCGCGCCGGGGTCGAGGCCGTGGTCATCCTGGACGGCCGCCGCCCCCACGCCATGCTGGTCGAGCTGTTCACCGAACACGGCGCGGGCACTCTGGTGAAGGCGTCTTGATCGACCTGTCCCACGTCACCGCCTGGGTGTTCGACATGGACGACACCCTCTACCCGCGCGAGCAGGGGCTGATGGCTCTCGTCCAGGCCCGGATCAACGCCTATGTCGTCGAGGCCGTGGGCCTGGACCCCGACAGCGCCCGGGTGCTGCAGCGCCAGTTCCTGGACGAACACGGAACGACCCTGGCCGGGCTGATGGCCAACTACACCATCGACGCCGACCATTTCCTGCACGAGGTCCACGACGTGCCGATGGATTCGCTTGAGCCGAATCCCCGCCTGGCCGAACAACTTAAGCGCCTGCCGGGCCGCCGCTTCGTCTTCACCAATGGCGCGCGCGACTACGCCCATCGTGTGCTGGCCCGCCTGGGGATCGCCGACTGTTTCGACGGCGTCTTCGCCATCGAGGACGGCGACCTGACGCCCAAGCCCGCCCCCTCCGCCTATCGCCGCATGATCGAACGCTTCGGCTTCGAGCCACGCAGCGCCGTGATGTTCGAGGACACGCCCCGCAACCTGGAGGCCGCCAAGGCCCTGGGCATGGCCACCGTCCTGATCGGCGACGGCCATGGCAAGCCCATCGGCGACCATGTCGACCACATGGCCCCCGACCTGCTGGACTTCCTGACCGCCCTGACCTTTGAAGAGGCCGCCGCATGACCGACATCGCTCGTCTGGATTCCGTCATCGAGACCGCCTGGGAAGACCGGGCGAACATCTCGACCGCCACCCAGGGCGAGGTCCGCCACGCCGTCGATCAGGCCCTGTCCCTGCTGGATTCCGGCCAGGCCCGCGTCGCCTCGCGCGGCGCCGACGGCGTCTGGACGACCCATCAGTGGCTGAAGAAGGCGGTGCTGCTGTCCTTCCGGCTGAACGACAACCACCGCATGGCGGGGCCGGTCGATGTCTTCATGGGGCTCAGCGATCCGACGCCCGGCCCCTATTGGGACAAGGTTCCCGGCAAATGGTCGCGCTGGACCGAGGCCGATTTCGAGAAGGCCGGCTTCCGCGCCGTTCCGGGCGCGGTGGCGCGCCAGGGCGCCTTCATCGGCCGCAACGTCGTCCTGATGCCCAGCTTCGTGAACATCGGGGCCTATGTGGACGAGGGCGCCATGATCGACGCCTGGGCCACGGTCGGCTCCTGCGCCCAGATCGGCAAGAATGTGCACCTGTCCGGCGGCGCCGGCATCGGCGGGGTGCTGGAACCGCTCCAGGCCAATCCGACCATCATCGAGGACGGCTGTTTCATCGGCGCCCGCGCCGAGGTGGCCGAGGGCGTCATCGTCCGCGAAGGCGCCGTCCTGGCCATGGGCGTCTATCTGTCGGCCTCGACCAAGATCATCGACCGTGCGACGCGCGAGGTCTTCCGCGGCGAGGTCCCGGCCTATTCCGTCGTCGTGCCGGGTTCCCTGCCCGACCCGAACGGCGGCCCAAGCCTGTATTGCGCCGTCATCGTCAAGCGGGTGGACGCCCAGACCCGCGCCAAGACCGCCGTGAACGAGCTTCTGCGCGACTGACAGGTCCGCCCCGGCCGGGGGAGGAGGACCGCCACAGGCGGCGGAGGGGACCACCCCACGCGCCCCCTCTCCCATGGGGAGAGGGCTTGAACGCCCAAGAGCCCGTCAGGGCGATTGGACTTGCGTGAAAGGGTGAGGGGTTTCGCTTTCACCGGGCGGGCGTCGTAACCCCTCACCCTTTCGGCTATGCGCATCGCTACGCTCTGCGAGCCTCAAGCCCTCTCCCAACGGGAGAGGGGTCAGGAACGCCAACTGCGCGCGTCAGGGAACTCAACCCCCTGATCCCACCCACAAATCCCCACCGCCAACCCCATCTCGCACGCCTGGGCTGAGAACGGCCCTATACTCCCCTGGTCCCGTCGCATGGGGAGGCCGCGAGGCCAGCGACTTCGCGGCGGCGGGAGCGGAGGAAGCGGGGCTGTGTGTTGTGTCACTCACACACACGGGCCTGCGGTCGTCGGATCGGACAGTCATTGGCGACGGGTCCGGCGACCGAGGGAGGGTCGAGGGGGTTACTCTGGCCGTTCCGGGAGGGGTTCGTTGGACCTCCCCGCCCGCCGCGGGCCACCGGGAGTAGCCGAAAAGATCGGCGCCCGCCCCGAGCTCGTGGAAACCCTCCGCGCGGAGCGTCAGACCTCTCGCCGAACACGGCACTCATACATCCCAGCCGGGCGAAGGCCCGACGCTCCGCCGCCTTCCCATCACTTCGCAGCCTCCGCTGGCGGAGGCGCCGCCAATTCCGCCCTCAAGCCGCGAGCGACCGCGTCGCGAGCATAGGGCAGGCAACAAGCCTTCTCCCCTTGCGGGAGAAGGTGGCAGGCGAAGCCTGACGGATGAGGGGTCTCACGGGCCCTAGACATCATCCGAACGCTCGACGGCAAGGCCGGAGAAACCCCTCATCCGACCCGCTGCGCGGGCCACCTTCTCCCGCAAGGGGAGAAGGACGATGCGTCTCCTCCCCCTCACAAGGGGGGGAGGATATCTCGGGGCCCCAGGCGCTCGGCTTTTTGTCGCGAACTCAGGCTCAGCGCGCCAGGTCGAACGCCAGCAGCAGGGTGCGCTGGGGCGGGTTGCTGTTGTCGTCGGACAGCAGGTAGAGCCGCACCCCGTCGCCCCGCCGTTCGGCCGCGATTCCTTCGAAATTGTCGGTCACGCCCGGCAGTTTCAGTTCGATCAGCACCGGGCCCAGTTCGCCATCGGGCCGCATCCGGCGCACCTGGGCGCGGGCGTCCACCGGCGGGGTGAAGGACCGCTGCACCACATACCAGCCGGCGCCGAACGGATTGGCGTCCATGCCGGTGATGCGGAACTCGCTGTCGGCCAGCAGCCGCTCGGGCGGATCGACCAGGGTGATGCAGCCGTCCCGATTGTTGCAGTTCCACACCCCGCCGCTCTCTCCGGCCACGACCCAGCCGCGGCCGGATGCGGCCATCGCCTCCATGCCGTCGTTCAGCGGGAAGGCGTAGTCGGGCATGGCGGCGGGTGTCGGCCGCGCGGCCGGATCGGCGCCGCGGCCATAGTTCCAGATGCGATGGTCGCGCTCGAAACTGATCAGCAGGTCGCCCGCCTCGGTGAAGGCCAGGCCCTCGGCGTCGCCGTCCGCCTTGTCCACGATCGGATCGCCGCTGCGCAGCGTCAGCCGCCGGTAGCGCAGCCGTTCGACCCCCGTCAGCCGGCCGTCGCCATCCAGCCGGAGTTCGCCCCGCACCAGGTCGCCGGCGTCGGTCACCGAGATGAAGCCGGTCTCGCCGGTCAGCTTCAGGTCCGACAGGCTGTGCAGGGGCGAATCCGGCGCCAGGACGATCTCGATCCCCCCGGCGAAGGCCACCCCCGGCGCCAGGACGGCGCCGCCCGGCAGGCCCAGGCCGACGGCCCGGTTCTCGGCCGCCGCCGCCGTCCACCCGGCCTCGGCGCCGGTCCAGGGCCGCACCCCCGTGGCCGGCCCGCCGGCGCAGGCGGCCAGGGTCAGGCCCAGGGCCAGGCTGACAAATCGGCGAAGCGGGATCATGCGGCGCGTCTCCCCAGGTCACGGCGTTGCGACCGGCCGCGCGGCGCGGAACTTTCCGCATCGAACAGTTCGGCCAGTTTCTCGATCATGGCCCCAGCCAGCTGCTCCACATCGGCCAGCATGACGGCGCGGCGATAGAAGCGGGTCACGTCATGACCGATGCCTATGGCCATCAGTTCGACCGGCGACGCCGGTTCGATCTCGCCGATCACCTGGCGCAGGTGCTTGTCCAGATAGAGGGCGGCGTTGGCCGACTGGGTCGAATCGTCGACCGGCGATCCGTCCGAGATGACCATCAGGATGCGCCTCTGCTCGGACCGGGCCATCAGCCGGTCGTGCGCCCACAACAGGGCCTCGCCGTCGATATTCTCCTTCAGCAGCCCCTCGCGCATCATCAGGCCGAGGTTCTTCTTGGCCCGCCGCCAGGGCGCGTCGGCGGCCTTGTAGATGATGTGGCGCAGGTCGTTCAGGCGGCCGGGGTTGGCCGGCTTCCCGGCCGTGATCCAGGCTTCGCGCGACTGTCCGCCCTTCCAGGCCCGGGTGGTGAAGCCCAGGATCTCGACCTTGACCCCGCACCGCTCCAGCGTCCGCGCCAGGATGTCGGCGCACACCGCCGTGACCATGATCGGCCGCCCGCGCATCGAGCCGGAGTTGTCCAGCAGCAGGGTCACCACCGTGTCGCGGAACGGGCTTTCGCTCTCGGCCTTGAAACTCAGAGGGCTGGTCGGGTCGGTGACGATCCGGGTCAGGCGGGCGGTGTCCAGCACCCCCTCCTCCAGGTCGAACACCCAGCTGCGGTTCTGCTGGGCCATCAGGCGGCGCTGCAGCTTGTTGGCCAGGCGCGCCACCACCGACGACAGGGCCGCCAGCTGCTGGTCCAGCAGGGCGCGCAGCCGCTCCAGCTCCATCGGGTCGCACAGGTCGGCGGCGTCCACCACCTCGTCGAAGGCGGTGGTGAAGACGCGATAGGCGTCGATGGCCCGGCCGTCGTCCACCGTCTGGGTGCGATTGGGCAGGGCGCCTTCGTTCAGCTCGGGCCCGTCCTCGGACGCCTCGCCGTCCGGATCGGCCGGGGCGCCGTCGGGGCGGCTGTCGCGCTCCTGCTCGGACGACTGGTCGTCGGCCGAGCCGTCCATCGACTGTCCGCCCTCGCCGCCGTCCTCCTCTTCCTCGTCCTGATCCTCGGCCGCGTCCGGCTCCTGCGGGTCCGGCTGGTCGTCGCCCTGGTCGTCGGCCGGATCGTCGAAGGCGCCGTCGCCGGGGTCCAGCTCCAGGTCGCGCAGCACATCGCGCAGCTTCAGGGCGAACAGCCCCTGATCGTCCGCCGTCTCGGCCAGGGCGTCCAGGGTACGTCCCGCCTTGCGCTCGATATCGGCCCGCACCAGGTCGACCATGGCGCCCGCCCCGTCCGGCGCCCGGCGGCCCGTCACCCGCTCGGCCAGCATCAGGGCCACCGCCTCGGCCAGGGGAACCTGCTCGGCCTCGTTGGCCCGCAGGGCGCCGGTCTTCTCCAGCCGGGTCAGAAGGGCGGCGTCCAGATTGTCCCGCACCCCCGCCAGGGCGCGGGCGCCCAGGGCCTCGACCCGGGCCTGTTCGACCGCCTCGAACACCTCGGCCGCGCGGCTGTCGGCGGGGCGCAGCCGGGCGTTCAGGGCCGCGTCATGATTGGCCAGCCGCAGGGCCAGCCGGTCCGCCTGGCCGCGCAGGGCCGCGCTTTCGGGCCCGGAGGGGTCGCGCGGCGGATGGGGCAGGGTCAGGACGCCGTCGGTCAGCCGCGGCCCGTCGGACCCGAACACGACCTCCAGCTCCGCCTGTTCCGCCAGCGCCCGCGCGGCGTGGGCCAGGGCGCGCTTGAAGGTTTCGGCGGGGATGTCAGCGGACATGGGGGCAGCCATAGCGGGCGGGCGCCGGAGCGCCAACCTCAAACGCGCGCCTCTCCTGATCGGAGAGGGATGGCGTCAGGCCGCCTCGCCGCGCAGCTTGGCCTCGGCGGCCTTCATGCCCTGAGCGATCAGTTCGGCGGCCTCGCCGGCGTCGGCCCAGCGGTTGACGTCCACCCGCTTGCCCTTTTCCAGGTCCTTGTAGCGGGTGAAGAAATGCTCGATCTGCTCGATCAGGATGGCCGGCAGCTGGCGATAGGAGGCGACGCCAGAATAGAAGGGGTTCAGCTTGTCGACCGGCACGGCCAGGATCTTTTCGTCCTTGCCCGCCTCGTCCTCCATCATCAGGGCGCCGATCGGACGGGCGCGGATGACGCAGCCGGGCACCACCGGAGTCGGGTTGATCACGATCACATCGCACGGGTCGCCATCGTCCGACAGGGTGTGCGGGATGAAGCCGTAGTTGCCCGGATAATACATGGCCGTGTGCAGGAAGCGGTCCACGAACAGGGCGCCGGAGGCCTTGTCCATCTCATACTTCACCGGCAGGCCCCCGGCGGGGATCTCGATGACGACGTTGACGTCCCACGGGGCGTTCGGGCCGACGGGAATGGCGTCGAGGTTCATGACGGGCTCTATTGTGCAACTGCGAAACGGGGAGGCCGCCGTGATAGGCCCGCGCCCGCCCTCAGGCAAGCGGCGCCTCAGTCGGTGAAGGTGATCAGCCCCCAGTTCGCGCCGTCGATGGCCGCTGCCCGACCCCGGGCCGGCAGGATGGCCGCGTTTCGCCAACCCGCCATTGCCGTCCGCCGCCTTCTCCGCAGATCCGAGTCATCTCGCTCCCGCCGTCGCAGCCCCGTCGATCTGGGGCCGGACCGCGTGTATCAAGGTCGGCATGACCGCTCTGGATTGGGCCGCCCTGGTCCTGTTCTTCTTCTGCTGGCTGGGCTACGGCCCGATCCTGGCCCTGATCGCGCGCACGGCCGGGTCGCTGAACGCCGACATGGTGCATGTCCGGCGGGCCTGGATGACGGCCATGACCCACCGCGAGGTGCGGCTGCTGGACAGCCAGCTGATGGGTCACACCATCAACTCGGCCTCCTTCTTCGCCTCGACCAACCTGCTGCTGATCGCGGCGGTGGCCGGCATATTGTTCGGCGGGGAGGCGGCCCTGCGGGGCCTGGCCGCCGTCGGCGCCGAGGAGGTTCCGGTGCGGCTGCTGGAGGGCAAGCTGGCCCTGATCATGGCCTGCCTGGCGCGCGGCCTGCTGGATTTCATCTGGTCGATCCGACAGATGAACTACACCATCGCCCTGATCGGGTCGGCGCCCGAGGTGGCCGAGGGGCCCGACCGCGACGCCTATGGCCAGGCCGTGGCCCAGGTTCTGAACCCCGCCCTGACGGCCTTCAGCCAGGGGGTCCGGGCCTATTATTTCTCGCTGGCCGCCGCCGCCTGGCTGTTCGGGCCCCTGTGGCTGGCGATCGGGGTCGCGGCGGCCTTTTCCCTGATGCTGTGGCGACAGGAGGCCTCGCCCGCCGCCCGCGCCATCCGCGACGCGCGCAGGTTGATCGACAAGGACTGATTTCGCGTCCGCAGCATGATGTTCGGCAAGATCTGACCGGTTGAACGGCGGAAACTCTGCTGACAGCGGTTTTTTGTTACGTTTCGTGACGCGCCGCACACCATATCCGCTTGACGGATTGTGCGCTGCAACCTAGCTTGAATGCGACGCCTCCGGGCGTCATGCCCTTCCTGGGCGTTTCCTCCCTATAGACTTTCCAGCCGCGCCCCCGGGCGCGGCTTTTTTTATCCGCCGACCAGGCCGGCGATCACCTGGTCCAGGGCGGCGCGACAGCGGCCGTAGCCCGCCGACGGCCCCCCCGTGCGCGGATCGACATAGAGCGAGCGGCTGATCTCGACCTGCACCGCCTCGTATCCCGCCTCGGGCCGGCCCCACAGGCGGGTGGAATAGCCCCCGGCATAGGGATGATTCAGCGCCACCTTCAGGCCCTGGCGCTCGAACAGGGTCCGCAGGGTGCGGGTCAGCGCGCGCCCGCAGCTGCTTCCGTGCCGGTCGCCCAGCACCACATCGGCCTGGCCCGCCCGTCCGGGCATGGAATGCCAGTCCACCAGCACGGCGCGCCCGTGACGGCCACGCGCCGCCTGCATCAGCCCGCCCAAGGCCGCGTGATAGGGGCCGTGCACCCGCGCCACCCGCCGCTCGACCTCGGCCCGGTCCAGGCGGCGGATGTAAAGCGGCCGGCCCCCGCCTGTCAGCCGATGCACGACGCCATAGCCGGCGGCGGCCTTGGCCCCGCCCGTCTCGAACCCGGGCGGCGGCGCGTCGACCAGTTGCGGGTCCCACTCGTCCGGCCCCCGGTTCAGATCCAGATAGGCCCGGCCGATCAGGCCCCGGATCAGCGGCGCCCCATGCCGGGGCCCCGCCTCCACCAGCCGGTCCATCCAGAGGTCGTTGGCGCTGGCCAGATCCCCCGGGGCCAGGTCCGGATCGGCGCCCATGTCCGCCGGCAGGCGCTCGCCCGAATGGGGCGAGGCGAAGACGAACGGCCCCGCATCGCCCGACGCCGGCGTCACCGCGAAGGCCGGCTCGGTTCCAGTCGCATCATCCGGGGCGTCCATGGCGCTTCATACCCGGTTTGCCGCCGCCGCGAAGTCGCCGCGACGGTGTTTTTCATGGCCGGTTTACCGTTCCGGCCCTAGAGCGAAATCGGTTCAGTTGGACGCACGTCCAACTGAACTCAGATCTTCGCTCCAGGGACTCCTGGGCCATTGTTCTGGGTTCGGTCGATTCCGACTGAACCGAAAATGGTCTAGGGTCCGCCGACAGACCGGGGGACCACTGCATGGCGCGCATTCTGCTGGCCGAGGACGACGCCTCGCTGCGTGGCTTCCTGACCCGGGCGCTGGAGCGCGCCGGGCATGAGGTGGTCGACTGCGAGAACGGCGATGACGCCATCGACGCCCTGGAGGCGGGGCCCTACGACCTGCTGCTGACCGACATCGTCATGCCGGGCGCCGACGGCATCGAGGTGGCCCGCGTCGCCGCGGCGCGCCAGCCGGGCCTGCGCATCATGTTCATCACCGGCTTCGCCGCCGTGGCCCTGACGGCCGCCCAGGCCAGCCCCCAGGCCAAGGTCCTGTCCAAGCCCGTCCACCTGCGCGATCTGGTCGACGAGGTCGAGAAGATGGTGGCGGCTTAATTCTTGTCGCTACCGCTCGCGCCGCGGGCGCTCACTGCTTGAGCGATGGGGACTTGCGTCTTCTTGATCTCTACCGCTCGCGCCGCGGGCGCTCGCTGCTTGAGTGACGATGTGGTGGGCGATGCGCGCTTTCCCGCTTGCGGTCGGCGAAGGGGCCGGGTTATAGACGCCGCCTTCCCGCCCCGGCGCACAGCCAGGGCCGTCAAGGCGGACGCGTAGCTCAGCGGGAGAGCACTACGTTGACATCGTAGGGGTCACAGGTTCAATCCCTGTCGCGTCCACCATTTCTTCTTTGCGAATAGCCGCCACGCCAACCCTATCCGCGTGGTTCCGGTTCAAGGCGAAGCCTTTCACCTCCACCATTCTTTTCAGCGGATTATCAACGGCCATCGACCACGTGCGGGCCGACGCCGAAGGCGTACGGCGCGTCAGTTCCGTCTGAAGATCCGGCTGGCGCCGTAGCCCGTCAGGGCGGCCAGAAGGACGCAGAGAAGGCCGTATGACCAGGGTCGGCGATGGGCGAACTCATAGAGGTCGCGCTCGAACCCCACCTTCTCGACCGTCAGGGTCAGGTTGGAGACCGACACCGGGGCGCCGTCCTGGAACAGCCAGACCTCCGTATAGTAGCGCCCCGTCGGCGCCGTGGTCGGCAGGCGCACCTCGGCCCGGAACAGGCCGCGGTCGACGAACTCCACCCCGTCCGGATCGGTGTCGTAGAGCTGGGCCGCCTCCTTCAGCCGGATGACGGCGCGGCGCCAGTCCAGATAGTCCTCGCCCAGCCGGCTGATCACCACGTCGCGCACGCCATAGCGGGTGACGCTGCGGCTTTCCTCGGGCGCATTGATGCGCAGGTGGTTCACCCCCACCCCCAGGCGGCGCAGCTGGCCGAAATCGGCGATGTCGGACAGGGGGCGGGTCGAGGCGGTCATGTAGAAGCCGGGCGCCCCCTCGAACAGCACCGGCCGGCTGTTCAGCCAGACGCCCATGTTGCGGGTCTTCTTGACCAGGCGGACAGGGGCGTCGGGACCGCGCACCACCACCACCACATCGGCCGGCCGGTCCCCCGGATTGAAGACCGCGCCATAAAGGACGATGGAGGCCCCGCGGAATCCGGAATCGACCTTGACCTGGGCCTCGGTCAGGGCGGCGGCGACGCGCAGCGCCTCGGTCGTCACGGTCGAGCGTTCCGGGGCCGGGGCCGGGGCCGGAGCCGGGGCGACGACGGCGGGCGGCGGGGGCGGAAGGGCGGCGATCATCCGTCGGCGACCCCCGGCGCGATCTGGAACAGCTCGCTGGGCCGCACGAACAGCTCCAGCCCCATGTAGAGACCCACGGCCAGGACCAGCAGTCCCAGGGCGGCGCGCAGTTCCTCGCCCCGCATGCGGCCGGACATCCGGGCCCCCAGCTGGGCCCCGACCACCCCGCCCAGCAGCAGGATGGTCGACAGGACGATGTCCACCGTCTGGTTGCGCCCGGCCTGGAGCACGGTGGTGATGGCGGTGGTGATGATGATCTGGAACAGGCTGGTGCCGACCACCACCCCGGCCTTCATCCGCAGCACATAGAGCATGACCGGCACCAGGATGAAGCCGCCACCGACGCCCATGATGGCCGACAGGACGCCGGCGAAGACGCCCAGGGCGAAGGGCGGCGCCGCCGAGATGTAGAGGCCCGATTTCGGGAACCGCATCTTGCCCGGCAGGCCATACAGCCACAGGGGGCGGCGGCGATCCTTGCGGGGGGCCGGCTCGCCGCGACGCCGCCGCAGGATCTCGCCCAGGCTTTCGTTCAGCATCAGGGCGCCGATCACGCCCAGGAAGGTCAGGTAGGACAGGGCCACCACCAGGTCCGCCTGGCCCAGCAGCCGCAGATAGCGGAACAGCTCGACGCCCAGCAGGGCGCCGATGGCCCCGCCGGCGGCCATGATCAGCCCCATGCGGAAGTCGACCGCCCCCTGGCCCGAATAGCGGATCACGCCGGATGTGGAGGAGGCGACCACATGGCTGGCCTGGCTGGCCACCGCCACCGAGGGCGGAATGCCCAGGAAGATCAGCACCGGCGCCATCAGGAATCCGCCGCCGATGCCGAACAGTCCGGACACGAAGCCGACCACCGCCCCCAGTATGACCAGGAGCGGCCAGTTCACCGAAACCTCGGCGATCGGCAGATAGATATCCAAAGGACGCGCCTTCGGCTGGATGCGGACGGTGACAACGCCGAGGCGGCGATGCGATGGGTCTTAGACCATTTCGTCGCCAGGTCGAATCCGCATCGCCCGGACGCCGCGTCCGGTCAGCCGGCCGTGGGTTCGACGGCGAAGGCCTCGGCGGCGCGGCGGGCGGACTGGACGGTGGCGGGGGCGGCCGCCTGGCGCAGGCGCTCGACCGCGGCCGGGGCTTCTGCGTCGCCGCCGCGCGCGGCGATCATATACCATTTCAGCGCCTGTTCGGCGTCGGCCGGCGTCCCGTCCAGACCCATCTCATAGAGGCGGGCCACATTGTACTGGCTGTCGACCAGCCCCTGGTTGGCGGCGGCCAGCATCAGGCGGAAGGCCTCGGCCCGGTTGCGGTCGCCCCCGGTCCCCTCGAACAGATACATGGCGTAGGCGTGCCGGCCACGGGCGTTGCCGCTTTCGGCCGCGCGGCGGGCCCAGGCGCGGGCCTGGGTCAGATCCTGGGCCACCCCCGCCTCGCCGTCCTGATACAGCTTGACCAGATGCAGCTGGGCCGCCGGTTCGCCCAGCTGGGCCGAACGCTTAAGGGTCTCGACCCCGGCGGCGTCGCCATTGTCCAGCTGTTCCAGGGCCAGGGCGTAGAGGGACTGGGCCTCATCGCGCACGGCCGGATCGGGCGTGGTGGTCGGGGTCAGGCTCAGGGCCGTCGGCTGGGCCGCCTCGCCGGCGCCGGTCCCGACGCCCGGGAAGGGCGTCGTCCCGTCGGTCAGCCGCATATAGCCATAGACGCCGCCGGTCAGCATGACCGCCGTGACCGAGGCCAGCAGGGCCTTGCGCACGGTCGAGCCGTCGCGGGCCGCCTGCTTGTCTAGCCGTTCCTGCAGCTTGGACTTGCCGCCCTTCTTGCGGTTCAGGCCGAAGGCGGCGCGGGCCGGCGGCTCCTGGGCCGGGGCGGCCATGGCGGCGCGGGCCGCCTCGACGGCGCTGCGGCCCGGCAGGCTGGCGCGACCGGCTGCGGCGGCGGCGCCCATGGAGGCGCGCAGGGCGCGCGGATCGACGAACTCGGTCTCGGCGGCGAAATCGTCCGCATCGGCCTCGACCGCCGCGGGCACCGCGCGGCGCGGCGCGGGTTCGGCGGTCTCCATCGCCGCGGCGGTCGCGGCCAGGGCGTCCTGCACATCGGCGCCGCCGAAGGCCGCGAACGGTTCGGGCGATCCGAAGGGGGAGGCCGGCTCGGCTTCCTCGACAGCCGGCGCCATCAGGTCGGCGACGGTCGGCGGCGTCTCGGTCCAGGCCGGGGCGTCGAAGGCCGGGTCCTGGAAGGCGGCCGAGCGCCAGTCGGGGGTCACCAGGTCGTCGTCGCGTTCGACCGGCGCGGGCGCGGCCGGGGGTTCGGCGGGCGCGGGCTCGACCCGGCGCTCGATGGTCTCGCGCGCCTCGGCCAGCAGCCGGGCGGTGCGTTCCTCGGACAGCCGCATCCGCTCGGTCAGTTCGCCCGAGGCGCGGTCGTAGCGCTGCTCGATCCGGTCCGAGCTTTCCGACAGGCGCCGGCCGATGTCCTCGATGGCCTGGGCCGACTTGCGCTCGGATTGGGCGATGCGTTCGGACAGTCGGTCGGAGATGCGGGTGATCTCGCCGCCCAGCTTCTCCAGCGCCAGGGCGTGCCGGTCGTCCGACGAGACCAGACGCTGCTCCACCGCCTGGGCGTGGCGCTTCAGTTCGCGCTCGAACCGGGCCGTCTGTTCGGCGCCGGCGCTTTCGGCGCGCTGCATCCGGCCGTTCAGGTTCTGGGCGATGCGCAGGACCTCGCGGCCCATGGCTTCGATCGAGCGGGCCGAACGCTCCTCGGCCGCCCGCGCCTGGTCGCCGACCGAGGCCAGGCTCTGTTCCAGCCGGGCCATGCGGTTGTCGGCCTCGGCGGTGTCGATGCGGCGCATCATCTCCGCCCGGTTGGCCTCGACCTGACGCGACAGGCTTTCGGCCAGTTTCTCGAACCGGGCCGCCTCGCGCGCGCCGGCGGGCTCGACCCGCTGTTCCGCCGCGGCCATCCGGCGGTCCAGGTCGGCGAAGGACCGTTCCAGCCCACGCAGGGCGTCGGCCGTGCGCGACTGGGCCTGGTCCAGCCGCGCCCCGACCTGATGCAGCAGGTCCGAACCCGGCGTCGTCTTCTCGACCGCGTCCATCCGCTGGCGCAGTTCGTTGACCGAGGACCGCTGGCGCTCCTCCATGTCATAGAGCCGGCCGGCCAGGGCCCCCAGGGTGGTCTCGACCTTGCCGAAGGTCTCGGTTGTCTTCGGTCCGGTCTCGGTCTCGAAGCGGCGCAGGCGGCGATGGCCTTCCTTCAGCTCTTCGGAGATGTCGTCGATGCGCCGGCCCCAGGCGCGGTCGCCGTTCTGCTGCTCGTCCAGCCGGCGGACCAGGCCGGCCACCGCCTGGTCGACGCCCTGGATGGCCGTCTGGGCCCGGCGTTCGGACGCCTCCAGCCGCGCGGCCAGGGCCTCTACCGAGGCCGAGATCCGATGCAGCATCTCGTCGTCGGCGCCATAGGCGTCGTCCATCCGCCGGATGCGGCCGCGACGTTCATAGCTGTCGGCGGCGTGGGCGCGGCGCGGCAGGGGCGTATAGCCGTCGTCGCCCCCGTCTTCGATGATCATGGAGTTCAGCCATTCGCCCAGGGTCATGCCCGAGCGCCGGGCGAGATCCTTGGCGATCTCACGCGCCTTGGGATCGATCCCCTTCACGCTCCACGGCGCGGCTGCGCTCACTGATTCGCCTCCCGACCTACGCGCCTGACGCTAATCGCCCAGATCAAGCGTGTAAACGCGCCGTTAACCGCAAGATATGGGGTTTGCACCAGCCATCTGTGGAAATCCCGTCCCAAGCCGCCTCAGGGAGCGGCGCGTCGGGTTAAGGCCTCGTTAAAGATTAACCCCTCGGCAAGAATTTCGGCCTTGCCCCGACCGGGGTCAGCCGCCACTTGCGGCGGATGGACCTGACCCTGACCCTGTGGCTGCTCGGCGGCTTTTCGGCCCTGGCCCTGTTCGCCGGCTGGCGCGGGGCGCGGCCGCCCGATCCCCATCGTGGCCCGCGCATGATCCCATGGCGCTTCATCATGCTGCTGTCGGCCGCCGCGGTGATGCTGCTGCTGACCCATCTGGGGTCCCTGGGCGGGGCGCCCCGCCCAGGGTTAGGAAACCCTTAAAGGCCGCGCGGCATGGTGGGCGAAACGAGACGCCTCGCCGTGATCCAGACGCCGTTCCGACGCCCGCTCCTGCTCGCCGCCGCCGCGACCTTCGCCGCCGTGTTCGGCGGCGGCGCCGCGACCATGCCCGACGGCCGGCCGACCCCGACAGGGCTGGAGGTGCCGCGGTGGATCTCGCTGAAATCCTCCCAGGTGCGCGCCCGCGGCGGCCCCGGCCTGGACTACCAGATCTTGTGGGAATACCGCGCCGCCGGACTGCCGGTCCAGGTGGTGGCCGAGACCCGCCACTGGCGCAAGGTGTGCGACCCGGAAGGCTCCGTCGCCTGGATCCATCGGTCGGTGGCGTCCGGCCGCCGCACCGTCTTCAACACCTCGGCCCGCGAGACGCCGATCCGCGCCGCGCGGTCCGAGACGGCCTCGGTGCGCGCCCGGCTCCAGCCCCATTCCCTGATCGGGATCGAGGACTGTCAGGACGGCTGGTGCCGGGTCCGGGCCCGCAAGCTGAGCGGCTGGGTGGCCGAAGGGGCTGTGTTCGGAACCCAGGCCCGCGCCCTGTGCGACGCCGCCCGCCCGGCCGGCCCCGCCCCGGCCCGGACCGCACGACCCGGTTGAGCCGTCCGGCGCGAGCGTGTAGGCCGCAGGGGTGCAAACGGAGCCCGCGCGCTTGACCCAGTCGTCGCAATATCCCTCGTCCTTCGATCACGCCGCCCTGCTGGCCTCGGGCCGGGGCGAACTGTTCGGCCCCGGCAACGCCCAGCTTCCGGCCCCGCCGATGCTGATGTTCGACCGGATCACCCAGATCACGGCGGACGGCGGCGACCACGGCAAGGGCTATGTCGAGGCCGAGCTGGATATCCATCCGGACCTCTGGTTCTTCCAGTGCCACTTCATCGGCGATCCGGTCATGCCGGGCTGTCTGGGCCTGGACGCCATGTGGCAGCTGGTGGGCTTCTACCTGGGCTGGATCGGCGGGCCGGGACGCGGCCGGGCCCTGGGCGTCGGCGAGGTGAAATTCACCGGCCAGGTCACGCCGGACATCAAGAAGGTGGTCTACAAGATCCACCTGAAGCGGGTCATCAACCGCAAGCTGGTCATGGGCATCGCCGACGGCGTTCTGGAGGCCGACGGCGAGGTGATCTACACCTGCAACGACATGCGCGTCGGCCTGTTCGGTGCGACGAAAGACGGCGCCGAACCGGTCGGCGGCTGAGCGTTAGACTGACGCTCCAGGAACCTTTCAGAGAGAGAACCCCCATGCGGCGTGTCGTTGTCACCGGACTGGGCATCGTCTCCTCCATCGGCACGGGCCAGGACGAGGTCGCGGCGTCGTTGAGAGACGCCAGATCGGGCGTGCGCCACGCCGCCGATCACGCCGCCCATGGCTTCCGCAGCCAGGTCTGGGCCCCGCCGTCCCTGGGCCATACGGCCGAGGACTGGGCCGACAAGGTCGACCGCCGCGCCGCCCGCTTCCTGGCCAATGGCACCGCGTGGGGCCACATCGCCTTCGAAGAGGCGCTGAAGGATTCCGGCCTGACGCCGGACGAGATCAAGGACCCGCGCATCGGCCTGATCGTCGGCGAGGGCGGCCCTTCGACCCAGGTCATCCTGCAGGCGGCCCAGACGACGGTCGAAAAGGGCTCGCCCAAGCGCATCGGCCCCTTCGCCGTGCCCAAGGCCATGGCCTCCGGCCCCTCGGCCGTGCTGGCCACCTGGTTCGAACTGAAGGGGATCAACTATTCGATCAGCTCGGCCTGCGCGACGTCCGCCCACTGCATCGGGGCGGCGGCCGAACAGATCGCCTGGGGCAAGCAGGACGTGGTCTTCGCCGGGGGCGTTGAGGACATCGACTGGTCCATGTCGAACATGTTCGACGCCATGGGCGCCATGTCGTCCAACTTCAACGAGACCCCCTCGGTCGCCTCCCGAGCCTATGACAAGGACCGCGACGGCTTCGTCATAGCCGGCGGCGCGGGCATCGTGGTGCTGGAGGAATACGAACGGGCCGTGGCGCGCGGCGCGACCATCTATGCCGAGGTCACCGGCTACGGCGCCAACTCCGACGGCTACGACATGGTGGCCCCGTCGGGCGAGGGCGCCGAACGCTGCATGAAGATCGCGCTGGAAATGGCCGGCAATCCGCGCATCGACTATCTGAACCCCCACGGCACTTCGACCCCCGTGGGGGATTCCAAGGAGATGGCTGCGGTCCGCAACGTCTTCGGCGACGACCTGCCGATGATCAGCTCCACCAAATCCCTGACCGGCCACAGCCTGGGCGCCGCCGGGGCGCAGGAGGCGATCTACTGCCTTCTGATGATGAAGCACGGCTTCGCGGCCGAGAGCGCCCACATCGAGAACCTGGACCCCGAGTTCGAGGGCATGCCGATCCTGCGCGCCCGCCACGACGGCGAGCTGACGCACGTCATGTCCAACTCGTTCGGCTTTGGAGGGACGAACGGGACCCTGATCCTCTCGAAGGTTCAGGCCTAAGAGACCGCCTCGCCTCGCGTCATCCCGGCCCGGACGCCTGTTGTGCGCCGGTGCGACGAGAACCGTGCGGCGACCCCAAGCGGGAGGCGTGCCGACTTGCTCCGTCCGACGCCCTCGTCCAGAAAGGCGCGACTGATTTGAGGAGCGCACACATGGCCGCCGAATCCGCCTGGACCATGCCGACCGGAACCCTGATGAAGGGCAAGAAGGGTCTGATCCTGGGGGTGGCCAACGCCAACTCCATCGCCTGGGGCATCGCCCAGCAACTGGCCGCCCAAGGCGCCGATCTGGCCTTCACCTATCTGGGCGAGGGGCTGGAGCGGCGGGTGCGCCCCCTGGCCGAAAGCGTCGGGGCGAAACTGATTGTCCAGGCCGACGTCACCGACGACGCCAGCATGGACGCCGCCTTCGCCGAGATCGAGAAGACTTTCGGAACCCTGGATTTCGTCGTCCACTCGGTCGCCTTCGCCAACAAGAACGAGCTTCAGGGCTCGTTCGTCGACAACACCACCCGCGACAGCTTCCTCCTGGCCATGAACATCTCGGTGTTCAGCTTCGTCGACGTGGCCAAACGGGCGGCGAAACTGATGCCGAACGGCGGGTCGATGATCACCATGACCTATCTGGGGTCAGAGCGCGCCATCCCCAACTACAACACCATGGGGGTGGCCAAGGCGGGGCTGGAGGCGGCGACCCGCTACATCGCCCGCGACCTGGGGCCGAGGGGCATCCGCGTCAACGCCATCAGCGCCGGCGCCATGCGCACCCTGTCGCTGGCCGGCATCTCGGGCGGCCGGGGCATGATCTCCCAAGGCCGGGCCATGAGCGCCATGAAGGAGGACACCTCGATGGAAGGCGTCGCCGGCGCCGCCCTGTGGCTGTGTTCGGACCTGGGCCTGTCGACGACGGGCGAGGTGATCCACGTCGACGCCGGCTTCCACATGATGGGCATGGCCGCCGACGAGGCAGAGGGCTGATCGCCTGGGTATCCGGTCGGACCTGACCCCCTCCCTGTCTCAGCTGGCGCGCGGCGTGGGGTTCGCCGCGGCCGTGGGCGCCTTCCTGGCCTTTTCCGGCGCCTTCATCAGCGGTGATCCGCCCCTGACGCTGCGCCTGGCCTATTGGGTTCCTCTGATGGTGGCGGGCGGGGCCTGGGGCCATCTCTGTTCGGTCGTCGTCTGCCGCTGGATCGACCCGGCGGAACGGCCATGGCTGGACGCCCTGGTGCTGACGGTGCTGATCGCCCTGCCGATGACCCTGGTGGTCTGGGCGGTGACCGGGCTGATGTTCCAGGGCCGGATGTATCCGCTGGCCGTCCTGCCGGCCTTCCTCCTGCCCGTCGGGATCGTCAGCCTGGGCATGAGCGTGCTGAACATCTTCATCTCGCGCGGGCGGACGGTGCGCACCCATGCGGCGGCGGCCGACGCCGGACCGGCGCGGTTCCTGGATCGCCTGCCGCCCCGGCTGAAGGGGGCGCGGCTGATCGCCGTCCAGGCCGAGGACCACTATCTGCGCCTGCACACAGACCGGGGGTCGGACCTGATCTTGATGCGCCTGTCCGACGCCGTGGCCGAGTTGGAGGGGCTGGAAGGCGCCCAGGTTCACCGCAGCTGGTGGGTGGCGCGCGAGGCGGTGCGCGACGTCAGCCGCGGCGACGGCCGGGCCCGCCTGACCCTGGACGGCGGCCTGACCGCGCCGGTCAGCCGCGTCCACGCCCGGCGCCTGCGCGCCGAAGGCTGGTGGTAGGGCGCCGCTTCAGCCCCCCACCCACGACCCGTGAAAACTGGCCGGCAGGGCCACGTCTGCGCGCCAGGTGGCGACCGGCCCCTCCTCGACCCGGGCCAGGTCCAGCACATGCAGTTCGGTCGCCCGCGCCTTCAGATTGATGGTCGCCCCGACCAGCCAGGCCTCGGCCTCGTCGGTCGCGCCGGGCTTGGGCACATAGACCATCTCGTCCGCCACATGATCGGCGCCGAAGTCGAAGGCGCGGGTGCGGCCGCTGGCCCAGTCCGTCACCCCGGTCCCGCAGGCCAGGGGCCGCCGCGCCGTGTCGCCGATGGTGTGCAGGCTGAACCGCCGGGCCTGGCCCGCCCGGCGCGGATCGCTGCGCGGAAACTCGGCGATCTGACCGGTCCGCTCCAGCCGCGCCGGGCCGGAGGGCGGCAGGACGGCCAGGGCCAGTTCGGCCGGACGCCCGCCGGTCGGCACGCCGTTCAGGATGCGCTGGGCGCCGTGGGCGGCGAAATCCATGTCCTGGTGGGCGCAGACGTCGAATCGGATGGTCCCGTCCGCCTCCTCCCAGGCGTCGCCCAGATGGAAGAAGCCGAAGGTCGGCAGGTCGTGGACACGGCGCCGGCTCAGGTCGTCCTTGTCCAGCACCAGGACCTGGGTTCCCGCCTGGGGCGTCCAGTCGAAGGCCGCCGACATCGGCATGACGTTGCGCGCGTGGACCCAGGGCTGCAGCACGATGACCAGATGCCGCGCCGTCGCGGTGAAGTCGTGGATGTAGCTGGCGCGCGGCAGGGGCACGACCTGGGCGTCCTCCAGCGTCCCGTCGGCCGCCAGCCGCCAGACGATGGCCTGGGCGCCGTTCAGCCCCAGGTTCCAGATGCGGCCGTCCGGCTCGATGCGCGGATGGGCCAGGAAGGGCATGGACTTCAGATCGGGCCTCAGGGTGACGAAGCCGCGCGTTTCCAGGGTGTTCGGGTCCATGGCCAGGGGCGACCCGGCCTCCCACAGGGCCCAGACCGCATCGCCGACCCGATGGATCGAGGTGTTGGCCGCGCTGGCGTCGTCGGCCGAGCCGATCTCGGCGCGCGGATCGGCCAGGGTGCCGAAGCCGGGCATGACCATGGCGTCCAGCCGCGTCTCCTGACGGCGCTTGGGCGTGTCGGCGAAACGGGCGGACAGGACCGCGCGGCCGTCCTCGATGGCGAAGCGGCGGATCAGGCCGTCGCCGTCGAACCAGTGGGCCGCCGATCCGCCCGCGCGGCGGAACTTCGCCGGACCGTTGCGATACAGCAGCCCCTTCAGCCCCTCCGGCGCGCGGCCGTGCACCAGGTTCAGGGCGCGCGGCGCCACATCGGCCTCGACGTCGGCGGTGGCCAGGGCCCAGTCCGGGGCGCCCACGTCTTCAAGGGCGCGCAGGGCCGAGGCGGCGAAACTGGTCTCGGGCGCGGCGACCGCGGCCGAGACGGCGGCGGCGCCCATCATGAAGGCGCGACGGGACGGGATCATCGACGCCGCCCCCTTATTTCAGCCGCAGGGTCTGGGCGGTGTCGCCCGCGACCGTGAAGCGCGCCCGGTCCCACGAGGCCGGGCCCATGTTGCCGACGGCGTTGTTCGAGAAGGCGTAGGGTTCGGTCGGCATGCCGAAGGGGTTGGTGTTCATCTGGCCGTCGCCGTCCACGTCGTGGAAGGCCTTGGCCGCATAGTCGCCGGGGGCCAGGCCGTCGAAGTCCGCGACCCGCTGACCGCCGGCCACGTCCAGACGGGCGACGCGCACGGGCCGGCCGGCGTCATAGGCTTCAGCGCTGTCGAACAGGGCCACCATGACCATCCCGGTCTCGGCGCCGACATCGAAGGTCAGGACCAGGTGGGCCGAAGGGGTCTGGGGCGCGGCGTTCTGGGCCAGGGCCGGAGCCGCCGTCAGCGCCAGGCAGGCGGCGAGGGCGGAGGCCAGGGCGGCCGAGCGGATCGGGGTCTTCATGCGGGCTCTCGGATCAGGGGGACCCGACCGCCGGGCCCCGATGACCGGACCCTGGCCGCCGCCCGCCACTGCCGCCACCGGCCTTGCGGCGAGAACCGCCTCGCCTTCGCCAACGGACAGGCGGCGCCGTTCACGAAGCGCGAACGGACGGGTTCAGTCGCCGGCGGCGTCCTCGATCGCGTCGATGTCGTCGTCCGACAGGCCCAGGTGGTGGCCGATCTCGTGGATCAGGACGTGGGCGATCAGCTCATACAGGCCGACGTCCCCCCGCTCGCACCATTCGTCCAGGATGGGGCGGCGGTACAGAAAGACGCGCGAGGGTTCCGCCGCTGGTCCCATGGCGTCACGCCGGCCGATGTCGACCCCGCTGTACAGGCCGGTCAGGCCGAACGGGTCCTCTATGCCCAGATCGTCCAGGGTCTGGTCGTCGGCGAAGTCGTCGATGCGGATCACCACCTCGCCCGCCGCCTGGCGGAACAGGTCGGGCAGGTCGTCGAAGGCGCGCCGCGCCAGGGTGGCGAAATCGTCCAGCGACGGCGCGGGCCAGTCGGTCCAGGTCTCGGTCATGGCCGACATATCGCCGCGTGTGGGGCCGGCCGCAATGCGGCGCTTTGGAGCCCGCCGAAATCCGCTATGGTGAATCCGATTCGATCCCTGGCGGGTGGAGGGAGATGGCCGAGGCCGACATCGCCTATGCAGCCACCGCCGGCGCCTGCGGCCTGGCCCTGGCGCTCAGTGTCTGGGCCTGGCGGGCGCGGGCGCGACTGAGCGCGCGCGAGGTCGCGGCCGAGGCGGCGATCCTGGCCGCCCAGGGCGAGCGGGCGCGCCACGACGGGGCCCTGGCCGCCTTCGACGAGGTGCGGCTGTCGCTGGATGGCGAACCGGTCATGGTCGGCCTGCCCGATCAGGTGCGCGCCCTGACCCGGTCCCTGGACGCGGACGACGCCGAGGCCGTGCGCGACGCCCTGTTCCTGCACCTGGGCGAGCCCCTCCTGGCCCTGACCCAGACCGGTGCGCCGTTCGACGCCGTCCTGCCGGCCCAGCCCGCGCCGTGGCGGGTTTCCGGCCGGGCCCTGTCGGGCGAGGCCTGGCTGCGCCTGTCGCCCCTGGACGCCGCCGGCGCCAGCCTGGCCTCGGACGCCGCCGAGAGCGGTCTGGGCATGCTGGCCGACGCCTCGCCGGTTCCGACCTGGGTGGTCGATCCGGCCGGCCGCCTGGCCTGGGCCAACCGCGCCTGGCTGGACGAGGTGGGGGCCGCCACCCTGGACGCCGCGCGCGACAGGGGCCTGAGCTTCGATCGCGGCGTCGAGACCCTGACGTCCGAGGCGGGGCGCAGCGGCATGCGGCAGGAGGGCTTTCGCTGGACCGCCTCAGGCGGACGGCGCCGCGCCTGGCGCATCGTGGCCGAACCGGCGCCGGGCGGAACCGGGGCGGTCATCGCCTTCGCCATCGACATGACCGAGGCGGAAGAGACCCGCGACACCCTGCGCCGCCACGTCGAGGCACACGACGAGACCCTGAACCACCTGGCCGACGCGGTGGCCATCTTCGGCCCGTCCAAGCGGCTGGCCTTCCACAACACCGCCTTCCAGACGCTGTTCGACCTGGACGCCGCCTGGCTGGACGACCGCCCGACCCACGCCGAGCTTCTGGACCGGCTGCGTCAGGGGCGGCAGATCCCCGAGGTGGTCGACTACGCCGGCTGGAAGGCGCGCGAACTGGCCTTCTACGAGGCCTCGGCGGCCTCGCCCGACGACAGCTGGTCCCTGCCCGACGGCCGCACCCTGCGCGTCGTGCGCCAGCCGCACCCGCTGGGCGGCATATTGCTGCTGTTCTCGGACATCACCGACGAGCTGAAGCTGCGCAGTCGCTATAACGCCCAGATCCAGGTCCAGCGCGCGACCCTGGACAAGCTGAACGACGCGGTGGCCGTGTTCGGGTCGGACGGGCGGATGCGGCTGCACAACGAAGCCTTCGAGACCTTCTGGGGCGTCGGCGCCGATCAGCTGGCTCAGGCGGGGGATTTCGATTCGGTGGCCGAGATCGGCAAGGCGATCCTGCCCGACGCCGGCCTGTGGCTGGGGCTGAAGGCGCGGGTGGCCGATCCGGACCCCGAAAGCCGGGTGGCCGTGGCCGGCGAGGGGCGCACCAGCGACGGCCGCATCGCCGCCTGGCGCACCCGCCCCCTGCCGGACGGCGCCACCCTGGTGGCCTTTTCCGACGTCACCGCCCGGCGCGAGCTGGAACAGGCCCTGCAGGCCAAGGAGGCGGCCCTGGCCGAAAGCCAGGCGCTGAAGCGCGAGTTCGTCGGTTCGGTCAGCTATGAGCTGCGCACCCCGCTGACCACCATCGTCGGCTATTCGGAACTGCTGGAGACCCTGGGCGATCTGCCCGAGCGCAGCCGCCAGCACGCCGGCGCCATCCGGGTGGCGGCCAGCCAGCTGGCCCGCTCGATCGACGATGTCCTGGACATGGCCCAGATCGACGCCGGCGAGATGGAGCTGAGCCTGCACGACCTGCGCGTCCGCGACCTGCTGGACCAGGCGGGCGAAACCGTGCGGCCCAAGGTCGAGGGGCGCGGCGCCAGCCTGACCGTGACCTGCCCCACCGGCCTGGCCCCCATCCGCGCCGACGCCCATCGCATCGGCCAGGCCCTGGATCACCTGCTGGAGAACGCCGTCCGTTCGGTGTCCGAGGGCGGGGCCGTCACCCTGTCGGCCGAGGACGGGCCGGGCGAGGTCCGCATCCGCGTCGCCGACACCGGGCGCGGCATCCCCTACCACCTTCAGCCCAATGTGTTCGACCGCTTCGTCCGGCGCGAGCGCGGCGGGCCCGGCGTCGGCCTGGCCCTGGTCAAGGCCCTGGTCGAACTGCACGGCGGCTGGGCCGAGGTGGAGAGCGAGCCGGGCAAGGGCGCCGCCTTCATCCTGCACCTGCCGCTGAGCGCCGCCGGCGAGGCGGCCCCGCCGGAGCTTTCGCTGAGTGGCGAGTGGCGAGTGGCGAGTGGCGAGCAGGGCGGCTGACGCGTGCGCGTCTTTGACTCGCATCACGGCCTTCACTAACCACTCGCCACTCGCCACTCGCCACTAGGAGGCCGCATGGCCGCCCCCCTGAAGACCGCCCTGATCTACGATTTCGACGGCACCCTGGCGCGCGGGAACATGCAGGAGGTGACCTTCATCCCCTCGGTGGGCATGGGCATCGGCGACTTCTGGGGCGAGGCCGACCGTCTGACGCGCGAATCCGACGGCGACAACATCCTGATGTACATGCAGCTGATGCTGCAGCGGGCGCGCGAGAACGGGGCGCCGATCACCAGGAAGATGCTGCGCGAACACGGCCAGGACGTGAAGCTGTTCGACGGGCTGAAGTCCGACCTGACCGGCAAGGGCTGGTTCGAGCGCATCGACGCCTTCGGCCAGCAATATGGCCTTGAGATCGAACACTATATCGTCTCGGCGGGGCTGGAGGAGATGATCGAAGGCTGTCCGATCCGCGACGCCTTCCGCCACGTCTTCGCGTCGAAATTCGTTTACGACAAGACCGGCACGGCCATCTGGCCGGCGGTGGGCGTCAACTACACCACCAAGACCCAGTATCTGTTCCGCATCAACAAGGGCGTGCTGAACCACTACGAGCACGAACAGATCAACCGCTTCATCCCCGACGACGTGCGGCCGGTGCCGTTCGAACGGATGATCTTCCTGGGCGACGGCGACACCGACGTGCCGACCATGAAGATGATGCACACCAAGGGCGGTTTTTCGATCGCCGTCTATGACCCGCGCAATTCCGAGCGGGACCAGAACAAGATCTATGGGCTGATCTCGGAAGACCGGGTCAATTTCGTCGCCGCCGCCGACTATCGCGAAGGCTCGGCCCTGGACCTGATCGTCAAGGGGCTGATCGGCCGTATCGCCATCAATGCCGGGACCATGCCGGCGGCCTGAGGGACGGCTGCATCCGTTGCGCCGGTCGGCGACGACTGTTCTTCGCAAGCGACCGGTTCGCTGACGGGAGACCAGAATGATCCGACCCACCCGCCGAGTCTTCGGCGCCCTCGCCGCGACCCTGATGCTGGGCGTCGCCCTGCCCGCCCTGGCCCAGGACATCCGTCGCACCCCCGTCGAGGGATTCCCCCACGCGGCCGCCTGGCGGCTGGATGACGGCGTCTCGCGACCGGTGGTGGTGATACTGCACGGGGCGGACGGCGGGACCGAGGCGGGCGAGCGGTTCGGGCCGATCCTGGCCCGGCTGGGCTATGTGGCGGTGGGCCTGCCCTATTATTCGCCCGACTGGGGCCAGTATGGGCCGCCCAAGGCCCTGCCGGAACTGTCGGGCAGTTTCGTCGACATTCCGGTGGACCAGCTGGCGCGGCTGCGCGACGCCGTGGCGGCCATGCCCGGCGCCGACGTCGAGCGGTTCGGCCTGTTCTCCGGCTCCAAGGGGTCCGAGTTCGCCCTGATCGCGGCCAGCCGTTATCCCTGGATCGACGCGGTCGTCGCCTATACGCCCAGCGACCTCGTCTGGGAGGGCTGGGGCCTGGAGACGCTGGAGGCCGAGGGCACGCGGTCGTCCTTCGCCTTCGACGGCCAGGCCCTGGCCTTCATGCCCTATCGGGGTTTCGTCGAGGGGCTGCTGGCGGGCGACGCGGCGGACCTGCGCGCCATCCACGAGAACGGCCGCGCCGACCACCCCGAGCGCGAAGCCGAGGCCCGCATCCCGGTCGAAAACTATGGCGGCGCCCTGATGCTGATCGCGGGCGAGCAGGACGCCCAGTGGAACTCGGCCCGCCAGGCCCGCAACATCGTCGCCGCGCGCCAGGCGGCGGGCCTGCCGACCGAGGCCCTGATCTATCCCGAGGCGGGGCATGACCTGATCGGCGACGGCGGTCCGCGCCAGGCCCATCGCAGCGGCGGAACGCCCGATGCGAACGCCGCCGCCCGCGCCGACGCCTGGCCGCGGGTCACGGCCTTCCTGGCCCGGGCCCTGCGACCCGCGCCGTGACCCACCCCCGCCGCTTGCCGCGGGCGGCGGCGGGCCCTATCCCGGAGAGATGGCCGCGCCCCTGATCCTGACCGAAGAACAGACCCTGCTTCAAGGGGCTGCCGACGGCTTCCTGAACGAACAGGCCCCCATCGCCCATCTGCGCAAACTGCGCGACGACCGCGAAGCCGAGGGAGTGTCGCGCGACCTGTGGCGGGCCTTCGGCGAGATGGGTTTCGCCGGCGTTCTGATCCCCGAGGCGCATGGGGGCATGGGGCTGGGGGCGGTCGAGGCCGGGATCATCGCCGAAAGCCTGGGCCGCACCCTGACGCCCTCGCCCTTCTTCGGCACGGCGGTGCTGGCGGCGCGGACCCTGGGCGCGGCGTCGGCGGACCAGCAGGCCGCCTGGCTGCCCCGCATCGCGGCAGGCCAGGCCATCGTCGCCCTGGCCCTGGACGAGGGCGCCAAGCACCGGCCCGACCGCATCGCCACGACCGCCGAACGGTCGGGCAACGGCTTCCGTCTGAACGGCGCCAAGGCCATGGTTCTGGACGGCCATGTCGCCGACGCCCTGATCGTGGCCGCGCGGACGCCGGAGGGGACCACCCTGTTCCTGGTCGATCCCCGGGCCGCGGGCATCGCCATCGAACGCACCGTCATGGTCGACGCCCATAACGCCGCCCGCGTCACCCTGGCGGATGTTCAGATCGACGCTGACGCCGTGATCGGGCCGGTGGGCGGAGGCGAGGCGATCCTGGACGGCGTCCTGGCCCTCGGCCGGGCCTGCGCGGCCTCATCCCTGGTCGGAGCCGGGGACCAGGCCTTCCGGATCACCCTGGACTATCTGCGAACCCGCCAACAGTTCGGCCGGCTGATCGGCGAGTTCCAGGCCCTGCAACATCGGGCCGCCCATCTGTTCAGCGAGATCGAGATCGCCCGCGCCGCCACCTTGGCCGCGCTCCAGGCCGTGGATGGCGAACGTGACGACGCCCCCATGGCCGCCGCCATCGCCAAGGCCAAGGCCGGGCGGGTCGCCGAACTGGCGGTGCAGGAGGGGGTCCAGATGCACGGCGGCGTCGGCATGACCGACGAATTCGACATCGGCCTGTTCATGAAGCGGGTCCGGGTTCTGAACGAAACCCTAGGCGATCCCGCCTTCCATCAGGAAGGCCTGGCCCGCGCCCAGCGATTCTGATCCGTTCCCGCCCCGGCGTCCGGGACGGAAACGGATCGAAGATCAGCCCAGGGCGGCCATCAGTTCGGGCACGGCGGTCTTGTAGTCGGCCACCAGCCCATAGTCCGCGACCTGGAAGATCGGGGCGTCAGCGTCCTTGTTGATGGCCACGATGACCTTGGAGTCCTTCATGCCCGCCAGGTGCTGGATGGCGCCCGAGATGCCGATGGCGATGTAGAGTTGCGGCGCCACCACCTTGCCGGTCTGGCCGACCTGATAGTCGTTGGGGGCGTAGCCGGCGTCGACGGCGGCGCGGCTGGCGCCCACGGCGGCGCCCAGCTTGTCGGCCAGGGGGTCCATGACGGCGTGGAACTCTTCCGCCGAGCCCAGGGCGCGGCCGCCCGAGACGACGATCTTGGCGGCGCCCAGTTCGGGCCGGTCCGACTTGACCATTTCCTCCGAGACGAAGGCCGTCTTCGGCGCGTCGCCGGCGGCGACCGTCTCGACCGAGGCCGAGCCGCCTTCGCCGGCGGCCGCGAAGGCGGTCGGGCGCACGGTGATGACCTTCTTGGCGTCCGAGGACTGCACCGTCTCCAGGGCGTTGCCTGCATAGATCGGACGCACAAAGGTATCGGCGGACACCACCTCGATGATGTCCGATATGGGCGCCGTGTCCAGCTTGGCGGCGATGCGCGGGGCGAAATTCTTGCCGTCGGTGTTGGCGGGGGTCAGGATGGCGTCATAGCCGCCGGCCAGGGGCAGGACGGTCGCCTCGACCGCCTCGGCCAGGCCGTGGCCCACGGCGTCGCCGTCGGCCAGCAGCACCTTGCGCACGCCCGAGATCTTCGCGGCGGCGGCGGCCACGCCCTTGGCGCCCTTGCCCAGGACCAGCAGGTCCACGTCGCCCGAGATGGCCAGGGCGGCGGTGATCGTCTTGTTCGTGGTGTCGCGGACGGCCGAACCATCGTGATCGGCGATGACGAGAACGGCCATTACAGCACCCCCGCGGATTTCAGCTTGGAGACCAGTTCGGCCGCGTCGGCGACCTTGACGCCCGCCGACCGCTTGGGCGGCTCGGCGACCTTCAGAACCTTGAGGCGTGGCGCGGTGTCGACGCCGTAGTCGGCGACCGCCTTCATGGCGATCTCCTTCTTCTTGGCCTTCATGATGTTGGGCAGGGACGCATAGCGCGGCGTGTTCAGCCGCAGGTCCACGGTGACCACGGCCGGCAGGGCCGCCGCCAGGGTCTGCAGGCCGCCATCCACTTCGCGGGTCACGGTGGCCTTGCCGCCGCCGATCTCGACCTTGCCGGCGAAGGTGGCCTGGGGCCAGTCCAGCAGGGCGGCCAGCATCTGACCCACGGCATTGTTGTCACCGTCGATCGACTGTTTGCCCATTAGGATCAGGTCGGGTTTCTCTTCCTCGGCCACGGCCTTCAGGATCTTGGCCACGGCCAGGGGTTCCAGATCGGCGTCCGACTGGACCAGGACGCCGCGGTCGGCGCCCATGGCCAGGGCGGTGCGGATGGTCTCCTGGGCCTGGGTCACGCCGATGGAGACGACCACGATCTCGGTCGCCGTGCCGGCGGCGTGGTGATCCTTGCCTTCCTTCAGGCGCACGGCCTCTTCGACGGCGATCTCGTCGAAGGGATTCATGCTCATCTTGACGTTGGCCAGATCGACGCCGGTCTGGTCCGCCTTCACGCGGGCCTTGACGTTGGAGTCGATCACCCGTTTGACGGGGACGAGAACCTTCATTGCGCTATTCCATCAGCTGGCCGGAATCTTGCGGCAGGGATTGGACCGGACGGGAAGGCCTGTCAACGTAACGCCGGGTAAAGCCGCCATGATCAAACGCTTTCTGACCCCGGCGCGGCTGGGCGTCCTGTTCTTCCTGCTGTTCGGCCTGCTGGCCGGAGGGGCGGGCCTGTACCAGGTCTTCTGGGGCAATCCGGCGGACCGCTGCGAAACCTCCGGCCGCTGGTGGTGGGCCGAGCAGCGGCGATGCGTCACGCCGGTGGCGGTCGCCGACATCACCGGCCGCAAGGCGGGCCAGAGCCGGGCCGAGGCCTCGGCCGACAACAACCGCGAACTGGTCGCCGTCGAGCATCGGCTGGCGGCCGAGCGCCGGGCCCGCGACGAGGCGACCCGGGCCGAACGGGCGCGGGTCGCGGCCGAGACCGGGAACTGAGTCCGGATCAGACGCCGGGCTCGGCTTTCTCGCGGTCGTTCAGGGCGGCGCGGGCGGCCTCCTCGGCGGCGGCCCGTTTCTGGGCCGAGGAGCGACCCATCATGTTCAGCCCCTCGACCAGGGCCGAGAAGGCCATGGCGGCGTAGATATAGCCCTTGGGCACATGCACCCCGAAGGCGTCGGCGATCAGCACCATGCCGATCATCAGCAGGAAGCCCAGGGCCAGCATGACCACGGTCGGGTTCTTCTCGATGAAGTTCGCCAGGGGATCGGCGGCCAGAAGCATCACCGTCACGGCGGCGATCACCGCCACCATCATGATCGGCACGTGATCGGTCATGCCCACGGCGGTCAGGATGGAATCGATCGAGAAGACCAGGTCCAGCAGGATGATCTGGAAGATGGCGGCGCCGACGTTGTTGAGAACCACCGCCTTCTTGTCGAGCACGGCGTCGGTGGGGGTCGGATCGACGGTGTGGTGGATTTCCTTGGTCGCCTTCCACACCAGGAACAGGCCGCCGGCCAGCAGGATGATGTCCCGCCACGAGAAGGCGGTGTCGAAACTGGGTTCGCCATGGGCGTTCAGCGGCCCGACCAGACCCAGGTCGAAGACGGGGGCGGTCAGGCCGACGATCCAGCCGATGGTGGCCAGAAGGCCCAGCCGCATGATCAGGGCCAGGCTAATGCCGATGCGCCGGGTCCTCTGGCGATGTTCGGGCGGCAGCTTGTTCGACAGGATGGAGATGAAGACCAGGTTGTCGATCCCCAGCACCACCTCCATGACCACAAGGGTCACCAGGGCGGCCCAGGCTGCGGGGTCGGTCACGAGATGGGCGACGTCGAACATGAATGTCCCGGGGTTCGATCAGGCGGCGATTGCCTAAATGCGCTTCTAGCGTTGCGGTTTCTTAGGCCGCAATCCGCACGGGGTGCGGCCTGCCGCCTCGGTTGCGGTTTGGGGGGATAGGTGCTATCCGGCGCCCGGCTTCGCCAGATGACATATCGCAAGACATGTCTCCGGTATGCTTTCTGCAAGCATTTCAAGCCTTTGGTCGCAGCGAGAGTTCGCTTCGATCACGATGGAACGCTAACCGCGCGGACATTATATCTGTGGCTGACGATTTCAGGACGACGGAAGTCGGCGAGCGCTATGCACAGGCGCTGTTCGACCTCGCTGACGAGACCAAGGCGCTGGAGGCCGTGCGGGCCGACCTGAAGTCGCTGCGCGCCGCCTTCGGGGAGAGCGCGGACCTGCGCCGCCTGCTGACCTCGCCGGTCATCGCATCGGACGATCAGGCCAAGGGCCTGACCGCCATCGCCGACAAGGCGAAATTCAACGGCACGACCAAGAAATTCCTCGGCCTGCTGGCCGCCAACGGCCGCGCGCGCGACCTGACCGCCGTCATCGCCGCCTTCGAGGCCCTGTATGCCAAGAAGACGGGCGTGGTGGCCGCCGAGGTCGTGTCGGCCCAGGCCCTGAGCGCCGCCCAGCTGAAGTCGATCCAGTCGGCCCTGCGCACGGCGCTGGGCAAGGACCCCGAAACCACCGTCCGCGTCGATCCGTCGATCCTGGGCGGCCTGAAGGTCAAGGTCGGCTCGAAGCTGTTCGACGCCTCGCTGAAGACCAAGCTCGACCAGATGAAGTTCGCCCTCAAGCGTGCGTAAGCACGCGCCGACAACAAGAATGCGGCGCGCCTGACGGCTCGCCCCAGAAGACGAAGACAGAGAGATCCCCATGGATATCCGCGCCGCTGAAATCTCGGCCATCCTGAAGTCGCAGATCGCCAATTTCGGCGTCGAGGCGGACGTCTCGGACGTCGGCCAGGTGCTGTCGGTCGGCGACGGCATCGCCCGCATCCACGGTCTGGACAACGTCCAGGCCGGCGAAATGATCGAATTCCCCAAGGCCGGGGTGAAGGGCATGGCCCTGAACCTGGAGCGTGACAACGTCGGGGCCGTGATCTTCGGTGAAGACCGCGCCATCGCTGAGGGCGACGAAGTCCGCCGCCTGGGCGAGATCGTGGACGTGCCGGTCGGCAAGGGCCTGCTGGGCCGCGTCGTCAACCCGCTGGGCGAGCCGATCGACGGCAAGGGCCCGATCAAATTCACCGAGCGCCGCCGCGTGGACGTCAAGGCGCCGGGCATCATCCCGCGCAAGTCGGTGCACGAGCCGATGCAGACCGGGCTGAAGGCCATCGACACCCTGATCCCCGTCGGCCGCGGCCAGCGCGAACTGATCATCGGGGACCGTCAGGTCGGCAAGACCGCCGTGGCCGTCGACACCATCCTGAACCAGAAGTCGGTCAACGCGACCGACGACGAGAGCGCCAAGCTCTACTGCATCTATGTCGCCATCGGTCAGAAGCGCTCGACCGTGGCCCAGATCGTCAAGACCCTCGAAGAGTCGGGCGCCCTGGACTACACCATCGTCGTGGCCGCCACGGCGTCGGAGCCGGCCCCGCTGCAGTTCCTGGCCCCGTTCGCCGGCACCGCCATGGGCGAGTTTTTCCGCGACAACGGCATGCACGGCCTGATCGTCTATGACGACCTGTCGAAACAGGCCGTCGCCTATCGCCAGATGTCCCTGCTGCTGCGCCGACCGCCGGGCCGCGAAGCCTATCCGGGTGACGTCTTCTATCTGCACAGCCGCCTGCTGGAGCGCTCGGCCAAGCTGAGCGGCGACTACGGCTCGGGCTCGCTGACCGCCCTGCCGATCATCGAGACCCAGGCCAACGACGTGTCGGCCTATATCCCGACCAACGTGATCTCGATCACCGACGGCCAGATCTTCCTGGAGTCGGACCTGTTCTACCAGGGCATCCGCCCGGCCGTGAACGTCGGCATCTCGGTGTCGCGCGTGGGCTCCTCGGCCCAGACCAAGGCGATGAAGAAGGTCGCCGGCACCATCAAGGGCGAGCTGGCCCAGTATCGGGAAATGGCCGCCTTCGCCAAGTTCGGCTCGGACCTGGACGCCTCGACCCAGAAGCTGCTGGCCCGCGGCGCGCGCCTGACCGAACTGCTGAAGCAGCCCCAGTACAGCCCTCTGACCATGGAAGAGCAGGTCGTCTCGGTCTACGCCGGCACCCGCGGCTATCTGGACGGCATCGCCGTGGGCGACATCGGCCGCTTCGAATCGGAACTGCTGGCCCGCGTGAAGTCCTCCAACCCCGGCCTGCTGGAAGGCATCCGGACCAAGAAGGACCTGACGCCGGAGCTGGAGACCGAGCTGAAGTCGGTTCTGGACGCCTTCACCAAGACCTTCGCCTGAGCCTGATCTGACCGAGAAGCGAGAGTAGCGCCGGATGGCCAGCCTCAAGGAAATGCGCAATCGGATCGACAGCGTGAAATCCACGCAGAAGATCACGAAGGCCCTGAACATGGTCGCCGCGGCCAAGCTGAAGCGCGCCCAGGATCAGGCCGAAAGCGCCCGCCCCTATGCCCGCAAGATGGCCGCCGTCATCGCCAATCTGGCCGCCGGCGTCTCGGGCGACGGCGCGCCGCGTCTGCTGGCAGGCACGGGCAAGGACCAGAAGCACCTGGTCGTCATCGCCACCGGCGACAAGGGACTGGCGGGCGGCTTCAACACCAACGTCATCCGCGCCGCGCGCGAGCGCATCAACGGCCTGATCGCGGCCGGCAAGGACGTCCGCATCATCGCCGTGGGCCGCAAGGTCCGCGACGGCCTGACGCGTCTGTACGGCGACCGCATCGTCCGCACCTTCGAGATGAGCGACCACAAGGTCATCGGATTGCCGGCGGCCGAGCCGATCGCCGCCCTGATCGCCGAGGAGTTCGAGGCCGGGAACGCCGACGTCGTGACCCTGTTCTACAGCCGCTTCCAGTCGGTCATCTCCCAGGTGCCGACGCCCAAGCAGTTGATCCCCGCCGTCGTCGACGGCGACGCCCCGCCGATCGACCTGAACGGCGCCACCTACGAATACGAGCCGTCCGAGGAGGAAATCCTCGAGACCCTTCTGCCGCGCAACATCACCACCCAGATCCTGGCCGCCCTGTATGAGAACCAGGCCAGCTTCTTCGGGGCCCAGATGGGCGCCATGGACAACGCCACCCGCAACGCGGGCGACCTGATCAACAGCCTGACCCTGCAATACAACCGCAAGCGCCAGGCCCAGATCACCACCGAACTGATCGAGATCATCGCCGGCGCCGAAGCGCTCTGATCCGATACCGACACGACCTTCCGAACGGAACGAACCGATGACCGACACGACCAAGAAACCCGCCGCCAAGAAGCCCGCCGCGCCCAAGGCCGCGACCAAGGCTCCCGCCGCCGCCAGGAAGACCGCCGCGCCGAAGGCTTCGGCCGCCGTCGCCACCGGCCGCATCGCCCAGGTGATCGGCGCCGTCGTCGACGTGGAATTCGACGGCCACCTGCCGGCCATCCTGAACGCCCTGGAGACCCAGAACGTCGACCAGAAGACGGGCGAGCCCTTCACCCTGGTCCTGGAAGTCGCCCAGCACCTGGGTGAGAACATGGTCCGCACCATCGCCATGGACACCTCGGAAGGCCTGACGCGCGGCCAGCCGGTGACCGACACGGGCACCTCGATCCTGGCCCCGGTCGGTCCGGGCACCCTGGGCCGCATCATGAACGTCGTCGGCCAGCCGATCGACGAAGCCGGTCCGATCAAGACCGACATGTACCGCCCGATCCACCGCGAGGCCCCCAGCTTCGAGGAACAGTCGACCTCGGCCGAGATCCTGGTCACCGGCATCAAGGTCATCGACCTGATGTGCCCCTACACCAAGGGCGGAAAGACCGGCCTGTTCGGCGGCGCCGGCGTGGGCAAGACCGTGACCATGCAGGAACTGATCAACAACATCGCCAAGGCCTACGGCGGTTATTCGGTTCTGGCCGGGGTGGGTGAGCGCACCCGTGAAGGCAACGACCTGTATCACGAGATGATCGAGTCCAACGTGAACGTGGACCCGGCCAAGAACAACGGCTCGACCGAGGGTTCGAAATGCGCCCTGGTCTATGGCCAGATGAACGAGCCGCCGGGCGCCCGCGCCCGCGTCGCCCTGACCGGCCTGGCCCAGGCCGAGTATTTCCGCGACGAGGAAGGCAAGGACGTTCTGCTGTTCGTCGACAACATCTTCCGCTTCACCCAGGCCGGTTCGGAAATGTCGGCCCTGCTGGGCCGCATCCCGTCGGCGGTGGGCTATCAGCCGACCCTGGCGACCGAGATGGGCAACCTGCAGGAACGGATCACCTCGACCAAGAAGGGCTCGATCACCTCGATCCAGGCCATCTACGTCCCGGCCGACGACCTGACCGACCCGGCCCCGGCCGCCTCGTTCGCCCACCTGGACGCCAAGACCGTGTTGAGCCGCGACATCGCCGCCCAGGCCATCTTCCCGGCCGTGGACCCGCTGGACTCGACTAGCCGGATCATGGACCCGCTGGTCATCGGCGAAGAGCACTATCAGGTCGCCCGTTCGGTCCAGGAAGTGCTGCAGCAGTACAAGGCCCTGAAGGACATCATCGCCATCCTGGGCATGGACGAGCTGTCGGAAGAGGACAAGCTGGTCGTGGCCCGCGCCCGCAAGATCAGCCGCTTCCTGTCGCAGCCCTTCTTCGTGGCCGAGCAGTTCACCAACTCGCCGGGCAAGTTCGTCTCGCTGGAAGACACCATCCGCTCGTTCAAGGGCATCGTGGCCGGCGAATACGACCATCTGCCCGAAGCCGCCTTCTACATGGTCGGCCCGATCGAGGAAGCGGTCGAAAAGGCCCAGAAGCTGGCCGCCGAGGCCGCCTGATCCATGGCTGGCAAGCTGAACTTTTCGCTGGTGTCGCCTGAACGCGAGGTCTTTTCGGGCCTCGTGGATCAGGTGGATGCGCCCGGCGCCGAGGGCGATTTCGGCGTCCTGGCAGACCACGCCCCCTTCATGACCGCCCTGCGCGAAGGCGTGGTGACGGTCATGGACGGCGGTTCACGCCGCCGGTTCGAGGTGCACGGCGGGTTCGCCGACGTGACCCCGGCGGGCCTGACCATCCTGGCCGAACAGGCCGCCGAAGTCGCGGCCGACTGAGGCCGGAGCGGGCGGCGCGGATGACCGCCCTGTTCTACATCCTGGCGGCGGTCGCCGAGATCGCCGGCTGTTTCGCCTTCTGGGCCTGGCTGCGGCTGGACCGGTCGCCCTGGTGGATCGCGCCGGGGGTTCTGTTCCTGGTCCTGTTCGCGGTTCTGCTGACGCGGGTCGAGGCGGATGCGGCGGGTCGCGCCTTCGCCGCCTATGGCGGGGTCTATATCGCCGCCTCCCTGGCCTGGCTGTGGCTGGTCGAGCATCGCACGCCGGACCGGTGGGACCTGCTGGGCGCCGGCGTCTGCCTGGCCGGGGCCGCCATCATCCTGTTTGGCCCGCGCGGCGCTTGACGCCCACGGCCGACGCCTTAGATAGCCGCTGAAAGACGAGGCCACGTCCTCGCTCCCGCCAACCGTGCGGGACCAAGTCCGGGACGGCCCGGCCCTTTGCAAGGAGGGCCGACCCATGGCCTGGATTCTCGTTGTTCTCGCCGGCCTGTTCGAGGTCGTCTGGGCGTTTCTGATGAAACAGTCGGACGGCTTCACCCGCCTGTGGCCGACGGTGGCCACCTTCGCCTTCATGTTCGTCAGCTTCGGCCTGCTGTCGGTGGCGATGAAGAGCCTGCCCCTGGGCACGGCCTATACGGTCTGGACCGGCATCGGGGCGGTCGGCGCCTTTGTCGTGGGGATCGTGGTCCTGGGCGAACAGGTCACGGTGATGCGGGTGGCGGCGGCGGTGCTGATCGTCTCGGGCCTGGTGCTGATGAAACTGTCCGGCGACGGCCACTGACGGCGGGCCGTCCTGACGGTCGCCGTCTATCCGCCCGCCAGCATGCCAGCCAGGCCCGAGAAAGCGGCGACCACCTGTTCATAGGCCGGGCGCTTGAACGGCACGATCAGGTCGCAGGCCTCGTCCAGCCGGCCCCAGCGCCAGGCGTCGAACTCGATCTCTCCGTGGGCCTCCAGGTCGATCTCCGTCTCCTCGCCGGTGAAGCCGTAGGCGAACCATTTCTGCTTCTGCCCGCGCCAGCCGCGCGCGATCTTCCGGCCCTCGAGTTCGGGCGGGAAGTCATAGGCGATCCAACCGGGCGTCGCGGCCAGAAGTTCGGCCGAGCGGATCCCCGTCTCCTCGAACAGTTCGCGCCGGGCGGCGGCCTTGAAATCCTCGCCCTCATCAACGCCTCCCTGGGGGAACTGCCAGTTGTGCGGTCCCGGCGTCCCGGCGCGCCGCCCATACCAGACCCGGCCCTGGCGGTTGAACAGGACGACGCCGACGTTGGGGCGATGGCGGGAGAGGTCCATGGAAGTGGCGAGTGGCGAGTGGCGAGGGGTGAGTCAAGATCGAGGTGCGGTCAGATCCTGGCTGTTGACGGCTGAAAGGGCGGCGTGGCTACCCTCGCCACTCGCCACTCGCCACTGCGCTTAGCGCCCAGGTCGCGCGGCGATGGCCGAGGCGGGGGCCAGTTGCAGGCCGCGCGCCTCCAGTCCGGCGGTCCAGCGGGCGGCGGCCTCGACCGTGACCGGATAGCTGAAGCCGGTCCCCAGGGCCTGGCCGCGGGTCTTGGCGGCGGCCTCCAGGGCGTTCAGCTGGCCCATGATGGCGGCGGGGGTCTGGGTCTCATCCACGATGCGGTCGGCGCTGGCGCGGGCGAAGGCGCCGGGGCGGCGCCGCATGGAGCCGTCGTCCAGGAAGGCCAGGCCGCGCTGGCGCAGCACGGCCAGGAAGGCGTTCATCCCCGCGTCCGACGGGGCGAACCGGTCGCCCAGATAGTTGGTCACGCCGAAATATCCCGTCGCCCGGCCCAGCAGCCAGGTCATCCGGGCCTGGATCTCATCGGGCGTGGAGGCGGCCAGCAGGGTCTGTGGCCCCGGATCGACCGTGTCGGGATAACCGGTCGGCTCCATCGGAATCTCGATCAGCACCTCGTGCCCCTGGGCCCGGGCCAGGTCGATCCAGCCCTGCAGTCCCTCGGCATAGGGCACGAAACTCAGGGTCACCTCGGGCGGCAGGCGTTCGATGGCGGCGCGGGTGGTGACGGCGTTCAGCCCCAGTCCGCCGACGATCAGGGCCACGCGCGGCCTGCCGTTCGAGCGGAAGGGCCGGGCGTAGGCCACCGCCGGGGTGCGGCCGTCCGGCGCGATGGTCGGCAGGGCGCCGTTCGGTCCCGGCTGGCTGAGACCCGAGATGGGCGCGGCCGGCAGGGGAGACGCGGCGTGGCGCGGGGCGGCGACCGGGGCGCCCCCGGCGATGGTGGCGCCGTCGGGCAGGGTGATCAGCGCCTCTCCCGACGCGGCCTCGCCCAGGCCGTCGTCGGCGGTCCCGGTCAGGTCCTGATACAGGTCCATGGCCCCCATCGAGAAGGCGTCGAAGCCGGTCGGCGCCGGGGTCTGGGCCGCCGCGGGCCGCTTCAGGCTGACGCGGGCGGACGGGGCGCCGGCGCGGGGGTCGCCCAGGACGACCAGGAACAGGGCGGCGGCGGCCAGCAGGAACAGGCCCGCCGCCCCCACCAGGACCGGCGGCTTGCGCGCCAGGGTCCTCAGGGCGTTCATGGGCATGACCGGGCCCCTGGCGCGGGGCGGGGCGCCGGCGGCGGCGGCGAGGGCGGACTGGCGTTTGGCGAACATGGCGGGCGTCGGACGGACCTCTTGCCAGGCCAGTGTGCCGCCGGCCGGTTAAGAAAGCCTAACGCTGCGTTCACCACCTAAGGGGCGGTAAGGGCTCAGTCTTCGGGCGTCGCCTCGGCTTCGTCCGCGGTGTCGGCTCCGGCGCCGTCGATGACGATGTCGGCCCCCGGCGCGGGCAGGCGCGACAGGTCGCCGCCGACGCGCAGCAGCTGCAGGGCGCGCTCCAGCTGATAGTCCTTGTCCGCCGGATAGTCCGGGCCCGGCGCCTCGTGCGCCGCATGGGGACCGCGCCGTTCGGCCCCGATCGAGGCGTCCAGGGCGGTGGAATAGGCGGCCTCGGAGTAGATGAAGTTGGACCGCGAGATGATCCGCGCCTCGGCGGCCGAGCGCGACACTTCCAGATCGGGCTCGATGCCGATCTTCTGGATCGAGCGGCCGGAGGGCGTGAAGTAGCGCGCCGTGGTGATGTAGAGGGCGCCGTCCTGTCCGCCGCGCAGGGGGAAGACGGTCTGGACCGATCCCTTGCCGAAGGTGGTCAGGCCCAGGATCACCGCCCGCTCCTGGTCCTTCAGGGCGCCGGCCACGATCTCGGAGGCCGAGGCCGAGCCATAGTTGACCAGGACCACGACGGGCTTGCCGCCGGTCAGGTCGCCGGGGGTGGCCGCATAGCGTTCGATCTGGTCGGGGCGGCGTCCGCGCTGGCTGACGATCTCGCCCCGCTCCAGGAAGGCGTCGGACACGGCGATGGCCGCCGGCAGCAGGCCGCCGCCGTTGTTGCGCAGATCCAGCACATAGCCGGTGATGCGCGGGTTCTCGCGCTTCAGCCGGGCCAGGGTGTCGTTCAGCTCGGTCTCCGTGTTGCGGTTGAAGCTGGAGATCCGGACATAGGCGATGTCGCCTTCCAGCCGGCCGCTGACGGAATCGATGCGGATGATGTCGCGCGTCAGGGTGACCTCGCGCTGGTCCTCGCCCACCCGCATCACGCCCACCACCACGGTGGTGCCGGCCTGGCCGCGCAGCTTTTCCGAGACCTGGGAATTGGTCATGCCGGCGGTGTTCTGGCCATCGACGGAGGAGATGACGTCGCCCGCCTGAATCCCTGCCGCGGCGGCCGGGCCGCCGTCCATCGGCGACACCACCTTGATCAGCCCGCCCTCGGAACTGATGGTCAGGCCCACGCCGGAATAGCGCCCTTCGGTCCGTTCCTGCAGGTCGCCGTAACTCTCGGGCGGCAGATAGTCCGAATGCGGATCAAGCGACGACAGCATGCCGCGCAGGGCCGCCTCGATCAGCTTCTTGTTGTCGACCGGCACCACATAGGCCTGTTCGACGGCGGCCACGATGTCCCCGAACAGCTCCAGCATGCGGAAGGTTTCGTTGCGGGGCGTCTGGCTCTGCACCGCGACGGCCGATCCGCCCAGCGCCAGGGCGGCGGCGCCGACGACTAGCAGTTTACGCATGCTCTCTCTTTCTTGGGCCCGGCGGGGCCGACATCGGCATCTGGGCGCGCCCCCGCGGCTGAATCGTGGCCGAGACGCGCGGGGGCGATAAAAACAGCGTCACCGGAGGAAGGAAAGGGGAATCCCCCCAGACGGCGCCTCAGCCCAGCCAGGGGGCCGGATCGACCGGCCGTTCGTCACGGCGCAGTTCGAAATAGATCTCGCCGTCCTGGGCGCTGCGGCCCAGGGTCTGGCCCTGGCGCACATCGGCGCCAGCCGAGACCTCCAGGGCGTCCAGGCCGGCCACCACGGCGCGCCAGCCCGGCCCCAGGTCCAGGATCACCACCTGTCCCCAGCCCTTCAGCGGCCCGGCGTGCAGAACGCGACCCGAGGCCGGGGCGGCGGCCTGGCGCCGGTCGGCCCGCCAGCGCCAGCCGACCGATCCGCCGCCGAACCTCTGCGACGGTTCGCCGGCCAGGGGCGGGGCCAGGCGGGTCAGGCCGCCGGGCAGGCCGGTCGGGACCGGATCGGTCGTCTCGGGAACCGAAACGTCTCCGCCCAGGGCGCGGATGCGGGCCTCCAGCACGGCGGCGGCGCGGGCGGCGGCGGCGGCCTCGGCCTTCAGCACCGTGGCCAGGGCGCGGCGGCGGGCGGTCAGGGTTTCGATCTCGGCCAGGCGATCACCCTGTTCGCTTTCCAGGGTGATCAGGGCCTCGCTTGACAGGACCGCCAGCCGCCGCACCCGGGCGATCTCGTCCTGGCGCGCGCGCAGGGCGCGGACACGGGCCTCGATCTGAGGCGTCATGGCCCGCAGCAATATGGCCGCCCGGGTCGTGTCCACCGCCTGATCCGCCGGGATCAGCAGGGGCGGCGGCGGGCGGCGGCTCATCATCTGCAGGGCCGTCAGCATCCGTCCCTGGCGGGCGCGCTCGTCGGTCATCCGGGCCAGCAGGGCCGCCTCGCGCCCGGTCAGTTCCTCCAGCCGCTGGCGTTGGGCCTGGACACGCAGATCGCCGCCCTCGGCCTGGGCCCGCAGGCGACGCAGCTGGTCCTCCAGGGCGGCGATCTCGCGCCCGGCCGCCGACGCCTCGGCCCTCAGTCGCCGGGCGCGCACCGCCTCGTCCCGATATTCGGCCTGAAGCCGGCGCGTCTCGGACGGGGCGGTCTGGCGCCCGGCGGCCGGACCGGCGGCCAGGGCCAGGATCAGAATGGGAAGCAGGCCGCGCATCAGTCTCGATGATAGGGCGATCCGGCCAGGATGGTCACCGCCCGATAAAGCTGTTCCGCCAGCATGGCCCGCGCCAGGGCGTGGGGCCAGGTCTGGGGTCCGAAAGCCAGGGTCGATGCGGCGGCCCGCCGTACGCTCTCGTCCAGTCCGTCCGCCCCGCCAATGGCGAAGACCAGGCGCCGCTCGCCCCGGTCGCGCAGCTGGGCGATCTGGTCGGCGAAGGCGCGGCTGGCGTAGGTCCTGCCGCGTTCGTCACAGGCGATCAGGTGCGCGCCCTCGGCGGCGGCCAGGATCAGCTCGGCCTCCGGCGCCTTACCGGGTTTCTTTGGATCCAGGTCGATCAGCTCGAGCGGGCCGAGACCCAGGGCCTTTCCAGCCAGGGTGGCGCGCCGAGCGTAGTCGTCGGCCAGTTCCGCCTCAGGGCCGCGGCCAGGCTTGCCGATAGCGACGACCGAAAGTCTCATGACCCTTGCCCTACCGCTCGGCTCGCGGAGCCTCGCTGCTTGAGGGCGGGCATTGTTTCTTGCCCTACCGCTCGGCTCGCGGAGCCTCGCTGTTTGAGGGCGGGCATTGTTTCTTGCCCTAACGCTCGCCGCGCGGCGGTTCGCTGCTTGAGGGCGCCGCGCGAAACGATTGGGGTCAGGCCCGCGCGTCGATGCGGTGGCCGCTGTCGACCGACCAGATCTTCTCGATATTGTAGAAGGTGCGCACTTCCGGCCGGAACAGGTGGATCACCACGTCGCCGGCGTCGATCAGCACCCAGTCGCAGTGCGGCAGGCCCTCGACCCGCGCCTTGCCCAGGCCGTGGTCCTTCAGGGTCCGCAGCAGGTGGTCGGCCAGGGCGCCGACATGGCGGTGCGACCGGCCGGAAGCCACGATCATGGCGTCGGACATGGGCGACTTGCCGCGCAGGTCGATCAGGACGATGTCCTGGGCCTTGTCCTCGTCCAGCTTGTTCAGAATGGCCTGTTCCAGCGGCGTGTCGCCGACCGGCAGAGGGGCGTCGGCCTCCGGCCCCGGGGAGGCGGCGGAAGAGGCGTCGTCATGCGCTTGGGGCGCGGGCGGGGGGGTCAGCTGAGGGCTCCGGAAGACTTACTGAAACGGCTGTCTAGCACAAACGGCCCCTCAGGTCACCTCGCGGCGGCCCGGCGCAGGGCGGTCGAGGACTGAGGGTTAAGCGGCGCCGTCAGATAGGTCCAGGCCGGGGCCTCCATGGTCGGCAACAGACGCGCTTCGTTGGACGAGATGCGGTGGGCGGCGAAGCGTCTGGCGGCCGGGGCGGCGCGGCTTTCCAGGAGGCTGCCGGGCCGGGCGATGACGGCCACGGGCATCATCCGCATGATGTCGGTCCAGCCGCGCCAGCGGTGGAAATTCTCCAGATTGTCCGATCCCATCAGCCAGACGAAATGCACGCCGGGATGACGGCGTTTGAGGGCGCGCAGGGTGTCGACGGTCCAAGTCGTGCCGACGCGGGTTTCGAAGTCCGAGACGATCATATTGGGGCCGCGCGCGAAGGTCTCGGCCGAGGCCATGCGCTGCGCCAGGGGCGCGGTCTGACGGCTGTCCTTGAGCGGGTTCTGGGGCGAGACCAGCCAGACGACCCGGTCCAGATCGAGACGCTGGACGGCGGTCTCGGCCACATGGGAATGGCCGTCGTGGGCCGGATTGAAGGACCCCCCGAAGAGGCCGACCTTCATGCCCGCAGCGAGGGCCAGCCCATCCCTCAAGGCCCCGGAATGGGGGCCATTCGCCTGGGGCGCGGGACCGGCATGGAAGAAGGACAAGGCGGAGCGGGCTCGCGGCGGGACTTATGCTCACGGTTGAGCAAACGAAACCGCACCTAACACGCCATGAGGGGCTTGTCGCCATGATGATCACGGTCCGGAGCAGATGCCGGCGGCGAGGGCGTGGCCCGACGAAGGCGTGAGACCTCACGCCGCCATGGCGGAAAAGACGCCCAGCATGGCCGAGAGGATGATCAGCCAGTGCAGGACGATTCCGGGCCACAGCCGCTTCGTCGCGACGAAGATGACGCCCAGGACCAGGCCGCTGCCGAAGAACCACCAGAACTGGTCCAGCGATTTCAGGCCGTGCTGGAAGACGAAGGGGACCGCCGCAAGCGGAATGGCCAGCCAGGCGTTGATCCCGCGCGAGGCCAGGCCTCGGATGGCGAAGCCGCGATAGGTCAGTTCCTCTCCCAGGCCGGCGACGAAGGCCATGACGAGGAAGACCGCCCGTTTCAGCGTCGTGTCGGGATAGAGGCCGGGCAGGTTCGCCAGCTTCTCCGGATCGAAGGCGACGGCCCGGACCGAGACCTCGACGAAGGCGAACAGGGCCAGGGCCAGAACCAGATAACCGCCGACGCCGATCGCGATGGACCGTTTCGACACCGGCAGGCCGACGTCCGCCAAGGTCCAGCCCCGCCCGGCCAGAAGCCGGCGGATCACGGCGATCTTCAGCAGATAGACGACCGTCGTCCCCGCCCAGAAGGCGACGAAGAAATCGACGCCCGGAAGGCTGAACCGTTCGCGGTCCAGCAGCAGTTGGGACCAGGCCCAGAAGATCAGCGGAAAGCCGATCAGGACGCCGAGGATCACGCTCCACGGGATCGGACGCTTGTCGGGTCGGTCAATCATCGCCCATGTCCCCTATCGATGACGCCGACCTTGCCTCAACCCACGACCATATGCAACATGTTGCATATAAAAGGAGGACCGTATGGCGCTGAAACATGTGATCCTGGCCGTGCTGGGGGCCGAGCCGTCGTCCGGCTACGACATCGTGCGCGCCTTCGATCAGAGCCTGGGCTTCTTCTGGACGGCCTCGCACCAGCAGATCTATCGTGACCTGAAAGGTCTGGCGGACCTGGGGCTGGTGGCGTTCGAACGGCTGGAACAGGACAGCCGGCCGGACAAGAAACTGTATCGACTGACGCAGGCGGGTCGCGCAGAACTGCACGACTGGTTCGAGGCGCCGATCGCACCCCGGGTGAACAACGACCTGCTGGTCAAGCTCCTGGCCATCGACACCGTCGGCGCAACGGCCATGCGCGGGATGCTGGCGGGCGAGAGGACCGCGCGGGAGCAGCGGCTGGCGACCTTTCGCGCGCTGGAGGCGGAGCATTTCCGCGACGTGGCGTCCATGCCGGTCGCCGAACGGATGATCTATCTGGCGCTGCGTCGGGGCATCCTCGGCGAGGAGGACTGGCTGCGCTGGATCGCGGAAGCGGACATCCTGATCGGCGGGCTTGAGGGCTAACGCATTCGACGCTCTGGACGACGGAGTCGACCGGTTCCAGGATCACGGCGTCCAGCCGACCTCGAAGGGTTCGACCTCGTCGCCCTCGTCGTCGATTTCGCCGCGGGTTTTTCGGACCTCGGTCCAGGCCGCGCGCAGCAGTTCGGTCACCCCTTCGCCCGACACGCCCGACACCAGCATCGGCGGGCGGCCGCAGGCGGCCTTAAGCTGGGCCGCCTTCTCCTCGCGCGCCTCGGGCGTCAGGGCGTCGATCTTGTTCAGGGCCACGATCTCGGGCTTGTCGGCCAGGCCCTCGCCATAGGCCTCCAGCTCGCGTCGGATCGTCGCATAGGCCCCCGCTACGTCCTCCTGGGTTCCGTCGACCAGGTGGATCAGGCTGGCCGACCGCTCGACATGGCCCAGGAAGCGGGTGCCCAGGCCGGCGCCCTCGCTGGCGCCCTCGATCAGGCCGGGGATGTCGGCGATGACGAACCGTTCGGACGGCGACAGATCCACCATGCCCAGATTGGGCGTCAGGGTGGTGAAGGGATAGTCGGCGATCTTTGGCCGCGCCGCGCTGACGGCGGCCAGAAAGGTCGACTTGCCCGCGTTGGGCAGGCCCGCCAGTCCGATGTCTGCGATCAGCTTAAGCCGCAGCCAGACCCACCGCTCCTGGCCCTCCTGGCCGGGATTGGCGTGGCGCGGCGCCTGGTTGACCGGCCCCTTGAACCGATCGTTGCCCCAGCCGCCGTTGCCGCCCTTCAGCAACAGCTCAGATTTGCCGGACACGTCCATGTCCAGCAGCACGGTTTCCTTGTCCTCGTCCAGCACCTGGGTGCCGACGGGGACCCGCAGCACCACGTCCTCGCCCTTGGCGCCGTGCATGTTGCGGCCCGCGCCGTGGTTGCCGGTCCCGGCCTTGAAATGCTGCTGGTAGCGATAGTCGATCAGGGTGTTCAGCCCCTCGACCGCCTCGATCCAGACGTCGCCGCCTCGCCCGCCGTCGCCGCCGTCCGGCCCGCCGTTGGGAATGAATTTCTCGCGCCGGAACGAGACGGCGCCCGCGCCGCCATTGCCCGAACGGACGTAGATCTTGGCCTGGTCGAGAAATTTCATCGCCGGCTTATGGCCCAGGACGAGGGCGAATTACAGGCAGGCGAGAGCGAAATCGGTTTAGTTGGACGCGCGTCCAACTAAACCCAGATATTCGCTCCAGCAGAAACTGGACCCTTGTTCTGGGTTCAGTCGATTCCGACTGAACCGAAAATGGTCTAGCGAACCGGGCCCGACTCGCCCGCCCCCATCAGGGCCGAGGTGGCGGCGGCGCAGCCCTGAAGCGTCTCTTCCCCGACCTTGACCCGCGCCGTCAGGGGATAGGTGCGGTCGCTCATCCCGTCCGAACATTCGGTGGCGATCAGGGTGATTTCCAGGGCCTCGCCCTGGGCCTCGGTGGTCCAGGTGGCCACCGTGCCGGTCATGACCGGGCCGGGGTTGGGCGCTGTCCGCTCCGGCCGGTCGACGCCGGCGTAGCGCACCCCGTCCGGGCCGATGTCGACGCTCCAGAAGGGTTCGGTCCCAAGCGCGCGCAGCGGCTGGGTCAGGTCCACTCCGTCCAGCACGGCGGCCTGGGCCGGTGCGGCCGGGCCGGCGGCGGGCTCAGCCGCCTCTTGGGTGCAGGCGGAGGCGCCGGCCAGAAGGGTCAGGACGGCCAGCGAAGAAGCGAGGGTCGGGCGCATGGGAAACCTCCGGCGATCAGCCGGCATGGAAAGGCCGGGTCGCGCGCGGGTCAAGGGGGCGCCAAGCCGGTCTCGGTGCGCTAGCCTGCGGTTCATGCCGAATCGCGCCGCCCCGACAGCCTTCGAATTCTTCTGCGGCGGCGGCCTGGCGGGCTTGGGGCTGGAGGCCGGCGGCCGCGGGTTCCGCATCGGTTTCGCCAACGACCTGGATCAGGCCAAGGCCCGCGCCTTCGCCGCCAATCATCCGGCGGTTCCGCTGGCGGTCGGCGACGTCTGGGGGCTGACCCCCGCCGATCTGCCTGGACGGCCCAACCTGTGCTGGGCCTCGTCGCCGTGCCAGGACCTGAGCCTGGCGGGGGCGCGCGGAGGGCTGGAGGCGCGGCGGTCCGGCGCCTTCTGGGGTTTCTGGCGGCTGATGCAGGGGCTGGACGCCGAGGGGCGCGGCCCGGCCGTGGTGGTGATCGAGAACGTAGTTGGCCTGCTGACCTCGGGCGGCGGGGCCGATTTCGCCGCCGTCTGCGCCGCCATGGCCGAGGCGGGATACAGGGTCGGCGCCCTGGAGATGGACGCGGCGCACTGGCTGCCCCAGTCCCGGCCCCGGCTGTTCATCGTGGCCATGCGCGGCAAGGGACAGGCGCCCCAGGCTCCGGCGCCGCTCGCGCCCTTCCACTCGTCCCGCTTGGTCGCGGCCCAGGCGCGCCTGCCCCAGGCCGTGCGCGCCGCCTGGGCCTGGTGGAAGATGCCGCCGCCGCCGCGCCGCAACAGCGATCTGGCCGACCTGTTGGAGCCGGACGAGGCGGTGACCTGGCTATCGCCCGAAGGCGGGCGGGCGGTCCTGTCCCTGGCGGCGCCCCTGCATCGCGCCCGGATCGAGGCCGCCCTGACGAAGGGCCGCCGCGTCGTGGGCGCCGGGTTCCGACGGGTGCGGCGCGAAGGCCAGGCCAAGGCTCAGAGGCTGGAGGTGCGGTTCGACGGCCTGGCCGGCTGTCTGCGGACTCCGGCCGGCGGTTCGTCGCGCCAGTATGTGATCGTGTGCGAGAGGGGCGAAACCCGCGTACGCCGCCTGACAGGCCGCGAATGCGCACGCCTGATGGGCCTGCCCAAGGACTACGCCCTGCCGGCGTCGGAGACCGCCGCGCTGAAGCTGATGGGGGACGCCGTGGCCGTGCCGGTGGTCCGCGCCCTGACCGAGGGGCTGTTGCGACCGGCCGCGAGGGCGGATTGAGGAACTGGTCCTACAGCGTCCGCCCGACGATGGCCTTCAGGGTCTCGGCCTTGGACGGCAGGTCCGAGGCCAGCCGCGCGGCCAGTTCACGGGCCCCGACCGGATAGGCGTCGCCACCCTCCGCTATTTCCTGGGCCATGGCCGCCGCCTGTTTCAGCACCACCTCCAGCGCCTCGACCTGTTCGGCGGCCAGGGCGCGGGCCTCCATCTGCAGCCGTTTGACGCGTTCGGCCGTGGTCTCGGGCGCCTTCATCAGTTCGTAGACCGCGCTCTCGGCCGAGACGAGACGCAGGTCGGGACGGGGGGCGGCGTCGGATCTGGTGCGGGCCATGGACGATCTCCTGTCACGCTTCTCAACGGAGCGGCGACTCGGCCGGTTCCCGCGCGACGCGCCCTTAACCACGACGATGCGGACCTGTGACTCCGCTGCATCAGGGCGCAGAAGGCCGGATCGGTTTGGAGGACGGCGCGATTCCGTCTAGGAACGGAGCATGAACGTTCTCGAGATCATCCTGGCGGCCGCCGCCGTCGTCTTCGGCGCCGGCTTCCTGTGGGCCTTCGCCTCCTGGCAGAGGGCGCGGGGCGACGTCCGGGCGCTGGAGGCGCGGCTGGAGGCGGCCGAGGACGGGCGCGGGGCCATGGCGGACTATCTGAAGGCCCAGGCGCGGGAATCGGCCGAGGCGGTGGCCGGCCAGATGGTCACCCGCGCCACCGAGACCTTCCAGGCCCAGGACCGGGTGGCGCGCGAGCGGCTGGAGGCCCAGCTGAAGCCCGTGGCCGAGACCCTGGCCAAATTCCAGGAACAGGTCGCGGCCCTGGAGAAGGCGCGCGCCGAACAGGCGGGCGGGCTGAAGGAACAGCTGGCCTTGCTGATGAACGCCTCGGCGGCGACGCGCGACGAGGCGCGCCGGCTGACCGAGGCCCTGCGGGGCAACACCGGCCGGCGCGGCCGCTGGGGCGAGCAGACCTGCCGCAATGTGCTGGAGGCCGCGGGCATGGCCGGCCGGTTCGATTTCCAGGAACAGACCTCCCAGGCCGACGAGGAGGGCCGCCAGAACCGGCCCGACTTCATCGTCCGCCTGCCTGGCGGCGGCATGTTCGTGATCGACGCCAAGGTGCCCCTGGCCCTGCCGGAAGAGGGTGATGGCGAGGAACAGGCGCGGGCCGCCTCCCTGCGCATCGCCGCCAGCCTGAAGACCCATATGCGGCAGCTGGCGTCCAAGGGCTATCAGGACCAGTTCCGGCCCAGCCCTGACTTCGTCGCCCTGTTCGTGCCCGGCGACGCCTTCCTGGCCAGCGCCCTGGATCACGAGCCGGAGCTTCTGACCCAGGCCATGGCCTCACGGGTGGTGATCGTGACCCCGACCACCCTGTTCGCCCTGTGCAAGGCGGTGGCCTACGGATGGCGCGCCGAGGAGCAGGCCAAGAACGCCGAGGATGTCGCCCGGCTGGGCCGCGATCTCTACAAGCGACTGTCGGTCATGGGCGGCCACGCCCTGGCCCTGGGCCGGGCGCTCGATGGGGCGGTGGGCAAATACAACGCCTTCGTCGGTTCGCTGGAGAGCCAGGTCATGACCCAGGCGCGCCGGTTCGAGGATCTGCAGGTCGATCACGAGGGCAAGACCCTGCCGGAACTGGCGCCGGTGGAACAGTCGCCCCGCGCCGTCAGCCGCCCCGAATTGCTCGAACCCCCGGCGGCGGAATAGGCTGGCCCCTCACCCCCCGCCGTCCGTGGAGCACGCATGACCTTCCGTTCGATCCTAGCCTCGCGGCCGTGGCGCAGGCTGGCGCCGGTGCTGGGCGTCCTTGGCCTGAGCCTGACCCTGCTGACGGCCAGCCCGGTGCGCGCGGCGGACGACGACCGGACGGCCGCCCCCGCCCTGTGGGTGATCACGGACGCCGATTCCACCCTCTATCTGTTCGGCTCGGTCCATGTGCTGAAGCCCGACACCGAATGGCGCACGCCCGAGATCGAGGCGGCCTTCGCCTCGGCCGAGGATGTCTGGTTCGAACTGGCCAATCCCGACGACGCGGCCGCGGCCCTGCCGATCATCCGCCAGCACGGCCTGTCGCCGGACCGGCCCCTGTCCAGCCGGCTGGACGCCGGGGATGTCGAACGGCTGGACGCCGCCGCCCGCGCCATCGGCGCCAGCGCGGCCCTGATGGACCCCATGCGCCCCTGGTTCGCGGCGGTGAACCTGACCATGGCCCAGCTGATCAGGGCGGGGTACCAGCCGGGCACCGGGGTGGACATGATCCTGCTGGCCCGGGCGCGCGAGGACGGCAAGACCATCCGCGCCTTCGAGACCCTGGACCAGCAGCTGGGCCTGTTCGCCGCCATGCCCGAGGCGGTCGAGATGGCCTTCCTGCGACACGCCCTGGACGGGGTGGACCAGGCGACCGAACAGGTGGGCGGCATGGTCGCCGCCTGGCGCACCGGCGATGCGGAGGGGCTGGAGCGCCTGCTGGTGGCGGAATGGAAGACCGACTTCCCCGACCTGTACCAGACCCTGCTGACGGACCGGAACATCGACTGGGCCGACCAGATCGAGGCGCGGCTGGAAGGGTCGGGCGTCACCTTCGTCACCGTGGGCGCCGGGCACCTGGTGGGACCCGACAGCGTCCAGGCCCAGCTGGCCCGGCGCGGCGTCGTCGCCCGGAGGCTGGAATAGGCGGCCGACCGAAACCGCACGGCGCGGCTTGAGCGAGCGGCCCGTGTCGCGTAGAGGCTGCCGAGGCGCCGCGGGCATGATGTAGTGGTAGCCTGGCAGCTTCCCAAGCTGCTCGTGCGGGTTCGATTCCCGCTGCCCGCTCCAGCCTCTCTCGGCGAGGCGCTCTGTCTATAGGTCTCGGATGTGATGACCGCTGACGCCGTTGCGCAACTCACGAACCCCGACGCCCTATTCATCCTGTCTCCTGGCGACGGCATGGGGGAATTCCTCCGTGCTGCGCGTGTGATACGCCCCCAACAGGCCAAGTGGTTTCCTGATCGGATCTTGGACCAGCCTGCCCTTCTGTTTTCCGCGGAAGACGAGCGGGGCGTATCGACCGACGTCATCCTCAGTTCCCGCTTGAACCTATCGATCGAAGATCAGTGGTCCTACGGTCAAATGGCGGGCGTGGTGGTTCATCTGTCGCACGATAGGGGAAGCCGAGAGGTGTGCGGCCATCGCTTTCTGGCTGTCGGCATAGCCGTCCTCCATCGACCCGAAGACCGTCGCTTCGCCATCAGCGGCTGATCGCGCACTATTGAGCGCCCGTCAGGCGGCGCGGGCCTGTTCGGCCTGGGCCGCGGCGCGGCGGACCGGCAGGTCGAAGGAGACGGTGGTGCCTTCGCCCGGGGCGCTGTCCATGTGCAGGGCGCCGCCGTGCAGTTCGATCAGCGACTTGGTCAGGGCCAGGCCCAGGCCGGTGCCCTGGGTGGTCTTGGAATGCTGGCCCTCGACCTGTTCGAACGGCCTGGCCAGGCGCTCCAGGTCCTCCGGGGCGATGCCGATGCCGGTGTCCGAGACCGCCACCCGCACCCGGTCGGCGCCCAGGGCCGCCAAGCGCACGGTGATGGCGCCGCCCTCCGGCGTGAATTTGATGGCGTTGGAGATCAGGTTCAGCATCACCTGCTTGCAGCCGCGATGGTCGGCCTCGATCTCGGGCAGGCCGTCGGCCGCCTCGACCGTCAGGGCCAGGCCCGCCTCCTGCGCCTTGCCGCGCATCAGCCGCACCGCGTCGTCGCACACTTCGCGCAGGGACACCGCCTCATAGTGCAGGGTCATCTTGCCGGCCTCGATCTTGGCCATGTCCAGGATGTCGTTGATCAGGCTGAGCAGGTGTTGGCCCGACTTCAGGATGTCGCCAGCGTAGCCCTTGTAGCGGGCGTCGCCCAGCGGCCCGAACATCTCGGCCGCCATGATCTCGGAGAAGCCGTTGATGGCGTTCAGCGGCGTGCGCAGCTCATGGGACATGTTGGCCAGGAACTCGGACTTGGCCTGGTTGGCGGCCTCGGCCCGGGTCATGGCCACCTCATATTTGCGCGCCAGCAGGGACAGCTTCTCCTGGCTGGCCTCCAGCTGATCGACCATGGCGCGCAGGTTGTCCGACGCCTTCTGCCGCTCGGCCTCCTGCAGCTTGATGGCGGTGATGTCGGCGGCCGTGACCACCGAGCCGCCGTCCGAGGTGAAGCGTTCGACCAGTTGCAGCCAGCGCCCGTCGTGCAGTTCGACCTCGCGCGCCCCGGCCCGGCCGCCGGCGGCGGGATGTTCGGTCTTCACCGCCAGGGCGGCGATGCGGTTCAGTTCGTCCTTCAGGGCGCCGCGCTGGACCGCGCCGGGCGCGAAGCCGAAGGCGTCCTGGAAGGCCTGGTTGCACAGCAGCAGCCGCCCCTGTTTGTCGAACAGGACGAAGGCGTCCGACACGCTCTCGATCCCGTCGCGCAGGCGGCTCTCGGCGGCCTGGGCCTGGGCGCGGGCGCGGCGAGCCTCGGTGATGTCCAGCGCCACCCCCAGGATGGAGGTGAAACCGTCCGCCTGGCGTTCGCCACGCGCCTGGCCCCGGGCGTCGATCCAGCGCACCTTGACCCCCTCCGCCTGGACCGGAAAGGTGACCTCGAAGGCGCCGAAGGCGGCGGCCTGGCGCAGGGCGTGCCCGACCTGGTCACGATAGCGGGCGTGGATCCGCTCCATGAAGGTCTCGGCCGGGACCGGGCCGCCGGCGGGAAAGCCCATCATGGCGGCCATATAGTCCGACAGCTCGACCGATCCCTCGCCCAGGTCCCATTCCCAGACCCCGCATCGGGCCGCCTCGACCGCGACTCGGAAGCGGCGCTCGGAGGCCACCCACTGACGGCTAATGCGGGCCTGGCGCCAGCGGTTCAAAAGCACCAGCAACAGAACGGCGACGCCCAGGACCAGGGGCGCGGCCAGAACCCAGATGTCGTCCAGAAGAGCCGCGGCCCCCGTGCCCACCGGCATGCTGGCGACCGCGAAGACGCCGCCGCCCGCCGAGGATACGGCGGTCAGACGTCCCGCCCCTTCGATGATCTCGAAGCGGGGCTTAGTCTGTTGTTGCAGGGCGGCGGCCTGAAGCGCCAGGGCGGTCAGAGGGCGGCCGATCCGGTCCGTCTGGGTCGAGGCCATGATCCCCGACTCGGCCACCAGGGACAGGGTCGGGGGCTTTCGCGCGACCCCGCCGGCGCGCACCTCGGGCGGGGGGACGCGGGCGACCAGCCTGCGCCCTTCGTCGGCGTCGGCGATCAGGACGCCGGACCGATCCGACGCGGCCCGGGGGGCGAGTCCGGGCGCGGCGGAGGCGGAGAAGGTCTCGGCAGAGGCCCCGGCCACCGCCAGGACCCGCCCGTCAGGCGCGACGACCGCGAAGGCGCTATCCGGCGCCTCGGTCCGGGCCGCCTCGACCGCCGCCATGGCGTCGCCGTCACGGACCAGAGCCGCGCGCCCGGTGATCATGGCGCCGCGGGCCGCGCGCTGGCGCGCCTCGAACCGGGCCGCCAGAAGATCGGCGTCGCCCTGGATCGCCGCCTGGCGCAGCAGATCCGCCTCGCGCATCGGCCGGGCCGCCTCGCGCGCGAACAGCAGCACATAGGCCGCGACGCCCAGGGTGACGGCGAGCAGCAGGATGCGCGTCCAGGCCGGAGCTCCGGCATGGCGGTCGGCGACGCGTCGCCCCGGACCCTGTCTGCGGCGCTCGGTGGCGCGCAAGGCGCTCTCTCCTCGATTCGGCGAACCGGCGGAATCTAGGCTGCGTCGCGGATTCCTGTCGAGGCGGAAGGCCCGATCAGGCCGCTTCGACGGCCCTGGGCGCCGCGGCCTCGGACGGCGGCGCCAGGATGTCGGTGATCCCGCGCAGGACCTCGCGCGCCTGTCGCGCCAGGGCCAGGGCCTCGGCCGGGGCGTCGTCGGGCGCCTCGCCCACCATGTCCACCAGGGCCTGGGCCAGATCCATCAGGCGGGGCGAGGCGGCGATCAGCCGGGCCTGGAACTCGATCCGGTCCGGGTCGCGGTCGTATTCGGCGCCGGGCACGCGCCAGCCGCCCCAGTCGGCCGCATCGGTGACCACCACCGGATAGGTGCCCGGATAGGGATGATGGGGGCAGTCCTCGGCCATCTGCCACTTGTTGCGCGCACGCAGCAGGCGCCAGTCGCCCAGGTCTCCGGTCGCCGCCTGATCCTCGACCGGCAGCATCAGCTCATTGGCCGTGAACTCCCGTCCCAGGCCGACGTCATAGGTGACGCGGACAGGCTCCTCGAAGCCCTTGGCCCAGACGGGCTGGACCTGTTCGACATGGGCCCAGGCGCCGACGCATTCGACCCAGACCTTCTGGCCCTTCTGAAACTGAGCGCGCGCCATGCCCCATCCTCCTCGTCGCCAATCCGGCCAGTCTGGCCGCCGAGGGTTGACGGCGGGTCAAGCGGGAAGGTGAAGGGGGCGTTAAGGCGCGGGGGGTCAGCCCTGGCGCGAGATGCTCTCCAGCGCCTCGCCGGCGTATTTCTCCTTCACCCGCGTGGACAGGTCGCCCAGGGACACCACCCCGACCAGGCGGCCGTCCTTGTCGACCACCGGGGCGCGGCGGATCTGGCGGCCGCCCATCAGGTCCAGCACGGATTTCAGGTCGTCGTCGGCCCGGACGGTCAGGGCGTCGCGGGTGATGAACTCGACCACCGGCGCGGACGCAGGCGCTCCGCCGGCGACGGCGCGCACCGTGATGTCGCGGTCGGTCAGGGTTCCGATCAGGGTGTCGCCGTCGGCCACGGGCATGAAGCCGAAATCGCCGGATGCCATGCGCCCGGCCACCTCCTGCAGGGTGTCGCCGGGGCGGGCGACCTGGACGTCCTTGCTCATCACGTCGCGGATTTTCATGGCGGGGGCTCCTTGAGTTTCGGGGTCGCCGTCAGAACCCGCCCGCGCGCTTACGGTTCCGCTTTCGCCGCGCGGGCGGGCCGGTTACAGCGGGGAAGATCGGGGAGACGGCCATGACCGCGGCGGCGCAAGAGGCGAAGACAATACTGGATCGACTGGGCGTTCCCCCCACCGCCTGGGGACCGGGCCTGACGACCCGCTCGCCCATCGACGGCGCGGCCGGGGCCGAGGCGGCATTGACGCCCGATCCGGACGCCGTGATCGCCCGGTCCGTCGCCGCCTTCGACGCCTGGCGCCGCATCCCCGCGCCACGCCGGGGCGAACTGATGCGCCTGCTGGGCGAGGAGCTGCGCGTCGCCAAGGATGACCTGGCCCGGCTGGTGACTCTGGAGGCGGGCAAGATCGTCTCCGAAGGCCTGGGCGAGGTGCAGGAGATGATCGACATCTGCGACTTCGCCGTCGGCCTGTCGCGACAACTGTACGGCCTGACCCTGGCCAGCGAACGGCCGGGCCATCACATGCGCGAGACCTGGCAGCCGCTGGGTCCGGTGGGGGTGATCACCGCCTTCAACTTCCCCGTCGCGGTCTGGGCCTGGAATGCCTGCCTGGCCCTGGTGTGCGGCGATCCGGTGATCTGGAAGCCGTCGGAAAAGACGCCGATGACCGCCCTGGGCGTCCAGGCGGTGTTCGACCGCGCCGTCGCCCGGTTCGGGGCCGAGGCGCCGGAGGGGCTGAACCAGCTGCTGATCGGCGGTCGTGAGATGGGTCAGGGCCTGGCCGCCGATCCGCGCGTCCCGCTTGTCTCGGCCACCGGCTCGACCCGCATGGGCAAGGCCGTGGCGGCGACGGTGGCGGGGCGGCTGGGCCGGTCGCTGCTGGAGCTGGGCGGCAACAACGCCATGATCGTGACGCCCAGCGCCGATCTGGACATGGCGGTGCGGGCCGTCGCCTTTTCCGCCGTCGGCACGGCGGGACAGCGGTGCACCACCCTGCGCCGCCTGCTGGTGCATGAGAGCGTCGCGGACGGCCTGGTCGAACGGCTGGCCGCCGCCTACGCCAGCCTGCCCATCGGCGATCCGCGCGAGGCCGGAACCCTGGTCGGTCCCCTGATCGACGAGGACGCCGGGGCCGCCTTCGACCGCGCCCTGGCCCAGGCGGTCGAACAGGGGGGCGAAGGGATCGCGGGCGGAACGCGGGTCCAGGCGACGGGCGGCGTCTATGTGCGCCCGGCCATCGTCCGCATGCCGAGCCAGACCGAGGTCGTCATGCACGAGACCTTCGCGCCCATCCTATATGTCCTGACCTGGCGCGATTTCGACGGTGCCGTGGCGATGCAGAACGCGGTCCCGCAAGGGCTGTCGTCCTGCGTCTTCACCGACAGCGTCCGCGAGGCCGAGGCCTTCCTGTCGGCCTGGGGCTCGGACTGCGGCATCGCCAACGTCAACATCGGCCCCTCGGGCGCCGAGATCGGCGGGGCCTTCGGGGGCGAAAAGGACACCGGCGGCGGCCGCGAATCCGGCTCGGACGCCTGGAAGGCCTATATGCGCCGCCAGACCCAGACGGTGAATTTCTCCACCGCCCTGCCGCTGGCCCAGGGGGTCAGGTTCGACGTTTAAGGCGTTCGCCGCTCCGGCAGGGCCGAGGCCGCCCGCACCAGTTGCACGAACTCGGCCCGGTCGCCGAACGGATCGTCGCCGCGCGCGCCCTGGGCCTGGTCCAGAATGCGGTCCCAGCCATAGTCGGCCGCCATCCACGGATCGCCGCGCAGCTTCTGGCCGAAGGCGGCGACCGCCAGGGCCCATCGCGTCGCCTCCCCCGGACGGGTGGCGGCGGCGCGGATCGGCTGCTGGATCAGGTCCGACGTCGGCTGGCCCGGCAATTTGTAGCGGATCTGGACGAAGCCCAGTTCGTTGCCCCGCGCGGCGGGCGCCGCCTGGGGACGGGCCGATTCATAGCGCCGGTCGGGAACCTGGGTCGGGCCGCCGACGGGGGTGATTTCATACAGGGCCGTGACGCTGGCGCCGGATCCGACCTCGCCCGCGTCGATACGGTCGTTGGCGAAATCCTCTTCGTTCAGCAGCCGGGTCTCGTATCCGATCAGCCGCCATTCGGCGACGCGCGCGGGGTTGAACTCGACCTGCACCTTGACGTCGTCGGCGATGGGGAAGGCGCCCCGGTCGAAGGCGGGGCCGAACAGGCGGCGCGCCTCGTTCAGACTATCGACATAGGCGGCCACGCCATTGCCCGCCTGGGCGATGGCCTGCATCCGCGCGTCCTGATAGTTGCCGCGCCCGAAGCCATAGACCGACAGATAGATTCCGGTCCCCCGCTTGTCGGCGACATAGTCTTCCAGCCGCTTGTCGTCGGTGACCCCGACGTTGAAGTCGCCGTCAGTGAACATCAGGATGCGGTTGACCCGGTCGCGGGCGAAATGGACCTGGGCCTGGTCATAGGCGTTGGTCATGCCGGTAGCGCCCGCCGTGCCGCCCGAGGCGTAGAGGCTGGCCACCGCGCAGCGCAGCCGCAGCTTGTCCGTGCCCGGCGTGGGGGCCAGGGTCGTGCCCGCCCCTTCGGCGTAATAGGTCACCGCCACCGTGTCCTGCGGTCGCAGCCGGTCGATGATCAGGTTCATGGCCTGTTTGGCCAGGTCCAGCTTGTCCGCCGACCCCATGGAGCCGGACACGTCGACCAGGAAGGTCAGGTTCAGCGGCCGCCGCTGGCCTTCCGGCAGCTCATAGCCCTGAAGTCCGATATGCACGATCTGGCGGCCGTCGGCCCAGGGCGAGGGCGTGACGACGCTGGTCACCGCGAAGGGCTGGGACGCGCTTTCGGGCCGGGCGTAGCCATAGTCGAAATAGTTGATCAGCTCCTCGACCCGGACAGCGTCGCGCGGCGGGGCGCGGCCGGCATCCAGGAAGCGGCGGACGTTGGAATAGCTGGCGGTGTCCACGTCGATCGAGAAGGTCGAGACCGGCTGGTCCGCGACCCGCCTGACCGGATTGGGCGTGGCGTCGGGATAGCGTTCGGTGTCGGCGGCGACCGGCGGGCCCGGCGGTCGCGGCAGGATCGGGCCGGCGACGCGTGACCGGGCGAAGGCTTCGCTGGCTGCGCCGGGCGGCGGTGGAGGCGGCGGCGGGGCCGGGGGCATCGGCGCCGCCATTCCCACGGCCGGAGCCGTCATGGCCAGTTTGTCGGAGCGAGAGGTCCGGGCCAGGTCGAAGCCGTATTCGCGGCAGGCGGCGGCGGTCGGCTCGCCGTCCACGACCCGCGCCTGGACCGGAGCGGCAGCCGGAGGGGCTCCGACGGGCGCCCCGACGCCCAGGGCTGCAACCACCGCCAGGGCGGACTTCAATGTGTGCATGAGACGTCTCCGTTCCATGCCCCCCGAGCGCCAGTGATCCGTGATCTTTCGGCCAAACTGTGGCGCTGGCCCTCGCCGCCCCCTCGCCAAGGGCGCGATGCGTCCCCACTATGATGGGAAAGCGACAGGGGCGACGGCGATGGCGGAACCGGCGGGCATGGGTCTGGGGCATATCGCCGTCCTGTTGGGCGCCGGGGTCGTGGCCGTGCCGGTGTTCCGCAAGCTGCAGCTGGGATCGGTGCTGGGATACCTGGCCGCCGGCCTGGCCATCGGCCCGTTCGGCCTGGCCGTGTTCCGCGAGCCGGAGACCATCCTGCACGTGGCCGAGTTCGGCGTGGTCATCTTCCTGTTCATCATCGGGCTGGAGATGCGGCCCAGCCGCCTGTGGGGTCTGAGGCGCGAGATCTTCGGCCTGGGCGCGGCCCAGGTTCTGGGCGCCGGCCTGCTGCTGACCCTGACCGGCATGGCGGCGGGGCTGTCGATCCCGGTGGCCTTCATCGTGGCCATGGGCTTTGTCCTGTCGTCCACGGCCGTCATCATGCAGATGCTGGACGAACGCGGCGAACTGGGCGCGCCCTCAGGCCAGAGGGCGGTGTCCATCCTGCTGCTGGAAGACCTGGCCATCGTGCCTCTGCTGGCCATCGTGGCGGTTCTGGGGGCGGCTGTCGCGGGCGCGGCCGAGACGTCGGGGCCGCCGCTGTGGCGGACCATCGGCCTGGCGGTCGGGGCCCTGGTGGTCGTCTTCGTGGCCGGACGCTGGCTGACCAATCCCATCTTCCGCTTCCTGGCCCGATACGGCGGGCGCGAGGTGATGACGGCGGCGGCCCTGCTGGTGGTGGTCGGCTCGGCCTGGCTGATGAACGAGGGCGGCCTGTCCATGGCCATGGGGGCCTTCCTGGCCGGGGTGCTGCTGTCGGAATCGACCTTCCGCCATCAGCTGGAGGCGGATGTCGAGCCGTTCCGCGCCATCCTTCTGGGCCTGTTCTTCCTGTCGGTCGGCATGTCTCTCGATCTGGCGGTGGTGGCGGCCGACTGGCGACTGGTGATCGGCGGGGTGATCGCCTTCATGGCCGTCAAGGCGGTGGCCATCTATGGCGTCGCCCGCCTGTTCAGGGCGTCCGAGCGCGAGGCGGTGGAGCGCGCCGTCCTGTTCGCCCAGGGCGGCGAGTTCGCCTTCGTCCTCTACGCCGCGGCCCTCAGCGCCGGGGTATTCGATCCGCGTATCTCGGCGGCGGCCACGGCGGTGGTCATCCTGTCCATGGCCCTGACGCCCCTGACCAGCCTGGCCACGGCGCGGCTTCTGCCCAGGGAAACGGGCGAGGCGGGCGAGGCCGAGGGGGTGGAGGCGGCCGCTGACCTGAAGGGCCAGGTGCTGATCATCGGCTTCGGCCGCTTCGCCCAGGTGGTGTCCCAGCCCCTACTGGCGCGCGGGGTCGATGTGTCGATCATCGAGAACGACGTGGAGATGATCCAGGCCGCCAGCGAGTTCGGCTTCAAGGTCTATTACGGCGACGGGGCGCGGCTGGACGTGCTGCACGCCTCGGGCGCCGGCCATGCCGAGGCGGTCCTGGTCTGTATCGACAAGCCTGAGGTCGCCGACCACATCGTCGCCCTGCTGAAGGGGGAGTTCCCCCTGACCAAGGTCTTCGTGCGCGCCTTCGACCGGGGGCATTCGATCCGCCTGATCCAGGCGGGCGCCGACTATCAGATCCGCGAGACCTTCGAATCCGCCCTGCGCTTCGGCGAGGCCGTGCTGGTCGAGATGGGTCTGAACGAGGCCGAGGCCGCCGACACCATCGCCGAGGTGCGCCGCCGCGACGACGCCCGGCTGGACCTGCAGCTGACCGGCGGCCTGTCGGCCGGGCGGGCCCTGATGCGCGGCAATATGCCGACGCCGCGCCCCGAGCCCTATGTCACCCCGCGCCGCGAGGGGCGGCTGCTGAACGAAGACGAGGCCGTAGCGGTCGAGGAGGCCTGATGCGGGATCGGCCGCCTCGGGGAAATAAGGCCTAGCAGTTCAGAAATCGAAGGCCAGCCGCAACGGGATCGATGGCGGAGGCGGAGACGCTCTAAGGGGTCTGGCGGACGGGAACTCCCGCCATCTCGGCGACGATGGCCTGGGCGGCGGCGCGGGGATCGGCTTCGGCCGTCACGGGCCGGGCCACGACCAGATGGCTGGCGCCGGCTGAAAGGGCCTGGGCGGGGGTCGCCACCCGCTGCTGGTCGCCCATGGCCGCACCGGCCGGGCGGACGCCGGGGGTGACGATCAGGAAGTCGGGCCGGCCCGCCGCGTCGGCCGCCGCCCGCGCCGCCGCCGCCTCCAGCGGACTGGACACCACCCCGTCGACGCCGCTGTCCAGCGCCTGGCGGACCCGCCGCGCCACCAGTTCGGCCGCCGTGGCGCCATAGCCGATGGCCCTCAGGTCCTCGTCCGACAGGCTGGTCAGGACCGTCACGGCCAGGATACGGGTCGGCGATCCGCCCGCCCCGCGCACCGCCGCCTGCATCACCTGGGGCTCGGCATGGACGGTCAGCAGGTCGCAACCGCCCTCGGCCACCGCCCGCGCCGCGCCTTCGACCTGGGCCCCGATGTCGTGCAGCTTCCAGTCCTGGAACACCTGTTTGCCCGCCTCGCGCAGCTCATGGGCGAAGGCGACGCCGCCGGGCCGCGCCAGCAGGGCCAGCCCGACCTTGTAGGTCGTCGCCGCATCCCCCAGCCGATCCACCATGGCGCGCGCGGCCTCGACGGAGGGCAGGTCCAGGCCCACGATCAGGCGCGAGTCGTTCATCGGCGGCGAGGTCATCGACGTCTCCCGTCCGCTCCGCTAATCAGCGGTAACGGCGCAATTCGGTTTTCAAGGCGAGGTCAGGTCATGAACGCGGTCGATCTGGGCGTCAACCTGTTCGTGGCCCTGTTCGCCCTGGTCGACCCGATCGGCAACATCCCGATCTTCGCCGCCGCCACGGCCGGCGCCTCCCTGCGCCAGAGGCTGTCGGTCGCCGCCCTGATCTGCATCTTCGTGGCGGTCTTCCTGGCCTTCTTCTTCTTCACCGGCCTCAGCCTGCTGCAATTCTTCGGCATCTCCCTGGCCGCCTTCCGCATCGCGGGGGGCATATTGCTGCTGCTGCTGGGCCTGGACATGACGCGGGAGGATTTCCTGAAATCCTTCACCGACTCCGACGCGGCCCACGATGCGCGGGATGTGCGAGGCTATGCCCGACGCCGGTTCCAGCGGCTGGTGGTGCCCTTCGCCATCCCCCTGATGATCGGGCCCGGCGCCATCTCGACCATCATCATCCAGGCCGGGGAGGCCGAAAAGATCGGGCCGGCGGGCCAGGCGGCGGGGGTGATCGCCATCGCCGGCGCCGCGGCCGCCAGCTTCCTGTGCTTCGCCCTGACCGGGCCGCTCAGCCGCATCCTGGGCGAGGTCGGCATGTCGATCATCGTGCGGGTTCTGGGCCTGATCCTGTGCGCCCTGGCCATCCAGTTCATCCTGATGGGCCTGTCCGAGGCCCTGCCGGGGATGATCAGCTCGGGCGTCACCACCCCCTACCCGACCGGCGGTCACTGAGGGCGGTGGAGGCCGCCTTCAGTCCGGCTCGTCTGCGGGATCGCGGCCGGGATCCAGGCTGTTATCGACGCGGTCGTCCCAGCCTTCGCGGCTGGACTTGAAGGCCAGGCTCATCAGCAGCCAGGCCAGGCCGCAGGTTCCGAACAGGCCCAGGCCCAGGGCGATCCAGCCGTGGATCGACATCTCGCCGCCACCCAGGACGTCGGTCCAGACCCAGTTCAGCCCCACTGTCGCCGCCGCGGCGGTCAGCATCGACAGGCCCAGGGCCAGAAGGAAGCGGACGGGTTTCGACATCGGCCGCCCGCCTCTCGCCTCAGGCCGCCCGACGGCGGCCGTCCATCAGCATGGACAGGATGCGGCCCAGGACGCCGGGCAGTTCGGCGCGGGTGGTCACCCGGTCGACCATGCCCTTTTCCTGAAGATATTCGGCGCGTTGGAACCCGGGCGGCAGTTTCTCGCGGATGGTCGCCTCGATCACCCGCGGCCCGGCGAAACCGATCAGGGCGCCCGGCTCGGCCAGATGCACATCGCCCAGCATGGCGTAGCTGGCGGTGACCCCGCCGGTGGTCGGGTCTGTCAGGACCACGACATAGGGCAATCTGGCGGCCTTCAGTTCCTGAATGGCCAGGGTGGTGCGCGCCATCTGCATCAGCGACAGGGCGCCTTCCTGCATCCGCGCCCCGCCGGCGGCGGTGAAACAGACCAGAGGCAGGTCGCGGGCCACCGCCTCGCGCGCGGCGGCGATGAAAGCCTCGCCCGCCGCCATGCCCAGAGAGCCGCCCATGAAGGCGAAGTCCTGGACGATCGCCACCGTCTCGGTCCCATCGATGGCGCCGACGCCGATGGACATGACGTCGCGGGCGTTCTGGGCCTTGCGGGCGGCGGCCAGGCGGTCCTTGTAGGGCTTTCCGTCCGAGAATTTCAGCGGATCCTCGGCCACCTCGGGCGTGTCGATGACCTCATACTCGCCGTCGTCGAAGGTGAAGCGCAGCCGGTCGCGCGCGCCGATCCGCATGTGGCGGCCCGAGGGCGTGACCCACAGCGACGCCTCCAGGTCCGACCGGTACAGCATCTCGCCGGTGTCGGGGTCCTTGACCCACAGATTGTCGGGCGTGTCGCGGCGGCTGACGATCTTGCGGACGCCGGGGGCGAAGCGGCTGAGCCAGCCTCCGCGCGGGCGTTCCTGCGGCTTGTTCTTCTCGACCATGGCGGGCCTTTAGACCTTTTCGGCCGCGCGCGCACCCCGCACGGCGTCGGCGAGCGACCTGACGCGGTCCAGAACGCGCGAGACCGGATCGGCGTTCTGATCCAGGGCGGCGGCGACCTCGTCCACCAGCACCGATCCGGCCACCACGGCGTCGGCGACCCGGGCGATCTGGGCCGCGCGCTGCGGCGTCTTCACCCCGAAGCCGACCGCCACCGGCAGGCTGGAGGCGGCGCGCACCCGCTCGACGGCCGGGGCCACGGCGCCGGCGTCGGCTTCCTTGGTCCCGGTCACCCCGGCGACCGAGACATAATAGACAAAGCCCGAGGTGCGGGCGGCCACCACCTTCAGCCGCTCGTCATCGGTCGTCGGCGCCGCCAGCCGGATCAGCGACACCTCCGCCGCGTCCAGGGCTTCGGTCAGAGGATCGGCCTCTTCGGGCGGGCAGTCGACCACGATCACCCCATCCACCCCCGCCGCCGCCGCATCGCGGGCGAAGGCGTCATGGCCATAGGTCTCGATCGGGTTCAGATAGCCCATCAGGATCAGGGGCGTCTCGGCGTCCCCCGCGCGGAAATCGCGCACCAGGTCCAGCGTCCCCTTCAGCGTCAGCCCGGCCTTCAGCCCGCGCAGGGCCGCCCGCTGGATCGGCGGCCCCTCGGCCATCGGGTCGCTGAAGGGAAAACCCAGTTCGATGATGTCGGCCCCCGCGGCGGCCAGGCCGCGCAGGATGGCCAGGGCCTGATCCCGCGTCGGATCGCCGGCCATGACATAGGGAATGAAGCCGGCCCGACCCTGGGCCTTCAGAGCGTTGAAGCGGGCGTCGATGCGGGCGGTGGTCATGCCGCCGCCCCGGCGCTGGGCGGGGCGGCGCAGGCGTCGCCCGGAGTCCTGGCGAAGACCAGCAGGACCGTGTCGCCGCGTTCGACCGCCAGCATCTGCAGCCCGTCGCAGCCGCCGCCGTCACGGCGTCGCACGAAGGCGCGGCGGCGGTCCGACCCGTCCACCTCGATCCAGCTCAGCGTATAGAGCCGGTCGGAATAGGCCTGGATCAGGGCGTCGGTCTGGCCGGCCGGCGCGGTCAGGCAGGTCGCGCCCGTGAAGGCCGTCTCGCCGCCGCAGTCCGGCGCGGCGACCGCCGGGGCGATGACCGGGGCGTCGAACGGGCGGAACAGGGGCGCAGCCTGGCCGGCGACCGGCGCCGACAGGATGGCGATCAGGGCGGCGATCAGCATCACAGCTCCACTCCCAGATGTCTGGCCACCGCGAAGATGTCCTTGTCGCCCCGCCCGCACATGTTCAGCACCACATCGCCGCCCCTGCCGACCTCGCGCGCGATTTCGCCGACACGCGCCAGGGCGTGCGACGGCTCCAGCGCCGGGATGATCCCCTCCAGCCTGGAACACAGCTGGAAGGCCTCCAGCGCCTCAACGTCGGTGGCGGCGCGATATTCGGCCCGGCCGATGTCCTTGAGCCAGGCGTGCTCCGGTCCGATGCCCGGATAGTCCAGTCCCGCCGAAATCGAATGGCCTTCCAGGATCTGGCCGTCGTCGTCCTGAAGCAGATAGGTGCGGTTGCCGTGCAGCACGCCGGGGCGGCCGCCCTGCAGGCTGGCGGCGTGGTCCGGTCCGTCCAGCCCACGGCCCGCCGCCTCGACCCCGATCAGCCGCACTCCGGCGTCGCCGATGAACGGGTGGAACAGGCCGATGGCGTTCGATCCGCCTCCGATGGCCGCCACACAGGCGTCGGGCAGTTTCTCGCGTCGCGCCAGCATCGAGGCCCGCGCCTCGCGCCCGATCACCGCCTGGAAGTCGCGCACCATGGCCGGATAGGGATGCGGACCCGCCGCCGTCCCGATCAGATAATAGGTGTCGGCCACGTTCGAGACCCAGTCGCGCATGGCCTCGTTCATGGCGTCCTTCAGGGTCGCCCGGCCGCTGGTGACAGGAATGACCTCGGCCCCCAGCAGCTTCATGCGGAAGACGTTGGGCTGCTGCCGCTCCACGTCCGTCGCGCCCATATAGACGACGCAGGGCAGGCCGAACCGGGCGCAGACGGTGGCGGTGGCGACGCCGTGCTGACCGGCCCCGGTCTCGGCGATGATGCGGGTCTTGCCCATCCGCACGGCCAGCAGGATCTGGCCCATGCAGTTGTTCACCTTGTGCGCGCCGGTGTGGTTCAGCTCGTCGCGCTTGAACCAGATGTCGGCCCCACCGTGGTGCTCGGTCAGGCGTTCGGCCAGATACAGCGGGCTGGGCCGCCCGACATAGTCGGTCAGGAAGCCATCCAGCTCGGCCTGGAAGCTCGGGTCCGCCTTGGCCGCCGCATAGGCCGCGTCCAGCTCGTGGATCAGCGGCATCAGGGTCTCGGCCACGAACCGCCCGCCATAGGGACCGAAACGGCCCTGGTCGTCGGGCCAGGCATAGGGGGTGTTGGGAAGGGCGGCGGTCACGGGCACAGCTTTCACGCGGTCAGGCGTCGGAATTACGGCCGCCGCACCGCGTCCAGAAAGGCCGCGATCCGGCCGGCGTCCTTAACACCCGGCGCGCTTTCCACGCCAGAGGAGACGTCCACCATCGGCGCGCCGGTGATCCGCACCGCCTCGGCCGCATTCTCGGGCGCCAGGCCGCCGGCCAGGAACCACGGCCGCGCGAACCGCCGCCCGGCCATCAGAGACCAGTCGAAGACCGCCCCCACCCCGCCGGGCAGGGCCGACCCGGCCGGCGGCCGGGCGTCGAAAAGCAGATGGTCCGCCCCCGCCTCCCAGTCGCCGACGGTGGCGAAATCGTCCGGACCCGACACGGCCAGGGCCTTGATGATCCCCGCCCCCGTCAGGCGCCGCACGGCTTCGGCCCGGTCCGGCGTCTCATGCCCATGCAACTGGATCAGATCGGGCCGCACAGACGCGCCGATCCGGGTCAGCAGGGCGTCGTCCGCATCGACCGTCACCACCACCACCTTCGCCCGCCCTCGCGCCCGATCCGCCAGCGCCGCCATGGCCTCCAGCGAAACGTGCCGCGGGCTCTTCGGGAAGGACACCAGTCCGAGATAGGCGGCCCCGTTGTCCAGGGCGGCGTCCAGGGCTTCGGGTGTGCTCAGCCCGCAGATCTTCACCTGGACGGTCATGGCGTCAGGACGACCAGGCCGGCGTCGCGCGCGGCGGCCGCCATGTCCCGGTCCAGCGTCGCCAGCGGCAGGCCTTCTCTCAGCGCGATCGCCAGGTGCAGCGCGTCCGGCGCTCTCAGACGCACATCGCCCCGGACAAGGTCGCGGGCCAGAACCACGTCTTCGTTGAGGACATCGATGACTTCGCGCCCGCCCAGCCAGGCGTCCAGGCGTATCTCCAGGCCGCGCCGCGCCTTGTCGGCAAGGCGTCCCATCCGAACCTGAACCGCCAGGGCCGAACTGATCTCGGTCAGGGCCCAGCGGCTCCAGATCACGTCGGTCGAAGCCAGCCAAGCCGTCACGCGCGAGGAGTGATCGTCGAGATGGATGGCCGACACCAGTATGCTGGTGTCCAGATAGGTCTTCATCCGCCGTGGCCGCGAACCTGGCGCACCAGATCGACCGCATCCGTCGGCTCGGTCGGGGTGACCCGGATGCTGTGCAGCCATTCGACATCTATGGGGCCGCTGGTCTTGGCGGGAACGGCTTCGGACGCCTTCTGAAGCCGGACGATCGGCTTGCCGCGACGGGTGATGGTGACGTCCTCGCCCGCCAGCACGCGATCCAGCAGCCTGGACAGCTGATCCTTGGCCTCGGCGACGGAGTATTCGCTCATGCCGGAAAGATAGCCCTCCAGATGGCCATCTGCAATCCTATCTATACAGGTCCGCATCGGGGTCGGGTCGCCCGCGCACGGCGGCCGAGACGATCTGACTGGCGATGACCGAATAGGTGATGCCGTTGCCGCCGAAACCCATGACGGCATGCACCCGGTCCTGCATCCCCTCGACCGGCCCGATCTGGGGCAGGCCGGTCGAACTCTCGCCGAAGGCGCCGGCCCAGGCGTAGTCGATCTCGAACTCGACCGTCGGCAGCAAGGCCTTCAGCTTCTTCTCCAGCGTCCGGCATTTGGCCTTCAGCCGTTCGGGGCTGGCGTGCAGGGTCGGCGAATCCTCGTCCTCGCCCCCGACGATCAGCCGGCCGTCGCGGGCCATGCGCAGATACAGATACGGATCCGACGCCTCCCAGACCAGGGTTTCGCGCAGCCAGCCGGGCGTCCGCTGGCGCGGCCGGGACGCCATGGCCCAGGTCGAGACCACCTTGGCGCCCGGCGTCGGCACGCCCCTGGGAAACTCATAGCCGCAGCAGAAGACGACATGCCTGGCCCGCACCGCATGGCCGGCGTCGGTCGTCAGGGTGACGCCCTCGGGGTCCGGCAGGGCCTCCAGCACCTCGACCGGGGAATGGATCAGGGCGCCGTCGGACGCCGCGCGCCGCAGCAGACCGGCCGCCAACCGCGCCGGATCGCCGACGGCCGAGCCCGGCGACAATATGGCCCCGGTCCTCTCCAGCCCGAACCGGTCGCGCAGGGCGTTCCCACCGATGTATTCGCAATCCAGCCCGGCGGCCTGTCGCGCCTCCGTCTCGGCCGCCAGCGCCCGATGCCCATAGGCGTCGCCCGCCAGATACAGGGAGGCGCGATCCTTCAGCCCGCAGACGATCCGGTCGCGTTCCACGATGGTCTTCAGGGCCTGCACCGCCGCGAATGACCGACGATAGGCCCGCGCCGCATCCCGGCCGCCGATCCGTTTGGCCAGTTCGGTCAGCGGCAGGTCGATCTCCCATTGCAGCAGGGCGGTCGAGGCGATGGTCGATCCCATCAGAGGCGGTCGGCGGTCCAGAACCACCACCGAATGATCCCGGCTCAGCTCCCGCGCCATGAAGGCGCCGCTGATCCCCGCCCCGACCACGGCGACATCCACCGCCACAGGCGCCGTAAGGGGCTTGATCGGCACGCCCAGGCCCGGCCCGTCGGCCCATAGCGAACGGCCCGTCCGCAGATCGCGTTTGCGCGTGGCGCCCTTGTCCATGACGGCCTCTCCCAAGCGCAGCCATAAGCCCCCTGACGCCCGGCGGTTCCGTCAGGCGAAGATGGCCTCGCGCTCCTGGGCCGTCGCCAGCCGCCACTGGCCCGGCGCCAGGTCGGGCGGCAGGACCAGGCCGCCGATGCTTTCGCGATGCAGGGCCTCGACATGGTTGCCGGCGGCGGCGAACATCCGGCGCACCTGATGATAGCGGCCCTCGCCCACGGTCAGCCTGGCCTCGGTCGGCGAAACGACCTCCAGAACGGCGGGCGCCAGGGGTTTGTCCTCGCCCTCCAATATCATCTGGCCCGAGGCGAACAGGGGCCCCTCGGTCCCGACCAGCGGCCGGGCCAGCGACGCCCGATAGGTCTTCGCCACATGCCGTTTGGGGCTGATGACCCGGTGCAGCAGATCGCCGTCGTCGGTCAGCAGCAGCAGGCCCGATGTCTGTTTGTCCAGTCGCCCGATGGTCGAAATGGCCGGATCGCGCCGCCGCCAGCGGTCGGGCAGGACGTCATAGACCAGGGCCCCGTCCTCCTTGTGCGAACAGGTCATGCCCAGGGGCTTGTTCAGGATCAGCAGCATCCCCTGGGGCGGATCGACCGGCCGCCCGTCGATGGTCATCCGCGTGGGCAGGTCGGGCGTCACGGCGATGCGGGCGGCCGCGTCGGTGATCTCGACCCCGTCCAGTTCGACCCCCCCGGCCTTGGCCAGCCGCGCGATCTCCTGGCGCGAGCCGTAACCGAGGGAGGACAGCAGTTTGTCCAGACGCACGGTTTTCATCTTTCGTCATTCCGGGCGAAGCGCAGCGGAGACCCGGAACCCAGCGGCGCGCGCGAGCGCGAAACTGTCACGAGGGCGGCTGTTGAAACATCGCCTCCGCTGTCGCTCCGGCGCCGCTGGGTTCCGGGTCTGCGAGCCGCTTCGCGCCTCTCCGCCCGGAATGACGAAAGAAGGGTCACTTCACCGCCTCCAGCACCTTGTAGCCGCCCGCATCGGCCACCGGCCGCACCCGTTTGAAGGCTGCCGTCAGCTCCTTCTCATACGGGAGGTGGCGGTTGGCGACGATCCACAGAACGCCGCCGGGCTTCAACATCCCGGCCGCCTTGCGGATGAAGGCCTGGCCCAGGCGGCGATCTTCGGCCCCGCCGTCGTGGAAGGGCGGATTGGCGATCACGAAGTCCAGGTCCGCGTCTTCGGCCAGCAGCCGGGCGTCGGCCCAGTCGAAGGCGGCGCGTCCATCCTCGATATTGCGCCGGGCCGCCTCGATCGCCCGCCGGTCCAGGTCGACCAGCCGCAGGGCCGTGACCTGGGGCGAGGTCAGAACCGCGCGCGCCAGGGCGCCCCAGCCGCAGCCCAGGTCGGCGCCCGCGCCCGACAGGTCCGGCAGATGGTCCAGCAGAAGGGCGCTGCCCGGATCGACCCGGTCCCAGGCGAAGACGCCCGGCTGGCTCCAGGCGTCGATGGCGTCCAGCCGACGCGGCCCGCCCTCTGTGATCGCCTGATCCAGCCCCTCAATCGTCTCCGGCCGAACGGCGATGGCGCGGCGATGGTGAGCCTTGGCCGTCTCCTCGAAGGTCAGGCCGAACCCCTGCAGCTCCTTCCTCAGCCGCGATCCGCCCTTGTCCTTGGGGGCCATGACGTCCAGCCGCCCGCCGGGCCTCAGCGCCCGCAGGACCAGGGCCAGGACATGGCGCCGCTCGACCACCCCGGGCGGGGCGTAGATCATGGCGCTGTCGATCGAACCGGGCGCCAGGGCCTCCAGCGCCGCCGAGCCGGGAACCAGGGGCGAGGTCTGGATCGCCCCGGCCGGCGGGTCGAACACCGCCGGCGGCCGCCCGTACAGGATCGCGCTCCGGGTCATGAGGACTCCTGCTGAAGGCCCGTGAAATTCTGACGCCGCTCTAGCGTTCGCGACCCTCGGCGGCAAACCGGCCTGTTGCCGAAAGGCCTCAGGCCGACGCCAACCTTCGCCTTTGGCGGCGCCGTTCAGCCGATCGTCACCCCTTCGCCCCAGGATGGCGGGAACGATCGCGCGCCTTCCGGTTTGGAGAAACCATGCTGAAAGCGTTGAAGTCCCTGTCCGCCCGCGTCTGTGTCGCCGACGCCCTGGACATGATCGAACACTACGCCACCCGCGCCGAGCGGCTGGCGGATCTCTGGGTGCATCTGATCGGCCTGATCCTGGCCGGGGTCGGGGGGATCATCCTGGCGACCCTGGCGGCCGTTTATGCCGGCATGGGCGAGGCCATGGCCACGGCGGTCTATGCGGTCTGTCTGATCGCCATGCTGTCGGCCTCGACCGTCTACAACCTGACCCGGCCCTGCGCCGCCCGCCCGGTGCTGCGGCGGCTGGACGAGGCCGCCATCTTCCTGATGATCGCCGGCAGCTACACCCCCTTCACGACCCAGAGGTTCGAGGGCTGGTGGTCGGTGGGCTTCACCGTCCTGGTCTGGGCCATCGCCCTGGCCGGGGTGGGGGCCAAGCTGGTGGCGCCGCGCATTTCCGACGGCTTCTGGAGCGCCGTCTACGCCCTGTTCGGCTGGCTGGCGGTCATCGCCCTGAAGCCGATGCTGGACACCGTCCATCCCCTGGCCCTGGCCCTGCTGGTGGCCGGCGGGCTGATCTATACGGCCGGGGTCTTCGTCTTCATCAGCCCCAGGGTCAGGTTCCGGCGCGCCATCTGGCACGGATTCGTGGTGGCCGGCGCCGGGGTCCACTGGGCGGCGGTCCTGGTCGGGGTGGTGCTGGCGCCCGCGGCGGCCTGAATGACGGCTGGCGTATTGTCCGCCGCTGCGGGATAAGGGCGAAGGGACAACTGAACGGGCGTTTGGCGTGGCCGAGAAGAAATCCGCGGACGGAAAGACCGCAGACGGCGTGGTCGTCATCAAGAAATACGCCAACCGGCGGCTCTACAACACCGCGACCAGCGCCTATGTGACCCTGGACGACCTGGCCCGGATGGTCCGCGACGGGGTCGAGTTCCAGGTCTTCGACGCCAAGTCGAACGAGGATCTGACGCGCCAGATCCTGACCCAGATCATCTTCGAGGAGGAAAGCCGGGGCGAGGCCCTGCTGCCGGTCCAGTTCCTGCGCCAGCTGATCGGCTTCTACGGCAATCCGATGCAGAACGTCCTGCCCAGCTATCTGGAGATGTCGCTGGAGAGCTTCACCCGCCAGCAGGAACAGTTTCGCAGCCAGATGAGCCGCGCCCTGGGCGCCGCGCCCGGCGCCGGGCTGATGGACGAGGCGATCAAGCACAACATGGCCATGTTCCAGCAGGCCATGCGGATGTGGCCGGGCATGGCCGGCGCCGCCCCGACCCCCGCCGCCGAACCGGCGCGAGAAACGGGCGCCAGGGCCGATCCCCTGGACGAGATGCGCCGTCAGATGGACGAGATGCGCGCCCAGATCGATCGTCTGGCCCGGAAGGACTGATCCGCCCATGGCCGACCAGGGCGATCAGCGCCGCCAGGACCGTCGCCAGGGCCAGCGTCGCGCCCCGGCCGCCGGCCGCGCCCTGGTTCCCCTGGACCCGCCCGAAGAGGCTGCCGGCCGCCCGGCAAGCCCTGCCGCCCCGCCGACGCCCGCCGATCCCGCCTTCGCCGCCCAGCTGCTGGGACAGTCCGGCCAGAAACGCGGGCTGAAGGGCGGGGCGCCGGTGCTGGACCAGGCCCGCGCCGTCTATCTGGGCCGGGAATATTCGGGCGACCGCGAACGGCGCCCCCGCGCGGGGCGAAAGACCGTCACCGACATCTGACCGGGCCGCCGGGGCGTCCGGCACGGGGCTTGCTGGGACGGCGGGACATCGTCGCCTTCCGGAACGCCCATGGCCCAGTTTCTCTCGTTCGCCGCCCGCCTGTTCGACGTCGCCGTCGTCGCCCTGATCTTCACCGCCTTCTCCTGACCCGCTCAGTCAGCGAGCCTGTTCGAGACGAGCGTTAGCGGGAAACCTCTCAGGCTCCGCCGAAATCCAGGTCCTTGCGGGCCGAGATGATGGTGACGATGAAGCCGGCCAGGACGTCCAGCATGACCATGGTCACGATCAGGAAGAAGGTCGAGGTGGCGAAGCCGCGGATCAGCAGGAACTCCACCAGGCAGACCACGAACAGGATCATCGACAGGGCGTGATTGACGATCGCCACCTTGCGGCTGGACGTCGACTTCAGCAGTTCGAAGAACAGCAGGATCAGCGACAGGAACAGGATCAGGTCGCCCGATCCCACGTTCCAGCTGGCGCCCGAGGCCATGGGGATCGAGAACATCGGCTCGCGCAGGGTGGCGTCGGCCGCGGCCATGCCCGCCCCGGTCAGGCCGTTGGTCAGGACCACGATATTGTAGAGCACCACCGGGATCATCAGCAGCGGCAGGGCGATCAGCATGGGACGTTCCTTGGCGACAGCCGCGAGCCACGGCCGAGCTTGTTAACGGTGAATACCCCCGTTCGCTCCATATCGCTACGCCCGCGCCGCGCGGGCGGTCCGCGCAGCCTCAGAACTCGCTGATCCCGCCCGGCCGCCGGGCCCGGGATTTCAGCCACATGACCCCCATCAGGTCCGACAGGGAGGCGGTCAGCCGGCCCCAGTTGGTGTATTTCGACCGGCCCGTCTCGCGGTGGCGGTGATCGACGTCGAGATAGCGGTTCTCATAGCCCTCGCGGATCATCAGGGCCGGCAGATAGCGGTGGAGGTGATCGAAATAGGGCAGGCGCAGGAAGACGTCGCGCCGGAAGGCCTTCAGCCCGCAGCCGGTGTCGTCGGCGTCATCCTTCAAAAGGCGTTTGCGGATGCCGTTGGCCCAGCGCGAGGCCCAGCGTTTGGCGGCCGTGTCCTGGCGCTTGGCGCGGCGGCCGCCCACCAGGGCCACGTTCGGCGGGGCCGCCATCAGGGCGTCGGCCAGCTTCGGCGCCTCGGCCGGCGGGTTCTGGCCATCGCCGTCCAGGGTCACCACAATGGCCCCGCGCGCCGCCAGCACCCCGGTGCGCACCGCCCGGCTCTGGCCCGCATTGGTCGCGTGGCTGAGCACCCGCAGCGCCGGCAGCTCGGCCATCAGGGCCCGCAGCTCGGCCAGGGTCGTATCCCTGGAGGCGTCATCGACGAAGATCATCTCATAGGGCCGGCCCGCGAAGGCGGCGGCGATCTCGCGCGCCAGGGGACCGGCGGCCCCGGCCTCGTCGTGCACGGGAACGACCACGGAGATGTCGGGCGTGTCGGAAGCATCCATGTCCGCACCTCTAGCAGCGGCTGACGCCGGCGAAAACGCCGTGTTAGGAAGGTCGCATGACCCGACCCAATCTCGACCGGCATATCCAGGGCTGGCGCGGCCCCCTGTTCGCCGCCCTGGTGGCGATGATCGCCGGCCTGCCGGGCCTGCTGCTGCTGCCGCCGCTGGATCGCGACGAAAGCCGCTTCGCCCAGGCCACGGCCCAGATGCTGGAGACCGGCGACTATGTCGATATCCGCTTCCAGGACCAGCCGCGCTGGAAGAAGCCGGTCGGCATCTACTGGCTTCAGGCCGCGGCCGTGGCGGCCACCTCCCAGGTCGAGGACCGGGCCATCGCCCCCTATCGCATCCCCTCCCTGCTGGCGGCCATGATCGCGGCCGCCGCCTGCGCCTGGGCCGGGGCGGCCCTGTTCGGGGCGCGGGCCGGCTTCCTGGCCGGAGCCATTCTGGGGGCCTGTTTCCTGCTGTCGACCGAGGCCGGGATCGCCAAGACCGACGCCGTCCTGTGCGCCGCCGTGACCGTGGCCATGGCGGCCCTGTCGCGCCTCTATATGGCCGCCCGCGCCGGCGAGGCGGGGCGAAGACCGCACAAGCTGATGTTCTGGGCCGCCCTGGGGGTCTCGGTCCTGATCAAGGGGCCGATCGGTGTGCTTGTGGTCGGCTTGACCCTGATCGCCCTGTCTTTGTGGGACCGCGACTGGAAATGGGTGCGCGGCCTCGGTTGGGGCTGGGGCCTGCCGCTGCTGGCGCTGATCGTCGGCCCCTGGGCCATCGCCGTGACCATCGCCACCGACGGCGGCTTCTGGCGCGAGGCGATCATGGGCGACCTGGCGCCAAAGGTCGCGGGCGGCCACGAAAGCCACGGCGCACCGCCGGGATACTACATCCTGGCCGCGCCCCTGCTGCTGTTTCCCGCCACCCTGATGCTGCCGGCCGCCCTGTCGACGGCCTGGAGCCGCCGGGCCGAGCCGGCCGTGCGGTTCCTGGTCTGCTGGCTGGTTCCGGCCTGGCTGATGTTCGAACTGACGCCGACCAAGCTGATCCACTACACCCTGCCGACCTTCGGGGCCCTGGCCCTGCTGGCCGCCGCGGCCCTGACCCGGCCCATCGGCACGGTCTCGCGGCGGCTGGGCGCCTTCCTGGGCCTGTTCACCGCGGGGCTCATCTGTCTGGTGGTCCTGTATGGCCTGACCGAGTTCGGCCGCTCGACGGCCCAGACCTGGGCGGCCGTGACCATGGTCGGGGCGGTGGGGGCGGCCCTGGTCGGGGGCTTCCTGCTGCTGAACCGGGCGGCGGTGACGGCGGTGCTGATCGCCCTGGGCTTCGGCGTCGTCTCCCACGCGGCCCTGGCCGGCACCATCCGCCAGCTGCGGCCGCTGGCGGTTTCCGTCCAGCTGGAGAAGACCCTGCGCGCGGCCCATCTGCATCCGGACCAGGGGCGCACCCCCGGCCCGGTGGCCATCACCCGTTTCCATGAACCCAGCTTCGTCTTCCTGACCGGCACCCGGACCCAGCTGACCGACGCCGCCGGCGCCGCCCGCGCCCTGGCCGAGGGCCGGCCCGCCGTGGTCGAGGCCCGCGACGCCGAGGCCTTCCGCCAGGCCGCCGCCGCGCAAGGAGTGGCCGGCCGCGCCGTCGGCGAGGTGCGGGGCCACAACTATTCGACCGGCGACGACGTCGCCCTGACCGTCTACGCCCCGCCGGGAGCCGACCGATGAGCCGCGCCATCCAGATTGTCGAGGTGGGCCCCCGCGACGGCCTGCAGAATGAAAAGACCGTCCTGGCCCCGGCCGTCCGCGCCGAGCTGGTGCGCCGGCTGGAGGCCGCCGGTTCGCGGCGCATCGAGGCGGTCAGCTTCGTCCATCCCAAATATGTGCCCCAGATGGCCGGCGCCGAAGAGGTGATGGCCGAACTGCCCCACCAGCCGGGCCGCAGCCGCATCGGCCTGGTCCTGAACGGCCGGGGCTATGACCGCGCCCTGAACACGGCGGTGGACGAGGTCAATGTGGCCATGAGCGCCACCGACGGCTTCGGCCTGAAGAACCAGGGCCAGACGGTGGACCAGCAGGTCCGGATGCTGTCCGACATCGTCGCCGGACGGGCCAACGCCGGGGCGGGGCCGGGGGCGACGCCCCGGCTGTCGGTCACCCTGTCCTGCGTCTGGGGCTGTCCGTTCGACGGCGAGGTCGGGGTGGACCAGGTCGCCGACCTGGTCGGCCGCGTCGCCGCCCTGGGGGTCGAGGAGATCGGCCTGGCCGACACCATCGGCGTCGGCGACCCCTGGAGCGTGACCCGCAAGATCGAGGCGGCGCGCAAGGCCGCCCCCGACGCCGTCCTGCGGCTACATTTCCACGACACCCGCAACACCGGCCTGGCCAACGCTCACGCCGGGATCGAGGCGGGGGTGACGGTGCTGGACGCCTCGGTCGGCGGAATCGGCGGCTGCCCCTTCGCCCCCGGCGCCACCGGCAACATCGCCACCGAGGACCTGGTCTATATGCTGGAGCGCGCCGGCTTCGAGACCGGCCACGACCTGGACGCCCTGATCGAGACGGCCCGCTGGATCGGCGCCCAGATCGGCCGCCCCGCCCCCAGCGCCCTCAGCCGCGCGGGCGGATGGCCGGCCGGTTGAGGCCAGGATGTTCGGCGCGGTCCTTCGGGTCAGGGCCGCGTCGTGGATCGCCACAGTCGAGCGATCTTTTTCCGGCCGGTGCGCAGCCTGCCGCCCAGGCGCGCCACAAGACCGCCCAGGCCGTTGCGGTTCAGGCGCGCCTCGATCACCGATGCCCGATAGGCTTGGTTCAGGGGGTCCAGAACCAGGGCGCGTTCCAGGGCCCGCAAGGCGCCAGGCGCATCGCCAGCATCACTCAACAAGGTCGCCAGCCAGCGTTGATGATGCGCTGCGCCCGGCTCGGCGGCGATGGCTTCCCGAACCAGGACGATAGCTTCCGAAATCCGCCCGGCGTCGACAAGGACATGGGCGTGGCTGGTCAGATGGTTGGGGGACCGCCCGCCGGCTTCGGTGGCCCGCTCGTGGACGGCCACGGCCTCCTCATGACGGTCGCTGCGGCTCAGCTGCACGGCCAGGCACGACAGGGCGACGGCGGATTCGGGAGCGATGCGAACCGCGCGTTCCGCGAGCCGAAGCGCCGCCCGACTCCGTCGCGGCGGCTGGCGCCGGGCCAAAAGGGCCAGGCAGGTCACGCTGGCGCGCCGGGCGCGGTCGGCGCGGCGACGGAAGGTTTCGATGTCCAGGCGTCCGCTGGCGAAATCCAGCACCAGCGGGCCCAGCAGACCCGACTCCTGCAGAAAGACGGCGGCGGGATGATCGATGTGCCTCAGGCCGACCCGGTCCGCGTCGATCTCTCGCGCAATCAGGTCGATATGGCGACGATCGGCGCCGGCGGCGTCATAGACGATCAGGGCGCGGGCCTTGCAGGCGATGCGCGCCTCGATCTCGGGGCGGAAATCCAGCCGCCGTCCGTCCGCCGCCCAGCGCGCCTCGAACGGAACCTTCGCCGGATCGACCGAGAACTGCGGCGAGAGGGCCAGGGCGCCATCGGCCCCCGCCGCGTCGGCCAGTCTCAACGCGGCGTAGGCCCCCATGCTTGAGCCGTAGGTGACCACGCGCCGGGCCCCGGCGACCTGGGCGCGCACGGCGGCCATGGCGGCCAGGATGTCCGGATACTGGTACCAGTCGTCGCCCCGCCCCAGCACATGGACGGCCGATACGCCCGAGGCGTGCAGGAAGTCCTCACCGAACCCCTTGCGGTCGAAACCCGGCCCGAGGCCGTAGTTGTCGAAGGTCACGACCCATTGCGTGGTGTCGTTGGACGGGACGACGCGCACGACAATCGTGTCGCTGCGATAGATCTCGGTCATCGGTCCCGTCCCCAGGGGGCGGTTACAGATTCAGCAGCGCCGGGTCCCCGCCCTGGGCCGAGATGTTGTTGCTGATGGCCTTTTCGGCCGCATAGCGGATCAGGCTGTAGGGGCCGCCCGCCTTGGGGCCGGTGCCGGACAGGCCCTCGCCGCCGAAGGGCTGGACCCCCACCACCGCGCCGATGATCGAGCGGTTGATATAAACGTTTCCGGCCGGGACCAGGCGCGCCACCTCTTCGGCGAAGGCCTCGATGCGGCTGTGCACCCCAAGCGTCAGGCCATAGCCGCGCGCCGCCAGCTTGCCCGCCGTCGCCTTCAGATCCTTGGGGTGGTAGCGGCAGATGTGCAGGATCGGGCCGAACACCTCGCGCTCCAGATAGTCGGGGGTCGGGACCTCGGCAAGAGTCGGGGCGAAGACATGACCGCGATCAGCCTGGGCCGGCAGTTCGGCGCGGGCGATGATTTTCGCGTCGCCTTCCAGCCGCTTCAGGTGGGCGTCCAGCATCGCTCGGGCGTCGGCGTCGATGACCGGGCCGATGTCGGTCGTGGGATCGGCCGGGTCGCCCACCACCTGGGCCGCCAGGGCGCCCTTCAGCCCCTCGATCAGGGCATCGGCCGCATCGTGCGGCACATAGAGCAGCCGCAGGGCCGAACAGCGCTGTCCCGCCGAGCCGAAGGCCGACAGGATCACGTCGTCGATCACCTGTTCCTTCAGGGCCGTGGTGTCCACGAACATGCCGTTCAGCCCGCCCGTCTCGGCGATGAAGGGAATGATGGCGCCGGGCCGCGCGGCCAGGGCGCGGTTGATGGCCGTGGCCGTGTCGGTGCCGCCTGTGAAGGCCACCCCGTCGATCAGGGGATGGGAGGTCAGGGCCGCGCCCACCGTCTCGCCGCGCCCCGGAACCAGGGCCAGCAGGCTGGGGTCCAGCCCGGCCTTGTGGAACAGGCGCACCGCCTCGGCCGCGATCAGGGGCGTCTGCTCGGCCGGCTTGGCCAGCACCCCGTTGCCGGCGGCCAGGGCGGCGGCGATCTGGCCGGTGAAGATGGCCAGGGGGAAGTTCCACGGGCTGATGCAGGCGAAGACGCCGCGGCCGTGCAGGACCAGCTGGTTGATCTCGCCCACCGGGCCTTCCAGCGTCTTGGCCCCGCCGAAGTCCCGCTCGGCCAGCATGGCGTAGTAGCGGCAGAAGTCGGCCGCCTCGCGCACCTCGGCCACGCCGTCGTTCAGGGTCTTGCCCGCCTCGCGCGACAGCAGGGCGACCAGCCGGTCCATCTCGGCTTCCAGGGCGTCGGCCATGGCGCGCAGCACCGGGGCGCGGCCCGCGCCGCCCTTGCGGTCCCAGGCGACCTGGGCGCGGTGGGCGGCCTCGGCCGCCGCATCGATGTCCGCGGCCGCCGCTTCCGACGCATGGCCCAGCAGATGGCCGTTCCAGGGGTTGCGGACCTCCTGCGGGTTGTCGCCCGCGCGCAGGATCCCCCCGATGATCGGACCCGAGGTCAGGGTCTCGGCGTCCACGGCCGCCAGGGCCAGGGCTTGCCGCTCGCGGTCGGCGGCCTGGGAATAGTCTCGGCCCAGAGAGTTCTGGCGGTCCATGTACATGTCCTTGGGGATCGGAATGCGGGCGTGGCGGTCGGGGTGGGCCTCGACCTCGGCGATGGGATCGGCGGCGACGGCCGCTGCGGGCACCCGTTCGTCCAGCAGGGCGTGTACAAAGGAGGAGTTGGCGCCGTTCTCCAGCAGCCTGCGCACCAGATAGGGCAGTAGTTCCTCATGTCCTCCGACGGGGGCATAGGCCCGCACCACGATCTGGTCGTCGCGCCAGACGTCCTCGGCGGCGGCGTAGAGGGCCTCGCCCATGCCGTGCAGGCGCTGGAACTCGATCTTCACGCCCGCGTCGGCGGCCATCTTGTGAACGGCGGCCAGGGAATGGGCGTTGTGGGTGGCGAACTGGGCGTACAGGTGCGGCGCCGCCGCGATCATGGCCCGGGCGCAGACCAGATAGTTCAGGTCCGTCGCCGCCTTGGTGGTGAAGACCGGATAGTCGGTGCGGCCCCCCACCTGGGCGCGCTTGATCTCGGTGTCCCAATAGGCGCCCTTGACCAGGCGCACCATCAGGCGACGGCCGCTGGTCCGGGCCAGGTCGGCGACGCGGGCGATCACCTCGGGCCCGCGCTTCTGATAGGCCTGGACCGCCAGACCCAGCCCCTTCCAGTCGCCCAGTTCCGGATCATGCGCCAGGGCGTCCAGCAGTTTCAGCGACAGGGCCAGCCGGTCGGCCTCTTCGGCGTCGATGGTGAAGTTGATGTCGTGCCGGGCCGCGATCAGGGCCAGGCGGCGGGTGCGGGGGTAAAGCTCGGCCCAGACCCGGTCTTCGTGCATCGCCTCATAGCGCGGCGACAGGGCCGACAGCTTGACCGAGACGCCGTGGCCGCTTTCCGGACCCTGGCCCCCGGCCGTCTGGCCCACCGCCTCGATGGCTTCGGCGTAGATGTGTTCATAGCGTTCGGCGTCGTGGGCGGTGCGGGCGCCTTCGCCCAGCATGTCGAAACTGCACAGCCAGCCTTCGCGGTCGGCGCGTTTCAGGGCCGCCTCGATGGTGCGGCCGACCACGAACTGCTCACCCATGATCTTGACCGCCGTGGCCACCGCCTGGCGGATGACCGGCTCGCCCAGCCGCCCGGCGATACGCTTCAGGAAGCCGGGCAGGTCAGTCTTCGCCTCCTCGTCCGCATCGACCAGCTTGCCCGTCAGCATCAGGCCCCAGGTCGAGGCGTTGACGAACAGGCTGTCCGACTGTCCCAGATGAGACGCCCAGTCGGCCGAGCCGATCTTTTCGGCGATCAGCCGGTCGCGGGTGTCCTCGTCGGGCGTGCGCAGCAGGGCCTCTGCCAGACACATCAGGGCCAGGCCCTCGCGGGTGCCGAGGCTGAACTCTTGCAGGAAGCCTTCGACCACCCCCTGTTTCTTGACGCTGGCGCGCGCGCGTTCGACCAGATCAACGGCCTGGCCCAGCACCGCCCGGCGGCCGTCGCCGTCCAGCGGAACCCGGCCCAGAAGCCCGCGCACCATCGCCGTCTCGTCGGCGAATTTTCCGTGATCCAGCGTGTCCCAATCCTGGGACAGGGCAAGGGGCGGGGCGGAAGCAGCGATCATGAGGCGGCTCTTAGACCCTTCCGTTGCGGAACGGGAGGGGGATCATCGTGCTCTCGCCTTCGCACGCGCAAACCGCTAGAGCATCATCCCGATCAACGGCGAGGTTCTGCGCCCTCCATGCGTATCGTACTGGCCACCGACGCCTGGGAGCCCCAGGTCAACGGCGTCGTCCGCACCCTGACCCGCACCATCGCGGAATGCCGCGCCATGGGCCATGAGGTCGAGGTCGTCGAGCCCAGCCAGTTCAAGACCATCCCCTGCCCCACCTATCCCGAGATCCGCCTGGCCCTGGGCGCCGAGGAGGAAATCCGCGAACGGCTGCGCGCCTTCGCGCCCGAGGCGGTGCATATCGCCACCGAAGGCCCCATCGGCATCGCCACGCGGCGCATCTGCGTGGAGTGGAAACTGCCCTTCACCACCAGCTACCACACCAAATTCCCCGAATATGTCTCGGCCCGGTTCCCGATCCCTGTCGGGGTCGGCTACGCCTATATGAAGTGGTTCCACAAGCCGTCGGGCCGGCTGATGGTCGCCACGCCGACGCTGCGGGACGAGCTGGTCGAACACGGCTTCCGCAACGTCTCGCCCTGGTCGCGCGGGGTGGACACCGAACAGTTCAACCCCGACCTGCCGCGCATCTACGACGAACTGGGCGGCAAGGACTGGCCCCGGCCCTTCTGGCTGAACGTCGGCCGGGTGGCGGTGGAGAAGAATATCGAGGCCTTCCTGGAGACCGACCTGCCCGGGACCAAGATCGTGGTCGGCGACGGCCCGGCCCGGGCCGAGCTGCAGGAAAAATATCCCGAGGCGAAATTCCTCGGCGCCCGGTTCGGCGAGGAGCTGGCCCGCTGCTTCCGCGACGCCGATGTCTTCGTGTTTCCCAGCTGGACCGACACCTTCGGCCTGGTGATCCTGGAGGCCATGGCCACCGGCACCCCGGTCGCCGCCTATCCGGCGCATGGGCCGATCGACATCATTCCGGGGTCCGGGGCCGGCGCCATCGGCGACGATCTGAGGACCGCCTGCCTGGAGGCGCTGAAGTGCGACCGGGGTGATGTCCGGGCCTATGCCGAGAAATTCAGCTGGCGCGCCTCGGCCGAACAGTTCGTCGAGAACCTTCAGCCCTATCCCGAGCCCGAGAGCGGCAAATTCTGGCGCCGCCTGCGCCGCATCGCCCGCCTGCGCCGCCGGGCGGCCGCCTGAACGCGCTTAGCGCCGCGTCAGCACCGTCCGCATCAGGCAGGAGAAGACCAGGCGGCCGCCCTCGTCCAGCAGGTCGTGCTGGGCGATGACGATGCCCTTCTCGTCGCCCACCGGGTCCTTGCCCATCACCGTCAGCCGCCCGCGCAGCAGCTCGCCGACGGGCGGATTGCGCATGAAGCGCAGGCCGTCGACGGCCAGCACCTTGGTCTGGGCCCAGCCCGCCGCCTTCTCCGCCGCCAGCCGGCTCCACAGGGCATAGACCATGGCGTCGGGCGCGCCATAGGCCGGGTCCCATCCGGGGGCGAACCGCTCGATGAACAGGTCCAGCCCGGCCTGATCGACCGCGCAGGCCCCCAGGGGGATGACCTGGCCGACGCCAAGATCCTCGAAATGGACGTTCAGGGTTCCGCTCATCGGCCGCCTTTCGTCAGGCGGGCTCCTCGGACACCCGCACCAGCAGCTTGCCGTCATGGTCGCCGGTGAACAAGCGGTTCAGCGAGGTCAGGGCGCCTTCCAGCCCGTCATCGACATGGACCTTCCACTTGACCTGGCCGCTGGCCAGCCAGGGCCCCATCTCGGCGACCATCTCCCTGGCGCGCGACTGATAGTCCAGCACCAGGAAGCCCTGGACGTGCAGCCGGTGGGTGATCAGCCGCGAGAAGTTGGGCGAAGGCGGCATCTGGGTGGCGTTATAGGCCGAGACCAGGCCGCACACGGCCATCCGCGCCCCGATGTTCAGCCGGTTCCAGACGGCGATCATGATGTCGCCGCCGACGTTCTCGAAATTCAGGTCGACGCCGTCGGGCGCCAGGCGGTCCAGGGCCGCGCCGACATCCTCGTTCTTGTAGTCGATGGCCGCGTCGAACCCCAGTTCGTCGGTCAGCCAGGCGCATTTCTTCGGGCCCCCGGCGATGCCGATGACCCGCGCGCCCTTCTGTCTGGCCACCTGGCCGGCGATGGAGCCCACCGCCCCGGCGGCGGCCGAGATCACCATGGTCTGGCCCGGCTGGGGCCGCAGCACATCGGTGACGCCGAAATAGGCGGTCATGCCGGTCATTCCCATCACCGACATGTTCGCCGTCAGCGGCAGGCCCGGCGCCCGGTGCACCCGCGACACGGCGGCCTCGTTGACCACCCCATAGTCGGCCCAGCCCCCGGCGGCGGTGCTGACGATGTCGCCCACGGCCCAACGTGTGGATTTCGACGCCTCGACCACCCCCAGGGTCAGGCCGCGCATCACGTCGCCCAGGCCGACCGGCGGCAGATAGCCCTCGGAATCGTTCATCCAGGTGCGGTTGGTCGGGTCCAGCGACAGATAGACGGTGCGGATCAGCACCTCTCCGTCCCGGATGTCGGGGATCGGCGAGGAGACCAGTTCCAGGTCGCCGTCCTGGATTTCGCCCTTCGGCCGCTGGCGCAGCACCCACTGACGGTTCATCCGGCTCATGGCGATCTCCTCAAACGGACGGGGCGTTTTCTTTGTGGACGCGCATAGGGCCCGAGCCGCGCGCCCCTGTCGAGGGCGCGGCGAAGAAAAAGGCGGGCTCGTGAGAACCCGCCTGTGAAGTGGCATCATCGAGAATGAGGCGCGGAGGCGACAGACCAGCTGTGGCCGGTCTCAAGTCGGGGGGGCGTCGCCGCCTCCGCAAACCCTATAACCGGGGCGGCGCGAAACGGTTCCCGGCGCGCGCGAATTTTTCGTCGCCCTTGTCGAACGACGCCCGGCCCCCGACCGCCGGCGGAACGGCCACGCTGGGGGGACGTTGAAGCCCCAGCATTCCTCAAGCCGTTCGCGGAGACCGCCATGACCCACGACAATCCCCACGACCGCGCCGCCGACGCGGTGCATGAAGGCCGCCCGGTCGAGGCCCAGTATGTGCGCCAGGGCCGGGGCGGCGTCCGCATCCTGACGATACTGATCGTCTCGGCGGGGGCGGCGGCGATCCTGCTGCTGGGCATGTGGCTGGTCAGCCATGGCGGCTTCGCCCGCACCAACGCCAACAACGGGGCCCAGGCCGTCGATGTCGCCGCCTTCCACGACGACGTCGCGACCCCGCCCGCCGCCGACGCCCCGACGACCGCGACGGGGCGGCCGACCAGCCCGCCGACCGGCGAGGCGCCCAACGTCAATGCGCCGGCGGTAACGCCTTCGGCCAACTGACGCGCCCCAGCAAAAAGGCCCCGGTCGAAACCGGGGCCTTTTCAGCATCGAGCAGAACGAGGGGGCGTCAGGCCGCCTCCTTGCGCCGCGCCGGATGGAAGAAGAGGGCCTGGCTGATGGCCGCCTTCACCGTTTCGGGCTGGAAGGGCTTGGTGATCAGGAAGGTGGGCTCGGGACGCTCGCCGGTCAGCAGCCGCTCGGGGAAGGCGGTGATGAAGATGACCGGAACGTCGATCCGCTTGAGGATGTCCTTGACCGCGTCGATGCCGGACGAGCCGTCGGCCAGCTGGATGTCGGCCAGCACCAGGCCAGGCCGCTGGCGGGCCACGGCGTCCACGGCCTCGTCGTGGGTGGTGGCGGTGGCCGCGACGCGGTGACCCAGTTCGCGCACCAGGCTTTCGATGTCGGCCGAGATGATGGCCTCGTCCTCGATGATCAGGACGTCGGTGGCCAGTTCGGCGTCGATGTCGGCCTGGGCCTCGCCGATCAGACGCTCAACCTCGCTGGGCTGGGCGTCCAGGATCTGGGCCGCCTCGGACGGGGTGAAGCCTTCCAGCGCCGTCAGCAGGAAGGCCTGGCGCGAGCGCGGGGCGATCCGCATCAGGCGGCGCGCGGCGTCGTCCTGGGCCTCCAGCCCGCTGGCGTCCTCCAGCCGGGCGCCGGTGGACGACCAGATGGTGTGGAAGACGTGATACAGCGCCACGCGCGGCGTCATCTCGGGCGACAGCTGCCGCTCGCCGGCCGCCAGGGCCTCCAGGGCGACGCGGACATAGTTGTCTCCGGTGGTCTGGTCGCCCGTCAGGGCGCGGGCGTAGCGGCGCACATAGGGAAGATGCGGCGCAAGTCTGGCCAGAAGGCTCATGGATAGGGTCCCCGACAATAAGAAGCCGCCCGTGCGGCGGTCCCACAGTCAAGCCCAACGCGTCCATGGCGACCGGGTTCCATCATGCGGCGCCAAGCTTCAGCATATTTTTCCCGATCCTCCGGAACCTGTCGCCGGGACCGACGTTGCAGCGGTCTGAAGTAAGGCCCGCGGGGGCGGTATCGGGGTGGCGACGACCAGACCATGGCGAATGACAAAGACACGCGGCGCAAGCCCGACGAAGGTCCCGGGCTTGAAGAAGCCCGGCTGCGCCAACAGGCCATAGGGGTCAAGCTGCGGCGGATGTTCGACGATGTCGTCAACGAGCCGGTTCCCGACGAATTCCTGGAAATCCTCAAACGCGCCGACAGCAAGTCGGGAGGCGGCGCATGAGCGTGCGCTCAGGCCCGCGGCCGCCTTCCGCCGATGATGAGGCGTTCAAGCGCGAGCTGGTCACCCTGATCCCCCATCTGCGGGCCTTCGCCCGGACCCTGACGGGCGACCCGACGGCGGCCGACGACCTGGCCCAGGACGCCATGATGAAGGCCTGGGACGCCCGCGCCTCCTATCAGATGGGCACCAATATGAAGGCCTGGACCTTCATGATCCTGCGCAACCAGTTCTATTCGGAAAAGCGCCGGTCCTGGCGCCAGTCGCAGCTGGACCAGGAGGCGGCCGAACGCACCCTGGTGGCCGTCGACGATCCCGAGGCGCCGGTGGCCCTGGACGAACTGCGCCAGGCGCTGAAGACCCTGCCCGAGGAACAGCGCGAGGCCCTGATCCTGGTCGGCGCCGGCGGTTTCGCCTACGAGGAGGCGGCCGAGATCTGCGACTGCGCCGTCGGCACGGTCAAGAGTCGCGTCAGCCGCGCCCGCAAGGCCCTGCAGGCCACCCTGGAACGCGGCGGCTATGACCGCGACGGCCAGGCCGCCGGGGACGCCATGCGCTCTATCCTGGGCGAGGCAGACCGCCTGAGCGGCAACAGGCAGGGCTGAGGCCGTGCTGCGCCTGGGCCGGTCGTTCGGCCGGTCCCTCGGCGGTTCGTTCGGTCGGTCCTGGGCGCGGAGACTGGCGGCGCCGAGGTTCCAGGGCATCCGCTTCCGCCTGGGCGTGGCCATGGCCTTCGCCCTGCTGCCGGTCCTGATCCTGTCGATCGTCCAGATGCAGGCGGATTTCCGCAAACAGTCCCTGGAGCGGACCCGGGATCTGCAGCTGGCCGCCGCCCGTTCTTCGGTGGCCGCCAAGGCGCGGCTGGACGGGGCGGTCGTGCTGATGGAGGCCCTGACGCCCGAGTCCCTGGGCCCTTACTGCAGCCCGCGCCTGGCCGCCCTGACCCAGAGGCTCGAGGGCTATCAGGCCATCTATCGGTTCTCTTCGACCGGGGCCGCGGTGTGCGCCTCGCGTGCGCCATTGGCGGCCAATACGCCGGAGGTGGTGCGCGCCCGCTCCTGGTTCCGTCGCCTGAGCCAGGGCGAGCACACGGTCATCAGCCGGTCCCAGCGGCGCATGGCCGACGGACCCTCGCTGGTCGTCGCGGTCCGGGCCGAGCGGCCGATGGGCCGGTTCGACGGCGTCATGGCGGCGATCATCCCGCTCAGCGGCCTGCAGCCCGACGTGACCGACCCGGCCCTGCCCCAGGGCGCCGCGGCGGCCCTGACCGACGCCGAGGGCAATGTCCTGACCGCCACCGACCCGGCCGCCTTCCAGGTCCGCGAAGGCCGGCTGGCCGGCTGGCCCGGCCGGGCCCGATCCGGCCGCGAGGCGGTGTTCGAGGCGGACACCCTGGGGGGCCAGCATCGGGTCTACAGCGGCGCCGCCCTGGCCGGGGGTGACGTCTATGTCCTGCTGTCGGCGCCGGCGCCCAACATCTGGTCCTGGGCGGTGCTGAACCCGATCGGCAACCTGGTCCTGCCGCTGGCCGCCTGGCTGACGGCCTTCGCGGCGGTGATGCTGGTCTCCGAGCGGGTGGTGGTGCGCTGGCTGGACTATCTGGAGCGGATCGCCGCCATCTACGCGCGGGGCCGTTTCACCGTGCGCCCGACCCAGGCGGTCAACGCCCCGACCGAACTGCGCGTCCTGGCCTCCACCCTGGGCGACCTGGCCGACACCATCACCACCCGCGACCAGGCCCTGATGGAGTCCCTGTCCGAGAAGGACGCCCTGATGCGGGAGATCCATCACCGGGTGAAGAACAATCTCCAGATCATCTCCTCCCTGCTGTCGATGCAGCAGCGGACCCTGGTCGACGCCCCGGCCAAGGCGGCCATCGGCGACACCCGCCAGAGGATCGCCGCCCTGGCCCTGATCTACCGCACCCTCTATCAGAGCGCGGACCTGCGCTATGCGGACGCGCGCATCTTCCTGAACGACCTGGTGGGCCAGCTGGTGGCCGGAGAGGCCCTGCGCGGGCCGGTGGTGACCAGTTCGGTTGAGTCCGACACCCTGGTGATCGATCCGGACAAGCTGGCGCCCCTGGCCCTGTGGGTGGTGGAGGCGGTGTCCAACGCCCACAAACACGCCTTCGCCGGCCGCGGCGGACGGCTTCAGGTGCGGTTCAAGGTCAGGGGCGACGTCAGCGTGCTGGAGGTCCAGGACGACGGGCCGGGGCCGCTGGCCGGACATGCGGCGGGGGTCGGGCGCGTGCTGATGGGGGCCTTCGCCAAACAGCTGCGGGGCGAAGCCGAACTGGTCGCGGCGCCGGGCGGCGGGGCCATCGCCCGCATGACCTTCGCCACGCCCGAGGCGGTGGTTCCCGCGGACCCCGGCGAGCGAGAGCCCAAGGGAACCTGACGGCGGCGTGGCCGTTTCTCCAGCCGAAGCCGCCCCGCGGCGACCAAAGGAGCCTGGATATGCGCAAACTGTTCGTTCTCTTCGCCGCCGCGGCCGCCCTGACCACGGCCGCCTGCAACACCATCTCGGGCGTGGGCCGCGACGCCTCGGCCGCCGGAGACGCCGTCACCGGCGCGGCGGAAGACGCCAAGAACTGATCGAACTCCCCGACTTCGAACCCAGGCCCCGCCGGTCCGCCCGGCGGGGCTTTTCAATTCCGCCCCAGGCCTTGCGCGGCCGCCCGGATTCCCGCCTATTCGCGTTCGACAGCGCCCGGCAGAGGCGCACGGGCGGCGTCGCGGGGAGGCGAAATGGCCGACAAGGAACAAGAGGCCGAGGCGCAGGGGGCCAAGGCCAGGGGGCCGGGGCTGCGCACGGTGGTGGTCGCCTCGGCGGCGGGCACGGCGTTCGAATGGTATGACTTCTTCATCTTCGGTTCGCTGGCGACCCTGATCGCGCGGCATTTCTACGCCGAGGTGGGCGAGGCGACCGGCTATATCCTGGCCCTGCTGACATTCGGCGTCGGCTTCGTGGTGCGGCCCCTGGGGGCCCTGGTGTTCGGCTGGTTCGGCGACCGCACCGGGCGCAAGACCACCTTCCTGGTGACCATCACCCTGATGGGGGTGGCCACGGTGATCATCGGCCTCCTGCCCGACTACGGCCAGATCGGCATGGCGGCGCCGGTCCTTCTGCTGCTGATGCGGGTGCTTCAGGGGTTCGCCCTGGGCGGGGAATACGGCGGGGCGGCCATCTATGTGGCGGAACACGCCCCGGCCGGACGGCGCGGCTTCCTGACCGGCTGGATCCAGACCACGGCCGCCCTGGGGCTGATCGCGGCCCTGGGGGTCATCCTGATCACCCGTCTGGTCGTGGGGTCCGAGGCGTTCGACGCCTGGGGCTGGCGCATCCCCTTCCTGCTGTCGGCCGTGCTCCTGGCCATCTCGCTGTGGATCCGGCTGCGACTGAACGAAAGCCCCGCCTTCCAGCGGATGGAGGCCGAGGGCGGCGCCCGCCGGACCCCCTATCGCGAGGCCTTCCTGACCTGGCGCAACGGCCGGATCGTGCTGCTGGCCCTGGCCGGGATCATGTTCGCCCAGGGGGCGGTCTGGTACTGCGGCTATTTCTACACCCGCTTCTTCATGGAGCGGGTGCTGAAGATCGAGGTGGCCACGGTGGATCAGCTGGTCCTGGCCATCACCGTGGCCTCGGCGGGCCTCTATGTCTTCTTCGGCTGGCTGTCGGACCGGGTGGGGCGCAAGCCGGTCATGCTGTTCGGGATGATCCTGGCCCTGGTCGCCTTCTTCCCCGGCTTCCACGCCCTGACCCGCGCCGCCAACCCGGCCCTGGCCGAGGCTCAAGGCCGCGCACCGGTCGTCGTGGTCGCCGATCCGGCCGCCTGCGCCGTCCAGTTCGACCCGGTCGGCAAGGCCGCCTTCTCCAGCTCCTGCGACATCGCCAAGAGCATCCTGTCCAACGCCGGGATCGGCTATGACAATGTCGCGGCGGCGCCCGGCGCCGTGGCCGTGGTCCGGATCGGCGAGACCCAGGTATCCTCGATCGAGGGGGCGGGGCTGGACACGGCCGGGCTGAAGGCCGCCCGCGCGGATGTGGAGGGGCGGGTCAAGGCCGCCCTGGCCCAGGCCGGCTATCCCGAACGAGCCGATCCGGCGCGGCTGAATTTCGGGCTGACCTTCGCCATTCTGATGATCTTCATCGTCGCCGCCACGGCCCTCTACGGCCCCCAGGCGGCGGCCCTGGTCGAGCTGTTCCCCACGCGGGTGCGCTATACGGCCATGAGCCTGCCCTACAACATCGGCACCGGCTGGGTCGGCGGCCTGCTGCCGGCGGCCAGCTTCGCCCTGGTGGCCTGGTCGGGGAACATCTATTTCGGCCTCTGGTATTCGATCGCCTTCACCCTGGTCTCGGTCATCGTGTGCCTGATCTGGCTGCCCGAGACGCGGCTCAGGGACCTGGACGCCATCGAGACCTGATCCGGTGACCGCCGCCGCCCCCCTGCCGTCCGGCCAGCGCCTGATCACGGTCGACGCCGTGCGCGGCCTGGCCCTGTTCGGGGTGCTGCTGGTCAATCTGTTGTGGCATGCGGACATCGTCATTCCCGGCCGGGTCCTGGCCCGCCTGCCCACCAGCGAGATCGACGTCTGGCTGGATCCGGTCCTGCGCTGGCTGTGGGAAGGCAAGGCCCAGGCCCTGTTCAGCCTGCTGTTCGGCTTCGGCTTCGCCCTGATGTTCGCGCGGCTGGAGGCGGCCGGCGCCCCGGCGGGGCGGATATACCTCCGGCGACTGCTGGTGCTTCTGGCCCTGGGTTTCGCCCACCTGTCCTTCGTCTGGTATGGCGACATCCTGCACAACTACGCCCTGGCCGGTCTGGCGCTGATTCTGTTCCGGCGCGTCCCGACGCCGTGGCTGATCGGACTGGGCCTGGTCCTGGCCCTGTTCAGCGCCGCGGCCGGCGACCTTTGGCTGGCGCTCCAGCCGGGGCTGGAGGCGCGGGTGGACGAGGCCTCGCGCCTGGGCCGGGCCGCCCGCTGGGCCACCTGGCAGGGAAACGATTACGGCCTCTATGTCGCCCAGATGATCCAGGCCAACTGGCGCGAATATCTGACCGCGCCCGAGTTCCCGGCCCTGACGGCCACGGCCCTGGGGCGGTTCCTGCTGGGGGCGGCGATCTTCCGCCTGGGCTGGCTGTCCGACCCCGACCGGGCGCGCGGCCTGGCGCGGCGCGCCCTGGCCTGGCTGGCGCCCACGGGACTGGTCCTGGCTGGGCTTCAGCCCCTGGTCGATGCGACCGGATGGGCCGCCGGCGACGGCCTGCTTCTGGCCCTGGGGGTGGTCAATCACGCGGCGGAACTGGTCCTAGGCCTGGCCTGGGCGGCCGCCGTGGTCTGGCTGGCGCGCGGCGGAGTCCTGCAGGGGCTGGCGGCCGTCGGTCGGATGGCCCTGACCAACTATCTGATGCAGAGCCTGGTCTTCCTGTTCGTGCTCTACGGCTTCGGTCTGAACTGGCTGAGATACGACGGCGCGACCTTCGCCCTGGCCCTGGCCCTGGTCATCTTCGCCGCCCAGGTCGGGTTCAGCCGCTGGTGGCTGGCCCGGTTCCGGTTCGGCCCGGCCGAATGGGTCTGGCGCGCCCTGACCTATGGCCGGGCGCCGCCAATGCGCCTGTCGTGCGTTTGAGCTAGGACCGAAGCCGCAAGATCCCAAGGAGACCGCCATGGCCGACGCCCGCGCCGCCGGACTGAACCTTCTGCGCCAGCACGCCCTGATCGCGGGCGAGGCGGTGACGGCGGACAAGACCATCGCCGTCGATGATCCGGCCACCGGCGAGATCATCGGCCATGTTCCCAATCTAGGAGCCGCCGAAACCGAGCGCGCCATCCAGGCCGCCCATGACGCCTTCGGCGGCTGGTCCCGGTCGGACCCGCACGGCCGCGCCCGCATCCTGCGCGACTGGGCGCGTCTGATCGACGACAATACCGAGGCGCTTGGCGCCCTGATGGCCCTGGAAAACGGCAAGCCCTTCGAGGAGGCCAAGGGCGAGGTCGCCTATGCCAACGGCTTCATCAAATGGTTCGCCGGCCAGGCCGAGCGGCTGATCGGCGAGACCCAGGACAGCCCCCTGGGCCATGTCATCCTGACCTTCCGCCAGGCGGTGGGGCCGTGCGCCCTGATCACCCCGTGGAACTTCCCCGCCGCTATGCTGACGCGCAAGCTGGGTCCGGCCTTCGCCGCCGGCTGCACCGCCGTGGTCAAGCCGGCCAGCCAGACCCCCTTCACCGCCCTCGCCCTGGCCGAGCTGGCCTATCAGGCCGGCGTGCCCAAGGGGGCGCTCAGCGTCGTCACCGGCGATGCGGCGACCATCGGCGGGGTGCTGACCGCCTCGCCCCTGATCCGCAAACTGTCCTTCACCGGATCGACCCCCGTGGGCCGGCTGCTGGCCGAACAGTGCGCCCCGACCCTGAAGCGGCTGTCGATGGAGCTGGGCGGGGCGGCGCCCCTGATCGTGTTCGAGGACGCCGACATCGACCAGGCCGTGGCCGAGACGATCAAGGGCAAGTTCCGCAACTCGGGCCAGACCTGCGTCTGTCCGAACCGGGTCTATGTCCATGCCTCGGTCGCGGACGCCTATGCCGAGCGCCTGGCCGCCCAGGTGGCCCGGATTCCGGTCGGCCCGGCCTTCGACCCCGGCGTTAAGGTCGGCCCCCTGATCGAGGACAAGGCGCTGGACAAGGTCGAGGATCACCTGCGCCGCGTCACCGGCTCGGGGGCGCGGGTTCTGACGGGCGGCGAACGCCACGCCCTGGGCGGGCGCTTCTTCCAGCCGACCGTGACCCTGGGCGGCGACGATACGCTGTTCCGGGCCGAGGAGACCTTCGGCCCCCTGATCCCGGTCTTCCCGTTCGAGACCGAGGCCGAAGTCATGATGAAGGCCAACGACAGCGACTTCGGCCTGGCCTCATACGTCTTCACCCGCGACCTGGACCGGGCCATGCGCGTGGCGCGCGGGATCGAGGCGGGGATGTGCGGGGTCAACACCGGCCTGATCTCGACCGCCGTGGCCCCGTTCGGGGGGGTGAAACAGTCCGGCTATGGCCGCGAAGGCTCGATCCACGGCATCGACGAATATGTCGAGATCAAACAGGCGACCCTGGCGCTGCGATAGAATCCGTCCGCCTGGGGCCGCAAATGGGCTATAGGCGCGCGCCATGACCTATGCCGTCACCGTCCTGACCATGTTCCCCGAGGCCTTTCCCGGCCCGCTGGGGGTGTCGCTGATCGGCACGGCCTGGCGCGAGAAGGGGCTGTGGAGCCTGGATACGGTTGACATTCGGGCCTTTTCCACAGATACGCGCGGCTTCCTGGACGACACCCCCGCGGGTGGCGGTCCCGGAGCCGTGCTGAAAGCCGATGTGGTGGCCCGGGCTGTCGACAGCCTGACCGGCCCGAAGCGTCCGCTTCTGTATATGAGCGCCCGGGGCAGGCCCCTGACCCAGGCGCGCGTTCGTGAATGGGCCAAGGCGGACGGCATTGTCGTCCTGTGCGGCCGGTTCGAGGGGGTGGACCAGCGGGTGCTCGACGCCCGGGGGTTCGAGGAGGTCGCCGTCGGCGACGCGGTTCTCGCCGGCGGCGAGGCGGCGGCCATGGTGGCGATCGAGGCGTGCGTAAGACTGATCCCCGGAGTGCTCGGTTCAGGCGACAGCCTGTCGTCCGAGAGTTTCGAGGACGGGCTTCTGGAGCATCCGCAGTACACGCGACCGCGGACGTTCGAGGGGCTCGAGATACCCGAGGTGCTGCTGTCGGGCGATCACAAGCGGATCGACCAATGGCGCCAGGCGCAGCGGGAGACGACCACGCGGGAACGGCGCCCTGACCTCTGGGCCGCGCATTCCGCCAACTTACAGCTAAAGGGCGCAAAAGCCCGAGGAGAATGACATGAACATCGTCCAGCAGCTCGCTGCCGAAGAAAAAGCCCGCCTGCTCGAAGGCAAGACCATCCCCGAATTCCAGCCGGGCGACACCCTGCGCGTCAACGTCCGCATCAAGGAAGGCGAGCGCGAACGCATCCAGGCGTTTGAAGGCGTCTGCATCGCCCGTGACGGCGGCGGCGTGAACGAGACCTTCACCGTCCGCAAGATCTCCTTCGGCGAGGGCGTGGAGCGCCGCTTCCCGATCCTGTCGCCGAACGTCGAATCCATCGAGGTCAAGCGCCGCGGCGTCGTGCGCCGGGCCAAGCTCTATTATCTGCGCGACCGTCGCGGCAAGTCGGCCCGGATCGCCGAGCGCCAGACCCAGCGCGCGCCCAAGGGCGTGGTCGTGCCGGAAACCGGCAAGGCCGAAACCCCCGGCGACGAGGCCTGATCCCAGGCCCATCGACCCCGGATTTGAAGAAGGCCCCGGATCGCTCCGGGGCCTTTTTCGCATCCGTCAGACGACGCCCTCAGGCCAGACGACGCCGGCCGGTCCAGACCGCACCGGCGCCTGCCAGAAGCAGGCCCATCAGGATCATGGCCCATTCCGAAAGTGTCGGCACGACGGCCGTCAAGGCGGAGGAAAACGTGGGGAAGGGGCCCACCGTGTTGGGCGTGATCTGCACCGGTCCGCCGCTGGTGGCGAAGCTTACATAAGGCGCAAAACCGTTGGTGGCGGTGGCTATGACGGGCGCCGTCGGTAGCGCCAGGTCCAGACCCGGCGCCGTGGCGCCGAAGAAGGCTTCGTTGAGGCCCGTATCGCCGCCGCCGACAACTCCAATGCCGATCACGCCGCTGCCGCTGCTGTCGAAATCCGACCGCATTTCATAAAGAGCGGGAGAGGTCAGGGCGCAACCACCCGAACAGGCCGTGCCCGCGATGGTCACCGTGCCGCTGGTGATCGGATTGATCGTCCCGCCGCTTGTCGTGGCGGTAGTGTCGCCCTGAAGGACGAAACTATAGGCCTGGTTGGCGAAGGGCGCGCCATTGACGGTCCCTGAGCCTTCGCCGGAGTAGGTATAGGTGATGGGCGCCGCATTGGCGGTTCCCGCGATCAGCAGGCCCGCCGCGACGGCCAGCCCCGCAACCATACCCTTGCGCATCACATTTTCCCCCAATGTCAGGCGATTGAATGCGCCGCATATCGTCGAAATTCAAGCGTTGGCGCTGTCTGGGGCGGGCCTCAGCTCAGCTCCGCCTCCAGGGCCGACAGACGCGCCGCCTGGTCCTCGGCGATCAGGGCGTCCAGCAGGGGGTCCATCTCGCCCTCCAGCACCTGCGGCAGGCTGTGCAGGGTCAGGCCGATACGGTGGTCGGTCACCCGGCCTTGCGGAAAATTGTAGGTGCGAATGCGCTCGGACCGGTCGCCGGATCCGACCTGCGACTTGCGTGCGTCGGACCGGGCCGCGTCCTTGGCCTGGCGCTGCTGGTCATACAGGCGGATGCGCAGAGCCTTCATCGCCTTGTCGCGGTTCACGTGCTGGGACTTCTCCGAGCTGGTGGTGACGATGCCGGTGGGCAGGTGGGTGATGCGCACCGCCGAATCCGTCTTGTTGACGTGCTGGCCGCCTGATCCCGACGCCCGGAAGGTGTCGATGCGGATGTCCTTGTCGTGGATCTCGATCTCCACGTCCTCGACCTCGGGCAGGACGGCGACGGTGGCGGCCGAGGTGTGGATGCGGCCGCCCGCCTCGGTCACCGGCACGCGCTGGACCCGGTGCACCCCGCTTTCGAACTTCAGCCGGCCGAACACCCCGTCGCCGGTGACGGTGGCGATGATCTCCTTGTAGCCGCCGGCGTCGCCTTCGGAGACGCTGTCGACCTCGACCCGCCAGCCGCGCGTGGCCGCATAGCGGGAATACATGCGGAACAGGTCGCCGGCGAACAGGGCCGCCTCGTCGCCGCCCGTCCCGGCCCGCACCTCCAGAACCGCGCTGGCGTTCTCGTCCGCATCGCGCGGGGCCAGCAGCAGGGCCACTTCGCGCTCCAGCTCCGGCAGCCGGGTCTTCAGGGCCGCCAATTCCTCGGTCGCCATCTCGGCCATGTCGGGATCGGCCGCCATGGCTTCCAGATCGGCCATTTCGGCGCGGGCGCGGGCCAGGCCCAGGACGGCGTCGGCCACCGGCTTGATCTCGGCATGCTCCTTCGACAGGCGCACGATCTCGGCCCCGTCCGAGGCCGCGCCCATCCGCGCCTCCACCTCGTGGAAGCGGTCGAGCACCTGATCGAGCCGGGCCTGGGGCAGTCGCAAGGGCGGACATCCTGAAAGATCGAAGGCGCTTCCTAACGGTCGGCCGCGCCGGTGTCGAACCTGTGATCGCAACCGGCGCCGTATCCGGGCCATTGTCGTCTCCGGCGGCGCCTCCCCGCGCCGCGCGGTCCGGGGGATGCGTTTGGAAATCTTCTTCCTCTTCCTGATGGTCGGGATCCTGGCCCAAGCTGTCGACGGCGCCCTGGGCATGGCCTATGGCGTCATTTCGTCCTCGGTGCTCCTGGCCTTCGGAGTGCCGCCGGCCATGGCCTCGGCCAGCGTCCACGCCGCCGAGGTCTTCACCACCGCCGCCTCGGCCACCAGCCATGCGGCGCACCGCAACGTGGACTGGCGGCTGTTCCGCCCCCTGGCCGTGGCCGGAATCATCGGCGGGGTCCTGGGCGCCTATGTGCTGGCGGGGATCAAGGGCGACGTCATCAAGCCCTTCGTGGTCGCCTATCTGGCCCTGATCGGAGTCTGGATCCTGTGGCGCGCCGCCCGCGGCGTCCAGCCGCGCCGGCTGGCCTCGTGGACGACCTGGCCCATGGGTCTGGTCGGCGGCTTCCTGGACGCCATCGGCGGAGGCGGTTGGGGGCCGACCGTCTCCTCGGCCATGGTCGGAGCGGGGGGCGAGCCGCGCCGCGCCATCGGCACGGTCAATACGGCGGAATTCCTCGTCACCGTGGCCATCTCGGCCACCTTCGTCTGGAGCCTGGTCACCGGCCACTGGCAAGAGGCGGGGGCGCTGCGGAACCATGGCGCGGCCGTGGCCGGCCTGGTGGTCGGCGGCCTGATCGCCGCCCCCTTCGCGGGCTGGATCGTCAAGCGGGTCCCGCGCACGGTCCTGTCCTACGCCGTGGGCGCCCTGCTGCTGATCCTGGCCGTCTTCCAGGGCCTGCAGCTGGCCGGGGTGGCCTGACCCGTCAGGCGTCCGGTCGGGTGTCGGCGAAACTGGGCCGGGCCTCCAGCGCCGCCTGAAGGGCGACCAGGCGCGGCCGTCCCGCCCGCCACTCGAACTCCGGATGGCGGAAGTCGGTCCAGGTCAGGACGCATCCGGCCGTGATCACCCCGATGTCCAGCCGGTCGGCCGACAGGTCGGCGGCCTCCAGGGCGTCCAGGCTTCGGCCCAGCCGGTCGCGCCAACGGGCCATCCAGTCGGGCGACCGTTCATTCTCGGGCCGGCGTTTCTCCAGCACCCATTTGACGCCCATCTCCAGCGCCCCCTGGCCCAGGGTCTCGATCCGCCGCACCGCCAGCCGCTCCGGACCGTTCATGGGGATCAGGCGCGGCCCGCCGCCCAGCCCGTCCAGATATTCGCAGATCAGGGGGCTGTCGGTGATCGGCAGGCCGTCCTCGGCGACCAGGGCCGGCACCTGGTCTATGGGCGCCACGGCCGCCAGTTCGGGCGCATCGCCATACAGATCGACCACCTCCTCCTGGATCCGATCCGCCAGCCCCTTCTCGCGGGCGACGATCCGGCATTTGCGGGCATAGGGGGACGGGGTGGTGATGTAGAGTTTCATGGATACTGCTGCGTGGCGTGAAGGAGGCGGACGATGCGTACGGCGTCGATGTCTATGCGATAGACCCGGATGTAGTTGGGCGTCACAATCATCTCGCGCGTCCCCGGTGCGCGGCCCGCTCGATACATCTGGGCTCGAAGCCCCAAACCGTCGGCCGATTCGAACATTCGGTCCGTAAGGCGATCCGCAGCCGCCGGATTATCCCGAGAAATGTAGTCAGCGACGCCGTCCACGTCTTCGAGTGCTTTCGCACTCCAGACCACCGGAAGCATCAGGCGATCTTCTTGCGATTGCGCGCGATGGTCGCCTTGACCCTTCTGACGACCTCATCATGCGGGATCGGCGGCCGGGGGTCATCCAGCGATTCCTGCACCTTGGCGCGGAACCAGACGTCATAGGCCTCGGCCTCCTCGGTCGTGGCGAACTCGCTGATGATAGGATCCAGTTTGGCCATGGCGGAATAATGCGCCCGGTCGATCGGGGCTGCAACTATTCGGCCGCGGCGGCCTGATCGGCGCGCGCGGCCTCCAGCTCGGCGGCCTTGGCCTCCACCTGGGCCACGATCTCGTCGATCATGCCCTCATTGGCCTGTTTGTGGGCGATCTTGCCGTTCAGATAGATCATCCCCGCCCCCTTGCCGCCGCCGGTGAAGCCGACATCGGTATAGAGGGCCTCGCCCGGCCCATTGACCACGCAGCCGATGATCGACAGCGACATGGGGGTGGTCACATGGGCCAGCCGTTCCTCCAGCACCCCCACCGTCTCGATGACATTGAACCCCTGACGCGCGCACGACGGGCAGGCGATGATGTTCACCCCCCGGTGCCGCAGACCCAGGGATTTCAGCATGTCGAAGCCGACCTTGATCTCCTCCACCGGATCGGCCGCCAGGCTGACGCGGATGGTGTCGCCGATCCCGGCCCACAGCAGGTTGCCCATGGCGATGGCCGACTTGATCGTGCCGGTCCGCAGGGGGCCCGCCTCGGTCACCCCGACATGCAGGGGGCAGTCGATGGCCTCGGCCAGCTGGTGATAGGCGGCGACGGTCAGGAAGGGGTCTGACGCCTTCACCGAAATCTTGAATTCGTGGAAGTCGTGGTCCTGAAGAATCCGCGCATGGTTCAGCGCGCTTTCGACCATGGCGTCGGGGCAGGGCTCGCCGTATTTCTCCAGCAGCTCCTTCTCCAGTGACCCGGCGTTGACGCCGATCCGCATGGAACAGCCGTGGTCCTTGGCCGCCTGGACCACCTCGCGCACCCGCTCGCTGGAGCCGATATTGCCCGGATTGATCCTCAGGCAGGCGGCGCCCGCCTGGGCCGCCTCGATGCCGCGCCGGTAGTGGAAATGGATGTCGGCCACCAGGGGAACCTTCGACGCCCGCACGATGGCGCCCAGGGCCGCGGTCGAGTCCTCATCGGGGCAGGAGACGCGCACGATGTCGGCGCCGGCCTCCTCCAGTTGTCGGATCTGGTCGATGGTCGCCGCCGCGTCGGACGTCGGGGTGTTGGTCATCGACTGGACGGTGATCGGCGCGCCGCCGCCGACCGGAACCGCGCCGACCATGATCTGGCGGCTGGGCCGGCGCTCGATATGGCGCCAGGGGCGGACGTGGCCGAGGGCGGAAGGGTCGCTCATCTCGCGCGTCATATAGGCCATGGCCGGGCCGGCGGCCATGGGGTGCGGCGATCTCAGCCGGCGGGCGGCAGGGCCGTATAGGGAACCGGCCCGGTCGAGGGCGCCGGACGCGGCGGCGCGGCGGGCGCGGTGGCCGCCTGGGCCGAGGGGGCGATGGCGGCCATGGCGCCCCGGGCGGCCGCGGCGCGGGCGGCCTCGGCGTCGGCGGCCATCTGGCGGGCCACCGATCCCGCGCGAGCGTTCAGCTGCTGCAGCGGCGTCAGAACCCCCTGGAGGGCCCCGCCGTGCTCGCCGTTCAGATAGATGTCGAAGGCGTTGGGTTCGGAGGCGTCGATGACGGCCGACACCCCGATCGGCGCGCGCCAGGCTTCGCCGGCGGCCAGCTGGCGGGCGAACAGCACCCGTCCGTCGGCCATCCGCACCACCAGGCTGGCGGCCTTGCGGGCCTGCAGCACCACCTGGGAGGCGGTGGCCGATGCGCCATAGACGGCGCCGCGCGGGTTGAAGGCCTTCTGCACCGGCCCGACGTGGGCCGCGGCGGCGGCCTGGGTCTCGGCCGTGTCGGTCCCGGCCAGCTGATCCTCCAGCCCCGGCGTCACATAGAGGGCGGGAATGGTCTGGTCCGGGGGCGCCGCCAGGGGAACCGACAGGGCCACCGTCTGGCCCGGCACGGCCCCCAGGGTCCAGCTTTCGGGCGTGGAGGTGAGGGCCGACGGGGCCGGGGCGCGGGCCAGGCTGACCCGCTGGAAGACGTTCCAGCCCACCACCGCCACGGCGACCAGGGCCAGGGCGCCGATGACGCGAGGCGAATAGCGGCGCACCTCCTGGAAGGCCACGCCCACGGGCGGCTGCAGCGGGACGGAGGGGTCCGGGCATTCACGCTTGAACCGCTCGACCGCCAGCTGCTCGTCCAGGCCCAGGGCGCCGGCGTAGGCCCTCACATAGCCGACCGAAAAGACCCGCGACGGCAGGGACGACCAGTCGTTCTGCTCCAGGGCGGTCAGATAGCGGCTGTGAACCCGGGTGGCCGTCGACAGCTGGCTCAGGGAGCGGCCCGAGGCCTCGCGCGCCTGGCGCAGCCCGTCGCCCAGAGTCGCGGCGTCGGCGATGGAGGGCGCGGGATCCTTCCAGTCGGGATGGTTCCGAAACTCTTCGGGGACGTTCCCCGTATCCAGCGCCATGACGCCCGACCCCACACTCGGCGCGGGGATGGCGAAGCCCATCCGCGCCGTACTCGACCACGGCCCGTCCGATAGCACGCCATCGTGACGGATCGGGTCTCCCCCCGGAGACCCCGGAAAACCCTGCTGTGGATAACTCATTTCAGCCGCCCGATCAACGCCGTGTTAACCGCGTCCCAGGACGGGACGGATCAGGTGACGACGTTCAACTTGCGGGCCAGACTCTCCAGCTCGTTGCGGATCGACCCGGAAGAGGAGCCCAGCAGGGTCTGCATGCCCTTGCGCGCCGCCGTCAGGTCGGTGGACAGGATCATCCGCTTGACCGGCCCCACCCCGCCGGCGGGCGCCGACAGCCGGGTGAATCCAAGGGCGATCAGGGCGAAGGCCTCCAGCGGACGGCCCGCCAGTTCGCCGCACACCGACACCGGGGTTCCCGTCTCGGCGCAGGCGGCCTGGATGGCCTGCAGGGCCCGCAGGGTCGGCGGCGACAGGGGGTCGTAGCGGTCCGACACCAGCGGATTGGTCCGGTCGGCCGCATACATGTATTGGAACAGGTCGTTCGACCCCACCGAGACGAAATCGGTCAGGGGCAGAAGGGCGTCCAGGTGCCACAGCAGGCTGGGGCATTCGATCATCGCCCCGACCCGCAGCAGGTCGGGCAGGGGCCGGCCGCGACGACGCGCCCATTCGCACTCGACATCCACCAGTTCGCGCGCGGCGCGGAACTCGTCCACCGTGGCGATCATCGGGAACATGACCCGCAGCTCGCGTCCGGCGGCGGCGGCCAGCAGCGCCCGCAACTGCAGTCTCAGCAGGCTGGGCCGGTCCAGGCCCAGACGGATGGCGCGTCGGCCCAGGGCGGGGTTCTCCTCCCGCTCGGTCGCCTCCAGATAGGGCAGGACCTTGTCGCCGCCGATGTCCAGGGTGCGGAAGGTGACCGGCCGGCCGCCCGCCGCGTCCAGGACCAGCTTGTAAAGGGCCGTCTGGCTGTCCAGGCGGGGAAGTTCCTCGGACACCATGAACTGGAACTCGGTGCGGAACAGGCCGATGCCCTCGGCGCCCGTCAGGTCCAGGTTCTCCAGGTCCACCGCCAGGCCGGCGTTGGTCAAGAGGTTGATGCGCGTGCCGTCCTGGGTCACCGCCGGGGTGTCGCGCAGGGCCGCGAACTCGGCCTGGCGCTGGTCGCGCACGGCCATGCGGGACCGGACCGCCGCGATCATGTCGGGCCGGGGCCGCAGATAGGTCTCGCCCGTCTCGCCGTCGACGATGACCAGATCGCCCTCCGACAGCCGGTCGCGCACCCCCTGCAGGCGCCCGACGCAGGGAATCTGCAGCGCCCGGGCCACGATGGCGGCGTGGCTGGCGGACGAGCCTTCCTCCAGCAGCAGGCCCCGGATGCGGTGACGCGGATATTCCAGCAGGTCCGCCGGTCCCAGGTTGCGCGCCACCAGAATGGCGTCGTCCGGCAGGTCGCGGTCGCCCGGCTTGTCACCCGCCAGGATGCGCAGCAGCCGGTTGGCCAGATCCTCGAAATCGTGCAGCCGTTCGCGGATATAGGGGTCGCGCGCCTGGGCGAAGCGGGCGCGGTGTTCGTTGCGCACCCGGTCCACCGCCGCCTCGGCCGTCAGGCCGCCGCGCACGGCCTCTTCCAGCGACCGGTTCCAGCCCCGGTCGTCGGCGAACATGCGATAGGTTTCCAGCACCTCATAGGACTGACCCGCCAGCTTGCCCTGGCCGCCGTCCAGCATGGCGTCGATCCCGTCCTTCAGCTGGATCAGCGCCTCGCGCAGGCGGATCTCCTCGACCTGCTGGTTGTCGGCCAGCAGCCGCTCGGGCGGCAGGGGCGCCTCGTGCAGCACCACATGGCCGATGGCCAGGCCTTCGGCGAACCTCTGGCCCTTCAGCCGCTCGGGCCGGTGCGGCGCCACCTCGATGTCGCGCAGTTCGTCCTGGGCCAGCAGTTCGCCCGAGGCGACCGTTTCGGCCAGGACCATGGCGATGGTCTGGATGTCCTCGACCTCGTCTTCGTCATAGCGACGCTCGGCGCGGTTCTGGACCACCAGCACCCCGATGGCCCGGCCGCCGCGCAGCAGGGGCGCGCCCAGGAAGGCGTGATAGGGGTCCTCGCCCGTCTCGGGCCGATACGAGAAGCTGGGGTGGGACGGGGCGTCCGACAGGCTGATCGGCTGGGCCAGGCGCGCCACCTCTCCGACCAGACCCTCGCCGGGACGCAGCCGCGTGGTGTGCACCGCCTGGGGGTTCAGGCCTTCGGTGGCGAACAGCTCCAGCTCGCCGGAGGCGCGCCGCAGATAGATGGAACAGACCTCGGCCACCATCGACTGGGCGATGATGCGGACGACCAGATCCAGACGCTCCTGCGCGGGGCCCGCGCCGGCCATGGCCTCGCGGATCTGGCGCAGGAGGTTCCTCGGCCCCCTCGTCGTCAATCCGCCGATCGGCAATGGCTCCTCCGTGTCTGCGACGCCAACATGGGCGCCGAAGCTCCGCCTTTCTAGACCGTATCCAGCCCGTAGGCCGAATGTAGGGCGCGAACGGCCAGTTCCGCATAGGCGGCGTCGATCAGGACGCTGATCTTGATCTCGCTGGTCGAGATGGCCTGGAATTTGATCCCCTTGTCGGCCAGGGCGCGGAACATGGTCTGGGCCACGCCCGCGTGGCTGCGCATGCCGACGCCGACGACCGAGACCTTGGCCACGTCCTCGTCGACGCGCAATTCCTCGAAGCCCAGCTGGTCCTGGGCTCCGCGCATCAGTTCGGCGGCGCGGGCGGCGTCCCTGCGGCCGGTGGTGAAGGTCAGGTTGACCGCCCCCTCGCTGCGGGCCTGGCCCTGGACGATCATGTCCACGTTCACATTCGCCTCGGCCAGGCGGGTGAAGACGTCGGCCGGCGCCTCGGTTCGGTCCGACAGGCCCAGCAGAGTGATCCGGGCCTCGTCGCGGCTCATGGTCACGCCGGACACGATGCGTTGCTCCACGATCTCCTCCTCGTCGCAGATCAGGGTGCCGGCGTGCGTCGGCAGGTTTCCATTCTCGTCGGGTTCGATGAAGCTGGACAGCACCCGCACCGGCACCCGTCTGGCCATGGCCAGTTCGACCGAGCGGGTCTGCAGCACCTTGGCCCCCAGGGAGGCCATCTCCAGCATTTCCTCATACGACACCCGCTCCAGCCGCCGGGCGCGCGCCTCGATCCGCGGGTCGGTCGTATAGACCCCGTCCACGTCGGTGTAGATGTCGCACGGACACTCCAGCGCCGCCGCCACCGCCACGGCCGAGGTATCCGATCCGCCCCGGCCCAGGGTGGTGATGCGGCCGCCCCGGGTCACGCCCTGGAAGCCGGGCACCACCGCCACCTCGCCCCCATCCAGGGCGGGGCCCAGACGCTCGCCGGACACATCCTCGATCCGGGCGCGGCCGTGGGCGTCGTCCGTGGTGATGGGGATCTGCCAGCCCATCCAGCTGCGGGCGTTCAGCCCCATGTTGCGAAGGGTCAGGGCCAGCAGCCCCGCCGTCACCTGCTCGCCCGAGGCGACCACGGCGTCATATTCGTCGTCGCACAGGGCCACCCCCTGGCCGGGCTTGCCCGCCCCGTCGGTCCAGGCCACCAGTTCGTTGGTCTTGCCCGCCATGGCCGAGACCACCACCGCGACCCGGCGCCCGGCCCCGACCTCGGCCGCCACGATGCGGGCGGCGCGGCGGATGCGCTCCAGGTCGGCCATGGAGGTGCCGCCGAACTTCATCACCAGTCGTGTCATCAGGCCGCGAACGACTCCCTGTCTCGGAGCGGTCTAACGAGCGCGTCGCCGCATGACAACGCAAGGCTTGACATCAATGATGGATGGAGTATCTATCAGTTATGAACAGTTACTCAAAACCTCAGACGATTTCAGATCGGATTCGCGCGCTTGCGGCCGAGGGACGGTCGCGCTCTGAGATCGCGCGACTGGTGGATCGAAGCTATCAGCAGGTGCGTCAGGTGTTGGTCGCCGACGAGGCCAAAAGGCGTCGCAACAGGACGGAGCCGAACGCAAGCGCGGCGTCGCCTTCCACCGACACCCGGACGATGGAGGCGATCGATGTCTCGGACCTGGGGGACAACAAGTCCGCCAAGATGCGGCGTTATGCTCAGCACGGCTTTAGCCGCAGTGAAATCGCCCGGCACATGGGTGTTCGCTACCAATTCGTGCATAATGTGCTCACGGCGCCTGGGCTGGGAGCGGAGTCGGCATACCGATCCGACGCTCGCCAGGGCGTGGAAGAACCGACGGCCGGTTTTCATGACGATTCTGGCTTGCCCATGCGCCTGACGGTGGACGCTCAGGGACGCATTCAATTGCCGCCGGGATGGTCACGGCCCGGGGCTGTTTTCATCGCCAGGAAATTCCTGAACGATGTGGTCCTCATCGATGTCAGCGCCGCATCTGAAGCCGCCCGTCTTGTCAGCATGCGGTCGGCGACTGACGCCCTGATCGCCGAACGTCGCTGGGAGGCCATGCGTGAATTCGATGACTAGCCATGTCATCGATGCTTCCGCAGGTTTGGCCTATCTGCTCGATGAACCCGGGTGCGAACGGGTTAGAGACCATTTGCCTTCGGGGAGGATGAGCGCCGTCAATCTCGCAGAAGTCGTCACCACTCTGGTCAGAATGGGGGCGGATCCGATGCGGGCGCATTATCTGGGCTGCGAGATCGTTCCCTATGATGCAGAACAGGCCGATCTGGCAGGACGGTTGTGGTTGCGGACTTCACGCTTCGGACTGTCTCTGGCGGATCGCGCCTGTCTGGCTCTCGCAATCAAGACAGGCGGGCCGGTTCTGACCGGGGACCGCGTTTGGGCGGCGCTGGATGTGGGCGTCGATGTCATATTGATCCGCTGAGCCTAGGCGGGAAGGAATGAGTGAATGGTTCAGGTCGCCCATGGTCCCTCGATCGACCCGGCCGATGTCGCCCGCTTCTCGGCCCAGGCGGAGCAATGGTGGGATGCGCGCGGGCCGTTCGCGCCGCTGCACAAATTCAATCCGGCGCGGCTGGGGCTGATCCGGCGGCTGGCGCTGGACCGGTTCGGCCGCGATCCCCAGGCGATCCGCCCGTTCGAGGGGCTGAACCTGCTGGACGTCGGCTGCGGCGGCGGCCTGGCGGCCGAGCCGATGCGGCGCATGGGCTTCGACGTCACCGCCCTGGACGCCTCGGCCGAGAATATCGGCACGGCCCGCGCCCATGCCGAGATGGTCGGTCTGGATATCGCCTATCGCAACGCCACGGTCGAACAGGTTGCGGCCGAGGGGGCGGGACCCTTCGACGTGGTCCTGACGCTGGAGGTGGTCGAACATGTGGTCGATCCGGCCGCCTTCCTGAAGACGGCGGCGGGCCTGGTGAAGCCGGGCGGGCTGATGATGGTGGCGACCCTGAACCGCACCCTGAAATCCCTGGCCCTGGGCAAGGTGGCGGCGGAATACATCCTACGCTGGGTGCCCGCCGGCACCCACGACTGGCGCCAGTTCCTGAAACCCGCCGAGATCGCGGCCATGCTGGAAGGAACCGGCCTGGCGGTCCAGGGCCCCTTCGGCCTGGCCTATGACGTCCTGAACGACCGCTGGGACGAAGGGGCGGACGCCGACGTCAACTTCATGATGACGGCCACGCGCGACCTCTGAACCGGAATAACGACCGTCACTGACGGATGTTCGCAATACGGTGATCTTTTCCTAAAAAGCAAAGATTGCGGAAATGTAATCTCCCTTTCCGCTTTGTAACGGGACGAAACGCGCACAAACGGCCTAAGAGGCGGCATCACCCATTCAGTGGAGCGCCTTCCCATGAAACGCCTGCTCGTCCTGGCCGCCGCCGCGGCCGCCCTGTCCACCGCCGCCTGCGTCACCGTGGTCAACCCCGGCGAGGAAACCGAATTCGGCTGGACCGGCAAGAACGCCCAGCCGTTCGACGCCTCGCGCGAGGCCTGCCGCCTGGAGGGCGCCAGCGACCGTACGGGCGCCACCTACCGCACCTGCATGGCCGGCAAGGGCTGGACCCCGGCCGTCCGCTGATCGGATCCCGAGCGTCCGGGCCTGCCCGGGCGCTCGCCTCCGGCCCCGCGCCGGAGGCACCGCATCGGGGCGCGCGCGAAGCGATTCCCTCCGAGCGGATCAGGCTCTAGAAGCCCTGCATGGACACGCTTGCCGAACGCTGGGCCCGGCTGGAGCCGCACATGACCCTGGTGGGGCCGGACGACGACCGGCCGCGCCCCACCGTCATCCTGTTCCACGGCTGCGGGGGTCTGAGGGACCATCTGCCCCTCTACGCCCAGGCGGCGCGCGCGGCCGGGTGGCGGGCCTGTATCGTCGATTCCTACACCCCCCGCGACATCAGCCACATGGCCGCCCTGGCCTTCGTCTGCACCGGCATGATCCTGCGCGGCGGGGAAAGGTCGGGCGACGTCCTGGCCGCCATCCACGGCCTGTCGCAACGGCCCGAGGTGGATGGATCGCGCCTAGCCCTGGCGGGCTGGAGCCACGGCGGCTGGTCGATCATGGAGGCCATGAGCCTGGACCCCGACCCCTTCGGAGCGGCGGGGCTTAGGGACGCCGAGGCCTGCGACCTGTCCGGCGTCCGGGCGGTCTGGCTGGCCTACGCCTATGTCGGTTTCGCCGCCTTCAACCGGATGCGGCCGTGGCGGCATTGTCCCCGGGTCCTGGCCGTGACCGCCCGGCGCGACCACCTGACCACCGTGCGCAACGCCGAACAGGTCAACGCCATGATCCGCGACTGCGGCGCCGAGGTCGAAACCTGGATCGCCGAGGGCACCCACAGTTTCGACGAGCCGATGAACGCCCCGCCCATGCGTTATGACGCGGCCCTGGCCGAAGAGGCCCGCCGCCGGTTCGTCGCCCTGCTCGAAGACGTGGCCTGATCCGAAGGTTAGGCCTCGGGATAGCGTCCCCCTGGCCCTCTCCCGCTGGGAGAGGGCTTGAGCGCCCAAGAGCCCGCCAGGGCGATTGGCCTTGCGCGAAAGGGTGAGGGCCGAGTGTCGGAATTCAGATGATCGAACGGCTCAAAAGCCGCCCCTCACCCTTTCGCCTTGCCGATCGCTGCGCTCCCGGAGGCTCAAGCCCTCTCCCATAGGGAGAGGGCGGCCGGCGCGCAAAGGTCGATAGGCCCTAGGTGATATCGACATTCAGGATTCTCAGACGCTGAGATGTCTGATTCATAGGGCTCCGTTCGATGGACGGAGCCCTTTTGATGTCAGCCAAGCGCTACGAGTTGAGCCAGGTTCAGTGGGAGCGGATCGCGGACCTGCTGCCGGGCAAGGCGGGCGATCCTGGGCGGACTGCCGCCGACAACCGGCTGTTCGTCAACGGGGTGCTGTGGGTGCTGCGCTCGGGGGCGCACTGGTGCGATCTGCCCGAGCGCTATGGACGCTGGAAGACGCTGCACAAGCGCTTCAGCCGATGGTCGAAGGCCGGGGTGTGGGATCGGGTGTTCGCCGACCTGATCAAGGACCGTGACAATCAGTACCTGATGATCGACAGCACCTTGGTCCGAGCCCACCAGCAGGCGGCGACCGGAAAAGGGGGGCCTCGGATCAGGCTCTGGGGCGCTCCCGAGGCGGACTGACCACCAAGATCCACATGGCCGCCGACACCCTCGGCCGGCCGATCCGGTTCATCCTAACCGCCGGCCAAAGCGGCGACGCCCTGGCCGCGCCAGCCCTGCTGGAAGGCTTTCGCCCCCGCGCCGTGCTGGCCGACAAGGCCTACGATTCCAACGCCCTGCGCCAACTCATCGCCGACGCCGGCGCGCAAGCCGTCATCCCCTCCAACCGCACTCGCAAGGTGCTGATCGCCCACGACATTGAAGCCTATCGCGCTCGTAACCGCATCGAGCGTTGCTTCTCAAAGCTCAAGCACTTCCGACGCTTCGCCACCCGCTACGATCGCAGAGCCATTCACTTCCTAGGCTTCGTTCACCTCGCCGCCGCCATGATCTGGATGCGATGAATGTCGATTCCACCTAGTCCAGAGTGCGCTTGATCTCTTCGACCGTGAAGCACTCGATGTAGTCGCCTTCCTTGATGTCCTGGAAGCCCTGGAACTGCATGCCGCATTCCTGGCCCGAGGGCACCTCGTTGACCTCGTCCTTGAAGCGTTTGAGCGTGTTCAGCACGCCCAGTTCCAGCACCACCACATCCTCGCGGATGATGCGGACGCGGGCGCCCTTGCGGACCACGCCTTCGGTGACGCGGCAGCCGGCGATCTTGCCGATCTTGGAGATGTCGAACACCTGCAGCACCTGGGCGTTGCCCAGGAAGGTCTCGCGCTGCAGCGGCGCCAGCATGCCCGACAGCACGCCCTTCATGTCGTCCAGCAGGTCGTAGATGATCGAATAGTAGCGGATCTCCACGCCTTCCTTCTCGGCCAGGTCGCGCGCCTGTTTCGACGCCCGGACGTTGAAGCCCAGGATCGGCGCCCCGGCCGACTTGGCCAGGTTGACGTCGCTTTCGGTGATGCCGCCGGCGCCGGAATAGACGACCCGGGCGCGCACCTCGTCGTTGCCCATCTTCTCCAGCGAGCCCTGGATGGCCTCGCCCGAGCCCTGGACGTCCGACTTGATCAGGACCGGCAGTTCCGAGACCTTCTTGGAACCCAGCTTGGCCATCATGTCGACCAGCGACACCGAGCCGCCGGACACCTGGGTCTTCTCGCGCTTCACCCGGTCGCGGTATTCGGTCAGTTCGCGGGCGCGGGACTCGTTCTCGACCACGGCGAAGACGTCGCCCGGAGAGGGCGCCGCGTCCAGGCCCAGGATCTCGACCGGCACCGAGGGGCCGGCTTCCTGAAGCTGTTCGTTGCGCTCGTTCAGCAGGGCGCGGACCTTGCCCCAGGCCGAGCCGGCCACGACGATGTCGCCGCGCTTCAGCGCGCCGCGCTTGACCAGGACGGTGGCGACGGCGCCGCGGCCCTTGTCCAGCTGGGCCTCGATCACCACCCCCTCGGCCGAACGGTCGGGGTTGGCGCGCAGGTCCATGACCTCGGCCTGCAGCAGGATGGCGTCGATCAGACCCTTCAGATTGGTTCGTTCCTTGGCCGACACCTCGATGATCTGGGTGTCGCCGCCCAGGCTCTCGGCGATGACCTCGTACTGCAGCAGTTCGTTGACGACCTTCTGCGGATTGGCGTCCGGCTTGTCGACCTTGTTGACCGCCACGATGATCGGGGCGCCCGCCGCCTTGGCGTGCTGGATGGCCTCGACCGTCTGGGGCATGACGCCGTCGTCGGCGGCCACCACCAGCACCACGATGTCGGTCACCGTGGCGCCGCGCGCCCGCATGGCGCTGAAGGCGGCGTGGCCCGGCGTGTCCAGGAAGGTCACGCGCTGGCCGTCCTCCAGCCGCACCTGATAGGCGCCGATATGCTGGGTGATGCCGCCGGCCTCGCCCGCCGCCACATCGGTGGTCCGCAGGGCGTCCAGCAGGCTGGTCTTGCCGTGGTCGACGTGGCCCATGACGGCCACGACCGGGGCGCGGATCTCCGAGGCCTCGGCGTCGTCCGCCTCGCCCAGGAAGCCGGTCTCGATGTCGGATTCCGACACCCGCTTGACGCTCATCCCGTATTCGTCGGCCACCAGTTCGGCGGTGTCGGAATCGATCACGTCGTTGATCTTCATCATCAGGCCCTGACGCATCAGGAATTTGATGATGTCGACGCCGCGCACGGCCATCCGGTTGGCCAGTTCGCCCACGGTGATGGTGTCGGGGATGACGACCTCGCGCGGGCGGTTGGGCGCGTCGGTCGAGCCGCCCTTGCGCTTTTCGCGTTCGCGTTCGCGGGCCCGGCGCACCGAGGCCAGGGAGCGCATCCGTTCGGCCGCGTCCTCGTCGCCGCCGGCCAGGGCCTGGATGGTCAGGCGGCCTTCGCGGCGCTTGGGCTCGCCGCGGGTGCGGCTGACGGCCTTGCCGGGACCGGCGTCGGAAAAGCGCTTGTCGCGTTCGTCCTCGCGGCCCGATCCGGCCGGGCGGCCGAAGCCGGCGCGCACGGGGCGGGCCACCGCGGCCTCGGCCGGGGGCTGGTTCGGACCGGGCCGGGCGCCGGGGCCGGTGCGCGGGCCGCCGGGGCCGCGCGCGCCGGGGGCCGGGCGCGGGTCCAGGGCGGAATAGCGGACAGGCTGGGCCGGGCGGCCGCCGGGGGCGGCGGCCTGGGGCCGGTCGGAATAGTTGCGCTCGCCGCCGCCCATGGCGGCTTCGCGGGCCGAGCGGCCGCCGAAGGCCGGGCGTTCGATGGGCGCGCGTTTCGGATTGCCGGGCTTGGGCGCGCGCTGGCCGAAATTGACCGGGGCGCGGGCCGGGGCGGCCGGACGGGCCGGGGCCTCGGCGCTGGGCGTCTCGGCTTCGGCGGGGGCCGTCGGCGCGGCCGGGGCGGCCGTCTTGGCCGCGGCTTGGCCGGAGCTGGCGCGGCGCGGCGGCGGCCAGTTTATGGCCTCGGCGCGGGCGGCTTCGGCGGCGGCCTTGGCGGCGGCGGCCTCGGCCTTGGCGGCGCTGGCGGCCTCGGCGGCGCTGGCGGCCTGTTCGCGGGCGGCGGCGTCGCGGCGCGCCTGTTCGGCGGCCTGGGCCTGGGCGCGCTCGGCCTGCTGGCGGGTGGCCAGTTCGATGGCCTTGCGGCGGGCTTCCTGTTCCTCGCTGGACAGGCCGCCGGTCGAGGCGGCGGGCGCGGCCGGACGCGGCGCGGCGGGGGCCGGGGCCTCGGCGCGCGGACGCGCGACATCGAAGCCGGTCGGACGCTGGACCGGGCTGGGCGCGCCGACGCGCCGCTTGGTCTCGACCACCACGGTCTTGGAGCGGCCGTGGCTGAAGCTCTGCTTGACGGTGCCGGCCGAAACCGCCCCCGCCGTGCGCGGCTTCAGGCTCAGCGGCGCGCGCGGCCCCGTCGCGGACGGCGCCGCGGGAGGGGTCGTCTTGCCGTCGTTGGTCTTGTCGTTCTCGTCAGTCATCCGGTCGCTTCAAAAACGGGCGGGGGTCCGCCCACAGTCCTCAAACACAAAAAGCCGTGCGGCGCCCCGCCCCCGATCAGGGAGCAGAACCCCGCCCGTCCAAGTCCCTATTCGGGGCTTCTGTCGCATCCTGTCCCCAGGCGAGGGGCAGAAGCGGTCGAAATCCCGCCAGTCGTTCGACCTCGAAGGTCCAGCGATCGGCTCGCCCGCCCGCAGGCAGGACGGCGTGTATCGCATTTTCCAGCCCGAGGGCCAAACCCAAATCTTCGGCGGTGAAGGCGCCGCACACCCGCGTCGTCTGGTGACGCGCCAGGCCCAGCAGCTTGCCGCGCCCGTCGGCGGCGCCGTCCGACGCCTCGATCAGCCAGGCGGCGCGACCCGATCGGATCGCGGCGGCGGCCTTTTCGAAGCCCGAGATAAGCACGCCTTCGCGCCGGGCAAGACCCAGCTGGTCCAGACAGCGCCGGACCAGCAGCGTCTCGACCGTCTCGTCCAGGTCCGCCGCGGCCTTCAGCGGCGCCTTGGCGGCGCGCGCGAACAGGCCCTTGGACGCCGCCGTGCGGACCGAGTCGCGGTCGGCCGCCACCCACAGGCCGCGGCCCGGCAGCTTGCGCCCCAGGTCGGGAGCCACCGAACCGTCCGGCCCGGCGACGAAGCGGATCAGGCGAGATTCATCCATGACCTGGCGGCTGACCAGGTCGCGGCGCTCCCTATCGATCGCTCCTTCGCGCGGCGGCATGGACGGTCCTGGCCTCCATCACGCGTCTGAGGGTTCGAGGTCGCCCTCGTCGGCGACGTCGTCGGCATCGGCTTGCGCCTCGTCTCCGGCCTCGGCGTCCGGCGCCGCGAAGACGGCCTCGGGGTCGTATTCGCCCTCGGCGTATTCCTCTTCGTATTCCAGCTCGGGCTCGGGCTGGGGCAGTTCGGAGGCGTCGATCCAGCCGGCCGCCACCCGCGCCTGCAGGATCAGCATCTCGGCGTCTTCCTGCGACAGGTTGAAGGCTTCCAGCACCCCGGCGACCTTCACCCGTTCGCCGTTCTGCATCTCATAGCCGCCGCGCACCTCGTCGGTGGCCAGGTCGGCCAGGTCCTCGACCGTCTTGACGCCGCCTTCGCCCAGGGCGACCGCGATCGGCAGGGTCACGCCGGGCACCTCCAGCACGCCGTCCTCGACGCCCAGTTCCTTGCGCTTGGCGTCCTGCTCGGCCGCCTGCCTGTCCAGGAAGTCGCGGGCGCGGGCCTGAAGCTCCTCGGCGGTCTCCTCGTCGAAGCCCTCGATGTCCGAGATCTCGTAGCCTTCGACATAGGCCAGGTCCTCCACCGTGGCGAAGCCCTCGGTGACCAGCAGTTGGGCGATCACCTCGTCCACGTCCAGGGCTTCCTGGAACAGGGCGGTGCGTTCGGTGAACTCCTTCTGGCGGCGTTCCGAATCCTGGGCCTCGGTGATGATGTCGATCTGCCAGCCGGTCAGCTGGCTGGCCAGGCGCACGTTCTGGCCGCGACGGCCGATGGCCAGCGACAGCTGCTCGTCCGGCACCACCACTTCCACGCGGCCGGCTTCCTCGTCCAGCACCACCTTGGACACCTCGGCCGGGGCCAGGGCGTTGACGATGAAGGTGGGCTCGTCGTTGTTCCACTGGATGATGTCGATCTTCTCGCCCTGCAGCTCGGCGACCACGGCCTGGACACGGCTGCCGCGCATGCCGACGCAGGCGCCGACCGGATCGATCGAGCTGTCGTTCGACAGCACCGCCATCTTGGCGCGCGAGCCCGAGTCGCGGGCGGCGGCGCGGATCTCGATCACCCCGTCATAGACCTCCGGCACCTCCTGGGCGAACAGCTTGGCCATGAAGCCCGGATGGGCGCGGCTCAGCATCACCTGCGGACCCTTGGCCTCGGGCCGGACGTCATAGATGTAGGTGCGGATCCGGTCGCCGATGTTGAACACCTCGCGCGGGATCGACTGGTCGCGGCGCATCACGCCCTCGCCCCGGCCCAGATCGACGATGGTGTTGCCGTATTCGACGCGCTTGACCGTGCCGTTGACGATCTCGCCGACGCGGTCCTTGAACTCTTCGTACTGGTTGGCGCGTTCGGCCTCGCGGACCTTTCCGGTCACCACCTGGCGGGCCATTTGGGTCTGGACCCGGCCGAACTCGAACGGCGGCAGCTCCTCGACATATTCCTTGCCGACCTCGGCCTCGGGGTCGCGCTTCTGGGCGTCCTTCAGGCGCACCATGGCGCTGTCGTTGAACTCTTCCAGCTCGTCTTCCGGCTGCCAGTCGTCGGCGACGACGGTGACGTGCCGGGTCAGGGCCAGTTCGCCGGTCTTGTGGTCGATCTTGGCGCGGATGTCGTGATGGGCGCCATAGCGCGACTTGGCGCCCTTCTGGATCGCCTCCTCGATGGCCTCGATGACGATCTCGCGGTCGATCATCTTCTCGCGCGCGACCGCATCGGCGATCTGCAGCAGTTCCAGGCGGTTGGCGGAAATACCGGTAGCGGCCATCAGGCTTTGTCCTCGGACGTCGAAGTCGTGTTGGTGTTCAGGGGTGAAGGCCCTTCGGAAGGCAGGCCGTCATCTTCGGGTTCGCCGCGCCGGGCGCGGATCTCGGCGCCGCGCTTCAGCAGGGCGTCGGTCATGACCAGCTTGGCGTCGGCCAGCCAGTCGAACGGGATCAGGGCGGTGTCCTCCTCGCCGTCCAGGTCGATGGCGACGTTTCCGTCCTCCACCCCGGCCAGGACACCCTTGAAGCGCTTGCGGCCCTCGACCATCCGGTCGGTCTCCAGCCGCGCCTCGAAACCTTCGAACAGGTCGAAATCCACCGGCCGGGTCAGGGGCCGGTCGATGCCCGGCGACGACACCTCCAGCAGATATTCTCCGGAAATCGGATCGGCGGCGTCCAGGACCTCGCTGACCGCGCGGCTCAGACGGGCGCATTCCTCGACCGAGATGTCGTGGTCGGCGGGCCGTTCGGCCATGATCTGCAGCCGCCGGCGCAGGGTCCCGCCCATCAGGCGGATGCGCACGATGTCCAGGCCGACGGACTCCGCCACGGGGTCCAGCAGCTCCAGCAGGGCGCGGTCTTCGGCGGTCTTGGCGCGCAAGGGTCTCTCTCGGGTCCGGCCGCCACTCGGGGCGCCGGGGGCAAAACAAAAGCGGCGGGCCGTCCGGGCCGCCGCTTCAAACGGCGCCGTTAGGACGCCGGTCTAACGATGTGAGGCGCGATATAGGCCCTTCGAGACGGCTTGTCAGCCCCCTTCGTCGGCCGCACAAGCGGGGCCATGATCCGCGCCCTTCAGATCGCCGCCTTCGTCCTGCTGATCGCCCTGGCCGCCCAGGTCGCGGTTCCCATGGTTCCCGTGCCCATGACGATGCAGACCTTCGCCGTCCTGCTGGCCGGGGCCTGGCTGGGTCCGGCCTGGGGGACCCTGGTCGTCCTGGCCTATCTGGCGGCCGGCGCCCTGGGCCTGCCGGTCTTCTCGGACGGGAGCGGCGGCGCCCAGGCCCTGTGGGGTCCGACGGCCGGGTATCTGTGGAGTTTCCCGATCGCGGCGGGCCTGGCCGGATGGGCCGCACGGAAGGATTGGCTGACGCGGCCTTGGCTGGGCGTCGGGTGGCTTTCGGTCCTGCACCTGCTGATCCTGGCCCTTGGCGCGGCCTGGCTGGCGCGGTTCGTGGGGCCTGGGGCGGCGGTGCGCGACGGGGCCGCCCCCTTCCTGATCGGGGCGGTGGTCAAGTCGGCCCTGGTCGTGGCCGTCCTGATGGCGCGCGAACGGTTCAGGCGACCCGCCTGAACTCCAGGAAGATGGGCGCCACGTCGCCCAGCTTCTTTTCCTCATAGCGGGTGACCACATGGTCGGCGGGCGCGGCATGCCAGTCCTCGACATCACCGATCCGCTCCAGTCCCGGCGTGCGGGCGAACCGCTCCAGCGCCCAGTCGGCGTAGTCGGCCCAGTCGGTGGCGAACCGCAGGGCCCCGCCGGGCTTCAGCACCCGGACCAGTTCGCCGGCGAATTCGTCCTGCACCAGCCGGCGTTTGTTGTGCCGCGCCTTGTGCCAGGGATCGGGAAACAGGATCAGCACCCGGTCCAGGCTGGCGTCCGGCAGGGCGTCCACCACCGCCCGGGCGTCGTCGGCGTGGACGCGGACGTTCTTCAGTCCCCGCTCGTCGATATGCCGCAACAGCGAGCCGACCCCGTTCAGGAAGGGTTCGCAGCCGATGATGACCGCCTGGGGATTGCGCTCGGCCTGGGCCGCCAAATGCTCGCCCCCGCCGAACCCGATCTCCAGCCAGGCCTCGGTCGCCTGGGGCATGAGGGCGCGCGGATCGACCGGCCCGGCCCTGGGGTCCGGCACGGCCACGGACGGCAGCAGGGTGTCGAACAGGGCCGCCTGCCGCGGCTTGATCGGCCGCGACTTGATGCGTCCGAAGGTCCGCAGGGGGCGATGGTCGGCAGGATCGGAAGACATCGGCCGTCCCTTAGCCCGTCTCCCGCTCCCCGAGAAGCCAGCCGCGCGATCCTCCCCCCCTCAGGGGGAACCGCGAAGCGATGGAGAGGGCCCCACGCGCCCTCTCTCCCTCCGTCATCCTCCGGCGACCCCGGCGAAAGCCGGGGGAGGCCGGGGGACCCCCTACCTCTCCGACGTCCCCCTTTCCCTCTCCCGCTGGGAGAGGGCTTGAGGCCCGCAGAGCGCAGCGATGCGACTTGGCCGACCCGAAGGGCGGCGCGAAGCGTCAAAGGGTCAGGGTCGGCTGGCGGCGGATCGCATACACCCGACCCTCACCCTCCCGCCGCCAGGCGGCGGGTCCCTCCCTCTCCCATCGGGAGAGGGGTCAGGAACGCCAACTGTGCGCGCCAGGGAACCCAACTTCCTGATCCCGCCTACTAATCCCCACCGCCAGCCCCATCCCACACGCCTGGGCTGGGAACGGCCCTATACTCCCCAGGTCCCGTCGCATGGGGAGGCCGCGAGGCCAGCGACTTCGCGGCGGCGGGAGCGGAGGAAGCGGGGCTGCGTGTTCACACACACAGGCCTGCGGTCGTCGGATCGGACAGTCATTGGCGACGGGTCCGGCGATCGAGGGAGGGTCGAGGGGGTTACTCTGGCCGTTCCGGGAGGGGTTCGTTGGACCTCCCCGCCCGCCGCGGGCCACCGGGAGTAGCCGAAAAGATCGGCGCCCGCCCCGAGCTCGTGGAAACCCTCCGCGCGGAGCGTCAGACCTCTCGCCGAACACGGCATCGAATGCCCAATCCAGCCGGGCGAAGGCCCGACGCTCCGCCGCCTTCCCGAACTTCGCAAGCATCCAGGCTGGCGAAGACGCCGCCAATTCCGCCCTCAAGCCGCGAGCGACCGCGTCGCGAGCCTAGGGCGGTCGACAACGGATGGGGGCCGGAGGCTGACGGAACGAGCCTGGAGGTTCAGAAATCGAAGGTCCGCCGCAACATACGCCTGCGGAGGGGCTCGGAGCGTGCTATTGCACACAGCTCCCCCTTGACCGCATGAAATATCGGTGGGTCGGCCCAGCCCGCAACGGACCGGTTTGCCCAATAAGTCTGTATGTGATGAGCAGATTTTCCATAGCCCCCATGATGGACTGGACCGACCGGCATTGCCGGGCGTTCCATCGCGCCCTGACCGGGCGGGCGCTGCTCTACACCGAAATGGTCACCGCGCCGGCGGTGATCCATGGCGACCGCGAGCGGCTGCTGGGCTTCGACGGGATCGAACATCCGGTGGCGCTGCAGCTGGGCGGGTCCGAACCGGATCAGCTTGCCCAGGCGGCGCGGATCGGCGCCGAGCGCGGCTATGACGAGATCAATCTGAACGTCGGCTGCCCGTCCGACCGGGTGCAGTCGGGCCGGTTCGGCGCCTGCCTGATGAAAGAACCGGGGCTGGTGGCCGACTGCATGGCCGCGATCCGCGAGGCGGTCGACGTGCCGGCCACGGTCAAATGCCGCATCGGCGTCGACGACCAGGATCCGGAACAGAGCCTGTTCGCCACGGTGGACGCCTGCGCCGCCGCCGGGGTGACCACCTTCATCATCCATGCCCGCAAGGCCTGGCTGAAGGGGCTGTCGCCCAAGGAGAACAGGGACGTCCCGCCCTTGGACTACGCCCTGGTGCGCCGACTGAAGCGCGAGCGGCCGCACCTGACCGTCTGCATCAACGGCGGGATCGCCGATCTGGACCAGGCCGAGGCCCATCTGGCCGACGCCGGCGACGGGGTGCGGCTGGACGGCGTCATGCTGGGCCGCGCCGCCTATCACGAACCGGCCCTGCTGGGTCAGGTCGACCGGCGGCTGTTCGGCGAGGCCGGGCCGGACATCGATCCGTGGACGGCCCTGGACCGCTATCGTCCCTATATGGCCGCGCGGCTGGAGGCCGGGACCGCCCTGCCGGCGATGACGCGGCACATGCTGGGTCTGATGCACGGCCGGCCCGGCGCCCGCGCCTTCCGCCGCATCCTGACGGTCGAGGCGATCCGGCCCGGCGCCGGGCTGGAGGTGGTGGACCGCGCCGTCGAGGCCGTGCGCGAGGCCGAGGCGCGGCGCCAGGCGGCCTGAAGCCGGTTGCCCGCGCTTGGACCGGCGGATAAGCCGATGGCCATGGCCTCCCCCGGCGCCCTTTACGAACGCAGCGTGCGCGCGGCCCATCGGGCCTACAAGCTGACGCTGTCGCCACTGATCGGCCAGTCGTGCCGGTTCATGCCGACCTGTTCCGACTATGCCGCCGAGGCCCTGATCCGGCACGGGCCGGTGCGGGGGGGATGGCTTGCGGCGCGTCGGGTCTGTAAATGCCACCCCTGGGGCGGATCGGGATACGATCCGGTCCCGCCGCCTCCGGCTGAAGACTGAATCATGATCGACCTGAAGTTCCCCGACGGCGCGGTGCGCCAATTCCCGGCCACGGCCACGGCCCGCGACGTCGCCGCCTCCATCTCGCCCAGCCTGGCCAAGCGCGTCGTGCTGGCCGAGCTGAACGGCCAGCAGCGCGACCTGAACCGGCCGCTGGAAGAAGGCGGCGACTTCCGCCTTCTGACCCGTGACGATCCCGAGGCGCTGTACACCATCCGCCACGACACGGCCCACGTCCTGGCCGAGGCGGTGCAGACCCTGTTTCCCGGCACCCAGGTCACCATCGGCCCGGCCATCGAGGACGGCTTCTATTACGACTTCGCCCGCGACGAGCCCTTCTCGACCGACGACTTCGCCGCCATCGAGAAGGAGATGGCCCGCATCATCGACCGCGACGCCAAGTTCGAACGCGAGGTCTGGGACCGGGACGAGGCCATCCGCTTCTTCGAAGCGCGGGGCGAAAAGTTCAAGGCCGAGCTGATCCGCGACCTGCCCGAGACCGAGACCATCACCGTCTACAAACAGGGCGACTGGCTGGACCTGTGCCGGGGGCCGCACTTCCCCTCGACCAAACACGTCGGCAAGGCGTTCAAACTGACCAAGCTGGCCGGCGCCTATTGGCGCGGCGATTCCAAGCGCGAGCAGCTTCAGCGCATCTATGGCACCGCCTGGGCGACCAAGGAGGATCTGGACGCCTATCTGCAGCGGCAGGAAGAGGCCGAGAAGCGCGATCACCGCCGCATCGGCCGGCAGATGGAACTGTTCCATATGCAGGAGGAAGGCCGCGGCATGGTCTTCTGGCACCCCAAGGGCTGGGTGCTGTGGCAGGTGATCGAGGCCTATATGCGCCGCCGCCTGACCAGGGCCGGCTATGTTGAGGTCAAGACGCCCCAGGTTCTGGACCGCAAATTCTGGGAGGCTTCGGGCCACTGGGACAAATACCGCCCCAATATGTTCGTGTGCGAGACGGTCGAGGGCGAGACCCTGTCGCTGAAGCCCATGAACTGCCCCGGCCATGTGCAGATCTTCGACCAGGGCCAGAGATCCTATCGCGAACTGCCGCTGCGCATGGCCGAGTTCGGCGCCTGCCACCGTTATGAGCCGTCGGGTTCGCTGCACGGCCTGATGCGGGTGCGCGGCTTCACCCAGGACGACGCCCACATCTTCTGCCGCGAGGACCAGATCGTCGAGGAGACGGCGGCCTTCATCGAACTGGCGCGCAGCGTCCATGCCGACCTGGGCATGGAAACCGCCTACATCAGCCTGGGCACCCGGCCCGAGGTGCGCGCCGGCACGGACGAATTCTGGGACAAGGCGGAGGCCCTTATGGCCGAGGCGGCCCGCGCCGCCGGGACCGAGCCGGTGGTGACGCCGGGCGACGGCGCCTTCTATGCGCCCAAGCTGGACTTCATCGTCAAGGACGCCATCGGCCGCGAATGGACCTGCGGCACGATCCAGCTGGACTATGTCCTGCCCGAGCGGCTGGGCGCGGAATATGTCGGCGAGGACGGCCAGAAGCACCGGCCGGTCATGCTGCACCGGGCCATCCTGGGGTCGTTCGAACGGTTCATCGGCATCATGATCGAGAACTATGCCGGGGCCTTCCCCCTGTGGCTGGCGCCGACCCAGGCGGTGGTGGCGACCATCACCTCCGACGCCGATCCCTATGCCGAGGCCGTCGCCGGGAAATTCCGCGCCGCCGGCCTGCGGGTCGAGACCGACCTGCGCAACGAGAAGGTCGGCTACAAGGTGCGCGAACACTCCGTCGCCAAGGTTCCGGTCATCGCCGTCGTCGGCCGCAAGGAGGCCGAGGAGGGCAAGGTCGCCATCCGTCGCCTGGGCAACCAGGCGCAGGAGGTGCTGACGATCGAGGAGGCCATCGCCGTCCTGACCGCCGAAGCCACGCCGCCGGATCTTCGGCCCTGACCCTGCCGGCGGAAGGCGGCCTATGAAGACCCACGTCCTGCGCACCGCCACCCTGAACCAGTCGGTGATCGAGGCCGGGACCGGGCCTCTGGTCGTGCTGATCCACGGCTTTCCCGAACTGGGCCTCAGTTGGCGCGCCCAGATCGAGGCCCTGGCCGGGGCCGGCTATCGCGTCGTGGCGCCGGACATGCGGGGCTATGGCGGCACCGACCGGCCGGAGGGCGATGCGGCCTATTCGATCCTGCACCTGGTCGGGGACATGGTCGCCCTGGTCCAGGCCCTGGGCGAGACCCGGGCGGTGGTCGTCGGCCACGACTGGGGCGCACCGGTCGCCTGGCACTGCGCCCTTTTGAGGCCCGACGTCTTCCGCGCCGTCGCCGGGCTGAGCGTGCCGTTCCAGCCGCGGTCGGATCGCGGCCCGCCCATCGCGGCGATGAAGGCCATCACCCGGAAGGCCGGGCTGGGCGACCTCTATATCGCGCGCTTTCAGGAGGCGGCGGCTCAGGCCGAGTTCGACGCCGACCCGGAAACGGCCCTGCGCAAGGTCTTCTGGGCCTATGACGGGGCGCCGACGCCGCGCGCGACAGGGTTCATTCCGCCGGGGCGCAGCCTGCTTCAGACCCTGCCGGACGACGCCCCCCTGCCGCCGTCGATGACGCCCGGGACTTTCGCCCGCTATGTCGAGGCCTTCCGCCGCACCGGCTTCGGCCCGGCCTTCGCCTGGTATCGCTGCCTGGACCTGAACTGGTCGCTGACGGCCTTCGCCCAGGGCCTCGGGATCACCGTCCCGGCCCTGTTCATGGTCGGCGAAACCGACCCGGTGCGCCACTACGCCGGCCGTCACGAGGCCAGTCTGGGGGACTGGGCGCCGGACCTGCGCGGATCGCACATCATCCCCGGTGCCGGCCACTGGTTGCAGCAGGAACGGCCCGAGGCGGTCAATCGCCTGCTGCTGGACTTCCTGTCCGATCTCTGACGGTCGGCGGAGGCCGCCTAGAGCGAATATCTGGGTTCAGTCGATTCCGACTGAACCGAAAATGGTTTAGACCCTCTCGCTGATCTTGATCGCGGCCTTGCAGCCGGCCTTGATGACGGCGCTGAGCAGGCGGTAGGCGGGCGCCTCGCGGCTGCCGTGGGCGATGGCGTGGTCGTGGTGGGCCAGTTCCTCCTGGCGGAACCGCTCCAGCTCGGCGGCCAGGTCGGGATCGCGCTCGGTCAGTTCGGCGACCTGATCGGCATAGTGTTCCTCGATCACGCTCTCGACCGCCTCGGTGCAGGCGTGGGCCGCCTTCTCGCCGATCAGGGCCGTCCCGGCGCCCAGGCCGATGGCCGCGAGACGCCACAGGGGGATCATGGCCGTGGGCCGCACCTGGCGGTCGTTCAGCAGGGCGTCGAAGCGGCTGAGGTGGACCTGTTCCTGGGCCTCCATCTCGGCCATGTCGGCGCTGATGGCGTCACGGCCCTTGCGGCCTTCGAAGACCGCGCGCTGGGCGCGATAGATCTGGACCGCGGCGTATTCCCCGGCGTGATCGACCCGCAGGATCTCGGCCATGCGGCGTCGGCCTTCGCCCCGGCCGGGGCGGGCCAGGCGGGGCGCAGGGGCGGCGGCGGTCGGCTCAGTCGACATGGCGCGGGGCCCTCGCATCCTTGGGCCGTTTGGCGGCCAGCAGGCTGAACACCGCCAGCAAGGCCGAGATCAGGGCGTTCCAGCTGGCCATCGAAAGGCCCAGGAAGCGCCAGACCACGGCGTCGCACATGGCCACGCGCGGGGCGGGCCCCGTGCCCAGCGCCAGGGCGGTCAGGCTGTCCAGGCTGATCCCGCCCGAACCGGCGGCGCAGGCGGCCGGCAGGGACCACCACTTCATCTCGCCTCCGGCGTGGAAGGCGGCGGTGACGGCGCCGGTGGCGAAGACGGCGGCCAGCAGAAAGGCGGCGATGCGCGGCGTCCCCCGGCTGGCGCGGCTGACCAGGGCCCATAGGGTGGCGATCAGGGCGATGACCGCCGCGCCCCAGAAGACCTCGCGCTGCTTGAGGCACAGGTTGCACGGCGCCAGGCCCGCGAACCGTTCGAAGGCGTGGGCGGCGCCCAGCATGGCCAGGGAGGCCGCCAGGGCGAAGGCGGTCCACCAGCGGGTCAGGAGGCGGTAAAGGCCGATCATGGGAAAACCTTTCTAGCCCGGCCTTGCGGCGGCGTCGATCAGGTCAGTGCATCAGCTTCACGGCGGCGAATCCGGCGATGAAGACCGCCAGGCCGATGCAAGCCCACAGGGCCAGGCGTTTCTCCACCATCCGCAGCATGGCCGGGCCCCAGCGCCGCAGGATCCAGGCCTCCAGGAAGAACCGCCCGCCGCGCGTCGCCATCGAGGCCGCCACGAAGACGGCGAAGTTGAAATGGGCCAGGCCGGCGCTGATGGTCACCAGCTTGTAGGGGATCGGCAGCAGCCCCTTGACCAGGATCACCGACAGGCCCCAGCGGTCGAACCAGGCCTCGAACTGGGCCTGACCCTCGGGATTGCCCAGCCAGGTCAGGATGGACTGGCCCACGTCGGACAGGAAATAGCCGATCACATAGCCCAGGATTCCCCCCGCCACCGAGGCGGCGGTGCAGACGGCGGCGTAGAAATAGGCCCGTTCCGGCCGCGCCAGGATCATCGGCGCCAGCATCACGTCGGGCGGAACGGGAAAGACCGAACTTTCGGCGAAGGAGATCACCGCCAGGGTGCGGGTGGCGTGGCGGCTGCGGGCCAGGGAGAAGACCCAGTCGTAAAGTTTGCGGAGCATCGGCGATCCGTGATGGCGTTCAAGGCCTGTAGCAGGGGGCGCAGGCGCGCGCATCCGGCGAAGCGCGCCTGCGACTCCACGAACCTGTCATCGGCCTTGTCTTGGCTTGAGGGCCTCGGATGACTAGGTTCCGCGCCGAAAGGCGGTTCCGGCCGCCCCCAGGATCAGGAGACGCCCCCATGCACGACGCGCCCCAGAACGACGCCGCGGCCCGGCTGGACCAGGAAAACCCGCTGGGCGTCGATGGTTTCGAATTCGTCGAATTCACCGGCCCCGACCCCAAGGCGATGATCGCCCAGCTGGAGCTGATGGGTTTCACCCAGACCCATGTGAACCCCCAAACCGGCGTCGTCCGGCTGAAACAGGGGGACATCTCCTTCCTGGTCCACCGCGCGCCCAAGGGCCAGGCGGCTGACTTCGCCGGCGACCACGGCCCCTCGGCCAATGGCATGGCCTTCCGCACCAACGACGCCAAGGCCGCCTATGAGGGCGCCCTGGCCCGCGGCGCCCGCGCGGCCGAGGGCGCGGCCGGCGGCGCCCTGGGCGGCGATTATCCCTATGTGCTGCAGGGCATCGGCGGCAGCCTGCTGTATGTCGTCGATCAGTACGGCGACGCCGGTTCGCTGTATGACGGCTGGGACGAGATCGAGGGCTGGGAAGAGGCCGAGCGCAAGAACTCCATGGGACTGGAGATCCTGGACCACCTGACCCACAACGTCCGCCGCGGCCAGATGCGCACCTGGTCCAGCTTCTACAACTCGGTCTTCAACTTCGAGGAGCAGAAGTATTTCGACATCAAGGGCAAGGCGACCGGCCTGTTCTCCCAGGCCATGATCGCGCCGGACCGCGCCATCCGCATCCCCCTGAACGAAAGCCAGGACGACAATTCCCAGATCGAGGAATTCATCCGCCGCTACAATGGCGAAGGCATCCAGCACATCGCCCTGACGACCGAGAACATCTATGAGACGGTCGAGGCGATGAAGGCGCGCGGCGTCGCCTTCCAGGACACGATCGAGACCTATTTCGAACTGATCGACAAACGCCTGCCGGGTCACGGCGAGGACGTGGAGCGGATGCGCAGGAACCGCATCCTGATCGACGGTTCGGACGAGGAGGGCCTGCTGCTGCAGATCTTCACCCAGGACATGTTCGGCCCGATCTTCTTCGAGATCATCCAGCGCAAGGGCAACGAGGGCTTCGGCAACGGCAATTTCCAGGCCCTGTTCGATTCCATCGAGCTGGACCAGATCCGCCGCGGCGTCATCAAGGTCGACGCCTGAGGATGCGGCCGCCGCACTGGCTGCCCTGGCTGGGGCCGGTCGCGGCCGCCGCGGCCGGGGCCCTGGCGGGCGAATACTGGCTGGGGGGCGGCTTCTGGACGGTTCTGGCCGCCGCCCTGGTCTGCGGTTTCGCCCCCATCGTCGCCTATCGCGTCTGGAAGCGCCTGCATCACAGGCGGTGACAGCCCGCGATCAGGCCTCGACCAGTTCCATCCGTCGTTCGACCCGTTCCAGCCGCTGGTCGAAATTGTCCATCCGCCGATTCAGGCTGTTCACATTCGCTTCCAGCGAAGTCAGCCGCACCTTGATGTGGTGCATGTCTTCCTTGAGGTTGGCCATATCGGTATCCAGGCGCGTCAGCTGCGCCTGGATCTTCTGGAGCATCGGCACGACGATGTCGGTGACCTCGGACATAGGGGAAGAATAGTCGAAAATGCGCGAACGGACAATGAACATCGGCATCGCCCTGACCTTGATGCTCGCCTCCCCCGCCATCGCCCAGGAGCCGCCGACCTGGTCCCTGGCCATTCACGGCGGGGCGGGCGTCATCGAGCGGACCGATCTGACGCCGGATCAGGACGCCGCCTATCGCGACGGGCTGAACCGGGCGCTGGAGGCCGGGGCGGCCGTGCTGCGCGACGGCGGCTCGGCCCTGGACGCGGTTCAGGCCGCCATTGAGGTGATGGAGGACAACCCCCTGTTCAACGCCGGGCGCGGCGCCGTCTTCACCGCCGCCGGCCGGAACGAACTGGACGCCGCCGTCATGGACGGGACCGACCTGAACGCCGGTTCGGTCGCCGGCCTGACCCGAACCCGCCACCCCATCGCCGCCGCCCGCGCCGTCATGGAGCGTTCGCCGCACGTCATGCTGGCCGGAGAGGGCGCCGACGCCTTCGCCGAGTCCGCCGGTCTGGAACAGGTGAATCCGTCCTGGTTCTTCACCGAGCGCCGCTGGCAGGGGCTGGAGCGCACCCTGCGCGAGCGCGGCGATCCGATCCCGCCCCGCCCGGTCGATCCCGTCCCGACCTTCATCCTGCCGCCCGGCGCCATGGCCGAGGCCGCTCCGCCGCTGAACGAGCGCAAATACGGCACGGTCGGCGCCGTGGCCCGGGACGGCCAGGGTCGGCTGGCGGCCGGCACCTCCACCGGAGGCACCTCGGGCAAGCGCTGGGGCCGGATCGGCGACGCCCCGGTGATCGGGGCCGGCACCTATGCCTCGAACGCCGACGGCTGCGCGGTGTCGGCCACCGGCACGGGCGAATATTTCATCCGTTCGACCGTCGCCCGCGACATCTGCATCCGCACGCGCGACGGCGCCACGGCCCAGGCGGCGGCCGAGGCCGAGATCGCCGACGTGGGGGGCATCGGCGGCGACGGCGGGGTCATCGTCATGGGCCTCGACGGGGCGGTCGCCTTCGCCATGAACACCTCGGGCATGTATCGCGGCCGCGTCGCCGCCGACCGGCCCGCCGCCGTCGCCATCTATGGCGACGAGTCCCTGGACGAATGAGCGACGACGAACTGGCCGCGATGGCCCGGGAGGAACTGGCCGCCGCCTGCGCCCTGCCCTTCGCCGAGATCCTGAAGATCACCCCCTGGGGCGACAGCTTCGTCGGTTTCGCCCCCTCGGGGCGGGAGGTGGAGGTCGAGCGCCGCTACCTCTGGGCCCACGCCCCGGCCGGCGCCGTCTCGGTCGAGGTGGAGGTGCGCGACATGGCCGCCCGCGCCGGGGCCGAGGCGCGGCGCGTGCTGAGCCGTTAACCTTTTCCTTGCGGCAGCCGCCGCGCCGGGCAAGATGGCCGGGCAGAGGGAGGGCCGCATGGGCGTGCCAGTGAATGGAGCGGACTTCGGCGCGGACCGGGCTTTCGAGCCGGCCGGTCCCGATCTCGTCTTCAGCCTGCCGCCGATGATGCTGGCGGCCCTGGTCGTGCTGGGCCTGGCCCTGTTCGCCCTGGGCTGGTTCCTGAACGAGGCCCGGTCGCCCCGGCGCGCGGACGCGGCCGACGCCATCTGGAAGGCCGTCGACGACGCCCTGAAGGCGGCCATGAAGGCGGACGGCGCCGGCCTGGCGGGCAAGGCCGAGGATCTGCGAAAGGTGCTGTCGAAACGGCTCGGCGCCACCCTGAAACTGGCGGGCGGCCTCGGCGACCTGGTTCAGGGCCTGGACCGCGCCCTGGACGGAGAGCGCCACGACCCGCACGGCAACGACCATCATCCTCATCGTCAGGGGCACGGCGATGAGCATCATGGGCATGGCGATCACCAACCCCATGACGACCCTGCTCAGGCCAGCGCCGCACCCGGGCCGGTGACCCAGGTCACCATCATCAACGGCGCGCCCGGGCGTGACGAGAAGGGCGGACATGACGACCACAACGGGCCCCACACGCCGTCGCCTCTGAGCCCGCGTGAACGCGACCATGCCCTGCGCCTGGCCGTGGCCGATCTGAACGAGCACTGGCGGCACAAGGCCGAACGGATCGGCGAACTGCGCGCCGCCCATCGCGAACTGTCGGCCGACTGAGGTTTCCCTTATCGCTGAAACCGCCTAAGCCGAAGTCATGAAACTCGCCTCGCTCAAGCACGGCCGCGACGGCCGCCTGGTGGTCGTCTCCGACGACCTGAACTGGTTCACCGACGCCTTCCTGATCGCCCCGACCCTGCAGGCGGCCCTGGACGACTGGGACCGGTGCGAGCCGCGCCTGCGCGCCCTGGCTGAAAGCCTGGAGCATGAGGCCGTGCCGCGCGGCCGCTTCCACGAACGCGACGCCGCCGCCCCCCTGCCCCGCGCCTATCAATGGGCCGACGGCTCGGCCTATGTGAACCACGTCGAACTGGTGCGGAAGGCGCGCGGGGCCGAGATGCCCGAAAGTTTCTGGACCGACCCGCTGATGTATCAGGGCGGATCGGACTCCATGCTGGGGCCGCGCGACGACATCCCCCTGGCCGACGAGGCCTGGGGCTGCGACCTGGAGGCCGAGATTGTCGTTGTCACCGGCGACACGCCCCAGGGCGTCACGCGCGAACAGGCGCTGGACCACATCCGCCTGGTCGGCCTGGTCAACGATGTCAGCCTTCGCAACCTGATCCCCAACGAGCTGGCCAAGGGGTTCGGCTTCGTCCAGTCCAAGCCCGCCAGCGCCCTGTCGCCGGTCCTGGTCACCCCCGACGCCCTGGGCGACCGCTGGAAGGACGGCAAGCTGTCCGGCGCCCTGAACGTCCAGGTGAACGGTCAGGATTTCGGCCGCGCCGAAGCCGGGGTGGACATGACCTTCTGTTTCGGAACCCTGATCGCCCACCTGGCCAAGACCCGGTCCCTGGGGGCCGGTTCGGTCATCGGCTCGGGCACGGTGTCGAACCGCGACGCCGACGGCGGACCCGGCCGTCCGGTGGCCGATGGCGGCCTGGGCTACAGCTGCATCGCCGAGGTGCGGATGGTCGAGACCCTCCTGCACGGCAAGCCGGAGACCCCCTTCCTGAAGCACGGCGACACCGTCCGCATCGAGATGCTGGACGACCGCCATCACTCCATCTTCGGCGCCATCGACCAGACGGTGCGGCCCGTCTAGGTTCGGGCGGAATTCAGCCGGCTGGAGACGGGCATGGAGCCGCAGCAGTATATTCCCCTGGGCGCCGTGGCGGTGATGCTGCCTCTGGTGCTGTTGCGCAATCGCCGGCCGCGCACCCTGCGACCGCAGTGGATGTGGGTCGCGCCGGCGATCATCGTGCCCCTGATGGGCCTGGCCATATGGGGAACCTCGATGCAGCCGGGGGTCGCCCATGCGTCGTTCGGGCCCCTGGATTGGCTGATCCTGGCCATGGGCCTGGTCCTGGGCGCCGCCGCCGGCTGGCAGCGCGGCCGGATGATGACCATCGAGAAACATTCCGATGGCGCCTTGAAGGCCCAGGCCTCGCCCCTGGGCCTGATCCTGATCGTCCTGCTGCTGTTCGGGCGGCGCGCCCTGGGCGCCTGGCTGGAGCCGCACGCCGCCTCCCTGGGCCTCAGCGCCATCGCCGTGGCCGACGCCTTCCTGCTCTTCGTGGCGGCGATGATCGTGCTGCAGAGAATCGAGATGTATGTGCGGGCGCGCCGTATTCTGGCCGGCGGTTCGGACGCCCATGTGGAATCCGCGGCCTGAGCCCTGGCCGGCGCGATTGACCCGGCGCGCGCCGCCGCTAGATTGCGCCGCCTTCGATCGCCGGATGCGGGCGTGGCGAAATGGTAGACGCAGCGGATTCAAAATCCGCCGTTGAAAGACGTGTCGGTTCGAGTCCGACCGCCCGCACCATCGGTCGAAGTCCTCATGCTGTCCGGGTCGGGGCGGCCGCCGCCACCAGGGCCATCCGCATGGCGTCCAGGGTCGCCTCTATCGCCACCAGGGTCGAGGCGTGGCGGGCGGGATAATCCGCGACCTGTTTCAGGATCCGCAAGCCCTCGAAACGGCCCTCGGGTCCTTCGCCGCCGGATTTCAGCATGGCCTGCATGGCGTCGCGGGCGGCCTGGATATCCGCCATGTCGGCCCCGATCACCGACTGGCCCAGCACCCCGGCGGCCGCCTGGCCCAGGGCGCAGGCCTTGACGTCCTGGGCGAAGGCGGCGACCCGGCCCTGGGCGTCCAGCACCACATCGACCACGGCGCGCGATCCGCACAGCTTGGCGGTCCTTTCGCCCGTGCCCTGAGGCGATTCCAATCGGCCGGCGTGCGGCAGGTTGGCCGCTAGCGACAGGATGCGGGCGCTGTAGAGGTCGTCGATCATGGCCCCTAGATAGGGCGGTCGGGCCGTCGCGGCGAGGCGCCGACGTCTATTGCAGTGAAGACCAGGTCCGGGCGGCCTCGGCGCCTGCGCCCGTCGTCGGGGAGGCGGCGGCCATGCGGGCGGCAAACCACTGCAGGTTCCGGTCGGCGGCTTCGGGCGGCAGGTCGCGGCGCAGGATCTGTTCGGCCTCGGCCGTCTTGCCCTGAAGCCCAAGCACCATGGCCAGGTTCAGCCGGGTCTTGAGCGTCGCGTCCGGTCGCGAGGCCGCGCGGCGCAGCAGAACCTCCGCCGACCCGGCGTCGCCCGAGGCGGCCAGGGCCATGGCGGCGTTGGTCAGTATGGCGGGGTTGTCGGGTGACAGGCGCAGGCCCTCGTTCCAGGCGGCGCGGGCGTCGTCGGTCCGCCGCACCTGCTGATAGGCCACGCCCAGCAGGGACAGGGGCCGCCAGTCGTTCGGGGCCAGGGCGCGCGCCTTCTCCAGGGCGGCGACGCCATAGAAGGCCTGGCCGCGCGCGATATGGCCCCGGCCCAGCATCATCAGGGCCTCGACATTGTCAGGCTGGAGCACCAGCAGCCGCTCGGCCGCCTGGACCGCCTGGTCGTTGGCGCCCATGTCCAGCAGGGCCTGGGCCAGCTTGACCCCCGCCTCGGCGTCGGCGGGGTTGATCTCCTGCTGACCGGCCCAGAAGGCCGAGCGCGACAGGGGGTCCATCCGGTCGTAGGCGGCCCGCTCCTGGGCCCCGGCCGGGGTGCGGGGCGCGGGCGCGGGCGTGTTCGTCCCCGGAGTTTGGGCGGACGTCGTCTGGGCCCAGGCGGCCTGGGCGCCCAGGTTCAAGGCGACGGTCAGTCCGGCGACGGTTGCGAGACGAAGAGCGGTGCGCGACATGAGGGGGCGATCCTGACGATCCGGCGGTCGCATCGAGAATCGCCGGGCCGCGTCAATCACTGGTTAACGACCTGCACGGTCCGGAAGGCTGTCCATGAGCGCCCTGCACCCCGCCCTGATCCCCGCCGATGCGGCTGAGGCCGCGACCGCCATTCCCGTCCGCTTCATCGGCCCCGAGGCCGCGCCGGACGCCGGCTGGGCCGCCCTGAACGGGTTCGCGGGGAAGCCCGGCCAGTGGACCCTGGTTCCGGGGGCGGACGGGGCGCTGGACCATGTGCTGGTCGGGCGGGGCGATCGCTTCGATCCCTTCTCGGCGCGGGCCCTGGCCGGCCGGCTGCCAACCGGGATCTATCGGCTGGACCTGGACGGCGCCGAGGCCGAGCGCGCGGCCCTGGCCTTCGCCCTGGGGACCTATGTCTTCGATCGCTACAAGGACCGGTCCGACCGCCCGCGCCCGCGCCTGGTCGCGCCCCCCGGCCTGGACCTGGAGGAGACGGCCCGCATCGTCGCGGCCTGCGACCTGGGGCGCGAGATGATCGACACCCCGGCGGCCGACATGGGGCCGCTGCAGATCGAGACCATCGCCCGCGAGATCGCCGAGGCGCACGGGGCCGCCTTCACCGTCACCACCGGCGACGCCCTGCTGGAAGCGAACTATCCGGCCGTCCACGCCGTCGGTCGCGCCGCCGCCCCGCACCGCGCGCCGCGGCTGATCGAGATCGGCTGGAACCTGGACCGCACGGATGCGCCCTTGGTCGCCCTGGTCGGCAAGGGGGTGGTGTTCGACACCGGCGGACTGGACCTGAAGGCCGCCGCCGGCATGCGGCTGATGAAGAAGGACATGGGCGGGGCCGCCCACGCCCTGGCCCTGGCCCGGCTGGTGATGCAGGCGGACCTGCCGGTGCGGCTGGTGGTGCTGGTCGCGGCGGTCGAGAACGCGGTGTCGGGCGACGCCTTCCGGCCCGGCGACATCCTGAACAGCCGCAAGGGCCTGACCATCGAGGTCGGCAATACCGACGCCGAAGGCCGGCTGATCCTGGCCGACGCCCTGGCGCGGGCGGGCGAACATACGCCGGAGCTGACGCTGGATTACGCCACCCTGACCGGGGCCGCGCGGATCGCCCTGGGGCCGGAATTGCCGCCGCTCTATACCGATGACGAGGCCCTGGCCGAAGGGCTGCTGGCGGCCGGGCGGGAGGTGGGCGACCCCCTGTGGCGGATGCCCCTGTGGCCCGGCTATCGATCTTCGCTGGACAGCGAGATCGCCGATGTGAGGAACGATTCCGCCGCCTGGGCCCAGGCGGGCTCCATCACCGCGGCCCTGTTCCTGCAGAGGTTCGCGCCGCAGACCGGGGCCTGGGCGCACATGGACGTCTTCGGCTGGAACCCCAAGGCCGCGCCCGGCCGGCCCGAGGGCGCCGAGGTCTATGGCGTGCGCGCCGCCTATCGCTATCTGAAGGCCCGCTACGCCTGTTAACGCGACTCTAGGGCCTGTCGTGCAAGGTGGCGGCTCAACCGGACCGCCGACGTCTTGACCGACCTCTCCGCCCTGATCCCGCCCCGCGCCCTGGCGCGTCCCGACCTGGCCGAACAGGCGGTCGAGGGACTGGTGCGCGCGGCCGCCTATCGCCCCACCGACGCCTTCCAGCTGGTCAGTCCCAGCGCCGAGCTGCGCGATGGGCCCGAGGCGACGGCGCGTCGGGTCAGTGAACTGGTTTTCGGCGAAGCGTTCGACGTGCTGGAAAGCCGGGGTCCGCGCGCCTGGGGCCGCGCCCGCCGCGACGGGGCCATCGGCTGGATCGACCGCGCGGCCCTGGGTCCCGTGGCCGCCCCCGACGCCCGCATCGCCCTGCCGCGCACCCCTGCACGCCGCAGCGCCTCGGCCGAGGCCGAGGTCGTCGCCGTCCTGCCGTGGAACGCCCTGGTCCAGACCGGCGGCCGCCGCGACGGCTTCGTTCAGGTGGTCGGCGCGGGCTGGGTGGCGCAAGACGCGGTCGCGCCCTTCGGCGATTTCGATCCCGACCCGGCCACGGCGGCCGAGCGGCTGCTGGGCACGCCCCACGCCCTGGGCGGGCGCACGGATCGGGCCACGGACTGCAGCGGCCTGGTGCAGCAGGCCCTGACCGCCTGCGGCCTGGCCGGCGGCCGCTACGCGCCGGACCAGGCCCAACTGGGCCGGGCGGTTCGCGACGCGGAGGCGAGACGCGGCGACCTGGTCATCTGGCTCAAGCCCGATCTGGACGTCTGGGGCGGCCATTCGGCCATCGTCCATGACGCCGGACATCTGGTCCACGCCACGGGGGCCGCCCGGTCGGTGGTGATGGAGTCTTTCGCGGCGGCAGCCGACCGTTACGCCGCCGAGGGTTTCGATGCGCCGGTGTTCCGCCGGGTCTGACGCGTCTCCACCGCCTCGTGCGCGACCTCTGCTAGCGCGACGCGAAGGATCGTGCTAAGTTTGTCGCATCGTGGGCACACGTTCCTGGGCGTCCGCGGCTGGAAGAGACCGGTAGCGCACGCCGCACACTCCCGCCTTGTTATGGTTCGGGAGACGTCCGTGACCTATTTCTGCTTCATCGAATCCGACATCCTCAGCGTGCCGCACATGGAGCCCCTGGCGGCCGAAACGGTCGAAGAGGCCCGCGCAGAGGCCGTGCAACTGCTCGCCCATCACGCCAGCGCGGTCGCCGCCCACGTCTTCTTCGGCGACGAACGGGTCCACAGCATCCGGGTCGGGCTGGACGCCCGCGCATAGGCGAAGGGCGGCCCCGCGGGACCGCCCTTGCGAACACGACCTGTCCGGAACCTCAGTGGTTGGACGGGCTGCTGGTCGCCGCCGGCGGCGAGGCCGGAGCGGCCTGGGTCGTGGCCGTGTCGGTGGTCGCGGGCGCCTCGGCCCCCTCGGTGGCGACGGCGCCCTCGGCGGCCGGCGTCTCGCCCTCGGCCGGGGCGGCGCCCGGCTGGCGGGCGGGATCGGGCGCGGGCACGCCCAGGCCCGACCCCTGGGTCCGCAGATAGGCGATCAGGTTGATGCGGGTCTGTTCGTCGCGGATGCCGGCGAAGGACATCTTGGTGCCCGGCACATAGCGGCCCGGGGCGGTCAGGAAGTGGTCGATCTGGTCATAGCCCCAGGTCGGCGCCTCGGCCTTGTGCTTGGCCATGGCGTCCGAATAGGCGAAGCCCGCGCGGTGCATCACCGGTCCGCCCAGCACGCCCCACAGGTTCGGGCCGATGCCGTCGGCGCCGCCCGAGGCGACGGTGTGGCAGGCCTTGCAGCGGGCGAAGGCGGCTTCACCGGCGGCGACGTCGGCGGCCGGCAGCACCGTGCCCCAGTCGATCGGCAGGACGGCGGCCTCGGCGCCGGCGGATTCCTCGGGCGCATCGACGAAATAGCCCATCTTCTCGGGCTTTTCGGTATGGAACACCCCCGCCGTGACCTGCTGCAGGCCGACGATGGCGAAGGCGGTGGCCAGGCCGGCGCCGAAAATCTTGTTCCACTTCAGATCGCCGCTCATCGCGTCGTCGCATCCCTGTCAAAGCCCCGCCGAAGCGGGCGCATCCTTGCGTGGCCGTCTCTTACACGCTAGCGCCGCCTTCGCAACCGGCCCGAACGCTCCCGCGGGCCGACAAGGAGCGAACGGCCCATGTCCGCCACGCTGAATCCCCTGGTGCTGATCCCCGCGCGCATGGCCGCCACCCGCCTGCCGAACAAGCCCCTGGCCGATATCGGCGGCAGGCCGATGATCGTGCGCGCCTATGAAGGCGCCGCCGCATCGGGCCTGCCCGTCGCCGTGGCCGCGGGCGATGCGGAGATCGTGGAGGTCGTCCAGGCGGCGGGCGGGCGCGCCGTCCTGACCGATCCGGCCCTGCCCAGCGGCTCGGACCGGATCATGGCCGCCCTGGAAGCGATCGACCCGGACGGCCGCCACGACGCGGTGATCAATCTTCAGGGCGACATGCCGTTTGCGCCCCCCTCCATCGCCGCCACCTGCGCGCGCCTGCTGGCCGACCAGCCGTCCTGCGACATCGCCACCCTGGTCGCGGCCGAGGCGGACGTGTCCGACCGGGCCAATCCGGACGTGGTCAAGGCGGTCCTGGCCCTTGCGCCCGGCGCGATGACCGGGCGCGCCCTGTATTTCACCCGCTCCACCCTCTACGGCGATGGGCCGGTGTGGCGGCACATCGGGGTCTATGGCTATCGCCGCGAGGCGCTGAAACGCTTCTGCGCCGCCCCGCCCTCGCCGCTGGAGACCCGCGAGAAGCTGGAGCAGCTGCGGGCGCTGGAGATGGGGCTGTCGATCTGGGGCGCGGTCGTCGAGGCGGCCCCCCTGTCGGTCGACAATCCGGCGGATCTGGAGGCCGCGCGCCGCCTGGCGTCCTGAGGCCGCGACGCTTGTTCAGCCGGCGTTCAGTCGCCACCTCATAGATCAAGCCCCGAGATTCAGGTTGATGAGGCCCGTGATGAACAGCAAGACCCTGACCCGCCTGGCCGCCGCCGCCCTGCCCGTGGCGGCCGCCGCGGCGATCCTGGCCGCGCCCGGCGTCGCCGGCAGCCAGTCCAGCCAGACGCCCCAGCCGGGCTACTGGACCTACACCACCAGCGTCATGGGGGTGCGCGACACCGAGACGAAATGCGTCCGCCCCAGCGAGATCAACCGCTTCTTCGGCGGCCTGTCGACGCGGCGTTGGCAATGCGTCTATCCGGTGCGCCAGGTTGGCGGCGGGAATGCGCGTTTCGAGGGGACCTGCACCGACCACAAGGGCCGGCGCGTGAACGTGCGGCTGAACGGCCCCTATCAGGCCGAGAGCTTCAGCTTCCGCGGCGGGGCCCAGCTGTCGCGCGGCACCCCCTATATCCCCGCCAGCATCACCGCGCGGCGCGTGGCCGCCCAGTGCCCGGCGAACGCGGAGTATTTCTGAGGTCACGGGCTGAATTTCCGGCCGCGCGCATCCGATGGGTGCGCCCGTCGCCTCCTTCCTCCACAATGGCGATGACGCCTGGAGGAGAATGCGGATGTCGAACCCCCTGGTCATGAAATCCGGCGGCGGTCTGATCGCCGTCGGCCTGGCGGCCCTTATGCTGTGGGCCGGGCCGGCCGCGGCCCAGGATCCGGAGCGGATGGACCAGGTGGTCCGTCGCGCCGTCGACCAGGGCGAGTTCACCGGATCGGTCCTGGTGGTCCGGGACGGGGAGGTCCTGCTGGATCGCGGTTATGGCCTGGCCAACCGCGAATGGAACATCGCCAACGACGGCGAGACCAAATTCCGCCTGGCCTCGGTCAGCAAGCAGTTCACGGCCGTGGCGGTGATGCTGCTGGTGCAGCAGGGCCAGGTGGACCTGGACGCGCCGGTGAAGACCTATCTGACCGACGCCCCGGCGACCTGGGACGCGGTGACGGTGCGACACCTGCTGAACCACACCTCGGGCGTGCCGAACTTCACCGGCTTCGACGACTATCAGGCGCTGAAGACCCTGCCGACGACGGTGGACGGCCTGATCGCCCGGTTCCGCGACCGGCCGCTGGATTTCCAGCCGGGCGAGCGCTGGTCCTATTCCAACTCGGCCTATGTGCTGGCCACCGCGATCATCGAACGGGTCAGCGGGCGGACCTATGCCGACTTCGTGGTCGAGAACCTGTTCCGGCCCCTGGACATGGCCGACAGCGGCTATGACCGGCACGAGACCATCCTGCCGCGGCGGGCCTCGGGCTACAGCCCCGATACGGACGGGGTGGTCAATGCCGACTATGTGGACATGAGCGTGCCCCAGGGGGCGGGCGCCCTGTATTCGACCACCCACGACCTGCGCCAATGGGAGGACGGCCTGTTCGGGGGCCGGCTGCTGAACGCCGCCTCCATGGCCGAACTGACCCGGCCGGGCCTGGACGACTACGCCCTGGGGCTATTCGTCAAGCCATCGGGAGACGGCCAGGTGATCAGCCACACCGGCGGGATCGAGGGCTTCAACACCTATATGGGCCGCGACACCGGGCGCGCGATCACCGTGGTGGCCCTCAGCAACCTGAACAGCCCCTCGGTCGGCAAGCTGGGCGGGGATCTGATGACCCTGGCCCAGGGCGGAGACGTGACCCTGCCCGAAGAACGCCGGGCCGTCGCCATCGCCCCGGAAACCCTGGCCGAATATGAGGGCGACTACGCCCTGGCGCCGACCTTCGTGCTGACGGTGTCGGTGGCGGACGGGCAGCTGACGGTCCAGGCGACCGGCCAGGGGCGCAACATCCTGGGCGCCGAGGGAGCGGACGCCTTCTTCACCCAGGGGATCGACGCCCGCATCGTCTTCACCCGCGACGCGGCGGGCCAGGTGACCGGCCTGGTCCTGCACCAGAACGGCCGCCAGATGCCGGCGCCGAAACGCTGAGCGGCGGACAGGAAAAAGGCCCCGGACCGCTCCGGGGCCTTTTCAATCGTCCGAGCCTTGATCAGGCCGCTTCGGCGGCGGGGACCACGGGCTTCTTGGCGCTGAGCGACTTGGCCAGCAGTTCGACCGCCGCGTCCTTGTCGATGCGGTTGGCGGCGGCGACTTCGCGGGCCATGCGGTCCAGGGCCGATTCATACAGCTGGCGTTCCGAATAGGACTGCTCCGGCTGGGTCTCGGCGCGGTGCAGGTCGCGCACCACCTCGGCGATCGAGATCAGATCGCCCGAGTTGATCTTGGCCTCGTATTCCTGGGCCCGGCGCGACCACATGGTGCGCTTGATGCGAGCGCGGCCCTTCAGGGTGGTCAGGGCCTTGGTCACGACGTCCTCGCCGGCCAGGGTGCGCAGGCCGGCCGTCTTGGCCTTCTTGGTCGGAACGCGCAGGGTCATCTTCTCGTGGTCGAAGGTCACGACATAGACCTCCAGCGACATGCCGGCGACTTCCTGGGTCTCGATCGCCGCCACCTTGCCGACGCCGTGCGCCGGATAGACGACCGCGTCGCCAACCTTGAATTCCAGACCGCTCTTGCTCGTCATGTCTTCAGTCCTTTCCCGGCTCAGAAAGGGGGAACACGCGGCGCACAAAGCCGAACGGGCTTCGCCCGGCGCAGGCGCCGGGGAAAGTCGTCATCGGGCTTCAAGCGTGGAAGCGGATCACCGAACCTCTGGCCGACCCCGCCTGCGTGGGCGAGGTTCTGTCGCAAACACGGGCAGCGCGGGATTTACCCGATACGCCCGATCCAATGATGGCAATCTATCACAAAACCGCAGAAATTCAAAACATCCACGGCGTCAGTTCGACCGGCGAGGGAATCCGTGGTCGCGCGGGCTGCGCCGCAGGCTCAGGAACCCTTGCCGGGCTTGGGGCTGAAATATTTCTCGAACTTGCCCGTCTCGCGCTCGAACTGTTCCTTGTCGGCGGGAGGCGTGCCCTTGACGGTGATGTTGGGCCAGACCTTGGCGTATTCGGCGTTGATCTGCAGCCACTTGCCGTCGGGCTCGTCCTCGGTGTCCGGCACGATGGCGTCCACCGGGCATTCTGGCTCGCACACGCCGCAGTCGATGCATTCGTCCGGGGCGATGACCAGGAAATTCTCGCCCTCATAGAAGCAGTCGACCGGGCACACCTCGACGCAATCCATGAATTTGCAGCGGACGCAGGCGTCGGTGACGATATAGGTCATGAGCGGTCGGAAGGTGCGGCGGGGCGAGGCCGGGACATGAGCCGCCCGCCCGCCGGTGTCAACCAAGTGACCGGATTCGGCCCCCCAGACTTGTCGCGGCGCGGCATGATCTGTAACTAACATTATTGCAGTATCCTCAGCGGAAGGAAGACCCCATGCATCCGATGATCCGACCCGCGGCGGTCGCCGCCCTGACCCTGGCGGGCGCGGCCCTGCTTTCGGCCGGCGCCGTGACCGCCCGCCCCGACCTGACCCAGACCCCGGCCGAGGTGCGGGCGGGGACCTACGCCCTGGATTCCGACCACGGCAAGATCACCTGGTCGGTCAACCACCTGGGCTTCTCGACCTATTACGGCCAGTTCGTGAAGGTGGAGGCCCAGCTGGTCCTCGATCCCGCCGATCCATCGGCCAGCCGTCTGACGGCAACCGTTCCCCTGACCCAGGTGGATTCCAACTCCGACGGTCTGAACCGCCACCTGCAGACGCCGGACTTCTTCGACACCGCCAACCATCCGACCGCCGCCTATGTCTCGCGCTCGGTGACCGTCGATGCCGACGACGCCTCGCGCGCCACGGTGGTCGGCGACCTGACCCTGCGCGGGGTGACCCGGCCGGTGACGATCCAGGTGACGTTCAACCAGGCGGGCCCGTCCATGGGCGGCGCCTACAAGGCCGGATTCGACGGCGAGGCCGTGATCAAGCGCTCGGAGTTCGGCATCGACTACGCCCTGCCGGCGGTCGGCGACGAGGTGAAGCTGCACCTGGAAGGCGAGTTCGTGCTTCAGCCCTCGGCCTGACTGGTCGCCACATAGAGGGCGTGCGCCTCACTGGCGGGGCCGCGTCTTTCGCCCAGGGCCTGGACGCGGACCTCGGTCAGGCGGCCGCCCTGGACGATCAACAGGTCATCGCCCAGGTGGACCGAGCGGCTGGGCTTGTCGAGGCGGACCTGGCGGCCCTGGTGCGTCAGCCGCACGGCCCCGGCCTCGACCAGGGCGGCGGCGCCGCCGCGGGTCTTGGCGAATCGCGCCCGCCACAGCCAGACATCGATGCGGCAGGACGCGGCCGTCGGCGCCGTCAGGGCCACCCTAGGGCTGGAGGCGATAGCCGCCCGCGTCCGTGAGCAGCAGCCGGGCCTGGCCGGGTTCGGGCTCGATCTTCTGGCGCAGGCGGTAGATGTGGGTTTCCAGGGTGTGGGTCGTGACCCCGGCGTTATAGCCCCAGACCTCGGTCAGCAGCTCCTCGCGCGAGACCGCCTTGGCCCCGGCGCGATAGAGGTATTTCAGGATGTTGGTCTCTTTTTCCGTCAGCCGGATCTTGCGGCCCTTCTGATCGACCAGCAGCTTGCCCGCCGGGCGAAAGTCGTAGGGGCCGATCTGGAAGACCGCGTCCTCGGACTGTTCGTGGCTGCGCAGATGGGCGCGGATGCGGGCCAGAAGCACGGCGAAGCGGAAGGGTTTGACGACATAGTCGTTGGCCCCGGAATCCAGGCCCAGGACGGTGTCGGCCTCCGACCCCTGGGCCGTCAGCATGATGATCGGGGTGGACAGGCCGCTGTCGCGCATCAGACGGCAGGCCTCGCGCCCGTCCATGTCGGGCAGGTCGACGTCCAGCAGGATCAGATCGGCCCGCACCTCGCGGGCGCGGCGCAGGCCGTCGCCGGCGGTGGCCGCCTGTTCGGCGCGGAACTCATCGTGCAGGGCCAGCTGCTCGGCCAGGGCTTCGCGCAGGTCGTCGTCGTCGTCGATGATCAGCAGGGTCTTGGGCGTGGGCATGGTGCAGAGAATGGCGACGCTGACGGCCGAAGCAAGGCGCGGGACGACAGAAATGCCGCCGCGGCCTCTCTAGAGGAGCTTCAGGGACGGTTTCGTTCCCCGAAAAGGGCCGTTCCCAGCCGCACATGGGTGGCGCCGCAGGCGATGGCGGCCGGATAGTCGCCGCTCATGCCCATGGACAGAATCGGCAAGCCCAGGTCGCGGGCCAGGGCGGCCAGGGGCCGGAAATGCGCAACGGGGTCGTCCTCGGCGGGGGGTATGCACATCAGCCCCTCGACGGTCAGGCCCGCGGCGCGGGCCGTGTCCAGCAGGGCGGGAACCGCCTCGGGCGCGGCGCCGGCCTTCTGGGGCTCGCGGCCGGTGTTGACCTGGATCAGGCAACGGGGAGTTCGTCCGGCCCTGTCGGCGGCCCGGGCCAGGGCCTCGACCAGCCGGGCCCGGTCCAGGGTCTCGATGACGTCGAACAGGGCGACCGCCGCCTCGGCCTTGTTGGTCTGGAGCGAGCCGATCAGGCGAAGCTCCAGCCCAGCGCGGTCGCGGTCGGCCCAGCGCGCTTGCGCCTCCTGAACCCGGTTTTCGCCGAAGACGGCCTGGCCGGCGGCCAGGATCGCGTCGATGGCGGCCGGCGGCTGGGTCTTGACCACGGCGGTCAGGGTCACATCCCCCGCCTCGCGCCCAGCCGAGGCGGCGGCCCGGGCGATGGCGGCGCGGGCGTGGGCCAGGCGGTCGGCGATGGACGCGGCGGACGCGGCGGGCGAAGAAGCGGACATGACGGCGGACCATCCCGACGATGCGGCGCGGCTGTGGCGGCAGGCCCAGGCTCTAAACCGGCGAGCGGCGGCTGTCAGCCCGGCGGCGGGCGACCTGCCGCCCCTGCTGTTCTTCACGGATGGGCCCCGCACCCCGCGGCCGTGGGAGACGGCCAGCCGCCTGCCCGCCGGGGCGGCGGTGGTGTTCCGCGCCTTCGGAGCCGAGGACGCGATCAAGACCGGCCGGCGGCTGAGGACGGCCACGGCGGGACGGGGCGTGCGGCTGCTGGTCGGCGCCGATGCGGACCTGGCCCAGGCCCTGGACGCCGATGGGGTGCATCTGCCGGAGCGAATGGCCGGACGGGCGGCGGACTTGCGGCGGGCCCGGCCGGACTGGCTGATCACGGCGGCGATCCACGCTATTTCGGGACCGCTTCCGCTCGATAGCCTGGACGCTCTGGTCGCCTCGCCCGTCTTTGCGACCGCCAGCGCCTCGGCGCGGCCGGTGCTGGGGCTCGAGGGGCTGGCGCGGGCGACGGCCCTGGGCCGACCGACCTACGCCCTGGGCGGCATAGACGCCGAAACAGCAGCGCGGTTGGCGGACAGCGGCGTCTGCGGACTGGCGGCCGTGGGGGCGGTGCAGTCGGCCTTTGCGCGGCCGATCAGAATTTGAAGATCGATTCCAGGCGGACGCGCGGCTGGGCGCGACCGTCGGATTCAGGGGCGCGGCCGGGGTCGGCGCGCGGCGTGGCCAGGCCGGCCGAGGCGCCCAGGCGCAGGCGTGGGCTGAGGCGATAATAGGCGCCGGCTTCGACGTCGCCCCATTCGGTCTCGCGGCCCACGGGCTGGTTCAGGTTGAAGTCCAGGCCCCAGCGGCCGCCGTCGATCCAGCGCAGGCTGCGGCGCGGGGCCGTGGCGGTGTTGGCCGAGCCGCTGGTGGCGCGCGAGGCCGCAGTGGCTTCATTGAAGGACAGGGTCGTGGCCGCCGGGCGCGACTGGGCCAGGGCCTGGCCGCCGAATCCGGCGACGCCCGCAAGCACGATCGCAGCTGTCAGGGCGCCGAGACGCATGCCGACTCCTTCGATCGACCGCCCGGGGGCGGCCCCTTTCGTTCCCGCGATTAGACACCGACATGGCGGCCGGTCAATCAAACACGACTGATCGACCGATGTTCCATGGCCCTGGGGGCGAATCTGTGGCGCAGGCGTCACGGGAATTCGCCCTTTCGGCGATTTCGTTAAGACGAACAGGGGGCGGCGGACGCCGCTTCGCCTTGTCATCGCCCCTTTTCGCCGTGTTATAGAGCCCTTGCGCGGCCCCGCGCCGCTGTGGCGGCCCAGGGGGCCGGCGCGCTTTGAACGGAGACGGTTCCTGATGCTTTCCTGCAACCGCGCGGCCCGCGTCGCCGCCCTGGCTCTGATCGGCTCCAGCCTGGCCCTGGCCGGCTGCGGCGGACCCCGGCTGCCCTTCACCGGCGGCGGGGCCAAGGCGAACGCTGCCAGCCAGACGGGCATCGGCGTCAACGCCTTCCTGTGGCGCGCCACCCTGGACACCCTGAGCTTCATGCCGCTGCTGAACGCGGACCCGTGGGGCGGGGTGGTCAACTACGACTGGTACGTCAATCCGCAGACCCCGAACGAGCGGTTCAAGGCGACCGTCTTCATCCTGGACACGCGACTACGGGCCGACGCCCTGAACGTGACGGTGACCAAGGAGGTCAAGGACGCCTCGGGCGCCTGGGTCTCCTCGCCGGTGGCGGCCCAGACCGAGACGGACCTGGAAAACGCCATCCTGACCAAGGCGCGCCAGCTGAACCTGGCGCAGGCGCGCTGACCGACCCCTCGTTTTAACGCCTCTTCGGGCCCGAACCCTGAGGCTTGCTTCAGGATACCGACCCGTGGCCCGCTACGAGCCCAAGACCGCCGAACCCCGCCAGCAGGCCCGCTGGGCGGCCGCCGACGCCTTCCGCACGCCCGAAGGCGATAGCGGACGGCCGAAATACTATGTGCTGGAGATGTTCCCCTACCCCAGCGGGAACATCCACATGGGCCACGCCCGCAACTATGTGATGGGCGACGTGGTGGCCCGGTCCAAGCGGGCCCAGGGCTTCGACGTTCTGCACCCCATGGGCTGGGACGCCTTCGGCATGCCGGCCGAGAACGCGGCCATGGAACGGGGCGTCCATCCCGGCGACTGGACCTGGTCCAACATCGCCAACATGCGCGATCAGCTGAAGCTGCTGGGTCTGTCGCTGGACTGGAGCCGCGAGTTCGCCACCTGCGACCCGGCCTATTATGGCAAGCAGCAGGCCTGGTTCCTGGAACTGTATCGGCGCGGCCTGGTCCATCGCAAGGACGGGGTGGTCAACTGGGACCCGGTCGACAACACCGTCCTGGCCAATGAACAGGTGATCGACGGGCGCGGCTGGCGTTCGGGAGCGGTGGTGGAGAAGCGCAAGCTGAACCAGTGGTTCCTGCGCATCACCGACTATGCCGACGACCTGATCGACGGGCTGAAGACCCTGGAGGGCCGCTGGCCTGACAAGGTGCGGCTGATGCAGGAGAACTGGATCGGTCGGTCCAAGGGCCTGCAGATGACCTGGGCCTGGGCGGGCGTCGCCCCGGCCGGGTTCGAGGACGGACTGGAGATCTACACCACCCGGCCCGACACCTTGTTCGGCGCCAGCTTCATGGGCCTGGCCCCCGATCACCCGATCTCGAAACAGCTGGCCGAGGCCGATCCCCGCGTCGCCGCCTTCGTTGCCGAATGCCGCAAGGGCGGGGCCAGCCAGGCCGACATCGAACAGGCCGAGAAGATCGGCTGGGACACCGGCCTGAAGGTGGTCCACCCGTTTACCGCGACCGAGGTTCCGGTCTGGATCGCCAACTTCATCCTGTCGGACTACGGCACGGGCGCCATCTTCGCCTGTCCGGCGCATGACCAGCGCGACCTGGACTTCGCCCGCAAATATGCTCTGCCGGTCATCCCGGTGGTGCGGCCCGAGGGCGCCGACGACGATTTCGACGTGGCGGACGAGGCCTATGTCGGCCCTGGCGCGATTTTCCACTCGGACTTCCTGGATGGACTGGACATCGAGGCGGCCAAGGCCGAGGCGGTGCGGCGCATCGAGGCCATGGGCCAGGGCCAGGGGGCGACCATCTATCGCCTGCGTGACTGGGGCGTCAGCCGCCAGCGCTACTGGGGCTGTCCGATCCCGATCATCCATTGCGCGGCCTGCGGCCCGGTCGAGGTTCCGGCGGATCAGCTGCCGGTCGAACTGCCGCATGATGTGACCTTCGACGTGCCCGGCAATCCGCTGGACCGGCACCCGACCTGGAAGCACGTCGCCTGTCCGTCGTGCGGCGCGGCGGCGACGCGCGAGACCGACACCCTGGACACCTTCGTCGACAGTTCCTGGTATTTCGCCCGTTTCGCCGATCCGACGGCGGACCAGCCGATCAACCGCGCGGCCGCGGCCCGCTGGCTGCCGGTGGACCAGTATATCGGCGGGGTCGAGCACGCCGTGCTGCACCTGCTGTACGCCCGCTTCATCAGTCGGGCCCTGAGCGACGCCGGGCTGATGGACGTGAAGGAGCCGTTCGCCGGCCTCTTCACCCAGGGGATGGTGGTCCACGAGACCTATTTCGAGGGCCAGGACGAGATCGGCAAGCCGCGCTGGGTCGAGCCGGCCGACGTGCGGGTCGAGACGGTGGACGGCCGCCGCGTGGCGCGCCGCCTGTCGACCGGGGCCGAGGTCTCGATCGGCGACATCGAGAAGATGTCCAAGTCCAAGAAGAACGTGGTCGCGCCCCAGGACATCATCGACAGCCACGGGGTGGACGCCGGCCGGCTGTTCGTCCTGTCGGACAGCCCGCCCGAGCGCGACGTTCAGTGGTCGGCCGGCGGGGTCGAGGGCGCCAGCCGCTTCGTCCAGCGCGTCTGGGCCGAGTTCGACGCCCATGACCCGGCCGCGCCCGGCGATGCGGCGGCGGACGCCGCCCTGGTGCGCGAGACCCACAAGGCGATCAAGGCCGTGACCGAGGGGGTGGCGGGCTTCCGCTTCAACTCGGCCATCGCCAAGCTGTACGCCTTCCTGGCCGTCCTGCGTCAGCATGACGGGGCAGGCGGCGCGGCGCGGGGCCAGGCCCTGAACGCCATGGCCCGGCTGATCGCCCCCTTCACCCCGCACCTGGCCGAGGAAGGCTGGACCCGGCTGGGCCAGGCGGGGATGGTGCTGGACGCTCCCTGGCCCGAATACGACCCGGCCCTGGCGGCGGACGACGAAGTCACCCTGCCGGTTCAGATCGGCGGCAAGCGCCGGGGCGAGGTGGTGCTGCCGCGCGGATCGGACACGGCGACGGTCGAGGCGGCGGCTCTCGCCAATCCGGCGGTTCAGGCCTACCTTGCCGCCAACAGCCTGAGCGTCCGCAAGGTGATCGTGGTGCCCGACCGCATCGTCAATCTGGTGGCCGGATGAAGGGCGCCCCCGCCCTGATCGGCCTGGTCGTCGCCTTGGCCCTGCCGGGGCTGGCGGCCTGCGGCTTCACCCCCCTGTACGCCCAGGGTGCGGCGGGGACCGAGGCGTCGCGCATCGCCGTCAACACCCCGGACGACCGGCTGGGCTTCCGCCTGCGCGAGCAGCTTGAAGACGTCCTGGGCGTCAACCGGGGCGCGGCGCCGCTGCGCACCCTGGATGTGCGGGTTCAGAGCGCGCGACGGCCGCTGGGGCGGCGCATCGACGACACGGCCAGCCGCTATGAACTGACCGTCCGGGCCGAATGGACCCTCAGCGCCGCCGCGGGGGGCGAGCCCCTGACCGGGACCGAGACAGCCACCGTCACCTACGCCGCCGCGGACCAGCCCTATGCCGCCATCACGGCCCAGCAGGACGGCGAGGACCGGGCCGCCGCCGACCTGGCGCGGCTGTTGCGGATCGACATCCTGAGGGCGCTGTCGGAACCGTGAGGACGGCCCGCAAAAAATCCTCACCCATCGGGGGAGGGGAACCGCGAAGCGGTGGAGGGGGCCAGCCCCGGACACCGGCGCGTGGATCAGCCCCCTCCACCATGCTGCGCATGGTCCCCCTCCCCCGAGGGGGGAGGATCAGATGAACCTCTCAAAGCGCCCGGAAATAGACCGGTTCCTGAAGTCGCCCGATCCGGCTGTGCGGGCGGTGCTGATCCACGGCAAGGACCGGTCCGGCGTGGCCGAGCGGGCCGAGATCCTGTGCCGGACGGTGACCCCGGACCTGAACGACCCGTTCAACGTCACCCTGCTGACCGACACCGACATGGACGGCGACGAGGCGCGGCTGGAAGAGGCCCTGACCGCCCTGTCGATGATCGGCGGGCGGCGGCTGGTGCGGGTGCGGCTGGGGGTCGAAAAGGCCTCGATCGACAAGCTGCTGGCCGGAGCGCTGAAGACCCATGCCGAGGGCGGGTTCAACCCCGACGCCATGCTGGTGATCGAGGCCGGAAGCCTGGGGCGCGACTCGGGTCTGAGGAAGGCGGCCGAGACGGCTTCGGGGGCGGCCGCCATCGTCTGCTACGAGGATGAGGTCGGCGACATGGCGCGGATGACGCGCGAGGCCCTGGCCGCCGACAAGGTGGGGCTGACCTCGGACGCCCTGGAGCGGTTCGTGGCCCGCCTGCCCCGGGAACGCGGACTGATGCGCCAGGAGATCGAGCGCCTGGCCCTCTATATCGGGCCGGGATCCGGCCGGACGGTCGATGCGGACGAACTGGACCTGCACCTGGGGGTGGAACCGGACGCCTCGCTTCAGGATGCCGCGCTGCAGGCCTTCGGCGGCCGACCGGCGCCGGCCCAGGCGGGACTGCGGCGGGCGTTGGCCGAGGGGGAATCGCCGGTCATGGCGGTGCGCCAGGCGGCCCTGCACCTGGGCCGGCTGCGGCGCATCGCGGTGCTGCAGGCCAATGGCGCGGGGGCCAAGGAGGCGGCCAAGGCGGCCGGCGTCTTCTGGAAACAGGAGGCCGAGATGCTGCGCCAGGCGCGCGGCTGGAGCCTGACGGCCCTGGACGAGACCCTGGACAGCGTCAACGCCGCCGACGTGGCCGCCAAGACCACCGGCCTGCCCGACCATCTGGTCGCCGAGCGGCTGTTGCTGGAGATCGCGGCCAGGGCGCGCCGGCTGGGGCTGTGACCCGGACGCCGGCGGCCTGATCCGGTCAGGCGCGAGTGTCGAACCGCGCGCCGGGCGCGCCGCCTGATCCCGCGCCTGAACCCTTGGCCGCGACCACCACCATGGCCGGACGCACGGTGCGGCCGAACAGGGCGTAGCCGGCCTGGAGGGTCTGGATCACCGTTCCGCCGGGGACGTCGGCGGACGGCTGTTCCATCATCGCCTGGTGCAGGTTGGGATCGAAGGCCTCGCCCGCCTGGGGCTCGACCCGCTTCAGCCCGTTGGCGTCGAACGCCTGCAGCAGGGCCTTCTGGGTCAGTTCCAGGCCGGTGACCATGGCCGCGACGGGGCCTTCGGCCTCCTCGCGCGGCGCCGAGGCCAGGCCGCGCTCCAGTGTGTCGGCCACACCCAGCAGGTCGCGCGCGAACCGCTGGATGGCGTAGGCGCGGGCGTCGTTCGCCTGGGTCTCGGCGCGGCGGCGGATGTTCTCCACCTCGGCCGTGGCGCGCAGGGCGCGATCCTTCCACTGGTCACGCTCGGCGATCACGGCGTCCAGGGGGTCGAGGTCGCCGTCCTCAGGCTGGGCGTTCAGCCCCGCCTCTGCGTCGGCCTCGGAGGCCGCGATGTCGGCGTCCAGTTCGGTTTCGATGGGGTCTTCGGGCGTTTGTGTCACGTCTCTTGTCCGTCCAGCATCCGGCCCAGGACCCGGGCGGTATAGTCCACCAACGGGATCACTCGGGCGTAGTTCAACCGCGCGGGGCCGATGACGCCGATGGCGCCCAGGACCCGCTGTCGGCCCGACATATAGGGCGCCGCGATCACGGCGGAACCCGACAGGGAGAAAAGTCGCGTCTCGGCGCCGATGAAGATGCGGACCCCCTGGCCGCCCTCGACACCGTCCAGCAGGCCGATCAGCTGTTCCTTCTGCTCCAGGTCCTCGAACAGGGACCGGACGCGCTCCAGGTCCTCGACCGCGCCGGGATCGGCCAGCAGGTTGGCGCGGCCGCGCACGATCAGGGCGCGCTCGCGTTCGGCCCCGCCGGACCAGGCGGCCACGCCGTCCTCGACCAGCCGGGCGGCGGCGGCGTCCAGCTCGCGCCGGGCCGTGGCCAGTTCGGCCGCCATCTCGACCCGCGCCTCGGCCAGGGGTCGGCCTTTCAAGCGCGCGTTCAGAAAGTTGGAGGCCTCGGCCAGGGTCGACGGGGTGACCCCGGCGGCCAGAGGCATCAGCCGGTTCTCCACCGTCCCGTCGTCGGCGACCAGCACCGCCAGAGCCTGGTCGCCGCCCAGGGCGACGAATTCCACATGCTTGACCCCCGCGTCGCGCACCGGGCTGACGACCACCCCGGCGCCCCCCGCCAGGCCGGACAGCAGGGCCGAGGCGGCGTCCAGAGCCTCGTCGAAATGTCGCCCCCGCCCGGCCAGGCGGGCGTCGATCTCGCGCCGCTCCTCGACCCCGACGTCGCCAATCTCCAGCAGGCCGTCGACAAACAGCCTGAGACCCGCATGGGTCGGAATGCGCCCGGCCGAGGCGTGGGGCGAATGCAACAGCCCGGCCAGGGCCAGGTCCTGCATGGTGTTGCGGATCGAGGCGGGCGACAGGCTGACGCCCGACAGGGACAGGGTGCGGGAGCCCACCGGCTCTCCGGTCGCCAGATAGGTCTCGACGATGCGGCGAAAGATGTCGCGCGCCCGCTGGTCCAGGGCGGCCAGGCCGGCATAGGCGGGCTGGATCAGGCTCATGGTTTCAGGATAAGCAGCCGCTCGCCGCCTTCCAAGGAGTTCCCGCATGACCGCCCCCCGCCCGTCCGGCCGCAGCGCCGACCAACTGCGCCCCGTGACCCTGGAAACCGGCGTCAACCGCTATGCCGAGGGCTCTTGCCTGGTCGCCTTCGGCCACACGAAGGTTCTGGTCACTGCCACGGTCGAGGAGAACGTCCCCGGCTGGATGCGCGGCAAGGGCCAGGGCTGGGTCACGGCCGAATACGGCATGCTGCCGCGCGCCACCCACACGCGCGGCCGGCGCGAGGCCGCCTCGGGCAAGCAGTCGGGCCGCACCCAGGAAATCCAGCGCCTGATCGGCCGCTCGATGCGGGCCGTGGTCGATCTGAAGGCCCTGGGCGAGCGGCAGGTGGTTCTGGACTGCGACGTGATCCAGGCCGACGGCGGCACACGCACGGCGGCGATCACCGGCGCCTGGGTGGCCATGGCCTCAGCCTTGAAATACCTGCGCGACGAGGGGGTGATGAGCGCCGACCCCATCCTGGATCAGGTGGCGGCCGTGTCCTGCGGGGTCTGCGCCGACCAGCCGGTGCTGGACCTGGACTATGAGGAGGATTCCTCGGCCGAGGCGGATTCCAACTTCGTCCTGACCGGGGCGGGCCAGATCGTCGAGATTCAGGCGACCGGAGAAAAGCGCGGCTTCTCACGCGCCGAGTTCGACCGTCTGTTCGAACTGGCCCATGGCGGATGCGCCGAACTGTTCGCCCTGCAGAAGGCGGCCCTGGGCTAGGCTGCGAAGGGATTCCCCCGTCGGCTGTAGAGGTTTCGCCGTTCGGTGAAAAAGGGCATGGTCCGCGCCACACAGCTTGCGGAGACCTCTGATGCGCCTGACCACACCGCTGACCGCCGCCGCCCTGATCGCCGTCCTGGCCCTGGGCGCCTGCCAGCAGCCCACTACGGACCGGCCGAGCGATCCGGCCATGGCAGAACAGACCGCCGTCATGCCCGCCGACGCTCCGCCGCAGGAGGACGCGCCCCTGCCCGCCGAGGCGTCTTCGATGTCCTGCACCCTGGATCAGGGCTCGGACGGCGCCATGGAGCTGGTGCGCCGCTGCATGGCCGTCAGTCCCGCCAGCCATCCGCCGTGCAATCCCAACAACCCCTGCCAACTGATCCAGGACGAGATCGACCGGGCCTGCGCCCTGTACAAGCCGGGCGAGACCAAGCCGGCCGAGTGCACGGCCTGATCCATTCTTCCTTCCTCCGTGAGGAGGAGACGGAAAGGAAAAAGGCGGCGCCCGCGAGGAGCGCCGCCTTCTTCATGTCAGGCTGAAGCCGTAGATCAGTCGCGACGGCGACGGCCGCGGTCGCCGCCGCGATCGCCGTCACGACGCGGACGGCCGCCGGTGTCCTCCGACAGGGGCGGCTCGCCCCGTTCGGCGCGCTCGGCGTTGATCTTGTCGGTGATGTCCTCGCCCGTGGCCTGGTCGACGACCTTCATCGACAGCTTGGTCTTGCCGCGGTCGTCCAGGCCCAGGAATTTGACCTTGACCTCCTGGCCTTCCGACACGACGTCGGCCGGGTTGGCGACGCGCTCCAGCGCCATCTGCGACACGTGGACCAGGCCGTCCTTGGCGCCGAAGAAGTTCACGAAGGCGCCGAAGTCCACGACCTTCACCACCTTGCCGGTGTAGATCTTGCCCACCTCGGCCTCGGCGGCGATGGAGTTGATCCATTCCTTGGCGGCCTCGATCTTCTCCTGGTCGTTGGCGGCGATCTTGATGGTGCCGTCGTCGCCGATGTCGATCTTGGCGCCGGTCTTTTCGACGATCTCGCGGATCACCTTGCCGCCCGAGCCGATCACTTCGCGGATCTTGTCGACCGGGATCTTGACCGTTTCGATCTTGGGCGCGAACTCGCCCAGTTCGGCGCGCGGCGCCGTCATGGCCTTGTCCATCTCATCGAGGATGTGCAGGCGACCGGCCGAGGCCTGGGTCAGGGCCTTGGTCATGATCTCTTCGGTGATGCCGGCGACCTTAATGTCCATCTGCAGGCTGGTGATGCCTTCGCGGGTGCCGGCGACCTTGAAGTCCATGTCGCCCAGGTGATCTTCGTCACCCAGGATGTCCGACAGGATGGCGAACTCGCCCGACGGCTCCAGGATCAGGCCCATGGCGATGCCCGACACGGGGCGGACCAGCGGCACACCCGCATCCATCAGCGCCAGCGACGAACCGCAGACCGTGGCCATCGAGGACGAACCGTTGGACTCGGTGATCTCGCTGACCAGACGGATGGTGTAGGGGAAGTCCTCGGTCGTCGGCAGCATCGGGCGGATGGCGCGCCAGGCCAGCTTGCCGTGGCCGATCTCGCGACGGCCGGGCGACCCCATGCGGCCCGCTTCACCCACCGAATAGGGGGGGAAGTTGTAGTGCAGCAGGAATTTCTCTTTGTATGTCCCGGTCAGGCTGTCGATGTACTGTTCGTCCTCGCCAGTGCCCAGGGTGGCGACCACCAGGGCCTGGGTCTCGCCGCGGGTGAACAGGGCCGAGCCGTGGGTGCGCGGCAGGACGCCGACTTCCGACACGATGGCGCGGACCTTGTCCAGGGCGCGGCCGTCGACGCGGTGGCTGTTCTCGATGATGTCGCGACGCAGGACTTCGGCTTCGCACTCCTTGAAGGCGGCGGCGAATTTCGAGGCGTCGACGCCGTCGGGGTTCTCGTCGGTCTTCACCAGGGCGGCGGCGGCGGTCTTCTTGGCCGCATCGACGCCCGAACGGCGGTCGTATTTGCCAGCGTGGGTGTAGGCGGTCTTGATGTCCGCGCCGACCAGCTTCTTGATCGAGGCGACGACGTCCGAGTGATCCTCGGCGGCGAAGTCGAACGGCTCCTTGGCGGCGTGTTCGGCCAGTTCGATGATGGCGTCGATGACCGGCTGCATGCCCGCGTGGGCGAACATCAGCGCCTTCAGCATGGTCTCTTCCGACAGCTCCTTGGCCTCGGATTCCACCATCATCAGGGCGTCGGCGGTGCCGGCGACGACCAGGTCCAGCTGGCTTTCGCCCATCTGGTCCACGGCCGGGTTCAGGACCATCTCACCGTCGATGATGCCGACGCGCGCGGCGCCGATGGGGCCCATGAAGGGCACGCCCGAGATGGTCAGGGCGGCCGAGGCGGCGACCATACCGACGATGTCGGGGTCGTTCTCCATGTCGTGCTGCAGCACGGTGACGACGACCTGGGTCTCGTTCTTGAAGCCCTTGACGAACAGGGGGCGGATCGGACGGTCGATCAGGCGGCTGACCAGGGTTTCCTTCTCGGTCGGGCGGCCTTCACGCTTGAAATAGCCGCCGGGGATGCGGCCCGCGGCGAAGGTCTTTTCCTGGTAGTTGACGGTCAGGGGGAAGAAATCCAGGCCCGGCTTGGGCGCGCGGCCATAGACGACGGTGGCCAGGACCACGGTCTCGCCATAGGTGGCCAGAACGGCGCCGTCGGCCTGGCGGGCGATACGGCCCGTCTCCAGCGTCAGCGGGCGGCCGGCCCATTCGATCGTCTTGCGTTTGATGTCGAACATGTCTCGTCTTTCGTAGTCCGGGCGGCGTATTCCGGCCGGAGTCCCATCAGTGGGGCGGAGCGTCGGGCGTTCAGTCCTTCGGTCCAAGGGCGGCCGCGCCATCGCGGCGAACCCGGGAAGATGAGGACCGGCTTGGCCCTCGCGTCGTGTTGAGTGTCGGACCGGTTCAAGGGTCCGTGCGCCGATACAAAACACCGCGGCGCGCGGCGGTCGTTAGATACGGAAAGAGGCGCGGACGTGGCCCGCGCCTCGAATCTCGTTGTTTCCGCGCTTAGCGGCGCAGGCCCAGCTTGGTGATCAGGGCGGTGTAACGCTCCTTATCGACCTTCACCAGGTGGTCCAGAAGGCGACGACGCTGCGAGACCATCTTGAGCAGGCCGCGGCGCGAGTGGTTGTCCTTCTTGTGGGTCTTGAAGTGTTCGGTGAGGTTGGCGATGCGCTCCGAGAGGATCGCGACCTGAACCTCGGCCGAGCCGGTGTCACCCGTGCCACGGGCGTTGTCGGCGATGACTTCCTGCTTGCGTTGAGCAGTGATCGACATCGGTATTCCCTTTCTTGCCCTATCGCTCGCCTCGCGGAGGCTCGCTGCTTGAGGGCGTTGGGCGTCCTTTCGGCTCCTTGCGGAGAGCGTCAGGACAGGTTGAAAACGCGGTCGGGTTCGAGCCGACCGGCCCGCAACGAACCGAGAGCGACGAGCGTCTGACCCTGAAAGACGGAAACGATGCGGGAGCCGTCACGAAGCCGGCTCTTCAAGGTTTCAACCTGTCGGGGGAGCAGTACGATCGGCCGTCCCTGCCGAAGCGAGAAGGCGTCCTGTTCCGTCACGGCCAGCTCCGGGATGTCGTCCAGGGCGGTCGAAACGGGCAGCAGGCCCTCAAAGGCGGCGTCCCTATGCACCAGATCGGCCAGGAAATCCAGCGTCACGGCGTTTTCCGTCGAGAACGGCCCCACCCGCTCGCGCCGCAGGGCGCTGACGTGCCCTTCGGCGCCCAGGACGGCGGCCAGATCGCGGGCCAGGGAGCGGACATAGACCCCCTTGCCCGTCTCGATGCGGATCTCGACGTGATCAGCGTCGGGCGCGGCGGTCACCTCGGCCGAATGGATGGTCACCGCGCGCGCGGACAGCTCCACCGCCGCCCCCTCGCGCGCCATGTCATAGGCGCGCTGGCCGTTCACCTTGATGGCGGAAAAGGCCGGCGGGACTTGCTGGATGTCGCCGACAAACGCGGGCAGGGCCGCGCGCACGGCGTCTGGCGTCGGCCGCACGTCCGAACGGCTGATCTCGCGCCCCTCGCGGTCGACGCTGTCGGTCGAGACGCCCCAGTTGACGGTGAAGCGATAGGCTTTGCGCGCCTCCATCATGAAGGGCACGGTCTTGGTCGCCTCGCCCAGGGCGATGGGCAGGATGCCGTCGGCCAGGGGATCCAGCGTCCCGGCGTGGCCCGCCTTGTTGGCGTCGAACAGGCGGCGGACGCGCGTCACCGCCTCGGTCGATCCCAGGCCGGCGGATTTGTCCAGACAGACCCAGCCGTGGATGGCCAGCCCCGACTTGCGGCGGCCCACTATTCGCCCTCGTCGTCGTGACGTTCCAGGTCGGCGCGGACACGCGGGTCGTTGAACAGCCGGTCGATGTGGCTGGCGTTGTCGAAGCTCTCGTCGTGACGGAATTTCAGGTCCGGCGTGAATTTCATGTCCAGCTTGGGCCCCAGCCGCCCGCGCAGGAATTTGGCGTGTTCGTTCATCGCCTTGATGATCTCGCTTTCATGCCCCGTCGTGACCGCCGCCTCGACCCCGGCGCCCAGGGGTTCGACGAAACAGGTGGCGTGGCGCAGGTCCGGGCTCATCCGCACCTCTGTGACGGTGATCGACACCCCGTCCAGGGCCGCGTCGTGAATCTGCTCCTCGCGCAGCACATCGACCAGGGCGTGACGGATCAGTTCGCCGGCGCGCAGCTGGCGCTGGGACGGGCCATGGGGGCCGGATGCGTTGCGGGTGTGCTGTTTGCGGCCCATGGGGCGGCTCCTTGTCTTCGCCGCCGGGGATCGGACCCGGCTGAGGAAACGAAGGCGCGCGGTCTAGTCCCCCTCGGACGCCCTGTCCAGCGAGGCCCTGTCGACGGCCGCCAGCAGTTCGCTGGAGACGATCGAACGGAAGGGCCGCACCGGAACCCCGGCCGCGTTCAGCAACTGGGCCGTCCAGTGGTTGCACAGGTGGCCGAGGCCGAAGGTCTCGGTCGAGGCGAAGAAGCGGGTGTCGTCGCCGGGCCTCTGCGCCGCCAGGATGGGGGCGCCGTCGCGCAGCGCCAGCGAGGCCTCGACCCGCGCGCGCAGGGCGGCGAATCCTTTGGGCGACAAGGCCAGGGCGCGGCGGCCCCGGTCCGGACCCAGGCGGGACGGATCGCCGCCATAGGGGTCCAGCATGACCACCGAGGCGTTGCTCGGGGCGAAGAAGGCCCGGGCGCCGTCCGGCAGGCGGTGATGGATCGGCCTCTGGTCCACATAGAAGCGGGCGTCGCCCCAGCCGACCAGGATCCAGTCGCCGGGCGGGACGCGATCCAGGGCCTGGGCCAGGGGACCGCCGTCGGCGGCCAGGGTGTCACGCGGCAGGGCCAGGTCGGTGTGGAAGCCGTTGTCCAGCAGATAGGCGACGACCGCCGGGCCGTCGGTCGAGGCCGGAAACGGCGCCTGGGCCGGCCGTGTCCAGCTCATCAGGGCGACTGCCAGACCCAGCACAGCCCCGAGGAGGACGCCGGTCAGCGGCGATAGGTCAGGGCGGCGCACGGGGATTCGGGCGATGCGGCGGGGCCGGGCGGCGGTCCGGGACGGAAGGGGATCAGCACCACCCGGTCGCCGGCATGCCACAGGCCGATCCAGCCCGGCGTGGCCCCGTCGCACAGCCCGGCTGCCGAGCCGGGCAGGACCTGGCGCAGTTCGATCTGGTCCTCGGGTCCGGCGCCATAAAGGGCGGCGAATGTCGCGCCGGCCGCGTCCGAAACCTGGCGCCCGAATCCGATCCGGTCCGGCCGGGTCTTCAGCAGGCCGCCGGTTTCAAAGCGCAGCTCGGCGCGCACGAAGGCGACCTGGCCGGTCAGGGCGCGGGTCCGGTCATCGCCAGCGCGGAAGTCGCCCTGAAGGATCGGACCGTCCCGGGCGACCGCCGCGTCGGGGGCGGAGGGCGCCAGGCGCGTGCGCGCGGCGGTCCAGGCCTCGCCCGCCGCCTGAGCCGCCTGGTTCCAGACCGCCGTGGCCGAAGGTTCGTCCACGACCAGCACGGCCAGGATCAGCGCCAGGGGAAACAGCACGGCGGCCAGGGCCCGGCCGACAGGGCGCGGCGGCGACGGACGGGTGCGGGCGGAAACGGTCATCATGGCCAGACTAACGCGTCCGGACGGCGAAGGTGGCGAAATTCCCGTGACAGGCGGATCAGCCGGCCGCGCGCGGCGCCGGCGGCGCCGCCCATTCGCCGCGATAGCTGTAATTCAGGGTCACGCAGTGGCGGAAGGCGCCGTCGCTCCAGCGGCCGGCGGCGTGGATGGTCAGGGGCCGCCCCGCCCGCACCCGGCCCAGCAGCAGATAGGCCTGGTCCGCCCCCGGACACAGGGCGCGGGTCAGGCCGCGTCCGTCGCCCTCGGACGGGATTGTGTAGATCGAGACAGCCTCGGCGCCCTCCGGCAGGACCCGTCGCACCCCGTCCGGCCCGCCCAGGGTGATGTCGGCCGAGCCTCGTGCCGTGGTCGACAGTATGCGCCGCACAGTGGTCCCGCCCAGTAGGCCGCGCCGCACCACCTCCAGCGTCACCCCGCGCGTCAGGGCCTGGGTCACCCGGTCGGCCGCGTCATAGGCCAGAAGCCGGGTGTCCGCCCATGCGGGCGCGGCGGCCGAGACGGCGGCGAACAGGACAAGGGCGGCGGCGGACGATCTCATGACCCCGACCTTACCCCGGTTTGCGGCGAAATCGTGCAGGGTCGGCGATCTTACTGATCTTCGTCGAAGCGGCGGTTGACCAGGTCGGCAAGGGCGGCGACGGCCTCCTGGGCGCCCTCGCCCTCGGCCTCGATCTCGACGCCGCAGCCATTGCCGGCGCCCAGCATCAGAAGCCCCATGATCGAGCGGGCGTCCACGGTGACGCCGTCACGCGTCACCCGCACCTCGCAGTCGTAGTTCGAGGCCAGTTTGACGAATTTGGCCGAGGCGCGGGCGTGCAGACCGCGCTGGTTGCAGATGTTGACGACGGCCTTGGCGGCGCCGGGAACGGTCTCGCTCATTTTTCCCCCGACAACACCCAGGAGGCGACCGAGATATATTTGCGCCCGGCGTCCTGGGCCGCGGCGACGCAGGCGTCCAGGCTCTCGCGGCCGCGCACGCTGGCCAGTTTGATCAGCATGGGCAGATTCAGTCCGGCGATGACCTCGGCCCGGGTCTGCTCCATCACCGAGATGGCCAGGTTGGACGGCGTGCCGCCGAACATGTCGGTCAGCAGGATGACCCCGTCGCCGTCGTCCACCGCCGCGGCGGCGTCGACGATGTCGCGGCGGCGCCGCTCCATGTCGTCCTCCGGCCCGATGCAGATGGCGGCCACCCCGCGTTGCGGGCCGACCACATGCTCCATCGCCGAGAGGAATTCGGAGGCCAGGCCCCCGTGGGTGACGATCACCAGGCCGATCATTGAGGAACCGCCAAGACAAAGCCCCATGCCGCGTCCTCGGGCCGACGCCCGACAAGACCGCAAGCCGGCCTAGATAGGCCAAACCGCGCCGCGATCAAACCCCGCCAGAGCCCCTGCGACCACGGCGACCGCCGAGGCCGGCCTCGGGTCCAGCGCCAGGACCGCCACGGCCGCCCCATCCAGGGTCTCGAAATGCGGTTCCGGCATCCGCTCCACCGGGTTTTGAACCAGGTCGATGATCAGCCTTATCCGGGCCAGTTCCAGTGTCGGCGCCGTCAACAGGCCCAGGCCTCGGGCCTCGATCCGGCCGGCGATCATGGCCGGCGACCGGGCGAACAGGGCGCCGTCCGAGGCCCAGACCCAGGCGTAGTCGTCCGCAACCAGGCGGAATCCGGCCTGAACCAGCCTCAGCGCCAGGTCGCTCTTGCCCGCGCCCGAAGCGCCCCTCAGCATCACCCCGCGCCAGCCGTCGGCATGATGGCGCGCGACCACGGTGGCGTGCAGCGGCTGGGTCATCCCCGGCGCGCGGCTTCGGGCAGGACGACGGTGAAGCGCGCGCCCGCCGCCGCGCCATCAGGCCCCGCACGGTTCTCGGCCCAGACGCGGCCGCCGTGCGCCTCGACGATCTGGCGCACGATGGACAGGCCCAGGCCCGAGTTGGCGCCGAAGGCCGTCCCCTTGGGCCGCGAGGTGTAGAACCGCTCGAACACGGTCGCCAGATTGTCCGGCGGAATGCCCGGCCCGTCGTCTTCGACCCGGACGCGCACCTCGCCGGCTTCGCGGTCCAGCAGAACCCGCACGGTTCCGCCCGGCGGGCTGAACGAGCGGGCGTTGTCGATCAGGTTGCGGAACACCTGGCCCAGAGGCCCGTCGCGGCCAGAGACGGGGCTGTCGACGCCGTCGCGCATCTCCAGCACCACCGCCGCCTCTCCCGGCTTGGCCGTGGCCTGATAGATGTGGGTCACCTCGGCCAGAAGTTCGCCCAGGTCGATCGGGCGCGGCCGCTCGCGCGACAGTTCGGCATCCAACCGCGAGGCGTTGGAGATGTCGGTGATCAGCCGGTCCAGCCGCCGCACGTCCTGTTGCAGCAAGGCGGTCAGCGTCTCCCGTTGGGCGTCGGTCTTGACCAGGGCCAGGGTCTCGAGCGCCGAGCGGATCGAGGTCAGGGGATTCTTGATCTCGTGGCTGACGTCGGCGGCGAAGCCCTCGATGGCGTCCATCCGCGTCGACAGGGTGTCGGTCATGCTCTCCAGGGCGCGGGCCAGGTCGCCGATCTCGTCCTTGCGGTCCTCGAGGTCGGGCAGGGAGATGGCGCGCGCCCGCTGCATCCGCACCTCGTCCGCCGCCAGGGACAGACGCATCACCGGCCGGGCCACGAACAGATGCAGCACCAGGGACGACAGCAGGGACACGATCAGGGCCACAAGGGCGAAGGGCACCAGGGCCCGCCGCTGGGCCGACAGGATCTCGTCCACGTCTCCGGCTTCCAGCGTCAACACGCCCAGAACCTGCTGCACATGGCGCACGGGAATGGAGACCGACACCACCTGGTCCCCCGTTTCGGATCGCCGCACCCCGGCCTGGGGCTCTCCGGTCAGGGCCCGCTCGACCTCGGCGGCCAATTCGGCGGCGGCCTTGTCCTGGCGGCGGTCGTCGCGGGCGCGGGCGGGTTCCCCCGGCTGGGGCGCCGTGACCCCGGCCGGCAGGGCGGGAGGCAGGGGCGCGCCGGAAATGGCCTCCGACACCGCGAAACTGTCTGTCACCAGCAGGCCGTCCTGGTCGTAGAGCCGCGCCCTCTGGCCCGTCGGAATGAATTTGTCGCGCAGCAGCAGGGCGGCGTCCAGGGGGTTCAGCATGGGGCGCGGCTCGCCCCGCGTCGCCCCCGCCTCGCCCAGCAGATTGGCCAGAAGCTCGGCCTGGACGGTCAGGGATTCCTGACGCGCCTCGACCAGGCCGCGGCGCCATTCGTTCAGGGCCAGGGCCCCGCCGAACAGGATCAGCAGGCTCAGCAGGTTCAGCGCCAGGATGAAGGCGCCCAGGCGCGATCGTCCCAGGCGCACGCGGGGGCGGCCCTCGTCCTCGACGTCCCGGCCCGGCCGGTCGGCCGGATCAGCTTTCGCGGTATCGGTATCCGACGCCATAAAGGGTCTCGATGGCGTCGAACTCGGGATCGACGGCCCGGAATTTCTTTCGCATCCGCTTGACGTGGCTGTCGATGGTGCGGTCATCGACATAGACCTGATCGTCGTAGGCGGCGTCCATCAGGTTGTCGCGGCTCTTCACGAAGCCGGGCCGCTGGGCCAGGGCCTGCAGGAGCAGGAATTCGGTGACGGTCAGCTTGACCGGCTTGCCGTCCCAGGTGCTTTCGTGGCGCGCCGGATCCATGCTCAGCTTGCCGCGACGGATGGCCTTGCCCGAGCCTTCGCCCGCCGGCTCCGGCTCGCCCCCGTCGGCGCCCGAGCGACGCAGCAGGGCCTTGACCCGCTCGATCAGCAGCCTCTGGCTGAAGGGTTTGTGGATGTAGTCGTCGGCGCCCAGGTTGAAGCCCAGGATCTCATCGATCTCCTCATCCTTGGAGGTCAGCATGATGACGGGAATCTGGCTGGTCTGGCGCAGGCGGCGCAGCACCTCCATCCCATCCATGCGCGGCATCTTGACGTCCAGTATGACCAGGTCGGGCGGGGTGGCCTCCAGGGCCTCCAGCCCGGTCGCGCCGTCGTGATAGGCCGTGACCGTGTGACCATGGCTCTCCAGCGCCAGCGAGACCGACGCCACGATGTTTTCGTCGTCATCCACCAGGGTGATGTTGGCCAAGGGTCTCTCCTCTGATCGCGGCCCCGCGTGGCGGCCGACTCACGCTGGAACGCGTGGCAAGCGTAACCGTTCTACGGGATCGCGGTTAGATTTGGGCCGCTGGAAATGGGGTTCACCTGCCGAAGGCGCAAATTATCCGCCCTCCAGCATCAAGCTCGCCATGAAAACCTCTGAGATGGCGGGAGGCCAGGAGGCGGCCTTCAATGATCGGGCGTCAGGCGGCCGACCGTGTAAACCGCGCATAGGCCGCGCCCCCTCCCAAGAGCAAACCGCCGAACAGGAAAATCGCCCATGAACCGAGGGTGGGAACAGCGGGGGGCACATACCCCGCCACCGCCATGACGTTCAAAACGGTGGTCGCCGAATTAGATCGGATGGCGATGCTTTCTATGGGCAAGGATGCCTGTGCGGGCGGTATGGAGATGTCATAAACATGCAGCAGTCCGCCCGCAGGGAGGTTCTCGACGGCGTCGGTTTGCCGGTCGACTCTGCCGAAAGACGGAAACGGGCTCGCGCCGAGAAACCAATCCGAGACCGTGAAAGCGGGGTGAACATAAACATCTCCGCCGACGAAATTGACCTGCACCGTGGTGTTGGCGGATCCGCTACCGCTCGACGCCAGAATGCTTATGCTCGGATACGCCTTCGGGGCATCCAGCGTTAGGGTTCCTGTCGAGTTCAGGAGACGTAAGACATTGTTTGTTGAATAGGAATTAAGGAGAAATCGGTGCGTGGAGGTTTCCAGTTTTCGATCTAGGGGCAGGCCTATGGTGGAGCCAGGAAAGCTGCGCGCCACCCAGGTCCACCTCACGCCATCGACATCGGCGGTCGTCGAGGATACCGCCGGAAAAGCCTCCGCGATTTCATCGCGATTATACCCAGTGACGGAGATCGGAGCGTAGACCCCCTGAGCAAAGGCAGGATCGTCCCAGATCACCAACGCAAGCAGAACGGCGAATATTCCAGCAAGTACCCGCATTTATCCCACCCCCTTCAGTATCAACGTTATAAGAAGCCGGACTTACACACAAGCGCACGGCAAGCGTCCCGGATGAGCAGTGCGTCGCATCCACCGCCCAAAAACCCTCCCTTAAAACCTTATGCTTCAAGGTGACGGCCTTAGCGTCCGAAAGCGATTCATGGCCGGCCCCGTCCACTACGAAGTCTATATCCGCAAGACGGCGCCCGCGCCGTGGTCGCTGCTTATGGCGACCGAGGACCGCAAGGCCGCGATCGAGACGGCCGAGGACCTGCTGAAGGACGACCGCGCCGCCGCCGTGCGCGTGACCAAGGAGACCCTGGATCCGGACACGATGGAGTTCGCCAGCTTCACCGTCCTGACCAAGGGCGCGCCCGAGGTGAAGCGCAAGCGGCTGGTCGAGGAGTCGGGCGGCGGTTCGGTCTGCTCCAGCCCCCAGGACCTCTACGCCCCGCACGCCCGCGAACGCCTGGCCCAGGTGATGGAAGACTGGCTGGGCCGCAACGGCGTGACGGCCTTCGAGCTGCTGCATCGCCCGGATCTGGCCGAGAAGCTGGAAGCCTCGGGTGTCGAGATTCAGCATGCCATCCAGCGCGTCGCCGTGCCCGAGAGCCAGGCCACCGGCCAGTCGGTCCACGATCTGGTGCGCCACTATCAGAAACTGGCCGACCGCACGGTGGAGCGCGTCATCCTGGCGGGCCGCCGAGGTCTGTTCCCCGATCTGTCCCAGCGCCGCGTGGCCGAGGTGGCGGTCCATCTGGCCGGATCGTCGGATCGCGCCTTCGCCATGGGCGGCGCCGTCTGCGCCTTCGTGGGGGACGCCAAGGGCGCCCGGGCGCGGCTGGAGCGGCTGATGGACATCGTCGACGGCGCCCCAGCCGACGGGCCGCCGCGCGCCCTGGTCCTGGTGCCCGTCGAGCAATTCCTGTGCGAGCTTCTGTCCCAGCGCACCAACCTGGCCCAGGTGCTGGGCCCGTCCCTGGACCAGGGCGCCAGTCTGGCGGCCGTGGTCCGCATGGCCGCCCCGCGCGAGGTCGAGGCCCTGATCCGTTTCGATCCCCGGCTGGAGCTGCTGATCCCGCCTGTCGAAGGCGCCGCCGCCCGTCTGGGCGACCATCTGGCCGCAGGCGAATTTCCCCTGCTGGCCGCCGCCCTTGCGCGGATGGTGGTGCGCGAACTGATGAGCCCCCGCCGCCTGAGGCCCAGCGACGCGCCCGGCGAGATCGACATCCTGCGCGCCCTGGCCACGGCCCTGACGGCGACGGCCGGGCGGCTGCTGACCCTGGACGAGGTCCAGAACGCCTTCGTCGAACGGTCCAAGACCCTGGTCACCGCCGACTTCGTCGCCGCCTATGTGAAGGGTTGCGACACCGTTCTGTGCGAAGCCGAACTGCTGACCCGGCTGTGTGAGAACGTGACCGGCGGGGCCAACAAGCGGTCGGCCGCGCGCTGGTTGGCCGCCTGCGTCTCGTCCCTGCGTTTCGAGACCGAGATGCGCCAGTCGGGCGGCACGGCGGCGCAGAAGCTGAACATCCTGGCCGGACTGCAGAAGTCGGTCAGGACCGCCGCCCTGACCGAGCACGACGAGCAAGCGATCTGCGACGCCATCGGCGTCCTGGGCGGGCTGGTCGAGGCCGACGCCCGTCTGACCGTCCAGCTGGCGCGAGCTCCGGCGCCGGCCGTGCAGAAGCTGGGCCTGCTGCTGCGCCTGGCCGCCGGCGACACGGCCCCCACCGGGCCCGCCGCCGACCGGGCCAAGGCCGAGGCGCTGAAACTGCTGCGTGCGCCCGACGCCCGCGCCGCCCTGGGCGCCGACCCCCAGGCCCTGGTCCAGTTGCGGCCGATGATGAAGGCCGCCGGCCTGGCGGCCTGACGCTTCAGCAGGCCTGACCCGCGGCCCAGCCAGACGACCAGGCCCACTGGAAATTATAGCCTCCCAGCCAGCCGGTGACGTCCACGGCCTCGCCGATGGCGTAGAGGTTCGGCCGCGTCCGGCTGGCCATGGTTTTCTGGTCCAGGCCGGCGGTGTCGATACCGCCCAGGGTGACCTCGGCCGTCCGATAGCCTTCCGACCCCACGGGCTTCAGGGTCCAGCCGTTGATCGCCTGGTCCAGGGCGCGGAGCGTCTTGTCCGAGAGGTCGCCCAGATTGCCGGACACGCCCAGCCGCGCCAGCACGGCGTCGCCAAGGCGGCGCGGCACGACATGGCCCAGGGCGGTGGCCGCCGCCTGGCGGCCGTTGTCGGCGCGGGCGACACGCAGGGTCTCGAACGCATCGACATCGGGGGCCATGGAGATGGTGATCGCCTCACCCTCGCGCCAATAGCTGCTGATCTGCAGGATGGACGGCCCGCTGACCCCGCGATGAGTGAACAGCAGGCCTTCGCGGAACCGAGTGCGCCCGTGGGTCACCACGGCATCGACCGACAGGCCCGACAACAGCGCCGTCTGGGCCAATAGGCCTGGCTCGAAGGTCAGGGGAACCAGGGCGGGCCGCGTCTCGGTCACGGCCAGGCCGAAGCGCCGCGCCGTGTCATAGGCCCAGCCGGTGGCGCCCATCTTTGGGATCGACTTGCCGCCTGTGGCGAGCACCAGGCTGGCGGCCGTCAGGGCCGATCCGTCCGACAGGCGGGCGCGAAAGCCGTCGCCTTCCTCGACCGCCTCCACCGCCGTTCCCAGCTTCAGGGTCACGCCCGCCGCCGCCATGTCGTCGGTCAGCATACGGATGATCTGTCTGGCGCTGCCGTCGCAGAACAGCTGACCTAATGTCTTCTCGTGCCAGGCGATGCCAGCGGCGTCGACGCGTTTGATGAAGTCGTGCTGGCTGAACCGCTTCAGGGCCGAGGTGGCGAAGCGCGGATTGCCGCCCAGGAAGGCGTGGGGGCCCACGCCCAGGTTGGTGAAATTGCAGCGTCCGCCGCCCGAAATGCGGATCTTCTCGCCCGGCGCGGCGGCGTGATCGACCACGACGACGCGCCGACCGCGACGGCCCGCCTCTATGGCGCACATCATGCCCGCGGCGCCGGCGCCGACGATCAGGACATCCGTGGCGGAGGCGGTCATGCCGCCTGAGTATCAGCCTGGGCCGGTTCCGTCATCGCCCGCTCCAGCGCCGCATAGAGGCGCGCCGGCTCCAGCGGCTTGGGCAGCCAGTCGGTCATGCCCGCCTCGCGACAGGCGGCGACCTGGGTCGGTTCGACCCCGGCCGAGAAGCCGATCACCGGCGCGTCGCGGTTCGGCCCGGCGCCCGCGCGCAGCCGCCGCGTCGTCTCATTGCCGTCCAGCCCGGGCATGTTGACGTCCATCAGCACGACGTCGAACCGTTCGGCCGCCAGCAGTTCCAGCGCCTCGGCCCCGCTGGCCACGGCGCTCAGGGTCACTTCCAGCGGCTGCAGCACCAGGGCCAGGGTGCGGCGGTTCACCTCGTGATCGTCCACGGCCAGGACGCGCAGGCGACGGGCCAGATCGCGGGGCGCGGCCTGCATCTGGTCGGCGCGATCAACGGGACGGCCTTCCGGCAGCATCGCGTCCAGGGTGAAGACGGCGCCGCCGCCCTCGGCTCCATCGGCCGTCAGGTCGCCGCCCATCAGCCGGGCCAGATCGCGGCTGACGGTCAGGCCCAGACCGGTGCCGCCATAGGTGCGGGCCACCTCGGCGGACCCTTGGGCGAAGGGCGAGAACAGCCGCGCCATGGCGTCGGGCGCTATGCCCGGGCCCTGGTCGCGAACGCTCAGCACCAGTCGCCGCCCGCCATTCGGTGCGGGGTCGGCCCGAACATCCAGCACGACGTCTCCGCGCGGGGTGAATTTCAGGGCGTTGGAGATCAGGTTGTTGACGATTTGACGCAGCCGGTGCGGATCGCCCTTCAGCCACAGGGACTCGACCGGGCCGCGCGCAACCAAGGTCAGCCCCTTCTCGGCCGCGGGCGCGGACCAGAAACGGGCCGCCTCGGCGGTGAATTCGGCCAGGTCGAAATCGCGCGCCTCCAGCGTCATGCCGCGCGCCTCGATCTTGGAATGGTCCAGCAGGTCGTTCAGCATACCGGTCATCAGCCGGCCCGCGTCGATGATCAGATCGGCGGCCTCGGGGGTCCCCTCGGGTCGCGCCCCGTCGCGGATCACCTGGGCGCTGGCCAGGATGGCGCTGACCGGGGTTCGCAGTTCGTGGCTGACGATGGCGGCCATGGCGGCGCGGTCGGCCATGGCGGTTTCAGCCTGTTCCAGTCGGGTCTCGGCGTCGATCAGGGCGCGGCCTTCTGAACGGCGCGCCGCATGGGTGCGCGACCACACCCCCAGCACGGCGCCGAAGAACAGCACCACACAGGTGGCCAGCAGCGGCAGGTGGGTCCAGCGCCACTCGACCATCTGAGTCAAGGGCATGGCGGCCAGGGCGACCAGATAGGGGGTGGCGCCCAGGAAGAACAGCAGGCGCGATTCGATGCCCGAGGCGATGTTGTTCAGCAGGCCGCCGGCCAGGATCAGCACCGCCACCGTGGCCAGGGTCTTGTCGCCCTCCAGCCAGATCAGAAGGGCTGTCACGGCGTGAACGACGGCCATGACCACGGTCGACGCCAGGGCCGTCAGGACGATCCGGCCCTTGTCGCCGGCGACAGCCTCTGCGCGGCGGAACGGCGCCAGGGCCCAGGCCTCGAACAGCTGGACCCCCGCGCTGATCGCCAGCCAGGGCAGGATCAGTTCATTGCGCCCCACCGAATGCAGGGACCAGGCCAATAGCAGGGCCAGAAGGATGCGCACCGGAATCTGGCCGCGCCGCTCGCGCGCGCTGGTGGTCAGTTGGGGCGAAACCGAATCGTACAGACGCTGCAAGCCTACTCTCCCGCTCAGGCGGTCTTCCTAGACCCCAAGCGGCAAAGGAGTGGTGAACGGCGCTTTTCGAGCCCGCCTACAACCCCAGGGCGGTTCGATAGGACGGGTGCACGATGTCCGCCCATTCGGGATGTTTCTGCAGATAGCCCGAGAAAAACGGACAGGTGGGCAGGACGACCAGGCCGCGCGCCTTTATGTCGGCCAGCACATGGCGCGCCATCCGGCTGGCGATCCCGCGCCCTTCCAGCGGGATCGGCACGATGGTCTCGGTGATCAGCAGGCCGCCGGCCACCGGGTTGTAGATCACCACCGCCGTCTGATCCTCGACGGTCAGTTCGTAGCGGCGCGCCTCGGTATTGTCGCGGACGTCGGGATCGGGAGCGGCGTCAGTCATCGGTCGGGCCTTTCACAGCCTTGGCGCGACGACGCTCCAGCTGTCCAATGCTGGTGTCGGGCGCGGGCAGGTTCTCGGGCATGACGCCGCCCAGATCGGCGATGGTCGCGCGCACCCTGCGGCCCACGTCCCGGTGAATATCGTTCGCCTGCGCCCTGGTCGAGGCGCCGTCGCGCCGCAGCTTGTCTTCGGCCTGGGTCGCGCGGAACAGATTGGCGGCCAGTTCGGTGCTGCCCATGTGATCCAGGATCTTCTGGCTTTTCTTCAGGCCCTTGGCGGCGTGGATGTCACGCTGTGACCGGCCGCCGTACAGGCCGCGATAGCCGTGATCCTGAAACACCGCATAATCCAGCGGCGTCTCCACCCCCGCCTGTCGCGCGGCCGAGGCCAGGGCGGTGTTGTGATGCGCCATCTCACGCCTCAGCATCAGTCGCTTATCATCCTCGGACAGGGCGCCGAAGCCGGGCTGGTCCTGCAATTCCTGGCGGCGCGTCTGAACGGCGAAATAGGTCTGGCCCTGGGCGATCACCGGCTTGGACGGATCACCGTTCTGAACGATCAGATAGCAGGCGTAGCGCGACAGACGGATGTCGCGGATTTCCCGCTGCGCGCCGGAGCCTATATCGACCATTATGGTGACGTCACCGAAATGGTCGGAAATTTCCGACCTCGCCTGTCGGCAGGCTATCTTCGCCTTCTCGATCACCGCGACGAAATTGCGATAGTCCTGATAGCCCAACACCGGCCCCAGTTCGCGCGCGAGCCAGAATTCGGCGCCTTCATCCTCGCGACGGATCGCTTCAAAGGACTGCGGACCAAGGCTCGAAGGCGGGTTCTGACTCATGTCTCAATGAGAACAAAACAGCAACAAACTGTCAATCCCGACCTCAATGCGCCGCGTCCCAGTTGGCGGCGGCCTTGGCGTCGACGACCAGGGGCACGCTCAGGGCCACGGCCGGTTCGGCCGCGCCTTCCATGACGCCGCGTATCAGGGTCAGGGCCGCCTCGGCCTCGGATTCGGGGGCCTCGAACACCAGTTCGTCGTGCACCTGCATCAGCATGCGGGTTTCAAGGCCGGCGCGGTTCAGGGCGTCCGGCATGCGGATCATGGCGCGGCGGATGATGTCGGCGGCCGAGCCCTGAATCGGGGCGTTGATCGCCGCCCGCTCGCCGAACTGACGCTCGGCGCCCGACTTTGAATGTATGGCCGGGATGTGGATGCGCCGTCCGAACAGGGTGGTGACATGGCCGTCCTGGCGCACCTGGGCCTTGGTCTTGTCCATATAGTCGCGGATGCCGGGGAAGCGCTCGAAATAGGTCTTGATGTAGGCTCCGGCCTCGCCCTGATCGATGCCCAGCTGGTTGGCCAGGCCGAAGGCGGAAATGCCGTAGACGATGCCGAAATTGATCGCCTTGGCCCGGCGGCGGGTCTCGGCGTCCATGGTCTCGATCGGCACGTTGAACATCTCGGACGCGGTGGCGGCGTGGATGTCCAGCCCGGCCTTGAACGCCCGCTTCAGCTCGGCGATGTCGCCGATATGGGCCAGCAGGCGCAGTTCGATCTGGCTGTAGTCGGCGCTGATCAGCACATGGCCGGGCGCGGCGATGAAGGCCTGGCGAATCTGGCGGCCGATCTCGTTGCGGATGGGGATATTCTGCAGGTTCGGGTCGCTGGACGCCAGACGCCCGGTCGAGGCGGCGGCCAGCTGATACGACGTATGCACCCGGTCGGTCTTCGGATCGGCGGCCGCCGTCAGGGCGTCGGTATAGGTGCCCTTCAGCTTGGACAGCTGGCGCCAGTCCAGCAGGGCGCGCGGCAGGTCGTGCGTCAGGGCCAGGTCTTCCAGCACGCTGGCGTCGGTGCCCCATTGTCCGGTGGCGGTCTTCTTGCCGCCCGGCAGGCTCATCTCGCCGAACAGGATCTCGCCGATCTGCTTCGGGCTGCCCAGGTTGAAGGGACGGCCGGCCAGTTCGTGCGCCCGCGCCTCCAGCTCGATCATCTTCAGGCCGAACTCGTGCGACAGGCGCCGCAGCCGGTCCGGGTCGATCCGCACCCCCGCCAGCTCCATGTCCGCCAGGACGGCGGGCATGCCGCGCTCCAGCGTTTCATAGACTGTGACCAGCCGCTCTTCGGCCAGGCGCGGCTTCAGCAGGCGCCACAGCCTCAAAGTCACGTCCGCGTCCTCGGCGGCGTAACAGGTCGCCGGTTTCAGCTCGACATGTTTGAAGCTCTTCTGCGCCTTGCCCGTCCCGGCCACGGTCTTGAAGGCGATCGGCTCGTGCCCCAGCCAGCGCTTGGACAGCTCGTCCATGCCGTGGGCATAGAGGCCGCCGTCCAGCACATAGCTGATCAGCATGGTGTCCTCGATCGGCGCCACGCGCACGCCGCGCCGGGCCATCACGGCCATGTCGTATTTGATGTTCTGACCGACCTTGAGCACCGCCGGGTCTTCCAGCAGGGTCTTCAGCCGGGCGAGTGCAGTCGCCTTGTCGATCTGGGTGATCGGCTCGCGCGCCGGCGCCTGGCCGAAATCCAGCCCCCCGCCGGCGCCCGCCGCCTCGGGGTGTTCATGCGTCAGGGGGATGTAGCAGGCGTCGTTCGGCCCCAGCGCCAGCGACACGCCGCACAGGCCCGCGTGGGTGGCCGACAGGGCGTCCGTCTCGGTGTCGAACCCGACCACGCCCGCCGCCCTGGCCCGCGCGATCCAGGCGTCCAGATCCTCCAGCGTCTGGATGCAGACATAGGCGTCGTGATCGAAGGCCTGACCCTCGACGGGCGTCGGCGCTTCGGCCGGGGCGTAGCGTGGCGTGGCCACCGGGGCCGACATGGGCTTGGGCGCAAAGGCCGATCCGTCATGGGCCGCCGCCTTGCCGTCCCCGACCCGCCGCGACAGGGACCGGAACTCCATCTTCTCCAGAAAGGCCGACAGGGTCGCCGGATCGGGATCCCTGACCACGAAGTCGTCGATCGGCTCGGGCGCCGGGGCGTCGCAGGTCAGGGTGACCAGTTCGCGGCTCAGGCGGATCTGGTCGGCGTATTCGATCAGGGTCTCGCGCCGCTTGGGCTGTTTGATTTCGCCGGCGCGGGCCAGCAGGGTTTCCAGATCGCCGAACTCGCCGATCAGCTGGGCCGCCGTCTTGGGGCCGATGCCGGGAGCGCCGGGCACATTGTCGACGCTGTCGCCGATCAGGGCCTGGACCTCGACCACCTTGTCCGGGGTGACGCCGAATTTCTCGAATACCGCCTCCTCGGCCAGGCGGCGGTCCTTCATCGGATCCCACATGACCACCGACGGCCCGATCAGCTGCATCAGGTCCTTGTCGGAAGACACGATCACCGCCTCGCCCCCCGCATCCCGCGCCTTGCAGGCATAGGTGGCGATCAGGTCGTCAGCCTCATAGCCGGGCAGTTCGACGCAATGGACGCCAAAGGCGGCCGTGGCTTCGCGCACCAGGGGGAATTGCGGGATCAGGTCTTCCGGCGGCGGCGGGCGGTGGGCCTTGTAGTCGGGATAGAGGTCATTGCGGAACGTTTTTTCCGAATGGTCGAAGATGGCCGCCAGGTGGGTCGGGCCGTCCGCCCCCTTCATGTCGCGGATCAGCTTCCACAACATGTTGCAGTATCCCTGGACCGCGCCGACCGGCAGGCCGTCCGACTTGCGCGTCAGGGGCGGCAGGGCGTGATAGGCTCGAAAGATGTAGGCCGAGGCGTCGATCAGCCACAGCCGGATCGCGGGACCGTCCTGGGTCAGGGGGCGGTCGGCTTCGGTCGCGGCGTCGGTCGCATCGGTCATGGCGGGCAACATAGGGGCAGGCTGGCGCGCCGTCATCGGCCAGATCGCCTCTTGGAGCCCGCGTCCGCATCGGCTTAGGTGGCGCCATGCACACCGCCTCGTTCGATGGCGTCCTGGACGCCGCCCGCCAGATCGCCGGCCACGCCGTGCGCACGCCCTTGATCGAAAGCCCGGCCCTGAACGCGCGGCTGGGCGGGCGGGTGCTGCTGAAGGGGGAAAACCTGCAGGTCGCCGGGGCCTTCAAATTCCGCGGCGCCTATAACCGCATCAGCCGCCTGACGGACGAGGAAAGGGCGCGCGGCGTCGTGGCCTATTCGTCCGGCAACCACGCCCAGGCGGTGGCGGCGGCTGCGCGCATGGTGGGAACGTCCGCCATCATCGTCATGCCCGCCGACAGCCCGAGGGTGAAGGTCGAAGGCGTCATCGGCTTCGGCGGCGAGGTGCGGACCTATGACCGCTACACCGAAAGCCGTGAGGCCATCGGCGAAGAGATCGCCGCCACGCGCGGTTCGGTCCTGGTGCGGCCGTTCGACGATCCCTTCGTCATCGAGGGCCAGGGCACGACGGGGCTGGAGATCCTGGAACAGGCGGATGCGCCAATCGACCAACTGCTGTGCGGCGCCTCGGGCGGGGGGCTGATCGCGGGCATCAATCTGTCGATGGCGGCGCGGTCGCCGGACACGCGGGTGATCGGCGTCGAGCCGGCGGCCTATAACGACACCCAGATCTCGCTGGCGGCGGGCGAACGGCTGACCCATCCGCCGGTGGTCCATCCGTCCATCTGCGACGCCCTGATGACCGACCGGCCGGGCGAGCTGACCTTTCCGATCAACCGGCGGCTGGACCGGATCGAGACCGTCACCGACGCCGAGGTGGCCCAGGCCGTGCGCTACGCCTTCCGTGTGCTGAAGCTGGTGGTCGAACCGGGCGGGGCGGTGTCCCTGGCCGCCCTGCTGGCGGGCAAGGTTCCGACCCAGGGCCTGACCACGGTGGGGGTGCTGTCGGGCGGCAATGTCGATCCGGCCCTGTTCGCCGCCATCATCGAAGACCGTTTCACCCCCGCCGGAGACTGAGCCCATGCCCGCACCATCCGACCTGCAATCCCTGATCGGCCAGGAGGTCGGGGTCTCGCGCTGGTTCGAGATCGACCAGGCCCGCATCGACGCCTTCGCCCAGGTGACCGAGGATCATCAGTTCATCCATGTGAACCCCGAACTGGCGAAACAGACCCCGTTCGGCGGGACCATTGCGCACGGTTTCCTGACCCTCAGCCTGGCCTCGGCCATGAGCTATGACGCGGTCCAGCCGCTGGACGGGGTGGTGATGGGGGTCAACTACGGCTTCGACAAATTGCGCTTCCTGGCGCCGGTTCCGGCCGGATCGAAGGTGCGCGGGCGGTTCAAGCTGCTGGGCGCCGAGGACAAGGGCGGCGGCCGCTGGCTGATCCGGCACGAACTGACGGTCGAGATCGACGGCGGCGAAAAGCCGGCCCTGATCGCCGAATGGCTGTCGATGCAGATGGTGGACGGCTGAGGCGTCACCAGGTCGTGGGCGCCGCCGCCTCGGGGTGGCGCGCCCGGGCGGCGGACCAGGCGTCGGCCTGGCCCTTCAGGCGGCTGTCCAGAAAGCCGGCGACCAGATCCGTGGTCAGGGCATGGGCCTTCGCGCCGCCGATGGGGCCGAATCGGGTGCGGCGGCGGTCCTGGGGAACCGCATCCTGAATCAGGGCGGCGTCGGCGAAGTCGAAATGCCGGACATCCGCGACCTGCAAGGCCACGGCATCGCCCGCCCCCTGGACCGCCTCGCGCCAGGCCCGGGCGCGCCGGTCCCGGGACCGGTCCGCCTCGCCCTCGGTCCGGCCCAGCAGATAGAGGACACGGCCATCCGCCGGGATGCGCGTCGGCCCGTTGTAGTCGCCGTCCAGGTTCACCGCGACCGCGCCCGGCAGGTCCGCCAGGGCCATGACAGCCGCCGCCCCGCCCAGGGAATGGCCGATCACGGCAACCCGGTCGCCTTCGATCCCCGCCACGGCGCCCGACCGCGCCAGGGCGACCGCCTCGACCAGCTCGGCCGCCGCCTGGCGATAGCGTCCGCCCGACACCGGGGGCGACCCTTCGGGGCTCAGGGCCAGGACGACATAGCCTCGGCTGGCGATATCCTCGAGCAGCAGGCGATAGTCGCCGCCGCCCATGGAGGCGCCCGGCTGGAACACCACCAGGGGGAAGCGGCCGGCGGCCGGCGCCGCGTTCTGACTGGCGGCCGTCACGGCTTGGGCCAGGATTTCGGCCGCATCCGCCCCGAACCGGCGCGCCAGATTGGCCCGGTGATCGGGGCTGGGGCTCTCGGCCCGCCCCTCGCCGCCCGCGTTCGCCGCCGGATAGTAGAGCCGCGTCGCCGCCCCGGACGCCAGCGCCGGACCCTCGGCCACACCCACCGGATGAGGACCGCCGGGGCGCACCGCCTCGACCACCGCCGCCGTCACGACGCTAGCTCCCTGGCTCGCCCCCGACTGCGCCTGAGGCGGCGCCGAACACCCCAGGCACGCCAGGGCGCCCACCAGAACCGTCAGCTTGATCATGCCGCCACAAGGCGGGAGGCGGGGGCGCCGCGTCAAATTAAAGCCAAGTCAGAATTGATGTCCTGCTGCTCGTCGGCGACGATTTTGCGCGAGGGACATGAGGCGCGCTCTGGGCTGAAACTGAACGACGGGAACGCACCCGCCGCCCGCCTCATCCCTCGCCCAGGCACCTCAGGGCCACTTCCAGATTGCGCAGGCCGTCGTCGCCGGTGACCTCGGGCGCCTCTCCGGTGCGGATGGCGTGGGCGAAGGCTTCCAGCTCCTTCTTCAGCGGTTCGGCGGGCCAGCTCATGACGCCGCGCGTCGAATAGGACCCGTCCGGCTGCTGGCCGAAATACTCCGTCACCTGGCGGGTCATCAGATCGGCGACGACGAATTTGTTCTGGGTCGCCACCTGAAGGGTGCGGGTCTTGTAGGGGGTGACCCAGTTGGTGGTGATGTGGGCGATCACCCCGTTTTCCAGCCGGAATTGCAGCAGGGCCGTGTCCTCGCGGTCGGCGCGGGTGCGGGCCAGCTGGGGCTGGACCTCGGCGATCTCGGAGCCGGTCAGGTGACGGATGATGTCGATGTCATGCACCGCCAGGTCGATCACCACGCCCACTTCGCCCATGCGCGGCGGGAAGGGGCCGACGCGGGTGATCTGGATCGAGATGACGTCTTCGCCGGCGATGGCGCGCTTGACCGCCTCGACCGCCGGATTGAACCGCTCGACCTGGCCGACCATCAGCACCCGGCCATTGGCGGCGGCCGCGTCGATCATGCGTCGGGCGTCGGTCACGGTGGCGGCGATGGGCTTTTCGACCAGCACATGGACGCCCTTTTCCAGCAGGGCCACCGACAGGTCGGCGTGGGTCCGGTTCGGCGTCGCCACGATGGCGCAATCCAGCCCCGCCTCGACGAAGGCCTGGGCGCTGGACACCCCCGCGGCGCCATAGGCGGCGGCCACGCCCTCGGCCGTCACGGCGTCCATGTCCAGCACATGGGTCAGGTCGAAGTCGCGGATGTCCGAGGCGACACGGGCGTGGTTGCGGCCCATGACGCCGGCGCCGGCGACGCCCAGTTTCAGCGGAGCGGGATGCGAGGTCATGCGGAGATCAGCTCTTGAACGAGACGACGGCGGCGATGATGCGGTCCTGGGTCGCCTCGTCCAGATCGGCGTGCATCGGCAGGCTGATCACCACCTCCTTCAGCCGCTCGGTCGTCGGCAGTCCCTGCGGGCCGCGCGGATAGATCTCATAGGCCGGCTGGAGGTGCAGGGGGATCGGATAATAGACCGCCGTCGGCACACCCTGTTCCTTCAGATGCGCCGCCAGAGCGTCGCGGTTCGGGTGCTCGATGGTATATTGCGCCCAGTTTGAGATGTTGCCTTCGGGCACGTCGGGCACGACCGAAACGTGGTCACGCAAACCGGCGTTGTAGCGGGCGGCGATGCGGTTGCGCCATTCGATTTCTTGCCCGAACACCTTCAGCTTTTCGATCAGGACGGCGGCCTGGATGGTGTCCAGCCGGCTGTTCAGGCCAATGCGCATGTTCAGGTATTTGGGGTCGTGATCGAAGCTGCGGCCGTCCAGATCGCGGGCCACCGCCTTGCCGTGCACACGGATGGAATCCATCAGCTGGGCCAGGCCGTCGTCATCGGTCAGCACCGCCCCGCCGTCGCCGTAGCAGCCCAGCGGCTTGGCCGGGAAGAAGCTGGTGGTCGTCACATCGGCCCATTTCAGCGGATGCTCGCCGCCGATGGTGCAGCCGAAACCCTGGGCCGAGTCCGAGATCAGCTTCAGCCCATGCCGGTCGCAGATCGCCCGGATCGCCGGATAGTCCGCCGGCTGGCCGAACAGGTCCACGGCGATGACCACGCGCGGGGTCAGGCGGCCTTCCGCCTTGGTCGCCTCGATGGCGGCCTCCAGATGGGCGGGGTCCATGTTGTAGGTGCGCGCGTCCACGTCGATGAACACCGGCTCGGCGTCGAACCAGGGCACGATCTCGGCCGTGGCGGCGAAGGTGAAACTGGGCACGAAGACGGCGTCGCCGCGCCCGATCCCCCAGGCCATCAGCGGCAGGGCCAGGGCGTCGGTGCCGTTGGCGCAGCCCAGGGCGTGCTTGGCCCGGCCGAAGGCGGCCAGGTCGGCCTCGAACTGGCGCACCTGAGGACCCATGACCCAGGCGCCGCCGGTGACGGCCTCGGCCACCGCGGCCTCGATCTTGCCGTCCAGGCGAAGGCGCTGGGCCTGCAGGTCGATGAAGGGGAGCATGGGCGTCTCGGGTCCAGGCGCCGACGATGCGGCGAAGAAATCAGGCGGGCTTTATCAAACCGGCCCCCGCCACGCCAAACGGCCGGGGGTCACTTCCCGTTGCCGGATGCAACAGGACGGCGACCGCAGAATGACGACGACATGTGCGGCTTGGCAAATCGTGGGCGGGACCGTAAGCCCGCTCGGTGACGTCGCTATCGCCCAGTCAGGATCGGGTGCGCGCCTGGCTGTTCGACCAGGCCCTGCCGCTGTGGGCCGAGGCGGGGGTCGGCCCCGACGGCGGCTTCCACGAGGCGCTGGATTTCGACGGACGTCCGATCCCCGGTCTGCCGCGCCGCACCCGCGTCCAGGCCCGCCAGGTCTATGTCTTCGCCCAGGGCGCCGCCCTGGGCTGGGCGCCGGGCCGGGCCGTGGCCCAGGCCGGGCTGGACCGGATGATCGCCGCATGCCGCCGCGACGACGGCCTGTGGCGGCTGACCACCGGCGCGGACGGGACGCCCGCGGACGAGACGGCGGACCTCTATGACCAGGCCTTCGTCCTGTTCGCCCTGGCGGCGGCGCATCGCGTGCTGGGCGACCCGCGCCTCCTGCCCCTGGCGCGCCAGACCCTGGAGGCGATCCACCAGCGCATGACCTCGCCCCATGGCGGCTGGGACGAGGCGATCCCGGCAAGACTGCCGCGCCGCCAGAACCCGCATATGCACTTGCTGGAGGCCATGCTGGCGTGGCGCGAAACGGCGCCAGATCCGTTGTGGGACCAGACCGCAAAGGTAAGCCTGGACCTGTTCGATCGCGCCTTCTTCGACGCCCGATCGGGGGTGCTGGGGGAGTATTTCACCGACGACTGGACCGTCACGCCGGGAGACGCGGGACGCGTCATAGAGCCGGGTCACCATCTGGAATGGGTCTGGCTGCTGGATCAGGCCCGTCGCGCCGGCTGGGGCGACCACGGCGCCTCGGCCGACCGGCTATACGCCTTCGCCGTGACGCACGGCCAAGATGATGGAGGTTTCCTGGTGCGCGAGACGGATCGCACCGGCGCCGTTCGGGACGGCGGGCGACGCCTCTGGGCCCAGACCGAGGCGATCCGCACCTATCTGCTGGCCGGCGATGACGACCTGGCCGCGCGGCTGATCGACGGCGTCTTCGGCGCCCATCTGGCCACCGCCGTCCCCGGCCTATGGATGGACAGCTATGACGCCGATGGCCGCCCCTGCGACGACCGCGTACCGGCCTCAACCCTGTATCACCTGATGACCGCCTTCACCGTCGTTCTGGAGCCGGGCGCATGATCGGGGTTCCCGCCGTCTTCCTGGATCGCGACGGGGTTCTGATCGAGGACACCGGCTATCCGCACATCGAATCGGAGATGCGCATCACCCCCGGCGCGCCCGAGGCGGTGCGGCGGCTGAACGCCCTGGGCTATCTGGCGGTCATCGTCACCAACCAGTCGGGGGTGGCGCGCGGCCTGTTCAGCCTGGAGCAGATGAACCGGTTCAACGACGCCCTGGTGCGGCGGTTCGCGGCCAAGGGCGCCCGCATCGGCGCGGTCTACGCCTGTCCCTTTCATGCCGAGGCCAAGGTCGAGGAATTCCGTCATCCCGACCATCCGGACCGCAAGCCCAACCCCGGCATGATCCTGAAGGCCGTCGCCGACCATGGGATCGATCCGACCCGCAGCTTCCTGATCGGCGACCAGCCCAGCGACCTGGAGGCCGCGCGCCGCGCCGGGGTCTCGGGCTTCCGCTTCGAAGGCGGCGACCTGGACCGGTTCGTGCGCGACCTGCTGGGCCACTGATCTCGCGACGACGGTATTTCATCACGCGTTGAAACCCGCGCGTCCGGGGTCCAGACTGACGCCATGAGCACGCCCTACGCCGACCGCCGCTGGACCTCGCCCGACGGCCTGTCCCTCTATGCCCGTGACTATGCCCCGGCCGACGGGCCCGCGAAACTGCCCGTCATCGCCATCCACGGCCTGACCCGCAACAGCGCCGACTTCGACGCCATCGCCCCCCTGATCGCCGCCAGCGGCCGGCGCGTCCTGGCCATCGACGTGCGCGGGCGCGGCCTGTCGGACCGGGCGCCGGACCCGATGACCTATCAGCCGCCAAACTATGCCAAGGACGTCCTGGCCCTGATGCAGCAGGCTGGGATCGAGCGGGCGATCTTCCTGGGCACCTCCATGGGCGGGCTGATCACCATGGCCCTGGCGGCGATCAAGTCGCGGGTGGTGGCGGGGGCCATCATCAATGACGTGGGGCCGGAGGTGGCCAAGGAAGGCCTGGCCCGCATCGCCGCCTATACCGGCCAGCCGGTCGAAATTCACAGCTGGGCCGACGCCCGCGACTATGTCCGGCGCAACAACGCCGTCGCCTTCCCCGACCGAGACGACGCCTTCTGGGACGCCTTCGCCCGCCGCTGCTTCCGCGAGGGGACCGAGGGGACGCCGGTGCTGGACTATGACCCCGACATCGCCGTTCCGATTCGGACGGCGGGGGCCAAGGCCCTGGTCCCCAACCTGTGGCCCTTCTTCCGGCGGCTGACCCGGGGGCGGCCGACCCTGCTGGTGCGGGGCGGAACCTCGGACCTGCTCAGCGAGGATATCGCCGCCCGCATGCGCAAGGCGGCGCGCAAAATGGATTATGTCGAGGTTCCCGACATCGGCCACGCCCCCATGCTGGACGAGCCGGAAGCCCGGTCGGCCATCTTCCAGTTCCTGGCCGAGGCGCCGTGAGGGCATGGCCATGGTTGGCCTTCGCGGCCTGCGGCTTGTGGAGCCTGGGCGGAGTCCTGTGGGTCTATCTGGACCTGCGCATCCACGCCCTGAGACAGTCCGGCGACCTGCCGCGCCCCAGTCGGCGGGGCCGGCGCCTATCCGGGCCCTACACCGCGACCGGCCGCGCCATTGAAGGAATCAAGGTGCTGTATAGTCGGGACTATCTTGAAACCGACGCCCATACTCGGAAGCTGGTTCCCGTCATCCGGGTCTGTATGTCGCTGGCCGTTGCCCTGATCGGTCTTTGCGCCGCGATCGAGGTCTTGGGCCGTTAGGTCAGGCCTTCTTGACGAACTCGGTGCGCAGGACCAGACCGCGCACCTTCTCGACATTGGCCTCGATCTCGTCGGGGTCGCCGGTCAGGCGGATGTTCTTGACCAGGGTCCCGCGCTTCAGCGTCACCCCGCCCGAACCCTTGACCTTCAGGTCCTTGATCAGGGTCACGCTGTCGCCATCGGACAGCCGGTTGCCGTTGGAGTCTTTGGTGATGTCGTCGGTCATGGGCGGCGGTTTCAGGCGTCGGGCACGTTGCTGTCAAGCTCGTCCAGCCAGACTCGGGCGGTCGCGTCCGACGGCGCCCGCCAGTCGCCGCGGGGGCTGAGGGAACCGCCGGTCACCACCTTGGGGCCATTGGGCAGGGCCGAGCGTTTGAACTGGCTGGTCTGGAAGAAGCGGATCAGGAATTTCCGCAGCCAGTGTTTGATGGTCTTCAGGTCGTATTCGACCTTCTCCGCATCCGGCGTGCCGGCGGGCCAGTCGCCGCGTCCCGCATCGCCCCAGGCCTGATGCGCCAGATAGGCGACCTTCGACGGCGAGGAGCCGTAGCGGGTGATGTGGAACAGGAAAAAGTCGTTCAATGCATAGGGACCGACCGTCCCTTCGGTCGACTGCATCTTGCCGTCCACGGCGGGCACCAGTTCGGGCGAGATCTCCGTCTCCAGTATGGCGCGCAGCACCGGCGCGACCTCGGCCCCCGCCATCTCGCGCTCGGCGACCCAGCGGATCAGGTGGCGGATCAGCGTCTTCGCCACCCCGCCGTTGACGTTGTAGTGGCTCATGTGGTCGCCGACGCCATAGGTGGCCCAGCCCAGGGCCAGTTCCGACAGGTCGCCTGTGCCCAGGACGAAGGCCCCGTTCTGGTTGGCCAGGCGGAACAGATAGTCGGTGCGCAGCCCCGCCTGCACATTCTCGAAGGTGATGTCGTGCACCGCCTCGCCTCGGGCGTAAGGGTGGCCGATGCCCTCCAGCATGGTCATGGCCGTGGGGCGGATGTCGATCTCGGCCCCGGTGACGCCCAAGGCCTTCATCAGCGCCCAGGCGTTGGACTTGGTGCCTTCGGAGGTCGCGAAGCCGGGCAGGGTGTAGGCCAGGATGCCGGCGCGCGGCAGCTTCAGCCGGTCGAAGGCGCGGCAGGCGACCAGCAGGGCCTGGGTGGAATCCAGCCCGCCCGAGACGCCGATGACCAAGCGTTCGGTGTTCGTCGCCTTCATCCGCCGCATCAGGCCCTGAACCTGGATGTTGAAGGCCTCGAAACAGTCCTGGTCCAGCCGGTCCGCATCATCGGGCACGAAGGGGAAACGGTCGACGGCCCGCATCAGGGGGCCGGTCGCCGGGCCGGCGGGGGCGTCGTCATCCACGATCAGCAGGCGGCCGATATGGTCGTCTTCATGCGCCCGGCGCGCTTCTTCGCGGGCGCAGTCGGCGAAGGTGCCGGTGCGCATCCGCTCCAGCCCGATCCGCTCCACATCGATGTCGGCCACCGTCAGATGCGGCTCGGTGGAAAAGCGCGGACCTGAAGCGATGCGGGCGCCCAGTTCGTGGATCGTCGCCTGTCCGTCCCAGGCCAGGTCGGTGGTCGATTCGCCCCAGCCCGAGGCGGTGAAGACATAGGCCGCCATGGCCCGCGCCGACTGGCTGGCGCTCAGCAGTTCGCGGTCCTGGGCCTTGCCGATCAGGACGTTGGACGCCGATAGATTCAGGATGATGCGCGCCCCCGCCAGGGCCAGCCGCGTCGAGGGCGGCAGGGGCGCCCAATAGTCCTCGCAGATCTCGATGCCGAAGGTGAAGCCCGGCCGCCCGGCCACCTCGACGACGAAATTGCCGCCGAACCACGAGGCCCAGTCGTCGCCGATCCTGACCCCGCCGCGCACACTCGCGCCCGGCGCGAACCAGCGTTTCTCGTAATATTCCCGATAGTTGGGCAGGTAGGTCTTGGGCACGATCCCCTGCGCCCGGCCGCCGGCCAGCACCAGGGCGCAGTTGTACAGCGCATCCCCATGCCGGATCGGCGCCCCGACCACGGCGATGACCCCGGCCGCCTGGGCGGCCACGGCCAGCGGCTTGATGCAGGCCTCCACCTGGTTCAGCAGGGCCTCCTGCATCACCAGATCGTCGATGGCGTAGCCGGTCAGGCTCAGTTCCGGGAAGACCACCAGGTCGCACCCTTGCGCCCCCGCCTGTTCGATCAGGGCCAAATGCTCGACCATGTTCGCGGCCGGATCGGCCGTGTGCACGACCGGCGTGGCGGCGGCGACGCGCACGAAGCCCTGGTTGCGCGGGGCGTGGAAGGGTTCGGTCCTGGCCATCTCTACTCCGCTCATCCCGGCGGAAGCCGGGATCCAGTGAGAGCTTCAAGCTCCGCATACACCAACAAAACACCCACCGACCACCAACGGATCATCGTGCGAAAGACCTGGGTCCCCGCTTTCGCGGGGAAGAGCGGATTTTTGCATGGGTGACGAACCGTCCCGCCGTCGCTACATCCGTTCCATGACCGATACGCCGAAGAAGGGCTGGTTCTCGCGCCTTAGCGAGGGGCTGTCCCGCTCGTCCAAGCAGATGACCGAGCAGGTGGTGGCGACCTTCGTCAGGGAGCCGCTGTCCGAGGCCGCGCTGGAAGGGCTGGAGGAGCATCTGCTGGAAAGCGACCTGGGGCCGGAGGCGACCGACCGGATCGTGGCCCGGTTCCGCGACCTGCGCTTCGGCAGGACCACCGACGAACGCGAGGTCAAACAGGCCCTGGCCGAGGCCGTGGCCGCCGAACTGCGCCCCAACCAGGCGACCTTCGATCCGCTGGGGCCCGACGGCGTGGCGGGCGGGATCAAGCCGTTCGTGGTGCTGTTCGTCGGGGTCAACGGCTCGGGCAAGACCACCACCCTGGGCAAGATCGCCGCCGATCTGACGGGCAAGGGCGCCAAGGTGATGATCGTGGCCTGCGACACCTTCCGCGCCGCCGCGCGCGAGCAGCTGAAGGTCTGGGCCGAGCGCGCGGGCGCCGATTTCGAGAGCCGCCGCGACGGCGCCGATCCCGCCGGCCTGGCCTTCGATGCCTACACCAGGGCGCGAGCCGAGAACTATGATGTCGTCCTGATCGACACCGCCGGGCGGCTGCAGAACAAGTCGGCCCTGATGGACGAACTGCTGAAGATCGTGCGGGTGCTGAAGAAGATCGATCCCGACGCCCCGCATGAAACCCTGCTGGTGCTGGACGCCACGGTCGGCCGCAACGCCCTGGCCCAGGAACAGATCTTCGGCCGGGCGGCCTATGTGTCGGGCGTGGTGATGACCAAGCTGGACGGTACCGCGCGCGGCGGGGTGCTGGTGCCCGTGGCCAACGCCTCGGACGCCCCGATCAAGCTGATCGGCGTGGGCGAGGGGATCGAGGATCTTCAGCCCTTCGACGCCGACGCCTTCGCCCGCTCCCTGGTGGGGCTAGAGGACTGAGCCATGACCGACGACGCCCCTTCGCCCAACCGCCAGTGGATCCGCAGCGCCGTCGACTTCGGCGCCCTGGCGGCCTTCGGGGCGGCTTTCCTGATCCTGCGGGCGCGCGGCCTGGAATCGTCCCAGGCCCTGGTCCAGGCCACCTGGGTTCTGGTGGCCGGCTCCGCCATCGCCCTGGCGGTCGGCTTCCTGGTTGAGAAGCGGCTGGCCCTGATGCCGCTGCTGACCGGCGGCTTCGCCCTGGTTTTCGGCCTGCTGACCGTCTTCTTCGACGACGCCCTGTTCATCAAGCTGAAGGTCACGGTCCTGAACCTGTTCCTGGCCGGCCTGCTGCTGGGAGGGACCCTGATGGGCAGACAGCCGCTGAAGGCCCTGCTGGGCGATGCGATCAAGGTCAACGATCCGGCCTGGCGCACCCTGACCATCCGCTACGGCGTCTATTTCCTGGCCGTGGCCCTGGTCAACGAGGTGGTCCGCAGCCCGGCGGCGGTCACCGCCCTGTGGCACTGGGCGGGCCGCCAGACCCCCGATCCGGAGGCGGTCTGGGTCGCCTTCCGCGGCGTCCTATGGATCACCGCCTCCATCTTCGGCATCGCCCAGCTGCCGCTGATCATGCGCAACCTGATCAAGGACCAGCCGCCCGGCCCCGTGTCGCCGGACACCGGCCTCTAGGCGCTTTCCAGAAGTCAGTAAGGAAACAGGCGGCCCTCGTCCTTGCCGCCTGTGATGAGGTCGCCGGCTCGAGAAATCTGATCCAGGCTGGCCCTGGCGCGACGGATCGTCTCGCGCGTGGTGGCGGAAAGGGCGTCGTCGGCAAGGGCGTGATCAAACCGATCGCCAAGCGCCTCCTCGGCGGCCTCGACCGCAGCGGCCATCGGCTCGCCGCCCAGCAGGGCGTGGCCGATGTCGGTGAAGGCGCGCTGGGCCTTGGCCAGGACCGATCCGTCCGACCGGGGCTCGCCGCCCAGCCCCCTGAGGGCGACCTGCAGATCGGCCGCCGCCGCCGCGCGGTCGCGGCCCCGCCGCTGGAACAGGACGCGCTCCTCGGCCCGCCGGGCCTGGGCCGCCGCGGCGCCATAGCCGTTGCCGCTGTCCAGCAAGGCCTGGCTCAGGTCGTTCAAGACCCGGATGTCGTGACGGTTGGGGTCGCTCATGGCGGGCTCCTGCTTACGCCTGACTAACCCGGCCCCTACCGAAAAGGTTGCGGCGTCACAGCGCCGTGCGCAGGGACCACAGTTCGGGGAAGCAGCGCCGTTTCAGGGTCTCGGTCAGATAGCCGACCCCGTCTGTGCCGCCGGTGCCCCGGCGCCGGCCGATGATCCGCTCGACGGTCACCACATGTTTGTGCCGCCAGGTCAGAAGGGCGTCGTCCAGGTCCACCAGCTTCTCGGCCAGCTGATACAGGGGCCACCACCGTTCGGTGTCGCGATAGACGATCAGCCAGGCGTCCTCGACCGCCTGGGAGGGCTCATAGGGTCGGCTGACGTCGCGGTTCAGGACCTCGACCGGCACCGGCAGGCCCGCGACCGCCAGCTGGGACAGGGCGTCGTCATAGAGGCTGGGGGCGGCGATGGCCGCTTTCAGGGCGGCCAGGGCGTGGGGCCGGCCCTCGTGGAATTTCAGGAATCGCTCGTCCTTCAGGCCCAGCATGGCCTCGAAGCGCCGGAACTGGTCGCTCTGAAAGCCGGAGGAGGAGCCCAGGACGCCTCGGAACCGCAGATAGTCGGCCGGGGTCATGGTGGCCAGGATGTCCCAGCTCTGGGTCATCACCGCCTGGATGCGGCTGACCCGCGCCAGGCTCTTGTAGGCGGGAACCAGATCGCCGGACCGCACCAGTCCCTGGGCCAGGGCGACCTCGTGCAGGATCTGCTTCAGCCACAGTTCCTTGGTCTGGTGGATGATGACGAACAGCATTTCATCATGCTGGTCCGAGATCGGATGCTGGGCGTCCAGCAGCGTATCCAGCGTCAGATAGCCGGCGTAGGTCATGTCGGAGGGGGCGGCGTCGGTCATGTCCCCCTATCGCGCGGACGGGGCGACGGCTCAACCTCGATGCGGTCGGCTGCGGCCTATTGCGCGCCCGAGGCGCCGGCCTGGGCCGCGCGGGTTCCGGCGTTCAGGGCGCCGCCGGCTTCCTTGTAGATGAAGCCGTAGGTTGGATAGACGGTCGTGCCCAGGTCGCGGATCGGGTTGTACCAGACCTTGACGCGGGACCAGTCGCCTTCGCTGGAGACGTCGACCACGGTGACGTTCTCCTCGACCCGGCCGCGGCTGCCGCCCCAGTTGGCGTGGGTCACCCGGATCACCCGGTCGGTCAGGATGTCGGAAACCACGGCGACATGGCCCCGGCTCATGGCGCCATGCGGCTGGAACACTAGGACCGAGCCGGTCTCGGGCGCGCGGCCGGTGCGGAATTTGTCGACGGCCTGGTTCCACCAGGTCCAGGCGTCGCCGAAGATGTTGATGCCCGACAGCATGCGCGCGAAGGTCACGCACTGCCAGTAAGGCTGGTCGGCCTGGACCGACGTGGGGGCGCCAAGGGCGAAAAAGCCGAGGGTCGCCGCAACCACCGCGGCCGAGAACCGTTTCATCATCCGGTTTGTTTCCGACTGTTACGCCCGAAGCCAGCCTTAGACGATAGTTTCGCCAGGTTGAAGAACCCTTTCAGGCGAATTCCTGCGCGAATTCGCCGCAGCGGCGCGCCTGTCCGCAAGCCGTCTCAGCCAGGTCCGCGCCGGGCGTTCCACCAGATGGTGCGCCGCCATGGCCGCCACCGGCAGGCCCGCGATCACCGCCGCCCAAGCCCATAGAGGAAGCTGCTTGTCCGCCGCGCCGGTCGCCTTGGCCGCCAGATTGACGGCCAGCAGCTGCCAGGGCGCGCAGACCATGTAGAGAGCGTAGGAAATCTCGCCCAGATAGACGGCCGGTCCCGACGCCATCACGCCCGCGCGCGCATTGGACACCGAACCCAGGCCCAGGATCACCAGGCCGCCGAACAGCACCGTGATCCCGTCCCAGGCTATCAGCGAGGCCGAGGCGATCATGCTCAGGGCCGCTGCCGTAGCCACAAGGCCGCCGTGGCGCACGCCGCCGCTGCGGTGAACGAGATACAGGGCGCAGCCATAGGCGAAACAGGGAACGATCCGCAGGGCGCCCCAATGGAAGGTCGCCTGGGTCAGGGAGAAGCCGGCCAGCCGCTCGAACGTCAGATAGGTCGCGCACAGCAGGGCCGCGGCGCCGACGGCCGCCGTCACAGGTCGCGACCGCAGCCGCCAGGCCACGAAGGCGAAGGCCGGGAAGGTCAGATAGGCGAACCATTCCGCCGAGATCGACCACGACGGATGGTTCCACCCCGCCGCATCGGTCACGCCCCAGGCGTGGACCATCAGCAGATTGGCCGGAAGTGTCTTCCAGCTCAGTATATTGGCGTCGATGTCCATCCCGGCCGCCACGGCCGCGACGCCCAGGGCCCCGACCCCGACCAGGGTGGCCAGGTGCAGCGGATAGATGCGCGCGATCCGGGCCCACAGGAAGCCGCCGTAGCGATATCGCCCCTCGCCCGCCGCCTGCAGATAGACGTGGCTGAGGATGAAGCCCGACAGGACGAAGAACAGTTCGACCCCCAGATAGCCCTTGGCCGCCAGGTTGGGGACGAAGCCGACATCGAGATTGGGCCAGAAGGTGTAGAGCACCACCCAGGCGGCAGCCATGAAGCGCAGCGCCGTCAGGGGCTTCAAATCGGCCGGCGGGCCGGAACGGGAGGTGTCGGGCGGGGTGGCGGTCATGCCCCCAGCCTGGATCGGATCGCTTTTTTTCGCGTTAAGACCGCCGCATGTCCGACTCCGCCCCACCCCGGCCCTACGCCGGGCCCGCCCGCCCCCTGTCCATGTCCGAATGGGTTTCCCGCGCCGCCCAGGCCAGCGGGATGGAGGAGGCGCGCGTCTGGGCCGCCATGACCGCCGCCCTGGGCCTGTTGGACAAGCACGGAGAGCCGGGCGCCTTGCAGTCGCTCTATGACTGTGTCGAGGGCGCGGAGCGCCTGGCACGGTCCGATGAGGCGAGGCCTCACACCGGAGGGGGACTGTTCGGCGGAGTCATGAAGTCGGCCGGCGGCCTGTCGGGCCAGGCCATGGCCGACGCCATGGGCGTGCTGGAGCGGCTGAGGAAGCAGGGAGTTTCAAAGGGCGATCTGAAGCGCCTCCTTCCCGCCGCGCGGCAGGCGATTCAGGCGGCGACCGGCCGCGATCTGCTGGGCGGGGTCGTCACCACCGTGCCCGGCGTCGGAGGCCTGCTGGGCGTGGACGGGGCCGCTTAAGCGGATCGAAAGCCCGGCGTTCTAGCGTGGCGACCGAAAGCCATGGGAGATCAAAATGATCTCATTGCAGACCCTGTCCAAGGACGACTGGAAGGCGGCCGACGGGGCGTCGGCCCAGTTGGAGCGCGAGATCGACCTGGCGCCCACCGGCCTGCCTGAGCCGTCCGAAACGTCCCCGGCTTGCGCCTCAGTCCAGCTTCACCCCTTGGCCCAGACGCCGAACGGGTCGGACCACGACAGGTCCATGGCCTCGGCCACGGCCGGATAGGTCAGTTCGCCCTTCAGCACATTCAGGCCACGCGCCAGGTGCGGGTTCTGCTTCAGCGCCTCCAGGCCGTGGTTCGCCAGGGCCAGGCCAAAGGGCAGGGTGGCGTTGTTCAGGGCTTCGGAACTGGTGCGCGGCGCCGCGCCGGGCATGTTGGCGACGCAGTAATGGACCACGCCGTCGACGACGAAGGTGGGGTCTTCGTGGGTCGTGGCCTTTGACGTCTCGAAACAGCCACCCTGGTCGATGGCCACGTCGACCAGGACCGAGCCGGGCTTCATCTGCTTCAGGTGTTCGCGCTTGATCAACTTGGGCGCCTCGGCGCCCGGCACTAGTACGGCGCCGATGATGACGTCGGCCTTGACCAGTTCTTCCTCGATGGCGCCGATCGAGGAATAGCGGGTGACGATGCGGCCGCCGGTGACCTCGTCGACATGGGCCATGCGGGGGATGGAACGCTCCATCACCACCACCTCGGCGCCCAGGCCGACCGCCATCCGCGCCGCGTTCATCCCGACGACGCCGCCGCCCAGGACCAGCACCCGCGCCGGCGCCACGCCCGGCACGCCGCTGAACAGCAGACCCATGCCGCCGTTGTGCTTCAGCAGGGTCTCGGCCGCCGAGAAGACGGCGATCCGCCCGGCCACTTCGGACATGGGCGCCAGCAGGGGCAGGCCGCCGCGCGCGTCGGTCACCGTCTCATAGGCGATGGCGGCGCATTTGGAGGCGATCAGGCCCCGGGTCTGTTCCGGATCGGGCGCCAGGTGCAGGTAGGTGAACAGGATCTGGTCCTCGCGGAGCATCTCCCACTCGACCTTCTGGGGCTCCTTGACCTTCACGATCATGTCAGCCTGGGCGAAGACGTCGGCGGCGGTGGCGGCGATATCGGCGCCCGCGCGCTTGAAGTCCTCGTCGGCGAAGCCGGCGCCCAGGCCCGCACCGGTCTGGATCGTGACGCGATGGCCATGGGCCGTGTATTCGCGCACCGCGGTCGGCGTCAGGCCGACGCGATGTTCGTTCTTCTTGATTTCCTTGGGGACGCCGACGTGCATGGGGACGTTTCCTCTTGTCCTTGGGCGAGCCGATCCGGCGGTCGCCGTCGCCGCGCAATCTAGCGGCGGTTCCATCGCAGGTTCCTGTTCTTTTCGCAGACTGATCGGCGTAAAGTCGCAGAATCTGCACCATGAGCCACCCATGAAGACCGTTTCCGCCGTAACCCTGGACGATATCGACCGGAAGATGCTTCGCGCCCTTCAGGTCGATGGACGCATGACCAACGCCGACCTGGCCCGCGCCGTGAATCTGTCCGAAAGCGCCTGCCTGCGCCGGCTGCGGGCGCTGGAGGCCGCCGGGGTCATCAGCCGCTATACGGCCGTTCTGAACGAACGCGCGGTGGGCCTGCCGATCAGCGTCTTCGTCACCGTCACCCTGTCGTCCCAGGCCGAGGCCGCCCTGACCGCCTTCGAGACCGCCGTGGCCAGCGCGCCCGAGGTGGTGGAATGCTATCTGATGACGGGGTCCAGCGACTATCTGCTGCGCCTGGTGGTGCGCGACGTGGACGACCTGGAACGAATCCACGCGCGCGAATTGACGCGCCTGCCCGGGGTGACCCGTGTCTCCTCCAGCGTCGCCATGCGCACCGTCGTCAAGCGCGCCGCCCTGCCGGTGTGAGCGCCCCGTCGCGCCGAAGGACGATGTTCCACGCATTGCAGGGCTCCGGGCAAGGAAAGACCCTGCCTCTGGCGTCATGGGGAGGACATGCCTTGTCGCCCGCGCGGTTCAGGGTCTAAACCCGCCTCGATCCCGGAACTGTCCGACCATCCAAGGCGAGAGGCTCGACCATGCGCGACATAGATCATTTCATAGACGGATCGGGTTTCACGGGGGGTTCGGGTCGGTATTCGGATGTGTTTGATCCGAACACGGGCGGGGTTCAGGCGCGGGTTCAGCTGGCCACGGCGGGCGAGGTGGATCGGGCGGTGCAGTCGGCGCAGGGGGCCTTTGACGGCTGGTCCTCGACCAATCCCCAGCGCCGCGCGCGGGTGATGTTCGAGTTCAAGCGCCTGGTCGAGGCGAACATGGACGAACTGGCCGAACTGCTGAGTTCCGAGCACGGCAAGGTGGTGGCCGACGCCAGGGGCGACCTGCAGCGCGGCCTGGAGGTGATCGAGTTCGCCTGCGGCATCCCCCATGCGCTCAAAGGAGAATATAGTTGGGGGGCCGGCCCCGGCATCGACGTCTATTCGATGCGCCAGCCGCTGGGGGTGGTGGCGGGCATCACCCCGTTCAACTTCCCGGCCATGATCCCGATGTGGATGTTCGGCGTGGCCATAGCGGTGGGCAACACCTTCATCCTGAAGCCTTCGGAGCGTGATCCGTCGGTTCCGGTGCGGCTGGGCGAGCTGATGCTGGAGGCGGGGGCGCCCAAGGGGGTGCTGAACGTGGTCCACGGCGACAAGGCGGCGGTCGACGCCATCCTGACCCACCCCCAGATCCACGCCGTCAGCTTCGTCGGTTCGTCCGACATCGCCCACTATGTCTATCAGACCGGGGCGGCCCACGGGAAACGGGTCCAGGCCATGGGCGGGGCCAAGAACCACGGCGTCGTCCTGCCCGACGCCGACATGGACCAGGTGATCAGGGACCTGTCGGGCGCCGCCTATGGCTCGGCCGGCGAACGCTGCATGGCCCTGCCGGTGGTGGTTCCCGTGGGCAGGAAGACGGCCGACGAACTGCGCGAGCGGATGGTCGCGGAAATCCCCAGGATGAAGGTCGGGGTCTCGACCGACGCCGAGGCCCACTATGGGCCGGTGGTCACCGCCGCCCACAAGGCGCGGATCGAGGGCTGGATCGCCAAGGGGGTGGAAGAGGGCGCCGAACTGGTGGTCGATGGTCGCGGCTTCACCCTTCAGGGCCACGAGAAGGGCTTCTTCGTCGGCCCGTCCCTGTTCGACCATGTGAAGCCGACGATGGAGAGCTACCGCGAGGAGATCTTCGGCCCGGTGCTGCAGATCGTGCGGGCCGACAGCTTCGAGGAGGCGCTGAGCCTGCCGTCGCAGCACCAGTACGGCAACGGGGTGGCCATCTTCACCCAGAACGGCCGCGCGGCCCGCGACTTCGCCGCCCGGGTCAACGTCGGCATGGTGGGGATCAATGTGCCGATCCCGGTGCCGGTGGCCTATCACACCTTCGGCGGCTGGAAGCGGTCGGCCTTCGGCGACATCAACCAGCACGGCATGGAAGGCCTCAGGTTCTGGACCAAGACCAAGACCGTCACCGCCAGATGGCCCGACAGCGCACTGGAACACCCGGACTCCAGCTTCGTCATCCCGACCATGGGGTGAGGCCTGGTCTCCTCTCCATTTTCAATGGGGAGGAGACGTGTCTTCGGAACAACGCTTTTTGATGCTAGACCGAAATCGGTTCAGTCGGATGAAGTCCAACTGGGCTCAGATTTCGGTCCAGGGATGTCCTGGAGCCTGATTCACGGCATCGGCGGAATCGCGAAGCGATTCCACCTCAACCGATCAGGCTCTAGGCGTTAACCTCTGCGAATGGTGAAGCTGGAGGCCGCGTTCCGATGCGTCGGTTTTTCGTCTGGTCGGCCCTGTCGGCCCTGATCGGCCTGCTGCTGGCGGGCGGGGGCTACTGGGCCTACTGGAATTTCTACGCCCGGTTCCAGCCGGTGACCCTGACCCGCCACCAGGCCGAGATCCAGCGCCTGCTGGACGAGGCGTCGTGGGTGTCCGGCGGCGGCGGCGGCCAGCCCCTGTATGTCGTCGGCTATCGCGACAGCGCCGCGACCCAGGCCTATGAGCAGGAGGAGGGCCCCAAGCTGCGCGCCGCAGGGGTGGAGACGCGGGTCGTCCTATTCGCCCGCCCGGACCGCGAGGGCCTGGCCCAGTCCACGGCCGCCGAACGCGCCACCATCGCCGAGCTGTGGCTGAGCCGCGACTGGACCCTGTATCAGCGCTGGACCGCGACCCCCAGCCGCCAGTGGACCGCCGCCGGCGTGCCCGCCGCCGACGGCAACCTGGCCCGTTCGGCCGTGGTCGAGGCCAGCCGCCAATTCTCCGACCGGCTGGGCGGCCTGCTGCGCGACGCGGGCGTCTCCACCCGCTATCCGCTGATCATCTGGCGTGACCGCGAGGGCTTCCTGAAGGCCTGCGCCTGCACCGACAAGCGGTCCTGGGCCTTCATCCGCGACGACCTGGACGCGCCCGACCGGCTGGAGCCCGCGCCTGTGGCCGATCCGGACGCTCCGGCGCCCTTCGTGGCCCCCGGAGACGGGGCGCCCGAAAGCCTGTCCTATCCGACCCTGGCGCCGATCCCACCGGCCGGCGCCGTCACCGACCCCACCGTGACGCCCGAAACGTCGAGCGCCCCGCGCGCGCCGACCCCTCGCGCCGCGCCCCGACCGGCGCCCGAGCCCAAGATGCAGGAAGATTCGACCTTCTTCTGAGGCCGGCTCAGGCCAGGGCGCGGGCGCAGGCGGCGATCAGCCGCTGAACATCGGCCTCGTCCTGATAGGGGCCGAAGCCGAAGCGGATCACGTCGTCCCGCACATCGGACACCACGCCCTGCGCCAGCAGCGCCTTCTGCCAGGCGCCGGCCCGCGGATGCCGGAAGGCCAGGAAACGGGCCCGCGGGCCCGGACCCTCCACCGGGTTCAGCAGTGCGGCGTCCGACAGCCGTCCCGCCGCCCCGGTCGCGACGGCGTCGCAGAAGCGGATCATCAGCCCGCGCGCCTGTTCGGCCATGACCGCCGTGGTCAGCCCCTCGCGCGCCATCATCCGCCGCACGGCGTTGAAGCGGTAAAGCGGCGTCACGTCGAAGGTCGCGCCCCAGAAACGGCCGCCGTCGGTGCGATAGCCGACCCCGCCCGGCGGGCCTTCCAGATCGCCGAACTCGGCGAACCAGCCGGTCACCACCGGCCGCGGGCAGAAGCCCGGCGGGGCGTGCAGGAAACAGGCCCCTTCTCCAGCCATGGCGTATTTGTAGCCTCCGGCCAGGTAGAAGACGCGGTGGGCGACGCCGGACAGGTCGGTCGGGGCGGCCATGAAGCGGTGGTATCCGTCGATGACCACCCAGGGCCCGGCCGGATCGGCCAGGGCGGCCAGGGCCTCCACCGCGTCGAAGGTCTGGCCGGTGCGGAAGAAGACCTGGCTGACCAGGATGATGTCGAACCCGCCGCCCCGCGCCTGGGCCAGGAAGCGTTCGGCGAAGGTGTCGAAGGGGGCCAGGGGCGTGCGGGTCACCACCGCCTCGCCCGCCTCTTCCCAGCGCTGGGCCTGGCGGCGGAAGGAATGGAACTCGCCATCGGTCGACAGGATGCGGACTGGCCGCCGCGGCGCGCCGGAGACCAGGCGCACGATCAGGTCGTGGGTGTTGGGCGAGAAGACGAGGCTGGCCGGATCGGGCAGGCCCAGTTCCGCCGCGACATGGCCCTGGGCCTCGGGGATCACCTCGCCGAACACCAGATCCCATTTGCGGTCGGCGTGGCGGTTGGCGTCTTCCCAGGCCGCCATCTGGCCCTCGAAGGCGGCGTCGGGCCACAGATGGTGGCTGTGGGCCGCGAAATGCAGCCGATCCGGCGCCAGCGCCAGGGCGCGCGAAAACAGGGGCTTCCAGCTCATGTCCCAGCCTTAATCCCTGCGCCGCCCCGCGCCAAACCCCCGCGCTCAAGCAGCGAGCGTCCGCGACGCGAGCGTTAGCGCCCTTAAATGAGCGCCCCGTGGCAGTGCTTGAACTTGCGGCCAGAGTTGCACGGGCACAGGGCGTTGCGCGGGGTGCGCTCCCAGCCGACGGGCAGGGCCCCGACCGGCAGGCCGGCGCGATCGTCGCCCTGAAGCGCGCCTTCCGGCAGCTGGGCCATCGGGTCGTTCATCTCGTTCTCGCCGGTGCCGGGGTTCAGGTGGATCTCCTGGAACTCGGGCAGTTCGGGCGGCGGCTGGAAGCGGAACTCCACCGTCATCAGCCAGCGCGTGACGTTGTGGCGCAGGTCGTACAGCAGGGTCTCGAACAGGTTGAAGGCTTCGGTCTTGTATTCGTTCAGCGGGTCGCGCTGGCCATAGCCGCGCAGGCCGATGACCCCGCGCAGGTGATCCAGGTGGGTCAGGTGCTCGCGCCACTGCATGTCGATCATCTGCAGCAGGAACTGCTTCTCCAGGCCGCGAGTCTGTTCGGCGCCGACCAGTTCCAGACGTTCGGCGGCGCGGGCGTCGGCGGCGGCGGTGATCCGCTCCTCGATCTCCTCGTTCGAGACGCCCTCCTCGGCGGCCCAGTCGTGCAGCGGCAGGTCCAGGCCCAGGGTCTCCCTGGCCTTTTCCTTCAACCCGTCGATGTCCCACTGTTCGGCATAGGCCTTGGGCGGCATATAGCGCTCGACCAGGTCGGCGATGACGTCGGTGCGGAACTCGCCCACCAGTTCGGACAGGTCCTCGGCGTCCATGAACTCCTGGCGCTGCTCGAACACGGCCTTGCGCTGGTCGTTCACCACGTCGTCGTATTTCAGCAGGTTCTTGCGCATGTCGTAGTTGCGCTGTTCGACCCGCTTCTGCGCCGTCTCGATGGCCTTGTTCAGCCAGGGGTGGGTGATGGCCTCGCCCTCTGCCACGCCGAAGCTGCGCATGATGGCGTCCAGCCGGTCGCCGGCGAAGATGCGCAGCAGGTCGTCCTCGCAGGACAGGAAGAATTTGGAGGTGCCGGGGTCGCCCTGACGGCCGGTGCGGCCGCGCAGCTGGTTGTCGATGCGGCGGCTCTCGTGCCGCTCGGTGCCCAGGACGAACAGGCCGCCGGCGGCCAGGGAGACGGCCTTCTTCTCCTCGATCTCGCGCTTGATCTCGGCGGTCTTGTCGGCCTCCATCTCGGGAGTGACCTCTATGGCCAGGTTGCGCTGTTCCTGGCGCCAGCCCTGCAGCCGCATCTCCAGGTTGCCGCCCAGCTGGATGTCGGTGCCGCGGCCGGCCATGTTGGTGGCGATGGTCACCGCGCCCGGCAGACCCGCGTCGGCGACGATATAGGCCTCCTGTTCGTGCTGACGCGCGTTCAGGACATTGTGCGGAATGCCGCGCAGCCTGACCTCGTAGCGGATGTCATAGGCGGCGTCCCCGGCCTTCTGGGCCTCCTTGTCGCGGCCCGCGAACTCGGTCTTCAGGGTGCGGCTGACCTCGACCTTGTGCTCATAGGTCTTGAGCAGTTCCGACAGGGCCTCGGACTTCTCGATCGAGACGGTGCCGACCAGGATCGGCTGGCCGGCCAGGTGGCGCTCGGCGATCTGGGCGCAGATGGCCAGGTTCTTCTCGGCCTCGGTGCGATAGACCTCGTCGTCGTGGTCGATGCGCTGGATCGGGCGGTGGGTCGGCACCTCCAGCACGTCCATCTTGTAGATGTCGTGGAATTCCTGGGCCTCGGTGGCGGCCGTGCCGGTCATGCCCGACAGCTTGGAATAGAGGCGGAAATAGTTCTGGATCGTCACCGAGGCCAAGGTCTGGTTCTCGGGCTGGATCTTGACGCCTTCCTTGGCCTCGATGGCCTGGTGCAGGCCCTCGGACAGGCGCCGGCCCTGCATCATGCGGCCGGTGAACTCGTCGATCAGCATGATCTCGCCGGCGCGGATGATGTAGTCCTTGTCGCGCGTGTACAGGGTGTTGGCGCGCAGGGCCTGGTTGGTGTGGTGCACCAGGCTGACGTTGGCGGCGTCGTAGAGGTCGGTGGTGTCCGGCGCCAGGTGGCCGGCGGCGGTCAGCATCTCCTCCATCCGCTCCGAACCCAGTTCGGTCAGCAGGGACTGGCGCTGCTTCTCGTCCAGCTCGTAGGTGTCGGGATCCTTGATCAGCTCCTTCACCATCCCGTCCAGGATCATATAGAGGTCCGAACGGTCCTCGGTCGGGCCCGAGATGATCAGCGGGGTGCGGGCCTCGTCGATCAGGATGGAGTCGACCTCGTCGACGATGGCGAAGTGGTGGCCGCGCTGGACCATCTCGCGCCGGTCATAGACCAGGTTGTCGCGCAGATAGTCGAAGCCGAACTCGTTGTTGGTGCCGTAGGTGATGTCGGCGTTGTAGGACTGCTGGCGCTGGACCTGCGACAGGCCGTTGACGATGACTCCCGTCTCCAGCCCTAGGAAGCCATAGACCCGGCCCATCCATTCGGCGTCGCGCTTGGCCAGGTAGTCGTTGACGGTGATGACGTGCACCCCCTTGCCGGCCAGGGCGTTCAGATACACCGGCGCCACGGCGACCAGGGTCTTGCCCTCGCCGGTGCGCATTTCCGAAATGCCGCCTTCGTGCAGGATCATGCCGCCGGCCAGCTGGACATCATATTGACGCTGGCCCAGCACCCGCTTGGACGCCTCGCGGGCCACGGCGAAGGCGTCGTTCAGGATGTCGTCCAGGGTTTCGCCCGCCGCCAGCCGGTCCTTGAAGGCGTCGGTCATCATGCGCAGTTCGTCGTCCGACAGGGCCGCGTATTTGGCCTCCATCGCATTGATCTTCTGCACCTGGGCCATGAAGCCCTTGACCTTGCGGTCGTTGGAAGAACCGAAAAATTTCTTGGCGAAGCCGAGCATGGGCGATCCGAGGCGATCGAGCGGGTAAGGGCTCTGACGGGTCCCCGCGGGGACGGTTGCGACGCCTCTGGCGGGGCCGGATCGACGGCGGCCCCCGGCGCCGCCGAAAAGGCGCATGCGAAGGGCCGCGCGTAGGATCGAAAACCCCTCGACTTGGGCGCAGGCGGGACTTAAGCACCGGCCTTACCCCTGTCAACGCAAGGGGCTTGACGACGCACGCGGCTCCGGCCCCGGCGTCCGGGGTCCCGCGCCGCGCCCACGGAGCGCCGCCGATGCGATATCCCAAGCCGAAATCGACCCTCGCGGTCGCCCTCTGCCTGATGCTGGGCCTGACCCTGGCCGCCTGCGGCGACGGGGGCGCAGACCGTGCGCCCGAGCCGGGCGACCGGGCCGTGGCCCGGGTCAAGGATCAGACCATCTGGGCCTCGGACGTGCGGCGCGAGGCGGTGGCCCAGGGCCTGGTCGGCGAGGGCGAGGCCCTGGACGCGACCTCGGGCCTGTTCCGGCGCGTGCTGGACGAGGTGATCGACCAGAAGTTGCTGGCCCACGAGGCCGAACGGCGCGGCCTGGACAATTCGCCCCTGGCCCAGCGGAGACTTGAGGCCACGCGTGAGCGCATCCTGGGCGACATGCTGGTGGAAACGGTGGTCAACGGGGCCATCACCGACCAGGCGGTCCAGGCCCTCTATCAGGAGCAGCTGAAGCTGGCCCGGACGTCCGAGGAGATCCGGGTGCGCCTGATCCTGTCGCGCACCAAGGCGGAGGCGGACGCCGTCATCGGCATGCTGGGCCAGGGCGCCCAGTTCGAGGCCGTGGCCATGGAGCGGTCGATCGACGAGGCGACCAGATATTCCGGCGGCGACCTGGGCTATTCGACCCTGGACGTCATGCCCCAGGCCTATGCCGTGGCCCTGCGCGACAAGGCGGCCGGATCGACGGTCGGGCCGTTCCAGACCGAGGGCGGCTGGGCCGTGCTGCGGGTCGAGGACCGCCGCCGCGAAAGTCCGCCCACCCTCGAGCAGGCCCGGCCCCAGATCGTGCGCTACCTGACCTATGAAGGGGTGCGGCAGTTGCTGGAGCAGCTGCGCGGCAAGGCCAAGGTCGAGGTGCTGCTATCCGGCGAGGCCGGGGGCGCGGCGTCCGAGCCGGCCTCGGCCCCGCCGCCCGCGCAGACCGTCCCGCCCACCGCCCCCGTCGCATCCGGAGCCGCCAAGTCTTGAACAAGAAGCCCGCCGACGCCGCCAAGGCCGCCCTGGAAAAGGCGCTGAAGCCCCTGACCGCCCCCCTGGCGCGCGGCCGCGCGGCCGAGCCGGCCGTGCCCGGCAAGCCGGGGCTGCAGGTCTCGCCCCTGGCCGTGCCCTTTCCCCGCATCCCGCCGATCGGCGGGGTCGAGATGGCCGCCGCGCGGGCCGGCTTCTACAAGCACGACCGGCCCGACATGGTCGTCTTCCGCTTTGCCAGGGGCACGACCTGCGCGGGGGTCTTCACCCGGCACAAGGTGGGCTCGGCCCCCGTCGACTGGTGCAAGCGCCACCTTTCGGCCGAGGGCGGCGGTTCGGATGTGCGGGCTCTTCTGGTCAACGCCGGCTGCGCCAACGCCTTCACCGGCAAGGCCGGGGCCGACGCCGCCCGGCGCACGGCGTCCGAGGTCGCCAAGCGATTCGGCTGCCGCCAGCGCGACGTCATGCTGGCCTCCACCGGGGTCATCGGGGTGCTGCTGGACGACAAGAAGATCGCAGCCCGTCTGCACGAGGTGGAGTCCACCCTGGACGCCGGCCGCGACCCCGGCGACCAGTGGACCGAGGCGGGCCGGGCCATCATGACCACCGACACCTTTCCCAAGGGATCCTATGCGGAATGCCGGATCGAGGGGGTCAAGGTGCGGATCGCGGGCATCGCCAAGGGTTCGGGCATGATCGCGCCGGACATGGCCACCATGCTGGCCTTCATCGTCACCGACGCCGCCATCGCCCCGCCGGTGCTGCAGGCCCTGCTGGGGGTGCATGTGCGCACCACCTTCAACTCGGTGACGGTGGACGGCGACACCTCGACCAACGACACCTGCCTGTTGTTCGCCACCGGCGCCTCGGGGGCGCCGCGCATCGGCCGGGTCGGGGACCGTCGGCTGAAGGACTTCTCGGCCGCCCTGGACAAGGTGATGCTGGATCTGGCGCACCAACTGGTGCGCGACGGCGAGGGGGCGACCAAATTCGTCAAGGTCACGGTGGACGGCGCCGCCAGCCCGGCCTCGGCCCGCAAGCTGGCCAAGTCGATCGCCGACAGCCCCCTGGTCAAGACCGCCATCGCCGGCGAGGACGCCAACTGGGGCCGGGTCGTCATGGCCGTGGGTAAGACCGACGAGCCGGTGGACCGCGACCGCTTGGCCATCCGCTTCGGCCCGCATGTCGCGGCCATCGACGGCGCCCCGTCCCCGAGCTACGACGAGGCCAGGATGAGCGCCTATATGAAACGCCCCGAGATCGACATCACCGTGGACGTCGCCTCCGGCCGCGCCTCGGCCACCGTCTGGACCTGTGACCTGACCAAACGCTACGTCGAGATCAACGGCGACTATCGCAGCTGATTGCGGTAGGATGCGGGGATGAGCGCCAAGCCGAAAGCCCTTTTGACGGATCCCTATGCCGGTATGGACGGATCGGTCGTCAGCCAGTCTCTGATAGACGACTTGTCGAGCCCACAGCCGTCGGCGGATGCTCTCGCCTGGGTTGAGCGGGCCTCGGGCGAGGTCGATGCGGCGCCCGACGTCTTCCGGCCCATGGCGGACGTCATGGCTGAAATGCGCAACCTGATCGATCAGGTCGAAGCCAAACGTGGCGGCTGACGTCCTGATTTCTGCGAAGGCGCGGCGCCAGCTCGGCGACCTTCTGACCATGATCGCGATGGACAGTCCGTCAGGCGCACGGCGGTTGGAAGCGGCTGTCTCGGACCTGTTCGTACGGATCGGTGAATTTCCGGAAAGCTGCCCGCTGATCGGCGGCACGTCCGTTCGCATGGGCGTAGCGGCGCGCAGAATCCATGTGCTCTATCGCGTCGCAGGTGTTCGGGTTTTCGTCCTGCGGGTCGTCTATGCGGGCTACGACCTGCGCCAGGCCTTCGATTGACCGCCCTCCCCACCGTCCTCGTCGTCGCCGCGGCCCTGATCGACGCGGATGGGCGGGTGCTGATCGCCCAGCGACCCGAAGGCAAGCAGCTGGCGGGCCTGTGGGAGTTTCCGGGCGGCAAGGTCGATGCCGGCGAACGGCCCGAGGCGGCCCTGATCCGCGAGCTGAAGGAGGAGCTGGACATCGATGTCCAGGAATCCTGCCTGGCGCCCTTTGTCTTCGCCAGCCACGCTTACGAAACCTTTCACCTTCTGATGCCACTGTATCTGTGCCGCAGGTGGTCGGGGCCGGTGATCCGCAAGGAACACGCCGCCCTGAAATGGGTCAGGCCGAACCAGCTTTCGGACTATCCCATGCCTCCGGCCGACGAACCCCTGGTCGCCTGGCTGCGCGACCTGCTCTGAAGACCCGCGCCGAAAAGGGAGGGCCGCATGAGACGCTTCATCGCCCACCTGATGCGCGACGAGGGCGGCGCCACGGCCATCGAATACGGCCTGATCCTGGCCCTGATCTTCCTGGTCATCCTGTCGGCGGTGACGGCGTTCGGAAACACCTCTACCGGGGTGTTCAATGTGGCGATGACCACGATCCGGAACGCCATGGGCGGCTAAGCCCGCGTCGGGTCGGGAGGTCCCTAAGGGCCGACGACCGCGGGCCAGAAAAAATCACCGCGTCGGGTCGGGAGGCCCCGAAGGGCCGACGACCGCGGGCCATGCAAGACTTCTAATTCCCGCCCTGTTCCTTGACCCCAAGGGCGTCCGCCAACCGCATCCTGGCCGATCCGCGCGGCAGGGGCTTCTGCTGGCTCTCGTGCGGGGCCCAGCCGGCCAGCTGGATGATCTCGAAGGTGGCGGGGATGCGCCCGTCCGGCTCGGCGTGGCGTTCGGCGTAAAGGGCGGCGGCGCGGGCGGCGATGTCGCGGGTCAGGGGCCGGGCCGTTCCCGCCAGGGCGTTGGTCTCGCCCATCGCCCGCAGGTCACGCACCAGGGCGAACAGGTCAGGATAGCGCACGGTCACCCGGTCCACATCGGTGACCGGCAGGGCGAAACCGGCCCGCTGCATCAGGGCCGCTGCATCGTATCCGTCCGCGAACGGCGACACCCGCGCCTGGGCGCCGCCGCGCACCGAAAGCTCGGCCTCGGTCACGACGCCGCGCAGTTCCTTCAGCGTCCCCGCGCCGAACAGGGCGCCCAGGAACAGGCCGTCCGGCCTCAGCGCCCGCCTGATCTGGGCCAGGGCGCCGGGCAGGTCGTCGATCCAGTGCAGGCCCAGGACGGAGACGATCAGGTCCGCCGAGCCGTCGGCGACCGGCAGGGCCGCCTCGCCGGGCCAAGCCGCCGGCGCCTGGACCGGACCGATCCGTCCGGCCGCGTCGCTGTCGGCCAGGACGGCGGCGAAGACGCCCGGATGCGGCGACAGGTCGACGGCGACCGGAAAGCCGCGCACTATGGCCTCCAGGCTGTTCACCGCCTCTTCGGCGGCGCGCCGGTGCAGGAAGTCGGCCGTTTGGAAACGCCGGGCGGCCCGCGCCAGGCGCGCGGCGCGACGGACCGGATCGAACAGGCGGGGGGGCGGAGATTGCATCGCATGCAAGATGGCGGCTGGAGCCGGGCTTTGAAAGGCGCGGGGCTGCAACTGCGGCGCCTGGGCCGGGGCGCGGCCGATTTGATCCTGCCGCCGATGGCCCACGACAGCCGCGAGGCCACGGCCTCGGCCGGGCTGACCCCGGGGGCCTGGAGTCGGGTCATCTTCCTGGAAGCGCCGGTCTGCGACGGCTGCGGCGCGGCCTTCGAGGCGGACGGCGGCGCCTTCGCGGCCGACCGGTGCGCCGCGTGCACGGCCCGGCCCCACGCCTTCGAACGCGGCCGGGCCGCCTGCGTCTATGATGAGGCCAGCCGAGACCTGATCCTCAGGTTCAAGCACGGCGACCAGCCTCAGTTCGGCCCCCTGTTCGCCCGCTGGATCAGCCGGGCCGCGGCCGATCTGGTGGCCCAGGCCGATGCGGTCGCGCCCACGCCCCTGCACCCGTCGCGCCTGCTGGCTCGGCGCTTCAACCAGGCGGCCGAGATCGCCCGCCCCCTGGCCCGGTGGGCGGGGCGCGACTATCTGGCTGACGCCCTGGTGCGCACCCGGCCGACCGACAGCCAGGGCGGCAAGTCGGCCCGAGGCCGGCGTCAGAACGTGCGCGCCGCCTTCGCCGTGACCGAGGCCGGGGCGCGCCGCGTGCGTGGCCGACGCATCCTTCTGATCGACGATGTGTTGACCACCGGCGCCACGGCCGAGGCCTGCGCCGCCGCCCTGCTGAAGGCCGGTGCGCGGGCGGTGGACCTGGCCGTCGTCGCCCGGGTGCGATCCGCCCGGGAAGTGATTATGTAGGCTCTATCGCTCTCTCTGCGCGAGGACGGTTTTAGTTCTGGAGATCTGATTTGGCCGACGTCGTCATCTACACCAAGCCCGGCTGCCCCTACTGCTATGCGGCGCTGGGCCTACTGGCCAGGAAGGGCGTGGACTTCACCGAGATCGTCGCCTCCACCGACCCGGAGAAGAAGGCCGAGATGGTCCAGCGTTCGGGCGGCCGCGCCACCTTCCCGCAGATCTTCATCAACGGCGAACACATCGGCGGGTCCGACGACATGCACGCCCTGGACCGGGCCGGCAAGCTGGACGCCTTGCTGGCCGCCTGAATGGACCGCCGCCTGGACATCGCCCTGATCCAGACGCGCACCCCGGCGACGGCCGAGGCGGGGCTGGCCCATGTCGCACCCCTGATCCGTCAGGCGGCGGCGGGGGGGGCTCGGTTCATACTGACGCCCGAGGGGACCAACCTGCTGGAGCAACGCCGCGACCGGCGCGGCGAGGCGATCCGTGACGAGGCCGACGACCCTTGCGTCCAGGGCCTGCGGGCCTTGGCGGCCGAGCTGAAGGTCTGGCTGCTGGTCGGATCGGCCATCGTGAAATCCGGCCATGCCGGCGACGACCGGGCGGCGAACCGCAGCCTGCTGATCGACGACCAGGGCCGGATCACGGCGCGCTATGACAAGCTGCACGTCTTCGACGTCGATCTGCCCAATGGCGAGACCTATCGCGAGAGCGCCAATATCCGGCCCGGCGACGCGGCCGTGGTCGCCCAGACGCCGTGGGGCGGGCTGGGGCTGACGGTCTGCTACGACGTGCGGTTTCCGCACCTGTTCCGGCAACTGGCCAAGGCCGGCGCCGCCATGATCGCCGTGCCCGCCGCCTTCACGCGGCCGACCGGCGAGGCCCACTGGGAGACCCTGTTGCGGGCCCGCGCCATAGAAACCGGCGCCTTCGTCCTGGCCCCCGCGCAAGGCGGAACGCACGAAGACGGCCGCCGCACCTGGGGCCGGTCCATCGTGGTCGGGCCTTGGGGCGAGGTGATCGGTCGGCTGGACCATGACGAACCGGGGGTGCTGTTCGCCACCCTGGACCTGGACGCCGTTGGCAAGGCGCGGCAGGCGGTGCCCGCCCTGAGCCACGACCGCGATTTCGCGGCGCCTGGACCGACGGGCGCCTCATGATCCGCTACGCCCTGATCTGCGATCACGACCATGGTTTCGAGGCCTGGTTCGCCTCGTCCGCCGACCATGATGACCAGGCGGCGCGAGGCCTGGTGCAATGCCCCGCCTGTGGCTCCACCGCCGTGCGCAAACAGGTCATGGCCCCGGCGGTCTCGGGAACCCGGAAGGCCGCCGCGCCCGAGACGGCGGCCCGGATGCAGGACATGATGATGCAGGCTGCCCGCCAGGTGCGGGACCATGTCGAACGGAATTTCGACTATGTCGGCGACGCCTTCGCCCGCGAGGCCCGCGACATCCACGAAGGCCGTTCGGAAAAGCGCGACATCTATGGCGAGGCCACCCCCGCCGAGGTGAAGAAGCTGAAGGACGACGGCGTTCCGTGCGCCCCCCTGCCTGCCCCGCCGCCCGACCCGGCCAAGCTGAACTGACCGCGCCATGGGGGGCGGCGAGCGCTATCAGGAGTTCGAACCGCCCGAGGCCCTTAAGCCCTGGGTCAGGGTGATCTGGACCTACGCCGCGCCTGAGCCCAGCCGCACGGTCCAACGCATCGCCCCGGACGGCTGCCCCGAACTGATCGTCGATGTCGGCGATCCTTATGAGGAACTGCACGACGACGGCGTCTTCCGGCTGCAGCCGCCGCGCATCTTCGCCGGCCAGATGAGCCGGCCCATGGCCATCCGTCCGGTGGGGCCGGTCGAGCTGGTGGCTGTGCGGTTCCATCCCGACGGCGCGCGCGACTGGCTGGGGGCGCCCCTGTCGGCGGCGACGGATCGGCGGCTGGACATGACCGGGCGACTGGCGGGCCTGGCCGTCCCGGTAGGCGATCCCGAAGGCCAGGCCAGGACGATGATCGCCTGGCTGGACGACCAACGCCGCGTCGGGGACTGGCGTATCGACCCCATGGTGCGGGCCGAAATGGAGACCCTGCAGGCCGAGCGCCCGACCCCGCCGCGCGATGCGGCGGCCCAGCGCGCCCTGCAACGCCGGTTCCTGGACCGGGTCGGGGTCTCGCCCCGCGCCCTGAAATCCGTGTTCCGCTTCCGCCGGGTGTTCGACCACGCCACGGCGGGCGGAGAGGCGGCCGGGTGGCTGGAGGCCGGTCTGGCGGCCGGCTATTTCGACCAGCCGCAGATGGCGCGCGAATTCCGCCGCTTCCTGGGCTGCACCGCCACCGACTGGGCGCGCGAACAGGTCGAACTGGCGCGGGCCATCGCGTCGCAATCCTACAAGCCGGCGGGCGCCGCCGACGCCTAGGGTCCGGCCGAACCCAGACGGAGACCCGCCATGCCCATCCTGCCCGCCCTCGCCGCCGCCCTGATGCTGCAGACCCCGGCCGCGACGGCCGACGATCTGGGCTGGATGGCCGGCTACTGGCTGGACTGCTCGAACGGGCGCGAGGCGGCCGAGGCCTGGAGCGATCCGCGCCAGGGCCTGATGGTCGGCTGGGCCCTGACGGTCCGGGGCGACCGCGCGGGGTTCGAGGCGTCGCACATCGCCGCGACGCCGGATGGCCGCCTGGGTTATTTCGCCCAGCCGGACGGGGCGGCCCCGACCCTGTTCCTGCTGATCGAACAATCCGAAGGCCGGGCGGTGTTCCAGAACACCGTGGCCGACGACTATCCGGCGCGCATCCTTTATGCCCGCGACGGCGACCGCCTGACCGCTCGCATCGAGGGCGAAATCGACGGCCGCGAGCGCAGCGCCGACTGGAGTTTCGAGCGCCGGGAGCTGAACGCCCGATGCCCGAGCTGATCTGGCGGCCGATGACCGAAGGCGACCTGGATGAGGTCGTCGCCGTCGCCCGCGTCGCTTTTCCGAACCATCCGGAGGACCGGGCCTGTTTCGCCGAACGGCTGGGCCTGAACCCCCGCGGTTGTTTCGTCCTGGACGGTTCGGAGGGGGTGCGCGGCTATCTGGTCGCCTATCCCTGGCGGCGCGAGGCGCCCCCGGCCCTGAACACCCTGGTCGGCGCCGTCCCTGACGGCGCGGATGTTCTTTATCTGCACGACCTGGCCCTGGACCCCCGGGCGCGCGGGGCCGGGCATGCGCGGCCGATCATCGAACGGCTGGCCCGACAGGCGGCGGCCGAGGGCTGGCCCGCTATCGCCCTGGTGGCGGTCAATGATGCGGCTGTGTTCTGGCAAAGCCTGGGTTTTCAGCCCGTCGAAAGCCCGGCCCTGCGGACCAGGCTGGCCAGCTACGGGCCCGACGCCCGCTACATGATCCGGCCGCTTTAGGATTGGCGTCCGGATCGTCGGCGATGCTGTTGCATCGCCTGCCGCATCAGCGATGGCGGACCCGCTTTCGATCAGGCCCGAACGGGGAGCCCAGAACCTGGACCGCGTGGGGCCTCATCCCCAGGGGCCGCGCGGCCTTTCGGGCGTCGGGGTCACCGGAACGCCAGTGACGGCGCGCGGCGGGGCGGGATGCGGCGCCCCGGCCGTCACGCCCCCCATCTGCATCAGCGCCCGCACCCGGTTGGCCGTGTTCGGATGGGTCGAGAACAGGCTGTCGGCCCGCCCGCCCGCCAGGGGGTTGATGATGAACAGTTGGCCCGAGGCCGGATTGCGTTCGGCGGTCGGATTGTGGATGCGCTTGGCGTAGGCCTCGATCTTCTGCAGGGCGGCGGCCAGGGCCTGGGGGTCGCCGGCGATCTGGGCGCCCACGCGGTCGGCCTCGTATTCGCGGCCGCGGCTGACGGCCATCTGCACCAGGCCCGCCGCCATGGGGGCCAGGATCATCAGGGCCAGGGTTCCGATCAGGCCGCCGGGCCGTTCCCGATCATCGCCGCCGCCGAAGAAGAGGGCGAAATTGGCCAGGGCCGCGATGGCCCCGGCCAGGGTGGCGGTGACCGTCATGGTCAGGGTGTCGCGGTTCTTCACATGGGCCAGTTCGTGGGCCATCACCCCGCGGATCTCCTCGCGCGACAGCATGTCCAGCAGGCCGGTGGTGGCGCAGACGGCGGCATTGGCGGGGTTGCGGCCGGTGGCGAAGGCGTTCGGCTGGTCGGTCGGGATGATGGCGATGGTCGGCTGGGGCAGGCCGGCGTCGGCGGCCATCTGCTTCACGTCGGCGACATAGTTGCGGACCACGGCGTTGGGGTGCGCCTCGTCCACCGGCTGGGCGCGATACATCTTCAGTACGATCCTGTCGGCGTTCCAGTAGCTGAACAGGTTCATGCCGCCGGCGAAGACCAGGGCGATCAGCATGCCCGTCGCTCCGCCGATCAGATAGCCGACGCCCGCGAACAGGGCGGTCAGGGCGGCGAGCAGGGCGAAGGTCTTCAAGTGGTTCATGGACGGGCGACGGGTGACTCCGGGATACCGAGGGCCTATCTGAGGAAGGCGAGAGCCGGCCTCAAGAGACGCCCCCTGTGACCGAACAGCCCACCCCCGACGCCGAACCGGCCCCCCGCCTGAACGCCGATGTGCCCGGCGCCACGCCGCATCGGCCCCTGACCGAGGCCGCCCGGCGCGCCCTGCTGGAGGCCGAGGCGCGACGCCAGGCCGCAGTCCCCTTGGAACTGCCGCACGAAGACGGCGGGCGGCGGGGGCCCGAGCCGACCCGCTATGGCGACTGGGAGAAGAAGGGACTGGCGGTCGATTTCTGAGCGCCGGCCGGAATCCTGAGGGGCGAACCTTAACCCTGATCGTCGCCCGCCGGGTGCGAAGGCCCGACCCGCGCGCCGCACGCGCCTAGACTGCCGCCGACCAGCGAAAGTCCTGCAGCCCATGCGCGTCCTGACCTCGGCGGCGATCGTCGCCCTGATCCTGTCCAGTCCCGCCATCGCCGGCGAGCGCGGCGGGCGACGGCCCCCACCCTCCCCGCACGGACCCTGCGGCGGCTGCCGTCCGCCGGCGACCCCGAATATCAATGTCAATGTGAACGCCAGCGCATCGGCGTCTGCGTCCGCCTCGGCCCGCAGCTATATCAACGCCCGCGCCTATGCCTCGGGAGCCAGCCGGACCTATGTCGGCGGCGGGACGATAATCTCGGGCGGCGGCTATGTGGGGGACTATGGACTGATGGGCGGCGGCCCCGTCCATGTCGACGACCGCAACCTGGTCCCGGCGGCCCCCAGCGCCCCCTTCGGCTATGCGGTCCAGGGATTCGGCCGCGATTATCGCGCCGGCCCGCCCGTCCCGCGCGGCGACCGCTATGGCCGCGAGGGCCGTTGGCGCGACCAGGCGGGGTCCTACGACCAAGACCATTACGAGCGCTGGGAAAGCGACGCGGAGTATCGCCGTCAGGTCGAGGCCGCCTGGGCGTTCGAGATCATCGGCCGCGAGAGCCGCGCCTACGACCGGGGCTATGACGACGGGCGCGCCGACTGCGACTGCCGCGCCCCGCATCCGGCGCCGCATTTCCACGCCCCGGCGCCGGAACCCGACCATCGGCCGCAACCGGCGTCCGGCCTGCCCTATTACGGCGACCTGCCGCCGCCCGACGCGGCGCCGATGGGCCCGCCGCCGCGCCACGACTATCGCCAGGAACCGGGCGAGCGCGGCTGAACGAACAAAGGCCGTCGTCGCGCGTTTCCCACCCGATCAGGAGGAGACCGCGATGAGGACCATGATCGGCGCCGGCGCCGCCCTGACCGTCGGCGTTTTGGTTCTGGCCGCGCCGGACGCGGTCCAGGCCCAGTTCCACGGCGGCCGCGCCTGGGGCCAGCCAGCCTATGGCGCCGACATCCAACCTTCGCCCCTGTCCGAGGCCCGAGCCAGGGCCCATGCGCGGCTGGGTGCGGCGGGCGATGGATACGCCCATGGCGAGGGGCCGCTGATCCATCGGCCGCACGGCTACGATCACGGGAATCGACACCGGTGGGGCCGGGGCTCCGGATATGGCGGCCGCTACGCCGCGGGCTATCGCGACGAATGGGGTTATGCCGACGATCGTCCGCCGTCGCGCTGGCGGTCCTGGCCGCGCGGGGACGCGCCGCGATATGGCTGGAGCGGCCGGGATGGCCCGGACGTCTATCTGTACGACCGTTAGGCCTGGGCGGCGAACTCGCTGAGCGCGTCGATGACGGCGCGGTTCTGGTCTTCCGTCCCCACGGTGATGCGCAGGGCGTCGTGCAGGCCGTAGCCGCCGACGGGGCGCACGATGATCCCCTTGGCGTTCAGATAGTCGTTGGCCGCCCGGGCGCGCTCGGCCCCGCCGAACCGGACCAGGACGAAATTCCCCGCCGAGGGCAGGACGTCATAGCCGAAGCCCCGTAGCGCCTGGGTCAGGCGCGGCCGCCAGGTCTGGATCAGGTCGCGCGAGGCCTTCTGGTGCGCCTCGTCGCCCAGGGCCGCGGTCGCCGCCTCGAGCCCCGGCACGGATACGTTGAACGGCAGGCGGATGCGGTCCACCGCCTCGGCGACCGACAGGGGCGCATAACCGTAGCCGATGCGTAGCCCGCCCAGGCCGTGGATCTTGGAGAAGGTGCGGGTGACGACGATGTTGGACGCCTCGCGCGCCAGGGGGATGGCGGTCTCCCAGTCCGGCTCGGTGACATATTCGGCATAGGCCTCGTCGATCACCAGCAGGATGTCGGGCGACAGGGCGGCGTGCAGGCGGGCGATCTCCTCGCCCGAGTTCCAGCTGCCGGTCGGGTTGGAGGGGTTGGAGACATAGACGATGCGGGTGCGGTCATCGACCTCGGCCAGCAGGGCCTCGACCTCGGCCTTGAAGCCCGGCTCGGGCGCCAGCTTGACGATCCCCTCATTGGCCTTGGCGCTGATGCGATAGGCCAGGAAGCCGTACTGGCCGGTGACGATATTGTCGCCGGGACGCAGATAGGTCTGGTTCAGCAAGGCGAAGACCTCGTCCGAACCGTTGCCGAAGATCAGCCGCTCCGGCTCGATCCCGTGCAGGTCGGCCACCGCCTGGCGCAGCTTGGCCGCCCGGCCGTCGGGATACATGTGGATGTTGGCCGTCGCCGCCTGGAAGGCTTCGCGCGCCTTTTCGCCGGCGCCCAGGGCGTTCTCGTTGGACGACAGTTTCATCGGCTCGGCCACGCCCTCGATGCGCGACTTGCCGCCCACATAGGGGGCGATGTCCAGGATGCCGGGCTTGGGCGCGGGTCCGGTGGTCATGGGAAAGGCCTTCAGAAAACGGGGGCGGCGCCGATGACGCCGGTCAGGTCGCCGGGCGCGCCGTTCAGCCGCCCGTCCTCGGCCTGCACATAACCCGCCAGCAGGAACAGCTTCAACCCGCCGCCCGCCGTCAGGGGTTGGGCCGCCAGTCCGGCCTGAGCCAGAAACGCCGCGATCTCGGCGTCGGGGCGGGCGCTGTCGGTGATCCAGAAGGTGCGGTCGTCGCCGGTGGGACCGGGCTGGGCGCGGGCGACGATCAGGGCGCGGGGGCGGGCCGCCGCATCGTCGGGCAGGGCCGCCGTGACCTTGAGCTCGGGCCGGGCCAACAGCCGCCCCCACCAGGGCCGTGCGGGGGTCAGGTCCAGCACGGCGGTCGCGCGCCCGGCCGCCGCCTCCAACGCCTGTTCCGGCTCGGCCGCCAGACGGGCTGTCAGGCCGAAACGGTCCGCCGCCAGGACCTGGGCCGCCGCGCCCCAGACGACCAGGGGGCGATCCGCCGCCGCCATCCGGCCCCAGGCGGCCTTTAGAACCGCGCCTTCGGCGGGCGTCGTTCCCGCCAGCACCGCCCGCAGGGCCAGGGCCGCCGCGTCCGACGACGCCGCCTCGCCGAGGGCCAGGCGAGCCGTCAGGGCCGACCGCAGCGCCGCGTCCAGGGCCGTGCGTTGCGGATCCTCGTCCGGCGCCGTCAGCATCAGAACAGCCGCGGCGCCGGGGCCAGGGCGAAGGGCCCCAGGAAGGTGCGGCCGTCGCGGAACACCAGGGTCAGATCCATATCGCCCTGGCCGCCGGTCGCCGCCGTGGCGGCGGCGGCCCCCGCGACGCCGACGCGATTGACCGCCCCCTGGCCCGACCCCGCCAGGCCGGCGATGGCCGGCAGGGGGCGCTCGGTCTTCAGGGCCACCTGGCCGACCAGCCGCCCGTCCGGGCCGGCGGCCAGGCTGTCGCTGGACAGTTCGGCGCGGCTGTCGCCGGCGACGGCGCGGCCGCGCACCTGGGTGAAGCGCCCGCCCGCGCGGGTCCAGGCGGAGAAGACCCCCGCCTCGTCCATGCCGCGCAGCCGGCCGGCCTGTTCGATCACGGCCTCCATCTGCAGGGTCAGCCGCCCGCCCTGCGCCAGGCCCTCGACCGGGCCGCGATCGCGCCCCTCGGCGTCGACCAGCCGGAACAGCACATCGACGCTGTCGGGCGCCGGAGCGGCGTCGGTCCGATGCGGACGCAGGTAGAAGGCCAGTTCTTCCGCGCGGCGCAGAGGAAAGGCCTCGGACCCCGGATGAGGGGTGAATTCCGGCTGGTTCAGGTCGATGGCGACATTGGGCCAGCGCTGGTTCAGTCCATGGACGCTCATGCGCAGGGCCTGGCCGCGCACCGCCACCTGACCCTTGTCGGCGCGGGTCAGGACCAGGCCGTCGGTAGCCAGGATCACCCATTTGTCGGGATTGTAGGCGTTGGCCTCGGCCACCAGCTGCGGCGCGGCCAGGGCATGGCCGGACGGGGCGACGATCTTCACATGGTCCAGCGCCAGCCGGGTGCGGAAGGGCCAGCCGGTCAGCCCGCCCGAGACATAGTCCACCTGCCACCCCTGGGCACGCAGGGCCTGGGCCTGGGCCTGCAGCCGCCCTTCGATCTGGGACGACAGCCAGAACCACCAGCCGGTCCAGGCGGCCAGGGCCAGAAGCACCAGGATCAGCGGCGCGAACAGGCCGCGTCGGCGGTGGCGGGGGGCGGGCGTATCGGTCATGGCCTTCCTCTATCAGACCGCATCAACGCGCCAAGGCTAGGAATCGCCCAGAAAGCCGCGCGTCAGTTCGACCGCCTCGGCCAGGCCCATCCGCATCACCTCGGCGCCCGGCGGCAGGCCGGCGAACAGGCGGGTCGGGCTGGCGGCGTCCAGCATGACGAACACCCCCCGGTCGTCGGCGCGGCGGATCAGGCGGCCGAACGCCTGGGCGATGCGGCCGCGCGCCAGGGCGTCGTCATAGCCGCGCCCCCGGTCGAACAGGCCGCCCAGCCGCTCGCGCCGCGCCTTGTGCAACAGGTCCGGGCGGGGCCAGGGGGCGCGGTCGAACACCAGCAGTCGCAGGGACCGCCCCGGCACGTCCACCCCGTCGCGCACCGCGTCGGTGCCCAGAAGACAGCTGTCCTGCTCGACCCGGAACATGTCGACCAAGGCCCCGATCTCCAGCGGATCGACGTGCTGGGCGTAGAGGGGCAGGCCGGCCTTGGCCAGCTCCGGCCCCAGCCGCTCATAGATCGCCCGCAGCCGCCGGATGGCGGTGAACAGGCCCAGCGCCCCGCCGCCGGACGCCAGGAACAGTTCGCGCATGGCCGCCGCCGTCTGGCGCGGGTCGTCCTTGGCCACGTCGGTGACCACGATGACCCGGCTGTTGGCCTCATAGTCGAACGGGCTGTCCAGCTTCAGCGTCCGCGCCGGGTCGATCAGCCGGGCCGCGCCGGTCCGCATCCGCGCCAGGTCGAACGGGTCGGCGCACTCCATCCCGCCTGCGTCCGACAGGGTGGCCGAGGTGACCAGCACCCCGTGCGACGGCGCGATCACCGCGGCCTCCAGCGGCACGGTCGGATCGATCCAGTGGCGGCGCAGGGCCACGTCATGAATACGGCCGAAGGCGGTCTCGGCCGACAGCCAGTCAACGAAGTCGGGGTCGGGTTCGTCGCCCGTCTCCTCCAGCGCCGCCAGCATGGCGCGCCAGGCCGGCAGGGTCATGCGCGCCCGCCGGTCCAGACCGCGCAGGGCGCCTTCGATCCGCGCCCGTGACGATGGCTCCAGCACGTCGGCCTCGTCGTCCAGTATGTCTTCCAGGCGCCGCGACAGGGCCAGCAGCGGCGCCTCTACGTTCGCCAACGCCCGCGCCGCCTCGCGCGCCGTGTCCAGCACCGGCTCGGTGACGGGCCGCAGGGCGCACTCCAGGCCGAACTCGGCCCCGGCTGATGTTTCAGACGTGCGCGCGCGCAGCTGGTCCAGGGCGGCGGCCAGGAACCGCTCGATCGGGCCGATGGGGTTCACTTCGCCGGTCGCGGCGCCGATGCGGGCCGAGACGCCGTCGCCCGGCAGTTCGGCCGCCGCGCGGATGGCGTCGTTCAGGGCTTTCGTCGCCGCCTCCGAGTCGGCGCACAGGTCGCCAAGCCGCTGTTCCAGCCCGCGCCCGCGTCGCCCCCGCCCCTCGGGTCCCCGAATCCAGCGGCGCAGCTCGGCCGCCTCCTGGCCCGACAGGGCGGCGGAAAAGGCGCTGTCGGCGGCGTCGAACAGATGGTGGCCCTCGTCGAACACGATGCGTTTCAGGGCCGCCGTCTCGCCGTCCTGTTTCTGGCCGCGCGCGGTGCGGGCGCCGTCGAAGGCGGCCTGGGTCATGACCAGGGCGTGGTTGGCGATGACCAGATCGGCCCGGCGGCTGGCGCGGATGGTCTTTTCGACGAAACAGGTGCGGTAGTGGGGGCAGGCGGCGTGGACGCACTCGCCGCGCCGGTCCACCAGATTGGCCGCCCCCGCCTGATGGGCCGGGGCCACGGCGAACAGGCCGGGCAGCCAGCCGGGCCAGTCGCCGCCGGTCATGTCGCCGTCGCGGCTGTGCAAGGCCCAGCGCGCCGCCAGGGCCGCGCCGATCAGGTCGCCGGTCCCCAGCTGGGCCGCCTGGACCATCTCCTGCAGGTTCAGCAGGCACAGATAGTTTTCGCGCCCCTTGCGCACCACGGCCTTGCGTTTGCGTTCGGCCGGGTCGGGCCACAGGCTGGCGCTCTCGCGGTCGATCTGGCGCTGCAGGGCGCGGGTGTAGGTCGAGACCCAGGCCGCCCCGGCGTTGCGTTCGGCCCACAGGCTGGCGGGGGCCAGGTATCCCAGGGTCTTGCCCGTGCCGGTGCCCGCCTCGGCCAGAAGCATGCGCGGCCGCCCCGCCTCGTCGCGCGGCGAAAAGGCGTAGGCCGCCTCGGCCGCATAGTCCGACTGGGCTGGACGCGCCTCGTCCAGCCCGGCGGCCTGAAGCAGCTTCTCCAGCCGGATGCGGGCGGACTCAGAGTCAACCGGAGCCGAGCCGGCTTCGCCGCGCGGCGCCTCGTCCTCCCATTCCGGCAGGCGCGACCAGACGTCCAGGCCCGACCCGCGATGCTGGCGATCGCGCACCGGCTGGGCGCGCAGGGCGTCCAGCACGCGCGGCCCCCAGGCCCAGCCCGCCCGATCCATGGTCTCGGCCAAAGTCACCGCCGCCTCGCGCCCGGGCCAGGCCGGATCGGCCATTTCCTTCAGCAGCAGGGTCGCGCTCTCTCGCAAAGCCTGGGCCTGAGCCTCCGCCCCCTTGGGTTCGGCCAGACCCAGGGCCAGGGCCAGGCCAGTGGGGGACGGGGCGCAGAACCGCGCCGGCCGCACGAAGGCGAACAGCTCCAGCACATCCATCAGGTCACGGCTGCGCGGCGGCGCCGCCAGCCCCAGTCGCCGCGCCGTCAGGGCCGCATGGGCCACCAGCACCGGCCCGCCGGTCAGCAGCCCCTCGGCCGCCCCGCGCCCGATCCGCCGCGCCCCCTGATCGTCGCACACCGCCCCGGCCCCCGGCGGCGTGGCCAGGGCCGGCGGCAGGTCCAGCCAGGGCGGGGCGCCGCTGACGGCGCCGGTCGGGAGGGAAGGGTCGGAAATCACCCGCGGACGATAGCGCGCGCCGGGGTGAAACGGAACGGGAACATGCTATATCGCCTCCGTGCCGTCCCCTGCCGCTCCCGCAACGCTTCCGCCGCTGTTCGCCGACTGGTTCGCGCGGCGCGGCTGGTCGCCCCGGCGGCATCAGCTGGAAATGGTTCGGGCGGCCGAAGCGGGGGCCCACGCCCTGCTGGTCGCGCCGACCGGGGGCGGCAAGACCCTGGCGGGCTTCCTGCCCAGCCTGATCGACTTGGCCGAGCGCGGACCGAAGCCGGAAACGGGGCCGGGCAGCGGGGTGCACACGCTTTATCTGTCGCCTCTGAAGGCCCTGACCACCGACGTCGAGCGCAATCTGATGACGCCCATCCGCGAGATCGGGCTGAACATCCATGTCGAGAGCCGCACCGGCGACACCAAACAATCCAAGCGCCAGCGCCAGCGCGATTTTCCGCCGGACATCCTGCTGACGACGCCGGAGCAACTGGCCCTGTTCTGCGCCTGGGAGGGGGCGCGGGCCTATTTCGCCGACCTGAAATGCGTGGTGCTGGACGAGGTCCACGCCATCTGGAGCGGCAAGCGGGGGGATCTGCTGAACCTGGGTCTGGGCCGGCTGCAGGCCTTTGCGCCGGGGATGCGGCGGGTGGCGTTGAGCGCGACTGTCGACGACCCGCAGATGATCGCCGACTGGCTCTCCCCTTCCCCCCTCGCGGGGGAAGGTGGCTCGCGGAGCGAGACGGAGGGGGGGGCTTTGGGCGACGCGCTCGGTGACAGCCTGGCCCCCGTCCAACACACCCCCCATCCGAGCGGCTCCGCCGCCCACCTTCCCCCGCAAGGGGGGAAGGGTGTCTTGATTGTGAAGGGCGATCCCGGCGCGCCGCCGGTGGTGGATGTGCTGATCTCCGAAGGCCGCGTGCCGTGGGCGGGGCACACCGGCGTCCACGCCATCCCGGAGGTCTATGAAGCCATCAAGCGGGCGGGCATGAGCCTGATCTTCGTCAACACCCGCTGGCAGTCCGAGTTCGTCTTCCAGCAGCTGTGGGCCATCAATGAGGATGACCTGCCCATCGCCCTGCACCACGGATCGCTGGCCGCCGAACAGCGGCGCAAGGTCGAGGCGGCCATGGCGCGGGGCGACCTGAAGGCCGTGGTCTGCACCTCGACCCTGGACCTGGGCATCGACTGGGGCGACGTGGACCTGGTCATCCAGCTGGCCGCGCCCAAGGGGGCCAGTCGCCTGGTGCAGCGGATCGGCCGGGCCAATCACCGGCTGGACGAGCCCAGCCGCGCCCTGATGGTCCCCGCCAGCCGGTTCGAGATGCTGGAATGCCAGGCCGCGCGCGAGGCGGTGGCGCAGAACGCCTTCGACTGGGAGCCGCACCATATCGGCACGCTGGACACATTGGCCCAGCACGTCATGGGCGTGGCCTGTTCCGAGCCCTTCCGCATGGAGGACCTGTTCGCCGAGGTGACCGGCTGCGGCCCTTATCGCGCGCTGAGCTACGAGACGTTCGAGGAGGTGGTGGATCTGGTGGCCACCGGCGGCTACGCCCTGCGCACCTACGAACGGTTCGCCCGCATCGTGCGCACGCCGGACGGCCGCTGGAAGGTGCGCAACCAGACCCTCGCCCAGAAGCACCGGATGAACGTCGGCGCCATCGTCTCGGCCGGCACGCTGAACATCAAGGTGGCGCACCGGCGCGGCGGCGGAACCGGCGCCGCGCGCTGGTCGGCGGGCCGAAAGGTCGGCGAGGCCGAGGAATGGTATTTCGAACAGCTGACCCCCGGCGACACCTTCGTCTTCGCCGGTCAGGTCTGGGCCTATCAGGGCATCAGCGGGACCGACGCCCTGGTCACCCACGCGCGCGACGCGGACCCCAAGATCCCGTCCTGGGGCGGGTCGAAATTCCCGCTGGGCACCAGCCTGGCCGAACGGGTGCGCGACATGATCCAGGACCGCGACCACTGGCGCGTCCTGCCGCCCGACGTGCAGGAATGGCTGGAGCTGCAGGAGGCGCGCTCGGTCATCCCGCGCGCCGGCGACATGCTGGTGGAGACCTTTCCGAAGGGCTCGCGGCATTTCCTGGTCGCCTATCCGTTCGAGGGGCGGCTGGCCCATTCGACCCTGTGCATGCTGCTGACCCGGCGTCTGGACCGGCTGGGCGTCGGGCCTCTGGGGTTTGTGGTGACCGACTACTCCCTGGCCATCTGGTCGATCCGGCCGATCGATCCGGCCGATCTGGACGCCCTGTTCGAGCCCGACATGCTGGGCGACGATCTGGAGAACTGGCTGGACGAGAGCTTCATGTTGAAGCGCACCTTCCGCAATTGCGCCCTGATCTCCGGCTTGATCGAACGCCGCCAGCCGGGCGCCGAGAAGACGGGGCGGCAGGTGACCTTCTCCACCGACCTGATCTACGACGTGCTCCGCCGCCACCAGCCCGATCATCTGCTGCTTCGCACCGCCCGGGCCGACGCCGCCTCCGGCCTGCTGGATGTCGCGCGGCTGGGGCAACTTCTGGCGCGCATCCAGGGACGGATCGTGCATCAGCCGCTGGACCGGGCCTCGCCCTTCTGCGTGCCGGTTCTGGTCCAGATCGGGCGCGAGCGGGTCGGGGGCGGCTCGGCCGAAATGATCCTGGACGCCGCCGCCATGGAGTTTTCGGAAGAGGCCCTGGTGGCTGAGGTGATGGGAGAAGGGCGATGAACGCCGGCCTGCGCGCCGCCCTGTCGCCCATGCGCCGCCCTTGCGGCTCGCTGCGCCTGTCGGTCATGGGCGAGACCTGCGTCTTGCGCTGTTCCGGCGCCCTGTGGTTGCCGGATCATTCCACCCTGGTCGCGGGCGACCTGCATCTGGAGAAGGGGTCGGCCTTCGCGGCGCGGGGCCAGATGCTGCCGCCCTATGACAGCCGCGCCACCCTGGACCGGCTGGCGGCCGAGATCGCAGAACTGGATCCCGGCGTCGTGATCCTGCTGGGCGACAGTTTCCACGACAGCCGCGCCATCGGCCGGATGGCGGGCGACGATCGCGCCCGGCTGGACCTCCTGGCCCAGGGACGGGACTGGCTGTGGATCGAGGGCAACCACGACCGCCGGGCCCTGGAACAGGCCGATATGGCGGGCCTGCCGGGGCGGGTGGTCGGTCACCTGTCGGTGGGCGCCCTGAGCCTGACGCACGAGCCCTCGCCGGCGCCCTGGCCCGGCGAGGTGGCGGGCCACCTGCATCCGGCGGTCCGGATCGTCGGCCACGGCCGAAGTGTCCGGAGGCCCTGTTTCGTCACCGATGGGCGGCGGCTTCTGCTGCCGGCGTTCGGGGTCTTCACCGGCGGTTTGAACGTGCGCGACCCTGCGGTGGCCGGCCTGTTCGAGACCCCGCCCCTTATCGCCGCCCTGGGCCGTGATCGGGTGCATGCGGTGGCCTGGGACAAGGCGGCGGCGGGACGATGAACCGCGCTCCGGCTTCGTCTCAGACGTCAACCGGACCGGGCGCCGGATCCGGAAAGGGGAATCGATTCGGGACTCCGCCCCGGACGACCGGGCCTAGCCGACCGCCTTCACCGCCCCGGCGATGTCCGAGACCACCCGTTTGACCAGGGCCTCGTCATCACCCTCGGCCATGACGCGGATCAGTTTCTCGGTGCCCGACGGGCGCACAAGAACCCGGCCGGCGCCGTTCAGCGCGGCTTCGCCGTCGGCGATGGCGGCCTTGACCGCAGCGTCTTCCAGCGGCTTGCCGGCGGTAAAGCGGACGTTCTCCAGCAGTTGAGGGACGGTGTCGAACTGACGCGCCAGCTCGCTCATCCTGCGGCCGCTGTCGACCATGACGGCCAGGACCTGAAGCGCCGCCATCAGGCCGTCGCCGGTGGTGGCGTGGTCGTGCAGGATGATATGGCCCGACTGTTCCCCGCCCAGGTTGAAGCCGCCCTGGCGCATCCGCTCCATCACATAGCGGTCGCCGACCTTGGTGCGCTCCAGGGTCAGCCCCTCGGCCGACAGGGCCCGCTCCAGCCCCAGGTTGGACATGACGGTGGCCACCACCCCGCCGCCGGTCAGCAGTCCCTGCCGTGACCAGTCCCGCGCGATCAGGGCCATGATCTGGTCGCCGTCGACCACCTGTCCCGTCTCGTCGCAGATGATGACCCGGTCGGCGTCGCCGTCCAGGGCGATGCCGATGTCGGCGCGGTATTTGCGGACTGCCTCGGACAGGGCCCCCGGATGGGTCGAGCCGCAGTCCAGATTGATGTTCATCCCGTTCGGCTCGACCCCGATCGGAAACACCTCGGCGCCCAGTTCGTAAAGGGTGGTCGGCGCCACCCGGTATCCGGCGCCGTTGGCGCAGTCGACGGCGATGCGCAGCCCCTTCAGGCTGAGGCCCTTGGGGAAGGCGCGCTTGGCGATCTCGACATAGCGGGCCTGACTGTCGTCGATCCGCCTGACCCGGCCCAGACGGTCGGGCGGGGCCAGGCTCTCGTCCAGGCCGGCGTCCATCATCGCCTCGATCTTCAGCTCGATCTCGTCCGACAGCTTGTAGCCGTCCGGCCCGAACAGCTTGATCCCGTTGTCGGTGAAACTGTTGTGCGAGGCCGAGATCATCACACCCAGGTCGGCGCGCATCGACCGGGTCATCATGGCCACCCCCGGCGTCGGCAGCGGCCCGAACGTCAGGACGTCCATGCCCACAGAGGCGAAGCCCGCCACCAGGGCCGGCTCGATGGTGTAGCCCGACAGGCGGGTGTCCTTGCCGATCACCACCAGGTGCCGCCGGTCGTCGGCCGACATGAACAGCCGGCCCGCGGCCAGGCCTACGCGCAGGGCCACCTCGGCGGTCATCGGATGACTGTTGGCCCGGCCCCGGATGCCGTCCGTCCCGAAATACCGCCTGTCGCCCATGCGACTCTCCCTGCCGTTCCGAAATCTTCGGAAACCCTTTTTTGGATGCCCGAGGGTTTCATATTCCCTAGAGGCGTCCACCTTGGACTAACGGCTTAGACCGTCCGGCGGATCGGCGCAAAGCGGCGACGAGGGAGCGAGACCACCATGTGCGGCATCATCGGCGTCAGCGGCGAAGGCCCGGTCGTCCCCCGTCTGATCGACAGCCTGAAGCGGCTGGAATACCGCGGCTACGATTCCGCTGGGGTGGCCGCCCTGGTCGATGGCCGCATCGAGCGGCGCCGCGCCAAGGGCAAGATCCGCGAGCTGGAGGCCGTTCTGGCCGACGATCCGATCAGGGCCACGGTCGGCATCGGCCATACCCGCTGGGCCACCCACGGCGCGCCCACCACGGCCAACGCCCACCCGCACAAGGCGGGCCGCGTCTGCCTGGTGCACAACGGCATCATCGAGAATTTCGCCGAGCTGAAGGCCGAACTGGAAGCCAAGGGCCGTGTGTTCGAAAGCCAGACAGACACCGAGGTGGTGGCCCATATGATCGACGCGGCCCTGGACGCCGGGGCCGAGCCGCTGGCCGCCTTCAAGTCGGTGCTGGACCGGCTGACCGGCGCCTATGCCCTGGCGGTGCTAATCGAGGGCGAGGACGAACTGATCCTGGGCGCCCGGCGCGGCAGTCCCCTGGTCGTCGGCTGGGGCGAGGGCGAGATGTATCTGGGGTCCGACGCCCTGGCGGTCGGGCCGTTCACCCAGGAGATCAGTTATCTGGAAGAGGGCGACTATGTCGCCATCGACCGGTCGGGCGCGCGGATGTTCGACGCCTCGGGCGCCGCCGTCGAACGGCCGATGGTCAAGGTCTCGGCCTCCTCCGCCCTCGTGGAGAAGGGCGAGTACCGGCACTTCATGGAGAAGGAGATCCATGAACAGCCCGACAGCGTCCAGCACACCCTGTCCGAATACCTCGACCTGGTGACCGGCAGGACCAAGGCCCAGCCCGTCGACTTCGCCGCCATCGACCGCATCCAGATCATCGCCTGCGGCACGGCTTTTTACGCCGGCCAGATCGGCAAATACGCCTTCGAGAAGATCGCCGGCCTGCCCTGCGACGTCGAGATCGCGTCCGAGTTCCGCTATCGCCATCCCGCCCTGACGCCGGGAACCCTGGCCGTCGCCGTCAGCCAGTCGGGCGAGACGGCCGACACCTTGGCTGGCCTGACCTGGTGCAAGCGGCAGGGGTTGAAGACCGCCGCCGTGGTCAATGTCCACTCCTCCTCCATGGCGCGCGAGGCGGAAACCCTGTGGCCCACCCATGCGGGGCCGGAGATCGGGGTCGCCTCGACCAAGGCCTTCACCGCCCAGGTGGCCGCCCTGCTGTCGCTGGCGGTGGCGGCGGGGGTGGCGCGCGGCCGCATCGATGGCCAGACCGAGGGCGAGCTGGTCAAGGCCCTGTTCGAGGCCCCGCGCCTGATCGCCGAGGCGCTTTCGATGGACGCCGACATCCGGGCGGTGGCGGTGGACCTGGCCAAGGCCCGCGATGTCCTGTTCCTGGGCCGGGGCGCCATGTTCCCCCTGGCCATGGAGGGGGCGCTGAAGCTGAAGGAGATCAGCTATATCCACGCCGAGGGCTATGCCGCCGGCGAGCTGAAGCATGGCCCCATCGCCCTGGTGGACGAGGAGACGCCGATCATCGCCCTGGCCCCGCTGGACGAGGTGTTCGAGAAGACGGCCTCGAACCTTCAGGAGGTCGCCGCGCGCGGCGGTCCGGTGGTGATGATCGCGCCGGGGGCCGCACCCGATCCGCACGGCGCCGGCATCGCCCGCGTCGATGCGCCGGAATGCCACCCCCTGGTCGCGCCCCTGATCTACGCTGTGCCGGTGCAGCTGCTGGCCTATTACACGGCGGTCCAGAAGGGCACGGACGTGGACCAGCCGCGCAACCTGGCCAAGTCGGTGACGGTGGAATGATGCGCATCTCCTCCCTGTCGCGCAGCGATGAGGAGGTGGATCGGCGGCGCAGCCGACAAGACGGAGGGGTCAGTCTTTGCGCCCCTGAAGATCCCCTCCACCGCCTGCGGCGGTCCCCCTCCCCATGAAATGGGGAGGAGACAGTTCGGCGGGACATGCTCTAGGCTGGCGTGAACACCCTCGGAGACTTCATGACCGCCTCGACCCGTCGCCTTCGCAAGGCCGTCCTGCCCGTCGCCGGCCTGGGCACCCGCGTCCTGCCCGGCACCAAGACCACGCCGAAGGAATTGCTGAACGTCGTCGACCGGCCGATCCTGTCCTACATCGTCGAGGAGGCGCGCGAAGCGGGGATCGAGCATATCGTCTTCGTCACCGGTCGGGCCAAACAGGCGATCGAGGACTATTTCGACCATCAGGTCGAGCTGGAGGCTCAGCTTCAGGCCAAGGGCAAGACCGACATACTGGACGCCCTGAACGCCGACCTGGCCCGGCCCGGCGAAATGAGCTTCACCCGCCAGATGCAGCCCAAGGGGCTGGGCCACGCCGTCTGGTGCGCGCGCGACATCGTGGGCGACGAGCCGTTCGCCGTCATCCTGCCCGACGTGATCGTCGACGCGGCGCCCGGCGCCCTGAAACAGCTGGCCCAGGTCTATGAAAGGACGGGCGGCAATGTCATCGGCGTCGAGGCGGTGCCCCAGGACCAGACCCACAAATACGGCATCGTCGATCCGGCCAGCCGCGACGGCCGCCGCATCGCCATGAAGGGGATGGTGGAAAAGCCGCCCCAGGGCGCGGCGCCGTCGAACCTGTCGATCTCGGGCCGCTACATCCTGCAGCCGGAAATCTTCGACCTGCTGGAGACCCAGGAGCGCGGCGCGGGCGGCGAGATCCAGCTGACCGACGCCATGGCTCGGCTGATGCGGACCCAGGACTTCACCGCCTATGAATACGAAGGGGCGACCCACGACTGCGGCGACAAGATCGGCTTGCTGCGGGCCAATGTCGCCCTGGCGCTGAAGCGGCCCGATCTGGGCCCGGCCGCCCGCGCGGCGGTCAGCGCCCTGCTCTGAGACCCTCGACCGCCGCGACCAGCCGCGCCAGCTGGCCCGGCGACGACAGGCGGTGATCGCCGCCCTCGATCCGCTCCAGGATCACGTCGCCGCCGGTCAGCCGCTCCAGCAGCCTCGCCTGATGGCGCCAGGGCACGACGTCGTCGTCCCGCCCCTGCAGGATGTGGATCGGCGCCGGAATGCGGATTTCGTCGTCCAGCAGCAGCCACCGGCGCGCCTCCTCGAACATGGCGCGGGTCAGGACATAGTCGCCCAGGCCCTCCTCCGTGATCGTCGCCTGGCCGTCGCGCAGGATGGCCTGGCGCACATGGTCCGGCAGGTCCGGCCACATCAGCCGTTCGGTGAAATCCTGGGCCGGATTGACCAGGGCGACGCCCGCCATCCGCTCGGGCCGCGCCAGGGCCAGCAACAGGGCGATCCAGCCGCCCATGGACGATCCCACCGGCATCACCGGCCCGTCCAGGGCGTCGATCAGGGCGATCGCATCCTCGCGCCACCTTCCGATGGTGGCCGCCCGCCAGTCGCCGGACGAGACCCCGTGGGCGAAATGGTCGTAGCGCAGATAGGCCCAGCCGCCCGCGCGCGCCGCCGCGTCCAGGGCCAGGGCCTTGGTCCCCTCCATGTCCGAGCGGAAGCCGCCGATCCAGACGACGGTCGGCCCGTCGCCCTCGACGCGCTTGAAGGCCAGGGTTTCGCCATCCGGGCGGGTCAGGTGCTGGAGGTCGGTCATGCCCGTCTTGTGCCTGCTTCCGCCTGATCCGTCATCCTCGGGCTTGACCCGCACGGCGCGGGATAGGACGGAAGACCTATGCCCGCCCCCCAGGTCCTGTTCGTCACCTCGAACCGCATCGGTGATTGCGTCATCTCGTCCGGCGTGATCCGCGAGATCGGCCGCCAGCTTCCGGGCGCCGAGATCACCGTGGCCTGCGGCCGCCCGCCCGCCCCCTTCTTCCGCTCGGCCCCCGGGGTGGTGCGGACCATCATCCTGGACAAGAAGAAGGCGGCCGGACACTGGCTGGACCTGTGGCGCCAGGTGCGCGGGACCCGCTGGGACATGGTCATCGACATTCGCGGATCGGCCCTGGCCTGGCTGATCCCGGCCCGGCGGCGCGTGGTCTACAACCGCCGCTGGGAGATGGGGCTGAGGAAGGTCCAGATGGTCAGCCGCCTGATGGGCGCCGATCGCGACCTGGACCCCGAACTGTTCATCGACGAACGCGCCCGCGCCACGGCCGCGGCCGTGATCGATCCGCAACTGGCGTCCGGCGCCGGTCCCGGACCCATCCTGGCCCTGGCCCCCATCGCCCACCAGCCGGGCAAGAGCTGGCCGGCCGAACGCTGGGGCGAACTGGTGGGACGGCTGAAGGCCGAGCCGCGCTTCGACGGCTGGCGCTTTATGCTGGTGGGCGGACCGGGCGACCATCCGCCGGCGGCGCCGGCCCTGGCCGAGGCGGGCGAACGGGCCATCGACGTCGTGGGCAAGGGCGACATCCTCGCCTCGGCGGCCGCCATCGACCGGGCCGATCTGTTCGTCGGCAACGATTCGGGCCTGATGCATGTGGCCGCCGCCGCCGGACGGCCCACCCTGGGCCTGTTCGGTCCGACCGAATGGTGGCTGTACGGTCCCTGGGGGCCCAGGACCCGCACCGTGGCCTCGAACGAGACGCGCGGCCAGTTCGCCCCCATCGAGGCCCTGAGCGTCGATCATGTGTTCGATGGTGTTCTGGCGCTACACGACGCCTACATCTCGGCGCCGGAGCCCCGCCAGCCTTGAATTTCGGCCGTTCCAAAGGCATATGAACCCGCTGGGAACGCGACTGCGGGTCGCGGGCTTTACCCTGCCAGACATGTAAACAACCAAGGAAACGACGCCCATTCGCCGTCCGATGCAAACGCCGCCCGTCAAGGACGGGCCGCCCATGAACAACGATATCCGCGCCACTCGCGTGCTTCTGATCGATCAGAACGGCGAGAAACAGGGGATCATGCCGCTGTCTGCGGCCCTGGAAGCCGCGGAGGAAGTCGGACTTGATCTGGTGCAGATCGTCGCCAATCCAGACGCGCCCGTCTGCAAGATCCTGGACTATGGCAAGCATCGCTTCCAGGAGCAGAAGAAGAAGGCCGAGCAGCGCAAGCGCCAGAAGGTTGTCGAGCTGAAGGAAATCAAGCTCCGCCCCAACATCGACACCCACGACTATGAGGTGAAGGCCAAGGCCATGCACCGCTTCTTCGAGGAGGGTGACAAGGTCAAGGTGACCCTGCGCTTCCGCGGCCGCGAGATGGCCCACCCCGAACTGGGCATGAAGCTGCTGAACAAGGTCCAGGCCGACTTCGACGAGGTCGCCAAGGTCGAATACGCCCCCCGTATGGAAGGGCGCCAGATGATCATGATCCTGGCCCCGCGCTGACCCGACGGGCGGCGACAAGGCGGCGCAAGCGCGCCTGGACAACCGGGGCTTGTGATCCTCCGCGACAGGGCGGATGATGATTGCCATTGTGCAATCGGGGCGTTGATCATGAAGTCTGTATTCCGGAGCGGTTTGACCGCCGCCGTGGCCGGGGCTCTGGCCGCGGTCCTGACCGTCACTCTTCCCGCCGCGCCGGCCTCGGCCCAGAACGCGACCGCCGCCGAGACGGCCGCCTCGCCTCTGGACGCCTACGGCGCCCTGCCGTCCCTGGAGATGCTTCGCCTGTCGCCCTCGGGCGACAAACTGGCCTTCATCACGGTCGCGGGCGAGCAGCGGACCCTGGTGCTGCTGGACCTGACCACCCGCAGCCAGATCGGCGGCGTGGACGTCGGCCGGGTCAAGGTGCGCGATCTGGACTGGATCGGCGAGGAACGCGTCCTGGTCAGCACCTCGGCGACCTTGTCCCTGCCGCGCCTCGGCATCGAGGCCGGCGAATTCTGGATCGGCAAGATCTACGACCCGGGCCGCAACCGGGCGGTCGAGGTGTTCAACGGCACCCGCGGCGTCTTCCCCGCAATGATGAGCAACGCCCGCATTCTGGACAATCAGAACCCGCCCGCGCTGCTGGTCCGCGCCTTCGCCTTCGAGAACCCGGAGCGGATGGACCTGTACCGGATCGACCTCAACAGCGGCCGCGCGTCTCTGGCGGAGGTGATGGGTCGCCGCGTCGAATCCTTCATCCTGGACCCCAGCGGACAATCGCTGGCGCGCAGCGAATACGATCCGTCGCTGCGGTCATGGAGCCTGCTGGCGCGCCAGGGGTCGAGCCTGAAGGAAATCTACAAGGTCACCGCGCCGCTGGATTCGCCCTCCATGCTGGGTCTGGGCATGAATGGCGACAGCCTGATCGTCGCGGCTGATCGCCCGGACCTGCATCGCGAGGGCCGCGAGGACGCGGAATTCTTCGACGTCAATATCGCCACCGGCGCCTGGCGGCCTCTGCGTTTTGAGTTCCGCCCCCAGGGCATCTTCTTCGACCCTCTGACTTCGCGCATGATCGGCGCCGCCGGCGAGGGCGAGGACGGCCCGCGCTATGTCTTCGTGGAGCCGCGCGCCGGCGCCATGTGGACCCGGGTGCAGCAGTCGTTCGCCGGCCGCGCGCCTCACCTGGTCAGCTGGACGCCGGACTTCAAGACGGTGGTGGTCCGCACCGCCGGGGACCGCGATTCCGGCTCCTTCTTCGTTCTGGACATGGACGCCGGCACCATCACCCCCGCGGGCGGGTCCTACGCCGCCCTGACGCCGGACAGGGTCGGCCTGGTGCGCTCGGTTCGATATGCGGCCGCCGACGGCACCCAGATTCACGGCTTCATGACCCTGCCGCCGGGCGTTGAGAGCCCGCGCAACCTGCCGCTGGTCGTCCTGGCCCACGGCGGGCCGGCCTCGCATGACGTCGGCGGCTTCGACTGGTGGGCCCAGGCCATCGCCTCGCGCGGCTATGTGGTGCTCCAGCCCAATTTCCGCGGTTCGACCGGCTATGGGAAGGCCTTCATGGAGGCCGGCTACGGCGAATGGGGCCGCAAGATGCAGACCGACCTGTCGGACGGCGTGCGCTGGATGGCCGAGCAGGGGATGATCGACCCGTCGCGCGTCTGCATCGTCGGCGCCAGCTACGGCGGCTATGCGGCCATGGCTGGACCGACCCTGGATCGCGGGGTCTATCGCTGCGCCGTCTCCTATGGCGGGGTTTCGGACCTCTATCGGATGGTCAACCAGGAGGCCCGCGACGGCGCCCGGCGCGACAATGAAACCGTGCGCTACTGGAACCGCTTCATGGGCGTCGAACGGCTGGACCACGCCGTGGACCGCTATTCGCCGGCCCTGCTGGCGGCCCAGGCGGATGCGCCGATCCTGCTGATCCACGGCCGCGACGACACCGTGGTGCCGATCGAACAGAGCCGGGTCATGGCCGACGCCCTGCGCCGCGCCGGCAAGCCTTACGAACTGATCGAGATGACCGGCGAGGATCACTGGCTGTCGCGTTCGGACACCCGCCAGCGGATGCTGAACGAGACGGTCCGCTTCCTGGAGGCGCACAACCCGCCGCGCTGACCTTGCTTTCCGGCGCGCCTTCGCTTAGAAGCCGCGCCTTCGCGTACCGGACCGCCGGGCGAACAGGCATGCCTGGGCGGTCCTTGAAACTCCGGGTCCAGAACCCGGCAAAGGAGATGAAATGCCGAAACTGAAGACGAAGTCGGGCGCCAAGAAGCGCTTCAAACTGACGGCGACTGGCAAGGTCAAGGCCGGGGTGGCGGGCAAGCGTCACCGCCTGATCAGCCACAATTCCAAATACATCCGCCAGAACCGCGGCACCTCGGTCATGGCCGACGCCGACGCCAAGAAGATCAAGTCCTACATGCCCTACGCCTGATCGGCGCAAAGGCAGGAACGAACTTCACCGCATCAGTTTGAAATCAGGCCCTCAAGCAGCGAGCGACCGCGTCGCGAGCGTTAGGGCCTTCTCGAAGAGAAAATCATCATGGCTCGCGTCACTCGGGGCGTTACGTCCCACGCCAAGCACAAGAAGGTTCTGAAGCAGGCCAAGGGCTTCTACGGCCGCCGCAAGAACACCATCCGCGCCGCCAAGGCCGCCGTGGACCGCGCCGGGCAATACGCCTATCGCGACCGCCGCAACAAGAAGCGCTCGTTCCGCGCCCTGTGGATCCAGCGCATCAACGCCGCCGCCCGCGCCGAAGGCTTCACCTATTCGCAGTTCATCCACGGCCTGTCGAAAGCCGGCATCGAGCTGGACCGCAAGGTCATGGCCGCCATCGCCGCCGACGAAACCGGCTTCAAGGCCATCGCCGACAAGGTCCGCGCCGCCCTGGCCTAAGGTTTCCCGATCACGGAATCCTCAAAAGCCCTCTGGCCGCGCGCCGGGGGGCTTTTTGCTTTGCGCCGCAGCCGCTAGACGAAACGCGACATGACCGACCTGCCCCAGCTTGAACTCGATCTCATCAACGCCGTCGGCGGCGCGACAACCGTCGCCGCCCTTGAGGATGTGCGCGTGGCCGCCCTGGGCAAGTCCGGGGCCGTGTCGGGCCTGCTGAAGGGCCTGGGGGCCATGAGCCCGGACGAGCGGCGCGAACAGGGGCCGGCCATCAACGGCCTCCGCGACCGGGTCACCCACGCCATTGCGGCGAAGAAGGCCGAACTGGAAGCCGCCGAACTGGACGCCCGGCTGCAAGCCGAGCGCGTGGACCTTACCCTGCCGGCCCGTCCACGCCGCAAGGGGGCCGTGCATCCGACCCTGCAGGTGATGGACGAGATGATCGCCATCTTCGCCTCGATGGGCTTCGCCGTGGCGGAAGGCCCGGACATCGAGGACGACTTCCACAACTTCACCGCCCTGAATTTCCCGCCCAAACACCCGGCGCGGGAGATGCACGACACCTTCTTCCTGAAACCCGATCCCGAAACGGGCGAGCGCAAGGTTCTTCGCACCCACACCAGCCCGGTGCAGGTGCGGACCATGATGAGCCAGCAGCCGCCGATCCGCATCATCGCGCCGGGCCGCACCTTCCGTAAGGATTCGGACGCCACCCACACGCCGATGTTCCACCAGATCGAGGGTCTGGTGATCGACCGCGACATCCACATGGGGCACCTGAAGACCACGCTTCAGACCTTCATCGCCCGCTTCTTCGAGGTGGACGATGTCCAGGCGCGGTTCCGTCCGCACCATTTCCCCTTCACCGAGCCCAGCGCCGAGATGGACATCCGCTGTGATCGTTCGGGCGGCAAGCTGGTGCTGAACACCGGCGACGACTGGCTGGAGATCCTGGGCTGCGGCATGGTGCACCCGAATGTGCTGCGCGCCTGCGGCGTCGATCCGGACCAGTGGCAGGGCTTCGCCTTCGGCATGGGCGTCGACCGCCTGGCCATGCTGAAATACGGCGTGCCGGACCTGCGGCCCATGTTCGAGGCCGACACCCGCTGGCTGGCCCACTACGGCTTCTCGGCCCACGCCGTCCCCAACCCCGCGTCCGGCCTGTCCTGATATGAAATTCACCCTGTCCTGGCTGAAGAGCCACCTCGACACCGACGCCGACGTCCAGCAGATCGCCGAGGCCATGACCATGGCCGGGCTGGAGGTCGAGGACGTCCACGACCCCATCGCCGCCCTGGCGCCCTTCACCGTGGCGCGCATCGTCTCGGCCGAACGTCATCCCAACGCCGACCGGCTACAGGTCTGTCAGGTCGAGACGGTGGACGGGATGAAGGAGATCGTCTGCGGCGCCCCGAACGCGCGTGCGGGCCTGACCACCATCTACGCCCCCATCGGCGCCTATGTGCCCGGCCTGGGGGTGACCCTGGTCGAGAAGCCGGTGCGCGGCGTGGTGTCCAACGGCATGCTGTGCTCGGGCGCCGAGCTGGAGCTGGCGGACGACAGCGACGGCATCCTGGAGCTTTCCGACGATCTGGCGGTCGGAACGCCGGCCGCCGGGGTCTTCGGCGCCGAGCCGGTTATCGACTTCGAGGTGACGCCGAACCGGCCCGACTGGCTGGGCGTCGCCGGCATCGCCCGCGACCTGGCCGCCGCCGGTGTGGGCGCCCTGACCACCCCCGCCATCAACGCCGTACCGGGCGGCTTCCCCTGCCCCGTCTCGGTGCGGATCGAGGCGCCGGAGCTGTGCCCCGTCTTCGCCGGACGGCTGATCCGCGGCGTAACCAACGGCCCGTCGCCCGACTGGCTGAGGCATCGCCTGACAGCCATCGGCCTGCGCTCGATCAACCGGCTGGTCGATGTGACCAATCTGATCGCCTATGACCGCGCCCGGCCGCTGCACGTCTATGACCGCGCCAAACTGGTGGGCGACGCCATCGTGGTGCGCGCCGGACAGGCGGCCAGGGACACGGGCGAACCGGAACATCTGATCGCCCTGGACGGCAAGACCTACACCGTCTCCGGCGCCGACTGCGTCATCGCCGATGCGGCGGGCGAGCGGCCCATCGGCCTGGGCGGCGTCATGGGCGGGGAGTCCACCGGCTGTTCGGACGACACCACCGAGGTCTTTCTGGAAGCCGCCTGGTTCGACCCCATCGTCATCGCCCAGACGGGCCGGTCGCTGGCCATCACCTCGGACGCCCAGTATCGGTTCGCGCGGGGCGTGGACACCGCCTCCCTGGTTCCCGGGGTCGAACTGGCCACCCGGCTGATCCTGGACCTGTGCGGAGGCGAGGCGTCGGACATCGTCGTGGCGGGCCAGGCCCCGGCCGATCCGGCGGGCTTCGCCTTCGATCCGGCCCAGGTGAAGCGGCTGTCGGGCCTGGACCTGGCCGACGACCGTATCGCGAAGATCCTGACCGACCTGGGCTTTGTCGTCATGCGCGGTTCGCCCTGGACCGTCACCCCGCCGTCGTGGCGGCGCGATGTCGAAGGCCCGGCCGACCTGGTCGAGGAGGTGGCGCGGATCGAAGGGTTCGACGCCCTGCCCGAGGCCCCCCTGCCCGGCGCCGTCGCCCCGTCGAAGGGCGTGCTGAACCCGCGCCAGGCCCGCGTCCGCATCGCCCGCCGCGCCCTGGCGGCCCTGGGCTATGCCGAGGCCGTGACCTGGTCCTTCACCCGGCGCGAGACGGCGGTCCTGTTCGGCGGTGGGGACGACAGCCTGGTGCTGGAAAACCCCATCGCCAGCGACCTGGACTGCATGCGGCCGTCGATCCTGCCGAACCTGATCCAGGCGGCGGCGCGCAACGCCGCGCGCGGCCATGCCGATGCGGCCCTGTTCGAGATCGGCCCCATCTATCTGACCGACCAGCCGGATGGTCAGCGCATGGTCATCGCCGGCCTGATCGCACCCCATGTGGCCCGTCACTGGGGCGGCGCCGCTGAAGACGCCCTGTTCGCCCTGAAGGCCGATCTGACGGCGGTGCTGGACGAGATCGGCGCCCCGACCGGATCGCTGCAACTGGTCCAGGGCCAGAACCGCGACTGGTGGCACCCGGGCCGTTCGGCCCGGCTTCAGCTTGGCCCCAAGACGGTGATCGCCGAGTTCGGCGCCCTGCATCCGCGCGTGCTGAAGGCCCTGGACGCCGACGGGCCGATGCTGGGCTTCGAGATCGTTCTGGACGCCGTGCCCGAGCCGCGCGGCCAAAAAAGCAAGAATGGGGGCACCAAGGCGCGTGGCGCGGCCGATCTGCCCAACCTGATGCCGCTGTCCCGCGACTTCGCCTTCCTGGTCGATGACGGCCGGGCGGTGGGCGATCTGGTGCGCGCGGCGACCGGCGCGGACAAGGCCCTGATCCAGTCGGTCGGGGTGTTCGACGTCTATCGCGGCGGCGGCGTGCCCGAGGGCATGAAGTCGGTGGCGCTGGAGGTCATCGTCCAGCCGCGCGAGGCGACCCTGGCCGAGGCCGAGATCGAGGCCCTGAGCGCCCGCATCGTCGCCGCCGTCGAAAAACTGGGCGCCCGTCTGAGGAGCTGACCGTCATGGGCCTGAAACCCCGTATCGAGACCGTGTTCGAGCGCGCCCTGTTCCGCAGCCGCTGGCTGATGGCGCCCTTCTACGTCGGCCTGGCCCTGGCCCTGGCCATGCTGATGGTCGTGTTCGTGCGCGAGCTGATCCACTACCTGCCCCAGGCCTTCGTCGCCGGGCGCGGCATGGCGCCGAACGACGCCATCCTGGCGGTGCTGACGCTGGTGGACCTGTCGCTGACGGGCAATCTGCTGCTGATCGTGCTGTTTTCCGGCTACGAGAATTTCGTCTCCAAACTGGACCTAGAGGGCGAGACCGACCGCCCGCCGTGGATGGGCACGGTCGATTTCTCGGGCCTGAAGATGAAGCTGATCGCCTCGATCGTGGCCATCTCGGGCATCCAGCTGCTGAAGACCTTCATGAACATCGGCAAGGCCGGCTATCCGCTGAACGAGACCGAGGCGATGTGGGGCGTCATCATCCACCTGGCCTTCGTGGTCTCGGGCGTGCTTCTGGCGCTGATGGACTGGCTGTCGGCGCGCACCGAGAAGCACTGAGAAGTGATCAGTGGCGAGTGGCGAGTGACGAGATTTCGGATCGTCAGCGTCACGCCGTCCTGGCCGGTCGCCAACAGGGCCGGCCACGCACTCGCCACTCGCCACTCGCCACTCGCCACTCGCCACTCGCCACGGCAATCTCCCGTTAACCTTGCCGCCGCAAGGCTGACGCATTGGACGCGGATGGTTCGCGCATCGAACCGATTCACCTTCCGGAGCCGACGCCATGCATCGCCGCCAACTGATCGCCTCGGGTCTCGCCGTCGCCGGCCTGCCGGCGCTCAACGCCTGCGCGAGCGGCCCGGCCAATGAGCCCAACTATCCGATCCGCTCGGACGGGAACGCCCGGGCCTATACCTCCGAGGAACTGATCGCCGCCGGCTCGCGCGAGCTGGGCATCGCGGCCGAGGCCATGGGCGGGATCATCGAACGCATCTTCGCCGACCAGGGCGACCGTCCGACCGCCTATATCGCGGGCGAAGAGGCTGCCGGCGCGGCGGGCGTGGGCCTGCGCTACGGCCGCGGCGCCCTGCACATGAAGGATCTCAGCGCCTCGCAGGAAGTCTTCTGGCAGGGCATCTCTATCGGCTGGGACGTCGGCGGCAACGCCAGCCGGGTCTTCACCCTGGTCTACAGCCTGTATCATCCGGACATGATCTATCGCCGCTTTCCGGGCATCGAAGGTTCCGCCTATCTGGTCGGCGGGGTCGGCGTGAACTACCAGCGCGCGGACGGCATCACCCTGGCCCCGGTGCGGACCGGCGTCGGCCTGCGCCTGGGCGCCAATGTCGGCACCATGGCCTACAGCCGCCAGCGGAACATCGTGCCCCTTTAGGGCCGGGTCAGAGGCCGGCGGCCAGCAGGCTTTCGATCCCCTCGCGATAGGACGGATAGCGCGGCCGCCAGCCCAACTCCGCCTTGGCGCGGGCGTTCGAGACGCGCTTGGAATCCAGATAGAAGCGCCGCATGGCCTCGGACACCGAAGGGTCGGTCCAGTCGACCTCTGGCGGCGGGGGCAGGCCCAGGCGCCGCGCGCTCCAGGCCGTGACCACATGGGCCGGGGCCGGTTCGTCGTCCACCAGATTATAGGCGCGGCCGGGATTGGGGCGGTCCATCGACGCGAACACACCGGCCACGACGTCGTCCACATGGATGCGGTTGAACACCTGGCCCGGCTTTCGCACCATCCGCGCCTCGCCGTTCCTGAGGCGGTCCAGGCCCGAGCGGCCGGGGCCGTAGAGGGCGGGCAGGCGGAACAGGTTCACCGCCAGGCCCAGGGACCGGCCGGTCTCCAACCAGTCCTGCTCGGCCCGCACCCGGCGGGCGCCCTGAAGGGTGGCGGCGTTCAGGGCGTCGTCCTCGAAGGCCCAGCCGCCCGCGCGGTCGCCATAGACGGCGGTGGACGAGACATAGCCGACCCAGCCGGGCCGTCGTTCGCCTCGCGCCAGCAACGGCGCCAGGGCGGCATGGCCGGGACAGCCGTCCGCCGCCGGGGGCGCGGTGATGACCACGGCGTCGGCTGCGGCCAGAGCGCTCGCCAGAGCGGCCGCATCGGCCGGATCGACCGCTTTCAGCCCTTGGGCCCCCAGGGCGCCGCGCGTGGCGGGATCGCGCGAGGTGGCCATGGCCTGTCCCCCGCGCTTCAGGGCCTCGGCCCCGATGGCGCGGCCCAGCCAGCCGCCGCCGAAGATCAGCAGCGAACAGCTCACGCCGTGCGGGCGGCGGCGGGCGCGGGCGGCGCCGGTTCAGCCAGGGCCTCGGCCCGACGCTCGTTCCAGGCCGAGACGCAAGGGATCTTGGTCCGGTCGGCCCGGTCGGCGTAGCGGCGGGCGATCTCGGTCACGTCCTGCATCAGCCCCTCGGCCAGGGTGATGGGTTTCAGCCCCAGTTCCTTGAACTGGTCATTGGCCACGACCAGCTCGTTCTCGTCCGCCTCCTGGCGCGGGTTGGCGACATATTCGACCTGGGCGCCGGTCATGTCGGCGACCATCAGGGCCAGGTCGCGCACGCGGCGGCTCTCGGTCATCTGGTTCAGGATCTTGACCCGGTCGCCCGATTTCGGCGGGTTCTTCAGGGCCAGTTCGACACAACGCACCGTGTCCTGGATATGGATGAAGGCCCGCGTCTGGCCGCCCGAGCCGTGCACCGTCAGGGGGTATCCGACCGCCGCCTGGATCAGGAACCGGTTCAGCACCGTGCCGTAGTCGCCGTCATAGTCGAAGCGGTTGACCAGCCGGTCGTCCTTGCGGGTCTCCTCGGTCTCGGCGCCCCAGACGATGCCCTGGTGCAGGTCGGTGATCCGCAGGCCGTCGTTCTTGGCGTAGAACTGGAACAGCAGGGCGTCCTGGGTCTTGGTCATGTGATAGATGCTGCCGGGGTTCGGCGGGAACAGGATCTCCTGCTCGGCCGGGCCGAAGTCGGTGTCCACCGTGACCTTCAGATAGCCTTCGGGGATGCGCAGACCGGCGGTGGTGTAGCCATAGACCCCCATGGTCCCCAGGTGCGCCAGATGCACGTCCCGCCCGCTCTCGACAATGGCGGCCAGAAGGTGGTTGGTGGCGTTCAGATTGTTGTCGACCGTGTACAGTTTGTGCCGCGCCGACTTCATCGAATAGGGGGCGGCCCGCTGCTCGGCGAAATGGACCACGCTGTCCGGCGCCCAGTCGCGGATCAGGGCCACCAGCCGGTCGAACTCCTTGCCCACCGTCATGTTGACGAAGCCGATGGTCTTGCCGCTGACCGCCTTCCAGGCGGCGATGCGTTCGCCCATGGAGCGGATGGGGGTCAGGGACTGGACCTCCAGTTCGTTGTCGATATTCCGGCGGCTCAGGTTGTCGACGATGGTCACGTCCCAGCCGCGCGCCGACAGGTGCAGCGCCGTGGGCCAGCCGCAGAAGCCGTCGCCGCCCAGAACCAGTACGCGCATCTTTCCTACCCCGTCTGTGGTCTTGTCGGCCCCCTGCCTAGCCCAAGCGGCGCCGGGGGCAAAGCGGCGCCGTGACGCGGGTCAGGCGGGGCCGGTCGCTGCCAGCATGGCGGCCAGGGCGTCCCGCACCCGTTCCGGCTGGAGCATGGGCAGGAAATGGGTTCCGCCGGCCACGGTCTGGACCTGCACCTGGGGGCGGCGCGGCGAAGCGGCGGCGCGGCAGGTCGAGCCGGCCTCGGCCTTCAGGATGTGGATCGGGGCGGTGATCCGCGCCATGGCCCGCCAGGGATCGTGCCCCTGGGCGGCATAGTTGGAAGCCTCCCAGTCGGGGTCGCAGGTCAGGACCAGCCCGCCCTCGGGGGCCGGGGCCAGGCCGTCGGCCAGATAGTCGGCCAGGACGTCGTCCGGCCAGCCCCTGAAGGCGCCGCGGCCGCGATAGGCGGCCATGGCCTGGTCCCGGCTGTCGAACCGCGCCCGGCGGCGGCGGGCGGCGGCGACCAGGGGGATGCGTTCGGGTATCTGGCGCAGCAGGGGAATGTTGAAGGCCAGGACGGCCGGCCGGCTCCAGATCACCGGGTCGGCCAGGACCAGGCCGCGCACCCGTTCCGGGCGTTCGGCGGCCGCCAGCAGGCCCGAGGTCCCGCCCATCGAATGGCCTGCCAGCACCACCGGCGGGCCGTCGATCCGGTCCAGCAGGGCCGCCAGGTCATCCGCATGGTCGGACCAGCCGCGCCGGCCCGCGATCGGCGTCGGCAGGCGGGTCGCTCCATGACCGCGCAGGTCAGGGGCCCAAACGCGGAACCGGTCGCCCAGGGGCGCCAGCAGGGCGCGACAGGTCAGGGCGTTGAACCCGTTGGCATGGGCGAAGACCAGGTCGACGGGCCGGGCCGGATCACCCCATTCCAGCACCGCCATGGCGCCGCCGCGCGCGGACAGGTCCAGGGTCAGGCGTCGGGGTTCGGTCACGCCGGTGCGCTCAGGCCGGAAGACGGCAGTCGGGACAGCGGCCGTGCGCCTCGATCGTCGTGCGGTCGATGACATAGCCCGCCCCCTCGGCGGCCCGGCGCAGGCCGTCGCCCAGGGGGGCGGCGATCTCTTGCGCGGCGCCGCAGCAGTCGCAGATCAGGAAGGCCGCCGCATGGTCGTCGGCGCCGCCGTGGCTGCAGGCGACATAGGCGCTGATTGAGGCGATGCGGTGAGCCAGGCCGCGCCGCTCCAGGAACTCAAGCGCGCGATAGACGGTGGGCGGCTTGGCGGCCTGGCCGTCCTGGCCGAAGCGGGCGATCAGGTCATAGGCCTTCATCGGTTCGCCGGCCCGCAGCAGCAGGTCCAGCACCCGGCGCCGCGGCGCGGTCATCCGCTCGCCCTCGGCGGCGCAGGCGGCCTCGGCCGCGTCCAGGGCGCGCACGGCCTCGCCCTCGGCCAGGCCGGTGGTCCCATGGTCATGATCGCAGGCGGCGCCCATGCCCCACAGCTAATGGCCCCGAGGCGCGGCCGCAACCGGGCGCACCGCCAACGGAAGCCATCGCTCTCGACGCCGCCGTCTCGGTGTAGGCGAAATGGACTCCCTGCCTAGGTGGAATCGACATTCATCGCATCCAGATCATGGCGGCGGCGAGGTGAACGAAGCCTAGGAAGTGAATGGCTCTGCGATCGTAGCGGGTGGCGAAGCGTCGGAAGTGCTTGAGCTTTGAGAAGCAACGCTCGATGCGGTTACGAGCGCGATAGGCTTCAATGTCGTGGGCGATCAGCACCTTGCGAGTGCGGTTGGAGGGGATGACGGCTTGCGCGCCGGCGTCGGCGATGAGTTGGCGCAGGGCGTTGGAATCGTAGGCCTTGTCGGCCAGCACGGCGCGGGGGCGAAAGCCTTCCAGCAGGGCTGGCGCGGCCAGGGCGTCGCCGCTTTGGCCGGCGGTTAGGATGAACCGGATCGGCCGGCCGAGGGTGTCGGCGGCCATGTGGATCTTGGTGGTCAGTCCGCCTCGGGAGCGCCCCAGAGCCTGATCCGAGGCCCCCCTTTTCCGGTCGCCGCCTGCTGGTGGGCTCGGACCAAGGTGCTGTCGATCATCAGGTACTGATTGTCACGGTCCTTGATCAGGTCGGCGAACACCCGATCCCACACCCCGGCCTTCGACCATCGGCTGAAGCGCTTGTGCAGCGTCTTCCAGCGTCCATAGCGCTCGGGCAGATCGCACCAGTGCGCCCCCGAGCGCAGCACCCACAGCACCCCGTTGACGAACAGCCGGTTGTCGGCGGCAGTCCGCCCAGGATCGCCCGCCTTGCCCGGCAGCAGGTCCGCGATCCGCTCCCACTGAACCTGGCTCAACTCGTAGCGCTTGGCTGACATCAAAAGGGCTCCGTCCATCGAACGGAGCCCTATGAATCAGACATCTCAGCGTCTGAGAATCCTGAATGTCGATATCACCTAGTCCTTCGTCGGATCGGGCTGGGAGGCGTCGCCATAGGTCAAGGCCAGGAAGACATCCTCCAGGTCCGGGTCCTCGGTGGTGATGTCGCCGATGGTCACCCCGGCGGCGCGCACGGCGCTGATGACCTGTTCGACCGAGGAGCGGCCCTTGCGATAGGTCACCGCGAAGGCGCCGCCGGACCGGGCGGTGACATCGAATCCCTCCAGCGCCGGCGGGGCTGCCAGATCGCCCTCGGGCGTCACCACCACATTGCGGGTGTCCAGCCGGCGCAGCAGCTGGGGCGTCGGCTCGCAGGCGACGATCTCGCCGCGATTGACGATGGCGATCTGGTCGCACAGCTCTTGGGCCTCTTCCAGATAGTGGGTGGTCAGGACCACGGTGACCCCCTCGGCGTTCAGCCGCCGCACATAGGCCCACAGCTGGCGGCGCAGTTCGACGTCCACACCGGCGGTCGGTTCGTCCAGGATCAGGACCGGCGGACTGTGCACCATGGCCTTGGCCACCATCAGCCGCCGCTTCATCCCGCCCGACAGGGCGCGCACATAGGCGTCGGCCTTGTCCGACAGGCCGACGGCGGCCAGCAGTTCGTCGGACCGGCGTTCGCGCCCGGGCACGCCGTAGAAGCCGGCCTGGACCTCCAGGGCCTCGCGCGGAGTGAAGAAGACGTCGGCCACGATCTCCTGGGGCACGACGCCCAGGGCGGCGCGGGCGTCGCGCGGGCTGCGGTCGATGTCGCGGCCCCAGATGCGGACCTCCCCCTCGGACTTGTTGACCACCCCGGCCAGGATGTTGATCAGGGTCGACTTGCCCGCGCCGTTGGGACCCAGCAGGCCGAACATCGAGCCGCGCGGAATCGTCAGGTCCACCCCCTTCAGGGCCGTCTTGGGCGGCGCCTTGCGTGAGGCCGCATAGGTCTTCTTCAGGCCGCGGATTTCGATCGCATTGGCGGGGGCGGCGTCAGGCGGCGTCTCGGTCTGGTTCATGCGATCCCGGTGCAAGCGGTTTGACGCCCGAGGGCGCGCCGCATAGGTATGCCCCCGATCCCCAACCGCCAAGGCCGGACCCCGAAAATGCCGCCTCGCCATCCCGATGCGATCATCCCTCCGCCCGAGGAGATCAAGGTCCTGACCAAGCGCGTCGCCTGCGACGGCGGCGGCGGCGCCCTGGGCCACCCCCTGGTCTATATGGACATGGGCGAGGACGACTTCGTCGAATGCGGCTACTGCGACCGCCGCTTCGTCCTGTCGAAGAAGAAGGCGCGGCCCGAGAGCGAATATCTGGACCCCGCCGCCCGGCCGCCGGAAGCCCACTGAGGCGGCGGCCGTCTCGCCGCCCAACGCCCCGTCAGGAGCCCGCTGAATGCGCTATCTGCACACCATGGTCCGGGTGTCGGATCTCGAAGCCTCGCTGCATTTCTACCGCGACCTGCTGGGGCTGGTGGAAACCCGGCGGATGGACAATGAGGCCGGGCGCTACACCCTGGTCTTCCTGGCCGCGCCCAGGGACCGCGAACGCGCCGAGGCCGAGCGCTCGCCCGAGGTCGAGCTGACCTTCAACTGGGATCCGGAGGCCTATGACGGCGGCCGCAATTTCGGGCACCTGGCCTACAGGGTCGATGACATCTACGCCGCCTGCCGCCGGCTGATGGACGGCGGGGTGACCATCAACCGCCCGCCACGCGACGGCCATATGGCCTTCGTCCGGTCGCCGGACGGAATCTCCATCGAACTGCTGCAGGAAGGCGAGGCCCTGGCGCCGGCCGAACCCTGGGCCTCGATGCCGAACACGGGAAGCTGGTGATGGCGCGTGCGTCACGTCTGTTCGCCCTGTGCGCCGCCGCCCTGGCCGTCTCGGCCTGCGCCTCGACGACCGAATCCAACACCGGGCGCACGGCCACCGAACAGCTGCTGCTTGCGCGCGCCGCCGAGCGGGCGGTGGAGGGGCTGGTCCTGCCCCTGCCGACCGGGTCGCGCATCTATGTGGACGAGGTCTATTTCCGCATCGACACCAGCGCCTACGCCGTCAGCGCCATTCGCGCGGCCCTGTCCGAGGCCGGCTATCGCCTGGCCACCGACCGCAATCAGGCCGACGCCATCTTCGAGATCCGGGCCGGGGCCCTGTCGCTGGAACAGATGCGGCGGGTGGTCGGCCTGCCGGAGATGCGGATACCGATCAACGAGAACCTGACCGTCGTCTCCCTGCCCGAACTGTCGCTCTACAGCCGGCGCGACCGGATGGGGGTGGCCGAATTCTCGGGCTTTCTCTACGAGGCCCGGACCGGCGCGCCCCTGGGCGCCGTCAGCCCGATGATCGGCCGCTATCGCATCCGCAGCCACAAGGCCCTGATGGTGGTCAGCTGGGGCCAGCAGTCGGCCAATCCGGGCGAGCGCGACCCCGGATCCTCCTGGAAGGAATTCTAGACGCCGGCGGTCCGGGCAGCCTTAATGGCCCCATGCGATCCATGATCCTCGCCATCGACCAGGGCACCACCTCGACCCGCGCCATCGCCTTTGAACTGGGCGACGGCGGCGACCTGTCGCCCGTCGCCGTCAGCCAGATCGAACTGGCCCAGCATTTCCCCGCCTCGGGCTGGGTCGAGCATGACGCCGCCGAGATCTGGACCGCCACCCTGCAGACCTGCCGCGAAGTGATCCGCAAGGGCGGCGGCGTCGGCCGTTTCGCCGCCATCGGCATCAGCAACCAGCGCGAGACCTCGGTGATCTGGGACACCGCGATGGGCGAACCCCTGCATCGCGCCATCGTATGGCAGGATCGGCGCACGGCCGCCGTGACCGCCGCTCTGACCGAGGCGGGGCATGAACCGGCGATCCAGGCCGCGACGGGCCTGATCCTGGATCCCTATTTTTCGGCGACCAAATACGCCTGGCTGCTGGACGCCGTGCCCGGCGCGAGGGCGCGGGCCGAACGCGGCGAGATCAGGCTGGGCACCATCGAAAGCTGGCTGATCTGGAAGCTGACGGGCGGGGCGGCCCATGTCACCGACGCCACCAACGCCAGCCGCACCTCGCTGATGGACCTGTCGACCCAGCAATGGCGCGACGATCTGTGCGCCCTGTTCAAGGTTCCGCGCCGCGCCCTGCCCGACATCCGGGGTTGCGCCGAACCGCTGGGCGCGTGCGATCCGGCCCTGTTCGGAGAGCCTCTGCCGATCACCGGGGCGGCGGGGGACCAGCAGGCGGCCCTGGTCGGTCACGGCGCCCTGAACCCCGGCGACGCCAAGATCACCTATGGCACGGGCGCCTTTCTGGTCGCTAATGTCGGGGCCGAGCCGGTGGCCTCGACCCGACGGCTGCTGGGGACCCTGGCCTATCAGGCAGGCGGGACCACGGCCTATGCGCTGGAAGGCTCGATCTTCTCGGCCGGGTCGGCGATCCAGTGGCTGCGCGACGGCGCCCGGATGATCTCCGAAAGCCGCCAGTCCGAAGCGTTGGCCCAATCCCTGCCCGACAATGGCGGGGTCTATCTGGTTCCCGGGTTCACCGGCCTGGGCGCGCCCTGGTGGGACGCCGAGGCGCGCGGCGTCGTGGTCGGCCTGACCCGCGACGCCGGGCCGGCCCATTTCGTGCGCGCGGCGCTGGAGGCCCTGGCCTATCAGACCCGCGACCTGCTGGACGCCCTGGCCGACGACGGGGCGCCGCGCCTGAAGACCCTGAAGGTGGATGGCGGGGTCACGGCCAACGCCTTCGCCATGCAGTTCGTGGCCGACATCTGCGGGGTCGAGGTCGAACGGCCCGCCTTTCAGGAGATGACGGCCCTGGGCGCGGCGCGGCTGGCGGCCCTGGGGGCGGGGCGGGTTCCCGACCTGTCGCCCGGCGTGGCCCAGGCGCCGGCCCGGTGGACCCCGCGCATGGCGGATGATGAACGCGAACGCCTGCTGAAGGGCTGGCGCGCCGCGGTGCAGGCGGCCATCATCGCGGCGCAATGACCGACACCGTTCAAGACCCCCAGGCCGCCTTCTCCGGCACGCGAGAAGTCGACCCCCGCTATGTGCTGGACGCCGATCGTCTGTACGCCTGGATGACCGGGAACGTCGTCGGGTATCGCGGGCCGCTGACCATCCGCCAGTTCAAGGGCGGGCAATCGAACCCGACCTATGAGCTGACGACGCCATCGGGCGCCTATGTGCTGCGGCGCAAGCCGCCGGGGACGCTGCTGGCCAGCGCCCATGCCGTGGACCGGGAGTTCCGCGTCATCTCGGCCCTGCACGGGCGCGGCTATCCGGTGGCCCGGCCGCATGGGCTGTGCCTGGACGAAGCGGTCATCGGCTCGATCTTCTATGTGATGGACCGGGTCGACGGCCGGGTGTTCTGGGACCTGAAGCTGCCGGGCCTGACGCCTGAAGACCGACGCGCCATCTATCATGCCCAGACCGACGCCCTGGCCGATCTGCACGGCTTCGATCCGGTCGAGCTGGGGCTGGGCGACTATGGGCCGCCGGGCAACTATTTCGCGCGCCAGGTCGGCCGCTGGACCAAACAGTATCGCGCTTCAGAGACCGGGTCCGTGCCCGAGATGGACCGGCTGATCGCCTTCCTGCCCGACAGCCTGCCGCCCGAGGCGCCGGCCCGCATCGTCCACGGCGACTTCCGCCTGGACAATATGATCCTGGCGCCCGACCGGCCGCGCGTGCTGGCGGTGCTGGACTGGGAGCTGTCGACCCTGGGCGATCCGATGGCCGACCTGTCCTATCTGCTGATCGCCTGGGCCATTCCGGCGACGCTGCGCAACGGCCTGGCGGGGGCGGACCTGAAGGCGCTGGGGATTCCGTCGATCGAGGAGACGGTCGATCGCTATGTCGCCCGGCGCGGAGGAGATCGGCCGCAGAATCTGGACTGGCTGACCGCCTACAACCTGTTCCGCCTGGCCGCCATCTGCCAGGGCATCGCCGGCCGGGTCCGCGACGGCACCGCCGCCAGCGCTCACGCCAGATCCATGGCCGCCCAGGTAGGGCCGCTGAGCGCGGCGGCGTGGACCTATGCGAAGAAGGCGGGGGCCTGATCCGACGGCCGCCCCCCGACGCCCGCGTCAGGCGTCAGGCGTCAGGCTTGGCGTCCGCGTCGCGTTGACGAAGCTCGCTCATCGACCTGACGAACAACCGAACCCCGGTTCGCGCGAACAGCAGACCGCCTGAGATGAGGGACAGACCCAACATCACCAGCACCAGGGCGTCCGGTGCAGCCGGGCCAGCACGGAGGACCGCGCTGACACCCTTGACGAATGTCCAGGCCATGAAGGTGAGCAGGGCAAATCCCAGCAGGGTGATGACCGCTCCGTTCTGAAGGTCGGCCCAGATCGCATCCAGTGTCCGTCGCGGCGTCATGCCTCCACCCTTAGGCTCTGTTAGAGCGTCCGTCAGCCCGGCTCACCAACCAGAGTAAACGGCGCCCAGAAGGCGGGGTGGGTCCAGGCGCGGTGGGCGCGGACGGCCTGCATGCCGGACTGAAGGGCTCGGGCGCGGTCGCCGATGTCGGCGCCGGGGGCGTCCAGGGCGGCGAAGCTGGCGGTGATCAGTTCGGTGGTGGCGGCGTCCGACACCTCCCAGTGGGACACCAGCACCGACCGCGCCCCGGCGTAGAAGAAGGCCCGCGCCAGGCCCGACAGGCCCTCGCCGCCGGGCCGGCCGTCCGAGGCGGCGGTGTTGCAGGCCGACAGGACCACGAACTCGGCGTTCAGGCGCAGCTGGGCCGCCTCGGACGCGCTCAGATAGCCGTCGTCGGCCTCGGTCGCCTGGTCCGGCGGGGTCAGGACCAGGCCCGGCTCGACCGCCGTGGACCCGGCCATCAGCCCGTGGGTGGAGAAGACCACGAAGCGGGCGCGGGACAGGGCCTCGGCGTCGCCCTGACGCACGGCGGTCTCGGTGGCCTCGGCCCCCATCCGCACCAGGGCGCGCGGATAGCGGGCCTTCAGGGCCTCCAGCTCGGACTTGGAGCCGGGCAGATAGGGCAGGGCCTTCAGCCGCGAGACATCCGCCAGCCGGCCTTCGCCCAGAACGCTGTCGGCCGCCGGCGCCCCGCGCGAGGCGTAGTCGGGCGCCCCGGACAGGATCGGCGCCCCGAAGGCGGCCAGGGTGAAGCCGGCGTCACGCGGCCGCTGGGCCGCAGGCCGGGCCTCGGCCGCCTGGGCCGAGGACGGGCAGCCCGGACTGCGCAGGGCCGGGTCGGACACCAGGTAGCAGCGCAGGGCCTTCAGGCTGGATACAGACGGCAGGGTGGCCAGGGCGTAGCGGTCGATCAGCCAGGGGGTGGCGGCCAGGGCCTCGGGCCCGTCCGGCCCGGTCGGCGCCTCGGTCGACAGCACGGCCATCGGCAGGGTGGTCAGGGCGCCGGTGACCACGGTGATCAGGGTCTTCTTGCCCTCGAACACGCTTTCGACCGGGCGGATCAGTTCGGCGTAGAGGCGATGGGCCTCGACCCGGTCGAAGGCCGCCACCGGGCGGCCGGCGAAGATTGTGGGGTCGATGTCGCTGCGGTTCTGGGCGGCGGTGGTCAGGGAGTCGCGCAGGCGGCTCACCGCCTCGGTCATGGCCGTTTCGCCCAGGTCCTCCGCGCGGGCCCATTCGACCCGGTCCTGCGACAGGCCCCAGACATAGGTCGCCTCTGGATTGACCAGGACCAGCAGCAGGGCCTCGTCCGGCTTCAGCAGGGCCTGGGCCTCGGTCACGGTCAGGGCGCGCGGGCTGGTCAGTTCGGCATAGGCGGGAAAGCGCGCCTCGATGTCGGCGTCGACGGCGGTCAGGCGGGCGCGCACGGCGTCATAGTCGGTGCGTGCGGCGGCGCGGCGGTCGCGCCCTTCGTCGCCCTGGACGGCGTAGAGGCGCTCCAATTCCAGCTCCAGCGCATCGCGGCGGGCCAGCAGGGTCTCGCGTTCCTCGGCCAGGCGGCCCAGGGCGTCGTCGCCCTGGGCGAACCGGGCCGAGACCTTGGCCAGGGCGTCAGCCGCGTCCGAGGCGATGGCCCATTGCGCCGCCTCGAAGGCTTCGGCCCGCAGGCTGGCCGGGGTGTCCGGGGTGTCCGCCTCATCGCGCGCCTGGCCCGATCCGGCCAGGGACAGCGCCGCCGCCAGGGCCATCAGGCCGCCCGCCAGGGATGCGATCCGGTTCATGCTCTTCCCCTCCGCGTCCCGCCGTTCAGTTGGTCAGGATCTGGACCCGGGTCCAGATCTCGCCGCGGTTGACGATGTCGATCCTCAGCCGCCCATCCGCGCGGGGTTGGGTGGTGCAGACGGGATAATGGTCGCCGAAGCCGTCGCGGCAGACAAGGACGCCTTCGCTGTCGCGGACCGTCAGGTCGATATTGGTGTCGCCGTCGCCGATGGCGGCGATGCGCAGCACCTCGCCGCCCCGGGCCTGGACCTCGAACCAGTAGGTTTCGCGTGGGTCGATCTGCTTGACGATGAAGACCGGGCCCCGGCCGAAGGGCGAGGAGATGACGCCCCGCGTCCCCGCCGCGCGCAGGCGTTCGATGGCGTCCAGAACGGCCGTATTGCCCCCGGCGACCGCCGCGGCCTGATCCAGCAGGGCGCCGGGGGTCAGCATGGGCGCTTCGTCCCCCTCGACCCGCACCGGAACCTCGGCCAGCAGCCGGGCGGCCATGATCAGGGCGCCGGGATCGGACCGGTCGCGGCCCCAGCGCGCCAGTTCGGCCGCCGTGACGGCCTGGCTGACGCCCCGCGCCTCGGCGGCGGGATCGGCGGCCGGCGCCTGGGCCAGCTCTGGGGCCATCTCCTGGGCCCGGGCCGTTCCCGCCAGGATCAGGCAGACGGCCGCGGCCATGCCTGTCAGTCGAACCATGATTGCGATCCCCGTTCCTCGAACCGCGCGACGCGCGTCTTCGGACCATGCCCCGGAACGGCGCGGACGCAAACTGATCGAAGATGATGGCGCGGCGGCGGGGGCCGGATCAGCCGACGGCGGCGGTCAGGATGCGGCGGTCCGCCTTGGCCTGGACCAGGACGGCGACGGCCTCGCCCTCTTCCCGTTCGGCGGGCAGGCGGAACAGGGCCGGGCGGCCGGTCCAGTCGCCCAGCCGCGTCAGCCGCCGGACCACATTGACGTGACGGACGGTCTGGCCCCGATTGTCGCCGCGCGCCACCTCCACCTCCTGGGGGCCGGGGACGAAGACCACGGCCCAGACCTCGGCCCCGCCGGCGGGCGGACGGCCCGAGCCCACGCCCACGGCGTCGCCGCTCTGGCGGAACTCGATTTCGGGCGGGGCCGCTCGGCGGCCGATCTCGGCGGTGATGGCGGCCTGCAGGGGTTCGGGCCGGGCCTGGCTCTGGCGGGCGCCGTCGACGATCACCTGGGGCGTCGGCAGGGCGCGCAACTTCAGGGCCTGGCGATAGGTCTGCTGGCGCGCCGCGAACTCGGGCCGGGCGAAGGTGTCGGACCAGCCCAGATAGTCCCAGTAGTCGACGGCGTAGGTCAGGGCGATGACGCCGGGTTCGGCCGCCACCGCCTCGACCGCCCGATTGGCGTCGGGACAGCCGGCGCAGCCCTGGGCGGTGAACAGTTCGATCACCACGGGCTCGGAGGGAGGCGGGGCCACGGCCGGGCGGGCGCGCGTCGGCTGGGCCGCTCCGCCCGCCGCGAAGGCGCCGACGACCAGGGCCGCCGCGCCCGTTATCCAGCCCCTGACCTTCATGGGCGGGGATTAATCACCGGATGCGCGACCCCGCCCACTCATTTTCGCGTGAGGAGAGGCGTCGTCTCCTCCCCATTCATGGGGAGGGGGACCGCCGAAGGCGGTGGAGGGGTTCTTCGCGACACGAAGACAGAACCCCTCCGTCTCGTCGGCTGCGCCGCCGATCCACCTCCCCACAGAGTGGGGAGGAGACAGGGTGTTCAGTCCATCAACTGTTGCGCCAGATAGACATAATGGCGGGCCCAGCGTCGGGCGTTGGCCACGGGGTCGGCGTCATTGGAATGGCCGCCCGCCGTCTCCTCGTAATAGATCGGGTCCTGGCCCAGCCCTTCCAGGCGGGCGGCGAATTTGCGCGCATGGCCCGGATGCACCCGGTCGTCCCGGGTGTTGGTGGTGATGTAGAGGCGCGGATAGTCCACCCCCGGCCGCAGGTTCTGATAGCCGGAATAGCGGGCGATATAGGCGGCCTCTTCGGGGATGCGCGGGTCGCCGTATTCCCCGATCCAGGACGCCCCGGCGGGCAGTTCGTGATAGCGCAGCATGTCGATCAGCGGGCTTTCGATCACCGCCGCATTGAACAGTTCCGGATGCTGGGTGATCGAGACGGAGGTCAGGACTCCGCCGTTGGACCGGCCGTAGATGCCCAGGTGTTCGGGGCTGGTGATCCGGCGCGCGATCAGGTCGCGGGCGATGGCGGCGAAGTCGTCGAAGGCCAGCTGGCGGTTTTCCTTCAGCACCGCCTGGTGCCAGGCCGGACCGAACTCGCCCCCGCCGCGCATATTGGCCTGGACGAAGACCCCGCCGCGCTCCAGCCACAGCTTGCCCATCTCGGGCTTGTAGGCGGGCGGGAAGCTGATCTGAAAACCGCCATAGCCGAACAGGATGGTTGGCGCCGTTCCGTCCAGGACCAGGTCGCGCGGCCGCACCACGAAATAGGGGATGCGCTCCCCGTCGGACGAGACGGCCTCGAACTGTTCGGTGACATGGGTCGAGGCGTCGAACAGGGCCGGCGCCGTGCGCAGCACCTGGATGGCGTTGGGCGCGGCGCGCGCGGCGTCCATCGGCGTCACCGGGAAGTCGACGTCCAGCCGGCCCAGGGTGGTCGGGGTCAGGAAATTCTGGCTGGTGACGAACAGCTCGCCCGTGGCCTTGGACCGGTCTCCCAGGGAGACGGCGCTATTGTCCGGCACGGCCACATCGCGCCCCTGCCAGCCCCATTCGCCCTGATTGACGAAGATCGACAGCTGGCCCCGGACATTGTCGTTGTAGGCCACGGCGACGCGGTCGGAGAAGACGGCGACGTCGCCGATTGACTGGCGCGCGGTGGGCGCGAAGATCTGGCGCGCCGGATCGTTGCTGACGGGCGGCGCGCCCTCGCGCAGTTCGGCCGGGTCTAAGGCCAGCAGGGACCCCGCCGCATATCCGCTCCAGGCCTCGTCCGGCGAAACGATCAGCAACCCACCGCTGGTCCCGTAGATGGACAGCCGTTCCGGCAGGTTCAGCCGCGCGGCCGTGCCGTCCGTCAGCTGCCAGGTCTCGGCGCGATAGGTGTCCAGCGGGCGGCTGATGATCACCGCCTCGACCGAACCGTCGGCGCCGCGATAGACGGAGGGACTGACGCCATAGCCGCCGTCCGAGACATCGCCGCGATAGACCTCGGCCGCCTGGTCGAGGCCCTGGCCGCGCCGCAGGGCCCTGACGATATAGGGATAGCCGCTCTCGGTCAGGGTTCCGGGGCCGAAGTCGGTGGCGACCAGAAGGGTGTCGCGGTCCAGCCATTCGATCCGGTGCTTGCCTTCCGGCAGGCTGAAGCCGCCGTCGACGAACTGTTTCGTCGTGGTGTCGAACTCGCGCACATAAAGGGCGTCCTTGCCCCCGTCCGACAGCATGACCAGGCAACGGGTCTCGTCCGGCGCCAGGCAGTCCGTGCCCTTGAAGACCCAGTCGCGGCCCTCGGCGGCGGCCAGGGCGTCGATGTCCAGCAGGGTCTCCCATTGCGGCGCGCCCGAGGCGTAGCCGCCCAGCGTCGTGCGGCGCCAGACGCCCTTGGGATTGGTCGCGTCCTGCCAGAAATTGCCGACCCCCTCGCCCAGGAAACTGGGCATGGGGATGCGGTCGGTGGAGGTCAGGATCGCCTCGGCCTCGCGGCGATAGGTCTCGTAGCGCGGATCGCCGGTCAGGGCCGCCAGGGCCCGCTCGTTCGCGGCGCGGACGAAGGCCATGGCCTCCTCGCCGTCCACCTGTTCCAGCGCCAGATGGTCGTCGGCCGCCCGCACCCCCGCCGGCGACAGGTCGGCGGGCATGAAGGGACTGGCCTGCTGGGCCGCGGCGGGCAGGGCCAGGGCGGCGAAGGCGACAGTCAGAAGGGTCAGGCGCATGGGTCGGTCTTTCCTCAGTCCATCAGTCGGCGGGTCAGGTAGGTGTATTCCAGGGCGATGCGCCGGGCCGTTTCCTGCAGGTTGGCCGCCGCGCCGTGGCCGCCGTCGGTGTTCTCGTAGAACAGGACCGGATAGCCCAGTTCCTCCATCCGCGCCGCCGCCTTGCGGGCGTGGCCGGGGTGGACCCGGTCATCCTTGGTCGAGGTATGGATGAAGACTTCCGGATAGGGCCGGCCCGCCGCCAGACGCTGATAAGGCGAATATTCGGCGATCCAGGCGCGCTGTTCCGGAATGTCGGGGTCGCCGTATTCGGCGATCCAGCTGGCCCCCGCCAGCAGGCGGTGGAAGCGCATCATGTCGAACAGGGGCACCTGGATGACGGCGGCGTTGATCAGGTCCGGCCGCTGGGTCAGCATGGCGCCCATGAACAGGCCGCCCTGGCTGCCGCCCATGATCCCCAGGCGCGGCTGGCTGGTGATGTCGCGGGCGATCAGGTCCAGGGCCACGGCCTGGAAATCCTCATGCGCGCGCTGGCGGTTCTGTTGCAGGGCCGCCTGGTGCCAGCGCGGGCCGAATTCGCCCCCGCCGCGGGTGTTGGCGATGACATAGACTCCGCCCCGTTCGAGCCACAGCTTGCCCACCGTGGCCGAATAGCCGGGCAGCAGAGAACTCTGGAACCCACCATAGCCGTACAGCAGGGTCGGGTTCGACCCGTCCATGGCCATGTCGCCGCGATGGACGACGAAATAGGGGATCATGGTCCCGTCGGCGGAACGGGCCTGGAACTGTTCGACCGTCATGCCCGCGGCGTCGAACTTGGCCGGCAGGGTCTTGACCGGCTCGGCCGTCATGGCGGCGGCGTCGGCCAGATACAGGGTCTGGGGCGACAGATAGTTGGACACGGTCACGAACAGCCGGTCGTCCCCGTCGCTGGCCGAACCGATATTGACCGAGGAGTTGGCGGGCAGGTCCAGTCGCGACCGGGTCCAGTCGCCGTCGTCCGAAGGCCGATAGGCGTAAAGGGCGCCGCGCACGTTTTCATACAGGGCCACGATCAGCCGGTCGCGGGTGACGCTCACCCCCTCGATCGCCTCGCGCTCGCCGGGCCGGATCACCAGCTGGGCTGGGGCGGCCGGATCGGCGGTCCAGGCCGCCAGGTCATAGGCGAGCACGTCGCCGGTCTGGAACGCCTGGCCCGAAGGCGCGGTCCAGTCCTGATCGGTGGTGAAGACCAGCCGGCCCTGGACCAGGGCGTTGATGTTCGACTTGGCCGGCAGGTCAAGCCGGGTGGTCGATCCGTCGGCGTTCAGCCGGTGCGTCTCGCCCTCATAGAAGTTGACGCCCCGCTGGATCAGCACCGCCTGCACCGCCCCGTCGGCGTCCCGCAGGACAAAGCCATTGGCCCAGACGTCGGTCGGCTCGGCCGTGAAGACGGTCCGGGCCTGATCCAGGCTTTCGCCCCGTTTCAGGATCTTGACGATGCGCGGATAGCCCGAGGCGGTCAGGCTGCCCTCGCCGAAATCGCGCGAGATGATCAGGGTGTCCCGGTCGATCCAGTCGGCGCCGCCCTTGGATTCGGGCAGGACGAAGCCGTCCTCGACGAAGGCGCCAGTGGAGCGGTCGAACTCGCGGATGGTCACCGCGTCCTTGCCGCCGTTCGACAGGCTGACCAGGCAGCGGGTCTCGTCCGGCGGCAGGCAGGTCGCGCCCTTGTAGACCCAGTTTGCGCCCTCGGCGGCGGCCAGGGCGTCGATATCCAGCACGGTGCGCCACTGGGGATCGGCGCTGCGATAGCTGTCCAGGCTGGTGGTGCGCCAGACACCGCGCACATGCTCGGCGTCCTGCCAGAAGTTGTCGATCGAGCCGTCATGGCGGAAGCCGGGCGCCGGGATGCGGTCGCGCGACTGGACGATCTCCAGCGCCTGCTGGTGCAGGGTTTCGTAGCGCGGGTCGGACTGCAGGACCCCCAGGGAGCGGGCGTTGTGTTCGCGCACCCAGGCCATGGCGCGCTCGCCCTCGATGTCCTCCAGCCACAGATAGGGATCCTCGGCCTCGGCGGCGGGGCTGGGAGCGGAAGGTTCGGACGACTGGGCCATGGCGCTCGCGGGCAGGGCGGTGGAGACGAGAAGGGCGGCGACGAGGCCGCGGGCGACGGACTGGATCATGACTTCCCCCTTGGAACGGTCGGAACCGACCCTAACGGCAGATCGCGCCCCTGGTCATTACGGCTTTGTCATGCGCCGTCGTCGGGGATGCAGAGCAGATTGCCGCAGGCCTTGCAGTGGACGGCGTCGGGATCGTGTTTCTGCAGTCCGCAGCGGTCGCAGGGATAGTTCACCTTGCCCGGCCGGATCAGGGTCTGGGCCAGGCGGATGAACAGGGTGATGCCCACCAGCATGACGGTGATCGACAGCAGCCGCCCCCAGGCGCCGGGCAGGACGATGTCGCCGAAGCCGGTGGTCGTCAGGGTGGCGACGGTGAAATAGAGGGCGTCCAGATAGCCGTGGATGCCGTCGTGCCGGCCCCGGAAGGTGGCGTAGACGAAGCCCGTCACCACGAAGACGAAGGTCACCAGGGCCGCCAGGGTGCGGACGACCTCCTCCACCCGGGTGTCGTCATAGCGTCGCCCGACCGTCCGCCAGAAGAAGTCCGAGGTCAGGAGGGTCCAGAGACGCAGCATCCGCAGGAAGCCGAAGTTGAACAGCCAGGCCGGGAACAGCAGGGTGGCCAGGACCACCATGTCGACCCAGACCACCGGCTGTTTCAGCCAGTCCTTCAGGTCGCTGTAGGTCCAGGCCCGCGCGAACAGGTCCGCCGCCAGGATCGCGGCGATCACATAGTCCAGGGCGTAGAAGGCCCACCCCGCCTCGCGCAGGATCGGCGCGGCCAGGAAGAAGCCGATGATGGCCACGTCGATGACGATGACCGCCAGGCGGAAGCGGACCGCCTCCGGACTGCTGCCGTGATAGAGGTAGCGCAGTCGGGCCCTGAGCCTCAGGCCCTCGGCCTTGTCGGGCGGGTTGGCGTCGGGGGGCGGGCGGCTCATGCGCCAGCGATAGCCTGATTGGCGCGGCGGGCCTATATGCCGATGCGATGACCCGCACGGACCCCCTGGCCTTCGTCAAGATGAACGGCGCCGGCAACGACTTTGTCGTGGTCAACGCCCTGTCGGCCCCCTTCGCCCCGACGCCGGACCAGGCCCGCGCCATCGCCGACCGCGAGACGGGCCAGGGCTGCGACCAGCTGATCGCCATCGAGCCCAGCGCAAAGGCCGACGCCTTCATGCGGGTGTGGAACGCCGACGGCGGCGCGGTCCAGACCTGCGGCAACGCCCTGCGCTGCGTCGGCTGGCTGTTGATGCAGGCGAACGGGACCGACCGGGTGGTCATCGACACGGCGGGCGGCCCCACGGTCGCCACCCGCGCCGGGGATCGCAGGGTGACCGTGGACATGGGGGCGCCGCGCCTGGCCTGGGACCAGATTCCCCTGGCCGAGGAGATGGACACCCGCGGCATCGAGCTTCAGATCGGGCCGATCGACGCCCCGGTGATCCATACGCCCGGCGCCGTGTCGATGGGCAACCCCCATGTCGTCTTCTTCATGGACCATGCGCCGGACGACGGCCTCGTGCGCGGCGCCGGCTCGCTGATCGAACACCATCCGCTGTTTCCCGAGGGGGTGAATGTCGGTTTCGCCCATGTCCTGGCGCCCGACCGAATCCGCCTGAGGGTGTGGGAGCGGGGCGCCGGCCTGACCCGCGCCTGCGGCACCGGCGCCTGCGCCGCCCTGGTCGCCGCCCATCGCCGGGGGCTGACCGGCCGTGAGGCGACGGTTCAGGTCGACGGCGGCGAGCTGTCCATCGCCTGGGACGCGGCCACCGGCCATGTGCGGATGACCGGCCCGGTCGAGGTCGAACGGACGGGCGTTCTGTAGCCGACCGGCAGGACAGGCGGTTGTCCCTGGGGAACGCACGGCCTAGGAACGGAGGGAACGCTCCAGAGGCCCGAATGCCCGACCTGACCGACAAACAGACCTTTTCCGACGAAGACGCGCTGGAGTTCCACCGCCTGCCGACGCCGGGCAAGATCTCCATGGCCCCGACCAAGCCCATGGCGACCCAGCGCGACCTGTCGCTGGCCTATTCGCCGGGGGTGGCCGTGCCGGTCCAGGCGATCGCCGACGATCCGGACCGGGCCTACGACTATACGGCCAAGGGCAATATGGTCGCGGTCATCTCGAACGGCACCGCCATCCTGGGCATGGGCAACCTGGGCCATATGGCGTCCAAGCCGGTGATGGAGGGCAAGTCGGTCCTGTTCAAACGCTTCGCCGACGTCGACAGCTTCGACGTCGAGGTGAAGACCACCGACCCGGCCGAATTCGTCACCGTGGTCAAGAACATCGGCGACACCTGGGGCGGCATCAATCTGGAGGACATCAAGTCCCCCGAATGTTTCGAGATCGAAAGCCAGCTTCAGGATCTGCTGGACATCCCGGTCTTCCATGATGACCAGCACGGCACCGCCATCATCTCGACCGCCGGCCTGATCAACGCCTGCCATGTCGCGGGCAAGAGGCTGGAGGAGGTCAAGGTGGTCCTGTCCGGCGCCGGCGCCGCCGGCCTGTCGTCCATCGCCCTGATGAAGGCGGCAGGGGTCAGGGTCGAGAACACTGTCATCGTCGACCGCGACGGGGTGGTCTACCGGGGCCGTCCGGGCGTCGACCAGTGGAAGGCCGCCCACGCCACCGACACCCCGCACCGGACCCTGGCCGAGGCCATGGTCGGCGCCGACGTGGTCCTGGGCCTGTCGGCGAAAGGGGCGATCACCAAGGAGATGGTGGCCTCCATGGCCCCCAGGCCGATCATCTTCGCCATGGCCAACCCGGACCCCGAGATCACGCCCGAGGATGTGCTGTCGGTCCGTTCGGACGCCATCATCGCCACCGGCCGGTCGGACTACGCCAACCAGGTCAACAACGTCCTGGCCTTCCCCTATCTGTTCCGCGGCGCCCTGGACGTGCGGGCGCGCCAGATCAATCACGAGATGAAGGTGGCCTGCGCCCAGGCCCTGGCCGCCCTGGCGCGCGAGGCCGTGCCGGACGAGGTGGCCGCCGCCTATCGCGGCCGCCAGCTGAAATTCGGCCCCGACTACATCATCCCGACCCCGTTCGATCCGCGCCTGATCTGGTACATCCCGCCCTTCGTGGCCCAGGCGGCCATGGACACCGGGGTGGCCCGCAAGCCGATCGAGGACATGGACGCCTATCGCGTCCAGCTGCGCGAGCGGGTCGACCCCTCCGCCGCCCTGATGCAGAAGATCTCCTCGGCCGTGCGTGGGGCGCCGAACAAGCGGATCGTCTTCGCCGAGGGCGAGGAGCCGTCGGTCATCCGCGCCGCCTGGGGCTTCAAACAGGCCGAGCTGGGCGACCCCATCCTGGTCGGGCGCGAGGATCTGATCCGCCAGAACGCGGCCGAGGCGGGACTGAATTTCGACGACCTGGGCATAGAGATCGCCAACGCCCGCGTCTCGCACCTGAACGCCGACTATACCGACTGGCTGTACGAGCGGCTGCAACGACGCGGCTATCTGCGCCGCGACGTCCAGCGGATGATCAACCAGGACCGCAACTATTTCGGCGCCGCCATGTGCGCGCGGGGCCAGGCGGACGCCATGGTCACCGGGGTCACCCGCAATTTCAACATGGTGCTGAAGGAGGTGCGGCGCGTTCTGGACGTCACCGACCGGATGATCGGCGTCTCCATCGTCCTGGCCAAGGGACGGACCCTGTTCGTGGCCGACACCTCGATCCACGAACTGCCCGACGCGCCCGAACTGGCCCAGATCGCCATCAAGGCCGCGGCCACGGTGCGCAAGCTGGGCCGCACGCCCCGCGTGGCCTTCCTGTCCTATTCCACCTTCGGCAATCCGCCGGGCGACCGGGGCGAGAAGGTGCGCGAGGCGATCCGCATCCTGGACCGGATGGACGTTGATTTCGAATATGAGGGCGAGATGCCGCCCGAACTGGCGCTGGACCCGGACCAGAGGGCCAACTACCCCTTCATGCGCCTGTCGGCCGACGCCAATGTCCTGGTCATGCCGGCCATCCATTCGGCGGCCATCTCGACCCGGCTGGTCCAGGCCCTGGGTGGCGCCACGGTGATCGGGCCCCTGCTGGTCGGGCTGGAGAAGTCGGTGCAGATCGTGCCCCTGGGCGCCTCGGTCAGCGAGATCATCACCGCCGCCACCTTCGCCGCTTATGAGGACGGGGTTCAGACCGAGGGCTGAGGACCGCCGCGCCGACGGCGGTTCCGGTCACGGCCGGGGCGCATTGTCCTCGGCCTCGGCCGCCACCGTGGCCATGGCGGCCTGTTCCGCCTGCATCGCCCGCTGTCGCCGGGCGACGTAGAAGGCCAGGACGATGGCGAAGACGCCGATGACCGTCGAATACAGGAAGAAGGTCACATAGCCCGCGCCCAGGCCGGCGGGGGTGGCCCCGCTCTTGGCCGCCCCCTCGACCAGCGACCCTTCCGGCAGGCCGGCGAACAGACCCTTCAGCGGCGCCAGTATCCCGCCGGCGTCCGCGGCCCGGGCCGAGCCTTCGACGATCTTGCCCGACTGGCTGGCTACGATCTTGCCCGGCAGGGCGTAGAGCGAACTGAACAGCGCATACTGGGTCGCCGTGAAGCCGATCGAGGTCAGGCTGGACATGTAGGCGATCAGGGCGGTGCCGGCGATGCCGGTGGCGATGTTGTCGACGCCGATGGCCACGAACAGGGCGCCCAGGCTGTTCCCCTGGGTCGCCAGCCAGGCGAAGACCAGGTTCGACACCGGACTCATGAAGGCGCCGACCACCATGGCCCGGATCAGACCCATCCGCGCCACCATCCAGCCGCCGATGAAGACGCCCAGGGAGGTCATGACCACCCCGAACACCTTTCGGACCTCGGCCACCTCGGTCTTGGAGAAACCCAGATCCAGATAGAAGGGGTTCATGATGTTCAGGACGAAGTCCGACAGCCGATACAGGCAGATCAGGGCCAGGATCGGCAGGGCCAGCTTTCCGAACCGAACGAAGAAATCCATCAGCGGCGCCCCGAACGACCCCGCCAGATAGGCGCCCGGCCGCGTCCTGAGCCCCGGCACGGGCCAGCAGGCCGCCGTCAGGACGGCGAAGCCGCCGATGACATAGACGAACTGGGTCAACACCCCGGTCAGCTCATTGTTCGCCAGGCCCGCGGTCACCGCCGCTGCGCCGGGTTCGCCCAGAACCCCGCCGAAGGCCCACAGAAGGGCGTCGGGCTTGTCGGTCAGGCCCGTGCCGATGATGACCGCCGCCACGGCGATCAGCACCAGGCGCACAATCCATTCGAACACCTCCAGCGCCGGACGCGAGGGGATGTCGCCGACGGGGATCGGCCGCACCACATGCTGGGTCTCGCGCGGGGCCAGCAGAACCCCCAGGACGCCGATCCCCATCAGGGCCGCCATCACCGCATAGGACAGGTTCCAGCCGAAATGATCGGCCAGCAGCAGGGGCACGGCCCCGGCCACGATCATGGCGACGCGATAACCCAGCTGATAGGCGGCGGCCATGGCGCCCTGGCGGCTGTCGTCGACCGATTCGATGCGCCAGGCGTCGATGGCGATGTCCTGGGTCGCGCCGAAGAAGCCGACCATGACCGCGAACCCGGCCACGGCCATCAGGGAGGTCGCGGGATTGGACCCCGAGATCAGCCACAGCCCCAGGATGATCAGCCCCTGGGTCGCCAGCATCCATGAGCGGCGGTGGCCCAGAAGCCTGGTCAGGCCGGGGATGGAGGTGCGATCCAGCAGGGGCGCCCAGACGAATTTCAGCGCATAGGTCAGGGTCGCCAGGCCGAAGAAGGCGATGACCTCCAGCGTCACCCCGGCGTCCCTCAGCCAGGCCGACAGGGTGTCGAAGATCAGCAGGTTGGGCAGGCCCGCGGCGAACCCCAGCAGCAGCATGGCGGCCGTGCGCCGCTCGCCATAGACGGCCAGGCCGCCCAGCCGGCCGGCGGGTCGTTCGCGGGTCGAAGCGTCAGTCATCACGGGCCTCCCCAGGGAGCGCCCCCCGGCGCTATCCGGCCGCGACCTTGGCGCGGATGTCGCGCTTCGTCCAGCGGGCCAGGGCGGCGCGCAGGGCCTCGGGTTCCAGAGGCTTGACCAGATGGTCGTTCATCCCGGCCTCCAGACAGGCCCGGCGGTCCTCGGCGAAGGCGTTGGCGGTCAGGGCCAGTATGGGGGTGTCGTCGCCCCGCGCCCGGATGGCCCGCGCCGCGCCGGGCCCATCCAGCCCCGGCATCCGCATGTCCATGAACACCAGGTCGTAGCGCGCGCGCTTCAGGGCCTGGACCGCCTCGTCGCCCGAGGCCGCGGTCTCGACGACGCAGCCCTCGCGCCGCAGCAGGGTCTTGGCCAGCAGGGCGCCGACAGGATTGTCCTCGGCCAGCAGCACCCGCACGCCGGCGAACCGGGCCGGGGCGACGCGGTCGTCCTCGACCGGCATAGCGGCCGGGGCGGGGCCTGCGCCGAAGGCCGCCAGCACCCGTTCGACCAGGGAGGCGCGGCGCAGGGGCTTGATCAGATAGCCGTGGAAACCGGCCGACCGATACCGCGCGATCAGTTCGCGCTCGGCGGGTTTCAGCAGGATGATGGAGCGTCCACCGGCCGCCGGCGCGGCCAGGGTCCGGCCTTCGATCGCCGCCTGGGCGTGGTCGATCAGGCTGACGGGGGCGGCGTCCTCGACCCGCGCGCCGCTGGCCAGAAGCTGGGCCCGCGCGGCCTGGCGCACGAAGGGGTCGGGCGACGCCACCGACACGGCGCGGCCGGCCAGGGCGGCCTCGGCGCGGGGGCGCCCGGCGGCGTCGAAGGCCGCCTCGACCCGGAACCGGGCGCCGGCGCCGTCCGGCCGGTCCTCGACCACCGCCGACCCCCCCATGGCCGTCATCAGGCGGCGCACCACCGCCAGCCCCAGGCCCGCCCCGTCGTGTCGGACGGCGTCGCCGCCCAGGGCATGGCCGAACTCCTCGAAGACGCGCGCCCGCGCCTCGACCGGCACGCCGGGGCCGGTGTCGTCGACAATGAAGGCCAGACGCGGCCGCAGGTCGTCGCCGCCGACACGTTCGATGGCGATCCGCACCCCGCCGGTCTCGGTGAATTTCACCGCATTGCCGGCCAGGTTGAACAGGACCTGGCGCAGCCGCCCCTCGTCGGCGATCACATCGGGCGCATCGGGCGCCACGGACCAGACGATCTCCAGCCCCTTGTCGTGGGCCCTGGGGCTGAGCAGCTCAGCGACACCCTGGGCCAGGGCCTCCAGATCGACGGGGGCCGGATCGAACTCCAGCCGTCCCGCCTCCAGCCGGGCGTAGTCTAGAAGGTCGTTGACCAGGCCCAGCAGGTGTTCGGCCGAGACCTGGGCCGCCTCCACATAGGCGCGCTGGGCGCCGTCCAGACGGGTGCGCGAGACCAGGCCCAGCATCCCGATCACCCCGTTCAGCGGGGTGCGCATCTCGTGGCTCATCAGGCGCAGGAACTGCTGCGCCGGTTCGCCGCCGTCCTTGTTCCGGTTCCGTCGCGCCATGGTCGCCTCCGTCGCGGAGCGAGACTAGGGCTCAGGCGTTAAGGAATGCCGGACAGCCCCCTTTCAGCGGTGCAGACTGGGAGCCGCCTCGGCCTCGGCGAAGCCTGGGCGGGTCGATGTCCGGCGCTCGAAATCGGCCTGGGCCGCGGGGCCGGCGCGGCGATAGATCAGGGCCTCGGCGACATGGCGGCGCAGGACCCCGTCCGCCCCCTCCAGATCGGCGATGGTGCGGGCCAGCCGCAGGGTGCGGGTCCAGCCCCGGGCGGTCAGGCCGCCGGCCTCCCCCGCCCGCGTCAGCAGGACCCGTCCCGCCTCGTCGGGCGTGGCGAACCGTTCCAGATAGGCGCCCTCGGCCCGGGCGTTGACGGTCCGCACCGGGTCCAGCCCGGCGGTCCGCGCCCGTTCCGCCTGCATGGCGCGGGCGGCGGCCACCCGGGCGGCGGCCTCGGCCGTGCCCTCGGCCGGCGGTGGCAGGGCCATGTCGGCGGCTGTGACCGGTGGGGTCTCCACCGTCAGGTCGATGCGGTCGAACATCGGGCCCGAGATGCGGTTCTGATAATCCACCTGGCATCGCGGGGCCTTGCCGCAGGCGCCGCGCCCGACCCCGCCCTGTCCGCAGCGGCAGGGATTCATCGCCGCCACCAGCTGGAAACGCGCCGGATAGCGGATGTGGGCGTTGGCCCGCGCCACCACGATCTCGCCCGTTTCCAGCGGCGCCCTGAGGCTGTCCAGCGCCTGGGCCGAGAACTCGGGCAATTCGTCCAGGAACAGCACCCCGTTGTGCGCCAAGGAGGCTTCTCCGGGCCTGGCCCGGTGGCCGCCGCCCGTCAGGGCCGCCATACTGGCCGAATGATGCGGGCTGCGGAACGGCCGATCCCGCGTCAGGGCCCCGCGCTCGATCAGCCCGGCCATGGACCAGACCATCGAGGTCTCCAGCAGCTCCGGCGGGGTCAGTGGTGGCAGAAGACCGGGCAGGCGCTGGGCCATCATCGACTTGCCCGACCCCGGCGGGCCGATGAACAGCAGGTTGTGCCCCCCGGCGGCGGCCACCTCCAGAGCGCGCTTGGCGCTTTCCTGGCCCTTGACCTCGCGCAGGTCGGGAACCGGCCCGCCCGACATCGCAGGGCCGGGTTCGGGCGCGCGCAGGACCTGGGTCCCCTTGAAATGGTTGATCAGGGCGATCAGGGAGCGCGGCGCCAGGATGCTGGCGTCCCCCGCCCAGGCCGCCTCGGCCCCATTGGCCTCGGGACAGATCAGGCCCAGTCCCAGGGCCGAGGCCGCCACCGCCGCGGGCAGGGCGCCGCCCGTCGCCGCGATCCGCCCGTCCAGACCCAGTTCGCCCAGGGCCGCCCAGCCTTCCAGGTCCGCCGGCCCGATCACCCCCATGGCCGCCATCAGGGCCAGGGCGATGGGCAGGTCGAAATGCGACCCCTCTTTCGGCAGGTCGGCCGGCGCCAGGCTGGCGATGATCCGCTTGGGCGGCAGGGCCAGGCCGATGCCGGCGAAGGCGCCGCGCACCCGTTCGCGGCTTTCAGCCACCGCCTTGTCGGGCAGGCCGACCAGGCTGAAGGTCGTCTGGCCCGCGCTGCCGATCAGCTGGACCTCGACGTCCACGCGCCGGGCCTCGACCCCCTCGAAGGCGAATGTCGTGACCCGCGCGACCATGTCGTCCTCTCCCACCCGGTGGGGAACGAAGCATGAACTTGATGGGATTGCAACCTCTCGCCGTCTCTACCAAAGCGGGTGGGCGTCAGCCTCGCCGTTTCGCCTCGATCACATCCCACAGCCGTTCGCCCGCATCGACGCCGGTGAACCGTTTCAGCTGGACCGCCCCCGTGGGCGAGGTGACGTTGATTTCGGTCAGATAGTCGCCGATCACGTCGATGCCGACGAACAGCAGGCCCCGCCGCTTCAGCTCGGGCCCCAGGGCGGCGCAGATCTCTAGGTCGCGGGCGGTCAGTTCGACCGGCTCGGCCACGCCGCCGACGCGCAGGTTGGAGCGAACGGCGCCCTTCATCGGCACCCGGTTGATGGAGCCGACCACCTCGCCGTCGACCAGCAGGATGCGCTTGTCCCCAGCCGAGACAGCCGGGATGAATTTCTGGATCACCAGGGGGTCGCGCGATCCCGTGGCGTGGATTTCGACCAGGGCTTCCAGGTTCGGGTCCTCGGCCTTCAGCCGCACCACCCCCGAGCCCGCCGCCCCGTGCAGGGGCTTCAGCACCACATCGCCGTGCCGCGCGTGGAAATCGCTGAGCGCCACGACGTCCGAGGAGATCAGCGTCGGCGGCTGCAGCCCGGCGAACCGCGTGGCGAACAGTTTTTCCGGCGCCGAACGCACCTCGGCCGGGTCATTTACGACCAGGGTCCGGGGATGCACCGTCTCCAGCAGATAGGTGGCCGTCACATAGGCCATGTCGAACGGCGGATCCTGGCGCATCAGGATCACGTCCACATCCTCGCCCAGGTCCAGTTTCACCTCGTCGCCCAGGGTGACGTGATCGCCGACGACCTCTCTCAGGGTCACCGGACGCGCCCGGCAGAACAGCCGCCCGTCCTCCAGCGCCAGGGTGCGGAAATCATAGACCCACAGGGCGTGCCCGCGTCCCTGGGCCGCCATGGCCAGGAGGAAGGTGGTGTCCCCGTCAATATTGACCGCCTCGATGGGGTCCATCTGGATGGCGACTCTAAGCATGATGTTTGCCCTAACGCGCGCGCCGCGGGCGCTTGCTGCTTGAGGGCGTTTTTCGCCCTAACGCTCACGACGCGGTCGTTCGCTGCTTGAGGGCGTTAGGTGCCTGTGGAGAAGGTCGAGCGCAAGCCCGCTCCTCCCCAGGAGCGCAGGGAACGGGAAAGGACCGACTCAGTTCAGCCTCAGCCGCACCCGTTCATAGGTCTGGGCCCGCCCGGCCTCGGCCGCCAGATCCAGGCCCCGCGCCCGGTCCAGGGCCTGGAGCGCCCCGGCCAGGGCGCCCTGTTTCTCGCGCGCGGCGGCCACGTCCAGCCAGGGCCGGTAATCCTCGGGGTCCAGCAGGGCGCGGCGCAGGGCCGACCGCTCGGCCCCCTCATAGTCGCCGCAGCGGATGGCGCGGCTGAACAACATGTTCTGCAACCGGATCAGGGCCTGGCGGTCACTGACCGGCGCCATCAGCAGGTCCAGCCGGTCCGCCACATGCGGCGTCAGCCCGGCCCGCAGGGCCCGCCGCGTCAGCTCGCTGGGCAGGACCAGCCGGCCCTGGCTGAACGGATCCAGGGCCACCGGCCCGTCGGGCGTCTCGACCCGCACCAGGAAATGGCCCGGGAAATCGACGCCCCGCGCCTCGATCCCCGCCCGGCGTCCGCAATGCAGATAGAAGACCGCCAGAGCCGCCGACAGGCCGCGCCGCCGCTCGGCCACGTCGATCAGGTCGGTGTTGGCGGCGTCCTCGTAATGCATCAGGTCGCCGTTCAGCCGCAGGTCGGCGCCCATGGTCTCGGCCAGGGCGTCGTCCGGCCCTTCGCCGCCGATCCGCTCCTTCAGCCTCTCGACCGCATTGGCCGCCAGGACACGCACCGGCTCGGGATCGCGGAATGGATAGTCATGGATGGCGCAGGCGATCGCCGCCTCCAGCAGGGGAAACCCCCCGTCCTCGGCCTGACCGGCCGCCTCCAGCACCTCGACGGCGTCTTCGCGTGTCATGGACCCCCGCCCCCGCGATCTACCCCAGGCCGCGACGATGGCGCGGAAACCGGCCGGGGGCCAGCGCCACCGTATCCAAACGGATGTCCAGCTCCTGCAAAGCTTTACGTCCCTGCACCACCTGTTGCACGGCGGCCACGAGCCGGGCCGTCTGGGCCGGGGTCACGGCGGTCAGGGCCGCCTCCAGGGTCGCGCGCCGCTTGACCTCGACCACCGCCAGCACCCGGCCGCGCCGCGCCAGGATGTCGATCTCGCCCGCCCGGCTCTTCAGACGGAAGCCCAGGATGCGATAGCCCTTGGCCATCAGCCACAGGGCGGCGATCCATTCGGCCCCGTGGCCCTCGCGCCAGGACCGGCCGCCGCGCGCGATGCGGGACGCCCGGGGCGTCATCCGCGACCCTTCAGGGCCGAACTCTTGAGAGAAAGGGCCCGCTGATACAGGGGTTTGCGCGGCAGGTTCAGCGCCCTGGACACCTCGGCCGCCGCCTCGCCGGGCGGCAGCCGGCCCAGGGCCTCGGCCAGGGCGGCGTCGATCTCCGCCTCGCCCGCCTGTTCCGCCTCGCCGGGGCCGACGACCACGACGATCTCGCCCTTGGGCGCCTGGCAGCGCGGATCGGCCGCCAGGTCCGACAAGGTTCCGCGCACGGCCTCTTCATACAGCTTGGTCAGTTCGCGCGTCACCGCCGCCGACCGGTCGCCCAGAACCTCGGCCATGTCCTTCAGGCTGTCGGCCAGGCGCGGTCCGCTCTCGAAGAAGACCAGGGTCTGGCGGCCGGGCCTGAGGGTTTCCAGCACCGTCTTGCGCGCGGCCGACCTGGGCGGCAGGAAACCCTCGAACAGCACCCGGTCCGCCGGCAGGCCCGCCAGGCATAGGGCGGCCAGCAGGCTGGAGGCGCCGGGAATGGGATGCACCGGCAGGCCCGCCGCGATCACGGCCCGCGCCACCACATAGCCGGGGTCCGACACCAGGGGCGTCCCCGCGTCGCTGACCAGGGCCACCACCTCGCCCGCCGTTATCCGCTCCACCGCCGTCTCGGCCGCGCGGGCCGAGGCGTGGTCGTCGCATCGCTCCAGCCGGGCCTTCAGCCCGTAGGCCGACAGCAGCCTGGTCGTCACCCGCGTGTCCTCGACCAGCACCACATCCGCCGCCGCCAGCACGTCCAGCGCCCGCAGCGTCATGTCGCGCAGGTTCCCGATGGGGGTCGACACAAGATATAGGCCCGGCGTCACCGGGCGCGGCGGCGGAGCAGTCGGCGGAAAAAGCGGACGGTCGGTCATCGATTCATTCCTAGCACGTCACGCCAGCAGCGCCCGCAGCACCCCGTCCAGAACCGGCCGACCCGCATTCGTGGCGACGACGCGGCCGCCCTGAAGCCTCAGGAAGCCGTCCGCGACCAGTTCATCCACCCGCGCCTCCAGCCCCAGCCGCGCCAGCGCCCCCGCCTCGACCCCCTCGACCGTGCGCAGGCCCAGCAGAACCCGCTCCTCGTCCGCCTCGGCCGCCTCCAGCGCGGTCCGCTCGGCCCAGGGGGTTTCCGCCGCGACGCCCGCCACATAGTCGGCGATTCCGCGATGGGCGACGGTGGCCGTGCGCGCGCCGGCCAGGGTCAGCCGCCCGTGGGCGCCCGGCCCGACCCCGACATAGTCGCCGCCGCGCCAGACATGCAGGTTGTGGCTGGAGCGCGCCGCCACGCCCCGCGCATGGTTGGACACCTCATAGGCGTCGAATCCGGCCGCCCCCAGCACCGCCTGAGTCGTCTCATACAGGCCCGCCGCCGCGTCCTCCCCAGGCGGGATCAGGGTCCCGCGCGCCGCTGCCCGCCCGAACGCTGTCGTCGCCTCTATGGTCAGCTGATAGGGCGAGACATGCTCGAACCCCAGGTCCAGAGCGGTCTTCAGCTCGTCCGTCCAGGCCGCCTGGGTCTGGCCGGGCCGCGCATAGATCAGGTCGATCGACAGTCGGTCGAACGCCGCCCGGGCCAAGCCCACGGCCCGGATCGCCTCGGCGGCCGAATGGTTGCGGCCCAACAGTTTCAGACTGGCGTCATCCAGGGCCTGGACTCCCATCGACAGGCGGTTGACCCCCGCCTCGGCCAGAGCCGCGAACCGCCCCGCCTCGGCGTCGGTCGGGTTGGCTTCCAGCGTCGTTTCGATCGGCCCCGCGGCCGCCCACAGGGCCCGCGCCCGGTCGATCACCGCCGCCACCGCCTCGGGCGCCATCAGCGACGGGGTGCCGCCGCCGAAGAAGATCGAGGCCAGGGCGCGCGGCCCCGTCAGCGCCCTCTGCGCCTCCATGTCGGCCAGGATGGCCTGGACCAGTCCCGCCTGCTCCTGGGTCCGCCCCCGGTCGCGCACCACGTTGAAATCGCAATAGGGGCAGATGCGCGCGCAATAGGGCCAGTGGACATAGAGGCCGACCGCTGATCCGGGATCGAGCGTATCAGTCAATCAGCGCCGCCTTCAGCTTGGCGAACGCCAGGGCGCGGTGGCTGAGCCGGTCCTTCAGATCCGGGTCCATCTCGCCAAAGGTCTCGGCCTGGCCGTCCGGGATGAAGATCGGGTCATAGCCGAAACCCCGGTCGCCGCGCGGGGGGAAGGTCAGGCGGCCGTCCACCCGTCCCTGCACCGCCACCACAGGTCCATGGGGCCAGGCCACGGCCAGGGCGCTGGTGAACCAGGCCCTAAGTTCCCCATTGGCGTCGCGGCGGCCCGTCTCCTCGATCCGTTCCTCGACGCGCGCCATGGCCATGGCGAAATCCTTGTCCGGCCCGGCCCAGCGGGCGGAATAGATGCCCGGCGCCCCGTCCAGGGCCGCCACCGACATGCCGCTGTCGTCGGCCAGGGCGACCAGGCCCGAGCGGTCCGCCGCGTGGCGCGCCTTCAGCACCGCATTGCCGACGAAGGTGCTCTCGGTCTCGTCCGGTTCGGGCAGGTCCAGGTCGCCGGCGGTTACGACGTCGTAATTTCCATCCAGCAGGGCCGAGATCTCGCGCGCCTTGCCGGGATTATGGGTCGCCGCGACAAGCCGCATCCCCTTGATAAGTCTCAGAGTCATTCCCGATCAACCGCCTGAAACAGTTCCTTGCCAAAGTTTAATATCGTTAAACGATATGTAACGTGATTTCCGAGAGAGCAAGGCCTATCTATCATCCTCAAGAACGGAGGCCGCGCCGTTCCCTACATTCCGGGCCTAAGGAATGGATGTGCGGCGAACACTCAGGTCGGAGCGAAAAATGACCCCGATCAATCGACGGAGAAACACGATGTATACGATGAACGCCTCGCAACTGATGGACAAGGTCGGCCACGCCTTCGTCAACACCATCCTTCTGGCCGCCCTGCCGACCGCCATGGTCGCCATCCTGGTCCAGGCCTTCTGATCATTCGTCGCCTCGGGGCGGCGGGTCCCATCGGGCCAACGACCGCGACGAAGGAAAATGATCCTGCAGGGCCGATACGCGCGGCCCCAGAAAGAAAGCCTTTTGACCTCATGGGTGAAGACCGCGAAGAATGACACCGCGTGCGGGCCCCACGGCCCCGCGCGGTGATCGTCCGACCCCGAAAGAGGCTGACCTCCATGCGCCTGCCGAAACTGACGCCGCTCGGCATGGCCCTTCGCATCCCCGGGATCCGCACGCTCGGACCGGGTTCGGTGTCCAGTTTTCTGAAGATCGCCCTGGACGTGGCCTTCTGGGTCCTGGCCGTGATCACCGGCGTGCTGATCCTGTTCCTGGTCGCCTCGATCTTCATTCCCATCGATAATTTCAACGTCACTGTCTCGGACAATTCCGGCGGCGGCCGGGCCCTGCCCCTGACGCGCGCCCTGCTGCTGTTCGCCGTGGGCGCATTCGCCGCCTATTTCGGGGGCTTCATGCTGATCGTGCGCAATCTGCGGATGATCTTCCGCACCCTGATCCTCGGCGACCCGTTCCAGCCCGGAAACGTGCGCCGCCTGCGCCAGATCGGCCTGATCCTGACTGTCGTCACCGGCGGGGTCTGGGTCGCCCAGGGCCTGGTCGCCTCGCGCCTGGCCCCCGGGGTCATGGAGACCCAGGGGCTGGGCGACCTGCTGACCCCCGGCTTTTCCGTCCTGATCGTCCTGGTCCTGGCCGAGGTGTTCCGCGAGGGCGCCCGTCTGCGGCGCGAAGCGGAGCTGACCATATGAGCACCCGCCGGATCGGCGCTGTCCGTCCTGCCCGTTCGCCCCGCGACGCGGCCGGATCGCGCCTTTCCGATCGACAGCGCCCGGAGTAGAGACCCGTCATGGCCATTCGCGTCCAGCTCGACCGCATGCTTGTCCAGCGCCGCATGTCGCTGACGGAGCTGGCCGACCGAGTCGGGGTCACCGTGGCCAATCTGTCGATCCTCAAGACCGGCAAGGCGCGGGCCATCCGTTTCTCGACCCTGGACGCCCTGTGCCGGGAACTTGACTGCCAGCCGGGCGACCTGCTGGTCCATGCGCCCGGACCGGCCGATCCGGCCGAGGACGAGGCCGGCGCCCCGGACGCCTGATGGCCCGGCGCGGGCCCCCGCCCCTGAGCGACGACGACCGCCGGCTGTGGGCCCGGGTGTCCGGAACCGTCACCCCGTCCCGGCGACGCCGCGCGCCCCTGGCCGAGGCGACGGCCCAGGATCCGGACGCCCCCGCCCCGAAAGCCGCGCCCAAGAGCCAGACCAAGGGTCGACCGGCCCCTGTCGTTGCGCCCCCCGCCATCACCCGCCCGGCGCCCGTCCGCGCCCCTGTCCGGGCGCCGGACCTTCTGGAACCGCGCCGTCAGCGCCGCCTGTCGCGCGAGCGTGATCCGATAGAGGCGCGGCTGGACCTGCACGGCTATGGCCGGTTCGAGGCCGAGGACGTCCTGCGCGCCTTCCTGCTGTCGTGCCATGCGCGGGGCCTGCGCGCCGTCCTGGTCATCACCGGCCAGGGCCGGCGGGGCGGCGGGGTGATCCGCGCCTCCTTCGAGGACTGGCTGCACGCCCCAGCCCTGCGCGGGGTGGTGGCCGGTTTCGCCTCGGCGCACCGGCGGCACGGCGGCGCCGGCGCCGTCTATGTGACGCTGAAGCGGAAAACCTAATCCAGGGCGCAGATGTCCGGCAGGCCGCGCAGGCCGCCGGCGTGGTCCAAGCCATAGCCGACCAGGAAGCGGTTCGGCGCCTCCCAGCCGACGAAGTCCGGCTCGGGCGCGCGGGGCAGGGGCCAGGGCTTGCGGGCGAAGACCACGGTCAGGACCCGGGCCGCGCCCTGGTCGCGCGCGATCCGCACCGCCTCAGCCAGGGACAGGCCGGTGTCGAACACATCGTCGACGATCAGGACGGTGCGGCCTTCGATCGGCCGCTGGAAGCCGGCGCGGACCTCGATCTCGCCCCGGCTCTTCTGTTCGTCGCCATAGGAGGCCAGCCACAGGGCGTCGAACCGAACATGGCGGCCGACGCGCGACAGGGCGCGGGTCAGGTCGGCCGCGAACCACAGGCCGCCGGTCAGCAGCACCGCCGCCACCGTCTCGTCGTCGATGACCGGGGCGATGCGCGCGGCCAGATCGGCGACGATGCGCTGGATCTCGGCCTCGGGCAGGAGGACGGCGGGGGTGGGATCAGCCATGATGTGCGGGCGATACCGCTTCCACCGGGGCGCTGTCGAGCGGCATGGCCTCCAGCGGCGCCTCGATCAGGCCGGAACCGGCGTCGCTCATCGCCGGCCTCAGCCCCACGGCGGCGGCCGGCAGGGCGCGCGGCGCCGCGGCGGAGGCCGGCGAAGGGGCCCGGGCCTCGCCCTGGGGGCGCCGGTCGGCGGCGGCCTGGGGCGGGACCAGGACGAAATCGACCCCCACCCCCGTCGCCTTGCCGCCGGGATCGGGTATCCGGACGGCGAAGCCCTGGACCCGGCCGGGCAGGACCGGGGCGGCCTCTATCGCCACGACCCGGTGGCCCAGTTCGACCCCATGGGCGTCCAGCAGGGCGACCCGGACCGGGGGGGCGACGATCTCGCGGTCACGCACGTTCCGCAGGGCGCCCGAGACCAGGACCAGGGACGGATCGTCGGTCATGGCGCGCGCGCCCACCGCCTCGAACTCCAGCCCGGTCGGATTCACCCGCGCGCCGACGGCGGCGTAGACGCTGGCCGCGCGCGGATACAGGTCGACCACATCGACGCGGAAGATCCAGGCGGTTCCCAGGATGGCGACGAAGATGCCCGCCAATCCGGCCCAGGCGGCGCCGTGGGTGGCGGCGCGGCGCAGGCGGCGCTGCTGCTCGGCCCGGGCGCGGAAGGCGCGGGGCAGTTCCGGCGCCGGTGTCTCGGCCAGGGTTTCGGACGATTCGGTTGCGGCGACCGGGGGAGGCGCGGGGTCCGGCCGGGGCGTGAAGCCCGGCTCCCCGGACCGGCCCAGTTCCAGAGGTTCTTCGGAAACGGCCTTCCAGACCTCGCCGCAGGCCTGGCAGCGAACCTTGCGGCCCATGGGGCCGATCGCCTCGTCGGGGGTGAAATAGCTGGTGGCGCAGGCGGGGCAGGTCAGTATCATGGCGTCTGACTGCGAGGCGAAGCCGCCCCCTCCCGTGCGGCGCGCATGGCCCCGCTGACCTAACCGAACCCCAGATGCCCGAACCCCGCCGCGCCGCGCCCGCCGCCTCGTCCGTGACCGCCCGACTGGACGGCGTGGGATTCGGCTATGCGGAGGCTCCGGGCGTGCTCCGGGACGTTAACCTCACTTTGCCGCGCGGCTCTTTCCACTTCCTTACCGGCCCGTCCGGCGCGGGAAAGTCGACCCTGCTGAAACTCCTGACCCTGGCCGAGCGGCCCAGCCAGGGGCGAATCACCCTGTTCGGCCAGGATGCGACGACCGCGCCGCGCCGCGCGCTGCCCGCCTTTCGCCGCCGCATCGGGGCGGTGTTCCAGGATTTCCGCCTGCTGGATCATCTCAGCGTCTTCGACAACGCCGCCCTGCCGTTGCGCCTGGCCGGCGGGCGGCCCGCCAACCATGCGGCCGATGTCGAGGAGATGCTGCGCTGGGTCGGGCTGGACCGACGGATGGACGCCCGGCCGACCGCCCTGTCCGGGGGCGAGAAACAGCGTCTGGCCATCGCCCGCGCGGTGCTGAACCGGCCCGAGCTGATCGTCGCCGACGAGCCGACCGGCAGCGTCGACCGCGCCATGGCCGAACGCCTGCTGCGCCTGTTCCAGGCCCTGAACCGCCAGGGGGTGACCCTGCTGATCGCCAGCCACGACGAGGCCCTGGCGGCCCGTTCGGGCGCGACGGTCCTGCGCCTGGCCGGCGGCCGGCTGGAGGCGGCGTGATGGCGGGGCGTCGGCGCGATGGCCTTCTGCCCCGAGACGCGGCGGGCGAGCCCTGGCTGGCGGCGGTCATCGCCGCCCTGTGTTTCCTGGCCGCCCTGGCGGCGGTCGGAGGATCGGCGGCCGACCGGGCGGCCCACGGCTGGGCCGGACGGCTGCGGGCCGAGGTCACGGTCCTGGTCCGGCCGCGGGCGGGCGAGACCGGCCCCACCGCCGCCGCCCGCGCGGCGGAGGTCCTGTCGGGCCTGGACGGGGTGGCCGAGGCCGAGGCCCTGGACCGCAAGGCCGCCGAGGCCCTGCTGCGGCCCTGGCTCGGCGAGGCCATCCTGCCGGACCTGACCATCCCCATGCTGGTGACCGTCCGGCTCCAGTCCGACGCCCCGGCCAGCGCCCCGACCCTGGCCCGCGCCCTGGCCCAGGCGGGGCTGGATGCAACGGTTGACGACCACACCCAGTGGCGCGGCGAGGTGAAGCGCGCGGCCGCCCTGATCACCGCCCTGGCGGCGGCGGCCTTCCTGCTGGTCGCCGGGGCGGCCGGGGCGGCCGTGATCTATGCTACCCGCGCGGGCCTGGCCGCCAACCGGGCGGTGGTCGAGACCCTGAGCCTGAACGGCGCCTCCGACGGAGCCATCGCCGGCCTGTTCATGCGCCGCTACGGCCTTCTGGCCGCCGCCTCGGGCGCCGTGGGTGCGGGGACGGCGGCGGTCCTGGTCGCCGGTCTGCGGCTGCTGGGGGGCGATGAGGGACTGACCCCCGCCCTGCCGGTCGCCTGGCGCGACCTGATCCTGCTCTCGCCCCTGCCGCTGATCGCCGCTACGGTGGCGCTTGCGGCCGCGCGAGTCGCGGTCATCGGCGACTTGGCCCGCCGTGGGCCCGGCGATAGGAAGGACGGATGAAATTCCTCGCCCTGATCGGCATCCTGGCCCTGATGTGGCTGGTCGGCCTGTTCGTCTTCGCCGAACGGGTGCGCGGCTTCACGCCCGCCGACGAACCGGCGCGGGCCGACGCCATCGTGGCCCTGACCGGCCCCTCGGCCGAGCGGGTCAACGCCGCCATGCGCCTGCTGGAACAGGGCAAGGGCCGCCGGCTGCTGATCTCGGGCGTCAACCGCGAGGTGCGGCGCCAGGAACTGCGCGCCCTGGTCCCCGGTTCGGCCCGGCTGTTCAACTGTTGCGTCGATCTGGGGTTCGAGGCCGAGACCACCAACGGCAACGCCCATGAGATCGCCGCCTGGGCCCGCGCCAAGGGCTATGACAGCCTGATCGTCGTGACTTCCGACTATCATATGCCGCGCAGCCTGATCGAGATCCGCTCGGCCGCGCCGGGGGTGACCCTGACGCCCTATGCCGTCTCCACCCCCGCCCTGGACAATAGCCGCTGGTGGCGGGCCGCCGTCACCGCCCGGCGGATGACGCTGGAATACATGAAATATCTCGCCGTCCTGGGACGCGAGGGGGTGCGCCGCCTGACCGGCGGGTCGATCGACGCCCAGCCGGCCATCGAGGCGGCGGCCGGCAAGGCGGGGGTCCGCGCCGCATCGTGACCGTGATCCGCTCCCTGATCTTCACCCTGTGGCTCTATCTGTCGATGCCCCTGTTCGCGGTGGGCCTGTCGCCGGCCCTGCTGATGCCGCACCGGCCGGCCATGGGGGTCATCAAGCTGTGGGCCCGGTTCGTCCTGTTCGGCCTGCGCTGGATCGCCGGAGTGCGGGTCGAGGTGCGCGGCCTGGAGCATCGACCGTCGGGCCCGGCCCTGATCGCCGGCAAGCACCAGGGCATGCTGGACGTCGTCGCCCCCTTCGCCATGCTGGACGACCCCTGTTTCGTTCTGAAGAAGGAGCTGATGCCCCTGCCCTTCTTCGGCTGGTTCGCCTGGAAGACGCGGATGATCGCCGTGGACCGCTCGGCCCACTCCAAGGCGCTGAAGTCCATGGTGCGACAGGCCCGCGATCGTCACGCCGAGGGCCGCCAGATCCTGATCTTCCCCGAGGGCACCCGCACCGCCCCGGGCGCGCGGCCGGACTACAAGCCGGGCATCGCGGCCCTGTATCGCGACCTGGACAGCCCCTGCTGGCCCCTGGCGACCAATTCCGGCCAGCACTGGCCCGCCCACGGCTTCATGCGCCGGCCGGGGGTGGTGGTGTTCCAGTTCCTGCCGCCCATTCCCGCCGGGCTGAAACGGGCCGAGTTCATGGATCAGCTGGAAAGCCGGCTGGAGGCCGCCTCGACCGCCCTGCTGAAGGCCTGAGCCCGCGAGGCGCGGGCCGTTTCAGGCGATCATCACCGTGCCCAGCAGCAGCCGCGCCCCCGCCCGCCCCAGGACGCGGTCGGTCGCCGCCTGAAGCTGGCGCGCCAGGGCGTCGATGTCCGGCGGGGCGCCGGGCAGCAGGACCCGAGCGGTCTGCTGGCACACCTCGGCATAGGCGGCGCGCAGGCGCGGCCCCGACTGTTCGGCGCGGGCGCGAAGGGCGGCGTCGGCGACATCCACCCCCGTCTCCACCGAAAAGACGCCGCGCTGGCCGGTCGGCCGAATGATGGTGGCCGTCACGGTCGGAAAGCGGACATAGCTGTTGGCCGAGGCCGAGCCGCCCCCGCCCGAGGTCTTGCGCGCGGCGGGTTTCGACAGGCCGATGAGACTGCGGCGATCCATGCCGCCAGTATGGCTCCATCGACTTAAGAGCCCGTTACGTCCTATAGAAAGACGCTGAATTCGCTGCGCTTCAGGTCGATATAGACCCGTTTGAACAGCCTCAGGATGTCCAGGCCGATCAGCATGGCGGGCTGATCCTGCAGCCCCCACAGGCCGAAGGTGTGGAAGTCGCCCACCGCGACCGGCAGGTTGGTCACGTCGATCCCGGCGAATCCCAGCTCCCGCAACAGCATGGGCTGGGCCGAGGTGACCTCTCCGGTCGGGCTATGGATCTGAACCCGCGTCGAACCGTTGGCCAGCTGGATCGGCAGGCAACGGGCGGCGCGCGCCGCGGCGGTGTTCAACAGGGTGCCCTCGGCGCCGGAATCGATAATGGCCGTGGTCGGGGTCGATCCGGCCCGCGCCGTTATGGCCAGCAGGTTGCCGAACCGCCGCTCGCCAGGCGCCACCATCTGACCGGTCTCGCCCAGGCCGTGGGTGAAGCTGCGGGCCGGCGGGGCGGAACGGCCGATGCGAATCCGCTGGCTTCCGGCGAAGCTGAGCACGATCCGGCTTTCCGCCAGCAGATCGCACCCCAGAAGCCCGTCCAGCCCCCCGATCGCGGCGCGCTGTCCGATGGCCATGCGGACGTTCGCGGCCTCCAGGGCGCCGCTGTGCACGGTGGCGGCGCGCACCGTGGGCACGACCTCGCGTCCCACCAGTGTATGGATGCCGATCAGTCCCATCGACTCCAGCCCCAGCCGCTGGGCCAGGTCCGCGGCCAGGACCGAGGCGTTGGCCGCCGTGTCGACCAGGAACTGGAACGGCCCGTGGCCGTCGATCCGCACCGGAACGGTCGCCCGCCCCGCGCTCACCCCCTGAGAGCTGAAGGAGTCCTGCGCCCACGCGCCCGATCCGCTCGCCGCCCCCGCCAGGGCCGCCGCGCCGCCGATCAGGGTCCGGCGCGAAACTCTGTCCAATCTCACCATGCGGGGGGATTGAGCCTTCGATGGCGGCGGTTGGCAAGCGGACTCGTCCGAGGGGATATAAGGATATCCTTATATGTTCATTGAACGGCCGGCGACGGACGGCTATAGGGGCGCCCGACCGAACCGATTGCGGCCGAGGAGCCGAACCCATGACCGACTATATCGTGCGCGACATCGCCCTGGCCGACTTCGGCAAGAAGGAAATCGCCATCGCCGAGACCGAGATGCCGGGCCTGATGGCCGTGCGCGCCGAATACGGCCCGTCCCAGCCGCTGAAGGGCGCCCGCATCGCCGGTTCCCTGCACATGACCATCCAGACGGCGGTGCTGATCCAGACGCTGGAAGCCCTGGGGGCCGAGGTGCGCTGGGCCTCGTGCAACATCTTCTCGACCCAGGACCACGCCGCGGCCGCCATCGCCGCCGCGGGAACCCCGGTCTTCGCCGTCAAGGGCGAGACCCTGGAGGAATACTGGGACTACGCCCACAAGATCTTTGAATGGGCGGATGGCGGCTATCCGAACCTGATCCTGGACGACGGCGGCGACGCCACCCTGCTGTGCGTGCTGGGGCCCAAGGCCGAAAAGGACGCCAGCGTCCTGGACGACCCGCAGAACGAGGAAGAGGAAGCCCTCTTCAAGGTCATGAAGCGGTATCTAGCCGAAAAGCCTGGCTTCTATTCCGCCATCCGCGACGCCATCGGCGGCGTGTCGGAAGAGACGACCACCGGCGTCCACCGCCTGTACCAGATGGCCGAGCGGGGCGAGCTGCCCTTCCCCGCCATCAACGTCAACGACAGCGTGACCAAGTCCAAGTTCGACAATCTGTACGGCTGCCGGGAATCGCTGGTCGACGCCATCCGTCGCGGCACCGACGTCATGCTGTCGGGCAAGGTGGCCGTGGTCTGCGGCTATGGCGACGTGGGCAAGGGTTCGGCCGCATCCCTGCGCCAGGGCGGCGCCCGGGTGATCGTGACCGAGATCGACCCCATCTGCGCCCTCCAGGCGGCGATGGAAGGCTATGAGGTCCAGGTGCTGGAAGACGTGGCGGACAAGGCCGACATCTTCGTCACCGCCACCGGCAACAAGGATGTGATCCGCGTCGACCACATGCGGGCGATGAAGAACAACGCCATCGTCTGCAACATCGGCCACTTCGACAGCGAAATTCAGGTCGCCGGGCTGAAGAATTTCAAGTGGGACGAGATCAAGCCCCAGGTCCACCACATCGAATTCCCGGACGGCAAGAAGATCATCCTGCTGTCCGAAGGCCGTCTGGTGAACCTGGGCAACGCCACGGGCCACCCGTCGTTCGTGATGAGCGCGTCCTTCACCAACCAGACCCTGGCCCAGATCGAACTGTGGACCAACGCCAGGGCCTATGAGCGGCAGGTCTACACCCTGCCCAAACACCTGGACGAGAAGGTCGCCTTCCTGCACCTGGCCAAGCTGGGCGCGAAACTGACCGAACTGAAATCGGACCAGGCCGCCTATATCGGCGTGCCCCAGGCCGGGCCGTTCAAGCCCGACCACTACCGCTACTGACCGGGCGACGTAGGCGCGGTCAGTCCAGCGGCCGCGCCTCTTCCGGCAGCATGATCGGCACGCCGTCGCGGATCGGATAGGCCAGGCGGGCGCCCTTGGACACCAGTTCGTTGGTCTGGCGGTCCCAGGTCAGGGGTCCGCGCGTGACCGGGCAGACCAGGGTCTCCAGCAGGCGCGGATCGACCGTGGCGGGGGTGTTGAAGGCGTCGCTCATGGGTCTTCCCTCTATTGCAGGGGCGCGTCCTCGTCATCCCCGGCGGCGTCGATCCGCAGCAGGGCTGTCAGCACCTCGGCGCGATCGGGCACGGCCGGGGCCTCCAGAAGCGCCTGTTTCTCGGGCGGCTCGAACGGCAGGGCCATGGACAGGCTGTTGACCAGGGCCTCCATCGGCGCCCCCTCGGCCGTCTCCCAGTCGATGTCCAGGCCGCGCGATTCCAGATAGGGCCGCAGGGCCCCCAGCAGGGGTTCCCGATCGAACCCGGCGTCCAGGTCGGGCGCCGTCAGGTCGGTCTCGAACGCCTCATAGCGGGCCCGCACCTGGCGATAGGGCGCCTGTCCGGGCAGTTCCGCCTCGACCGCGAACCGGCTGACGCCCGTCAATGTGATCAGATAGCGGCCGTCCGAGGTCTCGGCGAAACTGGTGATGCGTCCGGCGCAGCCCACCCTGGCCAGGCCGGGCTGGGCGGGAAGGCCGCCCGATGGCTGGATCATGCCGATGATCCGGTCTCCGGCCATGGCGTCGTCGACCATGTTCAGATAGCGCGGCTCGAAGATGTTCAGGGGCAGCTGGCCGCGCGGCAGCACCAGCACCCCGGCCAGGGGGAAGACCGGGATCACCTGGGGCAGGTCCGACGGTTTCACATAACCCTGGGCCAAACGCGCGGGCTCCTCAGGAAAAGAGGATCGAAGACAGGCGTCGCCGGCCGTCGCGGGCGATGTCGCTGGCGCCGCCGGCGGCCTCGAACACCGTCAACAGTTGCTTGCGCGCGGCCTGGTCGCTCCATTCCCGGTCTGCGGCGACGATGGCCAGAAGACTGTCCGCCGCCCCCTTCAGGTCGCCCGCCGCCGCCTGGGCCTGGGCCAGGTCGAACCGGGCCTGGTGATCATTGGGGTCCGCCTGCAGCCGCGCTTCCAGGGCAGCCGTCTCGCCCGCGGGGGCCGAGGCCGCCAGGGCCAGCTGGGCCCGCAGGCTGACCACCGCCGGCTCCTTGGAGTCGGCCGGGGCCATGGCGATGGTCTGGCGCGCCTGGTCCGCGTCGCCGCCCGCCAGATAGACGCGCGCCATGCCGGCGATCGCCTGCTCGTTCTCGGGCTCGATCGACAGCACATGGGCGAAGGCCTGGGCCGCCCCGCCGAAATCGCCCAGCCCCAGGGATTCCTCGCCCAGGCTCAACAGTTGCTCGACATCCGAATTGACACCGGCGCCGCCGGTCAGCTTGTCGATGAAGGCCTTGATCTGGCTTTCCGGCACCGCGCCCTGGAAGCCATCAACCGGCTGGCCGTCGACGAAGGCATAGACGGTCGGGATCGACTGGACCCGCAGCTGGCCCGCATAGGCCGGGTTCTTGTCGACATCGATCTTGACCAGCTTGACCGCCCCTTGCGCCGCGCGCACGGCCTTCTCCAGCATGGGCGTCAGTTGGCGGCAGGGGCCGCACCAGGTGGCCCAGAAATCGACGATGACCGGCTGGGTCTTGGACGCCTCCATCACATCGGCCATGAAGCCGGCGTCCGAACCCTCCTTGATCAGGTCGGCGGGCGGGCTGGTCGGATCGGCGAAGGTCATGGGGTCTCCTGTCGGATGGGATCAACGCGGCAGGCGACAGATGGTCCCGCCCCCGCCGCAACTCAAGCGCTCATGGCCTCGAAGTCCACCACCAGGGGCTCGCGATCCAGGGCGGCCATAACCTGGCGGAAGGCGGCCTGGTCCAGGGCGGTGGTCGCGGTGTTCACCAGGGGGTGGAAGTTGACGATCTCCGCCTCCCAAAGGCGGCGGTCCAGGACGAAGGTCACGCGCCGATCCAGGTCGTTGATCAGGCCCAGGGCCGTGACTGATCCCGGCCGCACCCCCAGCACCGCCCACATCAGGGCCTCATTGCCGAACGACAGCCGGTCCGAGCCGATAACCGGGGGCGCCCGCTTCAGGTCGATGACCGTGTCCTGACGCGCCGAGATCAGCCACAGCCGGCCCTTCTTGTCCTTCAGGAACAGGTTCTTGGTGTGGGCGCCGGGCATGGCGGCCTTCAGGTCGAGCCCCTCCTCGACGCGGAAGACGGCCGGATGGTCGCGGGTGGCATGGGCGATCCCCCGCTCGGCCATCCAGGCCAGCAGGCGGTCGCGGTCATAGGCGGGTGTCGGTTCGGGTTCGGCTTCGGGCGGGGGCGTGTCGGTCATCGGGCTTTGACGCAGGCGAGGCGGCGGGGATAGGGAGGATGTTCCCAAGTCGATACCGCCCGGAGCGCCCCGTTGGAACTGGAATGCTATCCGATGACGTCCCAGCCGCCGGACTTGGTTCCCGGCCGGCAGTCGCGCAACTGGATGGACGCCTTCGCCAGCCGGCACCCCTATCGCTGCCTGCCGCTGAGCATGGCCAACACCACGGGCTGGGAGATCCTGTGCCCCTACGGTTTCCAGGCCGAATGGAACGGCGGGCCCAGCCAGGACGACATCGTCATCACCCCCGACCGGCCGGTTCCGGACCTTAAGGCTTTCGTGGTCTCGCACTTCTCGCGCGGGGTGCTGACCATGCATCCCCAGTATCTGTTCCGCACCCCGCCGGGCTGGGGCCTCCTGGCCGCGGGATCGCCCAATCACATGAAGGACGGCATCCAGCCCCTGGTCGGGCTGACGGAGACGGACTGGCTGCCCTTCCCCTTCACCATGAACTGGCTCTTCACCCGGCCGGGACGGATTCGTTTCGACAAGGGGGAACCCTTCTGTTTCATCACCCCGATCGAGCATCGCAAGGTCGAGGGATTCCAGCCGGTTATCCGATCGCTGGAGTCGAACCCCGTCATGCACGGCCAGTTCGAGGCCTGGAACCGCCAGCGCACCGATTTCAACAAGCGGCTGGCCGGCGGCGATCCCGACGCGGCCAAGGAAGCCTGGCAACGATTCTATTTCAAGGGCGAACTGCCCGAGGACATGGGCGCCGCGCCGGACACCCACGTCAACAAGCGCCGGCTGAAGTCGCCCCGCGTCGGATGAGCATAGGCCGCCAGCCCCGGGGCCGCAGCCCGGAGCTGACGCAGTCGGGTCACATGCCGCGCGGCACGCGTCCGCCCAGGTTCTCGATCACCTCGCGCGCGTCGAAGGCGTTGCGGTCGCCGGCGGGCTTGGGCCCGCGGCCCATCACCACCTCGGCCGAGGCCTCGTAGCGGTCGATGCGATGGATATCCATGTCGCGGTCCCAGAACGGGTCCCAGCGGCTCCAGTATCCGCCGCGATAGAAGCGCCAGTAGGGGCTCCAGTATGGGCCGTAGCGGGCCGAGAAGGGGCTGGGGGTGACGCTGTATCGGGTGTCGCGCTCGGTCGCGCGATTGACCGTGGCGAACCAGTCCTGGCCGTTCTGCACCGTCAGTTCGGCGGCGCGCAGCAGCAGGGACATCTCCACCTGCTCGCGCGAGGTGACCGAGTTGCCGGCGAAGGTGACCAGGTAGCGGCCGGCGTCCAGCCGCTGTTCGGCATAGCCGTAGCGGCTGCCCATTCCGGCGGGTTGATAGGGGGTGGCGGTGGCGCAGGCGGTCAGGGCCGTGGCGGCCACGGCCAGCGCCAGGGCGGGGCGGACGAAGCGTTTCATACGTGCCTCCTGTGATGGGGCCGGTTTAGTGATCGTGACCTGAACGGCGCCTGAAAGACACGGTTCCACGAAGAATAAGCCCCTATAATCTCGATGCAATCAAGGCTGCGGCCAGAAGCAGCAGGGCGCCCGACGCCAGGCCGAATCCGCGCCGGAACCCAGGCCGCGCCAGGGCCGCAGACAGGGCGGCCCCGCCCAGGCCATAGGCGCTCATGGCCAGGCCGTCCATCAGCGCCACGGCCAGGGCGAACAGGATCAGTTGCGGGCCCAGCGGCCGCGCCCCGTCCACGAAGGGCGGCAGGACGGCGGTGAAGAACAGGACCGCCTTGGGATTGGCGATCTGCACGGCGAACCCGTCCAGAAGGGCGCCGCGCCGACGTGGCGCGGACGGCAGAACCGGCTCGGCCGCCCCGGTCTCCGGTTGCAACGCCCGCAGGATGGCCGACAGGCCCAGCCAGGCGACGTAGAGAGCCCCGACGACCGCGATCAGCCAGAAAACCTGTGGTAAGGCCGCGACCAGGGCGCCAAGGCCCAGGGCCGCCGCCCCGAACCAGACCAGGGTGGCGGCGTTCATCCCGACCACGGCCGTCAGGGCCGCCGCCCGGCCGCGCCCGGCCCCCGTCGCCACGGCGAACAGATTGGCCGGCCCCGGCGTCACTGCCATCACCGCCATGACGCCGAGGAAGGCCAGATAGAGGTGGGGGTCGACCGGCGCGTTCAACGCCCGCGTTCGTCGCGCCGCGCCAGAACCCGCAGGCGCAGGGCGTTCAGCTTGATGAAGCCCTCGGCGTCGCGGTGGTCATAGGCCTGGACGCCCTCCTCGAAGGTCACCAGGTCCTGGTCGTACAGGCTGTCGGGGCTTTCGCGGCCGATCACCGTCGCATTGCCCTTGTACAGCTTGACCCGAACGCTCCCGTTGACCCGTTGCTGGCTATGGTCGATGGCCGCCTGCAGCATCTCGCGTTCGGGCGCGAACCAGAAGCCGTTGTAGATCAGGTGGGCGTAGCGGACGGCCAACTCGTCCTTCAGATGCATGGCCCCACCGTCCAGGGTGATGGACTCCATCCCCCGGCGGGCGGCCAGCAGGATGGTCCCGCCCGGCGTCTCATAGACCCCGCGCGACTTCATGCCGACGAAACGGTTCTCCACCAGGTCCAGCCGGCCGATCCCGTTGTCATGACCCAGCCGGTTCAGCTCGGTCAGCAGGGTCGCGGGTGACAGGCGTTTGCCGTCGATGGAGACCGGATCGCCCTTCTCGAAGCCGATCTCGATAACCGCGGCCTTGTCGGGGGCGTCCTCGGGGCTGATGGTCCGCTGATGCACGAATTCGGGCGCCTCGACCGCCGGGTCCTCCAGCACCTTGCCTTCCGACGAGGAGTGCAGAAGGTTGGCGTCGACGCTGAACGGCGCCTCGCCGCGCTTGTCCTTGGATATCGGGATCTGGTGCTTTTCGGCGAAGTCCAGCAAGGCTTCACGAGACCGGAATTCCCACTCCCTCCACGGGGCGATGACGCGGATGTCCGGCTCCAGGGCGTAATAGCCCAGCTCGAACCGCACCTGGTCGTTGCCCTTGCCCGTGGCGCCGTGACAGACGGCGTCGGCGCCCATCTGGCGCGCGATCTCGATCTGGCGCTTGGCGATCAGGGGCCGGGCGATCGAGGTGCCCAGCAGATACTGGCCCTCATAGACCGCATTGGCCCGGAACATCGGGAAGACATAGTCCCGCACGAATTCCTCGCGCAGGTCGTCGATGAAGATGTTTTCGGGCTTGATGCCCAGCTTCAGCGCCTTCTCCTTGGCCGGCGCCAGTTCCTCGCCCTGGCCCAGGTCGGCGGTGAAGGTGATGACCTCCGCGCCGTATTCGGTCTGGAGCCATTTCAGGATGATCGAGGTGTCCAGCCCGCCGGAATAGGCGAGGACGACTTTCTTCGGGGCGGGTTTCGACACGGTCGGGCTCCTTGATCGAACGCGGGGAGGCGTTCCGCGCGCTTAAAGGGCCAGACGCCCCCTTATGCAAGGGCCGGAATGGGGCGAAGCCCGCCTCAGCTCCGCATCAGCCGCCGGCACAGGTCGTCCAGCTGCTCCAGGCTGGAATAGACGATGGTCAGCTCGCCCTTGCCGCCCCGGTCGGTCAGGGCGACCCGCAGGCCCAGGGCGTCGGACAGGTCCTGTTCCAGGGCGGCGATGTCGGCGCCGCCTTCGGGCCGGCGCGCCTTGGTTTTGGCGGTTTTCGGACCTTCGGCCGAACGCCGGGCCAGGGCCTCGGCCTGACGCACATTCAGCCCGTCCTTCAGCACCGCCTCGGCCAGGGCCGACGGATCGCGGGCGGTGATCAGGGCGCGGGCGTGACCGGCCGACAGCCGGCCTTGCGACACATGTTCCAGCACATCTTCAGGCAGTTGCAGCAGCCGCAGGGTGTTGGCCACATGGCTGCGGCTCTTGCCCACCACCCCGGCCAGGGCGTCCTGGGTGCGGCCGAACCGCTCCATCAGCAGTCCATAGGCCTGGGCCTCCTCGACCGGGTTCAGGTCGGCGCGCTGGACGTTCTCGATGATGGCGACTTCCAGAACCTCGCGGTCGTCCATCTCGCGCACGACGATGGGCACGCTGGTCAGGCGCGCGCCCTGGGCGGCCCGCCAGCGGCGTTCGCCGGCGATGATCTGCCAGACGCCGTCCTCGCCCGGCTGGGGCCGGACCAGGATGGGTTGCAGCACCCCCTTGTCGCGGATCGAAGCGGTCAGCTCCTCAAGCTCTTCGCGGGCGAAGGCCTTGCGCGGCTGATCGGGGTTGGGTTTCAGGCTCTCGATCGGAACCGTCTGCACGCCCGCGGGGGCCGCAGCCCCGCTCTCGGCCGCCACCGGCTCGCCCAGCAGGGCCGACAGACCGCGCCCCAGACCTCTTTGACGTTCAGACACTTGCATGATTCCGTTTCATTCAGGCCGCGCGGCGCAGCCGCTCTCGCGCCACCACTTCGCGCGCCAGTCTCAGATAGGCCTGGCTGCCCGCACACTTCAGATCATAGATCAGGGCCGGCTTGCCGAACGAGGGCGCCTCGCTGACCCGCACGTTCCGGGGAATGACGGCGTCATAGACCTTGTCGCCGAAATGGCTGCGCACATCGTTTGCGACCTGGCCCGACAGGGCGTTGCGGCGGTCGTACATGGTCAGGACCAGCCCCTGGATCTCCAGCGCCGGGTTCAGGCTCTGGCGCACCATGTCGATGGTCCGCATCAGCTGGCTGAGGCCCTCCAGGGCGAAGAACTCGCATTGCAGCGGCACCAGCACCGCATCGGCCGCCGCCATGGCGTTCAGCGTCAGCAGGTTCAGCGACGGCGGACAGTCGATCAGCACATAGTCATACCCGGTCTGACCCCCGCCGGTCGCCGCCAGGGCGTCACGCAGCCGATAGGAGCGCCGATCCGCCTGGCTCAGTTCGATCTCGACGCCCGACATGTCGGCGTCGGCCGGCACGATGGACAGACCCGGTACGGCCGTCTCGACCGCCGCCTCGGCGATGGACCGGCCGTCCACCACCACATCATAGATGGTCACCCGACGTGTTTCACGTGGAACACCCAGGCCGGTCGAGGCATTGCCCTGGGGGTCCATATCCACGATCAGCACCCGTTCGCCGATGGCCGCCAGGGCGGTGCCCAGATTGATGGCCGTGGTGGTCTTGCCCACCCCGCCCTTCTGGTTCGACACGGCCAGCACCCGCATGGGCCTAGATTCAGCGGACACGTTGCAGACTCCCGATGCTGACGATCCGACCCCGCGCATCGCTGAGCGACGGCCGGACCTCAGCCTCGAAACGCCAGGATTTCCGCGCCTCGGTCAACTCCGACTCGGCTTTCTCTCCCTTGAGAAACAGGCCTTTTGCACCGCGATCGAAATAGGGCTGTGCATAAGCGAGCAGGACGGTCATGGCGGCCACGGCGCGGGCGGTGACGATCTGGACCGTCACATCCTGATCCTCGGCCCGGCCCCAGATCACGGTCGCCGGCAGGGCCAGTTCATCAACCACCGACTGAAGAAACCTGCAGCGCTTGTTCAAACTGTCGATCAGCCAGACATGGGCGCCCGGCCGCCCCTTCAACAGTATGGACAGGACCAGGCCTGGGAACCCCGCCCCCGCCCCCAGATCGGCCCAGGTCAGGGCGTCGGGCGCGTGGTCCAGCAGCTGGGCGCTGTCCAGCACATGCCGGTTCCAATAGTCGGGCAGGCTGGCCGGGCCGACCAGGTTCATCTGGGCATTGGCCGTTTCCAGCCTTTGGCGGAAGATCTCCAGGTCAGCCAGAACGGCGTCGGAAACCCCGGTGCGGGCCTGGAACCCCGCCGCATCCAGAAAGGCGGCTTCGGTCATCAGGCCGCGACGCGCCCGCGCTTCACATGACCCATCAGGGCCGTCAGGGCGCCCGGCGTCATTCCTTCGATCCGGTTGGCCTGGCCCAAGGTGCGCGGGCGGATCATGATCAGCTTCTCACGCAGCTCATGCGACAGGCCGGCGATGGCGGCATAGTCGATATCGCCGGGCAGGATCAGGTCCTCTTCACGCGACAGGGCGGCGATGTCGGCGGCCTGGCGGTCCAGGTAGCCGGCGTATCCCGCCTCGATCTCGACCTGCTCGCGCACCGTCGCGCTCCAGGTCGCAATGACCGGCTGAACCGCCTCGAACCGCGACAGGTCCACGTTCGGATAGGCCAGGAGGTCGCGGATCGAACGGCGCTGGCCGTCATTGTTGACGGCGATGCCCAGCGCTTGCGCCTCGCGCGGCGTGAATCGGGTCTCACGCACCACTGCGCCCGCTCCCGCCAGCGCCTGGGCCTTGGCCTGCCAGGCTTCGCGACGCCCGGCCCCAACCAGGCCGACCTGGACGCCCAGGGGGGTCAGCCGCTGGTCCGCATTGTCGGCCCTCAGCGTCAGCCGGTATTCGGCCCGGCTGGTGAACATGCGGTAAGGCTCGGTCACGCCGCGTGTGACCAGGTCGTCGATCATCACCCCGATATAGGCCTGGTCCCGTCCCAGGATCAGCGGATCGCCGTCGCCCGCCAAACGCGCGGCATTGGCCCCCGCGATCAACCCTTGGGCGCCCGCCTCTTCATAGCCGGTGGTGCCATTGATCTGGCCCGCCAGCCACAGGCCGGGCATCCGCTTGACCTCCAGCGCGGGAGTCAATTCGCGCGGATCGACATAGTCGTATTCGATGGCGTAGCCGAAGCGGAACACCTCGACGGTCTCCAGGCCCGGAATGGTGCGCAGGAATTCCATCTGCGTCGCCTCGCCGACCGAGGTGGAGATGCCGTTCGGATAGACAGTGGGGTCATCCAGCCCCTCTGGCTCCAGGAAGATCTGGTGGCTGGTCTTGTCGGCGAAGCGCACCACCTTGTCCTCGATCGACGGACAATAGCGCGGGCCCCGGCCCGACAGCTTGCCGCCATAGACGGCGCTTTCACCCAGGCGCTCGGCGATGATGCGGTGGGTGGCCTCGGTCGTATGGGTGACGCCACAGGCGATCTGGGGCACGTCGATCCGGTCGGTCAGGAAGCTGAAGGGCACGGGCTGGTCGTCCGCCGCCTGCATTTCCAGCCGGTCCCAGGCGATGGTGCGCCCGTCCAGCCGCGCCGGGGTGCCGGTCTTCAGCCGCCCCATCATCAGGCCGGTTCCATACAGGTCCGCCGCCAGGCCGGTGGAGGGGGCGTCCCCTTCCCGACCGGCCGCCCGGCGTTCGTCTCCACGATGGATGACGCCGTTCAGGAAGGTGCCGGTGGTCAGCACCACAGCCCCGGCCGCCAAGCGCCGTCCGTCGGCCAGTTCGACACCCGCGATCCGGCCGCCGTCGCGGACCAAGGCCTCGGCCATGCCCTCGACCAGGGTCAGATTGGGGGTGGCCGCCATCTCGGCCTGCATGGCTTCGCGATACAGTTTCCGGTCGATCTGGCTGCGCGGGCCGCGCACGGCGGCGCCCTTTGACCGATTCAGCAGGCGGAACTGGATGCCCGCCCGGTCGGCCAGACGCCCCATGACGCCGTCCAGGGCGTCGATCTCGCGCACCAGATGGCCCTTGCCCAGGCCGCCGATGGCGGGGTTGCAGCTCATCTCGCCGATGGTCGACAGCTTCTGTGTCAGCAGGGCCGTGCGGGCGCCCAGGCGCGCCGAGGCCGCCGCGGCCTCACAGCCCGCGTGTCCGCCGCCGATGACGATGACGTCGAAAGAACTCATGGCGCGCACATAGGCGAAATGGCGCTCAAACACCACCTGAGCCGCTGTTTCACGTGAAACATCACTTGCCGATACAGAAGCTGGCGAAGACCTCGCCCAGAATCTCCTCGACCCCGATCTCGCCCGTCACCCGGGCCAGGGCCTCATTGGCGCGGCGCAGATCGTCGCCTGCCATCTCCGGCGCACGGTCCAGTTGGGCGCGGGCCGCGCGGACGGCGACTAGGGCCTCGTCCAGCCGCCGTCGGTGGCGTTCCTGGGTCACGGCCGGGAAGTCGGCGCCGGACAGGTCTCGGGCCAGGCGCGCGGCGATCCAGTCGTGCAGACGGTCAAGGCCCTGTCCCGTCGTGGTGCTGAGGCTCAGCGTCTCATGTCCCGCGACCTCGGGCCCCGCACCCAGATCGGCTTTGGTCAAAACCACCAGATCGTCGGGCTGCGCATAATCGGCGGCCACGCCCGGCGCATCGCCCGGCGCCCGCACCCACAGGCGCAGGTCCGCATCCTGAGCCCGCGCCCGTGCGCGGCGCACCCCCTCGGCCTCGACCGGATCGTCGCTGTCGCGCAGGCCGGCGGTGTCGGACAAGGTCACCGCGTATCCGCCGATGACCAGTTCGGCGTCCAGCACATCGCGGGTGGTCCCCGCGATGGGTGTGACGATGGCGGCCTCGCGCGCCGCCAGGGCGTTGAACAGGGACGACTTGCCCGCGTTGGTCTCGCCGATCAGGACGATGCGATAGCCGTCCCGCACCCGCTCGCCCCGCCGGGCGTCGGACAGCGCCGCCTCCAGTCGCGCGATCAGCCCGTCCAGCACCGGTCCGGCCGAGCGGGCCAGATTGTCGGGCGTCTCTTCATCGGGAAAATCTATCTCGGCCTCGACCAGGGCCAGGGCGCGGAGCAGATCGGCGCGGAACCCGGCATAGACATCCGACAGGGCGCCGCCCAGCTGGCCCAGAGCCTGGCGTGCCTGGCCTAGTGTCTCGGCGTCGATCAGATCGGCCACCGCCTCGGCCTGGGCCAGGTCCATGCGGCCGTTCTGGAACGCGCGCTGAGTGAACTCGCCCGGATCGGCCGGCCGCAGGCCCAGGTCCAGAAGCGCACGACTGGCCGCCTCGACAACAGCCCGTCCGCCGTGCAGTTGCAGCTCGGCGCAGTCCTCGCCCGTATAGGAGGCCGGGGCGGGGAACCACAGGACCAGCCCCTGATCGATGTGATCGCCGCCATGTGCGAGGTCGCGCAGCATGGCCAGGCGCGGCTTGAGCCGGCCGACGCCCAGGGCCGCCAGCGTCCTTTCCGTGTCCGGCCCCGAGATGCGTATGACCGCGATCGCCCCCCGGCCAGGGGGCGTGGCCAGGGCGAAAATGGTGTCGCTCATGACGATCCTCCCCCATCGGGGGAGGGGGACCATCCACAGGATGGTGGAGGGGGCCTGACCCGAGCGTCGGTGTCCGGGGCTGGCCCCCCCCCCCCCCCCCCCGGCCCCCCCCCCCCCCCGCGGGGGGGGGGGGGGGCCCCCCCCCCCCCCCGCCCC